>NZ_CP062163.1:2637500-4064099 GCF_014844095.1 Brevibacillus sp. JNUCC-41 | reverse complement strand
TTTGACCGTTTGTACAGATTCTTTAATTTCATTATCTTGGGCCAATAACATTTGTTCTAAAAGATCATCACTTGGATAGTATGTTGTAAAAGGATCAATCAGTTATTATTGAAAAACGGTTTTACATCTTAAATGATCCTTTCCTTCCTTCGCTTACATGGATGACACATTTCTAAAATTATTCTGTGTAAAGTATGACTCCGGCTAATCCTAATTTAGCTGTTTTTCTGATAAAATCGAAAATATTCATTCAACTATAATAAACTGCAAGTGAAAGCTTTCTGTTTCTAATCCAATTTTCATTTTGTTACCCAAAGTTAATCCAATTTATATATCGATAAAAAATTAAGCATTCATTTAATTATCTTCCAAATATCGGTTAGTTTGTTTTTGCTTTTTTAAAATTTTAACTGAATAGTTACTTATAATAAAACCTATAGCTGCAAAGGCGATCATAATCAAAAATACATATCTATATCCAGTAATTCCAGGATTGTGATCCAGAATATTACCATACATGGCAAAGGCGAAAATTGAAGGAGCATAACCAACTAAACAAGCTACTGATACGGCAGCACCGCTTATCTCTTTTGGAATATCAATTTCATCTAATGGGGCAAAAAACACAGCCCGTTGAGTAAATACAATCGATCCGAAGCCAAGTGTCGCAATTATTCCTATATAAATATTCATTTTGTCATGTGGAAGCATAATAAAAATTATCATTGTAATAATGGATAAGAGAAATGTAAATCTAAGGTATTTTGTCGCTGATTTAAATTTTTTATCAACTAAGAATCCACCGATGGGACCGCCTATCATTTTTAATCCATATTGGTTTATAATCCCATATACACCTAATAACGCTACCGGCATTCCATAAATTTCTTGCAAGAACGGAATAAAGTAAGTTAAACCTGCGTAAACCGTATAAACGCAAAATATTGTAAATGAGGAAAACCAAAGTTTGGGAGTTTTAATTGCTTGCATCGCACCTTTCAAAGCTACTTTACTTTTACTAATTTCTTCTCCACCCTTATCAAACGTTTCAATGATATCGTCCTCTATAAAGAAATAACTGATGATACCAACAATAATTGTAATCAAGGCAAAGAATAAAATTGCGGCTCTGAAACCTAATGACTCAGATCCTAACCAAATAAATATACCTAGAGCAGAGAATGCAACGATTGTATCTACAACACCACGGCCAGCTTCAAGAAATCCAAACATCCTGCCTTGTTCGTCGGAGTCTCCAAGCAATTTAACGGTTTTTATCAATACTGGCCAAAAAGTAATCTCTGTAAATAAAGCCATTACTCCCCAAGAAGCTAAAATTCCATAATAACTTGGTATAGTAGATAAATAAATCCCAGTTGCACCTACACCAATCAATCCAATCGGAATTAACTTCCTTTTAGAAAATCTATCAGTGATGTACATGGAGACTACATAACCTAACATTTGTACAATAGCATATACAGATAATGCCAAACCTATTTGGGTATGTGAAAGATGAAAATATTTTTGCATCGGAACGTAAAAAGCATCTTTTAAGGATGATAATTTAAATATTGTTCCTCCTCCCAAAATTAAGATACATAAGGTAAACCATTTATTGACCTGCTTCTGTGCTACTGCCATAAACAATCCCCCCTCATAAATATGAAAATAATTAGCGGTATTCGTTAAAACTCAAAATTGGTGAATCCGTGAGAATATTTAAGAGCGTTCACCCAAACGATTTCCAAAAGTCCTGCCATTATAATATATATCCAGGCCATTTTATCGCTCGCTCCTTCGGCATTGACACTTATTTTTGAACCACGAAGTTCTCCAAATATCGATAAATCGCATAAGCTACCCCATTTTCATCATTTTTAAGGGTTGTCGTTGTACAAACATCTTTTATGACATCTTTCGCATTTCCCATCGCTACGCTGTATTCAACTTTCTCGAACATGGATAAATCATTGTTGCTGTCCCCGATTGCCATAGCCTGATCTAAGGAGCCATTCATCAAAAAAGCCAATTTTTCAAGAGCCTTTCCTTTTGAAGCTCTTTTACTAGTCATTTCAATGTTGTGATCAGCAGATGAAACAACCATCAACTCATCAAACTTTTCGAATTGGTTCCATGCTTCCGCTAATTTCTTTTTATCAAAAGAACATGCCAATATGTTATAGAATTCTTCCTCCTGTTTTAAGATATCATGATAGTTTTCAACTAAAACATATCCAAACTGGTCAAATTGCCTCTCCGCTACTTCAACTAATTCTTTCATATCTGTATTCAAATCTGCGTTTTTCAAACTTTTAATCTCATTATGGAAATGTTCTCTTCCCTTTTTTAGCGTATAAATGGCTTTATCAGTAAACACTTCGTAATAATAATTCCGTTCATCTAACCATTGGAGAATAGATTCGACACAATCTTTAGTTATCGTAATAGAAGAAATGCACTTTCCGCTTTTGGAATGAGTGGTTGCACCATTTGTCCCGATTACAAATGGGGAAATCCCGGCTTTTTCACAAATTGTTTGAACGTCAAAATAAGCCCGCCCTGTTGAAATAACTACTTCAAAGCCTCTATCTTGGGCATATTGAATCGCCTTTATATTTTCTTCACTAATTTCGTTCTGGTCGTTTAATAATGTTCCGTCTAAATCTATCGCGATGAAACTCATGCTTATAGCCCCTTTTCTCATTCTATTAATTTCTCTATCTAGCTTTGATACCTGCTCTCAATAAAAAGCAATCTCAATGTGGGATTTTTACTGTTTATTACTGTTTATTACGGTTTAATGATAATCATTCAATGTAAACCCCACATCAATCCAATGTTAAGATTTTGTAAATCAGGTCTTAATTTGTCCAATTCACCTGCTCTTATTTTCATTATCAACTAGAAAAAAGCCTCAATAGCTGACCGTAAAGAGGGGAAAGTAAAGGCAAATCTATTAAAGATAAAGTGAAAAGTTTTTTATTCAAACATATCACTCTTTTCAGTTCGTCATTAAACAAAGCTCCTGGTTAGGTAATTTGCTATGATTGGAGGTAATTGTTTAACGATTTACCAAACTTAAATAGATCACTCATAAGGCTCAGCCTTTTTTAAAAAGCGTTTCTACTGGGTCTATTTTGTTGTGGTTTTTTCTGGATTTTGAGCGTTTTTAATTTTCATGGGGGTTTAAGTACCATACTTCACAAACTGCAAAAAGACGATCCTGGTTAAAGCATCGTTAAGACCTAAACATACTACTTCTCAGATATTGCCTTTCTCCCTATTTCTTTATCATCAAAATGAATACGGGCAGGTTTATTTTAGCATGGCTTTTTTACTAATGTGTTTTCATACAAAAAAGCTGCCTTAAAGACAGCTCTGATCTTCAGCCAACACACCCGTTAGCCATCCATGAAGCGCAAAAATCAACGCTTCACCACAGAGAATGAAATTGGTTCAGAAAGGTCAATACTGATTCTACGGCTGGGAGAGGAAGGTCGATGAACTATGGTGCGTTAGAGCCCATCCGTTAGTCTGACTCCAACGACCAAGGTACACCACTGACTGTCGCTCCCTTACGGGAAGCACACATGGTAGATCAATCCTAATCTGGTTTTTGCACCAGCCTCCAATTATATTGAGAGCCGTAGAAAGGATGTTTTCAATGGAAGTAGACATTGAAAGAGCATGTGGTATGGATGTCCCTAAGGACACTATTACTGCATGTATTATGACACCAGAAGGAAAGGAGATTCAAACGTTTCAACAAAAACTGTTTTTCTAATACAGTTAGTGGATTGGATTAAACAGAATAACTGTACTCATGTTACCATGGAGAGTACCAGTGTATATTGGAAACCTATTGTTCATGATACTTTCGACTGATCAGAAACAAGTCTTGGGACAAATCAAAAACGAGTTTCCCCTCAAAAAGGCTTCTCATCTCTTCAGCATAATGAAATCGGTCAAACGCGGTTTCAAGAAGGTTTTGTTTGCTGACATAGTCATTGTCAAGATATCACGGAACAACGAAAAAAAGAGCCAATCAGGGTTGGCTCTCTGTAGAAATATTTAGCATCTCACTCATTTATAAAATTTTATACGATCCTCAAGTGGTTTGAATTCTTTATCACCTGGTTGAGCTGTTGGATTTCCAAATGGCATTTGCGCAATCAATTTCCAATTACTCGGGACATCCCATTCTTTTTTCACATCATCATCAATTAGTGGATTATAATGCTGTAAAGTTGCCCCCATTCCTTCTGCTTCAAGTGCTGTCCAAACAACTAATTGATGCATGCCTGATGTTTGTTGTGACCAGATTGGGAAGTTATCCGCATACGCTGCAAATTGTTCTTGAAGTGATTTCACAACAGATTCATCTTCAAAGAATAATATTGACCCATATCCCGCTTTAAAGGAATCCATTTTTTGTTGAGTGCCAGAGAAATCTCTCTCACCAACAGCTTTCCTTAAAGCTTGCGTCGTAATATCCCATAATTTATCATGGGCCGAGCCAGTCAAAACAACAAGGCGGGAAGATTGGGAATTAAAAGCCGATGGCGTGTGTTTTACCGCAAATTCAACAATTTCTTTAATTTTCTCATCCGATACTTGAATCTCTTTATTGATCCCATAATATGATCGTCTCTCTTTAATAGCCGTGTAAAAATCTTTTGTCACGATTCATTCCTCCAGAACATGTTTTCTATTTCAAATGATTATTCCCATTTTTTATTTCTACCTGTTTTAGTATGAGCATAAACCAATATATCATTCGCTAATGGTTATTCTTTAATGAATTCCTTTGTGCTTCTTACTGAATCAATGGGACGGACCAACTTTTCGATTTGATCCCTTTTCGGTTCCAAGAACGGTGGTAAAGATAACTTTTCCCCAAGCGTTTCATACGGCTCATCCCCCATAAATCCAGGACCATCCGTGGCAAATTCGAATAATATTTGTGGCGCCACTCGTACGTAAAGCGACTCAAAAAAGTGACGATCAACATAACCGGACGTATGAAATTGGAAGCTTTCCATTCGTTTGATCCATTCTTCCAGAACGGAACGGTCTTCAACACGGAAGGCTGTATGGTGAACAGTCCCAAAACCCTGCCGTGCCTGAGGAAGGATTGAGTTATGCTCAACAATCACTTGTGCACCATTCCCACCTTCCCCTACTTCAAATAGGTGAAATGATCCTTCCTTGTCTATTTCTTTGAATAATAGTACTTTTTCCATCATTTCTTTAAAATAATCGAAGTTGGCGATTCGAATGAAAATTGGTCCTAATCCTGTAATGGCATATTCGAGGGGAATCGGTCCTTTTTGCCAAGGAATCCCCGCTGCAACCCCTTTATTGTTTTCATCGGAAATTAATTGATATTGCTGATCATCAAAATCCACAAATGAAATGATCTTTTTACCAAACTGTTCCTGAATTCCTTTATTACTTACTTCTAAACGGTCGAACCGCTTAACCCAATACTCCAATGCATCATCATTCGGTACACGGAAGGATGTTTTTGAAATCTCATTAGTGCCATGCACTCCTTTAGGAATACCAGGAAAATCAAAGAATGTCATATCAGTACCTGGACCGCCAACATCGTCGGCAAAAAACAGGTGATAGGTTTGGATATCATCTTGGTTAACTGTTTTCTTGACTAAACGCATGCCTAATATATTTGTGAAAAATTCATAGTTCTTTTCTGCACTACTTGTTATGGCCGTGACATGGTGAATACCTTTTAATCCATTCATAAATTATTCCTCCCATTAAAACGATCAATTTTTGGATGTTCAACATTTGAATTAATCCCCTATATTTTTCCTTCAAGAAGAGTGGCTATTCATTAAAGGGGTTAGAAAAGGCTTTACATAATTTTTATTATCTTGAATTAATATATCTTTACTTAAAGATAATTTATCATGAATGAAATTCACTGTCAACAACTTATCTCAAATTAATATATCTCAAAGACGAAATAACTTCTGTCAATTTTCATTTAGTTCTAAATATCTTTCGAAAGAGATGGAAACAGAATATCCATTCTAAAGCAAATGCCATTCCGAATATGGGTTACTATCTATAGGTATAAGTCGCGGCAATGACGATCAATCACTTGTCTTGCTAAATTGAATCAGTATTTCAATACGAAAGCCCCCCAGGTAAAGAGAAAACCTTGGAGGGCTATTTCGGTTTGGTTCCTTATTTTACTTGACGCAATTCCCCTTGTTTTCCGGATGAAGAGTCAGCACCATCTTTTTTATTTGACTTCTTAGAAGAAAGATAAACCCCTGCGAAAATGATCAGCAGGCCAATAATTACATGAGGATTAATCGCTTCTCCAAGCAGGACATAGCCCCAAACCATAGCGCTTGCAGGAATCAGGTATGTAACCGTTGCGGCTAACTCCGGGCTGCCATTTTTATTGATGTAGAAATAGATCAGCTGGCCGATCCCAGAGCCAAAGCACCCAAGACCGACTATGGAGAAAATCGTTAGCGGGTCCATCAACATCACTGGATTAATCGGCCCTGTTAAAAACATCCCGATCAAACCGATAAAGGCACCCGTGAGCAGCGTAAATGTAGTAATGACCAATATGCTTGTACTGGAAAGAAATCTTTTCGTATATTGGCCGGCAAAACCATAACAGGTGGACGCTAGCAGCATTGTACCAATTCCAATGAATTCCTTGCCGAAAAGCTGACCGACTTGAAAATCCATCAATACTAGAATTCCGAAAAAACCAATAAGAATGCCCATCCATTGTCGGGCGGTTAAAACATAAGAAAAAATGATAAATCCAATGACCCCCGTCCAGATTGGGGTGGTTGCATTAAGAATTGATGCCGTGCTACTGTTAATCTCTGTTTCACTTAAAGCTATTAAACCCCATGCTAATCCGCAATTGAAGATCCCGACAACGACCAGAGCTGTCCATGGTAATTTCCAGCTAATTTCACTGCGCTTCCACCATAATACGGGAAGCAGAACAACAGCACCCGCCAAACAGCGGAGAAACACAATCCCCCAAATACCGGCTGACGGGAGCAGCCACTTCATGAAAACGAACGATAAACCCCATATCAAACTAAGGCCGATTAAAGCCCCGTATAATCGAAGCATGATATTCCCCCTTCCTACTTTCTTATTATGACAAACATTGTTAAGGACTTCATATAAAATCTTGCTATTTAAGTACTGAAAGTTATTTTCCGCCAAATTCGGTTAGCAAACCTTCAAGATAAAGGGAGCGGCATGTATCGTTCGAACAATCTTTTGCAATTGTAAAAAGCATGGCTTAACTAATCATTCATTTTGGCGTTTTTATCCAGCCTTTATTAAGGCTATCAGTCTGTTGGTCTCCTAGCAGTTGCAGGTCAATGAAGAGAGGAATCTTCAGTGCGATTTCTCCTATTATTTTAGCTCGGTAGCGTTTTATGTTTATTTCATGTTTTAAAAAACTAAAAAAAAGCTGGAGAGCATTAAAGAAGGCAAGCCGGTCTATAGGCTTGCCTTAATCTTAAAAATGAGAAAGGACGCAGTATTTCTTTTGGGGTAATACTTTCACTCCGAATTCCTCTCCATCCATAAGCAGTCCAAAGCTGGGGTTACCTTAATTGACTACTATATTTTCACATTGGCATCAGAATTGACCATTATTTTCATGTTGGCTATGGCTACAGTTTCTCCGTTTTGTTTTTTTATTTCTTGGATGACTGTTACAACACCTTGATAGCCCTTTTCAAAAAGGTCAATCACCTTTAATTCTACATGTATCGTGTCCCCAATAAAGGTTGGATTTATAAATCGAACTTTCTCCAAACCGTAAAATGCAACAACGATTCCCGGTTCAAAATGAGATAAGCCGGTTGCAACCGAAAGTATAAGCATTCCGTGGGCTATGCGTTGCTTAAATTGTGTATTTGCTGCATACTCCTTATCAGTATGGAGGGGAAACCAGTCTCCGCTAAATGCAGAAAACATTACTAAATCAGCCTCGGTTATAGTACGTCCCTTCGACATCCATGTTTCGCCGACTTCATATTGATGGAAATATTTATTAAACATTATTTCATCTCCTTTATTTGTGACCGATTTATCAGTCTGAATATTCGGATATTAAATATTGAAGACTATATAATTTAGTGATATTTCTTAAAATCAACACGAATAAAAATTTTTCATTTAGGAGATGTATTTTTCCATATAAAAAGTGGGTAAAGCTAGAAATGGAAGTGTATTTTGCTATGTTCAACTGGAAATAGTTAAACGATATCAAACAAGCTGAATATACCAATTACAAAGAATACAGCAAGTGTCTTTATAATGGTAATAACAAAAATGTCTTTATATGCCTGGCGATGTGTGAGTCCCGTAACAGCTAAAAGAGTTATTATAGCTCCGTTATGCGGCAAAGTATCAAATCCACCTGCTGACATAGAAATGACACGATGTAAAACTTCCAACGGAATGTCAAAATGAGCAGCAGTTTGTATATACGTATCCGCCATTAAGCTCAACGTAATGCTCATCCCACCAGATCCCGATCCAGTAATGCCACACAAAACATTTGTCATGATCGCCCCATTAATTAAAGGATTCGAAAACATTCCAGTGAGATAATCTTGTACCACAGTAAAGCCGGGTAAAGCTGCAATCACACCCCCAAAGCCATATTCGGTTGCCGTATTCATGGTTGCTAGCAATGCCCCACTAATGCCAATATTAATACTCGAATTGAAATTTAATTTGACAGCTTTAAAATTTAATAAGACGATTGCTATTATCCCGAGAATAAGAGCCATCTCCACAGACCAGACACCAATAACTTTAGACATATCGACAATACCATAATCTTTTAATCCAATCGTAGCAAAATCGAATCCTTTGGCATACCAAAGAGGAAAAGACTCAGTAAAAAACTTATTCATCACCCCGACTAACACCAACGGAATAAAAGCAAGCCAGTCTTTTCTACTTATAGCTTTTTCAGAATCCATCCCCAACTTATTAGTCGTTTCCATTGATATAGCAGAACTGGCTGCCAATTCTGCTTCAGCAGCTTCCTTATCAATAGCTTTATCACCAATTCCAAAATACCCTTCACCATTTCTAGCTGCCTTATGTCGACAATGATTTAAGTATAATAGGCTTAAGGAAATGATAAATATTGCCCCAATAATCCCCAATATCGGTGCCGCATAGATGTCAGTTTTAAAGAAACCAGTTGGAATGACATTCTGAATTTGTGGAGATCCTGGAAGTGAATCCATGGAAAAGGTAAATGCACTAACTGCGATTGTCGCAGGAATTAATCGCTTTGGAATATTAGCCTCGCGAAACAGCTGAGCAGCAAATGGATAGATGGCAAACACAGCAACAAACAAACTAACTCCGCTATATGTCAGGATTGCGCCCATTATCACAATGGCTAGAATGGCTTGTTTAGCCCCAATAAAACGGACAATAATTTTTGCTATGCTCTTTGCAACACCGCTTATTTCAACCAGTTTCCCAAAAATAGCACCTAGCAAAAAAACCGGGAAATATAATTTAACAAATTCAACCAACTTAACCATAAATATATTAGAGAAGAAAGGTAAAACATGTCCAGGATCCGTTAAAAATACAGCAAACAAAGCGCACAATGGTGCAAAAAGTATAACGGAAAATCCTCGATATGCTAGAAACATAAGTAATCCTAGTGAAATAATAATGATCATTACATCCAATTCGATTTCCCCCTTTTTCTCCAAATATATCTGTTATCATTTGTTGCTAGTTTGAATGCTTTGCCCCGAGACTTATTGGGTATTATAGGACCGTTTTCCAGTGCACATTTTGTAAAGAACCCTAATTAATTTCCCGAGTAAATCCACTGTTTCTAACAAAGATGAGTTACTTTAGAATCTGCCATTTTTCCAATCCCGGCATCAGGATCTTTTTAAAAAAAGGCTGTTTTAGCATACGTTGTTGCTATTTACCAAGTAAAGCGGTGTGGTTGATTTCCCCTCCAGATGCTCGCTTTCCGCGGGGCGGGCGGTGAGCCTCCCCGGCGTAAACGCCTGTGGGGTCTCACCTGTCCCGCTGCTCCCGCAGGAGTCTCGCACTTGCGCTCCAATCAACCTTAAATCGTTTTGTTTTAAAAACAACAATCTTTACGAAAAGAGCAAAAAATGACCTGCCACTGGTTTGGTCATGAGGGCTTACTGATCAATGAAGTTTGGCTTCCTTTTATTGACAAAGGCCTCAACTCCTTCCTTTACGTCCCTAGTCTGAAAAACATGACCAAAATTTCCAGCCTCAATCACGAGTCCATCTTCAAGTGTTTGTTCATAACCAAAATCAATAGAATGCTTTGCAAAAGTTAAAGATTGTAAAGAATAATTGCAAATACCTTTTGCAATTTCCATTGCTTTTTCTAAAGATTCACCCTTTGGCACAACATGATTAACAAGCCCTATTTGTTTGGCATCTTCTGCATTCAGTGGCTCTCCAGTAAAGATCATTTCTTTTGCTTTGGCTTTACCTATCAGTCTAGGAAGTCTTTGAGTCCCCCCTGCACCTGGAAACAATCCCAATTTAATTTCAGGGAGCCCAATCCTAATATGTTCCTCCGCAATTCGAATATCACAACTTAAGGCAAGTTCACATCCCCCACCTAGTGCTAATCCATTGATTGCAGCAATAGTTGGTCTTGATAACCGTTCAATTTTATTAAGTGGTTCCTGAAGCCAAAGTGATTTCCCCTTTCCTTCTTCCACTCCTTTTCCAATCCATGCTGGAAATTCTTTAATATCCCCTCCAGCAACAAAAGCTCTTTCTCCTTCACCGGTAAGTATAATGACCTTAACATTGTAATCGCTTTCAATTTCATCCACCACAAGATTCAATTGTTCTATAACATCTGCGCTTAATACATTAACAGGTGGATTATCAATAATGATCGTTGCAATATTACTCTGTTTTGACCATGAAACAACTTGATCCTTCTTCTTCATCGTCTTTCCTCCTAAACCTAAAGTGTACTTGTGGGTTCCAAATACTCTGTCATTATTGAAAAACGGGAATCGGTGGGTGAACCCAGATATCTATGATAGAATCCTTGTGGTTATGTGATTTTTTAAACAAGGTGAAATAATGTATTCACAAAGCCTTTTTCAACCTTCCATAAACCCCTTATTTATCCATACCATTAAATTGTTCACGAAGAATAAACTTTTGGACCTTCCCGGATGGGGTACGTGGTATTTCATCAACAAATGTGACCTTTCTAGGTTTTTTGTAGCTAGCAAGATGTTCCTTACAGTAATTAACAACATCTTCCTCCGTAAGTTTGGCTCCTTCTTTTTTAACAATAACAGCACATACAGCCTCAATATATTTGGGATCAGGAATACCAATTATAGAAACTTCCTTCACTTCCTCATGGCGGTATAAGACATCTTCAATTTCCGCTGAGTAAATGTTTTCACCACCGCTCCGAATCATATCTTTTTTTCTGCCTGCAATTGATAGATACCCATCATGATCGAACTTTCCCATGTCTCCTGTTTTACACCACCCATTCACGAATGTTTCCATTGTGGCATCTGGTTTCCTCCAATAACCCTCAGAAACCGCTGGACTTTTAATAGCGATCTCACCAATTTCACCAACTGGCAAAGGCGTTCCAGCCTCATCGATAATATTTATTTCTGTAAGTGGCATCGGCTTCCCAACGGTATGGCCTTTTGTAAAAGCATCTTTTGGTTCAAGCGAAGCCGCAATTGGCTGTCCTTCAGTTAACCCGTAAACTTGAACAACTCCAATTTGAGGAAACCTCTTTTTTAATTGTTCCAGTGCCCATGGCATTAGCGGGTCACCACCTGTATAAATGGTTTTTAAAGATTTCAGCTGATACTTTTCAATTTCAGGCAAATTTAGCATTTCATAAATCATGAAAGGGAATAAAAAAGAATCGGTCACATTTTCCCCTTCAATAACGGAAAGAATTCTTCCAATCTCGAATTCTTGGCTTTTTGTAATTATTACCCTTCCACCCATCAGTAGAATGGGAAGTGCGATATCTTCCATCGCCCCAACATGATATAGTGGTCCTGTCGTCATCGCAACTTCTTGCCCTGTAAATTTCCATTTCAGTGCTTGTATCGTGGAAAACCAGAAAGTTGTATCATGTGTCCAAATCGCACCTTTAGGTCTTCCCGTTGTTCCTGATGTATACATAAGCATGACTGGATCGTTTAATTTAATGCTATCGACTTTGACCTCATCTACCGAACCACTTTCTAGTACACTCCATGACTCAGACCATCCTGGGGTTGGGCCATTTCTATGAGGAAGACAAAAATAACGCTCAACAGAAACATGATTACACACTGATTCCAGCTGATTGGCTAAGTTAGAATGGAAGCACAATATTTTTGTCTGTGAATCATTTAATGCATACTCAAGCTCTGCACTTGAAAGCCTAAAATTAAGTCGAACTGCAATTGCACCGATTTTCGCAATGGCAAAATATAGACTAAAATATTCGAGACAGTTGTAAAGTAAAATACCGACACGATCCCCTTTTCGCACTCCAATTTCGTAAAGCTTGTTTGCATACGCATTTGATTTAAGGTGGAGATCCATGTACGTCATCGACTTTCCTGCTTCTTCTTGTATTGCTATTTTTCTAGAATTTATATTATTTAAATCATTCGCCATTTTTCTTGTGATAAAACCGACATCCAATGAAATTCCTCCTTTTCAATTTAAAAAATACAGACAAAATTCAGGCTACAAGGCCGCTGAATTGACCACTCGCCTTTATCATTTTCTTTCCTCCTTTCTTCTAATTTGGATGCAAGATTCATTCCAAAACGGAAAAAAACTTACTCACCTTAATAATCGAGGAAAAGCCGATGACTTATTTTCTGATTTTTCGGAAAATAACCAAGGAAAAAATCAACTGAAGTAAGATCAGCTGATTTTTCATTCATTGTTTTTCATAATTTATAGCCTTGTTTCTCCAGTTATGTGAACCATATCAACATTAATATGGAAATCAAAAAATAAATCCGGGATTTCGGATTGAATTCTGAAATCCCGGATTTATTTTTATTGGTCAGAAATCTTATATTTTCTAATTTTATCGTAAAGGGTGGAATTCCCTATCCCAAGAGCTTCCGCAACCCTTTTTTTATCAAACTTAAACCTCCTTAACGCTTTTTCGATTTCCTTCTTTTCTGCTTCCTCTACACAATCCTTTAAACTTAATTCTTTCGTATTCACATTATGAAGTTTAAGATACTCAGGTAAAGCATCCTTTCCCATTAACTCTTCATTTGATAGGTGAACACCTGCATCAATCACATTCTCTAGTTCTCTGATATTCCCTGGCCAGTTATAGCGCTCTATTAATGAAATCACCTCTGGGTGTATGGAGGATACTCGTTTCCCCATTCGAGCTGTGATTTTTTTGAAAAAATAATCTACAAGTAAAGGGATATCTTCCATTCTATCTCTTAAAGGAGGAACAAATAATTGGACAGCATTAATTCTATAAAATAAGTCTTCACGAAATAGCTTTTCTTCAACCAATTTTTCTAAAGGGCGATTTGTTGCAGCAATCACTCGAACATTTAGTTTTTTGGGGTAAAGCGAACCTACAGGCTCATACTCTTTCTCCTGAAGGACCCTTAATAACTTGACTTGCATTTGCTGAGGCATATCACCAATTTCGTCAAGGAAAACCGTTCCACCATCAGCAAATTGAAACTTTCCTATTTTACCTCCCTTTTTTGCCCCTGTGAAGGCACCTTCTTCATAACCAAAAAGTTCAGATTCTAACAAGTGTTCCGGAATTGAACTACAATTTATTTTCACAAGCGGTTTGTCGCTTCTTCCACTTAGCTGATGAATGCTATGTGCTATTATTTCCTTGCCTGTACCGCTTTCTCCTCTAATTAGAACAGAGATATCACCTCTAGCCAACCTTTTCACACGTTCTTTTAACTGTTGTATTTCTTGAGAATTTCCAATTAAGTTATGTAAGGAATATTTCACTCCATTTGTAACGCCTATTTCATTTTTGTAAAAATTATGTTTTGTCAAGATCTCCTTGATGTGACTATTCATTTTATTCCAATCATCAAGATCACGAAACATGATTGTCCCGATTGCACCAATTATTTCATTATTTTCAATGATAGGAATGCGATTTGCGATAACAAAATCACCACGAAGAAAATGTATGTCAGCAATTTCGGATTTACCTATTTGCACTACAAGATGTAGCCTTGTATTTTCAATTATATTCGTCACATGTTCACCAATCACTGTGTCGCGTTCAACATTTAAAAATTCACAATATTTATTGCTAATGTATTGAATTTTCCCATTACTATCGACAATTACAATTCCATAATATGTACTCTCAAACACCATATCTAATAGTTTATTATTGGAGAATTGTCCAGTATTCATCTTAAGCTCCTTTAACTAGAATTCTTTACCATATAATACCACGAATTTCAAATGGCGTTTCAATGATCTTTTTATTCATGTGTACTTTTTGGCCAGTTTCACGGACATCCTTGGCAATTTCCTTAATTGGTTTTTCATCTGCATGATCCAATATGGGAACAAACAAAGCATCCCCCAGATGGGGGATGCTTTGTTTGTTCTATTTCATTCGTTCAATAGGCAACAAGGTCCCTCAGTGCCTTTTCCACTTTTTCAGGATTCACCATGAAGGATTTCTCCAATGATGGTGAATATGGCATCGCTGGGACATCCGGGCCTGCGAGTCTCATGATTGGGGCATCGAGATCGAAGAGGCAGTTTTCTGCAATGATCGCCGATACTTCACTGATGATGCTTCCTTCCTTATTATCTTCAGTAACCAATAGGACTTTTCCTGTTTTAGACGCAGCTTCCATAATGGCTTCTTGATCTAATGGATAAACGGTTCGTAAATCAAGTATATGAACGGATATGCCATCACTGGCCAGCCTTTCAGCTGCCTGGAGCGCAAAATGAACACAAAGGCCGTAAGTAATCACTGTAACGTCATCGCCTTCACGTTTTACATCCGCTTTACCAATCGGTAAAACATAATCATCATCCGGCACTTCTTCTTTAATAAGGCGATAGGCACGTTTATGTTCAAAGAAAAGGACCGGATCTTCATCGCGAATGGCTGCTTTCAATAAACCTTTCACGTCGTAGGGTGTAGAGGGCATGACGATTTTAAGTCCCGGTTGATTGGCAAAAATGGCCTCAACGGATTGTGAATGGTATAACGCCCCATGTACACCCCCGCCGTATGGAGCTCTGATGACGATAGGGCAATGCCAGTCATTATTGGAGCGATAACGGATTTTTGCAGCTTCCGAAATGATTTGGTTGATTGCTGGCATGATAAAATCAGCGAATTGCATTTCCGCAATCGGCCTCATTCCATACATGGCCGCGCCGATGCCGACTCCTGCGATTGCGGATTCAGCAAGCGGGGCATCAATGACACGCTGTTCCCCGAATTGTTCGTATAACCCTGATGTCGCTTTAAACACGCCGCCTTTTACCCCTACGTCCTCACCTAATACAAATACACGGGTATCATGTTCCATTTCTTCCCGCATCGCCATTATCACGGCATCTATATAAGATATCACTGCCATCTTCTTTCCTCCTTACTTACCTGCGTAAACGTAATTTGAGAGCGTGTCTTCATTTGCAAATGGAGCATTTTCCGCATAATCCGTCGCTTCGTTCACAACTTCCATTATTTCCTCGTTCATTTGTTTCTCCATTTGATCATCCATGATTCCAGCTTCTTTTAAATAGGCACCGAAAGTGATGATCGAATCTATTTTTTTGGCCTCTGACACTTCATCAGGCGACCTGTATTGACTATCATCATCATCGCTTGAGTGTGGCGTAAGCCTGTATGAAACCGTTTCGATTAAGCTTGGTCCTTCACCACGCCTGCCTCTATCGGCCGCTTCTTTCACCACCCGGTATACTTCGATCGGGTCATTTCCATCGACTGTCACCCCTGGCATGCCATAACCAATGGCCCGGTCTGACACTTTCCCGCAAGCCAATTGCTTTTCAATCGGTACGGAAATGGCATACTGATTATTCTCGCACATCAAGATAACCGGAAGTTTATGTACACCTGCAAAATTCGCTCCTTCATGGAAATCCCCTTGGTTTGATGAACCCTCTCCGAATGTAACGAATGAAACAATATCTTTTCCTTCCATTTTTCCAGCGAGTGCAATCCCCACTGCATGTGGCACTTGGGTGGTAACTGGCGAAGATCCCGTCACGATGCGATTCTTTTTTTGCCCAAAATGCCCAGGCATTTGACGCCCGCCCGAATTTGGATCTTCTGCTTTTGCAAAACTGGATAACATTAAATCCCTTGCGGTCATCCCAAACGCAAGAACCACACCGAGATCCCGGTAATAAGGAAGGACATAATCCTTTTCACGGTTCAATGCAAATGCAGCTCCCACTTGAGCTGCTTCCTGCCCTTGACAAGAAACGACAAAAGGAATTTTTCCAGATCTGTTCAACAGCCACATCCGTTCATCTATACGTCTTGCCAATAACATTATTCTATACATCTCAAGCACCTGATCATCACTTAGACCTGCCTGTAGATGACGGTTTTCAACCATATGTCATCATCCCTCCTAAAAATCAAAACATTTTTCGGTTAATACAAACTTAAATCCGGTTATTTATCTAAGGAAGAAAAATCTCGTTTATGTATGTATGCTTGCCATATAACACCCTCAAATGCGTTATCATCTAGTATTATTACCTGGTACTAACTCAATGCAATATTATCCTACCACTTTTTATCTCAAATTTCCAACTAATTTCACTCTGTTAAAAGGACATTTTGATGTCCATTGAATCAAGTACATGAATAAGTGGGTGTTTTCACGCGAAAACAATGATGAATCGCCAAGACCACTCAGATTTTTACTAGGGTTTTATGTACGACCAAAGTCTAGGTAAACACCGAAATTATTTGATCGCTTTTTTTGTTGACTAAGCGGAATAATAGCTGTAAATTAAAATGATTCATAAAATTAAATGTTCAAAATGGAACAGTTCAAAACAGAAAGAATGGTGATGTTAAGTGGAGAATGAAAAACAAATGCGTTCCGTACAACTATTGCGTTCATTTTGGAACGTGCAGAAAAATATTATGCGGTTCGTTCAAAAGACAGCCGCAGAAAGTGGATTAACAGTTCCTCAATACTCCATATTGATGACCATTACCCTTTACAAAGAGACCACTCAAAAAAATGTCGGAGAGAAAACATTTCTTCCAAAAAGCACCTTGAGCCAAGCGGTCGATGGTCTCGTTCGGTCAGGCATGCTCCATCGTGAGCATGTGGAGGGCAACCGGCGTGAGATTCAGTTGTCAATCACCGATCAGGGGAAAAATTTATTAAAAACGATTCATTTTCACGAAGGAAGCATTCACCAAGTCTTTCAAACGGCCATTGAAATGCTTTCCGAAGAACAGTTTGAAGAGTTGCTAGCAACGCATCTTCAAATTTCAAACTTTTTAGAAGCACAAGCTACCGAACAGGGAGAGTGTTCAAAATGATGAAAATACTGAAAAATTTATCCGTTTATAAGTGGATTATTTCAGCAGTTATCGGTCTGGTTTTTATTCAATCCATGTCGGACCTCTTTTTGCCTACACTAATGGCTGATATTATTGACAAAGGCGTCGTTCAAGGAGACACTCCATACATTTGGAAAATCGGTGGTTTGATGCTGTTGGTTTCCGCACTTGGCGCTTGTGCATCCATAATCGCAAGTTACTATTCTTCCAAAGCGGCAATGGGAATGGGACGCGATCTCCGCCTGAAAGTCTTTAATCATGTTGAAAAATTTTCGTTACAAGAATTTGATGAAGTCGGTACGGCGTCATTGATTACACGGACGACCAATGATATAACGCAAGTCCAGCAAGTGGTTATCATGATGCTTCGTATGGTTATCAGTGCACCTATCATGTTAATCGGCGGAGTGATCATGGCTGTATCCATGGATGCAAAATTATCACTTGTCATTGTTGTCACAATGCCTTTATTGATTGGGTCGATCTTGCTTATTCTATATAAAGGTGTACCGCTCTTTCAAACAGTGCAAAAGCGATTAGACCGGTTGAACCTTGTATTACGAGAAAATTTAACTGGCATTCGCGTCATTCGAGCCTTCAATCGTGAAACGCAAGAGAAAGAACGTCTAAAGAAAGCGAATAAAGAATTGACGGATGTCTCGATCAAGGTCAATAAAATCATGGCCTTCATGATGCCTGTAATGATGCTTGTAATGAACTTGACGGTTGTTGGCATCATTTGGTTTGGTGGAGTTCGTATTGATAACGGCGGTATGCAAATCGGGGATTTAATGGCATTTATCCAATATGTTATGCAAATTATGTTCGCTCTCGTTATGGCATCCATGATGTTCGTTATGATTCCACGAGCAGCCGTATCGGCAAAAAGGATAAACGAAGTCCTTGACATGAAACCCTCATTCCTTGATGAGGGGACAGAAAAGGCAGATCGTGAACACGGTACAATTGAATTTGATCATGTGACGTTCAGTTATCCAGGAGCAGAAGAACCTGCATTATCGGATATTAGTTTTTCTGCAAGTCCTGGTGAAATCACCGCAATAATCGGCGGAACAGGCTCAGGGAAAACAACGCTCGTCAATTTGATCCCTCGCTTCTATGATATTTCAAGTGGAACGATCCGCGTCAATGGTGTTGATATTCGTAAGTCATCACAAGAAGAAGTTCGTTCAAAAATTGGCTTTGTACCACAAAAGGCCGTCCTCTTTTCAGGTACGATCGCTGAAAACATTCGCTTTGGAAAACAAACAGCCACACAAGATGAAGTTGAGCATGCCGCTCGGATTGCGCAAGCGGAAGATTTTATCAACAACATGAAAGACGGCTATCAGGCAGAAATCGAACAAGGCGGTTCAAACCTATCAGGCGGGCAAAAACAGCGGCTTTCGATTGCGCGGGCACTCATTCGGAAACCCGATATTTATATATTCGATGATAGCTTTTCTGCACTTGATTTCAAGACGGATGCCAAACTTCGCGCAGCCTTGAAAGAAGAAACGAAAAATTCGACGGTACTACTCGTTGCCCAGCGTGTCAGTACGGTGGTTGACGCTGATCGAATCATTGTGTTAGACGAAGGACACATTGTAGGTATGGGAACACACCAAGAGTTGCTAAGTACAAACGACATATACCGTGAAATCGCCTTATCACAGCTCACGGAGGAGGAAATTGCATGAGTAATCAAAAAAAACCTCAAAGCGGCGGTCATATTGGGCATGGTCCTGGTGGCGGTAACATGATGATGATGGGTCAAAAAGCAAAAGATTTTAAAGGAACACTTAGACGTCTTTTGACCTATTTAAAACCTCGGCGCAACAAATTGATTGCCGTGTTCTTTGCTGCAATCATGAGTACGATTTTTATGATTGTCGGACCAAAAATCATGGGAACGGCAATTACGGAATTATTCGAAGGAGCATACGGGAAATTCCAAGGAATACCAGGAGCAGCCATTAACTTTGATAAAATTGGCCATATCCTTTTACTCCTTGCTGGACTGTATGCCTTAAGCAGCCTTTTCAACTATGTACAACAATACATTATGTCAAGTGTTGCACAAGAAACGGTATATGATCTTCGAGAAGATGTTAACGAAAAACTCGAGAAACTTCCACTCAAATATTTTGAAGGACGTCCAAACGGAGAAACACTTAGCCGAATGACAAATGATATTGATACAATCGGGAGCACCCTTCAGCAAAGCTTGACGCAGTTCATCACATCAATCGTAACGATTTTGGGGATTATCATCATGATGCTTTCAATTAGCCCGTTATTGACATTAATCTCGATAGTCAGCTTACCTTTATCAATATTTGCAATCCGGCCTATTTTGAAAAAATCCCAAAAGTACTTTGCCGATCAACAACGTAAACTCGGACAATTAAATGGGCACATTGAAGAAATGTATACCGGCCATCAAGTCGTTAAAGCATTCGGACATGAAAAAAAGGCGAGTGCCCAGTTTACTGCGGTTAATGAAGAATTGTATAAAGCGGCAAGCAGAGCACAGTTTATATCTGGTATCATCATGCCCCTGATGTTCTTTATCGGAAATTTGAGCTATGTCCTCATCAGTGTTGTCGGAGGAATATTGGTAACGCAACGTTCGATTTCAATTGGTGATATTCAAGCATTCATCACTTATTCAAAGCAGTTCACCCAGCCAATCACACAAACGGCTAACATCGCAAACATTATTCAGTCAACGGTTGCAGCAGCTGAGCGTGTTTTTGAACTACTTGATGAAGAAGAGGAAATGAAAGAACAAACCACAGCTCACATAAAAAGGGCAAATGGTGCAGTCTCTTTCGAACATGTGGACTTTGGATATGGGGAAGAAATGTTAATTGAAGATATGAACATCGATGTCTTGTCTGGACAGACGGTCGCAATTGTTGGACCGACTGGTGCTGGAAAGACAACCATGATAAATCTCTTGATGAGATTTTACGAACTCAATGGTGGAAAGATAAATATTGATGGTCTTGATACACGGAGTATGTCCCGTAGTGATCTTCGAAAGAGCTTTGGGATGGTTCTTCAAGATACTTGGCTCTTTAATGGCACGATTAAAGAAAATATCGCTTATGGCAAAAATGGAGCAACTGATGAAGAAATTTTCGCAGCTGCTCGTACGGCTCATGCCGACCATTTCATTCGGACACTGCCAGATGGTTATGAAACAGTCTTAAACGAAGAAGCTTCGAACATCTCACAAGGCCAAAAGCAGCTTTTGACAATCGCCCGAGCTGTTCTAGCAGATCCACCAATCATGATCTTGGATGAAGCGACGTCTAGTGTGGACACTCGGACCGAAGTCTTTATCCAAAAAGCCATGAACCGACTGATGGAAGGAAGAACGAGCTTTGTCATTGCCCATCGTCTCTCAACGATTAAGGATGCAGATTTGATTCTTGTTATGGATCAAGGAAAAGTGATAGAGAAGGGAACGCATTCTGACCTTTTAAGGGTGAATGGTTTCTACGCAGATCTTTACAATAGTCAGTTTACTGAAAATGTAGCTGGATAATAAGAAAGAGGCTCAATTACCAATCGGAATTGAGCCTCTCTTTATAAATCTATCAACAACCGTTCCATTGATGCTAACCAATTAGACATCCATGATTCAGTGATGACTTATAAGCATCAATATCCCCTTTTATTTCCCTTTTTCACAAATTCCCAATCTACCTCAATATTTTTTCTGACCCTTTGGAGAAGGAGCAACATCGTTTCCGTTTCCTCCAAAGAAAATCCAGATAATGCAATCTTGTCGGTATACTCTCCTTCTTTTTTCAAAAAGGGATAGACCTTTTCACCTTTATCAGTAGCATATAACTTTTTAATTTTTTTGTTGCCCTCATCATTTTTCTTTTCAATAAAACCTTGAATTTCAAGTTTTTTAATGGCACGAGCCGCTGTAGTTCGATCAACCTTTATCATTTCTGCTAACTTTTCCTGAATGATTCCTGGATTTTCACATATTCGGACAAGATACAAATATTGCCCTTTTGTAAGGTCAAATTCTTTAAATTCAATATTACTTATAGAGTCCAATGCCCTTGCTATCATTCCAATTTCACGGAGTATTTCTTTCATTCAAAGTGCCCCTAACTTTTTTGTTGTATTTACAACAAAAATAATTTCGTTTATAATAAAAAAGGATATACATTTATTATGACTTGTCTTATTACATAAATCTAGAAAAGGAATGAAGAACATTGGAATCAAAAAGAATTACTACAGAAAATGATTTAAAAATAGCCTTTCATATCAGAAAAGAAGTATTTGTTGAGGAGCAAGGTTTCCTATTAGAAACTGAATTTGATGAATATGATGAACTTCATGCTTCTTCTGAACACATATTAGTCTATTATAATGAAAAACCAGTCGGAACTGGAAGGTTAAGAGTTGTTGATGGTTTAGGTAAATTGGAGAGAATTTGCATCTTGGAGCCTTACCGTAAATTTGGCCTTGGAAAAATAATAATTAAAACGTTAGAAGAGATTGCAAAGGAAAAGGAACTATCCAAGGTTAAATTACATGGACAAACACAAGCAGAGGGTTTTTATAAAAAACTCGGCTATCAGACTTCATCCGATGTCTTTATGGAAGATGGCGGTCCACATCTTTTAATGATAAAAGAATTAATGAATGAATAAGTGTGTTCAATGTGAATAAAACAAACATTACCCTGTATTTGATGGGATCATACTATTAATCTTAGGTTGTTCTTTAACGATACAATCAGACCCTGGAACATCATTACCATTTGATGCTCTTTTTGTCGACTTTTTCCACACGATACTTTTAAGTTCGCTCTTAAAAAGGAAAAAACCAGAATTTATGGGTCTACTACCTTCTTTACTAACATGTCTTGGTATTGTTTTACAAAAGTTAAACATTCTTTTGACACTTCCTGCAAGGATCAGATTTATATTCAGCAGCAAAAGTTCTGCATCTTTCACAGTCATTGGGGCAATGATATTTTTCATTTTGGCGAGGACAATTTTCATAACACACCAACATTGGTCAATAGGTATAAGCACGAACAAGCCCTTAATAACCTGAAATGTTATTAAGGGCTTGAAATTTATTACACAACGGGTGCTGTTTTATGAACAAGCGGGTGAAGTGCCTGAGTTTCATCCATATAAATAAAAGCATCATATCTTTCTGACATTACAGAAGGTACATAGTTTCCATATTGTTCATATTCCGGTTTGTATACAACTCCAATCGCCCGATGTCCAATCCTATCTTGGAATAACTGCCGATTTTCATCGGTGAAAATGAGCAACTTATCATAAGCCCCCGAAAGGTGCATTGCCTCCTCCCAACTTCCATTCATTGCAGGAGGTACTGTTTTTATTTCAAGATCAACACCCCACTCATCTGCTGCAATGACAGTTCCCTTATAGGTTCCGAAACCTATGATAAATACATCTTCAGCTGGGTTTTGTTCACGAATGACCTGGCCTACGTTAATCATCCCGGAATCTCTCATATCAGTAGCGCTGGCATCGCCAACATGGGTATTATGTTCCCATACAATCGCCTTGCCTTTTGAACCGTAAAAATCCATTATTTCATTTAGTGCATCCACCATATGCATATCTCGGATATTCCATGATTTATCATCGTGAACCACCATTGTCCTGTAATAATTTTCTGCATTATACGCTACTAATGCATTCACTTGAAGGTTCAAATTCAATTCTTCATGATTGGGGTATTTTTCTTTTTTCCGTTGAATAGTCGTCAGTAATTTGGCTACTTCCTCTATACAGTCTTCAGAAAAAATGCCTGCAGAAACTGCGTACTCTTCATTATTCCGATTGAATGGCTCAAAACAGGTGAACGCCCGTCTTGCAGCCTCGAGGTCAGGTGAATCAATTTGTTTTAAGTAATGGATAACTTCATCCATGGATTCCCAAAGACTGTAAATATCTATTCCATAAAATCCAACTTTCGTTTGATTTTGTCCAGACTCATTGTATTCCTTCATCCATTCAATCAGGTCGATCATTTCCTCGTTTGCCCACATCCAGGTCGGCCAGCGGTCAAAAATCTTTAGCACATCCCTCGCCGAATTAAATACTTTGTCATAGCCTTTAACATACCTATTGATTGCCTGGCATGCGGGCCAATCGCCTTCAACGGCTACAAAGGTGAACCCTTTTTCTTGAATCAGTTTTTTTGTTATTTCGACTCTGGCCGTATAAAACTCGGATGTTCCATGCGATGCCTCACCTAGCAATACAAATTTTGAATTTTTAACTTGTTGAACGAGCTTATCCCAATCTGCTTCACTTTTAAGCATGACCGATTGTTCGATTATTGACTGAACCAGATTATGATGCACTGTTTTCCCCCCTTGTTCTCGACCATTAGCGTTTGTACTCAGCATTGTAAGAATTTGAACCTGCGTGTACGGACAGTAAAGTATCAGCGTACCCCACTAGACGATTTATAAGTTCATCACAAATAGAGTAAACCAGCTGAAAATTTTCCACCTCAAATAGAACAGGGTCATCCAGAATGACCGTCGTGTTAATGAACATATCTTTGTTTCCATATAGATTGTAGTGAACAATAGCCTTTCCAGCAGCTCCTTCAGTAACTGGATCATTAAAGCCGGGAATGAAAACAAACCATTCTTCAGCAGTAGCTGATCTGAAGTTTTTCGTGAAAGACATTCGCTCGGTTACCTCCATGATCTTTTTTTGCTCTTCCGGATTTATATCCTTGACCTTGTTCATTCCATTGCCACCTTAACACCATGTTAATTACCTTCCTTTATATATTTTCCTTAAGGTACCCATCCTATAAATAATTATTATGAAATAGCCTAACACGGACACTGAAAAAAAGGGTCATTATTTACATGAAGCTTGACCTTTAATAACAGCCGATAATCATGGGACTGCTGCATATAAAAATTATTATTGGGGTATCAAAAGAGGGAAGATAATATCCTGGATTGGGTTGGACTGGTCTGGAGTGGAGTGGAGGAGTTGCTCATGGAAAAGATGAATCGGGGAATTTTAACGGCGCTGTCAGCAATCGGGATTGCGCAAGGGCTGAAAATTTTTACGCATTATAAGCTGACGGGAAAGTGGGACTTGAAGCAGGCTTTCACAACAGGTGGAATGCCTAGTTCGCACTCCGCCGGTGTGGCTGCACTGGCATCATATGTGGCAGCGAATAAAGGCTGGCTGCATACGGAAACAGCGCTTGCCACAGTGTTTGGCGTGATTGTGATGTATGATGCTCAAGGGATTCGGCGCCATACAGGGGAAATTGCCAAGCTTGTGAATGATCTTGAAGATAATATGGCGAAATTTTCGGGAGAGTTTCCGAGCTTTGAGTATGTGGAGCGTGAGAAAGAACTGAATGAACTGCTCGGACATCAGCCTGTGGAAGTTGGAGCAGGTGCGTTGCTTGGAGTGGTACTTGGGCTTATTTCGGCTAAATTGGAGGATGGCAAGCCCTCTAGAATCAAAGGCTGATTACGTCATGCATGCTTTGATATTCCAGATTTTGAAGTAAGGTATGTAAGGAACAAGGTAAAGAAGATCAATATCTAAAAAAACATCTCAGTAAGGTGTTTTTTCTTATACAAAAAAATTACAATCAAAACATGTCTATTTTATTAACATAGACAAGACTAATAATTTATTCTGTTTAACTTATAGAAGTTTCAACTAAGTTGTCTTAAGATGACCCGTTTATTCGTATTTCTCTCAAAGGTGTACTATTGATATTTATTAAAGTGACACTGTTTCTTCGACTAAGATTAACTTTAGTTGAAGAAACAGCATGAAAGGATCTCCACATTGAAGATCCTTTTTTCATTAACTATAAAATCGATCTCTTAAGTAAACTTGCAAAGTTTTTTCGCCAAACCACTTCCGTTCTGCGATTATTGTTTCACTAACACACCTTTGATTCTATAAGAAAATAAAAAAACAGCGCGATTTTTTTGTTTTACTTACATTAAAAAGGAGTGTAAAAATAAGTCTGTATCTTTCACTTTTTTTGTTTCATTTAGGTCTTGTAGCTCTAATTTTCCCACTTTCACCTAGCTCACGAGAAAACTCTTCATCAACACGATCCGGTTCTATTTTTAAGTTTTCGGGAGTTTGAGGTAACGCCTTTTTGCTGCTAGATGGTTTATGATTGTTTGATCTTCCCATTATATTGCCTCCTAACGAATTTTAATCTTTATTAGTATGGCTAAGAACCACATTTATATATCTTTAGATTTGCTCATGAACGAACATTTTTATCTTAAGAACAGTTTTTTGGAACAGCTCCTTCTTATACCACTTAACGCACCTGAGTTACTTGTTCCAGAAAATCAAAATATAAGAGGACAATCAGATGATATAACGTCCGATACCATTTATAAATTTTCTTATTTTTTTATCCCCCTCCTATAACGCTTCTTGTAACTCTATTTCCATCTCCAATAAGGCGTAACTCAAACTTTTCCCATGCGTATCCATACCGAGTGATATTGTAACTCCGCCAAGCAAAGCTTGATGGCAAACGAACTGAAGTGCAGCGATATTTGGAAGCTCGTATCGAAAAATTTCACCATCAACAATGTCCTTAAAATGTTGTTTTACTCTCTCTATTGTTACTTCTTTGCATAAAAGGGAATAGTCTTTTTCATGATATGGAATAAGCGAAAGCATCAAAATATTCCCTTTATCACCGGCGCGACTGTGGGCAAGCTCATATAGTTTTCTCTTCATGCAGTACACTCTCCTTTATTACAACACTCACTTCAATTTCTTCACGAGGAAGTAGAGAAGAAACAATTCCTAAAACTTCGTGTGTATACTTTCTTGCTCCTCCTCCACCGGCTGGCCCGTTTGTGTAAAGAGATTCAACCTCTTCACCAATTTTAGCGGCTTCGCTTAGACTTTGTGCTTTAGCTGCGACCCTTAGTCGGACTTCGTATGGTTCATTCCATTGCCCAAACGTATTCCGGTGTGTGGATGAAACACCGATATAATCAATCCGCAACTCATCAAAACTCTTCTCAAGTCTCGTTCTCATAATGTCTCCAGCTAGTTGTGCCCGTCCCCATGCATTTGAACCTGCATATGAAATTTCTCCTTCTCCTATAAACCCTGCATGGTAACCGACGCTTACTTTTAACGTTTCCGGCCGTTTCTTTCCTTTCCCTCCTGTTACTTCAATTCGATTCGGTCCTGCCTCTCGAAGCTTTACTGACATAAAGTCTGCAATTACATCAGGTGTAATGTATTCGTTCGGATTTGTGACTTCATATAAAAGCTGTTCTTTCGCCGTCATTAGATTGATAACTCCACCTGTATTTGAAATTTTTGCAATCAAGGCAGAACCGTCTGCTCGTACCTCCGCATACGGAAATCCTAAGTCCTCCAAGTGTGGAACATCCTTTTTCCCAGGATCTGCGTAATAACCACCAGCAATTTGACCACCGCATTCCAAAAGGTGGCCAATAATGGTTCCCTTTGCAATCAAATCTGTCTCGTCAACCGACCAGCCGAAGTGGTGAACCATTGGCGCTAAAAATAAGGATGGATCCGCCACTCTCCCGGTCAGAATAATGTCTGCTTCTTTTTCTAACGCAGGTAAAATAGCTTCCACACCAAGATAGGCATTTGCCGATAAAATTGGGCCATATGAATGTAGAGGCTTATTTGTTTCCATAGTCTGTGCCTCTGTATCCAGGAATGACGATACATCATCCCCTGTCACAGCCGCCACTTTGATAGAAAGACCTAGTCGTTGGGCAATTTCAATTACTTTTTCAGCACCACTGACCGGGTTGGCTGCTCCCATATTTGTAATTAAGCGCACACCATTTTGAATGAGTGTTGGAAGTAAAAGCTCCATCCGCTTTTCAAGCAGCGGATCATAGCCCAATGAAGAATTCTCTTTTTTTCGCTTATGCGCCAGCGCGATTGTCCGTTCAGCCAAACATTCCAACACTAGATAATCCAAATTCCCTTTTTCTGCAAGGAGTAGTGCGGGTTCCAACCGATCACCTGAAAATCCTGCACCTGAACCGATTCTAATCAACATAATCACCTCAAATAATAGTAATAGCTCCTGTTAGCAGGGCTACGATAGTCATGATAATTGTTGTTCCAAATGCCCATTTAAAAATAAAACGCTGATGATCCCCTAAATCAACGCCTGTCATTCCTATAAGAATAAACGTAGAGGCTGTTAATGGACTTAATGGGAAGCCGGTTGTCATTTGCCCCAGTATAGCTGCCCGGCCCACTTCGATGGGATCAATTCCAAAAGTAGAAGCGGTTTGACTAATGATAGGTAAAACTCCAAAATAGTAAGCATCCGGTGTAAAAACTAAACTTAGAGGCATGCTTGTTATAGCTGTCAAAATAGGCAAGTAGCCCGCCATCGCTTCAGGAATAACCGACACCATTGAAAACGCCATAGCATCAATCATTTTTGTTCCGGTCAAAATACCGGTAAAAATCCCCGCCGCAAAAATCATGGTCGAAACCATAACAACGTTGTTTGCATGACTTGTGATCCGCTCCATCTGTTGTTTTTGGTTTGGGTAATTCACCAATAAAGCAATTGTAAAAGCAATAATAAATAAAGTAGGTAGTGGAAGCCATACTTTGATTAAAGCGATGAGAAGAATCAGTGTCAAAATAAGATTGAACCAAAAAAGTTGGGGTCGCTTAAATTCTAACGTCGTTGCCGCTAATTCTTGAAAAGCTATGTTGTCCTTTTCCCCCATATCTATAATCCCTAATCTTTCCCTTTCTCTTTTTCCAAGCAAATAGGATGAAAACAACACCCATAGGACACCTGCAACCATAGCAGGTAGAATAGGATTAAACAGTTGAGCAGAAGTGACATTTAAAGTTGCCATCGCCCTTGCTGTTGGACCGCCCCATGGTGCAAGATTCATGACACCGGCGCCCAAAGCAACTACACCTGCTAAAATGAGAGGATTCATCTTCAATCTCTTATAAAGAGGAAGGAAAGCGGAAACAGTTATCATAAAAGTAGAAGCACCATCCCCATCCAAGGATACAAGCATTGTGATAACAGCCGTGCCCACCACCACTTTTAAGGGATCTCCTTTCACGATAAGAAGCATCTTAGATACGATTGGATCAAACAAACCCGTATCCATCATCAGTCCAAAATATAAAACAGCAAAAGCCACCATAATTCCCGTAGGAGCAACCTTTACGATACCAGCTAACATCATTTCTCCTATCCCCAAGCCAAATCCGCCAATTAAAGAAAAAACGATCGGCACCAACACCAGAGCAATCAAGACTGATAAACGTTTTGTCATAATGAGGTAAAGGAAAACCCCTATTGTCAAGAAACCTAAAATAGCTAACATATAATCCCTCCCAATGAGTCGTAATTTGAATGTTTACTGCATAGCCCAGATGAAAAAAATTTTCCCCACGAGGCATATTTCCAAGGATTTCATTACCCTTTCTATAAGAGTTTTGCTGTGTACTATACTTTTGCAAGAACCATGCCTAAACAAAGAATGTAATATGTAAATTATTATTGCAGTTTGATTTTCTTAGGTGTTTGTTCACTCTAATGCTGATTTATCAGTTATTTAAGTACTCATTTAAAAATTTTAAAAACAAAAAAAAGAAAGCACTTTGTTGCTAGCGCTTTCATTTATAGTGGATTCAAATTCTAATTTTTTAGAAAATTTCACTAAGATTCTCAAATAAATTACTTTATCCCCTATTCTATAGCCTTGGTTGATTTCTAATTTTTTAGAATTCGATGGATATTATTCTAACTTTTTAGAAATCACTTTAAATAATACAGTATTTTTTCATTTTATTATATAAGGTGGCCAAAGACACCCCTAGAGAATTTGCGGTTTTTTTTCTTCCTTCCATATCATTTCCAAACTGCCCCAAAATTTCTTGGATGAATTTTGATTCTGCTTCTTCCGTTATGTCCTTTAGTGTTTGACCGTTTGGTTTTAGAGTAGAATCTAAGCGATTCAATTCGAGCTTCATCAATACATCAGGTAGGTGTTGGATCTTTATCTCCATACCTTCTGCCATACAAGTTGCATAGTCGATCACATTTCTCAATTCTCGAACATTGCCAGGCCATTCATATGCCCGTAAAAATTCTAAAGTTTGTTCGTCAATAGTATACATAGAACCCTCCTTAGCTGATGGAGTTAATGACGAACAAAGCAATGATTGAACCAGTTCAGGGATATCCTCTCTTCGTTCTCGAAGAGGTGCTATCTTTAAGCCTATAACATTAAGTCTATAAAACAAATCTCCGCGAAAATGATTTTTATTTACAAGCTGTTGTAGATCACGGTGTGTAGCGGCAATAATCCTGACATCAATATTTCGCTCTTCTGTTTCTCCTACTCTTCTGATCTTACTTTCTTGTAACACCCTGAGTAACTTAGCCTGAAGATCATATGACATATCACCAATTTCATCCAAAAAGAGCGTACCCTGGTCTGCCATTTCAAATAAGCCGATTTTACCGCCTTTTTTTGCATTGGTAAAGGCCCCATCTCCATAACCGAATAACTCACTTTCTAATAAAGAAGGTGGAATAGACGCACAATTAACTGGAATAAAAGGCTTATTACCACGATGGCTTTTATGATGAATAGCCTGTGCGAATAATTCTTTTCCTGTCCCGCTCTCGCCGATAATTAAAATTGGAAAGTTGGAATCGGAAACCCGTTTTGCCACATACACAACGTCCTTCAACCCGCCATCTTTTCCAATGATGTCATCAAAAGTGTATTTTACTTGATAAAGCGAATTCATCTGCTTTTTAAGCTGCCGGACTTTCTCGTTTTGTTTTTGAAGTTCAATTGACAATTTATGAACTTCAGTTAAACTTTTGCAGACGGACACAGCGCCAACAACCTGTTCATTGAGAATAATTGGAGCCATATCAACCACATATTCTCGGTCTTTTGTCTTTCGGTAAACTCCAACACGACATTGACAATCTTTTAGTGTTTTTGTAAGTTGCGCTCCGGGCCGATATTTTACCAGTGGCTTCCCTATGATTTCAGCAGTAACACCTGTAATACGTGTATATTCAGGATTGATCATCCTTACATACCCATTATGATCAATCACTAAAACACCATCATTGATTGATTCTATAATTGATTTCCACCAGCCTATGCTATTTTCACTAATTGAAGCATTGTTTTTATTATTTGATTGCTCTTTCAAGGAAATTACTCCTTTCACCCATATAGTCCATATTTCAGCTTTTTTCACCTGGATCATTTCTTTATTTTTATCTCTAAACAGCCCATTCGTGGTAATTTTCTTTGTGGTTGTTATGTGTCGCTTGGCATGTCTGGAGAGGTCAGTCGCTGCAACGAAGTTCTGGTCTACTTTTCATTGTGTGCAACCTTATTGACTACCTTTGTTTTCGAATCGTTTTTTGTACGAGTATGCATAAATAGGCATTTAAGGATTTGACTTGGAGCGCCTGGGGGAACGATTTGTCTTGAAAGACTGAAGAAGCGGTTATTTCATGAAACAGCCAATCCTTTCATAAAGTCCAATCAATGTGTACGTTGAATATTATAGATTTACTTTATATATTGTCTCAACTAAATCAGCCATTTTTCTACCCTAAAACTACGTTGAACCCGGTGGTAAATCATATTATAGCTAATCGGGTTTTAATAGAAAGTTTTGAATGGCGTTTTAATACGGTTCAAAATAATCGACTAACTCAATGATATTAGAAGCGAAAATGACCTAAGCCTCTCTGCTTCTTAGAAAGGCTTAGGTCACTTTATGTGCAAAATCAATTCTTCCGAGACATTTTCATTGCGAATGAGTACATATCCGATCGGAATAACCCTTTATAATATTCTACTAAGTTACCATCAGAATCAAAAATCATTCGTTCTGTAATCAGCAAGCACATCGTTTCGGCTATTCCTAAATGTTCTGCATCTTCTTTTGTTGGGAAGCCGCAGGTTATGATTTGTTCCGCTTCACAAAAGTCAATGTTTAGATCACCTTCGAGTGCATCATACAATACGGTTGTACTTAAATCGAATTTCGTCAATTTTTTTCCTAGGTCCAAAGAATAATAATGCAATTCTATGGCTATTGGGACATCCCCCTGCAACCGCAGCCTTTTAATATGGTAAGATTCATCATCAAACCCATTTGCATCAGCTATATTTTCAGGTGTCATTACACGGCCATGATCAAGTAGTTCAATGCCCATGCTTTTAGTGGTTTCCGTAAAACTTATCATCTTAAGCCATTCTTGTACAGGTTTAAGGGAAACGAACGTTCCCTTCCCATGCCTTTTTTCCAATATCCCCTCACGAACCAGGATGGATACGGCTTCCCGTACAGTGCTCCTGCTGACAGAATACATATCCATGAGTTCCCTTTCACTCGGGATTTTATCTTTATAATAACCTTCCAAAATCTGATTTTCCAATATGGTTTTCAATTGAGCATGTAAAGGGATTGGATTTTTAAAGTCTAACTCCATAAAATTTCCTCCAAACAGAAAAAGACATCATAATGTTCGTATCAGTTCTTATATTGTAAACCAAATAATTATAATATTCAAACATGCCGACGGTTGATTTTTCCTTAAATTAGGATTCTACCTTTTTTCCACTCCTTCTTTTCCAATAAAACGTTTCTTCAGATGAAAAAAACCTGAATAGATTTATGTATTCAGGGTTTATCCTATATGCAACCTTTATCACGTTTCAGGCATATTTAATGGGGAAAAATAGTAAATCTTATCTATTAAACGATAAAGTACGAGATTATCGAGAGCAGCAAAGAAGTAATGGTCATGGCTAAAAGAGGACGCATGGCTTTTGTCCGCAGTGCCTGCAGGCTAACATTCAGTCCAAGACCGATCATGGCCATTGTCAATATAAATGTAGTCGTTTTGGAAATACCATCCATTACGAGAGGAGTCACCGTGATATACGTTCCAAACACATAACTTCCTATTAGACTCATGATTATAAAACCAACGAGGAACCATGGAAAATCAATTTTGGCATCATGGCCCATTTTCCCGGTTGTGCGTTTTTTCATCCAATACATAAAAATGAAACATAATGGGATAAGTAAAAAGACACGGCCCAATTTTGCAAGAAGTGCAATCGCTAGCGCATCTTCACCCGCCGGTGCTCCCGCCAAGGCAACATGGGCGATTTCATGAAGACTGATCCCAGACCAAATTCCATAATCCAAAGCAGATAGCGGAAGGACCGGACGTAAAAGTGTATAAACAATGGAGAAAAGTGTTCCCATTAACGCGATTATCCCGACACCTATGGCTGTATCTTCTTCCTTCGCTTTCACGATAGGAGATATTGCCGCGATGGCTGCTGCACCGCATATTCCGGTTCCTACAGCAAGAAGAAGGGAAATGGAGGCATCTGCCTTAAACCACTTTGCAATCAGGACCATCACGACTATTGCAAAAGTCACTGTTCCTATGTCACGTACCAACAATGGCAGACCCTGATTGAAAATCACATCGATATTCAATTTCAACCCGTATAAAATAATGGCAAAACGCAAAAGTTTTTTTGCGGAAAATTCTATTCCCGTCCGGAACTTTTCTGGATATCCCGCAATTTGACGATAAATCACGGCAATGATGATCGAGCAAGCAAGTGGACCGATTCGATTGAATCCTGCAATCTTGGACAGCCCCAAGCCTAAGAGGGCAATAAAAAAGGTGAAAGCGATACCGCTCAGCCACAAAACCACCCTGTTTTGAAGCAACTTTTTCTGTTCTTGCGGTGTTTCTTCCAGTGGCTCATATTTTTCTAATTCCATATATTCCTTCCCCCTTTCCAGATAAACTAAAGCCCAAATTACGGATCATCCCAACCTTTCAATCGTTTGAAAAAAATCGGTTTCTTCTATATTGGTAGGTGAATTCCCTTTAATAAAACACTCGGAATTCTTTAAATATGGCAAGCTTGGATTTTGATTCCCCCACAATTCAGATACGGCCAGGGTCTGGGAACGATGGGATCTTAAGGCACGGATTTTTTTCTGTAAAGTCCCTGCAATATTCACTCTTGTGATACTGCTCATCCCGTTTTCTTTTATCCATTCATCATAAAAAGCATGCCAAAGGACAAAGAATAGACTATGAACCTTAAAAGCTGGAAATACTGAATCTGGATAATAATCGGGATCACCGGATTTTAGAAAAGCAAATTCGGCAGCACGGCCTATCGCACAATGGTCTGGATGCCCCCCATATTTTCCGTGGAATGTTACTAGTGCACCCGGTTGAACTTCACGAATCACCTTTACGATTCTCTCAGCCAATAAATCGAAGCTTTCAAATTCAATCGTTTTATCCCTTACGTTTAAAAATCGCAGGTCGCTTATCCCCAATTCTTCACAAGCTCTTTTTAACTCCTCTACCCTTAGTTCAGGCAATGCCTCCCTTGTTGTAATGATGGGATTTCCCATACGCCTGCCCATTTCGCCTTTTGTCGCACAAAGTAATGTAATATGAACACCTCGCTCAGACATTTTGGCAATGGTGCCGCCACACAGGAATGACTCATCATCGGGATGTGCAAGAACCACCAATAACCTATGTTGTGATTGCATATTTCCTCCTACTTCGGATTCTCCTGTTTTCCCCCTGTTAGACCCACCATGAAAAAATGGACATGGATGTCATAACGGTTAGACATGTCATGCCCATCTTCACTTTTCGTCTATATATAGTCCCTAAAGCTCAATCATCTATTTTTATTAGCATAATTCATATAAAACGGATTTAACCGTTTCTATGACAAAGCGTAAATCTTCAACGGTCGAAGATAAAGGCGGTGCAATGATCAATACATTTCCATATCCAGGAACTGTATCACCATTACGGCCGATGATAAGACCCTTTTCCTTGCAAGCCCCGATTATTTTACCCATGAACGCATCGGAAACAGGAGTTTTTGTCTTTTTATCTTCCACTAATTCAATGCCATATAAAAACCCAACTCCCCGAACTTCCCCTACCTTATCCAGGGCTGTCAGTTCAAAGAGCTCACTTAGTGTCGATTCACTAAGCTCAGATACACGTTGAACGATTTTTTCATTTTCCAAGATTTCAATGTTCTTTAGCGCAACAGCGCAAGATGCAGGGTGGCCTCCATATGTTGACACATGCCTGAAATGATTTAAATTTCCGTTCTCTTTGAATTTCTCGTAAATCCTGGAATTCACCGCCGTTGCTCCAAGGGGAAGATAACCGCTGGTCAAACCCTTTGCCATTGTAACAATATCAGGCTGAACCCCATCGGAGTGCATGAACCCAAACATTTTTCCGGTTCTTCCAAAACCTGAAACCACTTCATCCACAATTAAAAGAACATCATGCTTCTTACAGATTTCCGAAACCCTTGTTAAGTATTCTTTGGAAGGAATAAGGACCCCGCCACCAGAGATGGATGGTTCAAGAATAACACCAGCTACCGTTTCAGCCCCTTCAAAGTTAATGACCTGATCGATATATTCAGCTGCAAGCAAATCGGAATTTTCAACGTTTTCCCCAAACGGACTCCGATAACTGTACGGCGGTGGCACATGCAGGAAACCTGGAACCGCAGGATCATATTTCACTCTCCGATTTGCCTGTGCAGTTGCGCTTAGCGCGCCAAAAGTATTGCCATGATAAGCTCTGTACCTAGAGATGAATTTGTATTTACCCTGATTGCCATTTTGGGAATGATATTGCCTGGCTATTTTAAAAGCTGTCTCATTCGCCTCAGAGCCGCTGTTCGTAAAAAACGTTGTATAGGAGCCCTTTAAATGTTCACTTATTTTTGCAGATAATTCGATTGCCGGCTTATGACTTAACGTCAAAGGGAAATAAGATAAGTTAATCATTTGTTCATAGGCTGCCTGCGCAATCTCTTTTCGCCCGTGACCCAGGTTCAAGCACCATAAACCGGAAACCCCATCTAGATATTTATCACCTTTAGTATCCGTGAACCATGAGCCGGATCCTTCTGTAGCCATCATGGGAGCATCCTTCTCATTATAGCGATGCATCGCATGCCATAAATGGTCTTTATCCATTTGAACAAGGTCTTTCGTTTCAGTTTCCATCTTCACAATTGAAACCCCCTTATTATTCATTGAACACAATTAAGTTAAGTTCCCATGCTGTTACAGACCTTTTTAGAGCGAATTGGTGATGGTGCGATGACCAAAATTTTCAAGTCATCGCACCTGCCATATCACCTTTTCACACCATTATTTATCCCAGTTTTTATGATCTAAATGAGAATATTTTTCTAATAATCTAGTAGGCATTTTTAGAGCATCTTTTCTAAATGGTGGAGCTAATTGTGTTCCATCCACTTGTATATCAATGACCGTCGGTTTATTTGATTTTATTGCTTCTTCAATGACTGCGCCTAACTCCTCAGGTTTTTCCACTCTAATACCAACAGCACCCATTGATCGGGCAACTTCCGCGAAATCAGGATTTTGGATATCCGCCCCTACAAAACGATTATTATAGAAATCAACCTGATTCTTTTTCTCTGCACACCATGCATTATTATTGAACACACATGCTATGACCGGAATGTTTTCTTCAACGGCCGTACTCACTTCATGTAAGCTCATGCCCCACGCGCCATCTCCAACAATGGCTAAAACAGGCGTGTTAGGTTCAGCTAACTTGGCACCAAGTGCAGATGGGTAAGCAAATCCCGTGTTCCCGAATGTAAGCGCAGCGATATGCCTGCGGCTCTGATTGAATTTTAAGTAAGCGTTTGCAGTTGACGATACATTACCAATATCTGTTGTAACGATAGCATTTTCAGGCAATACTTTAGTCAATTCCAAAAGGGCTCGACGCGGATTGATCGGGGTTCCATCGATCATCGCAAGATTCACCAATTCTTCTTCCCATTTTTGTTTTTCATTCGTTACTTCGACCATCCGCTTTTTTTCTTGTTTTAGGTTAGGATTACTGGCCTTCAACCGTTTCAAGATTTCATGGCTCGCTTCACGGGCATCTCCGATGATCCCCACTTCCACAGGATGTGTCCTCGCTATTTGCCTTGGATTAATATCTATTTGGATGATTTGTGCATCTTTAGGGAAATAATCAATGTCATAGCATGGTAACGTTCCAAAAACCGATAACCTTGTACCGACCGCCAATATGACATCCGCTTTCTTTAGTGTATTCATGGCTGCCTTTGATCCCATGTAACCGATTGGGCCGACTGACAATGGATGATCTGCAGGAAAGGCATCATTATGCATATAGGAGACAGCCACCGGTGCTGTTAAATATTCTGCAATATTCTTAATTTCCTCGATGCCATCTGAATCAACCGTTCCCCTACCGGAAATAATGACAGGATACTCAGCCTTAGCTAAAATTTCTGCCGCTCTATCCAAAGATGCAGAAGATCCGCAGCCCCGTTCATCTACGCGATATTGATGTGGTTGAAGTATTTGATCTTCCACTTCACCATAGAAGTAATCACGGGGGATATCGAATAAAACCGGTCCCCTTTCGGCATAGGCAATCCGAAATGCTGTCCTAAGGCAATCAGCGACCCGACCTGGGTGTGTTACTCTAACCGTTTCCTTAGTGATGGCCTTGAAGATGGAAACCTGATCACATTCTTGGAATCCATCCCAGCCAACCGTTGGTGTACCAGCAGAAGGTGATATGACCACCATTGGAGTATGAGCTTGATTGGCCGCTGCAACAGAGGTGACCATATTCGTCATTCCAGGTCCGTTTTGCCCGATGACAACTCCTGCAACACCAGAGACACGACAATAGGCATCTTCCATATGTGCTGCACTTTGTTCATGGCGGACCCCAATGAAACGGATGCCTGCAGTTGGCAATAAATCAAGCATATCCATGAAAGCAGATCCCAGAATTCCCGAGATATGTTTAACTCCCTCGGCCACTAATGTCTCAACGATGGCTTCACTTGGTGTCATTTTAACTTTCGTTCCTCTTAACATTTTTGTTTCGACCATAGCACATTCTCCTTAATTATAGTTATTTCTGATAATGACGTTGCGACGTCCGTACCAGTTATAAGATGTATATTACTATCATTGGATGAAACAGTCAATGAATAAATTGAATATTTTGAATTTATTTTAAAATTTTAATCATCATAGTCATTAACTCATGTATTTGAATCTTCCTTAACCAATAAATATATCCTTTTTTTCTGTCAATCTGTAGTTGATCCGATCGATGATTTCCAATAAATCACCTATTTCATCAATTACGAAATCAGCTCCTGCATTCCAAAAACGATTTTCTGCATGTTTCATCCGTTTTTGCCGTTCATATGGGTCCATTTCGTTGATTTCCGATTCTGAAAGGCCGATTTCACTGCCGCCTTTCAATACGGCAACAGTCCACATTCCCGCAGAAATGCCTTCCTTGATGTCACTGATCGTATCGCCGACTTTAACGATTTTGCTGAGTGGATACACTTCGAGATTCATCGCCGTCTTAAAGCACATCCAAGGGGCAGGCCTTCCTGCAGGCACCTCGTTAGACGCAACAATGGAATCTGGTTGATAGCCCCATTTTTCCGCCTCTTGTTTAACAACATCAATCATTTCCCGAGTATAGCCTGTCGTCGAACCGATTTTTATTCCTTGCTGCCTTAAACGTCTGACTAATTCAATTACGCCTGGTATTGGCTTGGCGTTTTCCTTGAGAACCTTAAAAAGCAAATCCTCAAAGTCCCTATACAATGATTTTAGATCTCTTTCGTCCGGTTCTTTCCCAAATTTGGCAATCCATAAATTGGAGATTCGTTTCATTTTCAGGAGTTCCATAATATGATCCATTTTCAATAAACCCATAGGTTCCCTTGCTTCCTTAATCGTAATTTCTATTCCCCTTATCCTGAATATCTCGACAAATGCTTGGACCGGCGCAAAACATCCATAATCCACCGTCGTTCCTGCCCAATCAAAGATCACTGCCTGAACCTCTTTACATTCTTTTGCACTTTCCAACCTATGTTCCCCTCCTTATCCTTACCTCCTTTAAATCACCAAACTTGCTAAACCCGTAAATACCCCACTGGTGATGACCTGGGTATAAAGAGAATTCATTTCACTTTTTCCAAAAATAACTGTAAATCTTCTTTAGTCGCCTCAGAGAGACGTTTCATTTTTTCAAGGTCCTTATCCGCATTCCCGGATTCCCCAATTAATGGGTAAAGGTTTTTCTCAATCCGTTCATACCAATCGGGGTATTCATCTTCCACTTGCTTTTCTATCGAATCCCATGTAGAACTGATCTCTTTTCCCATTTCTTGAATTTTCCCTGAATCCGCCTCCGTACTTATTTCTGATTCCAATCCCTTTATGGATTGAATCACATCGCCGACACCTTTTTTAATAACCTCTGCATTTGGGGTTTCACCCGTATTTGCATCCGGATTTTCATTCAAGACTGGACTTTTTTCTTGTTGAGCCTCGTCCGGTTCACTTGAATTGCTGCAGCCTGACAGCAACATGGCTCCAAGGATAACCCCACTAGTCATTACACGGAAACCATTCAACATAATCCCTCCTTCATGATTTAAAAGACAGATGGCGCCAAGCACCTGTTGGCACAACTCTCTTTTTCTATGGGAATCATATTCTAGCTGTTTAGTGATTGAAGAATTTTGTCTGAGGAGTTCCATAGAAGTAAACGAACATTTCCTTAAAATGGTATAAAGCAAAAGCTATAATTTTTCAGAATTAGGGGAACCAGGAACAATATTTAATTCATTCTCGATATACTTCGCCTTTTTTCTCCGAAGGATAAAGAATGAACAGATAACGATCAAGCTAAATAGCATGGTAAAGATAAACTGTGGACGTTGCGAATCGATAAATGCCATTAATATCAACACTGAAATCATGGAAAATATGGTTACATAAGTCAAATAAGGGAATAACCACATTTTGATTTTGAAAATTCCGGGATTTTCTTTCTCCATTCTCTTCCTTAATCTGAGATGGGAAACCGCAATGGCCAGATAAACCAGAATTCCGACTCCACCCGAGGAATTCACTAAAAAGAAAAAGATTTTATCAGGTGAGACATAACTGAAAATGGTGCTGATAAAGGCAAATAATGTAGAGCCGACTACAGCCAATATAGGGACACCGTTCTTGCTCACTTTTGAAAATAACTTTGGAGCATCACCCTTTTGTGCAAGTGAAAATAACATGCGTGAACTCGTATATAACCCCGAATTCAAACAGGAAAGCAGTGCAATGAGAATCACTATATTCATGATCAGGGCAGCAGAAGGGATTCCCATCATTTCAAGTACGGCAACAAATGGACTTTTCAGCAAAGAAGCCGAATTCCAAGGTAATAGCGTCACTAGAATAGCGATGGAACCAATATAAAAAATCAGGATTCGCCATACCACACTATTCAATGCACTTCTAACCGACTTAACCGGATCACTCGTCTCACCCGCGGCAATCGCTGGAATCTCCACTCCAACAAATGCATGAAATACAATTGCGACGCCAACTAGTACAGAACTTAACCCGTTCGGAATAAAACCGCCAAAATTCAGAAGATTGGAAGCACCAGGTGGTTTTATCGTTGGGATTAACCCTAATATCACTGCCACACCCAGGCACAAAAATAGGATGATACTGATTATTTTAATGATTGAAAACCAGTATTCGAACTCACCAAACGATTTTACGGAAAAAATATTCGTCAGTTTCAATAAGATAATCAAAGATAGACTTATGACCCAGACAGGAACGGAAGGAAGCCAGCTGTGTATGATTGCAGCCCCCGCTGTTGCTTCCAAAGCAATGACGATAACCCAAAAGAACCAATATAACCAACCTGTTGTAAAACCGGCCCATTCACCAATCCCCTCTCTTGCATAAACGGCAAAAGATCCAGTATTGGGATTCACTGTGGCCATTTCCCCAAGCATCCTCATGACTAGAACAACGATCAAGCCTGCCAAAACATATGATAATATCGCCCCGGGGCCCGTTTGACCAATAATGATACCACTTCCTACGAATAAACCAGCGCCTATGACACCACTTAAGGATATCATCGTTAAATGTCTTTGTTTCAGGCCTGGTTTCAGTTCTTCCTGTTGATGTTTCATACCCTCCACCAACTTTCAATATTTTGGGGAATCAACTAAAATAATCGCTACTTGCATGTAATAACAAGGCTTTTTTAACTGCCTGTCCTTTACATTTTCACAAAGATAGTGGGAACTTGGAAACATGGCATTTTAAAAACAACACAGGAGATGGCGCTATGAACTTAAGATTCTATATCATTATTCCCCCTTCCTTAAGGCTATTTTGACATTCGAAGCGGATATAACATCACTACGTCATGATGTTAGGACCACTTACTATGTGTATAATACACTCTGATTTTTTTAAAGTCAATTTAAAAATCAGAATATTTAGATAACAAAATGAAAATTTTCAAATAAAAAGGTTCCCATTAATACTGCAAACCTCTAATACTTTTCATTTTACTTCTTTCACCTTGGAGGATTCATCTAACACACTTTCGGTTGCTAATTTAACGGTATTCTGCTTCCTATCCAGCATTATCTTTAGAAGGTATGAAAAAAGCAATGTAAATGCAATTCCCTTAATGATCGATGTATAACCGTAAACAAGAAGGCCCAATATCAGTACGATAAGATTGATAATCCTTATTGTCGCTGCAATATCTATTTTTTCATTTTTATGATGTAAAATTAAGGCGATCACGTCAAAGCCAACAGTGGAGGCATTTGCTGTTATACATAAATAATATCCTATCGCTATCAAAATTGACGAAATGATAATCACTAACGCGATATTCATATCGAAATTAATCTTCCATGAATAAAAAAAATTAAAAAAAGCCATATAGCTTAGCGAACTTACGATCGACTTAAAAAAATACTCTTTCCCTAGAAAAACTAAACAGATGATTAACAGTAAACCTGTAACGAAATTGGCTAGCAAGGCAATGTTATAACCCGATAATGCATTCAATAATAATGCCGAGCTAGTTACCCCGCCATTGATAATTTCATTGGGAACGATTAAATAAGCATAGGCAAAGGTCATGGAAATGTTTCCTGCGATAATTTTCACTATATCCTTCATAAACTTCTCACCATCCCGTTCGATATTTTGATAATGCTTTTTCCCCCCTAAATATATATTTATACTTGAACCATAAGATACACATCCATCGCTTACTCCAATTATTTCGGACCTTTCACCTTTCGATAACTTTACAATCACATTCTTATGTTTCCATTGGAATGTCCAATTACCTTTTACATGTTGGAAATTATCTTATGATAGTGGTCGTTTTTTAAAATTTTGTGTGTGATTTAAAGGGGAATATAAATTGCAGAAACATGATTATCTAGGAAAGTTGCGCTTCCTCCATAAATATCCAGAATTCTCTTGAAGGGGTATAAAATTTAACCAGAGGTAATGACTTTGGGTGCAAATCCTCTATGGGCAATATTTTTATATAATTTAGTGCTTCAATACTGAATCCCAAGGCGTTTCATTCTTCTAATTAGATTTGCATGGTCAATTTCGAGTTTAAAAGCTGCTTTTCGAATGCTTGGTGAGGATTTTAGGGCATTTAAGATTATCTGAGCTTCAAATTGATTCATTGCATCCTTTAAATTAAGATGACTAGGGGGGGATATATTATTCTCATATTCAGTATCGCTTTCTAATTTCCAATTATCCCTAATATGTTCGGGCAGGTCCCTAGGCAATATGGAAGGTACTGATGTTGATACCACCAAATACTCTAATATATTTTTCAGCTCACGAACATTTCCTGGCCATTGGTAACTTTCCATAAGCTTTATTGTTTCAGGCATTATTTTTTTTATTAACCCGAACTGCTCACAAAGCTTCTTGAGGTAATAGTCAATTAAAGGTAAAATATCAGTTTTCCGCTTTAATAACGGTGGTATATCTAGATGGACTACATTAATCCGATACCATAAATCTTCTCTGAATTGCTTTTTATTAATAAGTTCCCTTAGGTCTTTATTGGTCGAACAAATTAAACGAAAGTTTAGAGGAATTGACCTTGTATCACCTATACGGGTAATAGCTTGATCTTGAAGAACTCGAAGTAATTTGGCTTGCATCAACAATGGAAGTTCTCCAATTTCATCTAATAGAATGGTACCAAAATTCGCTTTTTCAAAAAAGCCAGCCTTTCCACCTTTTTTAGCTCCCGTAAATGCTCCATCAGCGTATCCGAATAATTCCGATTCAAATAATTCAGATGGGATGGATGCACAATTCACCTTAATGAAAGGAGAATCTTTTTGTCTGCTGAACTGATGAATGTAATTAGCCAACACTTCTTTACCTGTCCCAGAGTCACCTGTAATGAGTACAGATGTTGGAAATGCAGCAATTTTTTTTGCCTTTTCTATTAATGTCTGCATTTGCTGACTTTGAAAAATAATTAGCGGATGGTTCATGCTTTGTTTTGCGTCAATTTCTTTATCAAGTTCCATTTTTCTTGTTTGACTTTGTAAATGATTCAAATAAGTTATATCTCTTACACTCGTAACTATCATTTTTACCTTTTTCTTTGAATTATCGAAGACAGGCGTAGCCGTTGCTACAAAATATTTACATTTATTGATTTTTTGCATGATAGTGGTAGTGTTCTTAGACTGTAATGCCATATACGCAGCTGATTCATCAAAATACTCCAATATTACTAAATCTCTAATATCTTTCCCTATAACTTCATTACGATTTATTCCTGTCATTTCTTCATATGCCTTATTAACTTCTATAGTGATTCCATCTTCATCCACCACATAAAGTCCGTCAGAGGAAAAGTCAATGATTGTACGCATTAGTTTATTGGTTGCCTCTAATTGTTGTACCTTTTCTAGAAGTTCATTAATCCTCATTATTATTCGCCTCCTTTTGTAGTCATTTTATTACCAGGATGGTGACAATTCAACACCATTATTTTTTATGGAACACCATTTTTGTACAATTAACCCAATATTCCAAGTTCGGCATGTTTCTTGCATTAGTATTTTATTAGTGACATTCTTTAACAAATCTTAGAAAAGGGTGATAAAATGGCTATACTTGATTTACCTCGGAATATATTGGTTGAAAATGGTGCCATTCATTATTTAGGGAAACTAATTAGTTCAAAAGGAGGGAGAAAAGTTTTCATTCTCATGGACTCTTTCTTGGCTAGACCTCCTTTGAATCTCCATGAAAAGATAAGCCTTATCTTAATGAAAAGCGGCATAGAATTTAAACTTTTCACAAATTTTTCTGGAGAACCGTCTACCAAACATGTGGAAGACGCATTAACGCATTTCAATGATTTTCAGGGAGACTGTGTACTTGGCATAGGCGGAGGCAGTGCCATCGACTTAGCAAAGGCATTATCTGTTTTCGGTAAATCAATGGATACTGAATGGAATGGCATACCTAATTACAAAAAACTAGATCGGCTCCCTCTTTTTGCAGTTCCTACAACTTCTGGAACCGGATCTGAAGTTACTAAAATTATGGTTATCACGGATTTTGTTACGAATATAAAAATGAATCCAAGTCACCCGGACCTAGTTCCAGATGTGGCAATTTTAGATCCGGAATTAACTTTAAGCCTCCCCCCCAATTTTACGGTCTATACAGGACTCGATGCTCTTTCACATGCTATTGAAGCCCTTCTTTCGAATAGGGCAACCGTCATGACCAAATTATTCTCTCTTGAAGCTATTAAACTAATCGAAAAATCACTACCAAATGTTTTTGAGGATGGTTCAAATATCGATTCTAGAAGAGAAATGATGTTGGCTAGCTGTTATGCAGGCATCGCTTTTTCAAATGCCTCCACAAATTTGGCCCATGCAACAGGAAGAGCGTTAGGAGCGAGGTTCCACATTCCACATGGACTAAGCGTAGCATTGCTGATGCCCTTCGTTATTGAATTCAGCCTAGATTCCTGCCAAGAACAATTGGCGGAAATTGCACTGGCACTTGGCGCCTCCCCTTCTCTTAATGAAGAAAAACTTACATCATTTCCTATTTCTGCACTAGAAGAATATAATGAAAAGTTCGGAGTTTGGAATGACGGACTTAAATATATAGACACCCAAAAGTTAATTGCCGAAATTCCAGCATTAGTTTCTGATGCCCTTTCAGGTAATGGAATAGCGACCAATAGAAAAGTTCCGACTGAGCAGGACATACAGAATGTTTTTCACTTATTAGCTGAGAAACTATCTAGCCGAAATTCACAAACTGTATCAAAAATAAAAATTAAGTAATACAAAAAATGAAAGCGCATACTATCCGGCTAACCTGAAAGTTTTAACTTTAATTGAAGTGCCCAAAAGTTGATCTAAATAAATACATTCACAAATAAAACTTACTGCTTAAGAAAGCATATTGAAAACAATTCCAAATCCACTATTAGGGTTATCAGGAACTAGTAAATATATCGATCATATTGTCCCCCACTCAAATTAATATTTATGGAAATATAATTGAATACTTTATTGTTCCCCTCTTCATATTTCTACCATTTTTATGAATTTATCAATATTAGGGAGGAAAAGAGATGGAAATAAAAAAGGGTAAAACACTCTCACGTGTGGTGGGGGCTAGTCTCATTGGTTCAACGATTGAGTGGTATGACTTTTTCCTTTACGGTGTAGTCGCTGGAATTGTATTCAATAAGCTATACTTTCCTACTGATGATCCGATCGTATCCACTTTGTTAGCCTATGCCACCTTTGCTGTGGGGTTCATAGCCCGACCGGTGGGAGGATTAATTTTTGGTCATTTCGGAGACAAAATCGGTCGGAAAAGCATGTTGATAACCAGTTTAGGCATTATGGGCGGGAGTACTGTATTAATTGCCCTTATACCCACTTACAACCAAATTGGCATCTGGGCTCCTATCTGCTTGCTTATCTTAAGAATATTGCAAGGGATTGGCCTTGGCGGTGAATGGGGCGGTGCTGTACTAATGACTTTTGAACATGCACCCATAAAAAAAAGGGGGCTATATGCAAGTTTGCCTCAAATTGGACTATCAATAGGCTTGCTTTTGGCATCTGGGGTTGTGGGAGTACTTTCTTCTACTTTATCTGACAGTCAGTTCATGTCATGGGGATGGCGAACAGCTTTTGCGCTTAGTTCCATATTGATATTCCTTGGTTTATGGATTCGACTTAATGTTTCTGAATCGCCTGAGTTTAAGAAAGTGAAGGAAAATAACATAGAATCTAACATGCCTATAAAGGACATGTGGAAAAATAATACTGGTAATGTACTGGCTGGCATGGGTGCAAGATATATAGACGGCGTGTTCTTTAATGTTATGGGTGTATTTTCAATTACCTATTTAACCAACTCCCTTGATCTATCACGTACCGAGGCATTACTCGGTGTGTCCGCAGCAGCATTTGTCATGTGCTTTTTCATTCCTATCTTCGGTCATGTATCTGACCGGCTTGGAAGAACTCGAACCTATTTAATTGGTAGTCTTGTAACAGGACTTTCTGCACTACCTGCTTTTTGGATAATGTCGAACAGTAATGGCAGCACCCTTGTAATCTGGTTGGCTCTCATCATCCCTCTGGGAATCTTTTATTCATCTGTTTATGGGCCTGAGGCTGCTTTATTTGCAGAGCTATTCGATGCTCCTGTCAGATACACTGGGATGTCTTTCGTATATCAATTTTCAGGGATTTTCGCAAGTGGTTTGACTCCTATCATTGCCACTGCATTATTAGGTTATAATAATGGATCTCCCATTTTACTAAGCTTGTATGTCGCTTTTGCTGGTTTAGTAAGCGCAATATCGGTTTGGTGGATTGGTAATAACAAAAAACTTAAATCCACTCCAAATATAAAGTCTGAAGCTATGATAAAAAAAGGATAAATGATCAAATTATTTCCATCAATTATTATTGCGCAATAAAAAAGTTGAGGGATATGCCCCTCAACTTTTTAGTGTTCAATGACTATTTCCCAAGAAATGTTTCTTAGGTTGTGGATACCATTTCATGTAACAGGTAAGGCTGCCTCATCTTTCATTAGCCTCTTTCGGTAAACCATATTGGACAGCTGTACACTCACTTCATAAAGCACAAGCAAAGGGACGATGACCAAAATGTCCGAAATTATATCTGGAGGCGTAATCAGGACCGAGATGACAACCAGGACGAAATAAGAAATCTTACGAGACTTTTTCAACACTGTTGGATTGATGATGCCTAATCTGGTCAGGAACATGACCACAAGCGGCATCTCGAATAAAACCCCGAAAGGTAAGATCAAATTAATCATGAACCGAAAATACTTTTCCGCTGTGAACATCATCTCGAACTGCCCGGCCGATAGGGAAGTGAGGAAACCCAGCACGATTGGAAACAACACAAAATATCCAAATGAGATACCTGTGATGAATAGAATGAAGAGTCCGGGTATGAACCGAAATGTAACTCTTCTCTCTTCCGGTTTCAGCGCTGGAGCCACAAAACGCCATAACTGATAGGCTGCTAGCGGAATCGTTGCAGCTATTGCACAAACCGCAGCGATAATCATGTATACCCATAGGATCTCACTTGGTCCGAGCACAGCAAGCTTTCCATCCAAATCCTTAATGAGCAGTTCATAAATATCCTGTACGAATATGAAACTCACTATGAAAAAAGCCAGAAAACCTATCAGCGTTTTAATGATTCTGCTTCGGAGCTCTTCCATATGTTCAATAACTTGTAAATCCTTACTTTCCACCTTCACTCCTCCTTTTTAGATATTTCTTGCACGATTGCAAATAGCACTTCCCCTCGAACTCTTTTCATGAAAAGAAGCAGGCGAGTCTTTCCGCCCGCTATATTTCATTTACTTCACCCTTCTTTTTTTACAGCTCTTAATGCGGCTTTATTCTCGTTTTCATCCTCTTTTTCTGAATCATTCACCAATCCTTTTGTTGCACTTTTGAATTCGGACAATGTCCGGCCAAAGGCACGGCCGATTTCCGGCAGCTTAGACGGTCCAAAAATAATCAGTGCAATTACGAGGACAATCACCAAACCTGGTATTCCTATATTTGAAAGCATCCTTATTCACTCCTCTGATTTTCTCATTTTTCTTCGCTATATTCTTATCAAGCATCATTATCGTTCGCTATCAATTAATCATTTTCCCTTGCTTTTTCATTCTTTGTTTTTCATGTGCGCGATTATGGGCACGTGTCCGATCTTCCTCGACTTCGTTCGTTTTTTGTACACCTTCCATAACTGCTGCTGATGCAACCTTTCGCAGCCCTGTTTGATCCTTATCAAAAACAAAGGATGCTCTTGTCGAAATGTCCGCACCTGGTTCTGTCACGAATGGGACTACTCGGTAATCCGCCTTCCATTGTTCTGGGGTTACTTTGCAACGGACATATCCCCGGTAATCATTAAAGAACTTTATATGTGGATTCTGACTTAGTATTTTATCCGTATCTGCACGCTTATCCGCTCCATTTCCACCAGATGTGATGGAGGTTCCGACAAACTCCACACCGAATATCTTTGAATTTGGATCATCGAAATCCGCCTTTAGGTTGGCTGCCCAGCTTGCATGTACATCACCCGTCAACACGACCAGATTTTCCAGATTGTTTCTTTTGATTACATCAATTAAACGATCGCGAGCAGCCGGGTATCCATCCCAGGAATCCATGCTGAATTTGGGAGCGGTTGGTGTTCCATAATTCCTTTGTGCAAAGAAAATCTGCTGAGGCAAAACGTTCCACTTCGTATTTGATCTTGATAGATTGTCAGTTAACCACTGTTCCTGCTCTGGACCTAGCAATGTCCGTTTCGGATCAAGTGACTCAGGCGTTTGCGGGGAACTTCCATCGCCGTTTGCCTGATCATCCCGGTATTGACGGGAGTCCAATACAAAGAAAGAGGCCAGATCGCCATATGTGAAATTTCTGTATAACCGCATATCCGCTCCCTTGGGCAAAGATGATTTACGAAGGGGCATATGCTCATAGTAAGCTTGATAGGCGGCGGCCCTTCTCTTGATGAATGCTTCTACGGATTGTCCTTTTTCCGGGATGACATTTGCATAATTGTTTTCAACTTCATGATCATCCCAAGTCACGACCCATGGGAAAGCTGCGTGTGCCGCTTTTAAATGGGTATCAGAGCGGTATTGTGCGTACCTATTACGATAATCCTCAAGCGTGATGATTTCTGGACCACTATGTACACGTACATTACCTGAAGAAGAAACATATTCATTTGGTCCATATTCATATATATAATCGCCAAGGTGAAAGACAATATCCAAATCTTCTTTTGCCAAATGTTTATAGGCCGTATAATAACCATGCTCAAATTGCTGGCATGAAACAAACGCGAATGACAAGCTCGATACACTTGAACCTATTGGCGGAAGTGTTTTCGTTTTCCCAGTCTGACTTACTTCCCCTCCGCTTTTAAAACGGTAAAAATAGACCTTATCAGGTTTTAACCCGCTTACTTCCACATGAACGGAGTGGCCAAGTTCCGGCCTGGCTATTTCCTTGCCTTGCTGGACAATCTTTCTGAAATTCTCATCCTTTGCCACTTCCCATTTAACGGAAATGGCTTCTTTTGGCATTCCTCCGCCATTCAACGGATCAGGTGCCAACCTTGTCCATAAAACTACACTGTCAGAAAGCGGATCACCTGAAGCTACACCGAGAGTAAATGGATAATCACTGAATTTCGGGGCAGCATTCACTTCAATGCCACCCATTGATTGGGCAAGGGCAAGACCTAATGAAAGTCCGGCAAGCTTACTTGCTCCCTGGATAAAGTTTCGGCGGTCCATGTTCTTACCTAATTCGCTCCAATTCTTAATTAAATCATCCATTGCTCTTTCATTATTCATTGATCTTTCCCTCCTATTATTTGAATCTGGTTCAAGTATAGTATGGCCCTTTTAAAGGTATATGAATAAATGTAAATCAACAAATTTCCAATTAGGGATTTTCATGCAGGACTTATGGATCTCTTTAAACATTAAAAAAGATCTGATTCACTCATACATTTACATAGTCCTACAAACTTTTCCATATAAAGACAGTCTTTCGGCCTATTTTTTCTTCATGAATCATTTATTTAATCGTTACAAATAACTGCCATGGGTTATTTTTACAATGAAAAATCTTTAATAAACTTATAATCTGTTTAAGTAAGTCTAATGAAGTCTGCGAATTAGTAGAATAAAAGCAAGGTCCGGAATCAAACTAACGAATGCTCCAATATTTTATGAGTAATCACTCACTTTTTATTTAAAAGCATCCTAATTTATGTAATAATGGTTTCATAATAAAAAATGAAAGTACTTGAGGGATTCTGCATTGGAGAGTATGGAAGAATTAAATGAAAAAATTGAGATATTGAGGAAAGAGTTAATATCTACAGGAATGATTTATGGTTTTACAGCCCCAACAACATTATATAAAAGCCAGGAACTAGATAAACTGTTGAATTTACTTAAGAAGTGAAAAAGAACCAAATTATTTAGATTATGTCTAGTTCTACTAATAATCTTGAAATCATTACAACTACACTGGGAGTTATTTCAGAATTATTTTTAATAGTCACTATGTAGTTCATGCAGCCTATTTCTCTTACTTAATCACCTCGTATTCTTTTCTTGGACCCGTGAACTATCTTTGTAATATCCCAATAAATTATTAGATAATTGTAAACATAATCATCCCTCCTTTTGAAACGCTATCGTGGTCAAGGCTTCTACGTCTTATTTTGTTGGTAGGAATTGTGCCGTAGAACAAAATATTCAGGGTCAATTTGAACACATTTATTCTCCCCATTTAAAAAGCATCCAAAATGAATGGATGCCAAATTTTATCGAATTTTCTTTTATGTCCTTCATTTAATAAAAAACTATCTACCTCATCTAAGTTTATGAATGGTATGAGTGTTAAAATATCAACGATTCCTGTAAATTGTCTTGGACAACCTAATATTTTCTATGTGTTAATGATTTTTCACTATTTAGTGACTGAAGCCCTTTCAATTCAGGGACAACATTGCTTACCTCCCTTCCGGAAACCGCTGCAACGAGGTTCTTCGCCGCAAGCATGGCCATGTCAAATCGTGTTTGATAAGTAGCTGAACCTATATGCGGCAGGGTAACCACGTTCGGCATGGCTAAAAGCGGATTGTCAGGCGATACGGGTTCCTGTTCAAATACATCCAAACCGGCTGCAAGGATTTCCTTATTTTGCAGTGCTTCAATGAGGGCCTTTTCGTCCACCGTCTGACCGCGGGATGTATTGATGAAGATCGCGGATTTTTTCATCAGTGCGAATTGCTCCCGTCCCAAAAGATGCCTTGTCTCCGGAGTATAAGGGACCATTAAAAGGACGAAATCGGATTCCCGTAAAAGGTGCTCTAAAGAGGAGTAGGTTGTACTGAGCGTTTCCTCCACTTCGGATTTTCTTCGCCGATTATAATACAAAACTTCCATGTTAAAACCGAATTTGCATCGTCTTGCAATAGATTCACCAATTCTCCCCATACCGATGATGCCCAATGTTTTTCCATGAACATCAACGCCAAAGAGGGGTTCATCGCCTTTTTTCCCCCACTTGCCATCCTTTACAAGCTTGTCCAGTTCCGGAATACGCCGGGCGGTGGAGAGCATTAAAGCTAAAGCTAAATCAGCCACGGTTTCATTGAGAACATCAGGTGTATTTGTACCGATTATGCTTCTCTTTTTCATTGCCTCTAGATCAAAGTTGTTGTAGCCTACCGAGATATTGCTGACAGTCTTTAGACATGGTGCATGGTCCAGTAATTCATCATCTATTTTTTCTCCGGTGATGAGCAGTCCCTCCACATCGGAAATTTCCTTTAACAGCTGGCTTCTGGTGATTGGTTCAGGGCCGTTCCATTTTTCATACTGGCAATACTTCGAAATAAATGCCTCTACCTCGGGCGGTACCGGTCTTGCTATATACACTTTTGGCATCAATTTATGTCCTCCTCGGTTACCCTATTCTTGAATAGGATGTTTTACAATGAACCAATAACAGATTGCGGCGCATCCGGCGATTAACCCGCCAGATATAAAGGCGAGAGAGTACGAACCAGTTGCATCCACTATCATGCCTGCCACAACAGGGGAAAAGGCTCCGCCAAAATAACCGCCAAAATTCTGAATTGCACCTACGGAAGCAACCATGGAAGGAGGAGCAATGTCACCGGCAAGTGCCCACGCACTGCCTGTAATGGCAGAAATAAAACAAAGAGCAAGGGTCAGTAATGTTAAGGTGATGGCGAGCCCTTTGACAAGTGGAACTGCACATACAACGATAGCGGCCGAGATGGCACATACACTGATTAAGGCACGCTTTGCTTTAATAGGTGTAGTAATTCCCTTGTCCACCCATTTTTTAGTAAGATATCCTCCGAAAATATTGCCAAAGATTCCGCCAAGCCAAGGAATACCAGCATATATACCCATTTCTTTAAGTGAAACATGATGAACATCAAACAAATAAAGGGGAAGGAAGACAAGGAAAATATTCCAGATCCAAATGGTACAGAAGAAGCCCAGAATCATCCCCCACACGCTTCGATATTTAAATAACGAACCCCATTTTATTTTTGATGATTGAATGCCTTGCTCCACTCCACCGCCTTCCGACTTAATGTAATCAAATTCCTCCTTGGAAAGTTTTTGGCTTTTTTCAGGATTTTTATAAAAAATAACAAAACCGATCGCAAAGATGATGCCGATCACACCCGTTATATAAAACAGCGCTCTCCACCCAAAAGTCACCATGATGAAAACGAGAATTGGCGGTGCAATGGCTGGTCCCCATTTGGACGAAGAATCCCAAATTCCAGTTGCCAAACCTCGTTCTTTTTTTGGAAACCAATACGAAGTGATCTTAGCCATCGTCGGAAAACACGGTGCTTCTCCCACTCCAAGTAAAATCCGTGCAGCAATAAATGAACTCATTTTATGAACGGCTCCGGTTAAAATGGTCGCACCGCTCCACCAAATCAGAGCAATTGTATACACCTTTTTGGTCCCGAACCGATCAATCAGCCAGCCGGAAGGAAGCTGCATTAATGCATAACTCCAAGAAAAAAAGGTTCCCAATAACCCGATTTCGGTAACGCTTAGTCCGAGATCCTTCATCATTTCGGGAGCTGCGATGGAGAGGTTAGCCCGATCTAGATAGTTGATTATTCCCCCAATCAATAACCAGATGACGACGGTCCATCGAAATTTCCGGCCAATATTCAATGGCTTTTCTTGCTTTGTTTCCATTTTTGCTTCCATACCTTTTCCCCCCTTGTTATATAAAACGCCGTAATTGGCAGCGCTTCCAAAATTACAAAAAATCAGAGTTCACGCTTGGAGAATATGTATAAACAAGGAGGTTGTTGTTCTATAATATAAAACTCGGTTTTTGTTTCGCGACAAAAAAGAAAAAAAGAAAATTCTTTTTATTCTGTAAAGTATCGTATTATGAGGATGTGTGATTGTCAATCTTTATTCTTATTTTCGGGACAATATTCCTAGTATACGCTTCATGTCATGTGGGGAAGAAAGGTTTAGTGACACTTTTTATTATTTTTCTATAGAATAAGCAAGCGCTGCTGAAGCCACTTTTCTATTGGGATCATTAAATCTTAATGGAAGCTGGGATGGTTAAATGGAGTTTCAAGACTTCCTGATAAGCCCCCGGAATACTGTTTTCATTATAGTGAAGATTCCATCCCTTCGCACATTTTCTCCAACTATATTTTTTAACAGCATTTTTAACAGAGGAATGAAAGTCTGGCTTATCATCCGTTCCTCACAGTGACATTGAGTTACTCCTATCTCCACTCCTTTTAGGATCTTTTCATTGAATTTCATAATTTATAATGTAAAGGATTTGTTCGATTATTCACCTCATGAATCTGGTAAGTAAGTTCATATATGGTATATCTTAATCTCCAACGTTGTTTTCTATTTTTATTCCTTTATTTCCGTTTATTCATTTAAAAAATTCTAAAATAATATCTCAGGTTGATTTTTTATGATTTCGCATTTCAAATTATTGCATTTAAGCACAGGGCAACTATGCCTCCTATTAAACTAGTGATCGTTAGTTCAATAAAAAAAGAGCTGTTGTAACAGCTCCTTGTCCCCCTCTTACACCCATTTGGAAAGATAGCGTATTGTTTCTCCTACTTATTTTTTACTCTTTGCATCCGTTTGTGCTTATATTGTTCAAAATCCCACTCAGACAAAAATTCTTTTGCAGAAGTATAGCCTGACTGATAGAGAAAGTCGATTTCTTCCTCACTCAGTTCAAAGTCCGTTGCGTTGATGCCGCCAGTAGGAATTTGAATCGTTCGTTCAATCGTTTCTTCGTTCATATGTCGTAAATCATGGGCTTGAAGCATCGTTTTAAATATATTTTTGAAAAGGTGGATTGGCGTTGGTATAACCGGATCTATGTTAACTTCATCTTTCACAAAATGGAATCCGAATGTTGGAAAGCGAGGATTGTCTGTATCGAAAATCCATATTGGGAAGTTACTAAGTAAACCACCATCTAAAATGTAGGATTTTTTCCGGTCTTTTGATTTCCAAATAACCGGACGGAAGAAAAATGGTAGGGAGGCACTCATCATTACGGCAGTTGAAACTTTTAAATCAGCAGGAGACATCCCATAGCGTTCCAAATCATCTGGCAAAATAAGCATCTGACCATTCGAAACATCAGACGCAATTATCTTCAACTTTCCATCTGGAAGATCCGCGAATGTCTTAATCCCTTTTTCTGAAAGAAGAGAATCCACCCATGTTTCCAAATAGTCATTTTTAAAAATCCCAAGATGAACATTAAGTTCCAAAAATACGCCCAAAATGGGAATACGATTCAGTAATGTCCTGCCTCGCATCTTCGAATAGTTGATTTCACTATACCGCTCTCTAATTTCATGGCTTTTATAGCCACTAGCCAAAAGAGCTGCGATTAATGCTCCTGCTGATGTCCCAGCAAGTCTCTCCCATTCTACTTTTTCCTCTTCCATTGCTTGTATCGCTCCAATAAAAGCAATTCCCCTGACACCCCCACCTTCAAAAACGGCATCTGCTTTCATTTTTATCCACCTCTCTCGATAAGAGTTATTATAATTATTATCAATATTTTCATATAAAGCGAACTTTCACATTCTTAGATTCCAAAAATCAGCCCCCTCAGGTGGAGTATAAAACCGCTTGACATCGATGGTTGAAAGACGGTTCTATTTTTCTAACAAATTCGCTAGTTATGTTCCATCCCTGATTGACCATTGGTTGCATATCCATTCATTTTTGTTTTTTTAACACCTTTATCATTACTTCATGTCTGTGGATTCCTTACTTGGGAAACCCTTAATCATTTTCTCTGGCTCTACTACTATATAAAGAGTGGATAGACGTTCTAACAGTGGTGAACGCAACATGGATGGTAATCAACTTAATAAAAGGAATAGGATGGCATCTTCTATCATGGTATGTTTAAAACGAGGCATTGGCATGGACAAATTATCTGATACCCTTCATCTAATCTCAAAATGGGTAACAAAATAGTAAAGTGTCTACCCCATTACTTCTTTTTTAGTACTAAATTTTGTTTTATTGCTTGCCTATATTTAATAGACTGATTCATTAAAGAAGGAAGTCAGTAAAAAGTCTGCCTATATGAAAAACTTCTTTAAACAAGTACTTTTTGGTGAAAAACCAATTTATTCACTTATCAAAAAAGTACTTTTCTTTAAAGAATGACCGTTATTTTTTATAGAGGTATTTTTTTAATTATGTCGAAAAGGATATGTAACAATTGAAGGAGTGAAAAAGTGGAAATGAACCGTGCAAGGAAAATGTATGATTACCACGTGTGGGCTAATCAGCAAGTATTCCAAAACCTAAAACAATTACCTGACACAGTCTTTAGCGACACGATAAAAAGTGTCTTTCCGTCCATCAAGGAAGTCCTTGTTCACCTTTACGCAACAGATATTACCTGGCTGGAGATAATGAAAGGAAGCACCGTTCAAGATACTTTTATGAAAGTTGAACAACGGAGAAAAGAAGTGGACGGAGTCTCAATACATGAACTAGAATCCCACTTTGATGAACTTGCAAAGGATTATTATGATTTTCTTGCTTCCCAGCCTGACCTTGAACGGACCATTGTAACCGAACATCCCAAATTGGGGGCATGTGAGTTTATACTTGCCGACCTCATCCATCATGTAGTGAATCATGGGACCTACCATCGCGGTAATGTATCAGCGATGCTCCATCAACAAGGCGAGCGTGGCGCACCAACCGATTATGTATTTTATTGTTTAAAATAAGCGGTTTGGCAACCGAAAGTATGAAGGAACATCATTTAGGAGTCGCTATAAACATAAAAAAAGCACGGCTATTCCAATTGAAAGCCGATGATTCACTTGCCAAGGAATCATCGGCTTTTATCTGGAATGAAAATCCAAACGCTCGTGGCATGGTTATATTCAGGCAGTACAAATACCCTCATTATATCTTTAGAGCTTTACCCGTTGAAGGCGAAGGGCATTCAATACGACTGATACAGAACTGAAAGCCATGGCAGCACCAGCTAACCAGGGGGCAAGCAGTCCGATTGCCGCAATTGGTATCCCGATCACGTTATAGGCAAAAGCCCAGAATAGGTTTTGTTTGATATTCCGCATCGTTTTCCGGCTCATGAGGATTGCATCTGCAATACTGTTCAAATCACCCCGGATCAAAGTGATATCGGCAGCTTCCATGGCTACGTCCGTCCCGGTTCCTATAGCCATTCCTATATCGGCTAGTGCCAGCGCGGGAGCATCATTTATCCCATCCCCCACCATTGCCACTTTTTTACCGGCGGCCTGCAGTTTCTTCACTTCTTCCGCTTTCCCTTCAGGAAGGACTTCTGCAATCACTTGGTCAATGCCCACTTGATGGCCGATGGCATTTGCTGTCCTTTGATTATCCCCGGTTATCATGATGACCTGGATATCCATTGCTTTCAACCTTTCAATCGCCGTTTGCGAGGTATCTTTTATAGTATCGGCAACGGCAATGAGTCCTGCATATTCACCTTCAATGCTAGCGAGCATTGCTGTCTTCCCTTGCTCTTCAAATGCTTCCATCGCTGTTAGGGCCTTAGTAATATCCACGTTATTTTGCTTCATCAATTTACGCGTTCCGACGTACAACACTTTTTGATCCACTACAGCTCTCACACCGTATCCTGGAATCGCTTCAAATTCCTCAATAGCAGCAAGTGATATCTGTCTTGCTTGAATTCCTTGAACGATCGATTGCGCAAGAGGGTGTTCAGATTGTTTTTCAGCTGCGCCGATTAGAGATAAAAACTGTTCTTCTTCCATACCGTTCTCGATGAGGACATCGGTCAGCACAGGGGCACCATTTGTCACTGTTCCCGTTTTATCCAAAATGACTGTATCTATATGGTGTGTGGACTCCAAGTGTTCTCCGCCTTTAAATAAAATACCGAATTCAGCGGCCCGACCTGATCCTGCCATGATGGATGTGGGAGTGGCCAGACCTAAAGCACATGGACAAGCTATGACTAGCACTGCAATCATCGCCTCAAAAGCTGGTGTGAATTCTCCAGGGTTAACCCATATCATCCAAACCAGAAAAGTTAAAAGGGCGATTCCGACAACAATTGGAACGAAGACACCGGAAATTTGGTCAGCAAGACGTTGGATCGGAGCTTTGGACCCTTGAGCATCTTCGACCACTTTTATGATTTGAGATAGAGCTGTATCCCTGCCGATCTTTGTCGCTTTCATTTTGAGAAAACCATTCTTATTCAATGTTGAACCGATCACAGTATCCCCGTTTGTTTTATCCACCGGAATGCTCTCACCCGTTAACATGGATTCATCAACGGCAGAGTTCCCTTCGACTACTTCACCATCGACAGGAATCTTTTCACCCGGCTTCACCAAAATCGTATCTCCCACGATGACTTCCTCAAGTGGTATTTCACGTTCTTCCCCGTTCCTTAACACCAGTGCCGTTTTGGCCTGAAGCCCCATCAATTTTTTGATGGCTTCGGAAGAACGCCCTTTTGCTTTTGCTTCAAAAAGCTTCCCTAAAAGAATGAGGGTGATAAGAATCGAACTAGTTTCGAAATAAAGCTGTGCCGTATTGTGATGGGATCCCATCGAGATGATCGCCTGATAAACACTGTAAAAATAAGCAGCGGATGTTCCCATTGCGACTAATACATCCATATTGGCACTTTTATTTTTCAAGGCTTTATAAGCCCCAACATAAAACTGCTTTCCAATCAGAAATTGCACGGGGGTGGCGAATGCCATTTGCACCCAAGGGTTCATGAGGAAATCAGGCATATAAATAAACGAAGTAAAACTAAAATGGCTTACCATCGCCCATAACAATGGAAATGATAATATGACAGAAAAAATGAATGTATTCTTTTGTTTTTGAATTTCTTTTTGACGGAAATCCACTGATTCCGGGTTATCTTCCTTGATGATTGCCCCATACCCTAATTTCTCCACCCGTTTAATGATATCCACTGGGGAGGCTTCGGAAGGATCATATTCGACTGTCGCATTATCAAGCGCAAGGTTCACATTGGCCATGCTTACTCCATCCAGCTTATTTAACCCTTTTTCAATTCTGTTAGCGCAAGCAGCGCAAGTCATGCCTGTAATCGTAAATTCTTTTTTCTCTTTAACTACATCATAGCCAAGATCTTGAATTTTCTTTTCAAAATCCTTGTTACTTAATTTTTCCGTATCATATTTAATGACCGATTTCTCAAGTGCCAAATTAACGGTGGCTTCCTCAACGCCTTCCATTCGGTTTAACCCTTTTTCAATCCGGTTAGCACAGGCAGCGCAAGTCATACCTGTAATCTGCATGGTTGTTTCTTTTATTTGGCCGCTCATATCATCCCCGCCTCCCTATACCGCTATGGGGTATATTTTTTGTAAAAAAAAGTGCTTAACAGCACTCCCATGACTTATTCGACATCGTAGCCTTGATCATCAATTGTTTCTTTTATTTTCTCAAGTGATACTTTTTCCTTATCAAACGCTACATCTACTTTTCCTGCTTCCAAATGCACTTTTACGCTTTCAACACCTGCAAGTTTTCCTACATTCCCTTCAACTGCATTTACACAATGACCACAAGACATTCCACTTACACTCAATGTTACATTTTCCATTTCAACATCTACTCCTTTATTTTTTCATTAATTTTTGTATCGTTACTAGCACTTCATCTATAACCTCTGTATCCCCTTCATTCAGGCGTTCGACCACACAATTCCTTAGATGGCCTTCCAATAATATCTTGGCTACACTATTCATCGCACTTTGTGTAGCTGCTATTTGGGTAATCACATCATCACAATACGTATCTTTTTCAATAAGACCCTTTATACCTCGAATTTGACCTTCAATTCGATTTAACCGGGTCGTTAAATTCTTTTTTACTGCTTCTGAGTGATGACTCTTTCGGCCGTGGGAAGAAGTCGTACAGCATTCTTCTTCATTTACAGAATCTTTACTACCATTCAACATTTCATCCATTTCCCATCCCTCCTTGAAAATAAATATACCATACCCTACTACCCTATGCAAAGAGAAAAGCTATTGTGTCAATATTTGTTTATTCTTTGCTTTTTAAGCAAATCTATTCCTTAGTCTGTTTAACAAAACTACACACAAAATACCCCATGCGAAGCTAACCAAAAAAGGATGAGCTACATGAGTCTACTAGGGATGCAAATAAAGGATGTTCTTACTCCACACCTTTTAGTTGAATACACATGAAAGTAATATATTTTTTATTGGTTATCAAACAAATAATCCAACAATCATAGCACTTAACAAGGAGACAGCCATGCCGCTAAGCAACAGCTTCCAAACATTCCTTCCGGTAATGTGCGATTTTTCATCATCGGAGATAGAATTGAAGGTACCATAAATCAAATCATGCCAACTGTACTGAAATTGGCAAATGAGGTGAGATACGTAACTGCTACTGTATGCGGAGCCAGGACTAATATGAAATATTTAGTATTTCAAATGGATTTAGAAGTTGGGAATCCAGAAGAGAATAGGAAAATCATTGAACGCCGGTTAGAAGCTAACTACTGTGATGATTTGGATGTTGCAGTACTTCCTTAAATGTGATCTACGGGTTATGCGTTAGAAGAATTAAAAGAAATCTGCAAAGTGGATGGTAATCAATCAAATGAATTTTTACAATCACTGGGTAAGAGGTTTAATGTAAACTTGATAGGTGGCTCGATTGCCGTATTAGACGGTAAAGATATCTTTAATCGTGCGTTATTGTAATGGAATGGGTGAAATTGTTCGGACCCACAGTTAGATAGGAGTGGAATTCGCAGGTTCCTCACAAATTGTAGATCCCTGGGGAGACGTTGTTCAGAATTTGATCAAGAAGTTGGTGAATTAAAGGCAACTTTATATTTAGAGCAAGTACGGCAAATAAGAAAAGAAGTTCCTTTATTCGATTCCAGAGTGCCAGAGAAATATAGAAAGTTATAAAGTAGAAGCTACTTGTAACATCTAGAGTTTTATTTTCATTGTAGTTCAATAAGCAAAAAATTTACATAAAAAAAAACCCTTAGTTACTCTCAGAGGGTTGGTTTGTATCTCTTTTTATTTGAGTTTCTAACCCCATATACATAAAATTAGGATCATATACTTACCTTTTCTCTATCTGTAAGGTTAAGTAAACTCCCTTAAAACCTTTTTAATATTTTCTAATTTCTGGTGATTTAGTTTCAGCATTCCATGCCCTTCTTGAGTCTTTGGTTTGCCCAGTGAAACTGTATTATTTAAGAGTTCATTAAATTCTTCTACCTCTGTTAACTTACGGCCAAGTTTTGTTTCAAATTTATTTATCAAAAGCGCAACAGCCCCTGACACATGTGGTACTGCCATGGATGTACCTGATAAGACGGCAAATTGGTTACCAGGAAAGGTTGATACAATTTTCTCCCCTGGTGCCACTAAATCCACTTCACCATTAGAATTACTAAATCTTGATATACGTTCACGCAGGTTAACTGAGCCTACTGCCACAACTTCCTCGTATGCAGCTGGATAACTGTACTCGTTTGTTCCTGCATTTCCATCACCTTCATTACCCGCGGCACACACGACCATTATATTAGATTGAACGGCGTTTATAATCGACGAATGTAAGACCGGGTCATCATCCGGTCCCCCTAATGACATAGAGATAACCCGTACTTTTTCACCTTTAGGGCCTGTCCAATTGACAGCGTAATTAATAGCGGAAGTAATGCTTTCTGTTGTTCCTTCTCCTGATCCATTTAAAACCTTAAGTACCAGCAACTTCGCTTTAGGTGCTGCACCTACAACTCCAAAACCATTTTCTGCTGCTGCAATGGTTCCGCTGACATGAGTCCCATGTCCGTTATTATCGGCAAAATTGAAGGGATCACCATAATAATCTTCCGTGAAATTATATCCTCCAATAATTTGACCAACTAAATCAGGGTGATCTGATTGGCATCCTGAATCGATTACGGCTACTACAATGTTCTCACCCTTAAACCCTTCTCTCCAAATAGAGCGTGCACGAATCATTTTAATACCTCTTGGAACTTCCGAAGTGGTTTCTGTTATTCCTTCTACTTGGAAGGGTACTAATTGAACATTTGGCAATTTTAGCCTCTCCCTTCATATTACCCCTAAAACGGGCGTAAGCATCGCCTTTTTTTATCATGACAAATAAGGGAAACCACACTTAAAACCCGTTTGGGAAAGCTGAATCCAATAACATTGATTTCAGCCTTTCTTTATCCTATGAACGGAGACAAGTTTTTGCTATAAACCTTAGTCTAATTTGATATTTTAGTTTACTTAGGCAAAAAATTGTATTATATAAAGGTGAGAAAATTAACATTCAGTCAGAACCTTAGTATAAATATTAATTACATGAACGACCTTATCGAAAAAAAAAGCTCCCTCATCGGCAGCTTTTACACTTCCATTATAAAAACCATCATGATTACCTATATCATGCATTAATTCAAATATAGGTAAAGGATGAATAATTGATGACTGAACGAACTCCTTTTAAAAGAACTATGATTTTTAACAATGCCGCATTCATATCATAGATATTGAGACCTCAAACAGAATAGTAAACTTAGCATCTAATGGAACAAGTTTGTATATCTGATTTTGCTCCTATTTTCTTGATAGGTTCGTACTTATTCACTTATTTCTCTTTTTGTTTGTCTTCCAAGGCTCAAATGAAAATGGAAATCTTCTCTAAGCTTCGAAGTAAGGTACAAATCCTCCTCATAATAATTTCTTCCTTTTGCTTCATAGTATAAATCTGTTACGAACAATAGCGGGTTTAAGAGGATTTAAAAACAAAAAAGGGGCCTTCCCAAAAGTCAGTAAAATAACTTTTAGGGGCAACCCCTTTTCGTATTGTCTTGGTGATACTTCTTTAAGTGGTACCGCCATATCTTTAAGTCGTTACCATGATCGAGAAGTTGGACTCCACTCTTAAGAACGTGAATGTGGAACCCATATATCCTCAAAGCTAAAAAAACTAATTAAAAACCGGAACTTGATTGGATAATGAGAATATTACTGTTCTTTTGAAATATTATTATTCCTTTTCTTCTTCACTAAAAGAATGATGGCAATGATAAAGGCTACTGCACTATATATCCAGGTAAACATAAAGGCGAGGCCCAATCCGATATTTGCATCCATATAATCGTTTTTCACATGATCAATAGCTAAATATAGAAGCGGTGCCCCTCCAATTATGAGCAGGATGACCCAGAGAACATTCATTTTCAGACTTCTGCTTGATAAAATAATAATGATGAAAGATAGCAAGAGAAACGCTTCTGAAGCTATCGTCAACGTTACCAGATTGCTCATAATATATCACTCCTAATCATGGTTGCCTAAATGGAATATATTTATGTTCCCTTATATCTATGTCGCTTTTCGTTCCTTTTTGATAAATTGATATTATTATCTTAGTAAAAAACCTGAATTCCTCCAAGAGAAATGAAGGATCCAGGTTTCATGTTAATTTTTCTTTGATAATTGCAAGGCATTCTTGATGCTTTTCAATGATTTTGAGCTTCCGTACATCAAGACTCCACCACGATAGATTTTTGCTCCGATAATTCCAAGTAAAACAATGGTTAAGATCAACACAGCAATGCTGATGGCGATTTCCCAGAATGGAACTTCAAGCATCCCTACGCGCAAGAACATGATCATTGGCGTGAAAAATGGAATGAATGATGTAATCGTAATATAACTCGCTGACGGATTCCCCAATCCAAACATCGCAATCATGAAGGCAATGACTACCAACATGGTCATCGGTGAAATCATTTGCTGGACATCTTCAATTTTGCTGACAACGGACCCAAGACATGCCGCAAGAGTCGCGTACAGAAAATAACCAAGCAAAGCGAAAACAATCGCATAAATGATTGTTGAGATATCGGTGCTTCCGAAACCGAAAAATGAAAAGAATCCTTCATCCATACCAGTCAAGTTTTGTTTAATCGAGAAATAGCCCACTCCAAAAAATAAAATCATTTGCGTAAGACTAAGCAGGGCTACCCCCATTATTTTGGCAAACATCTGTGTGACTGGGGGGACACTTGAAATCAGGATTTCCATGACCCGTGATGTTTTCTCAGTAGCCACTTCCATTGCAATCATCGTTGCATACATCAATACACCGAAGTAAATGACGAATAGGAGCACATACACGAGACCGCGTGCTTGATTGAGATCCTCTTCCGTTTTTGCATTTTTCGCAAGCGCAATAGTATCAAATTCTGGCGGCGTATTCAATTGAGCGATTTGCTGCTCTGTCAAATTCAATTCCTTCGCAGTTATTTGACCCTTCAATTGGGTAAGCGCTAAAAGCAAATCATTACTTACCGCAGAATCTGAAATTTGATTCGCTTTATACGTTCCCTTGAAGCCTACGGTTTCATCCTTTTCGATTAACAAATAGCCAACGATGTCATCCGCGCTGACCATTTCCTCCGCTTCCTTTTCATCCTTGGCGGATATTATCGATAAGTCATCGTTCACACCTGCTACCGCTTTTTTGTAAGAATCAAATAAGCTACCTTCAGTATTATCGATGACGGCAACCTTTTCCTGATCATCACTGTCGAATTTATCAATAAGATTCGAAATATTCGTAAGGACAAGAATCAGGGCCATCATAATGATTGTAGAAATGATAAAGGATTTCGTTTTTAATTTTGATAGATATGTATGGGAAAGGACAATCCAAAAGTTATTCATAGACGGCACCCACTTTTTCAATGAAAATATCCGTTAGCGATGGTTCTTCCAATTCGAATTTACGCACGAAGCCTCTTGGAACAAGATCACGAATCATGTTCTCGGCCACATCTTCTCCAGTGACTTGAAGAATTTTTCCTTCCATCGTGTTCTTTACTTTTGTTACACCTGAATAATTATCCAAAAAGGATAAATCAAAATCAGCTTTAATTGACACATTCTTTTTACCAAAAGAACGCTTGATTTCTTTTAATTTTCCAGCCACAACAGGGGAACCTTTATGCATGATGCAAAGATGCTCACACATCTCCTCAACATGCTCCATGCGATGGCTCGAAAAAACGATTGTCGTACCGCTGTCCCTTAAGTCGATGACGGCTTTCTTCAGAATTTCCACATTCACGGGATCCAGTCCACTGAAGGGTTCGTCAAGGATAAGTAATTCAGGTTTATGAATCATGGATGCGATTAGCTGGATTTTTTGCTGATTTCCCTTTGAAAGCTCTTCAACTCGCTTATCAATATACTCGGGAACCATAAAGCGGTCTAGCCAATACTCCAATTCTTTCATAGCATCCCTTTTGTTCATTCCTCTTAATCTAGCCAAATACACAATTTGATCACGGACCTTCAGTTTTGGATATAGTCCGCGTTCCTCAGGAAGATAGCCAATCAATGAACTGGTCTTATAATCGATTTTGTTACCATCCCAGGTCACTTCCCCTTCAGTCGGGTCAAGCAGGCCGAGTATCATTCGGAACGTTGTCGTTTTCCCCGCTCCGTTCCCACCTAAAAAACCGAACATTTCTTTCTCGGGAATAGTTAAATCAAGCTGGTTGACAGCTGTGAATTCCCCGAATTTTTTCGTAACTTCTTTAATTTGTAAAGCCAATGGACAACCTCCTATTATATGATTCTTAATATATGTTACCGGAAAGGTTTTCCAATTTCAACTACCGAAAAGATCTAAAGAACTCTTCTCCCCCATCATTATATGCAAAGTTCTAGAAACAAATTTCCATTACCTAGCCACCGGAAAAGAATTCCAAACACTTTTAACACTATGGGTCTTCTCTTAATCGTTGTTGAAGTAGTTGTATAGAGTGGATACGAGGGCAGTTACGGGTATTGAGGCTACCGCTAATAAATAATATAAAAAAGGACAGCTATATGATCGGTTTCTTTAGACGATTTCTTGGTGGTCATCCCGGTGTTTTTTAAAAAAATATCGCTTTCGAATATCCCTTTTCATCGGGGCTATTCCCCGGTCGACCACAACATCTAATGAAGACTGAATAAACCTACCTAACAACACGCCCCAGCTTCCATATCCTTATTTCCGATTTGCCGGTATTCACGAAATAAGGCATTTACTTTATCGCTTATTTTAATGACTCTCTTCGTATCAATGTTAAAATTCATCTGTCTCACCCATTCCCACAAACTGGACAGTTGTGAACCTTATCAAATATTTCGTTTGCAAAATCTGCTCGCTGCTTAATTCTTATCTATTACTGACCCTTTTCCTTGAGAAACCATCTCATCATCTTCTCCCTTCCATGAAAGCAAGGGATTGCCAGGTTCTTCTCCTTGTAATGTTTTGATGGCTAATCTGCTTGTTAGAATAGCCGTTTGTAGCGCATCAAGCGAACCATATGGCGTGAAAACTGATTAACAACCTGTCAGGTTCTTCCCAAAGAACTGGTCAGGGCGGCAAAAGATGCCCTGTTGGAGACTAAGATACTGCTATCCTCCGGGTCTGTAAATAGGCATTGAAAACAACCATCTTTGTTTGGATTGTTTGTAAGAAGAGAACGCCCCCCGATTCCTAAAGGTCTAACCAGGCATAGATGATAGGTGGACTGTTTATAAACAAAAAAGACCCAAACCCTTGTGATATCAAGGATTTGAGCCTTTGATAGTTGATGACCTGTGAGGGATTGGAATCCACGACCCCTTCCCTGTCAAGGTCGGAAGGGTCCAATATCCCCAAAAATCTTAAGATAAAATACCCATCCAAATTTTCACAGCCGTTGCTAGAATTAATAGAGCTAAGATGACTTGAAGTATTTTAGTATTCATTTTTTTACCAGCCATCGCTCCTAGAGGAGACGCTATTAAGCTTGCTATAACCATGATTAAGGCAGGGTAGAAGTCAACTTGCCCTGTTGAAACTTTCCCTACCGTTGCGCCAATCGATGAAATGAATGTAATCGCTAAGGAAGAGGCGATCGTTACCCTAGTTGGGACTTTTAAGACAACCAACATAATTGGAACTAATAAGAATCCACCGGCAGCACCTACAATCCCTGAACCCAAACCGACAATCAAGGCTAGAGTTGCTGCGAGCCATTTGTTGAAGGTTACTTGATCCATTGGAACATCATCTATTCCTTTTTTAGGTATAAACATCATGACAGCTGCTATAAGAGCAAGTAGGCCATACACAATATTTATCCCGTCTTCAGACATGGATTGCGATCCAAAACTCCCAATTACACTACCTATGAGTACACTGACACCCATATAGATGATGAGCGTCTTATTTAGATAGCCACCTTTACGATAAGCCCAGACACCGCCTATGGATGCAAATAATACTTGGACGGCACTTATTCCTGAGACTTCATGAGCACTAAAAGCCGCTAAACCGAAAAGTGGTGGTATATACAAAAGCATTGGGTATTTAATGATGGATCCGCCTATACCTAGCATTCCTGAAATATATGAACCAATAAATCCTATCAAAAAGATAGTAATGATAAACGTAATTTCCATTTTTATTGCCTCCTCGAAAAGAAGGGAACCTATAAGGTTCCCTTATCATTATCAGCCTTTTTTAATCCAAAATTTTAGAACTTCATTTTCTTCTGCAGTTTTCACTAGCTCATGACCACCAGATTTTGACCATGCAGCTAAATCTGCTTTGGCGCCTTTATCTGTCACATGTATTTCTAATACTTGACCGGATTGTAAATCATTCATAGCCTTCTTTGTTCTAACAATCGGCATTGGACAAGCAAGTCCCTTTGCATCTAACATTTTATCTGAATTCATCATACATCTCTCCTGTTTTCTTAGTATATAATCTTTTTTTATGTTCAACGAACCGCACAGCGGTTTGGTCCAATTTCCATTTCGCGCTGTTGTTCCTCATCAGGGGTGATTTTCCCCATATTCGTTTTGCGGATTTCTTGATACGCGTTTGGCTGAGGAGGTAAGTTTCCTGTAACCAACTCTCTGAATTCTGTTTCGTCAGCAATGTTCAAACCATGATTTTCTGCAAATAACGTTCCTAATTCCTTCGCAACACTTCCGTCTTCATTTAATTCTTCAATGATCATAAAGTGAGATGGCAGCACAATTAACTCGTTTGACAATTCTCTATAGCGAGTATAAAGTGTTTCTCTCAAGTCTCCTACCCAATCCTCAGCCAATCCTGCTAAGTCTGGTCTACCAATGGAATCGATGAATAGAATATCTCCTGAAAGCAAGTATTTTTCATCGACTACAAATGAGGTGGAACCAATCGTGTGGCCCGGTGAGTATAGAGCATGAATATCGATAGCTGTATGACCAATCGTAACCACATTTCCGCCTTCTAATGGCTGATATTCAAAGGTCACTTCTGTTGCATCTTTTGGTGGCAGCCAGTAAGTTGCATTTGAACTTTCTGCTATTTGTCTTCCACCTGAAATATGATCTGCATGTAAGTGTGTATCCAATACGTGAGTGATCTTCGCCCCAATACTATCGGCAAAATCAAGGTAGATATCTGTCATTCTTGTGGAATCAATAACTGCTGCTTCACCATTAGAAACGACCATGTAAGATAAACAACCTTTACCAAGACGTACAAATTGATAGATTTCTCCGCCATTATTCAAATCCCCAATTTTCACTGGTTCTAAGTGTTCACTCCATGCTTTCATTCCGCCCTTCAAATAAGAAACATCCAATCCAGCTTCAGATAGCATTTCAGCTACCATGACAGATGAGCCTTCCTTTGCACATACTACCAGGATTTCTTTATTGGCCGGGATTTGATCGAGGATTTCTTCCACGCCATCCAGTAGATCAAAGTAAGGGATATTAAGGAATTTAAAGTTCTGCCCTTCAATTTTCCAATCATTAAAGTCACTTTCATTTCGAACATCCAAAATAAATAAGTCCGCTTTATTAATTACTTTCTTTGAAACCTCAGCGGCTGTCATTTGCTTAAACGCCATTCTGTATACCCCCCATAGTATTAAAGTTCTCAAAAATTTTTACCTTCATTAAAAGGTTAATGTAACATCAGCATCTTTAGCGAACTCTAAAAATGTGACCGCCCCACCTACTTCGATACCGTCAACGAAAGCTTCCTTTTCCATGCCTAAAACGTCCATGGTCATTTGACACCCAATAAACCTGACATCCATTTCCTGTGCCATTGTAACTAATTCCGGAATTGAAGGAACATTAGCCTTTTTAAAGCCTTCGGCAAAATGCTCCTTACCTTCAGGCAATGGTAGTTGTCCATTCGCTTCTTTATGAATTAAATTCAAGCCTTCAAAAGTAAAGAAAATGGCCACTTCTTGATCTGTTGCAGCAGCTGCCGTTGCGATGTTAAACACTTTATACGCGTCAAATACTCCACCATTACTTGCGATTATTGCTACTTTGTTAGTCATGATATTTTCCTCCATTCTAGGGTCACCTTTATTCATCAACGGATTTTTGTGTAGGTCCGTTCCATTGGCTCATGCCTGGTACAACATTGAATACCTGTTCAAATCCAGCCGCCGTCAGCTTTTGTGCAGCAAGATCACTTCGGCTGCCAGAACGGCAAATCACGAAAATCTCTGACTCTTTATCAAGTTCACCCATACGGTGTTCCAATTCACCCATTGGAAGGGATTTCGCTGCCGGAATGTGATGAAAAGCATACTCTGCTGATTCTCGTACATCCAGAAGAATCATATTTCGATTTTCTTCCATCATTTGAAGAAGTTCTTCATTTGAAATGATTTTTTCATGCTTCTTCGCTTCTGTTTCTTCTCCGCTTGCTTTCCGAAGATAATGTTTTAGTGTGGTTCCTTCTTCAACTGTACCTAAATATTGATGACCTGTACTTTCCGCCCAGGCTTTCATATCGGCAGTTGACCCTTTATCAGTCGCTTGAACTTCCAGTACTTCCCCTGCTTCTAGGCCATTCATGGCTTTTTTCGTTCTTACAATCGGCATTGGACATGCTAACCCTTTTGCATCTAATACGGAATTTGTTTTAATCATTTTTTTTCCTCCTCGATTTTGATAGGGGTGGGGGTATCTAATAAATTAAAAATTATTCTATTGGACCTTCCCATTCATTCATACCGCCCATCATGTTCATCACTTTATATCCATGATCTTCAAGTAACTTTGCTGCCCTTGCACTTCTGCCTCCTGAACGGCAGACCATGATATATTCTTGTGTTTTTTCCAAATCTTGCATTCGAAATTCCACTAGCCCCAATGGAATATGCATCGCATTTGGTATTTTCCCTGTCTTTACTTCATCTACTTCTCTCACATCAATAATATTAATTTTCGAGTTTTCTTTTAATAATGCAGCCACTTCATTTGGTAAGATTTCTTTCATGATAGTAATTCCTCCTCATATTATTTCCAAGCGCTCATACCGCCTTTTACGTTGGTAACTTCTTTAAATCCTAGTTTTTGTAATGTCTTACTTGCTTTAGTGCTCCTCATTCCACTTTGGCAGATGACAACTACTTCTTTATCTTTTGAAAGTTCTTGTGCTCTTTTATTAAGTTCGAATAATGGAATATTCTTAAACTCCTTTATGTGATTGCCCCTATACTCATTTGGAGTACGGACATCAATGAATTGCTTGCTTCCTTTTTGACTTAACACAGCTTTTAACTCTGTCGTATTTATATTCTTTATTCCCTTTGCAGGGACAAATTTCTGATATAAAAACCAAGCGATAGCTCCAATTATTATGACATTAAATGCTGTTCCCATTTTAGTATCCTCCCCTCCATATCATAAAATTTACCCTATTTCACTTTTATTGCTTAAATAAATAAGTTTACATTACCATCTTCTGCTTCGGCTAAATATGCCGCTACACCTGCATATTCTATTCCATCCATTAATTCCTCTTTCTGCAAACCCAATAAATCCATCGTCATCGTACAGGCAATCAGTTTCACATCTTGTTCTTGGGCCAACTCAATTAAATTCGGGAGTGACATGGCGTTATGCTTTTTCATCACGTGCTTGATCATTTTCGGACCCATTCCAGCAAAGTTCATGTTTGACAGTCCCATTTTATCTGAACCACGGGGCATCATTTTTGCAAACATTTTCTCCAGGAATCCTTTTTTTAATGAAACCGGCTCATCCTTCCTTAAGGCATTCAATCCCCAGAATGTATGGAAGATGGTCACTTCATGATCGTAAGCCGCCGCCCCATTTGCAATGATATAAGCAGCCATTGCCTTATCATAATCACCACTAAATAAAACAATCGTCGTTCTTTTCTTTTCAGTCATTATGTTTTCCCCCTGATCGATATTTCCATTCCTTTATACCCTACGGGGTATATATTATGCTAAAAAATATAGTTCGTCAACCTACTTCACTAAAAAAAATGAATGGAATAGGTTTTTCTTTATTTAATTGGTCCATGATTGATGGAAGTCAAACCTTCATTTACTTCGAATATTTTTCCATTAACCTTCTCGATACCAAACCCTTTTAACCGAGCTGTATGCATAGTCAAGTACTTACTTGCGGATGACTTCGATTCAAACAGATAAATGCCACCAGCTTGCTTTGCCTCATTGTCTTCGGTCCAAATCTTCCAGATCAATCCTTCTTCATCATTAATGCTTTTTGCTAAATCAGTAAATTCTTTTACCATTTCGTGGCCAAATGGTCCCTCCATTTTAAAATCCACTTGTAAAATATAAGTCATGAATAACACTCCTTTTTCTAAAGGTCAGGTCAAATTCCATTACCTGCTTTTTATCAGTAAATTAACCGCTTCCTTGACTAGATGATCTGTGCCTTCGCCTTTCACAACGTTTTCCCGAACGCATTGTTCGAGATTTTCACTTACAATAACACCCATTGTCCTATCGATAGCATTACGTGCAGCCGACAACTGAGTGACGATTTCCCTGCAATCCTTTCCTTGCTCCATCATTCCAAGTACACCCTTGATTTGTCCTTCAATCCGCTTTAAGCGATTAATGACACTTTTATCATACTCCATACTCTGCCCACCCATCTATTTACAAATGCAATTACAAACCTCAACTGATTATCTTATTTCCTTTTCCGATTATGAAGCAAAGGCCTAAGTTCAATTAGACATACTGAATATGCAAAACCTATTAATCAATATTCTCACCCTAATGAGCCTGCGTGCTTTACTCGTGAATTTGCGTATTTTACTCGTAAGTTCGAGCATCATGCATTCTTAACTTGTGAGTTCATATTATACCTATAGGGGTATATTGTCAAGCCGTTTCATTCAAACTATTATTAAAAAATAAAAGCCACCATATCCGGCAGCTTTTGCGTTTTTATTTTAATTTTTTGCCAAAATTCGATTGAAAGATCCTGAAACAATTTTCCCTTTATGCATAACCGCAAAGCGCCTTGAACGTCTTGCGACTGCTTCCGCTGAACAGCTAGCTTCCGCAAAAACAGCATCCGCTATATCCCAAATGGTCGGCCAAACTCGTTCCCCCTCTGAATTAAGAGGTATTTACCTCCATTAATAAAACCAAGGGCCCGTCTTAAAGACCACTCCACAATCAATCCAAGCGAAACGTTCAGCCATCAGACTAGCTTTGTAAAGCACGTCCCTGTGCCAAATGTGTCCCAATCATCCGTTATGCTGTCATTTACAAGCGAGACATCTATACCTTTTCATAAAGCAATGGGATTGGAATTGTGGAAATATCGATAGGTATATAGTAGAGGCAATTGAATACCCCGCTTGAGCTAAAGTTTCCGCAAAGGTAGAACATATAAATCAACTCGTGAAAGCCAAAAATAAAAACGTGCCTATATATGGCACGTTTTTCATATGAAGGGAAAATTCATTGGTCCTTCCTGTATCTTAATTCGCATACAAGCGATATTGGTCGCTTAATGTATCCCCATTACCGTAAATATAGGCTTTAGAGCCGGATGTATAGGAAGAATTGTCGTACTTCCATTTAATTCTTAGTCCCATGTTTCCGCCTGCTCCATAGGTTTCATTGCCATACTTCTTAATATATTGTGAGAAGCTATCCCACGTCCGGGGGCCAACCACACCATCCACTTTCAAGTTGTTTTCTTTTTGATATTTCTTTACACCCGCTTCGGTTTTTGGTCCAAAAATTCCATCTACGTCAACCACTGCTGAATCCGTATAAAAACCCATGACATTCAGGATATACTGCATATTCCTGATCTCCACCCCATGAGAGTCCTTCCGCAAAATAGAGTTTTTATCCCAGCTTTCGGGATGGTGAAATCCTCCAGCTGACGCTGAAGCAGTGGAAAAAGATATCCCAAGGGCCATTGCTAATACTACCAAACCAGTAAGTAATTTATTCATAGCTCCATCTCCCTCTTTTTTTGTGCATCCGAACTACCTTACCATTTCCCTTCCGATTTTAAATTTCCCTTCCGACCAATTTCCTGTTTTGAATATTATAAATAGAATATAAAAAGGATAAGTGCCATTAAAACAAGTGCAACAAAAATAAACGACTTGCGATTTCCATTTTACTTCTCCCAGTTATGACTTTTGAGGTTAATTTACTAAAACCTGAATTTCTTTATATGCTCCAAATGGTTTTTAACAATACGCAAGTACATAATTTTTAATAGACAAAGCCAACATATAGGGAAAGAAATGAAGAAATCGAAATGGTCTTAGGAGGGAATAAATTGAAGGCATCTGATTTGTTTATAAGATGTTTGGAGAATGAAGGGGTTCAGTATATTTTTGGGATACCTGGAGAGGAAAATACGGATCTTATCGATTCTCTAATTAGCTCTAATATTAAATTCATCTTGGTTCATCACGAACAAGCTGCAGCTTTCATGGCAGACATCTATGGCCGGCTAACTGGAAAGCCTGGCGTCTGCTTAGGTACATTGGGACCTGGTGCAACCAATTTATTGACAGGGATAGGAAGCGCTTATCTGGATTATTCCCCTGTTATCGCAATTACAGGTCAGGCAGGCCTTGATCGAATTCATAAGGAGTCGCATCAATATGTGGACATAATTGGGGTTTTTAAGGAAGTAACGAAATGGAATCAACAAATCAAAGTGCCGCATACGATTCCGGAAATTATCCGTAAAGCATTTAAAACTGCAGTCATAGAAAAGCCGGGAGCTGTTCATATCGAACTCCCCGAAGATGTGGCGATGATGGATACTGAGGGTGAACCTCTTCCGGTTACACCAATGCCTAGATCCCGCCCTGCAGAGGAAGAAATCAAAAAAGCCGTCGAATTAATAAATCGCGCAAAAAAGCCTATTATTCTAGCTGGTAATGGCGTAGTCCGCGATGGAGCTGCTGAGTCATTACGGAAATTTGCAGAAGAGAAGCAAATTCCTGTTGTGAATTCGTTCATGGCCAAAGGAGTTTTACCTTCCAACCATCCATTGACCCTTTTTACAGTAGGGATGCAAGCAAGGGATTATGTTCTTTGCGGGTTTGATTTGGCCGATCTTATTATCACCGTAGGCTATGACTTCGTCGAGTATTTACCAAAGTATTGGAACGATGAGGCAATGAATCCGATTATTCATATTGATGCTCGACCGGCTGAGATTGATGCTTATTACCCCGTACAAGCCGAATTGGTCGGGAACGTTACGGAGGGACTTGAAGCCTTGTCCACTGGTGTAGTAGAAAAAGAGCTTTGGCCTGAAGTGAAAAAGCTAAGGTCTCAAATCATAGAAAAATTTCATTCTTCGGATGATGTATCAGGAAGCCCTATCATCCCTCAGCGAATTATCGCCGATTTGAAAAGGGCGGAAAAGGGCAATGCCATTGTCATTTCGGATGTGGGAGCCCATAAATTATGGATGGCCCGGATGTATCAGCCGGAAATGCCAAATCACACTATCATTTCTAATGGCTTTGCATCGATGGGAATTGCTATTCCCGGCGCAATTGCAGCCAAACTGGCTAAACCTGATAAACCTGTCATTGCGGTTACAGGGGATGGCGGATTTCTGATGAATGGGGTTGAATTGGCAACTGCAAAACGTTTAGGGCTTGCCTTCGTGATAGTCATTTTCCATGATTCAAAATACGGCCTAATTGAGTGGAAGCAATTGAATAAATTTGATCGTACGAATGCGATTGAATTTACAGACCCAGACTTTTTAGGCTTCGCAAAAAGTTTTGGGGTCAAAGGAGTGAAAGTAACCCACTCCGATGAATTGCTTCATGCATTGGAAGAAGCGATTTCGAGTCAGGAAATTGTCTTGATTGATGTGGATGTCGATTATTCGGAAAATGTAAAGCTATCGAAAACACTAGGTGATTATATTTGTAAATTATAAAGGCAGATATTATTGGAGGGATTTCAGATGAAGAAAAAGTGGCAATTGTGGATTGGTGGTAAATGGCGGGAGGCTAAATCATATGAGCCATTATATAACCCCCATTCAAACGAAGAAATTGCACAAATCGGACAGGCTGAACCAGCGGATGCCGTTGAAGCGATTGTCGAGGCAAATGCAGCTTTTCAGAAATACCGAACCTACCCGGCTCATGCACGAGCAGAAATTTTATTTAAAGCTGCCGCAATCATGGAAGAACGCAGTGAAGAACTTGCAAAAATCATTTCCCTAGAGGCTGCGAAAACGATTCGAAATGCTCGTGAAGAAATGAATCGTACGGTTCAGACCTATCGTTTTGCTGCAGAAGCGTCAAAGAATAATTATGGAGAACAAATCCCGATGGATGCTGCAGTGGGTGGGGTAAACCGTTTTGGATTCACGGTTCGCACCCCGATTGGCGTCGTTACCGCGATTACGCCATTTAACTTTCCATTTAACTTGGTCGCCCATAAAGTTGGTCCAGCTATTGCGGCTGGAAATTCGATTGTGTTAAAACCTGCCGAACAAACCCCGTTGAGTGCACTGGTTCTGGCCGATATTTTTAAAGAAGCAGGGTTGCCTGATGGAGTATTGAACATCATACCGGGCAAAGGGGATGTTTTAAGCGAAGCGTTGACGACCCATCCACATGTAAAAAAAGTGACTTTCACAGGCAGTGTAGAGGTCGGACACCTTATCCAGCAGCAGGCAGGCTTCCGTAAGCTTACACTTGAACTCGGATCTAATTCGCCTTTCATCATTGATGAAGGTGTCGACATCGATAAAATTATTCAACGAAGTGTGATGGGTTCATTTACGAATAATGGGCAGGTGTGCATCTCGATTCAACGAATTTATGTCCACAAATCACTATACCAACAATTTTTAGATCGATTCGTCAGTGCAACAAAACAGCTTGTCATCGGTTCCCCCCTGGAGGAAAATACAAATATTACAGCGGTTATTTCAAAAAAATCAATGGAACGGTTACAAAGTTGGATTGACGAAGCAGTACAAGAAGGAGCAAAAATTGAGTGCGGCGGTACAGTGGAAGGCAATGTCCTATTGCCTACCGTCTTAACCAATGTAAATCGTGACTCAAAGGTATTTCGTTTCGAAGTATTTGGTCCAATTGTCTGCATTTTCCCATTCGACACGCTTGATGATGCGATCAATGATGCTAATGATTCGCGTTACGGATTGAACTCAGGAGTGATGACACCGAGTATAGAACGAGCTTTTTATGCGGCGGAACGCTTGGAAACAGGCGGGGTCGTAATCAATGATATTCCAACTTACCGAATTGATAATATGCCTTATGGCGGCTGGAAGGACAGCGGTGTTGGCCGGGAAGGCATCAAATATGCGATGCAAGAAATGATGGAGCAGAAGTTTATCAGCTTTAAAATAAGCGACGACTGAACATAGGGAAATTATAAACCATAGTAAAAGAGACGGCGAAATCTTAAAGATATCGCCGTCATATTTTGTCGTAAATTAATGTTTTTTGTTGCAGCCTTAGAAGATATTTATTTGCTGAAAAAAATATAAAAAGCCACCATATACGATACGGCAGCTTTCACTAATTACTTCAATTCTTCAATTCTTCAATTATTTCAGCACCATAAGAGTTGTCGATTATACAGCGCCATGTACCTGTGGAATCTTTTTTAAATACATATGTCGCAGTTCTTTCCATAGAGAATTCGGAATCATCCTTTTGATTGGCACTAAGCTGGGCTTTTGCCACAACCAATGCCGTATCGCCCGTTTCGATTATTGCCATCTTTTCTTGATTGACGATTAAGCTGTGATTAAAATATTCAGCTATAGCAATGAATGCCCGACGAATTTCCTCTTTCCCTTTTGCGAATGTTCCAGGTTTGACAACTAAAGTCGCTTCCTCTGAATAGAACTCCATTAAATGATCAAAATCCTCATTGTTTATCGCCCTGTCCGCAATTTTTATGACTTGTTCCAGCTCATGATTCTGCATAATCACCCTCCTATTCCACTTCTCTTCATACTAATTGGTGTTCGACTGCCGTGATGGGGATTCCTGCTCAATAATAAAAAAGAGAATGCTTAATTAAATTAAGGTGAATGCACATAAGGGTTCTAGATAATGAATTACTACGGTTCATTATCATTACAAAATGTTTCATGCAACTTTCAACTTGATGCAAAGTGAAATGAATGCAGAACGTAAATGCCGACAAAAGGTTTATTTGCATTTATCAGCAATGTGGAGTACACAGCTTCTCACCTTTACAAAAGTTAAATAAGAACGACATTATAAAAAGGGAATGGTAAAATCCATTCCCTTTTTGACTGTGTGCAAAGCCCTTTTAGTGAAATTTAACCCTTAACGCCAAAAGGCCGCCAATCGGCGGCCTTCTACTTTTTAACAATTTCCGTATTCCCTCTTTTATCAGTCCGTTATTCGTGCAAATATGCCCAGGCATATTGAGCGTAAAGTTCTGCACCGGTAGCAAGCGCCTCTTCGTCGATGTTGAATTTCCCGTGATGATGGGCCCATTCCGTATCCTTTTCAGGGTTTCCAGATCCAACTAAAGCGAAGCTTCCAGGTACTTCATCTAAATAGAAACTAAAATCTTCTCCACCCATTGTTGGCTTTTCATTATATACTGAGTCTTCGCCAAACGCATTTGAAGCAACTTTTTGCACTAATTTTGCACTGTATTCATCATTAATGACAGCTTGCGTTCCACGGTAATACTCAACCTGTGCGGTCGCACCGTAAATATTAGCAACATTTTCAGCATAAATCTGGAGCTGTCTTTCAATATGGTCACGTGTTTTAGGATCAAAACAACGGACAGTCCCTTCAATAACGGCATTTTCTGCAATGACATTAAATCGTGTGCCCACGACCATTTTTCCAACTGTCAAAACTGCGGGATTTTGTGGGTCGACCGTTCTTGATACGACAGATTGTACATTCATGACGAATGAAGAGGCCACAATAGTAGCATCGATACAATCCTGTGGCATGGCACCATGTCCCCCTCTTCCTTTAAACGTTACTGTAAAGATATCTGCTGAAGCGAATGAAGGACCTTGAGAACAAGCAACCTTGTTTGTTGGCATTTGCGACCAAATATGTATGCCAAAAACATTATCAACACCTTTGACAGCCCCTTGTTTAACCATTTCCTTTGCACCTGTTGCTACTTCTTCAGCTGGTTGAAAGATTAATCGCACATTCCCAGGTAATTCTTCTTTTATTTCGTTTAGTGCCTTCGCTGCAATTAATAACATGGATGTATGTGCATCATGACCACATGCATGCATTTTTCCTTCTTCTTTTGAAGCATACGGCAAGTCTTTATTTAATTCTTCAACAGAAAGGGCGTCCATATCCGCTCTTAATGCTACCGTCTTTCCTGCCTTACCGCCTTTAATTTGTGCAATGACACCTGTTGGTTCTGCTTTGCGATAAGGTATTCCTAATTCTTCAAGGTATTCACAAATAAAGGCCGTTGTATTTTCTTCTTCCCATGATAACTCAGGTTCGCTATGAAGTTTTCTACGTATTTCTATTAATTCATCACTATTATTTTGAATCGCTTCTTTTATCGTTTGATTAATCATCCTCATTCTACCTCCGTTAAACATTTAGCCACTTCGTAAAATATTTGCACTCCATTTGCTATATGACGTGCATCAGACCATTCTTCTGGACAATGACTTAGTCCTGATTTACTTGGAACAAAGAGCATGCCAACATCAGTCACATCGGAAAAAACCATCGCATCATGACCTGCTCCACTATTAATGGAACAGTATGGAATTTCCAAAGCAGAACTTTTATCTTTTAATAAAGCTTTTATTTCATCACTCAATACCTTTGGCGGCATATATAACACCTGTTCCGCAGTTGTATGGATTCCCTGTTCATGATAGGATTCGATTAATTCTTTCATCCGCTTGATAACATTGTTAATATGTTCTTCCTTGCTAGATCGGATATCTATCGAAAATTCGACTTTATTTGGGATGACGTTAGCTCCATTTGGTAAAACATGTAGTCGCCCTGTCGTGATAACCGTTCCTTCACCTTCCTCAATTGCTAGGCTCGGTAATTGAGAAATAATCTGAGCGGCTGCAACCAATGCATCCGTACGGCGATCCATCGGGGTTGTGCCTGCATGTCCTGCCTTTCCTTCAATGGTCACTTCAAATTGAGTTAAACCAACAATCGCTTCTACAATACCAATGGGGATATTCTTCTCTTCAAGGATTGGCCCTTGTTCTATATGCAATTCGAGAAATGCTTTAATGCTTTTAGGATTTCTCCTTTTCGGAAGTGATGAATCCAGACCAATTTTTGACATCGCTTCAATTGTCGTGATACCTTCTTTATCCCTTAAGTTTTTAAAACTTTCCTCACTAAGTGTTCCCACTATTCCTCTCGACCCCATTAGTCCCCCGCCAAAACGAGCACCCTCTTCTTCAATCAGGGCAACGATTTCCAATGGATATTTAGGTGTTAATTGATTTTCTGCAAATAGGGCAGCCACTTCAAGAGCGACAATTACACCGGCTGGTCCGTCATACGCACCACCGTTTGGTACGGAATCAAAATGTGAACCAATCAAAACGCTTGGTGCATCTTTTAAAGTACCTTCAAGCTTTCCAAAAATATTTCCAAGTCCATCTTCCTTTACTGTTAGACCGGTTTCCATCATTTTATTTTTAATATAATTGCGTGTAAGTAAGTCTTCCTTGCTATACGTAAGCCGGGTTGTCCCTTTTCCGGGTGTTGATGTAAATTCGCTCAAATCATTTATTTGCTTTTTTATACGTTCGATAAGACTCACTTGGAATTCCTCCTTTTTTACAAGAATTGTACAAATATTCCTGCCAAAATAACCGACACGATTGTAACCGATATAAATCCACCAACAAGCATCGGCGGCAGCATATGGCTTAGCAGTGCTTCTTTTTCATTTTCATCTTTTGTTAATGAATTGACGACTTCATTGGTGATAATGTAATCGGCTGGAAATCCGTATAATGCTGTTAAAGATACAGCAAAGGCCATTTCTTTGCTGACATTTAACAATTTCCCTGCAATGAATGAGAATATATACATGCCAATAACAGCTAAGAAAATGCAAACAATAAGTGGGTAAAGGATCTCCACCATCATACTTGGTGTTGCATTTTTTAATCCGTCAAAGACGAAAAGCATAAGGGCCATGATGGCAAATCCAAATCCATTTGCTTTTTGCAGAGTCTGCTTTTCCAAGAAACCTATACTTTTTCCGACAACCCCGAATAGTAAGCAGAGAACAAATGCATTTATTGATATAATCGGCTCTAATCCAGTCGAAACAAGGTAAGCGAGAAAAGCAACAACCGCAAGTCTGAAAAATTTAAAATATTCCGTATTATATTTTTCAGGAAATTTTTTAAACAGCTTAAGTTCCGTCATACCTTCTGAAGCTGCTGCAGTATCACTCTTTTTTACCGTTAATTGCCCATTGCGATATTGCCCCAATAGCTTCTTCCCTTCTTTCTTCAACACAATTGAAGTTAAAGGATATCCAGCAAAGCCTTGCATTACATAAATAACAATGGCAAAAACGGACAAACTCGTTAGTCCTGCGTCCGCCGCTCCTTCTGACATGATTATTGAAGATACCATACCGCCCACTAAAGGTGGAATCGCCACAAGGACAGTTTGCAGATCAAATATGAATATGCCAATTCCGAATATAAGTGCAACAATACCAAGAATACCAGATAAGGAGATGACAATCGTTTTCCATTGATTCACCAATTCTCTTATTGAAAGCAATGTTCCCATATTCGTGATCAATAGGTACATCATCATGGTTGCCACTACCGGTGGAACACCTGCTATTGAAACGATGTCTTGCGGGAAGAATGTCCAATAACCACATAGAAATAGGATTGCGGAAACGAAAACGGAAGGTACCCAGGCTTTTGTCCGAACCGCCACAATGTCTCCTACAAATAAAATCAGAATAACAATAACTAAAGCCAACATCTGTGACATATGAGTTCCCTCACCTTCCAATTTAATAGTTTGAATATTCTAAAATAATAACACTAAATCATTTTAATTTAAAGACAATTCAATATTTTCAGGTAATTATACACAGATAATAGGAAATGTAAGTGTTTTAATTCTGATTCCACATACCAAATTATCTGAAATTTGGATATATCAAAATAATTTTAATCATTTTATAGAGTTTTTATCTCCTTAAGTCTCTGAATGATCTCCATTTATTTTAAAAAGAAAAAGCCGTCTAAGGACAGCTCTGATTAATGATTATTCAATATCCTGTTTACTTTTTACTGTATATAATCTGAATAAAGTAAACTCTTTCTACTTTCATAATTGAATGTTTTTTGCACTTGAACCAAAACTTCCATCAATAAAAAATACTTACCTTAATAATTGTTGAACATACGTGATCTTCGTAATTGGATAACTTTATATTATTGCAGAAATGATCCATGTTCAAGATTACCAAGTCACCTTGCCCTAAAATAATAGACTCTTTTTCATCGATACTCATTCTACTTTTTCCTTTGAAACAATAATAGGCGTCCGTTCTTTTCGTAGATTCCCCATTATCCAACACTTCAGAATGGATTCCATCAGTCAAATGAATTGTGCTAAGGTCTCCTTCGCATCCATCTGCTAACATCAAATTAAAGTCCGTAACCCTCCCAATACTTCGGGTTGTCCAGCCTCCATCAAACCGATCCTGTTCAAATGGCTGTAAATGCACACGGTGCTTTCCCTTATGTTCCAGCAGCGTTTCACCATCAAGGATCATGATGATTCTCTGAATGCCTGGAAGGTGAGTAAATAAGGATTCGTCCACCTCGACATCTGCGGTGCTAATCCGCCATTTGAAATCACGCTTCGTATAATCTCCATCTTCAGGATAAATGGCAAGTTGAGTTGTTTTACCACCTGACCAAAGACTGGTTATTTGTTCACTTTTTCTTATTATCTTTTGTGAATATGACAACTATTTTCTCCCCTTTTTATTATTACTTTAAGTTGAAAACAATTTCGACCAGAGTGCAGATCAAAAAAATTGTTCATTTCCATTAGGGCGGATACGGTAAAAAGAGAGACATAACTGGCTTAGGTGTACTGGACTCTGATCACCGTAGCATAATTTCATTCTTACTTGATCGTGCTATACACACAAGGTCGTTCATACCTACTTGAAATTGATGAGGTTTCGGTGAAAAACCAATGTGTATTAACTACAACATGGGTAATTTAGAAAAAAAGACAATACCGAATGTTTTTGATACAACTCAAAACATTCGGTATCAACACTATATCTAACTATACTTTGACCATATCATGCTTTGCATAAAAACTATTAATTTTGAAATTCATTCCAGCATTATCATTTTAATAGATTAATACTTACAATGATAATTGGCATGGCAAAAACGTCAATAAGAAATGCACCCACTATCGGAACGATTAAATACGCTTTACTTGAAGGTCCATATTTAGCAGTGATCGTCGACATATTGGCCATAGCATTTGGTGTAGCCCCTATACCATGTCCGATAAACCCTCCAACCATAACTGCCGCATCGTAGTTTTTGCCAAGAAAGCGAAACATGATGAATATACTTAAAAGTATAATGAAGATTACTTGTATCACCACAATCAAAATGATAGGTAATGCAAGGTCAGCAACTTCCCATAGTTTTATACTCATTAATGCCATTGATAAGAAAATACCTAAAGTAATATCTCCAATAAAATTTATACTAGGCATTTCGATGATTTTTCCATTTATTTTATCCAAAATATTCCGGACTATTACAGCCACTATCATTGCTCCAACATAATTCGGTAAAACATAACCTGTCTTCGCCGAAAATAACTCTCCTAAGTATGAACCTAAGGCCATACAAAATGTCAGTATTAATACTTGTTTCATAAATGAAGCTGCATTCAATTCTATTTTGTCTTCCATTTCTTTCTTTTCCTGAATTTCAATATCCTTTTTACTTGGTGTTAATTTGTGTTTATTAATTAGATATTTTACAGTTGGACCTCCAACTAATCCACCAAATACTAAACCTAATGTAGCTGCCGCTATTCCAATTGCTTGGGCAGATTGAATTCCCAGCGATTCAATGGTACCACCAAATGCTGTAGCTGCACCTATGCCCCCTTCCATGGATATCGCTCCTGCCATCATACCAATCAATGGATCAATCCCAAAAACCGGTGCTAAAGAAATTCCAATTAAATTTTGAGCAAATGCCAGAAAACCACATAACAACCAATATATTAATAAAATTTTTCCGCCGACTTTTACTAATTGAAAACTGGCACCCAATCCAACAGTCGTAAAAAACGTTAACATGAATAATCCCTGGAGTGTCGTATCTAATGAAATGGTTACGTTTAGAAAGGTTTTAAGACTTGTCGCGACTATTGCAAACAGTAATCCCCCTACAACAGGTGCAGGGATACAAAAGTGTTTAAATATTTTGACATTCTTAACGATAATCCCGCCTAGTGCTAAAAGCAGTACCGCTAAAAATATAGTGATCGTTTGATTGATCTCGATGCTCATATTGCCTATCTCCTCTCCACACACAAAAATACTTCATTTATTAGGTTTGCAGCTAGTTTTACAGTGCGATTATCATTATCCAATGATGGATTTACTTCACAGATATCAAATGAAATGGTTTTCGGATGTGAAGTAATTTTACGAATTAACTGCCTAACCATTTTTCCAGAAAGACCAAATGAGGAAGGTGCACTTACACCTGGTGCTTCAGAAGCGTTAATAACATCCATACAAAGCGTTAAAATAATATGATCATGTTGATTCATAAAATTCAGAATTTCACTTTCATTTTTCTTGGAAATCCCATCTGCCAATTCTTCTTCCAATATCCAGGAACACCCAAGAGAAGTTGCAGTGTCAAATAATTTTTTTGTATTTCCATAACGTTGAATACCAATGGGCAAATAACTTGCTTGATGATCATGATCTAATATTTGTTTAAACATCGTTCCTGAAGAAGTTATTTCTTCATATGAGCGTAAGTCAAAATGAGCATCAATGTTAAGGATGCCTATCTTAGCTTTGGGTCCTACACTCGACCTGATCCCTAGATAATGACCATAAAAGGTTTCATGTCCGCCCCCCAATATAACAGGAAACATATTTTTAGTTACTATTTTCTCTACGTGACTTCCTAATTCAGCTTGTGCTGCTTCTAACTGTTGATTTTCACAAATGATATTTCCGAAATCAACTAGACTATCCTCTGCTTGGCCGTGCCAAGACAAAGAAGATAAGGATTTACGTATTTCATTTGGAGCTTCTTTGCTTCCAAGTCTTCCTTTATTCCTGCGTACGCCCTCATCACAAGAAAACCCTATTATTCCACATGCATGATTTATTGAAGGGAATTGATTATCTTTAACTATTTGATGAATTCTAAATTCATCTTTATCTACTAGACTATCTGTTCTGCCTTTCCATAAATCCATATTTGGTAACGCATACATTTATTTTTCCTCCCCATTAATAAAAATACTTCATATGGCAATCGCCAATCATTCGGGTTGTACAATCATAAAAGACCTGAAGCATTTTGCACATCCCCGCTTCCGCTGCACTGTAATTCCCAGTCCAGTACTGTAAACCATTATGGTGTAATATCTATATTCCCTCCATTCTGCTTAATGGTTGTACTGCAATATTAATTAAGCAAGTTTCATGCCAGGTTCATCGCCTTAAAAACAGTGGGTAATTAAGATATATTCAAAATAAAAAGTAGGCGAAAATTGCCGCTCGGCAATTTCCGCCTACTTTTCTTCCCGATATTTCTTCAACTTATCTCGCAATGTCCTCTCCCCGATGCCAATTGTTTGCGCCGTCCTCCTTTGATGACCGTTAAAAGCGGCAAGGTTATGAAGAATCACTCTTTTTTCGATTTCTTCAAGCGGTTCGCCGACATAGACAGGGATTAAAGTGTTGCCGAAAAATGCGCGCGAGCTTTTTTGGATATCGGAAGGTAAATCAGCTTTCTGTATATAAGATTCATTCGTAAGCGCAATGGCCCTTTCAATCAGGTTCTGGAGTTCCCGAATATTTCCTGGGAAGTCATATTGCTGTAAAAGCTGCAGCGCTTCATGGGAAATTCCTTCTACAGGTTTTCCCATTCTATCACCGATTTTGGCAATGAAAAATTCCAACAACAACGGTATGTCTTCTTTTCGTTCACGTAAAGCAGGAAGGTGAATCGGAATCACATTTAATCTGTAATATAAATCTTCACGAAATCGATTTTCTTTTACTTCTTTGACCAAGTCTCTGTTTGTCGCAGCAATGATACGGACATCGATGCTGACTTCTTCCATCCCTCCAACGGGCATTACCTTTCTCTCCTGTAGAACGCGCAAAATTTTCCCTTGCAGCGCCAAATCCATCTCACCAATTTCGTCAAGAAAGATTGTTCCTCCTTCCGCCAACACAAAAAGTCCATATTTCCGCTGTGTCGCCCCTGTAAATGCTCCCTTTTCGTATCCAAATAATTCTGATTCCAACAGGTGAGTCGGGATGGCGGCACAATTAATAGCCTGAAACTTTTCGTTTCTGCGCTTGCTTTGATTATGGATCGTTCTGGCGACGACTTCTTTGCCGGTTCCACTTTCCCCTTCTATGAGAATGTTAGAATCGATATCCTTCACTTTTTCGATTAGGGAGAATATTTTACGCATTGACAAACTTTCACCGATAAGGCCGTTCACTCCTGCCACCTTATCCAATTCTTCACTCAGCCATTTCACTTTGGACTGAAGCGTATACACTTCTTCCGCTTTTTGCATCAGCACTTCCAATTCATCAATATGAAGAGGCTTTGTTGCATATGAAAACGCCCCCTTACGCATTGCTTCCACGGAAGATGGAATGGTGCCATAGGCCGTCATCATGATGACGACTGTCGAGGGGGAGAGGCGCTTGATTTCTTCTAACACTTCCATCCCATTGTATTCCCCGATTTTCAAATCCAGCAAAACGATGGCGATTTCCGCTCTTTCAAGAAGTGGAAGCGCTTCACGTGGGTCTGTAAACGAATAAACATGATACTGGTCTTCCAATGCAAACGTTAGTGACTGACAAATGGTTGGCTCATCATCAATAATCATGATATCGTACATCGTCTTCACCCTTTCTGTATTAATGCCGTAAACAAATGGTAACTACTGTACCCTTTCCCACTTCACTTCTTGTCTCAATAGTACCATCGTTTTCTTTGACAAGCTGATATGAAATAGAAAGACCAAGCCCGACCCCGTTCGGTTTCCTGGTGTAAAACGGTTCAAAGATCTTATCAATGTCTTTTTCCGAAATGCCGATGCCTTCATCCTCGATTTCAACGACAGTGAACATATCCCGATAATATGCCCGAAAAATAAGGGTTCCCCCTAAATTGGACGCCTGAATGGCATTGAGAATGACGTTCACCAGCACTTGTTTGATCTGCTGTGTATCTGCAGTTGCCTGTATGTCCCTAGCGAACTCACGAACAATACGCAGGTTTTTTTCTTTGACTTTCGGCTTAAGCAATAGCTCAATCCCTTCCATGGTCTCATTCAGCGAAAACGTGACAGGTTCTGATTTTTTAGGGCGGGAATAATCGAGCAAATCGTTAATTAATGTATTAAGTCTTGTAATTTCACTAGTGACCTGTTCGGAAAAGAATGTACGGAAATCTGCGCTTGCAAATTTTTTCGGCAGTAATTGTGTATAGGTAAGGATCGATGTTAACGGGTTTCTTATCTCATGTGCGATACCCGCCACAAGTTGTCCCAATGAACGTAAGCGATCATCCTGAGCCACTTTTCTCTCCAGCTGTTTTTGTTCCGTAATATCGAAAAAATTCAGCACCGCACCTACATTTTCTCCACCAATAGTCTGAATTGGGTACACGCTGTAAGTAATATACCTTTTTTCGCTCGCATTCTGAGACCACAGCGTTTCCTTTTGTAAGAAAACTCTCTTTCTCTCTAACGCAGCCTTAATCTCCTTTTCCGGGATGAAACTGGTTATGGGCAGATCCTGAAAAGGTTTTCTAACAACATTGCCGTCCAACTCCAAATAATCCATTGCCCTGACATTGATCATTGACACAAGACCTTGCTGATTCAATGTAATAAGCGAACTGTAGTCACTGTTTAATACTTGCTGCTGAAAATGGATGTTTTCCTCAAGTAACAGCATCTTCTCTTCCAAGTCTTTATTTACGTGCTCAATTTGCTCGGTTCGCTTAGCTACTTCTCGTTTAAGGCTGAGATTCCACCATAAGATGAGAGAAATTACAATGAAGGTAATGAAAAGACCAATTTCCAAATACAACATCGTTTTGCGTAGTCGTTGAGTATTCGGCAGGATATATTCCCCGAACCACTTTTTCTCTATCTTTTCATACGTCCCATCTTTCTTGATTTGGGAAATTGCCTGATTGAATAGTGTCAGCAACTCTTTATTTTTTGGCATCACGGCTACAGCATAATTTGTAGTGTCAAGTGATTCACCGACAATCTTAATGAGTGATTGCTGCTCATTTTTCTGTAGAAAATATTGACCCGTAATCCGATTTCCAATGAAAGCATCCACTTTTCCGTCGATCAACGACTGAACGGCTTCTTGTTGATTATTAGTTTCCACCAATTGCAATCGATCTACTTTACTTAATAGATCGCTTGCAACATCACCTTTTTGTACAGCTACCTTCCGGCCTTTGAGATCTTCTATTTTTCGGATATACATGTTATCTTTCAACACAAAAATCCCTTGTGAACTTGTGAAATACGGAGCTGAAAAATCATAAATCTCTTCACGTTCCTGATTGTACTTCATGCCTTGAATCGCATCCACTCTACCAGAGCGCATAGCTTGTACCGCCTCGTTCCACGGCATAGGATAGTATTCGAACCTAATTCCAGTCTCGATGGAAATGGCGTTCATTATATCTACATTAAAACCGGTATAAACGCCCGAATCGCTCAAGTATTCGAAAGGTGGAAAGTTATTATCCCCTGCAACCCGTATCACTTTTTGGGCTTCCGAATGCACTGCAAAAGGAAAGAAACAGCCAAAGAAGAAAAGGAAGACGGTTATAACGGCACAGATAATATGTAACTTTCTCATCGCCTCACCCCTTTTTTCCATATATACAGTTTTGTATCATTAATGTGTATATTTACAATGTATAAAGACTCTATCATGATAACTTTTTAATGTATATAAGAAAAGCTAAAGTGCATTTCATAACACCATACATGGCAGAAAGTCGAATTACAATATATTTTTTTGAATAGCAAATGGATTGTAGATAATGTTCATTTATTCGGGGAATAAAGGGAATCCTATTAACTCTTTTTGATTTAAGAATTTTATTCCGTTCAAAACTTGCGTAAAAGCAATTGTGTTTTCGCCGTTCGCAAACTATTTTCTAGCTAAAACAAACGTTGAATCTGACTTTTTTACAAAGAAATCGCACCGTTCGTTTAAGCGTACTTTTACGAACGGTGCGAGTATTTCCCCTATGCCCTTCGATTTAAAGGGAAATCCCCAAAATATCCATTGGGGTGTAAAGGGCATTATGAATATTCTTACTTTCTTGAAGCTCTCCTGGGACGAGTAATATCACCCTTTTAGCAAACATGGCTTCGGGAAAAAACCACGAGCCCCTAAAAAAGGATATTTTTAAAGTGTAACCCTTGATGCTAATCCTATTTGAATTTTATTATATTTAACATGATCTTTTATCCAAATTAAAGAGCCAATCAATAACCAATTGACTCTTTATATATTTGGAATATATTTATTGATTACCTTTTTTAACCCATTCCGCAACTGTAACTGTACGTTTAGCTTGATGTTTTACAGCATCTTTAACATCCTCAATCATCTTACCATCTTGTCCGACTGTTACACTTGTTCCATATGGATTTCCGCCTGCACCAAATAGTACCGGATCCGAATAACCAGGAGTAGCAATGATAGCACCCCAGTGCATCATAGAAGTGTATAAGGATAACAATGTAGCTTCTTGACCACCATGTGGGTTTTGTGCAGAAGTCATTGCACTTACTACTTTATTCACTGTCTTACCGCTTGCCCAAAGCCCACCTTGGATATCGAGGAATTGTTTCATTTGTGATGGCATATTCCCAAAACGTGTTGGGACACTGAAGATAATAGCATCTGCCCATTCTAGGTCAGCTGATGTTGCGACTGGAACGTCTTTTGTTGCTTCGACAGTTGCTTTCCATACTTCATTTCCTTCAATAACAGATTCAGGAGCTAATTCTTGTACTTTTAATACTTTCACTTCAGCACCCACTTCTTTTGCTCCTTCTTCAGCCCATTTTGCTAATTGAAAATTTGTTCCACCCATACTGTAAAATACCACTGCTAATTTAACGTTTGACATATTTTCCATCTCCTTTGATTTACCGAATAATTTGTTTAAAAATCCCATAAATTACACCTTCTTTAATGCAGATATCTTCTTTATTTCTGATAGTATCCCTCAGCATAGGCATAAATATTATTTGCTAGATAAAATCCATTTTGATTAATCATTTTTCAAAATGGATTCTTACCATAAATCTGAGTTTATCCGGTAATTTTGTATACACTTTATTTAAAGCTATATTTGATTTTGTTTGTTATTTAGCAATTCTCAAGATAAATTTAAGTGTTACAACGGTTTTTGATTAGCCTTGTTGAAATCTTCATGAATATGCGCATATGGAAAATTATGTTTTTTTAAACAAAAGATAGATCATTCAAATATACCCTTAAACTGACCTGCTTTAATTTAAGTACATTGCATCACAATCAAGTTGCTTAGCGAAAGTTTTCCACTTTTCTTCGTAAATATCTGTTTCGTTTAATATTTTCCCATTTATTCTTTGATGAATTCCTTTGTACTTCTCACTGTTTCAATTGGGCGAACTAATTTTTCTATTTCTGTACGTTTAGGCTCTAAGAATGGAGGTAAAGATAATTTTTCACCAAGGGTTTCATAAGGTTCATCTCCCATGAAACCGGGACCATCTGTAGCAAACTCAAATAAAATTTGCGGTGCAACTCTTGCGTATAATGACTCAAAAAAGTGACGGTTTACATAACCGGATGTATGGAACCCAAAACTATTCATCCGTTCAATCCATTCTTCTAATACAGAGCGATCTTCTACACGTAATGCCGCATGGTGAACCGTACCAAAACCTTGCCGGGCTTCAGGAAGAATGGCATTATATTCTACAATGACCGAGGCACCATTCCCGCCTTCCCCCACTTCAAATAAATGAAATGATCCTTCTTTATCAGTCTCTTTAAATAATAGAACTTTTTCCATCATTTCTTTAAAGTAATCAAAGTTCGAAATACGGACAAAAATCGGTCCTAAACCAGTAATTGCATATTCCAGTGGAATTGGACCTTTTTGCCATGGTGTTCCAGATTCCACCCCTTTGTTGAATTCATCTGAAATCAATTGATATTGCTGATCATCAAAATCAATGAAAGAGAGGGTTTTCTTGCCAAATTGCTCTTTGATGCCAGTATGTTTGACTTCTAAACGATCAAAACGTTTTACCCAATAGTTTAATGATTCATCACTCGGTACACGGAAAGATGTCTTTGAAATCTCGTTTGTACCATGTACGCCTTTAGGAATGCCGGGGAAATCAAAGAAAGTCATGTCTGTGCCTGCGCTGCCTTTATCATCTGCAAAGAATAAATGATAGGTTTGAATATCATCTTGATTTACCGTTTTTTTAACTAAACGCATACCTAAAACAAAAGTGAAAAATTCATAATTCTTTTCTGCACTACTTGTAATAGCTGTTACATGGTGTATTCCTTTTAGACCGTTCATTATATATTCCTCCAAGATTTAATTTAAGATTAAAGGTCGCAATTTTTCTTCGATCTCTTTGCGATTTGGCTCCAAAAATGGTGGAAGTGATAGTTTTTCCCCCATTGTTTCCATTGGTTCATCTGTCGCAAATCCTGGTGTATCCGTTGATAATTCAAATAATATACCATTGGGTTCCCTGAAATATAATGCCTTGAAGTAATACTGTTCCACTTTCCCTGAATTCGATAAGCTGTATTCTTTCAAACGCTCTGCCCATTGATCATATTCTTCCTCATTCGGAACACGGAAGGCAACATGGTGAACACCTCCACGACCTAAGCGGACTCTTGGCAAATCGGGTCTTGTTTCAATATGAACTTCCGTACCGCTGCCGCCTTCACCCGTTGCATAAATCAATATATCTGGATACTCCCCTTCAAGTGAAGGATAAGAACCGGTAAATCGAAAACCCATAACTTCTGTTAAAACACCAATCGTTGGTTCTGCAATTGCGACTGTAAGGGTAACAGGTCCTAAACCAATAATGGCGTGTTCCAGTGGAATGTCATCCTTTTTCCAAGGAATACCCGCTCTCACACCTTTTTCACCGTTATCGGCTACCAGTATTAAGCGAGTCCCCTCGAAATCTCTGAAAGCCAATGTTTCACGATTTGCTCTTTTTTGAATATCATCATGTTCAACCCCAAATTGTTTAAAACGTTCTTTCCAAAATAACAATGAATCTGACTTCCTAGCCCTTAGTGATACGGTAGAAATATCTGAAGTTCCCCTGTATGTTTGCCCAAGATGAGGAATGTCAAAGAACGTAACTTCAGTTCCTGGGGTTCCTTCCGCGTCAGCATAGAATAGGTGATAGGATTCTGTATTATCTTGGTTAACCGTTTTCTTTACCAATCTCATTCCTAAAATTTTTGTATAAAATTCATAATTTTTTTCCGCTTTTCCTGTTAATATCGATACATGATGTAGTCCTAAGAGTCCTTCTCATTTCACTCCTGTCACAATATTTGTATACCACTCAGCTGCGGTTTCAATCCTTCAATGGTCAATTGATGTTCCCTATTTTCCCAATGAATCTCAAAATCCACCCTGTAATTTTCCAATAACGTTGCGTTCGACTGATTTCAATGGTGATATTAATGGATTATTTGTTCCAGTTACCTTATTTTGCCCATTTAAAATGGCAAACACATGTCGAATATTTTATTTTAAATTTAAATAATCTTTAATTTGAGGTATTTTAGAATAAAAATGGATCTAAAGCATATTGACCCGGACCGACCAAAGCTATACCGATAGCAACTGCAAGCAACGTTAAGTTGTATTCATATCCATTAGCTGTTGCCCATAATCCATTTGGAGCATGCACTTTTACGATAGCCATTATCATTGTTCCCGCAATCATAATTCCTGCAAGTGGCGTTAATAGACCTAAAGCAAACAAAAGTCCCCCAATAAGTTCTGCTACCCCTGCGAAAAGAGCCATGGTTACTCCTGGCTTCATGCCAATGGATTCAAACCATCCACCTGTTCCTTTCAATCCATGGCCACCGAACCAACCAAACAACTTTTGAGCACCGTGCCCAATGAACAATAAACCAATTACCAAACGAATTATTAATAAACCTATATTTATCATAGTAAAATCCCCCTTAATATTTTTATCTCGAATTCGAGATATCATTACAAAAAAACACTTTAAACTTCATTCCTTACTTTCTTCAAAAGGTTCACAATGTCTCTGCCTCACCAGAATTTAATGAATCAAACATATCATCAACTAACTCATTATATTTCGGCATGATTTCATTCATCAGTTCATTTCCATCATCAGTGAATCTAACATGTATCATACGGCGGTCACCTGGACAGGCATTTCTGCTTAAAAACACCTATTTGTTCTAGCTTATCTATAACATAGGTCATCGAACCACTTGAAATCAGTATGCAGTTTCCAATTTGCTGAATTGTTTTTTTTCATTTCTTGCTTTATTCGATCATGAATTGCTTTAGATGTTTGCATTAATATCAGACAAATTGTTGCATTTCCTCTCCATTTACTTCCCCCTATAAAATCTCGAATTAAATTATCTTGAATATGAGATAATAATAATGCTTATATTTTTTTTGTCAATAACCTTTTTACTTTATTGAATTAACCTTCCTGGTTCCGGTCTTCTCAAGGTAATTCCTTCAGAAAACTGTTTAAAGCGACAACAATCCCTGCCAACCATATCGGCCAATTCCAATGGACCCATTTGATGATTTTTTCCCAAAAAAGTATAAAAGGAAGGTGCAAACCCTTCCTTGTTCTTTATCTATAAGAGAGTTTCGTGCGACGATATTTATGAATACGTCAACATTTATTCGTTCAATCTTCAATTAAACTGGCAGACAATATGATCTACCAGTTTAATGGCCAAAGCAGTGTAAGATATTATCCGCTGCATACAAAACTTGAACACCATGTTTTTGACCTTGATGATTTGTCGCTGAAGTTGCGGTGGTCATCACCCATTCTGCATGTGCTGGATTCTTGCCTGTCAGCATATTTTTCTAACTTAAATGATATGTTTGACTGTGTATAGTATACTTATTGATTTTTTCAATGCTTGGTTCATAGCCGATTCCTGGCAATTCCGGAACTTTGATCATTCCTTTTTCCACTGCAACTTCAGGGTCAATGATATCTTCTGCCCAGTAGAGGGAGGAAGCAGCGGTATCTCCCGGAAGAGTAAAGTTTGGCAGTGAAGTGATGGCAATATTATGCGCTCTTCCAATGCCTGATTCCAGCATACCCCCACACCATAGCGGAATTTCATGTTCAAGACATAAATCATGGATTTTCTTGGATTCAGTCAAACCTCCGACACGGCCAATCTTAATATTAATGATTTTACAGCTGCCCAATTTAATAGCTTTCCTTGCATCCTCTAAGGAGTGAATGCTTTCGTCCAGGCAAATAGGTGTTTTTAACCTTGACTGTAAATCTGCATGGTCAATGATATCGTTATGGGCAAGCGGCTGTTCAATCATCATTAATTTATAGTCATCCAAGGCGGATAGCCGGTCTATATCTTGTAAGGTATAAGCTGAATTTGCATCTGCCATGAGCGGGATTTCCGGATATACTTTTCGGACCTTGTCTATTAATTCAACATCCCAGCCCGGTTTGATTTTTAGTTTAAAGCGTTTATAGCCTTCACCGAGACGTGCTTCAATCATATCCAGGGTCGAATCGATCGAGTCCTTTATTCCGATGCTTACCCCCACTTCAATATTCTTTTTTGTTCCACCTATCACACTTGAGAGGGAAGCACCTTGCTTTTTCGCATACAGATCCCAAACAGCACCCTCTAAAGCGGCTTTTGCCATATAATTACCGCGTATATGGGAGAAATATTTTTCAGAGAGTTCATCCGGATGCTTGATTTCATTTTTAAGGATAATTGGAATTAGATAATCCTCGAGTATATGCCAGTTTGTTTTTAAGGTCTCTTCATTATACAGGGGGTCAAGCATCGCAACAGATTCAGCCCAACCGGAAATGCCATCATCGCTTTTTGCTTCTACAAGGATGAAATCCCTATTGTATTCTGTCCCAAAGCTAGTTGTAAAAGGTTCAAGCAAGTCCAGTTTAAGATGCCTTAGAATAACTTGTTTAATTTTCACTTGGAAATTCTCCTTTTGTGATAAAACTATTAAAAGACACAGTCTTACCAATTTTTTATTAAATAGGCTGACAGCAGCCTGAAGTTACGCTATTAAAATCCACCTGCTTATTTCCTTGTCAGCACATAAAACTGAACGGGAATTTCCGTCATGGAACCCTTTATAAAATCTGTTACCTCCCATCCTTGCTGAAATAAATCGGTAAATGTGTCCCTGGTTCTCATCCGCCATTCAGTGGCTGCTTGACTATTTGTGACCCTTATTGTCCTGAAGTCCTTTGGAATGGCCACAAAAGCTGTATCCCAATTTTGTTCAGGCAGCGGAAGAGTGAAGGATGGAACAGGCAATCCCTTTTCATTGGTCTCCCATTGAATAAGCGAGTTTTCTATCGCAAAGTCCAGCGGAATTCCACGTCCACTAGAATCCGTTGTCTCCTTTTTACCAATATGCCATTCGACAAGAAGGCGGTCAGATGGAATTCCGCTGTTTAAAAGATCTTCCATTTCACCATAGCAGTTTGCGATATATGTGGAACAGACCCCACCAAGCTTGGCTATATTCAAATACCCATTAATACTTTCCAAAGGATCGTAAGTCCAGGTAATAAGGGAAAAGCCGAGCTTTAATGCTTCTTCACGTTGGGCTAACTTTAACTTCTCCCCTATTCCTTTGTTGCGAAATTGCTCATCTATTCCTAGAATATGTGAACAAAGATAGGCTGTTTGCCCATTGAATCCCGGAAAGCTATACTGAAATCCAATAAGCTTCTCCTCGCAATATGCTCCTAGAACCAAACCACCGTTTTTTACAGCTGTGATGGTTTGGTGTGTGGGAATTGAGTCGTTTTCTCCCCAAATGTCGGATTCTAGCTTTCTTACGTCCTCTAGCTCTTCAATTCGATGAAGAGAGCGAATTGCAATTTCCTGTGTTTTCGTCATGTCCAACCTCCTAGGAAAAGCTCAAGCGCATTGATCACCGCAACATAAGATGAACAAATAATTTCCACAGCCGACGGCTTGTCGTTACTAGGCACTGGAGCAATCATTTATGTTCTAAAAATATATTTCTACTTTTTTTACAAAAGAAATTATTCCACTTTGCTGAAATCAGCCTCTTGCATTGGAATCATTTTTGTTCGCTTTACGATTTTATAACCTAGAAAAGCCAGGAAAAATAAAGGAAGCCCGATATAAGAAATTAAAATTCCATACCAGTCGATCTCAGGGCCGAAAAAAGCAGAGTAATTTTGTCCCAGGATAGCCGTAACACATAAAATTGTCGCTAATATTGGACCGAATGGGTACCATTTTGATACATAAGGCAAATCTTTCAAATCTCTTCCTTGTGCAATGTATGCCTTTCGGAATCGATAATGTGTAATCGAAATTCCTAACCAGGATAAAAAGCCGGATAATCCTGCAGCATTCAATAACCAAGTATAAATCGTGCCTTCTCCGAAAAAAGAGGTCAGGAAAGCTGCCATCCCAACGATGGTAGAAAAGTACACAGCGTTAACTGGAATGCCGCCTGAATTCACTTTTTTTAGAAACGAAGGGGCTTTGCCTTCTTTCGCCAGCACCCAAAGGACGCGAGAAGCCCCATACATGGCGGAATTGCCTGCAGAAAGAACAGAAGTAAGAATGACCACATTCATGACCGATGCAGCGATCGCAAGTCCTGCGTTTTGAAAAACTAAAGTGAAGGGACTTACCGCAATATCTTCTATATCCGAGCTTAACAAGCGCGGATCATTATAGCTGATTAAAAATCCAATCACGATGATCGCCAATACATAGAACAAGAGCAGTCTCCAGAAGATTTGCTTAATGGCCTTGGGTATATTTTTTCTCGGATTTTCACTCTCGCCGGCCGCAATTCCTACTAGCTCGGTGCCTTGGAAGGCAAATCCAACCACCATAAAGACACTTATAACGGATAAAAAACCTCCTTTAAACGGTGCCTCTCCTTTGGTGATATTTTCAAAACCTACGGCATCCCCTCCCATGATTCCTACAATCATTAATAACCCCACTACTATAAAAATGATAATCGTCAAAACCTTTATAATGGCAAACCAGAATTCGGATTCACCATATCCTTTTACCGATAAAATATTCAGGCCAAATATGAGGGCAAGAAATAATGCGCTCCAAATGATGCCTGGAACAGAAGGCAGCCAATATTTCATGATCAGGGAGGAAGCCGCCAATTCCAACGCGACTACGATTGCGTTGTTATACCAATAGTTCCATCCGATCGCAAATCCTAAAGCTGGATCGACAAACCTTGATGTATAGGTACTAAAAGAGCCTGTAATAGGAATCAGGGCAGCCATTTCGGCTAGGCTTGTCATCAGGAAATAAACCATGATTCCGGCAATTAGATAGGCAGCTACAGCTCCTCCGGGACCCGCAGTATGTATAATGGAACCGCTTGCTAAAAATAGCCCCGTTCCAATGGTTCCGCCAATTGCAATCATGGAAAGATGCCTTGGTTTGAGTTTGCGCTCCAGTTGTTTTCCATCAGTAGCTGTTTGGTCCCCGGTTTGTGATGTTTGTGCGGTATTTTCCATAAAACACCCCTTCATTAATTTTTTTAGTAAAAAATTTTATTCTCCTGCCGCCAACATTACTGTGTTAATTAAAATTTTCGTTCCATAAATTAGTGCTTGCAAATTAAACTTCATATCCGGATGGTGCAGACCAGGCGTTAAATCGCAGCCTAACCCTATCATGGTTGCTGTTATATCAGGATTTTTGGCTGTATAAAAATGAAAATCCTCTCCTCCTTGAGAAATGCAGACTGGAGCGACATTTTCCCTCCCAAGGATATCTCCAATGGCGGCCTCAGCCAGCTTTATGGCTTTTTCATGCAAACTCGCAGCTGGGACGAATTCTTCCGCAGACCAGGAGATGGATGTTTCAGTTTGTTGCATTGTCTGGTCAAAAGCTTCCTCTGATAAGCGGTTTAGTTCATTCATTACATCATTTGATTGAGCTCTGGCATCAATTGCAAAGACAGCTGTTTCCGGGATAACGTTTGATGCATTGTTGTTTGTTTGAAATTGAGTCATTTTGATGGAATAAGGAGTTTCGGTAACTAGATTAATCTGCTGTAATTTTTGGATAAGCAAAGCTGCTGCCTCGATGACATTTATTCCATCTTGCGGTCGGGATGCATGGGCTTGTAAACCTTTGATGGTTCCCCTTATCGTTTCGGCAGAGCCATGGACAATGACGGGGGAAGCTTTCATATAAGGAACCTCCGTACTGGGTCTTACATGTACCCCGAATAAATATGTAACATCCTCCAATGCTCCATCATTGATCATTTGAAGAGCGCCTTCTCCTTTTTCTTCCGCAGGCTGAAATATGAATCGGAGAGTGTGTTTAGGCCGGATTCCACTGGAAGCAATGGCCAATGCTGTATATAAAACCATTGTGCTATGTGCGTCATGTCCACATGAATGATTGGCCTTTACAACTCCATCTACTTCCTGAACAAGCGCATCCATATCAGCCCTTAATGCCACAACCTTTTTTGAGATGCCTGGAATCTCGGCAATGATTCCATGATGGCTCTGAAATGTTTTTGTGGTCATTCCCGCTTTCCTAAGAGAATTTAATATATAGCAAGACGTTCTTTCCTCCTGCCAGCTTGGCTCAGCCAAAGAATGCAGGTCATGGTAGGACTTTATCAATGATTCTTGATGCTGATCAATATATTGAATCGGGTTCATAATGATGCACCCCCTCCTTTACATGAATTTTAACTTTATAAAAGACTCATTCATTAAACACTTCATAACTTGAATATAGCCTTTCTAATTTTTGCTGATGGGTATGGATCCGTTTTTCGTCTTTTTGATGTATGCCTGCAATAACCAAGTCCAATAAGCTAATGACCGAAGCGATTGAATTGGTTCCGGTTTCTGCGTTTTCTTCAGTAGTCAATGCAATATCAGCGATGCGGCCAACAGGTGACAGAAGGCGGTCTGTAACTGAAATTAAACAAACTCCTTGTTCTTTGGCACACTCAGCAACTTTTAATGTTTCATTTGCATACCTCGGAAAGGAAAAAACGACTATCACAGACTTGTCAGTGAGGTTACAAAACTTTTCATAGAAGTCACCTGTTGGTGAACATAAACTTACATTTTCCCTTAATGAACTTAGCGTATAGGAGAACCAATAGGCGGCGGCATGGGAAATGCGATGCCCTGCAATTAATATTTGGTCAGCCTGGATCAAGACATCGACTGCTTTCCATATATCCTGAACGTTCGTATGATCTAATAGATGTCTTAAAATATGAACTTCGTTTTCTATGACTTTGGTAAATGGGTCTTGCTTGTCATCAAAGCGGAGAATGGAATCCTTGTTGGATATGTCTATATGATTTTGGTGCAGCAGCTGTTTTTGAATTCTGGCCTGCATTTTACTAAACCCTTCAAATCCTAATGAATAGGAAAACCGAATGACCGTCGTTTCACTAACTTCCGCTTCCCGACCAATTTGAAATGCCGTTTTAAAGGCGGCTTCATCCAAATTTTCAATCAGGTAAGCGGCAACTTTTTTTTGACCTGCCGATAATTGGTCAAATTTTTCCTTTACTAATAATTTAAAAGGAAGATGTTCCAAAATATTACTCCTCTCTGACGAATTAAATACTTCTCATTATTAAAATAACGAAGGCAATCCTTCTTAGATTTATACACTATCACAATTTAATTAGAAAAAGAAGAATATTTTTGATTTTTCCGATAATTAATCACTCTAAATTTCAATCAGATAATAGGCCGTTGAGATAATAAGCAAAGGCTGTTTTCTCATACTTTGTTGCTATTTACCAAGTAAAGCGGCGTGGTTGATTTCCCTTCAGATGCTCGCTTTCCGTGGGGCGGGCCTGTTAGCCGCCTCGGCGTAAACGCCTGTGGGGTCTCACCTGTCCCGCTGCTCCCGCAGGAGTCTCGCACTTGCGCTCCAATCAACCTTAAATCGTTTAGTTTTTAAAAACAACAATCTTTACGAAAAGAGCTTAAGCAAAAAACTATTAGTAGGTAGGCAAATTCGAGGAAAAGCCATTTTTTTCTAAAAAATTTTCCAGTTAATTTAGATATCCGCTCTCTTCTTCATGTTTTTTACTTTATTTGTAAACTTAATAACTTCATTGACATGTAACATCAAGATTTATGTTAGAATATTCTGTAGTTTCAACTTATTCAAGGGGAGGCAATTTAATGGGGAAATCACTTAAAGGGCATGAACTTTTACAAGTTTTAACAGAGGGGAAACAACCTCCGAATTGTGATCTAACATTACAGATTGAAGCAAATTATGCCCAGGATGGAATTGCGAGAGGTGTATGGAAAGTAGATGAAAAGTTTATTAACGGAATTGGTGTAGCAATGGGTGGATTTGTCACTTCTGCAGCAGATATTATGATGGCTTATGCGATATCCTCTAAATTAAGTATCGGACAATCCTTCGCATCCATTGATTTACATACTACCTTTCATCGACCAGTGAGATTAGGAGACGTACAGGTTGAAGCAAAAGTAGACCGAATCGGAAAAAAAACTGCTTATGTACTCGCAGATTTATTTCAAAATGATAAAAAAGTGGCAAGCGTTGTGTCATCAGTTATGATCCTTTAAACTAGATAAAAAAGCATGTTGCACAAAAAGTCCTTCGTAACATGCTTTTTTCATTTAGACAATTCGATAAAATCAAGAACGTCCACAAGATTCACCGCTTCTCCAAATCACCTCATTGTAATTACCATTTTAGGATGCCCCATCATCAAACAAACCATCGCAGCACAGGGCTTTTGAGATCCATCGTGAATAGACCGTAATCAATGACGACCATTTCATCATTCTCGTTATATCCGACATTCTCTAAACGCAAATCTATTGGTATAATACCGTGCCTCAGTAATTTTAATTCCAACTTGATCAGTTTCGTATATTCCTTGATTGCAAGCGGCACTTTCGTGTCCACCTTTTTCATGATAATCCAGCCCGTCCCATGCTCCTTAACCGGACATAAATACTTTTTGACTTCCTCATTACAGTTATTATATATATAAGCTTCATTTGCATTGCTTATTAATCCTACTTCTGACAATGCAATTTTTAAAATATAGCCATTATTTAAATCATAGACGACCCGGTTAAAACCATGCCCGATCATTTTATACTTGAACTTAAGCGTTTTTCTGGCTGTAGCTACTATTTGTCCAGCTGTTTTATAAATTTGGAATATCCCTATTTGAGATATCCAGGACTCAATGGCATTCATCTCTTGCTTGGACAGTATTGTACTTTTATTCGGCTGATGTATCCTTTCCTTACCATTTTTAATTGGCCACATTCCCTAAACGTCTCCTTTTTTAAAAATTTATTACTAGAGAGATGGGTTTACTTGGATGAAAAAACAATAGGAGAATAAATGCTTGTTCTCATTTTTTCAAGGTTTCCCCCTCGTTTATACGATATGCCTTTACTATAAAACGGCTTGTACTGTAGCTGAGGATACTAGAAAAAATTACAAATTTTTCAATGAAGGGGCGGAAAGAGATGGACCTGCTTATTTTTGAGTCTTCATAAATAAAGCCAAAACCCCCGGGATTGGTTTTCAAGGCCAAATCCCAGGGTTTTTCCTTTCCATATTGTTTTCATTTTTGACAGGTATACATCGCCTATTCATCTACTATGCTAATAAGTCAACATCTTTTGGTTGCTCCATATGATGATTCTTTTTAATGGATAGCGCAGCAATTATTGAAATGGCGGAACAAGCGATCAAGAACCAAAATGCCCCATTGTAGGATCCTGTAAGGGTGATGATAAAGCCCATGACAAGAGGTGATATGAAACCTGCGGCCTGTGCCCCCATATTAATTACTCCCATTGCGGAACCGATAACCTTTTTAGACATGATTTTATGCGGCAAAGCAAAAGCAACTGTAAAGGCAAAGCTTTTAAAGACCATACAAAGATTCAAATAAACCATTGCAGCTACTAAGGAGGTCGATGTAAACATCAAATATAGGAATATCCCAGACATAAGCATGCCAAATGCCGCATAATATTTTTCCAAATTATTAAAAAACCTGTCAAGAAGCCATCCACTGAACAACATGGCAACTCCTGTTGAGATACCCGGTAACGCTGCATAAAAACCCATGGACAATAGGTCCATTCCTCTAGCTTCCATCAAATAAGATGGAATCCAGGAGGAAAGCCCCCAATTTACTATTCCGGCAGCAAACCACATGACAGTTATTTTCCACAATCCGGAATTCATCAGCAATTCCTTCATTGGAACACTATTGTCTTTTAATGGAGCAGTGCTTTCTTTTGGTTTAAAATATACCCAGAAAGCGATCGTTAACAATATTCCTAGCAATCCGATTACATAAAACATATTTCTCCAGCCCATAAATAAAATCATCGGCGCAGCCACCAGCGGGGCAAGTGCCATCCCAAAGTAATTGGATGACATCAAATAAGCAGAAGCCTTCGGCCTTTCATCCCGGGGAAAATAATCCGCAATCCCTTTTTGGGAAGCGGAAGGATATCCTCCCTGACCGAGCCCGAAAAGAAAACGTATGACGAGTAACGAAATAAGGGACCAGGCAAAACCGGTAAATACGGTAAAAACAGACCATACAATGATGGACCATATTAAGACTTTTCTCGAACCCAGTTTATCTGTTAGCCATCCTCCTGGTATTTGCATGATGGCATAGGATAGGAAGAAGCTACTCAAGATTGCCCCGACAGCAGCAGCATCCAAATTAAATTCTTCCTTTATAGATACAACAGCCACACTCATGACCATCCGATCCAAATAATCAACCAGATAACCAACAAACAGCAAAAATAATATAAAGTGCTTATTTTGGGACCCTCCAATGTAACGCTTCATCTTATTCCTCCCTTTTTCTACTAATCCTTCGTTTTTCTTTCCATATGCAAATTAATGCGTATTATCTATCGATCCTGAAATGTTGCCACTTTATTTATTTTTGAACTTCGGAACCTTCTAATTACCTTCCCATATCGTGCTCCTGTGTATTCCCCATGATAAACGGTTAATTTTCCATTTATATAAACCACATGTATGCCTTCAGGTTCTAATAGCGGCTCATCAAATGTAGCTCGATCTTTAATTTTTCCGGGATCAAATATAACAATATCTGCCTGATATCCCTCTTTAATTAGCCCCCTATCCTTTAATCTCATTAGCTGCGCAGGAGCACCTGTCATTCGACGAATCGCTTGTTCAAGCGTCAAAGCTCCTTCTTCCCTAACATATTTGCCTAATACTCTCGGAAATGTCCCGTGTAATCGTGGATGCGGCTTACCACCAAAAATCCCATCAGATCCCACCATTTGCAGCGGATGACACATACTCTGCAAAACATCCTCCTCAAAGCCCCAATGAATGACCATTGCTACATTCCCTTTTTCCTCAATAAGAATATCAAATGCGGCATCTTCAGGGGATTGCTGCCTGATTTCTGAAATTTCAATCATATCCTTACCTTCTAAGCGTTTATTAGAACCCGTTTGAACGGAGGTAATCATGATATTTTTCCAGCCACAATTCAAAACCCAATTTTCATAGTCTGTGTTTGTTTTAAATTCATCAGAGATTCTTTTTCTGAATTCTGGAATACTCAATCGTTTCAGCGTTTCTTCCGTTCCGCCTGCATGCATCCAAGGTGGAAGTATGGCATGAAAAACGGTTGAAGCTGCTGAATATGGATATTGATCAAAGGTAATTTCAATACCTTCCTGTCTAGCGGCACTCATCTTATCCAGTGCTTTCTTAAATTTATCCCTGTTTCCTTGGCCGATTATCTTAAAATGAGAAATATGTAATCTTACACCGGATTGTCTGGAAACATCTATGACTTCATCCAAAGCTGATAAAGAGTGAATGCTTTCATTCCGGATATGGACAACGAAACAGCCATCATATTTCGCGGTACCCTTGCATATTTCAATCAATTCTTCCTTATTGGAGAAAACATTTGGGGGATATACCAATCCTGAGGACAAGCCTACTGCTCCCATACGCATTCCTTCCTCGACCAGCAAACGCATTTTTTCCAATTCTTGTTTAGTTGCCACCCTATCTTCAAATCCCATGACCAAGGAACGAACCGCGCCATGAGGTACCAGGTAAGCTGCGTTTCCTATCATTTTTGACTTTTCTAGAAATGAAAAATATTCATCAATGCTATTCCATGGCCATTCCCCAATATCACCATTCAGTCCACTTAATTGTTTTTTCCATAACGGCTTTGTTTTTTCTGATACAGGAGCAACAGAAATACCATCCTGGCCAAATAATTCTGTGGTCACACCCTGAAGTGCTTTTATTTTATGAACTTCTGGAACAGTGCAAAGTAAATCGGAATGAACATGAGGATCAATAAATCCTGGTGAAACTGCCAACCCATTGGCATCTATGGTTTGCCCAGCCTGTTCGCTGCTTAAATTCCCCATTAAAGTAATTCTTCCATCCTCGATTCCAATGTCAGTTTTCGTCCAAGGGTTCCCTGTCCCATCATAAACCCTTCCATTTTTTATAATCACGTCTAGCATTTGACCACATCCTCTATATATTAGTTAGACTAATTGATGATTTAAAATAGAATCAAAAGGGTAAATCGGTCTGCTTATATTCTTGTAATCAAAGGTTGATAACTTCGCACTGCTTAACCCAGGCGAGTCAACCGTTATGATTTCTTTAGCAATAGGCATGAAGGCTGCGCGAAAATGGTGAGATGATTTCAAACCAACAATACTTGATTTCTCAACATCTATTCCATGAAGAAGGAAAATTTGTTCATCAAAGGTCTGGGAATTAACAGAGCATACAATGATATCCACATTACCAACCAATAATCTTGCGCTTCTCCCCAGGTTCACCTTGCTTCCATTCCACATCGGTGAGGACTGAATAAACTTGCCATCAGATAGGCTTTTTACATAAGCTGATATTTTTAGAGGGTTACCATGTAAACGATCTGTTTTTCCGCCTAATTCGACATGAATTAGGGACCCCACACCTTCTTTATGGGCCACTTTTGCTACTTCTGGATCAAAAATAAACCCAAAGCAGCTATTTGGAATGTTTGCTTCTATCATTTCCTTCAATAAAAAGGTGCCATCACCTGGTGTACCAGCACCAGGGTTATCAGAAGCTTCATTAATGATGATGGGCATTTCATTTCGGGAGAAAGCATATGAAATGGCTTCCTTTGGTGTCGGCAATATTGGATAAAATTCATCTTTCTTTTCAAAAATTCTAGCAGCTATATCATTTGATATTTTTTGTGCTAAAGAGGGTTCATTATTCGTAATGGTAATTACCGAAACTCCTGCGTGAGGGATATCTGAATATGGAAAGCCATGGAATAAGGTACAATCAAGGACCTCGGGATGCTTTTCCCATTCCTCGCACCATTCATTGATTTCTTTAATTGGAGAAAAGTAGGAGGTTGTAGTAGGAATTAGTAATGGTAATTTAGATAGAGCCATTTCCGGGTTAACTTTCCCTTGAATCATGCGAGCGGTTATATCAATCGCTTCTATCCCCCTTTCATAGGAATCCGTATGAGGGTAATCTATATTGCCGAGCAGTACATCTGCTTTTTCAACCATGGTTTCCGTAATATTACCATGGAGGTCCAAAGCAGCTACTATTGGTATTTTTGAACCCAAAACGCTTCTTAATTCCGATAGGATCTCTCCTTCAATATCGTCAACTCCTTCTGCTACTCCTGCTCCATGAAGAAATAGACAAATCCCATCCAATTTTCCAGCATTCATAATACTTGATATTAATAGATTTTTTGCTTTTTGAAACGTTTCCTGTGTTATCGTTCCTGAAGGATTGGCCATGGCTGCAAAGGTTGGCACAATTTCAATCCCCAGCTCTTCTCCCCGTTCGATCATCCCACCCAAATAATCCAATACACCAGTATGCCTATCGAGAAGTTCCTTTCCTTGGGTCCATTCCCATACTTTAAATAAGTCGACTGTCGTTCTTACTCGAGAAAACGTATTCGTTTCATGGGCCAACTGACCGATTGCTATTCTCATAAAAGTTCCCCTTTCTTCACTATTAATAAATAAAACCTTATCTGACTGACTCCCTGGAAAATTGGAATTCATATAGCTGTCGGGGTCTTCCTCGGTTTATGGGCTGTTCCTCACCCACGATGACGGCTAGATTCGTATTTTCAAGGGTATTCAGGATTCTCCTTGCGCTCCTAATGGTCAAACCCAGTCCGTTAGCAAGATCATTAGCTGTGATGCATCTATTGCCAAAGCACTCACAAAAGGAAAGTAATTTGTTAATGGTTGCAATACTGAGCCCAGCCGTTTTTGCTAAATTCATTAGATGTGGGTCATCACTCCGCAAGGAATATTTCAATCTCCCATCTTTTCCGACAGGCCCAAAAACCGTTCCATCCATGTCAACCACAAAGCAACTCGGTTTATTAAGCCTCGCTTTCATAAGTGCTTTACGGGCACTCACTTCCGCTTCGTTTGCTGTATATCCAAATCCTATTCCGATGGTGGTCTCTACATCGATTTTCATGGCTATCTCATCTAATAGCGGAGCTTTTTTATATTTGTGGGTAGTCCTTTCAATGGCGCCCCGAGTAGTTATAAATCGGACTTCATCTCGTTCTGACCAGTCAAAAATAGCCTGGGCCTCTTCACAAAAATCGATAAGAATATTTTGAAGTGCTGCTTTTTTTCGCTGTTCTCCATATTCTGATACGGGCTTTTTTAAAGAAGAAAGCAAGTTATTAAAATGCAGGATTCCAATGGCAATTTGTGTATCGCTTTGAAGTAAGGCCTTCCCCTCCAAGAGAACATTATTCAAACTAGATCGAATGGCGGACATTGTAGGGAGGACCCTGAATACTAGCACCCCTAGCCCTTTTAACGATTCGTATACAGATTTAACACATGTAACGGCCACCTGAGTTTGATTATTTTTCCATAATTCATAATGAAAATGAACCAATTCATCCGCTTTGTGATCAGCTTTCAGAAACATCTTTTCTGGATATATTTCTAAATCCTCAAAACACTCTTTTACTTCTCTATTTGGCAATGTGTCAATACTAATCCTTAACGGTTCCTTGATTGGATTGAAAGAAGTTTCAGTAATGATCTTAAAAAGTGTTCGATACAAAGATGTTCCTGTTGAGGGGATAAAAACCATTGGCTTTGTAATATTTTGATTCTTTACCATTTGATAAGGAATGGTGCCTAAAAAGAATAAAACATCCGCCTCGTCGACTCTTCTTCTAATCACATCTATTGTTTCCTGTTCATGTTTATAAGGTGCAGGTAACATGGTAATGTCAGAGTACGATTGGCCGATGGTAAGCACTAGTTCTACTAAATCTATAGGACCTATTACTAATACTTTTGTATTCATTTGATCCTCCACTTTCATTTTTCAAATAATACTGAATAGTAAGTTTTTATTATTGTTTATAACTTTAACTATCTAAATAATAAAAGTAAATGTCTGTTAATGGACCGAAATACGTTTTTTTAAGCGGTTAGTTATTTATTTGATCTTTCTCCACTCCTTTTGCAATGGAGAATACTATATCGTCGTGCCTGGTCCATTATTGATCTATTATCCAGATCATACGTTAATGGGCGGAATTGGAGAAAAAATGTCTATTTGCCGAATATCATTGTTTATCAAGACCTACATTAAAAAAATATAGATAAATTAAAGGACATAACCTATTTGTTATATCAAATAGGTTATGTCCTTTATTCTTTAAAAATCGCACTCGATTGTGAAAAATGTCTAAAGTAATTTATGAATTTGAATTTGTTGCCATACAATTTTATAATTGTATGAAAAAAGGATGAGGATTGTGCCTATTAATTCGTTTGAAGTGACATGGAAGCCGACATTAAATCGAGAAAATAGACCGATTTATCAGGCATTAGCTAAGCAATTAGAATCTGACATTAAAGAGGGACGCTTAGTTCCAGGCACAAAACTTCCACCGCAAAGAGAGTTAGCAGACTATTTGGATGTGAATCTAAGTACAATCTCAAAATCATTTAAAGTAGCTGAGTTAAAAGGATTGATTAGTGCAACCATTGGCAGTGGAACGTATGTTTCATATGATGCGATTTCGAACGCATACTTGCTTTCAGAAGAAAAGCCAAAACATTTAATTGAAATGGGCGCAATGCTACCAGATCGTGTATCATACGGACCTTTACATGACCTACTGCAATCCATGTTACAAGAATCCGATTGTGCAAGATGGTTTGGGTACAGCCGGCCAGGTGATTCGATCTGGCAAAAAGATGCAGGCGTCAAATTATTAAAACATGCCGGTGTTGAAACGACTAGAGAGCATATCTTACTGGCTAATGGCGGACAAAATGCCATCACCGCAACACTTGCAGGTCTTTGTCAGCATGGAGACCGGATAGGTGTCGATCACCATACATATCCAGGGTTAAAGACAGCTGCCGCGATGCTGGGCATCCAGCTTGTCCCGATTCGGTCAGAAACTGATGAAATGAGTCCGGAAGCACTTCTTTATGCATGCAAAAACGAAAACATTAAAGGCTTATATATTATTCCGGATTACCAGAATCCGATGACGTATAAAATGAGTATCGGTACTCGAAAGGCTATTGCAGAGATTGCCATAAAGTATAATTTATTTATCATTGAAGATGGAATGTATCATTTAACCCAAGACAAAGTATTGCCGGCCGTAGCGACATATGCACCTGAGCATTCGATTTATATAGCGAGTTTATCGAAATCGATGGCACCTGGACTCCGTCTTGCTTATGTGGCAGTTCCTTTTAAATTCCTGGATCCTACTCGAAAAGCTCTTTATAACTTAAATATTTCCGTATCGCCGCTACTTGCGGAGTTAACAGCGAGAGCAATCGTATCGAGTCAACTTGAAAACATTGTTGCACTTCATAAAGAGGAAACTAAAGCTCGCAATCAATTGGTCAATCATTATTTAGATAAGGAAAATTGTTTAGGCGGAGAAACAGGGATTTTTCGCTGGTTACATCTGCCGAACCGTTATTCAGGGGACCAATTTGAACAAATAGCTGCAGCACAAGGTGTACAAGTTTATAGTGGAGGGCGATTTGCGGTAGGTAATGTCGCCCCGGCAAATGCAGTGCGTTTGGGGATTTGTGCGCCAGAAACGAAAGAGGAACTTGAAAAAGCGCTTAATATACTAAAAAAAATAATTGAAACGTGAAAGGAATATTGTTTGCCATACAATTATAATATTGTATGGTTTTTTATGTACGTGTTATGATAATTCAAATTTAGCGGGAGGATATCATGCCTCGATACAGTAAAGAAAACGAAACAGCTAATGATTTTTAAACAATATGATTAAAAGGAGCATTTAGAAATGCACAACAAATTTGCAAAGAGAGCTAGTTTGGTTAAATCTTCTGAAACGCGTGAAATCTTAAAGGTCACAGAACGGCCAGAAGTGATTTCTTTTGCAGGAGGTCTCCCGGCTCCGGAACTGTTTCCCATGGTTGAACTGAATGTGGCATGTGAAGCCGTTCTTAAAGAAGATGGCCCTGCTTCCCTTCAATACAGTACAACAGAAGGTTATATCCCGCTTAGAAACGCGATCATTAAGCGGATGGATGCGATCGGTATTCAAGCCCATTTACAGCAAATCGTGATTACATCAGGGTCCCAGCAAGCTATTGACCTGACAGGAAAGCTCTTTCTTGACGAAGGGGATACCATCATTTGCGAAAGCCCTACATACCTGGCTGCGGTCAATGCTTTTAAAGTATACAATGCCAACTTTGTAGAAGTAGAGATGGATGAAGACGGCATGATGATGGAAGAACTGGAGAAACGGCTTCAGGAGAATCCCCAGACAAAATTCATTTATACCATTCCCGATTTTCAAAACCCGACAGGCCGAACGCTCAAGCTTGAAAGAAGAAAAAGAATGATCGAGCTCGCCAGCCAGTATGATGTTTTGATTTTGGAAGATAATCCGTACGGAGCTATCCGGTTTTCTGGAACTGCCCTTCCGCCAGTAAAATATTTTGATACAGAAGGCCGGGTTATTTATCTGAGCACCTTTTCGAAAATCTTCACACCGGGACTTCGGCTTGGCTGGATTTGTGCGGATGAAGTATTTATTGAGAAATACGTGGCATTTAAACAGACAGCAGACTTACACTCTGACAGCTTTGCACAGCGGATCACGGCTAAATATATGGAACTTTATGATATAGAGGCTCATATTGAGAAAATTAAAGCCGTATACAAAGAAAGGTGCATAACGATGATTTCCTGCATCGATCAATTTTTCCCTGAAAACATCTCCTACAGCAAGCCGGAAGGCGGATTATTTATTTGGGTAGAGCTTCCTGCTTCAGTTGATTCAAGTAAAATCTTTGTGGAGTGCTTGAAAAATAATGTGGCCATTGTTCCTGGCATTCCATTTTTTCCAAATGGTACACAAAAGAACACATTACGGTTAAATTACTCGAATACAACGAAAGAACAAATTAGGGAAGGTATAAAACGTATTGGTGAGGTCTTACATCATGAATTAAAGCAAGAACAACATCTTCTTAAGCAATGACAAGGCAACCTAGCTTCTGTCATTGCAGCTCTATATGAAGGAATGCTTATCTTGTCACTTTCAAAATCTATTAATAGAAAAAATAGGGGGAATTATGATGCCATTATCAAATACAAAATTAAACACTTGGAAGCCATTTTCAACATCACCGCCACCACCGTTTACTCCATTTGTTAAAACAGTACTGAATAAGCTTATATTAAAAACAGATTAAGAATCTGTGAAATATAAGCTGTTTCGCAGATTCGAAGGAGTAGACGATGAAATCTAACATTCAGTTTATATTATCAATGATAATCTTTGGTACGATTGGTTTAGTGCAAAGATACATTGATTTATCTTCGAGTGAGACAGCTTTACTAAGTAGTTCAATTGGATGTCTATTTTTAATGTTCGTATTTTTTATGTTGAAAAAATCCATTTCGTGGAAATCAGTGAAAATTAATGCTTCCACCCTATTTCTTTCTGGTATTGCATTAGGAGGGAATTGGATTTTTCTCTATCAATCTTACGATTATACAACAATCACTAACGCAACATTAGGGTATTACTTTGCACCTGTGTTTGTCATGATTCTCTCACCAATTATCCTTAAAGAACAATTACCTATCAAAAAGATTGTTTGTATTGGTGTTGCGATATTAGGTATGTTATTGATTGTTGGAAATGGCATAAGTGCATCTGGAAAAGGTGATCTGCTTGGGATCTTTTTTGGATTAGCTGCAGCTGCATTTTACGCTGCATTAATGTTATTAAATAAATTCATTCAAAACATGGCCAAGTTAGAGATTACCATGATCCAACTTGGAACAACTGCTTTGCTGCTATTACCTTATGTGCTTATTACTGAAGGATTTAGTATCTTCGAAGTATCCAGATCATCCATTCCCTTTATAATTCTATTAGGGATTGTTAACACTGGTATTGGATTTTGGTTATTTTTTTCGGGTATGCAAAAGTTAAAAGGACAAAGTATTGCTATGCTAAGCTATGTAGATCCATTTGTAGCGATACTGATTTCTGCTCTTATCTTGCAAGAGCAAATGACATTTGTTCAAATGCTTGGTGGTATATTGCTTTTAGGTTCAACATTTGTTAGCGAAAATAAATCAATAAAACTTTCAAAGTCAACCTGAAAACGACAGTTTTAAGCTTCTTACCTCAATTTTTTTTAGATAGTCAAGGTCATTTTTTCCAGTTTCTTTTATTGGGACTCACTTTTACAGCACTTACAGGTATTTGGAACTTACTCTATCGTACTAATACGACAGCAGAATGGTCTTAAAAAGAGAGAGTGTTAATAGTGCCATGGTATTTCGGGTACAGTATTATTAGTATTCGGTGTAAGGTTATCCTTAGAAGAATAACTTTGATGATTATTAATTTGAGAAATAATCAATCTAATATATGGTTGATTATTTCTCTTTTGCATTTAGGGTATCAGCCTTCTAAACTCTCTAATAAGGAGAGGATTTCATTATGAATCTCTTCTTATCTTGACCTACTATCATCAAATGTCTGAATTCGATACCCTTTTAAACGTCTAAGATGTGTAGATACATTTATTTATATATATAATCAGCTTTTTTCTGGTTCATCTAACTCTCCATAATATAGGCTTCTCGATCCTTAACAATCCTTCCATAGTCAAATCAATATATTCCTTAAATTACATTAGACTACTTAGGAAAGAGGCTTCCAATTATCTAATTCAAGGGATATTTGTTGCTTTTCTTTTCCTTCTAACTGTTTATAGATTGCTTCATTATATGAAACAGACATTGAAATAACTGCAATCCTCTGGCAGCTTCAATGTTAAAGAGTATAAATGGCTATATATTGCGTAGGATATTTTGCTAATCATATCTATATCCATTGGAAATCAGATACCAATCTAGGAACCTAATACTTCAGTTCTTACTGGAGAAATTGATGCTTTCCTTGCATAAAAAAATGCCCGATTCCATAATCTTGGAATCGGACATTTTATAAAGCCATTAAAGTTAAAGTGAAACTGTGCTGCTTTTTTGACATCTCATACAGCGTAGACATCTTTTTCGTTTCCTAGGTTTTAAGTGAAATACTAATAGCACGATCACAAAAACTTAATGGAATTTACCAGTTAATCTAAAACCAATTTCTGCAACTAGAGTGGATAGTAAAAATGTTCCTGTATAAACAACTAGAGATATAACAACTATACGCCATCCCAATTTCTTGAATTCTTTCAAATCTTTCCCGAAAGAAAGGCCAGCATAAGCCAAAATAGGTGTTGCCAATGCCATAAAATTAACTTGTTCTGTTATTTTAATGATTGATGCGTTTCCTGGAAAAATCGGAGTTGTAACCAATAAGGCTAACATAGAAACCCAAACAACAATTGGTAGTTTAATAGGGGAGATTTTTGCGAAAAAGAACCCTAATATCGTTACAGCAACAATGATCATCATACCTGGTAATGCGTCAATTGGTGAAACATTGTATCCAATCCAATTTCCCATAATAGCTATTATGCCGATAATTAAAAAAGTCAATATTTTATCTTTCATATAAAATCTCCCCTTTATGCCCTATGCTTCAATATTTTTGATTTGATCTTTTTTTGACTTTCGCCCTAAAATAGGCTCAAATTTTTTGTATAAATAGTTTGTAAAAGGAAGAGAAAAGAATACACATATATACGTTCCTAAAATTGTTGTAATTAAGTTAGCAGCACCAGCAAAAACTGCGATATCCTTTGCGGATTCCGGGAATATAACAGCTAATGCCCCTGACATGGCAGCCATCATACTACCTGAGCCTACACCCGCGCCCATGGCTAGTGAAATTGGATGAAACCAACCAGTTTGAGCCAAAAAGCTTGCTAACACTGACAGATATAAAGCCCCAAACAAAGTACCACAAACATATACGCCCAGCGCTCCCCGTCCTTCTGGTGAATCCGAGCCATATTTCTCAGCGATAATGGCTAAGTTAGGTTCTCTATCGATTGAAAAAGTAGCACCGACTGCTTCTCTTTTCATTCCAAGTAATAAAGCAATCGGTAACCCTAATAGGATAGTACCTGCGAAATGTCCCACTTCTTGTAATCCTAAAGAAATCCCAGCATCAAATATCTTCGGCAATGAAGGCCCCATTAACATTCCCAATTTGGCTACAAAAAGCATGAATGAAATCCCTAAAATATTGGCCGCTACATTCATTTCCTTCATTTTTAAAATTTTGAAAGAAGGTAAACTAATAATGGCTCCGATAATTAATGCATACAACATTGGAAATAATGCAATGGCTCCAATCCCAATGTTAAACGTTTTGACGCCAATAAATTCTGTAACACAGACTAATATCAAAACAAATAAATGAATTTTCCAATTACGCAGAGAATTTTCTTGCACTTTATTACACTCCTTTTCTACAAATTATGCTGATTCTAAAAGGAAAACCAACACTGTTTTTGCTTATCATTTTTTAACTTATTGAATTTTTTCAGTTGTATTCATAGCCAGTCCGACGATAAGGGAAATCCCTTGGATCATCGCTTTTTCATCTGGCAAAAATACGTCACTATGCAGCTTCATCGGATCCTCAGGGTTTTCTCCTACTCCCAAGAAGACAAATGTACCCGGGACTTTTTCTAAATAGAAAGCAAAATCTTCACTTGCCATACTTGGTTTTGACAACCACTGCACTGAGTTTTCTCCAAATAAATCAGTAGCAATGGCAGCAACATGTTCATTAAATTTTGGATCATTCATTGTAACAGGATACCCCACTGTAAAGTTATAGTTTATTTCAACTTCTAATTTAAGTGCGGAAGCCACTCCTTCGATAATCCGTTGAATGCTTGCAGCCACTTCCTTACGAGTGTTCGCATTAAGTGTTCGTACAGTTCCTTTAAAACTAGCTTTTTCAGGAATAATATTATAGCCATCTCCTGCTTCAATTGTTCCGATTGTAATAACAACGGAATCTACTGGATCTGTTTCTCTGCTAACAATTGTTTGTAGAGCTGTTACAACATGAGCAGCACCCACAATAGCATCTACTCCTTGATGCGGTGCTGCCCCGTGACCTTGTTTACCTTTTAATACAACATCAAAAGAATCCATACTTGCCATTATCGCACCATTTCTAAAACCATAAGTTCCAGTAGCTAATTCAGGCCAAACATGAAAAGCAAAAGCATGGTCGACGGGAGGGTTGCTTAATACACCTTCTTCAACCATCATTATTCCCCCGCCCTTCATCTCTTCAGCAGGTTGAAAAATGAATTTTATTGTACCCGCGATATGATGCTTATTTTGAGATAAAATATTAGCGGCAGATAGTAACATTGCGGTATGCATATCATGTCCGCAAGCATGCATAACCCCAGGATTTTTAGATTTGTAGCTTACATCCGTTTTCTCCTGTATAGGTAAAGCATCAATATCAGCTCGCAAAGCAAGCACAGGTCCCTCTTCATCTCCACGAAGAATACCCACAACCCCTGTCTTAGCCACTCCGGATGTCACTTCAATTCCAAGATCTTTTAAATAATTTGCAATAATTTCAGCCGTTTTATGCTCTTCAAATCCAAGTTCAGGATTTTCATGAATCATCCTTCTTAATCTCACAGCTTCTTCATATATTCCAGATGTTTGCTCTACTATTTCAGTTGACTTTATTGCATTTGACATTTTTTTGATCATCATCATTCATCCCCTAAAGAAAAATAAATACAAAATATTCTAGCTATAATATCAATATTTTAGTTTTAAAAACTTTCATTATAATAAAAAAATGATTTTTTTGAAAAAACCTTATTATTTGATAATTCCTAATAGATATTGTTATACTACCATTTCAAATATTGACTGTAAATATTGAAAATACAAAAAATTCATTATTCTCTTTAAGCGAATGTTCAAAAAGGAGAACAAAAGAGCCAAGTTGTTAGAGGAACGATTGTCTCGAGGATCCGGAAAGTATCATACGCGAGGACCAGATTTGCACAAGATAAGGTAAGCTATGAAAGCGACTTATCGACGAAGGAAATGGTTAGCTATTTTTAGGACGGGTACGACTTTAGCGGAAGGTCATAAAAAAGCGACACTTCGTTATTGAAGTATCGCACCATTACATTGAATAATTTAAAAACTCAAAAATTGAAGCAGATATTATGGCAGTTGTACACGGTCAAATCAGAATGCAGCATCCTTAAATCTTGAATAGTTTTCATCTCGCCTCTCCTCCATAGGTAATACCTTTCTCCACTTATTTCCATTTAAAATCCTGAACTTAATGTCCTGAAGTCATTTTAATACCTACAGCCCCTGCAATAATACACATAATAAATAGGATTAATCTTAAACTTCTAGGTTCATTAAAGAAGATCATTCCTGCTAAAACACTTCCAACAGAGCCGATACTGGTCCATATCGCATAGGCAGTCCCTATTGGAATGGAATTTAATGACAAAGAAAGAAAATAAAAGCTTAAACTCCCAAAAAAAAGACAAGCTACAGTGGGAAGCAATTTTTTAAACCCTTTTGCACGTTTCAGGCTTATAACACTGCCAATCTCGGCAAATCCGGCAATAAGAAGAAAAAACCAAGCCATTGAATCATCCCCTAACCTTGAATAAATCATTTCACTTCCTTTAATGTTTAGGTTGTGCTGGATTGATTTTTATTCCGATTATTCCTAATATCATTAAAGCCATAAAAAATACTTTCAGTGGATTAATGGTCTCTCCCAAAAAAATCATTCCAGTTACTACCGTTCCCACCGTTCCCAATCCAGTAAACATGGAGTAACCAGTTCCTAAGGGTATGGAATGTAAAGCTTTTGAAAGTAAAAAGAAACTAAAGATTATAATCTGCCGTTACCATACTAGGTATAATTTTGGTGAATCCGTGTGAATATTTAAGACCGATCACCCAGACGATTTCCAAAAGTCCTGCCATTATGATATATATCCATGCCATTTTATCGCTCTCTCCTTCGGCGTTGACACTTATTTTGGAACCACGAAGTTCTCCATATATCGATAAATCGCAAAAGCTACCCCATTCTCATCATTTTTAAGGGTTGTCGTTGTACATACAGCTTTTATGACATCTTTCGCATTTCCCATCGCTACGCTGTATTCAACTTTCTCGAACATGGATACATCATTGTTGCTGTCCCCGATTGCCATTGCTTGATCTAAGGAGCCATTCATCAATATAGCCAATTTTTCAAGAGCCATTCCTTTTGAAGCTCTTTTACTAGTAATTTCAATGTTGTGATCAGCAGATGAAACAACCATCAGCTCATCAAACTGTTTGAATTTGTTCCATGCTTCCCCTAATTTTTTTTCATCAAAAGAACATGCCAATATGTTATAGAATTCTTCCTCCTGTTTTAAGATATCATGATAGTTTTCAACTAAAACATATCCAAACTGGTCAAATTGCCTCTCCGCTACTTCAACTAATTCTTTCATATCTGTATTCAAATCTGCGTTTTTCAAACTTTTAATCTCATTATGGAAATCTTCTCTTTCCTTTTTAAGAGTATAAATGGCTTTATCAGTAAACACTTCGTAATAATAATTCCGTTCATCTAACCATTGGAGAATAGATTCGACACGATCTTTAGTTATTGTAATAGAAGAAATGCACTTTCCGCTTTTTGAATGAATGGTTGCGCCATTTGTCCCGATTACAAATAGGGATATCCCGGCTTTTTCACAAATTGTTTGAACGTCAAAATAAGCCCGTCCTGTTGAAATAACTACTTCGAAGCCTCTATCTTGGGCATATTGAATCGCCTTTATATTTTCTTCACTAATTTCATTCTGGTCGTTTAATAATGTTCCGTCTAAATCTATCGCAATGAAACTCATGCTATACAGCCCCTTTTCTCATTCTATCTATTAAATTCTCTTTCTAGCTTTATACCAGCTATCAATAAAAATCCAATCAAAAAAGTGAGTACTCCCTCTTCCATCTCGATATGTCCTATTATGGGCTATGCTTGAATCCAATTGACTTCCTCTAATTTTGAATGATTTCTCCATTCCTCTGGAAATGGTTGCTCGCAGACAATCACATCGACTTTTTCTAGAGGACAAACTTTACAAAATGTGTCGACACCAATTTTAGAGTAATCCGTTAACAATATAACTTGTTTTGATACCTCGACCATCTTGCGAGAAACTAATGTTTCACGTAAATGATAATTACTAACCCCACTTTGAATGGAAACACCGCCAGCTGAAATGAACGCTTTATCTATATTAAATTGATTTAACATTTGTTCAGTGAGACCGCCGCATATAGATTGATGCTTTGGATCAATTTGTCCACCCAGTAATAGAATTTGTCCAGTAAACTTATTTTGATTGAGCAATTCGGTTAACACGGACGATACAGGAAGAGAATTGGTTAAAATCGTAATGTCATTCTTATTTTCAATGGACTGCGCAAATTCAAGCATGGTTGTCCCTACATCAATGGCAATCACATCTCCATTAGAAACGAGTTCTACTGCTTTTTTCCCAACCTTGATTTTCGCTTCTTGATTCACCGTTGTACGCTGTGTAAATGGTGGCTCCTCAAATTCAAAAACTGTTTTAATCGCTCCACCGTAAACCCTCTTTAAAAGTCCTTTTTCCTCTAACATCATCAAATCGCGTCGAATCGTTTCCTCTGAAACATTAAATTGATCAACTAATTCCATAACTTTTACTTTTCCCATTTTGTTCAGTTCTTTTAAAATTTCATTCTTTCTTTCTTCTGGCAAAACAGACATATTTCTACCCCCGTGTTCATCAATAATTTATAAAATAATGCATTCTTTCTTCGATACAAGAATTTGAACGCGTGCTCCTTGCTCAAACATTTTCCCTCGGTGGTGAAGATAATCTACAAGGAACGCGGACTCATCTGTTTCTACTTCATATCTTAAAACATTCCCTGTCATAGAAACATCTTTAATAAACCCTTTAATTCCCCAGTTCTCTTGTAAATCCAAGCTATCCTCACCAACAGAAACTAATTGTAAAACTTCAGGACGAATGGCGACTTCATTTCCTTTTAATTCTGTGCTGCGAACAAGTTTATGGAAAACTTCCATATTACAAACATTATAATTTCCGATAAATTTTGCAACAAATGTATTGACTGGAGAAGTATAAATTTCTGATGGAGAACCGGATTGTACAACTTTTCCTTTATTCATGACAAAAATCCGATCAGACATGGTCATTGCTTCTTCCTGATCATGAGTAACAAAAATTGTTGTAATATCTAATTCTTTCTGTATTCTCTTTAATTCCTTTTGCAAACTTTTTCTAATTTTAGCATCCAATGCGCTTAACGGCTCATCCAAAAGCAGTACTTTTGGCTCCATGACAAGCGCACGGGCAAGAGCAACCCTCTGCTGTTGCCCGCCAGATAACTGATGGGGATATGAATCTTCTTTTCCTATTAAATCAACCATAACAATCATCTTTTTCACTCTTGCTTTAACATTCTTTACCTTTTTCATTTTAAGGCCGTACGCTATATTGTCAAAAACGTTCATATTCGGGAAAAGCGCATAAGACTGAAATACCATACCGACTTCACGCTGACGCGGTGATAAATTAGTTATATCTTTTCCATCAATTAAGATTCTACCTATATCAACACCTTCAAGCCCCGCAATGGAACGTAATAATGTACTTTTTCCGCATCCGCTTTGCCCAAGAAGTGTAGCAAATTCTCCTTTTTTTAATGTTAAAGAAATGTCATTTAGAACGACTTGATTTTCATACCCCTTAGTCACTTGTTCGATGGTTACATAGCCCATTATTTTTCACCTTCTATAGCAGCATTTTTATTACTGTATTGTTTTTTAATAAATGAAAGAATACGCTTCTTATTTGACACGACACGATTTTTTTCGTTTCTAAACGTAAGTTTTAATACAGTCCCCGTTAAAAGTAAAATCAGTGAATAATAAGTAATGACGATTGCACTTGTTAAGTGACCACTGCTATTTAGTTTGTCGGCAAGATAAATTTGAATGGTTTCAAATCGGCCCCCAACAAGCAAATTGGCAAAAGCAAACTCACTAAATAAAAGAGCGACTGATAATAAGGTAGACACTAAAATACCAGATATAATATTTGGAAACACCACTGTGCGAAACGCCTGGAATTTTGTGGCACCGAGTAATTCAGCTGCATCGACAAGCTGCACGGCATTAATCGTACGAAGACTGCTACGTATACCTTGATACATAAATGGCAGAATCGTTATGAAATAAGCACCGATTAAAATCCAAGGTGTTCCGGCAATGTGAATCGGTCCATCTGAATACACCTTTATTAATCCTACAGCTCCAACAATGGGAGGAATTCCATAAGGAAGCATGGCTGCTGCTTGAAGTAATCCTTCCCATTTACTGAAATATACCGTGATGATAAAAATAGTCGGCAGCATAATAACAACACTAAAACCTACAGACATGATAATTAAAAACAGCGTTCGTCGAAAAGCAGCATAAAATCGTTCATCTTGAAATAATTCAATATACCATTTCATTGTATAACTCTCAGGTAAAATGGTATGATCCCATTTACCGGCAATCGAGAATAAAAATGTTCCTATAAGCGGAATTAATAAATAGATGACTAGTAACCCAACAATCACCTTATGAAAAGTCAATGAAGGTTTCATCGTAAATCCCTCCTAATGCGGCGCATCATTCGTTCATTGAACCACATCGCCCCTATCATTGTCGCTGCTAGAAGTACTCCCATCGCACTACCTAGCTGCGGCTTTAATGCAACGTCACTTGCAACTAGTGAGGCAATTTGCAATGACAATAAGTTATAGTTGCTGCCTACTAATGCATAGGCTGTAGCGTAAGCTCCCATCGAATTAGCAAACAATATACTGAATGTACCTACAATACTAGGTAAAAGAACTGGAATCCCAATGTGAAGCCAAAATGATAATGTTGATCCTCCTAATAATGAAGAAGCTTCTTTCCATTGTTTCTTAATTCCTTGATAAGACGGGTAGATGAGCATAATAGCAAGCGGAATTTGAAAATATATATAAACAAGAATGAGGCCTGTCCATGAATATAAATTAAAATCCGCAAACACATCCCCACCAATTTTTGAAAAAAGCAACGTAAACAACCCATTGTTTCCAAGTAAAATAATAAATGAAAATGAAAGGGGAATCCCCTCAAAGTTCGACGTCATATTGGCAATCATTAGTAAACGATTTTGTATTTTTTGTGAGAACTTTGTAAACGAATAGGCTGCAATGACTGCTATAATCACAGAAGTTACAGCAGAAAATAAAGAAATGACAAGGCTATTTTGAATGGCTTGTAAGTAAAATTTACTTTTAAATATGGTGATATATTGATCAATCGTAACTTGAATTCCATTGTCTGCATAAAAACTATTTTTAATCATTGCCACTAATGGTCCTATTTCAAATCCGATCACAAATATAATAAATGGCAGTAAAAGAGCTAATAAGTAAATTTTTTGTTTTTTTATTTTTCGCAAGACTTCTCGCTCCTTTTTGTTCTCTAACAATTTGGGAATTGGTTTAACAGTACGTTCGTTAAACCAATTCCCGTCAACCTTCATTCATCATTTTAATGTTGAATAGTGTATCTTTTTAAAGGGTATTTTTTCCTTTCAGACCTGGAAATTGATATGAAATCATTTTATTGGACGGCTCAATATTTAAAAGTTCACAAACGAGCGGTGCAATAGCTAATTGCGGAACTACTTCACTGTAAACGCCAGGCTCCACTTTTGGACTCATGATAAAGAGCGGTACATCACGCTCACCATCAGTTATGCCGCCATGGTTGCCATATTCACTCATACCATGATCAGATGTAATTAAAATGTGGTAACCTTCTTTGATCCAAATTGGCAAAAGTTGTGCCAACAAGCTTCCCATTTTTAAGATTTGTTCACGATATTCTTTCGATTCGGAACCGAAAATTTCTCCTTTTACATCTACACCGAGCGGATGAATATATAAAAAGTGTGGGTCATACTTTCTGCGCAAAGCTTCTGCATCCATTAACACATGACTGTCTGGATAGTCATCATCCCAATAAAATTTTCCATATTGAATCGGCTTTGACTCATCCTCTTGCTCACGATCTTCAATAAAATGGAATGGCGCGCGATTATAAAGTTCGCTTACCCAGTAATAAGATACCGTTCCGTTTCTTAAGCCGTTTTCTTTCGTAAGATGAAAGAGACTTTTCTCAGAAGATAAGCGAACGGCTTGATTAGACGTAATTCCGTTCACTGATGCCGGTGTACCCGTTAGTAACACTTCATATAATGGACGGGAAAGACTTGGGAGTTCCGACTTTACTTTGTAAAGTGCTGCCTGATTTGTTTCAACTAGATGTTGAATAAATCCAAGAGCCTCACATGCTTTATCATATCTCATACCATCAACAATAATTTCTATTACTTTATTTGACATGGACTAACACCTCTTCTTGCCAAAGCTGCGGTAATTTTTTAGCCGTTTCTTCCCAAGCTTTGTAATCTTCAATTGGTTTTGCATTTTTGTATTGTTCTTCTGGAACCATTTTTTCAGCTACTTCTTTCGGTAGTTTTACATCGCGAATTGGACGGGCAAATCCTTTAGCTAAGTTAATTTGCCCTTCATCGCTTAAGATATATTCTCTAGTTGCCATCGCCGCATGCGGATGCTTTGCATTTTTGTTAATAATAGTTGCGTAGCCGCTTACGACTGAACCTTCACTTGGAATGGCGACATCAAATTGATCGCGGTTAATTTGGTCAGCGTAACCAAGAGCATTGAAATCCCAAACAAGGGCAACTTCCACTTCCCCTTTTTCGATGTTAGCCGGCTTGGCATCAGTTAAGCTAAGGCGGCCTTGCTTGGCAAGCTTAGCAAAATAGTCAATTCCTGGTTGGAGATTTGTTTCATCACCACCGTAAGCCTTAGCGGCAGCAAGAACGGCCATTTGGTTCTGCGTACCACGCTGAACATCTCCAACTGTTACTTTATAATCTCCTTTTAATATGTCATCCCATGATTTTGGCGGGTTATCTACTAGTTCTTTATTAGTTAAGAATGCAATCGTTCCTTGGTATCCAACAACCCAATCTCCATTGTCATCTTTTGCCCAGTCAGGTACCTCGTCCCAATAGGAAGTTTTATATGGCATCGTCAAATCTTTTTGTTCCGCGATGGGCCCAAAAGATACCCCTACATCGCCGATATCAGCTGTTGCATTCTCTCCTTCCGATTCCATTTTGGCAATCTCTTCGGCACTGGATAAATCTGTATCATTGTGTTCCAATGTATATTTTTTCATCACTTCATTCCACGTTTCTCCCCAGTTAGCCCATGAATCAGGCATTCCCACACTATTAATTGTCCCCTCTTCTTTGGCCTTTGTTTCAATTTCCTTCAGGGTTAACGAACTTGGATCCTTAACTACTGGAGCAGCCTCCTCTTTAGTAGATCCACAAGCAGCTAATCCTAGTACACTCACTCCTAACATCACAACTTGAATAGACTTGTAACAATTCTTCTTGAATGTGTAATTCATAAAAAGTGCCTCCAATTAGTGTGGAATTATTAATGTTTATTACTGTTTGTTACGGTTCAATCATAATCATTTAATATAAATCCCACATTAATCCAATGTTAAGAATTTGTAAATCGGTTCTTTAGTTGTCCAATTCATCATCAGCTTTTATGTTCATACAATTGAAAAGGGTAGCTTTTTAATAGATTCGCGGGATTTGATAGGTTGACATTTTGCATCGTATCGATGGCAAGCTTTTTTGCTTGTCTTTTACTCAATGAGGTATGAGACCTAACCGTTTAAACAAATTGATTGCCTATTGTAAAAGTTAAACGCTTTATTTAAATAAACAGCCTTGAGGGTACCCGGAAATCTACCGGGCTCATGCCTTTTACTTTCTTCAGTTTACCCAATCCCGCCATTTGCGAAAAAATGGTATATTATAGTCTATGACATCTATGGTTTAAGACAAGGAGTGATGTAGTATCCGTAAACGGTGGATCATTTCAGCAATTGCTGGATTATTGCTTATTTTATTAAGTGTAATTGCCTTCAATTATTTCGGGAGCGATAAAACGGAAAAAGGAAAAAATGCGGAAGCCAAGGAGTCCAAAATTCCTGAGGTGCAGGATTATGGCGGGATCCACCTAGAACAAGTCGGCGATAAGGTCCGCCAAAAAAATTGGGGAACCTTCACATTGCTTGAAACGAAGTCCATTAATGAGTCATTTGAATTGGCATCAATGGTCATCACAATCAAGGATATACGAAGGATTCAATTGTCTTCACTCTCAGATGAAGCAAAGGAGGAGCTCAAGTCCTATACGGGATTGAGTTTTGAAGAGGCTTATTCGATATATTATAAAGAGGATTTATCCATGGAGGAAATCGATCAACGGGCTGCGTTGTCTAAAACGGATATTGATGAAGAGGTTTCCTATCTAGAGATAACTTATTCCGTGGAAAATAAAGATTCGAAGGAACTTCAGTTCTTCAGCATGGAAAATGTTACTTTCAATGATGATCTTACATATGATGTGCCTACTAAAAATTTCATCCATTCCGGGGATACTTTTATGGGGACAAAAAAAGTAAGCCGATCAGATTACCAACCAGGAGAAATAAGAAATGGCACAATTGGTCTTTTGGTTGATCCCGAGGAAAACTTCGAAAGGCTCGATTCATTTACATTCAGTACCGATGATATAGCCGATGGTGAGTCTCATGAAATATTGGTGGAGGGGACTTCATTTGATATTCCCCTAAAAGGAAGGTAGTTTTATAGTTTATAAAGATAAGATGGAAAACCCTAAATAAGGGGAACCTCGAAAAAAGGTTTCACTTATTTAGGGTTTCATATGAGTTCCCTAACGATAAGAAATGCTCATCTATCCCCGACAGTAGGGCTCTGTGTTACTTCCTCCATTAATATTCTGCGCAATATTTTCCCTATAGCTGATTTTGGCAGTTGTTCCCTGAACTCAAAACTTCGCGGCACTTTGTATCTGGCCAATCGTTGCACGCAAAACTCCCTGATTTCCTGCTCCGGGACTGACTTTCCTTTTTTTAAGACAATGGCCGCTTTTACCGTTTCCCCACGGTATGAATCCGGTACCCCATATACACATGTCTCTTTTACGGCTGGATGCTGATAAATAATATCTTCAACTTCGATTGGATAGACATTATAACCGCTTGCAATGATCATATCTTTCTTCCTGCCTACGATATAAAAATATCCTTCTTCATCCATCGTCGCGATATCCCCCGTGTAAAGCCATCCATCCCGCAAAGCCGTTGCCGTTTCCTCTGAATTCTTCCAATATCCCTTCATTACTTGCGGACCTTTAATGATCAGTTCGCCTCTTTCACCTGCTGGCAATTCATCATTGCCTGTTTTCAGGTCGACGATTTTAGCGTCGGTATTTGGGTATGGAATGCCGATACTTCCTGGCTTTTTCTGCCCTATGACTGGATTTCGATGGGTAGTGGGGGATGTTTCCGACATGCCAAACCCTTCCAATATCGTGACCCGTAATTTTTTTTCGAACTGATGAATGATTTCTATCGGGAGCGGGGCTGAACCACAGCTGCAGTACTTAAAACAGCTTAAATCGTCCGCCGTTAAATCCGGGTGATTCAGTAAAGCAATATACATGGTCGGTACACCTGGAAAAATGGTTGGCCGATGTGTACGAATCAAATCCACAACCTTGTTTATTTCAAATTTCTCTAATGTGATAAAAGTCGAACCGGCATATATGGCACTATTCAATCGTCCATTACCAAACACATGGAATAATGGGGTCAATCCAAGCATCCGTTCCCCAGGCCTTTGGAGTTGAAGGGCATTTGCCGTAAAGGCAAAGTCTTGATAAACATTCGAGATCAAATTAAAATGCGTGAGCATGACTCCTTTTGATTTCCCTGTAGTCCCCCCTGTATATTGAAGTACAGCCACAGCTTCCTTGGGATCGATGGCCAGAGGAGGAAGTTCCTTTTCTTTCCTTGATAAGGCCGTTCCAGTTTCCATTAATTGTTCGGCAAATATGAACGTTAACCTATCAGAAAAACTTGTTAGCAATAGTTTTTCCCGTTGTTCCTCACGCCCAATGAACCAATTGGCTTCGGAATCGCGTAGTATATAATCCAATTCACTCCCCTGATACAGTGGGTTCACTTGAACGACCACACCTCCCAAACGATGAATGGCATAATAGGCAATGATATATTCTAGACAATTTGGCAGCATGATTGCTATACGATCATCTTTTTGAAATCCACGGTTGTATAAATTAACAGCAAAACGATCTGAGGCATCCTTTAATTCCATAAATGTCATTTCCCGATCCCCATCTATTATGGCTTTGCAAGTTGGATAAAGTCGGGCTGAACGTTCAAGTAGTCCATATAATGACAATACAGGAATGTCAATTTCAGCAGGAGTTTCTTTCGGATAAAATCCATGCCAATTTCTAGTCAATTTTTTTCACACCTCATTCTTTACAATTAAAATGGAGCATAGTCATTTGTCAGCCAACTTGATCATCCTTGCCTCATTTATCACGAATGATTTTAAAAATCCCTGTGCCCTTAGCAATTGTGTTGCCCTCAGTATCTTTTATTTCTCCTTCAGTAAAGGCAATTTTGTATCCTTTTTGAAGGACTTTTGCTTCCGCAAATAGTTCTCCGCTCGATATGCTGGCTAAATAATGTACAGTTAAGCTTGTCGTAACGACTTTGGATTTGGTAACGGAACGAGTCACCATTCCTAGAATGGTATCCAGCATGGTGGCATGAATGCCCCCGTGCAGTGTTCCATTAACATTAAGCAAATGTTCTTCTATGTTCAACTTTATCGTAACATTCCCCTCTTCAAACCGAATGATTTCAAAACCTATATGTGCAAAGAATGCACTACTTTCGAATTGATTCCGAATATCTTCCACTTCGACAGGCAATCTTCCTCCCCCTCACTTTGGCGCGATTCAACTTATATACGGAAAGGAGCAGAAACGTATGGGGTTTCCACTCCTTAATCGTTGGCCTATACCGTTTCAATCATAATAGCCATTCCCTGTCCGCCGCCAACACAAAGTGTAGCAACACCATATCTTTCTTTCCTGCGAATCAGTTCATATATTAGCGTTGTCACGATCCGGGCGCCCGTCGATCCGACTGGGTGTCCAAGAGCTATCGCTCCGCCATTTACATTAACTTTGTTTTCATCTAGCGATAAATCCCTGATTACTGCCAATGCCTGTGAAGCGAACGCTTCATTTAATTCGAAAAGCCCGATTTCCTCTACCTTTTTCCCGGTGCGCTCCATAAGTTTTCCGACGGCTGGTACTGGACCAATTCCCATGATTTCAGGCGAAACTCCCGCGGTCGCCCAATCGACAATCTTTGCGAGTGGTTGTATTTGTAACCGTTTCGCTTCACTCGCTTTCATTAATACCAATGCAGCAGCCCCGTCATTACGGCCACATGCATTCCCTGCAGTGACGGTTCCGTTTTCCCTGAAGGCCGGTTTTAAACTTGCAAGTTTTTCCATTGTGGTTTCCGGACGTGGATATTCATCCGTATCAATGGTAACCGCACTCTTCCTGTCAGAGACCTGAACAGGAACAATCTCATCTTTAAACTTTCCTTCTTCTATCGCTTGCGCCGCTCTTCGTTGACTTTCCACTGAAAAGGCATCTTGTTCTTCCCTGGAAATGCTGTATCGTTCTGCGACATTTTCAGCGGTGATTCCCATCCCTAAATTTTTTCCATAAATTTCTTGCGGCTGCTGTCCAGCTTCAGTATTGGAATCCACTAACTTGGTCCTGTCTCCGCCAAAACGGGCACTTCTTAAATAAAGCGGTGCGCGGCTCATGCTTTCCGTACCGCCGGCAACGACTATATTTGCTTGACCTGAGCTTATCTGCTGTGCTGCTGAGGTGATGGCCTGCATTCCCGATGCACATAACCGGTTTACCGAAAAAGCCGGTGCAGAATCGGGAATCCCTGAGCGCAGCGCTGCCACTCTCGCGACATTCGAGGATTCGGTCGTTTGCCTAACCTCCCCGAAAATGACTTCATCCACTTGTTCTGCTACAATATTCGCACGCTTAATCGCTTCTTTAATGGCTATGCTCGCCAAATGACCGGAACTAATCTCTTTAAATGCTCCACCGTACCTTCCAATCGGTGTTCGAACAGCACTAACGATTACGATATCTTCTCCCATTCCGTTCCTCCCCCTTGAAATTCAAGATTCATAGGCAAAAGACTGCCTGCCCGAATAAACAGTAAGAAATTAACACTCTTCCAAGACATTCCTTGCTATGATTAAACGTTGGATTTCATTCGTTCCTTCATAGATCTTCGTTATGCGGGCATCCCGATAAAAGCGTTCAACTGGATATTCAGCCATATATCCCATTCCGCCATGAATTTGAACCGCTTTATCCGCGACCCGATTAAAAACGTCTGAAGCGAACAGCTTAGCCATTGATGCTTCCTTGATCACTTTTTTTCCTTCATCAATCTTTTGTGCCGCCATCATCGTCAATGCTCTTGCGGCTTCCGTTTCGGTTGCCATATCAGCAAGCATCCATTGAATCGCTTGGTTGTCCGCAATTGGTTTGCCGAATTGAATGCGCTCTTTTGCATATTTGGCTGATAATTCAATCAATTTACCACTTGATCCCACTGATCTTGCAGCCAAACCTACACGCCCTTCACCTAAAATTTTCAGGGCAGAGATATATCCCATTCCAACTTCGCCAATAACATTTTCTTCAGGTATGATACAATCCTCGAAAATGACCTGTGAGGTATATGATCCCCTTAACCCCATTTTTTTGTCCTTTTTGCCGACAATTAAACCGGGAAAATCTCTTTCTACTAAAAATGCTGTAATCCCTCCCTTTGCTCCTTTATCTTTATCCGTTAAAGCAAATACGGTATAAACATCAGCTATCGGCCCATTCGTGATGAAATGTTTCGTCCCATTCATCACCCAGTAATCACCCTTCTTTTCTGCAGTTGTTGCCAAATTGGTTGCATCAGATCCCGCTCCTGGTTCAGATAAAGCAAAGGCGCCAATTTTCGTGCCTGCTGCCATTTCAGGCAAATATTTATTTTTCAAATGTTCGGATGCAAGCTTAACCAGACCTGTACTGCCTATCCCGGTATGGGCGCTTATTAATGAAACGAATCCATTATGGGTCCTTCCTAACTGCTCTAATACGGTAGCCTTTCCAACAGCATTCAAGCCAATTCCACCATATTGTTCTGGAATGCTTATCCCGAATAAGCCAAGGTCTTTTGCTTTTTCCACCAAATGCTCCGGGATGGCATCTTCTTCTTCAATTTGTATGGCGTAGGGCTCGACTTCCCTTTCAACAAAATTACGGATCATTTCCTTCATTTGCTGCATTTCCTTGGTTAAAGTGATTGTCATCAGTTTATTCCTCCTTAGTTCTGTTCATGAGTAGCCATTTTTAAGTTTTCTTCATAGGGCATATAGGGTTGTTATCATCTAATCATTCAATGGAATTCATTGTATTCTGGTAAATTGAAGTCCTCATTCTTACAAAATCAGGCTTCACGTTCAATTATCGTGGCAATTCCCTGCCCGCCTCCAATGCAAGCTGTAATAAGAGCAAACCTTCCAGCAGAACGCTTCAATTCATAAACCGCTTTCGTAATGAGGATGGCACCCGTAGCACCTAGTGGATGTCCATGTGCAATGGCTCCCCCGTTCACATTCACTCTTGCGGGATTCATATCAAGCTCCCTATTACAAGCAATGACTTGAGCGGCGAAGGCTTCATTAATTTCAATGATGTCCATTTCATTTAAAGAAAGACCTGATTTCTTCATTACCTTTCTTATAGCGGGAACAGGTCCTATCCCCATATAATTTGGATCTACCCCTGCAACGGCCTGTGCCCTTATCGTCGCTAAAGGCTTAATCCCCAATTCCACCGCTTTTTCCCTCGACATTATGACTAGGGCCGATGCTGCATCATTCAATCCCGAACTATTGCCTGCAGTCACGGAACCTCCTTCTAAAAAAGCAGGTGATAATTGGGCTAGCCCTTCTTTCGTTATTTGCGGACGTGGATGTTCATCCAATTTAAATTCAATATCATCGCCTTTTCTGACGGGAATGTGAATAGGCGCAATTTGCTCATTGAAACGGCCCTCTTCCACGGCTTTGGCCATCCTTTTTTGGCTTTGTAGTGCGAATTCATCTTGTTCTTCCCTGCTGACCTCATATTTTTCAGCTAAGTTTTCAGCCGTGATTCCCATCGGGGGATCGCCAATCACTTTTGGGGACAACCGGGATTTTCTGAACTGCGGTGGCTTTGCACTGTATGCTTTTTCCGGACGATCCATCAAGTATGGCGCCCTGCTCATGCTCTCGACCCCACCGGCGATATAGACATCACCTTCGCCTGCACGGATCGCTTGTGCAGCCAAGTTGACAGCATTTATTCCCGAGCCGCATTGACGGTCGACAGTCAGTCCCGGAAGATGAAGCGAGAGGCCTGTTTCCAGCGCCGTTAACCTGGCAATGTTTCCACCCCCGCTTAACACATTCCCCATGATTACATCATCTATCATTCGAGGTTCAACATTCGCTCGTTTTATGGCTTCTTTCATCACTTCTGCTCCAAATGCGTGGGCGGGCACCGATGCAAGGGCACCTCCCTGTTTACCAATGGCTGTTCGAACTGCAGAAACTATGACGGCATCTCTATTCATTTTCCCATCCGCTCCTTTTCCTTTTTTCACACCCATTTGAAGGCATTCCTTCATTTCACTAGTTTCATTGAATGTAAGCAGGTTCGACCTTGCCTATGAGGACTTAAGGTCAAAGTTTTCCGAACTTTTATTTTTATGCTTCCCTTTTAATTTGGCTGGTTTAACGAATATCGCAAACAGGATGCCAAAAGCCAGGACAAGGATGGCCATGAACAATATCGATAAGTTATATCCCAATAATTCATTGCCTCCTGCTAAACTTATAATATAGCCAGTTAATAGAGGTGCAATAATGCCTGCTATATTTCCTGATGATGTTAAGATGCTTGTCATCAATCCCCCACGCTCTTGCATTTCATTTATCATGATCGTTGGTCCAATCGGTAAAATTGCATATGTAAGGCCCTTTGCTAAACACATGGCGACTATTACCCAGATTGGATTTTGAAATACCATGATTGAGGAAAAGAACAATGCACCAAGAATCATGGCGCCCGCGACGATAAATACCCTCGATGACCGCCAATTCTGATTCTTCTTGAATAAATGATCAGACATCATCGAAACCCCCATATAAATACATACGGAAACGACTCCGATTATCGCAACGCTGGTTCCCATTTGACCTGGAGTCATTTTTACGGCTTCCACTAAATAAATCGGGAGCCAAACAGAAAACCAAACAACTAAAATATACGTGGAAAAATATGCAAGTGTAGTAAACAAAGCAGTAGGTGATGCGAGTAGCAACAAAAAGTCTTTCAATTTAATTTTTTCTAGTTTCACTTTCTTTTTCTTTTGTACGTTTTCATATACTTCAACTGGATTTTCCTTTGTTAAAAATTGAAAGAGGAAGAACCAAACAAGGCTTGCTCCACCAAGGGCGGCAAAGGCAGCTTTCCAGCCGAATATCGTAATTAAAGAAACGAGGATCGGTGCCACGATCATTGCACCAACGGTTCCTCCGCCAACCACTACCGAATTGGCAAAGCCTTTCAATTTCGGCGGAAACCACTTATCGGCATGAGAGTAAGCGATTGGGCTATAAGGCCCTTCGAATGCGCCCAGTAAAATCCTGTATAGAATCAATAATGGAAGAGCGGTGATGGCTAAAACGCCGAATTGCAAAACAGTCCATGTCAGCATGATGAACCCAAGCACTTTTTTAGCCCCCAGCCGATCAGCCCATGCTGCCCCAAAAATCCCTGTTACTGGGTAGAGCCAATAATAACTGCTTCCAACAAGGCCCCACTCCGCATAGGTAAGATTGAATTCCTTCATGATGGGCACAGCTGCGAGACCCACGATCGATTTATCTGCAAAATTGATGACGGCCCCAAAAAATAATAGAATGAGAACAACCCAACGCATATAATTCCCTCCTCTGCTTCATTTTTGTTCACATACTGATCTACCATCCAACTTAAGCCTCATAAATGAAACCACATCCCCCTCTTTCAATCCTTTTCTAATTCTTCTTTAACTAACAATCTTTTTAATAGTTTACCCACTGTATTCCGCGGAAGTTCTTTTCTCAATTCAAATACTTTTGGTACTTTATAAGGAGTCAATTGGGAATAACAATATCCTTCTATTTCTTCAAGATCCACGGAAGCGCTTTCTTTAGGTACGATGAATGCTTTCACAATTTCTCCTTTTTCTTTATGGGGGATGCCCACCACAGCTGCCTCTTTTATTGCCGGATGTTCATATAGAACACCTTCTACCTCCTGCGGATAAATATTGAATCCGCCGACGATGATCATTTCTTTTTTCCTGCCGACTATATAGAAATATCCTTCATCATCCATGACCGCAAGATCGCCAGTATATAGCCAGTCATTCTGTAAGGCCTTTTTGGTTTCGGCTTCGTTATTCCAATAACCCTTCATGATTTGCGGGCCTTTAATAAGCAACTCCCCGACGCATGAGTTAGGCACTTCATTGTTTTCATCGTCAATGATCATACAGTCCGTCCCTGGAAAAGGGATGCCAATGCTTCCTATTTTCCTTTTTCCGAATGGCGGATTGCGATGAGTGGAAGGAGAAGCTTCCGACAAACCGAAACCCTCTCCGATTTTGGCACCGGTCAGCTCCTCAAATCGCTTGATTACTTCAACCGGCAGTGGTGCCGATCCACAAGAACAACTTTTTAAACAATTCAGTCCATAGTTTTCAATTCCAGGATGATTGACGAAGGCATTATACATCTTTGGAACTCCTGGAAAGAATGTCGGACGGTACTTTTTTATTTTTGCAAGTACATCTTGAAGTTCGAATTTAGGAAATAAAAGGATGGCAGCCCCAATATAGATACCTAGATTCATCGCACTTGTCATGGCATAAACATGGTAAAGAGGCGTAGCTGCCAAAACGATTTCTTCACCGCGTTTCAGGGAATCCCCATACATTTCAAAACTCTGCACGACATTGGAGGTTAAATTATGGTGGGTAAGCATGACACCCTTCATCTTCCCAGTCGTGCCGCCAGTATATTGGATGACTGCTGTATCTTCATACGGGCTTATCATTTCGGGCTTCTTAATGGCATCTCCGGTTTGAATCATCGTTTGAAGGGAACAGGAGCTATTTTGATCATTTTCCGTATCGATGCAAACATCAAATTCATATATCTCTTTCGTTTCTTGGATTGTATTTGCGGCCGTTTGGTCAAATACAATATTCTTGGTATCCGAGTCTATTAAAATTTGCAAAAGTTCCCGCGGTTTATACAGGGGATTAATCTGTACAACTATCAGACCCAGTGCCTGTGCAGCGTAATAACTGATTATGAAATTTGGGTGGTTGGCCATCATCAGACCAATGCGTTTCCCTTTGACAAAGCCCATTTCTCTCCATTTCCCCGCAAGTTTGTCTACTTGCATTTTTAGATCCTTATAATTTATTGAATGGTCTTCATAAATGATGGCTGTATGATGCGGAAACTTCCTTGCTGTTATATCAAGCAGTGAATAGACCGATATTTCCGGCAGCTCCATAGATTTCATTCTTTCAACATACCATTGCTCCCATGGTTTATTTATTGTTTTTCGCACCAGTTATCCCTCCGCACATAAACGAATTTCATATCGTGCATGTTAGATTTATACTTATTATGCAACTTGCATGCCAAGTCCCATTTTTGTGTAATATCGCTTAGTAGTAAGACCCGTCAATTCATAAATGAATTTTATTCAGTTATAATGCCTTTCTAGAGAGGATTCATCGAAATGCCAATAATTCATTTTTGAATTTTTTTAAAAACTCTAATTGGTTTTCTAGCGATTATGAAACTAGTTTTTCACCATATTATAGATTATACCTACTCACAAATCGTCATTTTGATTTTATCCATTGGTTTTATAAATTTGAATAGCCCATCCAGCAACGGATGGGCTATTGCAACATGTATTGAAAAGTGGCTTACTAGTGAATGATATAGAAAATCTTTTGATCAAGTTCCATTCCTGGATTTTAGCTTTTGCGCATTCATGGACTGATTGGGCCACCTCTGTATCCAATAATCATCCATAACTGGTTCAATCGTTCAGACCATCCAGTAAAGATCATATATACAATCAGTCACTTTTTAGTCTCATTAATAAAGTATAAAAACACTCGAAAAATTCAGGACCGATTTGCAGTTTTGCAGTTCCCAGGGATTTTTTGATTAGCCCCATTAACAAAAATCAGGCCACCGTTTCCCCAGATCCTGTGGTGATACGGCAGCCCTCGAGCCAAAACTAGGCGTTCATTTTGTTTAAAAAGCCCGCCATGGATGTGGAAGGAAATAAGATTCTATCGGATTTCACATCAAATAGCCCAAAGGGATTTAAACGCAGCCCAGGAAGAAAGTCGCAAGTTAAGAATAATAAAGTATACAAAATGTCGTGAAAAGGAAAGCCTCTCGCTTGGAGCACCTTTAATAATTTGTCATTAAATTCAACTGCCTTATCAAATGAAGGATCAGAAGTCATCATTCCGGTAAGCTGTAATGGAATTTCAAGTATTATTTCATTGCCATCGACAATTACGATTCCTCCTCCCAGTTCATGAACTCTGGAAGCTGCTTTTGCCATCGCCTCTGGATTTCTTCCGATGGTGAGCAAGTCTGTCGTTGTATTAAAGGTCGAGGCCATCCCGTCTAAATTCAACGCAAACCTTTCTAAAATACCTTTTGTCACCCACTCCCCCTTTCTATCGATTAGAGCTGCATACATTAGACCCTCTTGGGCCGAAAGATCGACATACCCATTCTTGGCTGGGAGAAACAAATTTTTCCGTTCGGTTATTACATTACTGACAAAATGAATAACAGGGACTGAATCATTAGAAGAGGTGTGTGGATATAGATACAAATCAAGATTTCCCAGAATTTCTCTTGAAAAGGAAAATGTATTTTCACTTAAATGCTTATCCCAATCCAAATCTGGCATCTAGATCGTCAATTCTCCATTTTCTGCAACAATTCTCCCGTTTGAGATCACTAAGTCGGGACGAAACTGCTCCAAATCTGGCAACAATAATATATCCGCTTTTTTACCAGGAGCCAATCCGCCAATATAATCATCCTGTTTAAGGTATGTAGCCGCATTGATGGTGACCATCTGAATAGCTTCCATAACCGGGACTCCATGTTCCACAGCCTGCCTTACAAGTCCATCTACGAATCCTTCTTTTTCAATAAATGATGGATGCGGACCATCCGTAGTCATCAAAATCCTGCCCGTACTTACCTGTCCATCTGTAATCAGCTTTATTATTTTTGACAAGTCCGGACGAAGCGAACTGTTTCTTAGGACTGTCCATAAACCCAACCGTAAACGATCCAGGGCCTCTTCCGCCGTTATCGCTTCATGACAGGCACTTATACCCGAAGCTGCAATCGAATTTAATTTTTCAAAAGAGCACCCCGCATTATGCCCATCTGCCACTTTCCCCATTTTTTTAGCCGCATCTATAATATCGAGTAAAACCGGATCCCCTTTGTATAGTAAAGGCCAACGAGTCACTTCTGCCGTTCCAAGTACTTCTTCAATCGAAAGAAGGTCCATTATATCCTCTTTGTTGAACCAGTCCCTTTCACCTGGATATCCAGCCTGTGAAACTAATCTTATTAACCAAAAAAAGTTTCCTGGCAGTTTCCTCAACTCGCCTAGAAGCTTTTTAAAGCCCAAGTGACCTAAGTGCAAATAAAAAAATAGATTATCATTCACTGTAGTCGTAGTCCCCAGTGGCAATACTTTTGCGGTGATACTTATAGGGTTGTATATAACCCACGGATGTGCATGAGTTTCGATGAATCCTGGAGATACATACATACCATTTGCGTTTATTACATTGGTGTTTTCATCTATCTTCACTTCATTTTCCCCTACATATGCGATGCAATCTTTATACAACGCAATATTATGCTGAAGAAATTCACCAGAATATACATTAATAACCGTTCCGCCTTTAATGAAAATATCAGCGGGTCGTTTTCCTTGTGCCACTTCGATCAATTCATGCCGGTATGCTCTTGGATTCACTTTTCTCGCCTCCCATCATTCAAATGACAATTGAACCTTGATGCTGGATGAGTCCCCTTATTGTAGACAATCATTTTGAGTACGCATTCAAGGAATTGAATCCTCCTTCTTGTTTACGATTGTGATTTGATCTCTGACTCTCTTAATTTAAATCTTTGTATCTTTCCTGTCGAAGTCTTTGGTAACTCGTTCACGAATTCAATGTCACGGGGATATTTATACGGTGCTAACACTTTTTTGACAAACCCTTTTAATTCCGCTTTTACTCCTTCACCTGATTCCGCATTAGATTTTAATACGATAAAGGCTTTTGGCTTTACTAAACCATTTTCATCCTTTACTGCAACAACAGCCGTTTCCAGTATATCAGGATGTGATAAGAGTGCGTTTTCTATTTCTATTGGCGATACCCAAATTCCATTTACCTTCATCATGTCATCATTGCGGCCCGCGTACCAATAAAAGCCATCTTCATCCTTGAAGTATTTATCTCCTGTCACCAGCCAATTACCAATAAACTTCTTTTTGTTTTCTTCATTAAGATTCCAATAAGAGGCTGCAATGCTTTCTCCCTTAATTAAAAGGTCTCCCACTTCATTCACCTGAGCTTCATGACCTTGTTCATCCACTATTTTAGCTTCATAACCGGGGACGATTTTTCCTGTGCTTCCTTGCCATATCATCTACTTGATTGGAAAGGTATATATGAAGTGATTCGGTCGAACCAATTCCGTCTATAATATCCAATCCGAAAACTTTCTTCCATTGTTCGATATAAGAAGCCGGCAGTGCCTCTCCTGCTGATACGCAAAGTCTAACTGAAGAAAGATCATAGGTTTCCTTCGTCTTCTCAAGGTAATTGAGCATCGATCCATACAGAGTCGGGACACCAAAAAAAATCGTTGGACGATACTTCTCTATCGTCTCGAACACCTTTTCTGCAGTCGGTCGGTCCGGCATTAAAACAGTGGCGGCCCCGGCTCCAAAAGGAAAATACATCGCGTTTCCCAAACCATAAGCAAAAAAAAGCTTCGAAGCCGAAAAAGTAATGTCATTTTCGGTGATTTGCAAAATGTTCCTGGCGTAATTTTTAAAAGCTTCTTCCATATCGGTTTGAAGGTGTATAACCCCTTTTGGCTCACCTGTGCTTCCTGATGTATAGAGCCAGAACGCTTGGTCATTAATGTTGCTAAAACATGGCGGCAGTTCTTTATTTTGTCTGCGAGTAAGAGTCTGGAAAGAATGTTCGTTTTCTTCCTTCAGGTTCAGATCAACCCCATCAACCAAGATGACATGCCTCAAGAAAAGCAATCTATTTTTAACAAGCTTTAATTTCTCCCATTGTTCACAAGTAGTAACCAACACTTTGGAACGGCTATTATTCAAAAGATACTCATAATCCTTTATGGGCAAAAGCGTATTGGTTGGAATCGGGATTGCCCCAACCTTTATTGCACCGAAGAAACTGATAATGAATTCCGGAGAATCATGTAATAAAAGCAGGACGCGCTGCTCCATCTCCATGCCCAGTTCTTTTAATGCCGCACCAAATTGATTACCAAGCGTATTGATTTCTTGATAGGTATAAGATTGATTTTCATAATAAATAGCGGTTTTATCCCCTCTGCCTGCCTCAATGTTTTTTTGGAAGAAATTATAGGAAGCATTGTACATCGCACCCAATCCTCTAATTTTACATTCGGTTTTTATCACACATTTACCCTCCTCAAAAAGCTACTGGTTTTAGACACGTCACTCCACCGTCTCCTTTATTCCATAAAGAAGGACGGCTGCCATACAAGCCGGATAAACTCCCTATCCTTCCATTTTCAAAATCCCCTTTGTGGAAAAAGGCTATTCATTCGGAAACGCTATACGAACTAATTTGAGCAAATCCCCTTCCCGACAATGCTCTTTTTCATTCAGTAACCGCTTTCAAATCAGTCAAACCTCCAATCAAGGGTAAAGCAATTTCATCAGGCTATGAAACTTTTCTTCTGATATCTCCCCCAATATTTTAAACATTCACAGATTCATATTGCACTGGTAAGGCTTTTAACAAGTAGTGACTACCCATTCAGATCAGTTGGCTCATGAGGTCGATCAGTGGAGATAGAACCTTTCCATCGTATACTTTCAAAAACCGTTTTACAGTTTAGGCAATAGTATTGCCTAACGAGCTGTGCAGTACCGAAGGATGAATATAATTCAACATTTTTGCCATCACAAAATGGACATGCCGGATTTTCCTTTTCAACGGGCATTTATTATCTCCTCTTCCCTTAAACGCGGAATTAAAGCTTCCTTATAGGAGTTTACTAAATTACTATTTACAGGAAGGATCTCGTTTTCAATTAGCACACTATTGTTTTCCACTTGTTTCAACCAAGTAATTACTTCTTGTTCACAAAGTTTAAATGCTCTCCCGAAACGGGCAGGAATTGAGCCTCCATCATTCAGTAACTTGAGTGCCCAGTTTTTCGAGTACAGAATATGCTCTACCTGTTCTCTTGCCAATTTATTGAATTGCAGTTCGATTTCACTTTCTTTTTGGTGACTGGTCAAAGCGGTTATCAATGTATTGAATGCCGTATTCATAGAATAGAGGCCTGCAATCAGTTGTATCCACTCCCCGATTTGAACGATGCTGTCAAACGCTTTACCCGTTTGTTCCTTCACTTCCTTTTTGCTGCCTTTTCCGCTCTGCAAATTCGTTCCCCAATTATAGAGAAGGCGGGCATGACCTAGCTCCGATTGAGCCATTGCAATAGCGGCAAGGGTCCCTTCTAAGTCTGGACCACTGACACCGACCTCAACAAGACGATCTCCTAAAATGAATTTATTATCAGCAATCGTCTCTATCAAGGTAATCAATTCAGTGTTGCCATTTGTTGAATTCACCATATTAAATCACCCTTTTCTTAAAAAATGGTTCTGCTTCTCTTATGCAAATCATGTTTTCCCGTTTGACTATAAACATTTCCACCCATTTTTCTTCATCGTAAACATAACGGGCATAAACACGTGCCAACTCATCATTATCTGCTTCAACTGTTCCAATATGCATTAAGTCATCACCACGATTGATTCTTGAAAAAACATCATATTCAAAGTTTTGGACCTTATTATCACTCATTTTGAACTGACCCCCCAGGACTTTAATATCTGCCTGCCTGCTTCACTCATTTGGTCGACCGTCCAAGCTGGACTCCAAACCACCTTTATTTCCACTGCATGAACACTTTCTTCTTGAAGAAGCCTTTTTTTAATATCACTTTCGATCCACTGCATGCACCCGCATCCCGTTGAAGTATATGTCATCGTTACATACGCTGTATTCTCTTGCTTTTCTACCCCATAAATCAAGCCCATATCCACAATGCTTATAGGAAATTCAGGATCAGAAACTTCTTGTAACGCATGGATTAATACCGGATCCTTATATAACGTTCCACCCATCTAAATCGCCTCTTTTCGATATGCCTCAAGTAACTGATATCCTTTTTGAATCCGGTTAACGAACTCCTGATTTTGTGGACCACGCTGCTTAAAACGGTTGATGACATTATCCCACGTATCGGGTTCATCATATTTCCACCGCTTGTTTTCCACATCGAATTTACATGGAAAAGGAACTTTCAATTCATACCTTCCAGTCCCTTCATTATAATGAGCAGGTAGATTAAGTCCGAGGGATTCACAGAAAGGAACGGCCGTGGACATCCATTTCTGCCTCAATTCATCATTAGTCTTTCCTTTCAATTTATAATCCAGCTGGGCTGACCTGCTTTTCAAGTTATCTGCTACCCCGAAGAATTCAAGGGACATGATGAACATCCAATCAATCGCGTCTTGAACCTGCTTAGCCGTTTCAGGATCTTTCATGGCTGCCTTCATTATGATTTCCCCGTTTCTTAAATGGAATAGTTCCTCCTTATCAACCTTGACCAATGCCCGTTTCCAAGGTCCGTATGAAGTATGTTGGTGCGCATCTCCCAATAAGGTGTAGCCGGCTCGATCAAATAATCCGTTGAATACTCCCAGTTCAACCCAGTTATCTAATTTAAAATCAAAAGCATATGGATTCTTCCATCTATTTGGTGATCGCTCATATAACATGAATTGTACGTTTTCTCCCAAATCCTTTAATAATCTGTACGCAATATGCGCATGGCCGATTTCATCCTGCATCACAGCTAGTGCCGTGATTTTGTAGTTTAAATTGGGGGCATCTTTATAAACAGTCAGAAGTGGCGGAACACTTAATAATTCTGTATCCGCAACTATCATCAAAGTTTGTTTCAATGCCTTTTTATAGTTTTCATCCATATCTTCCAGTCTCTCGACCACAAACCCAGCTTGGATCTTGCCCATCAAATCATTTGTAAACCCTGTCATCTGTCTCTCTCCTATCATATTATGTTTTTTAAACCACCGTCTTATATAAGTAATATAATAATTTACTTTATCTGGTTAGTCAACACTTTATCAGATTTTTCAGAAAACAAATAAAACGAGATGCACAAAAGTGCAACTCGCTTTATTTGTTATAATTCGTAGCGAAACATTCCGCCATTTGAAATTTTTTGTATTCTGTTTTCTGCAACTAAATATTCCAGATGTGCTAACGTTTCCGCAATGGCGAATCGCCATTGATGATCAGTGAGCTTCTTATGTTGAAAAAGCTTTTCCGTAATCTTATACGCGTCTTTTTTTGATTCCAGAATGGTTAAAATGGTCGCTATACGTTCATGATGATGTTCAATGATTTCCTTAGCCCGCTGGGCAAGGTTCACTATTGGTGTTCCATGTGCAGGATATGCAATGCTCACATCCTGATCAACAAGTTGATGCAAAGTAGAAAAGTAACTTTTTAGAGGGTTTTGATCGGAATTTGGCCAAAGACTAATATTCGGAGTGATCTTATTCAATACTACATCGCCTATTAACATGATTTTTTGGGTCTCTTGATAAAAACATAGATGTCCCTCCGCATGACCGCCATATGTTTTGGCGCTCCATCTTCCTCCAGGACTATCTATATAGGTTTCTTGAAAACTTTCAATCTCAGGAAGTGGACTCACTTTATTCGAGAAAAACAATACGTTTTCTCTCACTTTAGTCAACAAAGGCTCAGGTACGGAATGTTTACCAAATAATTCGTATATTGCTTCAGCCTGTTTTGTATTCCCTCCAAAGACAGTTTTAATCATCTGGGCTTCCGCATCACTCATATAAACGCGAGCACCGGTTCTTTGCTGCATCCAGCTGATTAAACCAGTATGATCAGGGTGAAAATGGGTCAGGATAATCTTTGATATATCTGTTGGTTTCATGCACAACTCTTCAAGGACTTCTTCCCAATACTTCTTGGCGATTTCTGTTGGAAACCCAACATCCACCAGTACGATTTCTTCTTTCATTCGAAATAAATAACAATAAACATGCTTCATGGGGAATGGAACAGGTATGCCTATGCGAATCAAATAATCCGTTATTTGTTGATAGTTCCCAGATGGCTCAGTAATGATCATCACTCCCTAAAACTGGTTTCCAATTGTGTTGAAAGGCAAGCAACGCTTCCTTTCTATCTCCTGTTACGACTGTTCACTCATACGCTTTTGATCCAATAGCAATGCCTGTTGTAAATCAGCAGCATTCCCCTTATTATATATTCCCATAATCAAGGCCATCCAGCCCTTCCAAACCTTTTTCTATAACATGGATTTTCTACTGCATAACCCCCTTCTTAATCATGATAGATTTCTGAAAAAGGGTTAATGGCTTTCTCACGATTTACAAATCCTGCTTTATCGGGAGGATATTCCATGATTGATTCAAAATATTTCACTGCTTTGACCGAGGTGAGCTGATGAATATTCCAAAATAGCTCCCTAGCCTTGATTCCATGCCAGTCTTCTGGTAATAAATCTAGTGGGAAACCAGGGTCCATGAAAAGGAACTTCCTATATTCATGAACAAGACGGGTTCGTTCATAAAAACATTCTTCATTTGAAATGCTATCTTCCCATACAGCCTGCTGCATGTCCTGAAGCTTCGTTTCATATTGCTGTATGAAAGTTAAATAGTTCTTGTTTATTTCATTTAAATTCCAACAAGCACGTAAAATCTCTTCATTTGAGTGGGTGATGACTTGACTAGAACTGAAAATAATCAGGTAGTCCTTTAAATCATATGTATCCATCAAGGTCAGAACTTGTTTTTCCAAAGGATTGGGACTGACCCATATACTATTGGACAATAGCCCGAAACCTGTCCAGCTCAATTCCTTACGCACTTGATTCCTCAGCACTCGCTTTTCTTCAGGGATGGAGTAAGTAACAACTCTCCACAAACCATCCCAATGATTATTCCGGATCGTATAAACACGTTTGACACCATCATCCATATTGCGTTTCCCTTTTTGAGTTAATGAATAATAGCTTTTATTGCCTATTTTTCGCCCAGTAATTAAATCCTGTTGGACAAGACGGAGAATAGCCCCACGCACAGAGGATTCAGAAACACCAAAATGCCCCATCATTTTAATAAGTGTCCCAATCCATACTTCCCCGCCGTAGAATTGGACGAAATCACCAAAAAGAGTATACAATAATGACCTTGGTTTCATGTTGATTCTCCTGTTCTCATAAAGCCTTTTCTTCTTAATGTAATCTAAATTGGCTCAATTTTCAAACTTGTTGGAGTTATACATCCCTTCAAATCTCAATCTCACTAAAGGACTTTTAATATTCTTTTTATACTTTCTGGAATTGGTACAGCCTTGAACCCATCATCACCGATGGAAGTCCAAGCGCGAATTTCATAACCATACCCAGTCCTATTATCACCACAATAAACCTCATGATGAAAACGAATGGTCTTTGTTTTCACCTCATTCACATGAGTGTATACTGTCACTTCATCGTCATAGTACAGCGGTTTTTCAAAAGTACACTTAGCTTCGAGTAATGGAATGATGATCCTCTTCTCTTCTTCTAAATATTTAGGGCTCATATCTATGGAACGAAAAAAATTATGACCCGCTAAATCAAACCATTTATAATAATTCGGATAATAGACAATTCCTGCTCGGTCTGTATCACCCCATTGAATTTGAAATTTCGTTTCGTTCACGCGCCTTTTCAAATGAGTTTCTTCCATTATAGATACACCATCCTCCCAATAGCATTCGTAGTAAAAAAGCAATATCGGCAGGAACCGATATTGCTTTTTTTATTTTTAAAAGGACAAATCACTCATTTACCTTTCCACTGTGGTTCACGCTTTTCAAGGAAGGAAGCTAAACCTTCTTTAGCATCTTCAGAGCGGAATAAAAGATTCTGTATTTCCCCTTCATAACGAATCGCCGCGTTTAAAGGCATTTCTTTACCGTTCATTATCGATAGTTTTATATTAGTTACTGCGTAACTAGCCTTATTTGCGACATTTTTGGCATATTCCAATGTTTTTTCACGTATTTCATCTTGTGGGAAAACCCGATCTACTAATCGTATTTCCTTAGCTTCCTGAGGTGAGATGGACTCCCCTGTGATATTCAGGTCGATTGCCTTGGAGTGACCAACTAATCTAGCCATACGTTGTGTCCCCCCAGTACCTGCAAGGACCCCAAGGTTAACTTCCGGTAAACCGATTTTCCCTGCATGATCACCCATAAAGCGAAGATCACAACCCATCGCCATTTCCAGTCCCCCGCCTACCGTGTGACCTTCGAGGCATGCTATCCAGATTTGCGGTGAACGAGCAATTTTATCAAGAGTTTCATTACAGAATAAGCAGAATTGTGTTTTAAAAACCGGATCAGCAGCTTTAAGGAAGTTAATGTCCGCTCCGACCGAGAAAAACTTAGGCATATCACTCATTAATACAGCCACTTTCATATCTGGATCAAAACGAATATCATCAATCGCAGCATTTAATTCTTTGTAAAAATCAAGTGTATAGGCATTAGTCTTATTAATATGAAGATGTACCTCCGCTACCCCAGTTTCTTTGTTTTTTTGAATTGTAAGCGTCTGCTTTGTTTCGACTGCTGTACTCATTCTTCAACACTCCTCCGAATTTTGTATTATGTTTTATTTACCTCCGTTTATATAACATAATATACTACTAAATTTTCAGAATTGCAATTATTTTTGGTAAATTATTTAAAATTTACATTTGATATGTTATTTATAACTGATTGAACAATGATATGGATTGTTCATTTTGACAGCAGTAGAAAGGGTATGAGTTTAATAGAGGACATGATCGATCATAAAGAAAAGCTCTTTTCGTAAGGATTGTCGTTTTTAAAACGAAACTATTTAAGGTTGATTGGAGCGGAAGTGCCGGGAGCAGCGGGACAGGTGAGACCCAACAGGTGTTCACGACGAGGAGGCTCACCGCTAGCCCCGCGGAAAGCGAGCATCTGGAGGGGAAATCAACCACACCGCACTACTTGGTGAATAGCAACAAAGTATACGAAAACAGCCTAAAGAAATGACCAACTCATATAGAATTGGTCATCACTTTCATTAACTTCCTGCTAATTTTTAATTCCCTTTAATACCCACACACATCGTTTCTTTGCTTGGATTACTTTTCTAAAGTCCTTGGTTGCTATTACATTTTTTGAACCACTTTTTCAATCACCATTCTTCATGGTCCAACATATAATACCTCAAAGGAAAACCGGGGGTATCAACATGCAAGACAATCAACATGGATCGCAAATGAATGAGGTTGAAAAGTTTGACGAATGGGTAAAAAGTTTTTTTCTGGATCCGGAAACTTGTGCGTTGGATCATCAACTTTTTTCAATTGATATATACGAAAGTGACGATGAGTATATGGTGGAGGCGGTTTTGGAAAATCATGATGTGAAAGATATAAAAGTTTGCCTATGTGATAATGAGCTATCGATCATCGTTGACGATACTGATAAGCCAATTCTTGAAAAAAAAGAAGATACACTGCCCACACAGAGAAAGATCCCTTTCCCCTTTTCGATTTGCTCTCGAAGAATTACCGCTGAATTCTCGAATCCGATCTTGGTGATTCGCATCCATAAGTTTTCCCCCGGAAAAACGGCTGAAGATATTAACATTGAGTAGTTCATTCACAAAAAAATAAAAGAATGGCCTAGGGAACCACTTCTCCCTTAGCCATTCTTTTTTTTGATTATCCAGCAAAATAAAAGGACGTTCGACTTCCATTTTGCGTGGATATGACTTGCAGCTGTGCATCGATTCTTTCTTTCAATTCTGGCACATGGGAAATTATCCCTACCAGTCTACCGGTGCTTTGTATATCCATTAATGCTTCAATCGCATGATCAAGAGATTCAGGGTCGAGCGTACCGAAACCTTCATCGATGAACATCGTTTCAAGTGAAATACCGCCTGCATTCTGCTGGACAACATCCGCAAGACCCAAAGCAAGTGCAAGGGATGCCTTGAAGCTCTCGCCTCCCGAAAGGGTTTTGACATGTCTCTCATGCCCTGTATATTGGTCATACACAGATAACTCCAGACCGCTTTGGATGTTCCTGCGTGTAGGATCAAGCTTTCGCAACAGCTGATATCTGCCGCTTGTCATTTTCAGCAGCCTTGAATTGGCTTCTTTTAAGATATCATCTAAAAAGGCTGCCAGTACATATCGTTCAAAAGTTATTTTGAAGGAGTTTTGACCTTTGGAAATCTCGGACAGATGACCGACGATACTGTACCTTTCATCTAAACTTTTCTGATCTTCCCTGATTTGCGACAATTTCTTTTTGATTTCTTCGTTAGTCCGAATTTCAGCCTGCATTTCATTCTGTTTTTGGCGCAACGACTCCAATTCTCCATCTATGAATTCGAAAGTCTTTTTCAATCCTTCAAGATCTGGTTTGGCCACATCTTTTAATTTCATTTCCAAATCATGAAACAGACTTAAAACACTTTGCCAATTTTGATTATACTGCTGTACTTGCTCCTCCAAATTTCCAAGAGCCGCTTCCGATTTTTTTGCTGCCGTATATTCTTTATAATTGGAAAAGCCTTGATTGGTCATATCCGTAATTAACTTTTCCCGCTCCTCTTTCAATTCTGTATTTAAGGCCTCTATATTTCCACTTAGGGATTCTTTTTTTGCAATGATGGCCGATTCTCTTTCCTTCACCAGTTGGAGGTTTTTTTGTGCATCTTCCAAGGCCGATTGTAAGCGTTTCTGTGTATTTACAGCCATTTGATATGCTTCATTATATCCTTCCTCAGTCCGTATTCCGTCTGGCAGGGAATCGGTTAATCCTGTTAGTTTTGTGGAGTTTTCAATATACCTCGTTTTCCCTTGGTCCTCTTTTCTCTCTAAAGAGATCATATTATCCTTAAGCTGGGATGCTTTCTCTTTTAAATCCTGCAACCTTTTTTCCAGATCATTGAATAGAGACTTTTTCCGCATCAATTCTTTTAGCTGCTCTTGCAGCACTTTTCCTTTTTGTCCAAACTGCAGCAAATGAGCATCAATATTTTCACACTTAAACTCTGGCATATCATTTTGTAAGTCACTAAGCTTCTCTTGTGAAGACTCCACCAGTGCATCATATTTGTATTTCGCTTGATAATATTCACTTTCCGCTTTGCTTTTTTGTTGCTCTGCAGTTTTCAGTTTGTTTTCTTGCTCTTTCAGTTCCAAATCCGTCGGCATATGCTCATGCAATTTCGCTGGTTTTGGATGACTTAGCGAACCGCACACAGGACAATTTTCTCCAGAGTGCAGCACGGAAGCAAGCATACCCGCTTGACCAGATCTCCAGTTTCGGTTCAGGGTTTCCAGTTTTTCCTTCTCCTGAATTTGTATTCTTTGTAACTCTTGGAACCGATTATCCTTATCATCCAGAACTCGTTTCGTATTCTGGATTTCATTAAGAACTGCTTGAAGCTTTTTAATCTTCGATAACGATTGATTATTTCTTTCTGCTTCAATTTCCTGGTCACGATAAAGAACAGCCGCTTTTTCCGCTTCTGTTTTTTCTTGAACGACTTTCTCTGCTTCCGCTTCAACGGCCAGATGCTCCGAAACAGTTTTTTCACGTAGCCGTTTACTAATTTGCCACTCTTTTTCATCTAAAGTAACCTGTGCTTTTAAGCTTGCAAAAGTCATGACTGCCTCTTTTACCTGCTCAAGCTGATGAACAGTCCGTACTGCCTGCTCTCTTTGATCATCCTTCAACTTTTCCTTATCATAGGAATCCTGCTTCTCAATGCGCTCAATCCGTAACTTCTCGGACTGCTCATTTAATTTATGAAGTTCGGCATTCGCCTCTTGTACTTGTTTGCCAATTCGCAAATAGTATTGTTCCTGCTTTTCAAGCGAAGCCGCTTTGTGTGCCATTTTTATTTGGACTTTCACAGATTCCATTTCTGGCAGCTTTGCTTCAAGGGCTTCCTTTTCATTTCGCAGTTTTTCTTTTTCCGAAAATCGGTTTAATAAATCGACAGCTTTTGAAAGTTCTTGATTAACTTGATCACGAGCTTTCTGCTTTTCCTGTATTTGTTTATTTATATTCTCACTTTTTTCTGCCGCTTGCAAAATGACTTCCTGTAACAGCGGTAAGACCTGTTGTTCATTAGGCTCTTCCCATTGTATTTGTGCCTGTAATTCCACATTATTGCCAGGCTGGATGCCTTTCATTAATTCAATTCGCCGCTGTGCACTTTTTTCACTTTCCTTTTTTAGGATGGAAGCCTCTTCTTTTAATTTTTCTTCTATTCGTTTATAAAGTTCAGTATGAAATAATTTCTGGAGAATCTGTTCTTTATCCTTGCTGTCGGATGTTAACAGTTTTCGAAATTCATTCTGAGGAATCATCAGGATTTGCCGGAATTGATTAGCGTCAAGTCCAATGAGTACTTTGATTTTTTCTTCAACTTCCCGTACATTTGCTCCCAGCAATTTTTTTCCTTCTGCCAATATCTCATATAATTCAGCCTTTGCTCCAACCGTTGTTGTTCCTTCACCTGATTTTTTCTTGCGTTCCTGCTGCGGGGACCGGGTAACCAAATACGTTTTTCCACGCAGGGTAAATTGTAACGAGACTTCCGTCAATATATCATCTTCGGCAAACTGACTTCGTAAATCTTGCCCGCTTCGATCTTCACCACTGGCTTTTCCATATATCGCAAAACTAATACCATCAAATATCGTTGTTTTCCCTGCGCCTGTCTTTCCAGAAATGACAAACATCGTTCGTTCTCCAAGGGAATTAAAGTCAATAGTTTCCCTTCCTGCATATGGCCCAAATGCCTGCATCGTTAAAATATCGGGTCTCATTTCAAAGCCTCCTCTTTCTTAACTGCCTCAATTACCGAAACCATCAAATCCTGCTTTTGAGAATCAAAATCCCGATCGGTCATTTCTTGGTAAAACGTTTCAAACAGGTCCAATTCTGATTTCCGTTCATCTTTTACAGAGGAGAAAGATTTTTTTCTTCTAAGATCGGTCAAATCCCATTTACGCTCTAAATGTAGTACGTTCGGATAAATCTGGCGCAAGCGGTTAATAGGATCGATGAGTGCCCCCTCATCATTTAGTGTTATTTTCAAATAGTCATCCCTTTTTTGCGATTGATAGAAAACGGGATCGAGTAACTCTTCCATAACTCCGGATATTTCCCTCATATCGAACTTGGGTGCCAAAGATCGATAGCGTATATCAAAGCTTCCATCTTCTTGCATATCGACGATGGAAAGCGACTTATTTTGCTTGGCCTCGGAAAAAGAATATTTTAATAGTGATCCAGAGTAAAACACCTTAGGATGACGGATTGCGTCTGGGCTATGTAGATGCCCAAGTGCCGTATAATCGAATGCATCGAATAAGTCGGATGAAACACAGCCGGAGCCACCTACAGACAAGACCCTTTCCGAATCGCTCGTTTTTCCGCCTAATACAAAAGCATGTCCTACGAAGACATTCGGCTCATCTTTATTGAAATTCTCGGCAATCGTTCCGGTTATCCGCTTCATCGCTTCTTGATGGGAATGGATGCTATCATCTTCAAAAAGATGGCGAACCGTCCCAGGTTCTGCATATGGAACACAATAAAAGTTCACGCCCTTGATGCGAACCGGCTCACATTTTTTTGTCAATTTCCCATGAATGTATAACTGGCTATGACGATACCATGATGAACCGAATGAGAGCCTTTCCGCAGAATCATGGTTTCCCGATATCGCAACGATCGGTGTATTCATTTTCACATTAATCGTATAAAGGATTTCATCAAGAAGCTCCACCGCTTCAGTCGGCGGAACGGAACGATCATATAGATCACCGGCAATCACAACGGCATCCGGTTTTTCCTCTTCGACAATTTCTATGAATTGCAAGAGTGCATGCCTTTGATCATCAGTCATATGTACACCGTGAACGATTTTTCCTAAATGCCAATCTGCCGTATGGATAAATTTCATAGTTTCACTCCGTCCTAATTTTTACTTACTATTATTATATCAAAAATTTAACGAATAGCATGGTTTGGGTACAAACGTTCTAATTTTTACCACACAGCCACATTTTTTTGAAAGATTCAGAATAAAAAAAGCAAACTCCAAAAGAGTCTGCTTTTTTCATCATTAGCTGAATAAGTGTTCATATGGACCCATATTCACCTTTCTTTCAGCCAATTTTTTTTGTAAAAATTTATGGTCACGTTTTGGTGTGGCAATGATATAGCCGCGTATCACCAAATCTTCCGTAATATCGCCCGCTTTTTCCTTTAACGCCAACTCTCCGATTTTCCCCGCGATTTTATGACGTGCAACATCACGAAAAAGTTCTGGCACAGGACTCACTAAATCTTCCAGCAATTCCTTTTGCTGCTTTGACCATAAGTGCTTTGTTTGTTCCAAATAATATTCTTCCCAATCCATATCGGATTTTCCATCTTCTTTCGGAAATCTTTTCAGGAACTTCCGAAACATGAAAAAGCCACCTATGCTCATCAATATAATTAATAGGGCTACCCAAAATAGAATAAACCATAAAAACCATCCACTAAGCAAAGTACCACCTCATATGTATAGAATGATCGTCACTATTATTATAGACAGTAACCCATATCTTTACAAGACTGGCAATGCAATCATTCCTGACCGTTCACTTCCAGCAAGACAAGTGAAAATTCCCCCACCGCATTTTCTTCATATAGATTCGTGACCGTAGTTGCATAGTTAAAGATTTCTGCTCGAAACTCCTCGTTTGACTGTGGAATCTTTAAATCAAATAGCATTTGATAAAGCAGTGTTGTAATATCATGATATTCACTATGTGTAACCTTGAAATTGAAACTGACTTTTCTGATTTCCTTTCCTTCAGAATCCTTTACAGTTTCAGAAAGAAAGTCAGTGACATGCAGTGGAACATCGTTTAAAATGACCTTGTCTACCATTATCAACATCTCCTTAATAAATTGGTTAAAGACATGTTATCACTTGAAACTTTCTGCTTCCAATTATTTAACCTCGAAAAAATAAAAAAAACGTGCACAGGAAACCCGAACACGTTTTCTTCAAACCAGTTTATTTCCCCTTTTTCACGATTATACGCCATTTAGCGTCATCGATTTGCTCAAACTCCGTGATTTCATGACCTTCGGTAGCAGCCCAACGCGGAATGCTCTCCGTTGCTTGTGTGCAATCGAAATTAATGATTAATTCCTCTCCTATTGCCATGTCCACTATCGCTTCTTTTGCTTCCACTAAAGGGAATGGACATACCATTCCATTCGTTTCCAATACTTTTGCCATTTATATTCCACTCCTCAACTTAAATTTTTTTGATTCGTACCTTATGCCGCTTTGGATGCAGCAGCTGTCTGCTTTTGCTTTCGGATAATCGTGAAATAAGTTGCTACCCATGTACCCAGCAGGAAAAAGACAATCGCGATCCACCCCTGCCAAGCAAATAGCGCCGAGTTCACCAGACCATTACCGATTGTGCATCCCCCGGCAACACTTGCACCGAACCCCATGATCACACCGCCAATTGCATTGTTACGTAACGTTTTCATATCAGGCAAACGCCAACGGAATTCCCCGCTTCCTTTGGCAGCAATGAAAGCACCAAGGAAAATACCCAATACTAAAAACGTACCCCAATCGATTAACGCATCGTCTCCTGTTATAAGGAATGTTAGAATGTTCGCGGAAGGCGCTGTAATTCCTAGTCCGAACATCCTGCCTGTCATTGCACTTAGCGGCCATGCCATGATTGCAATAAGACCGACCAATAATGCCGTAACAAAGGGATGCCACCGTTTCTCGAATAAGATGTGGGCCAATCCCGTTTTTTTCGGTTTCATTTTAAAGATAGGAAGTTTCGGCTTTCTCATTTCACGAATCACCAATAGGCCAACCAAAAGTGTCACAATAATAACAAGCACCCATGGCGAAACATTTAATGTTTCATGAATATACGTATCACTTGTACGATAAGATAAAAGATTATCTCCAGCCAATTTCCATACACCATATTTCGTCATTGCTGCCCCTAGCATGTATCCAAAAAGAGCAACCCAACTTCCGATCATACCCTCTCCGGCACGATACCATGTTCCAGTGGCGCAACCTCCTGCCAGAACCATACCAATGCCAAAAATAAAGCCACCCACGATTGTTCCCAACCATGGAAAACCATCATTTCCAAACTGAATGACCCCTGTATCATTCAATGCATAAACACCAATACTTTGTATTGCTATTACAATAAATGTAGCTAAGAACATCCGTCCATCTTTAGCTAAAATCAAATCACGATATGCACCAACAACACAGAAACGGCCTCTTTGAAGCACAAATCCCAGCAGTAAACCACAAATAATCCCGAAGATAATCATTTGTAACATGAACCGTTTCCTCCTTAAGTAAAATATTATAATACTAATATAATATAATTCGGATAAAATTACTAGGTTTTCAGGTGATTTTTTTACCTTCATAAAAAGTTTCCAGGTAAATGAAAAACCTGAGTCATTATCGACTCAGGTTTTTTGAATGTTCCTTTGATTGAATCCTACAGTACATGTATTACACCATGCTACTTCTGCCGAAACTAGCTGCTTTAACCTTCTTATATTGGTAAAGCATGGCAATTCTCCACGGAACGATCATCGCAAAAGCAAGTAAGAAAAACATTCCACTCAATACACCGATTTCAATCGTGCTTCCCAACATCAGTTTTGCCACCAGTCGAACCACCATGAGACCAATCAATATGAATATGAAAGCTTTAGATCGCAGAATATAAATTTTTTCATCTCTAACTTCAAATTTAGATGTTTTTATCAATAAGATGGAAAATAACATCCCTGCAACAAGAGCCTCCAACAATTCGTATCGAGTCACCCGGAACATCGGGAAAATAAACATCAACGCACCCGTACTCATAAAAAGCGGCGGTAAAATGATTTTCTTTTCATTAACTGGTTTTTTCGTTTCCTTCATCCGTAACATGAAAACACCTATTGCCATCACAATCGCTATACCTGTTGATATATATATCATCTCTTAACCATCCCTTTAAACTAAAAATAGGTAAGTGCCATTTAAAATTATATATGACTTCAATTTATAAACAAAGTATATATTACCTATTTGAGATAAACAAGGAGAGTGTTATTAATTGTTATTAATCAAGCACCGTTTTAATGTCATCCAATACTATGGCAGAGCACATTAGCCTGAAATTCCTTCTTAATTTCTTTAACGGCACCCAAGCCCCGCTCAAGATTGGCATGGGAATATCCATCATTATAAGGTCAGGGTTCGATATAATTCAATGGCTTCTCGTCCATTCCCGCCTCACTGACCACTGCATGTCCTGCTTTAGGTAAAATGTTTGAAAGTATCATTCTCATAAACTTTGCATCTTCAACGAATAATATTCGGGCCATAGCCGTTCTTCCTGATTGTTTAGACAGAAAAAAATTAAAAAATCAATTCATAAAACCTAATTAAAGACAATCCATTTTTGAATTTTATTGAAAAAATAACTTATTATGGACTAAAATCCAGTAAAGCCACCGAATAGTCTAGACAGGACTGCGATTATTTTGGTCATCCAATCAAAAAACAAAACCACACCCATTACAATCATTAAATATCCGCCAATCTTCATGATGTATTGGCTGTACTTTTTGATCCATGTCAATTTTCCGACAAAGAAGGATAATATGAAAAACGGGATGGCAAATCCTAAAATATAGGCAGTCATATAGCTCATGGCCGCACTAGGATTAGTTGCACCCAGTGAAATGACAGCACCTAATAGCGGACCTGCACAAGGGGTCCATCCAGCCGCAAAGGCAAGTCCGATAAGAATGGAACCTATATATCCGCTAGGTCGGTTCTTAAATTCAAAACGATTGTCTTTCATCAAAGATTTCGGTTGAAAGATTCCTACAATGAATAAACCAAAAATGATAATCAGGATGGCCCCAATCTGACGAATTAATTCTTTATAATTCGAGAAAAAGGAACCTAGGTATGATGTGCTAAACCCTATTGCAATAAAAACCAGGGAGAACCCCAGGAGGAAGAATAAAGTATGCAGCATGCTTCTTCTTTGGAGCATGGCGTTCTCGGATTTGATTTCACCAACACTCATACCAGTGATATAAGATAAAAAGGCCGGATATAGCGGTAAGCAGCATGGCGAAATAAAACTCAGAAATCCCGCCCCGAAAGCTAAAAAAATATTAATATCATCCAAATAAGCTCACTCCTATGTATGGCAACCTATAAACATTGTAACAAATAAGATAAAAAAATACATTTATGGAACTGTGAATATTTCATGACAACCAAATCCTTATAACTGGATGGGGCTCGGGATAAGTTAACTTATTTGAATTCATTAATCCAAGCCGATATAATTGTTATATTCATACATATTTTACAACGAACACATAAATTAAGGGTACCTTGAAAAAATGTTGGGGCCAGAAAGGAAAGATAATGGCTAAAAAGAATGAATTTCTCGAACAAATTGAATTAAAGAGAAATGAACTTATCAAGATTGTCGCTAAAGATGGTTTAAACTCGCATGTTGCCGTTGAATATAGCCAGCAACTTGATCAATTATTAAATAAATATAATGAACTTTTTTATAAAACAGGTACAGATTTTTAACTCAGTTCATCTCCAGTGATAACCACAAATATTATTATATGAATTATTTTGCTGTCAATCTCCCCTTTTTTACATTCATTCTCAATTTGAATACTTAGGCATGACCATTGCTATATAAAAAACAGGCAAGCGCTTTGTGTGCTGCCTGTTTTCCTGTTTTATCATTTAAAATTATGCATATGAATCATGTTCAATATCAACATCGGATGCCGGTGCATAGTTTGTCACAACAAGAACAATAGGAGATCCAGCTAAGAAAAGAAGAAGCGTCCGGTACAGTAATCACAAGACTCCCTACCCCAAAGGCACCTGGTGTGTATGTGGATATAACCTCCATTTGGCTGCATACCATAAACACCTCATATGAACTATTTTCATTAATTAATACAGGTTCGCACGTGGATTGCAAAAAGAATCATGGCAAATAGATAATCAGGTAACACTGGATCCCAAGGTATCCTATATGAAATTTATTTTGGAGAGCTTAAATTAAATATCCACCAAAAAAGGGCACAATCAAATTGCAAATGTTCATTATTTAAATATCTTTACGTAATAAGCAGTTTTAAACCTTTTCAAATTCCGCCTATAGTCAACAATTAAACAGTCTGTTATTCTTGGTCGAACTTTAATAAATATTAACGAACTCCATATACTATGTCCTATATACTTGTACAGGAGGGCATTCGCTTGAAGAATTTAATTATGACTTTAGCCGTTTTCATCCTTTTTTTATCATTTGACACTCCAGTTATTCATGCCTTTACTTCAAGTCGAGAGGTATATGAAAAAACAGGTTATGTTGTTTGGGAGGGCAATACAAAAGAAAAAATCGTAGCCATAACTTTCGACGACGGACCACATCCTTCGTATACACCTCAAATCCTCGATATATTGGCTAAATATAATGCCAAAGCTACCTTTTTTGTCTCTGGTAATAAAGTGAAAAGAAACCCTGGCATTTTAATAAGAGAAATAAAGGAAGGTCATGAAATTGCTAATCACACCTATCATCATTATTATGATAAAAATATGACCGCTGAGTTATTATCTGCTGAATTAGATAAAACAGATAAAGTGATTTGGGATATTGCCAAATACAAACCTACGCTATATCGTCCTGTAGGTGGACTTTATAACGATATAATCATCAATACAGCTGTAAAAAAAGGTTATAAGGTTGTACTGTGGTCCTGGCATCAAGATCCCCAAGACTGGAAAAGACCTGCTCCAAATAAAATTTCCACTCATATCATTAAGTCGTTACGCGCTGGCGATATCATTCTCCTGCACGATTGGAGCGACCGTCCCCAAACGGTAAAGGCGTTAGAATCGACATTGGATTATTTATATAAAAACGGCTATGAATGCGTTACGGTGTCTGATTTATTGTTTCGTTCCAATGGGAGCTCACCCGATTTTTTCAGAACCTTCCCTGTTGAATGAGCCTTAAAACTTAAATTTATGTTTGACAAATCGCTCAAAAAGCATTATCTTTAATTAAAGATAAATTAATTCGAGGTAATCCCTTTATTTTTTTAAATAAAAATCTCGAATTAAAGATATCTAAATAAAAAATAAATTCCAGGAGAAATCATAAATGATTGGTATAGGTTTATTAGTTATACGTGTGGTAATCGGATTATCGTTTGTTGGACATGGAGCTCAAAAATTATTTGGATGGTTTGGCGGACATGGCCTGAAAGGCACTGGAGACTGGTTTGATTCGATTGGCATGAGGCCAGGAATTACCATGGCCCTATTTGCAGGTCTATCAGAGCTTATTGGCGGGGCCTTATTTGCTTTAGGTCTCCTTACACCCTTTGCAGGTATATTAATTGCACTTACAATGCTCGTTGCAATCGTTAAAGTCCATGGAGCAAATGGCTACTGGGCAACTCAAAATGGTTATGAATATAATCTTGCCGTTCTTGCAGTGGCGATTGGCATTGCGTTAACCGGAGCTGGCCCATACTCACTTGACTCCTTCCTGTTTTAAGGAAGGCTTCGGTTTTATACTCTTTACATTATGAAAAACACAGTGTTGGATAAAACCACTCCGTGTTTTTTCTTTTTCTTTAGAACATCCAGGACATATTTTCTCCAGATCCTAATCTTTGGTACGTACGAATGTATAAGGGTCAGACTTCCAACAAGTGATTTTCGTCTCTTACAGTTTTTTTGTCCTCTATATATTATTGAAATTTATCCGAATTGGAAAAATGAAGATCTACCGAATATTTTACAACATTCCCAACATAGTGGAACCCCTCTTGAAAATGGGCCTGATGGCTATACCAGATCCTTCATTAAACTGAAAAGGCTATCGCAATCGATTATAAACCTAAAAATGGAAGGATAAACTTTTCATTGTATTAAGTTATTAAAATTAATCATTTAGATTAGTATATTTTTTTATTAGATTCCATGTAGTGTTTTCTGAATGGCAGTATACATTATTTTTTTAATATACTTCTACTATGGTTCCCATTTTGTATTCAATCTTCACTCTATTAAAGCTTTGATTCAGGAAGGGTGGTGTCCTCCTTCCTTTTCCTAGCGTTCCGTAAAGAAAGCCCCTTTCCCCGCCAAAATTTCTGAATGTATGTGCCGTTGAGACCTAATGGCTGTTCAATGAAAATCCGTAAGTCTTTCCCCTATTTGATTTTCCGAAAAAACTTGGCCTTTAAAGGATTGAATATGAAAAACTTCTATAAATGATCCTCCATAAACATAAAAACCCCGGACTAAGGAACACTTTTATATGTGTGTCCGTTGCCAGGGTTTATTTTTCCAAGTATATTCATTCCAAAATGGTTTTGGAAATCCATTATGCATTTTTCATTTCAGTAATATATGTGCGTCTATTTATTCAATCCCTGGAAACCATCCTGGAGAGTTGATGATCGCTTGCCATAATGGGTCTGGAATATCAAGTTGCTGCTGATTATCCTTGTTTATTTTTGTCACGATCTCTGCTTCCCTGCCTTGTTCCACTTTTTGTACCCATTCAGGATCGATAATAATTTCACGGCCTAATGCGATTAACGGAACCCCCGATTGCAGTGCTTTGATGGCATCATCCGCTGTATAGATGGAACCAACACCAATGATCGGTACTTGATCTCCTATACGTTCTTTTATAATTTCTATCCGAGGTCTGTCAATCTCGGCTCCCCGTCTTGCTTTCGACCAGAAATCCATTAATGAAACATGAAGATAATCAAGATCTTTTGTTACAAGTCCATCAATTAATGCAAGAGTATCATCCATGGTGATTCCTGGTGTTTCCGGCTCCTCCGGTGAAAAACGATATCCTACGATGAACGGATCCTTGGCATGTTCAGCAACAGCCTTTATCACTTCATCCACTACCGCTAATGGAAAAGTCAGACGTTTATCAAGGGAACCACCCCACTTGTCTTCACGACGGTTTGAATGAGGCGAAAAAAATTGCTGTAGCAAGTAACCATTTGCACCGTGAATCTCGACACCATCAAATCCCGCTTTTATGGCACGTCGGGTAGTTTCACCAAAATCGAGAATGATCGATTCTATTTCCTTTGCAGATAGTGGACGCGGAACTGCTTTCCCTTCGCCTTCCGATGGGATATTGCTTGCACTGACAACATCGCCATTTACTAATTCCGGTGGCACCTCGCGTCCGCCATGAAAAATCTGAAGAATTGCCTTTGCACCTTTCGCTTTAATCGCTGATGCCAAACGACTTAGACTAGGTATCAATTCATCCTGATCTCCGCCAAATTCCCCATGAAAGCCTTTGCCATTAGCAGTTACGTAGGTACATGCCGTTATAACCATGCCGACCCCGCTTGACCTACGTTCATAATAGTTTACTTCGGCGTCGGTTACAGTCCCGTCAGGATTAGAAGAGAAATTTGTCATAGGCGCCATCACCAAACGATTTTTCACTTCTATTTTCTTTCCTAAATTGTACGATTCAAATAATGGTGTATATTTAGAATTCATTTAGTCATCCTCCATTTAGTTACCCACCATATTGGCTGGTATAAGTCCTTAATTCACAATACACATCCGCATATTATGATAATTATTAGGATCATGCATGTTTGGTGATTAATGCCGAAATGGCTTCTTTTGGCTGGAAGCCAATAGCTTGATCTACCTTTTCTCCATCTTTGAATAGAATTAGAGCTGGAATTCCCATCACTCCATATTCGCTTGTGGTATCTGAATTTTCATCCACATTAAGTTTTACGATCTTAACCCGATCACCCATTTCCACATCAATTTCATTAAGCACTGGGGCAATCATTTTACACGGACCGCACCACGGTGCCCAAAAATCAACCAATACTAAACCTTCCTTGATTTCACTAGCAAAATTATCATCTGTTACATGTTCTATTGTCATGATCATTTCCTCCTTGTATTATCCGAAATATTTATAGTCTTTATTCTTCATCTATTTAAATCAAGTTTAGCGATTCTATTTCCCGAGATAAGAAACTCTGAATTCCTAGCATTTATTTTAGGATGGATTTTGATGGATTCCAATTTACCGGATAACTCCATAAACCATGTTTCATCTTTAGAAAGTAACGCTAAATCAATTAAGGCCAAAAGATGATTTTCGTTACTGATTTCTAAATCCGGCAGTTTTTCAGTCCATTTACTCGGAATCCAAATCGATTTCCCAATCGCTTTTTCATTGTCACTTTCCACCACATTCACTTTAACGATTTCTCGATTATCACTTACCGTTTCAATGAAACCATGGATAAGTTCCCCATCTCTTGATTTTCCCTTTACCCAATCCCCATTTTTGAACAGATTGTTTTCAACCATTTCCTTAACACCCCTTTTATGTTCAGTTGATATTTAAACTATAGTTAATAACTGTAATAATAAAATATACATTTAGTCCAAAGAAAAAACTAAATCAATATCACGGACATTGTTTAATTTTTTCCAAAAAAGTGCTGAGAGTTATATCTTCTAAATATTTTTCAAAATATAATTCAGCTTCATCGAATATTTGATTCATGACTATCTGGGTATTGGAAGATATGACACATTTTTTCTCCGGATCACCTGTACACCACTTTGGTTTCAAAGTCCCATGTGAAACAGTTATATAAATATCCGCCAAACTTACCTCTTCAGGGTTACAGTCTAGAATATAGCCTCCGCCAACACCTTCTTTAGTTCTTACAAATCCTTTTTTTCTTAAGCAGCTCATCATCTTTCGAATCCTTGCCGGGTTTGTACAAACGTTTTCTGCGATGGACTCGCTGCTAGCCATATGATCTGGTAGATAAGCTAAATAGACCAAACTATGCACAGCTATTGTAAAATCACTATTCACTTTCGCATCCTCCTCAAGAAGATTACTGTAATAATAATATTTACAGTTGATAAAGTCAAGCCAAAAAACTCAACAACTTCCACAACTATTTTGTTTAATGAAATCCACTCTAAAAAAGATAGAGGAGATTTTTAGCGAGATATCTCATTGTTGAGAAAGATTTAATGCATATGCCGATATTAGATTAACCTGGATTGCTCACTTTTATCCCGAGGATATAACCATATAATCACCCATTAACCCAAAAGAAATTAAATGCCCCTATACCAAGCCCTGATATTATCGTAAATGTTACAACTTCAGCCATTTGCGGTTGGGATTTGAGTATGATTCCACAAAAGATTCCAAATAAACCAATGGAGGCTGTCGAGGAAGGTGGTCCTGGTGTAAATATTCCTATATAAAAAAATAAGCACTCGACCAATTCAGGTTAATTGCTTTTCTTTTTATAAGTTTCATTCAACTCAAGGATGCTAACCATTAACCAATATATTAACTGACTCTCTATTGGCTAAGTGCCTAAATAAAAAGATTAATAGCATTTGAATTTGGATTCCTATTTGTTCTCTTTAAATTCACTTTTGTGTTCAAATGTATGTTCACATAAAGAAAACCATACCTTTACAAGTATCCTCGAAGCATTTTTTGACAAAATCATTTATCATATTAACATCCTCCTTGATACTGTATATACATCTTTAGATGGAAGGTGTGGGCAAGTATTGTTTTTAGTTTGCGTTTTTACCTTCAAAATAAAAAAGCGCTCACATAAAACGAGGAGGACTTTCCTTTCAATTCCAAAACAAAAACCACCTTTACTGAATCATTCAGAAAAAGTGGCTTAAGAAACATAAATGAAAGATAAAACAAAATCTTAAATAAAATCGGTGGAAAAATTCAGTCTAAATGGATCAACTATTTCGATATTATATAAAATTATGAATACAATCTTCCAAGAACATTGATATATCAAGGTTTCATGCTATCTTATTTTGTTTGTTGTTTATTCATGGCGCTCATCATTTGATTAATTTTCTTTTGGGATGGTTTCATACCCATTTGCATCATCATCATTTTCAGCATCTGTTCGTTAATTGGCGGATTTTTCTTTAAGTAATCCATCATGTATTTACGAGCGATGAAAAATCCCAGCACTACTCCAGCAATCAATGCCAGTACGCCAACTAGAATGTAAACCCACATACTATTTCCTCCTTCATGTTGTCTAACATCAGTGTACTAGACCAAAGGTTATTATACAATACCCGCTACCGAAAAGTCCCCCATTTAGACAAATTTTCTTTCTTTTATCGGTTTTAACCAACCGTATTTTTCATGTTCAAAATCAATTGCCAGAAAACTCGCTTCATATTTTCGAATACTTTCAAAGAAAGCGGTCTCCGCTTCATAATCTCCTTCAGCTTTAAGAGTAATGGACTCATTTTGAATGATTAGAACGGCTTTACTTGTTCCATTTGTTTTTTCTAAATAGTATTTTCCATTTTGAGTCCAATAATTCATCTTTTTTTGCAAACGTTGTTCAATAGCTACCTGTAATTGGTATATCGGGACTGTTTTGGTGACATATTCGATTTGTTTTTGCAAAATACTCTTCAGTCTGCCCCTTGCTTGAATATACTCCAAAAACAAATTGAAAAATAGCTTTTCTCTTCCATAATAATGATGGGCAAATTCATCTTCGATTAAATAAATTTGATAGGTTCTCATCAGCCAATGCCTCCTAGCTCTCCTATTTTGATCACGAAAACAACTAACCACCAGGACACTCTCCACTATTTTCCACTATTGATGACTTTCCCCTTTAACTGACACAATTAAACGAAATTTATTTATTCTCATTATATATTGACAAACTAAAAAGATATGTTGTTTACTGGAGAAATTTTCTTCTTTTTTTGTCGAATGGAAGATTTCCTTTCGAATAGGAACACATTCAATTTAAAATAGGATTGTTTTTGGTAAAAAAAACTGACACCAATCCATTTGGTGTCAGTTTTTTTTACTATTATTTAATCATTTCCTTAACTCGAGCAACTACATTTTCTACAGTGAAACCGAATTCCTCCATGATTTTACCGCCAGGTGCAGAAGCTCCAAAATGATTGATGGCCAATATTTCACCCTCATCACCTGCATAACGATCCCAGCCAAATGGTGAAGCCACTTCGATAGCTAGACGTTTTTTCACTGCCGGATTTATTACGCTTTGTTTATATTCTTTAGATTGAGTTTCAAATCGATCCCATGATGGCATACTGATTACCGAAACATCAATTCCTTCGTTCGCTAAAGCTTTCTGTGCTTCCACAGCCAAGTTCACTTCGGAACCAGTCGCAAGAAGTAATGCATCAGCTACTTCTTTCTTAGAAGCAGAGATGATGTAAGCACCTTTTGAAACACCTTCATACGCAGTTTCGGAAGTGTCTTTTATTGTTGGCAATCCTTGACGAGTCAGTACAAGAGCAGTTGGTTTATTTGTAGACTCCATTGCCACTTTCCAGGCTGCTGCCGTTTCATTGCCATCAGCTGGACGTATTACCCCTAGGTTAGGCATTGCACGCAATGATGCTAATTGTTCGATTGGCTCATGAGTAGGTCCGTCTTCCCCTACAGCAATGCTATCATGAGTGAACACATAGTTTACCGGCAGTCCCATTAGTGCTGCCATTCTTATGGCTGGACGCAGATAATCAGAGAATACAAAGAATGTTCCTCCGTATACTTTTAAACCACCATGAAGTGCCATTCCATTTAAAGCCGCACCCATAGCAAATTCACGTACACCGAACCATATATTACGCCCACTGTAATTACCAGGTAAGAAATCTGTCTCACCTTTGATGGCAGTATTATTCGATCCAGCTAAATCTGCAGAACCTCCAATGAAGCTAGGTACCTTTTTGGCAATTGCATTTAGTACTTCCCCACTTGAAGCACGGGAAGCTAATGTCTTACCTTCTTCATAGACTGGAATTTCCTGATCCCATTCAGCAGGCAGTTCACCTTTGATGGCAAGCTCCAATTGCTCTGCTAACTCAGGATGCGCTTCTTTGTAATTTTTAAACAACTCATTCCAAGCTTCTTCTTTTTGAGCGCCTGCATCAACAACAGCTTCATTGAAGTGTGAATACACTTCCTCCGGAACATGGAAGTCCTCTTCGAATGTCCATTTATATGCTTCTTTTGTCAATTTCAGCTCATCTGCACCAAGCGGAGCTCCGTGAACAGCAGATTTACCTGAACGGTTTGGTGAACCGTAACCAATAACCGTTTTCACTTCGATTAATGTTGGGCGTGCATCGTCAGTTTTCGCTTCTTCAATCGCTTTGGCGATTTCCTGAAGATCGTTCCCATCCTCAACGCGGATATATTGCCATCCATAAGATTTGAAGCGGTCTGCTACGCTTTCACTAAATGATTGACTTAAGTCTCCGTCAAGTGAAATATCGTTAGAATCATATAAAACAACAAGTCTTCCGAGTTGTAGATGTCCAGCTAATGAAGCCGCTTCTGCAGAAACACCTTCCATTAAATCCCCATCTCCACAAATGCTATATGTATAATGATCGACCACATTATAAGAATCGCGGTTATAGCTTTCTGCCAAGTGACGTTCTGCCATTGCCATTCCGACTGCCATTGCGATACCTTGTCCAAGCGGCCCAGTAGTTGCATCTACACCAGCCGTATGTCCGTATTCAGGATGCCCTGGAGTTTTACTGCCCCATTGGCGGAAGCTTTTCAAATCATCGATAGATAAGCCATAGCCGGATAGATGAAGAAGGCTGTATAACAGCATAGACCCATGACCAGCAGAAAGAACAAAGCGGTCTCTATTAAACCATTCTGGATTTTTCGGGTTATGGTTCATATATTCGGTCCATAGTTTATACGCCATCGGCGCTGCACCCATTGGCATACCTGGATGGCCAGAATTAGCCTTTTCAATTGCATCAATCGATAATGTACGAATTGTATTAATAGAAAGTGCATCTAATTTATCTAACATATCGTAAAAACATCCCTTCCTGTAATGTACCTCTTTATATTATAGTGACAAGCTTAATATCACAACTAAAATCACTATTTACTGCCTCAATATTACAATTTTCTAGAAATAAGAGAAGCCCCCTATTTAGATTAAACTAAATAGGAGAATACATACATGAATGCACTCTCTTTTTACTCCTAAATGCTAATAGAATCTTCAAATGGATGTTCCATCAGAAGAATCCAAGCATTATTAATGTAAGTTTCTTTTTTCTTTTATATTTTTTATCTTTTGAGGAGTTACGTCATTACCTTCTGGATCGACGACTTTCACATGCTCCAACGTATTGGTCATGGACTTTCTGAATGTTTCCAAATACTCACTTCTCAATTGGGTTTGCTCTTTCGCCTCAACTTCCGTCAAACCTTCAGCCTTTGCCTTTTTAGAAAGTTCATTAATACGGGCTAATTTTTCTTTTGATAACATAATTTCGCTCCTTCATAATCTGCGGATATTGTCATGGTATTAAAAAAATAGCGAAATTACAAGTTCTATGATTGACTTTCCAGTGTATTCAATTGATGTTCGAGAAAACGCCTGTTCACTGTAGCCTTAGATACATTGTATCCAAAGCCCCTCAAAGTTGCTGCGATCTCTGCAAATGTCAATCCATTGGCCCGAAGTTTAATAATTTCTTCTATAGGAATCTCCTTACGGTCCCTTCCGGTGGAATTCCTTTGATTCTGAAGATTTTTTTGAGGACGATACCCTTTTTCAACGGCCCTTATCATCCCGCGCTTTATTTTTAGATTATGTAGTTTCCTTTGATATTCTTCTACAATTCCGACAATCTGGATGACCATCGCATCCGAATCCGATAGCTCAAGTTCGCCATCGTGTGAGAGCGTATAAATTTTCACATCTTCTTTAAGGATGACATGGAAAAGGGCTATTTTGGCATTCCCTCTTCCCAGCCTCGTTTCGTCCTGGATTAATAGTACTTCAGCTTCTTTGGTTTTAAATAGTTCGAGCATGTCAAAAATGCCATCCCTATTCAACTCATAACCACTAGCCTGTTCTTTTATTATGGAAATGACTTCAACATCCATCTTTTCTGCCAATTTGACTAATTCATCTTCCTGCCTTGCCAATGATGTTTCCTGTGACTCTTTTTCTGTGCTGACCCTACAATAGATTACCGCTTTCATAATACCCTACCTTCACTGCTTACTGCTCACTGGCCAAATTCTGGACAAGTTCTTCCCCTTTAACCGGTATGACGATGACTTGACCAGGTTTAATCGAATCCGCCCTTACTCCATTATGCTCTTCTATCCAACCAATGAATTCTTTTTTTGTCAAATTTGCTTCTTCATATTCTTCGGCAATTCCCCATAGGGTGTCACCTTCACCTACTTCTATAGAAAGGAAATCATTTTTTTGATCATTGTTCAATGTACAAGAGAATAAAATTGAAAAGATAAATACTGATCCCGCTAATAGAATCGTATAAATATAATTTTTGTATAATTTTTTCATAAATATCCCTCCAAAGCGAATGTTCGTTCGTATGTTATGACCAAATTATAATACGAACGTTTGTTTCAGTCAACAACAAAATTCGAACTTATGTTTGTATAGAGTTGGGGGCCATGCTATAATATAGCAAAGAACATTGGGGAAGAGGTGCACTAATGACTAAACTATCAAAACGGCAGCAAGATATTCTTGATTTCATTAAAGAAGAGGTTCGCCAAAAAGGGTATCCACCTTCCGTACGGGAGATTGGCGAAGCAGTGGGACTTGCATCAAGTTCAACAGTACACGGACATTTATCCCGCCTGGAAAGTAAAGGCCTGATCAGACGTGACCCAACCAAGCCAAGGGCCATTGAAATAATGAATTCGGAGGAAGCGAACAATATTCCAAAAGCCAATGTCGTGAACGTTCCGTTACTTGGAAAAGTAACAGCGGGCATGCCTATAACGGCAATCGAGAACATAGAAGAATACTTTCCGCTTCCCGAAAGCATGGTTCCGCATGATGACCATGTATTCATGCTGGAAATCATGGGTGAAAGTATGATCGAAGCTGGAATTCATGATGGAGACTATGTCATCGTGAAACAACAAAGCAATGCCAATAATGGAGATATCGTCGTGGCCATGACGGAAGATGATGAAGCCACTGTAAAACGATTCTTTAAGGAACCGGATTACATAAGGCTTCAGCCCGAGAACTCAAATATGGAACCAATTATTTTACGAGATGTTTCGATACTTGGAAAAGTAATAGGCTTATATAGACAAATACACTAAAAGCGCTAACCGCGCTTTTTTTGTTTGTTTAATTTATGTCCCGAATTCTCTCATTATGCATATGGAAGAGTAGGTTTTAATATATTTTTTAATAGAATCTATTTTCATGTGAATATTACATCTTTTGGAAAGAAGCTCATTCAAAAAAAGGAGAGTGTTGAAATACCGTTGCCAGTTAAAAATTCCATTTCATTCTTAATATTTGGTTCACTTTAGGTAAAGATCGCCCAATCCATTTCACTATTGAATCTGTACTTTTGTAGAACCATATGCTTTACAAGAGCAGAGATGAAATCCCTTTTTTTGACAATTACGACTTCCATTCCATGACGTCCCGTTTACGTATAGATTGGCAAGATCTCGAAGACTTTCTTCCCAAGATGGGTATTTCCTGAATTTGTTCCATACTTGAACGGGTACACCGGTGAGGTATTCGATTGTTTGGATAATGCCAGACTCGCCCTTAAAGTCACCTTTTGTACCGAATATATTTTTTCCTTGACTTGCTAATAAGCTTTTCCCATATCCACTCTCCAAGCAAGCTTGTGCAATAACAACAAAGGTAAAATATTAATTCCTTTTGAATTTTCTGGGCATAAGGAGCATTCTCCTTAATAAATGTTTCCTTGCTCATTAGATCTTCGCATTAATAGACGTTTTTTACTGTTTATCTTCATTATGTCGGCTCTTTCCGAGTTGTTTTAAACCATTCCCGCGGCCAACCAGAAAAAGCCGTCAATCCATATAATTATATGGATTGACGGCTTTAAAATTAAACTCTGAAAATCTTCAAAACCTGGTTGCATAACCTTTTATATATTAGTTTTAAATATGAATTTTTTTATTATAGTATAAAGCCTTGATAAAAAGTAAAAATTAATTTTGAAAACTTCTATTTAAGGTGGTGAAATTATGGACTTCCCAACCATCCATACAAACTTTTGGGATGCAGTAATAGCCATTCCTATCATCATGATTCTTACTCAACTAATTAAGGTCATGTTTCATATTCGCCCAAAATTCATCCCTACCATCGCTTTGGGTCTTGGCTTGTTCATTTCCATTTTCATCAGTCATCGTCATCACTTGGTTGCAGGGATTTTCATGGGCTGGTTTTATGGCTATGCCAGCATTGGCAATTATGCTGCACTTAAAACAGGTATTTTGTCTTATAGAGAATCTTATCAAAAGACAGATTAAACCCGTTGTCTCGTTTCAATTCATCAATCTCTTGTATTGCCACGAGCCCGAGTGGCTTCTATCCCCATTGAACATCCGTTAAATTAAAATCTAAATTAACAATTAAGACCTTAACTTTGGCTGAATCACCAACTCTCATGTTAACCATACCATTATACATTACCCACAAAATACCTTTTCAATTAATAAGGTATTAGTTGGTAAAAATGAAGTTCGGAATGCACTTATCCCGAACTATGATTTTTAATGAAAAACTGAATGTTCTTATAGGAAAAAAACGTACTCAAACTGACTTTCCTTCGAATTTGATACCTTCTCAATAAGATGGCATTTCACTATTTCTCGATATAGACCGAACGAACCAGAGTCCGGGTTCTTTCAGTGCCATCCACATTTTTTTCCTTGACATCAATGGTTACATTATAAACACCTGACTTAGGCACTTCTGGAAGGGTGCCAGTAAAATTTTCGGTCTCCAGTACCTTAATTGAGCTTTTCCCACTAATTTCATTACCGGTTTCATCTACTAAGCGAACCAAAAAAGTTGTGCTGTTTGGCGTTTTTTTATCATTCATTGGATTCTTTATTAAAAATTTTGCATCTTTTTCCTTAACTTTTCCGGCCATACTTAATGTAATGGGATTCATTTCGTTAAATTGAGCCGTGAACAGGTAGGCGTCTTTTGGCGATTTACTCTTCATTCGCACCTTCCAGTCACCGATTTCGAGGTTGTTTCTATTGAATGTCTGGATGGTTGCACCATTAAAAAAGGAACTTTCATTTTGGGTTGAATCAACCTTTAAGGAAGGTGAATATTTTTTATTTGATGGAGAAATCAATTCAACCTCGACATCATCTGAGGCTGTATATATAGTTATATTACCCGGGGCTGATTCATTTACATGGAAACTTTGTTCAATCCAAACATGTTGTTTCAGGGCATCACCCATTACGGTTTGAGCAAGTGCGGTTGTAATGACATCATCTTCAACTCGTTCTTTATAATTGACATTAAATCCAGGAATCCCAGCGGTGGTAGCACTCCTTAAATAGGGTTCAATTCTTGAAAATACAGCTGAACCGACTCGGATATTGTCGTGATCAAAGTTTGGATCCGTAAATAAATGTGTTGCGTAAGGTATTTTTGTACTCCAAACATTTACTAGACCATCATTTTCCCCATATGAAGATAAATATTGTCCACCCATTGATAAAGCTGAAAGAACCGGGCCTCTGTTCATACCTGCCACAGTGAAATACATGTTTTTACGAGAGTTAAGATGGTTATCCGTGACAGAACGAAATTCCGCCATTTTACCAACTTGTAAAGAATAAGTTCCATCATCTTTTTGACCTAATAGGGAACCAAGCCAGCCCGCATACCAGCTATAAGCCAAATCAGCAAGGTATGAACCATGATGAGGGGAAGCTAAAGTGATCACCCTTCCAACATATTGGTGCGCTCCATAGTGTACTAGAGCCGCTTGGGTGTCTGTCCCCCCTTTGCTGTGAGCTATAATATTTACTTTTTCGCCCCCGAAATGGTTACTGATTTGTGAAAGCATTTGAGCTAAAAGCCTTCCGTTATCATATTGGCTCGCTGATCCATTTCCAGCCGAATCATGAAGCTGAACAAAAACCGTTTGGTAGCCTGCTTCATACGCCTTGGTATACATATCATTGATCCCATGATATTCAGTTTCACCGTACCAGCTGGTTGAACTGCTGTTTCTCCCTTGTACAAACACGATTGGTGGTTTCTCTTTGTCAAGATTGGGAGGAATGCCTCCAAGAAACCAATCCCCTGGACTGAAGGTTTCGGAGGGCGGCTTCAATTTCCCTGCTGAGGAAATGCCTGGCTTAGCCATAATTAATATCGTTAGAATGAGGACAAGAAAAACGACATAATTGAATACATTCCTTTTCAATTGTTATCTCCTCCAAATGGTATTTTTTCGAACTCATCCTTTTATCAATGCCCCCCTTCCCAGGACTTCCATAGCCTTCATTATTATATAATTGTACTTTTGCATACCATTACCTGCCATCCTCATAAAGATGGGAGAAAAAAACTAGACGAAGTTCATTAAAAATGGAGATAAAGTATGAAGATCCGCTTTCAATTCATTTAGGTTTGCAGTCTTTTTCATTTTATGAATACGAACTTACGAAGGAAATTGGAATGCCCCAAGTTTACAAACATGAAAACAAGCCTTTATCCTGCAAAGGATAAAGGCTTGTTCATCCATATTAACTTTTCCTTCGAATTTGCCATTGTCCAATTGCTCCTATTCATGGTGTTTTGAAAATCCGTCCTATACATTAAGTAAATAAAAGTGTTTCACAGCAATTGGCTGTCATTCAGTGGGATCTCAATTTATTTTTCAGCATACAGCCTTTTTATTAAGGAACATCAAGAAGTTTGGATTTTTACTCCTTAAAAATACTTCCCCCTCTTCCTCCGACATACGTGTATTTCATCCTGAGAATTAGGATCAATAATTTCAATGATAATCCAATTTGACAACACCGTCGTGTACAATGATATCCTCAATGGCCTCCCCACGAAATTCCTTCCAATCTAATATGTGCTAACGGCAGCAGCTCCTACTGCAACTTCCCTTTCCACTTTGTTCACCTTCTTTCCATCATTCCTTGAATCTTCTCCAACGGAAGTTAAGAGTGTATGGATTGGACTTTACATTACGAATGGTCAGTCTGTTGAAGAAACGCTGGTACACTTGAACTATGAACTACATTTGAAGTGTAGGTGAGGGTCAAAAAAAATGATCTCGTCGATTGAGAATCCTACACATTCAGCAAATAAATAAGCCTTATCGATTCGCAAAGGAATCTTATATTGCTCATAGTCAATGTAAGTCCTCTTGGCCATCTTCAGCACTTTAGCCATTTCATCTTGAGTCAATCCTTTATACTTCCTCGCTTGTTTAAGTGTGAATTTAATGTTTGTCATATCTTTGTCACCACCTGTCTAAAAAAATAATACCACACTTGAAGTATAGTTTCCAACAACTTTTCGCAAAATTCACGCTCTTTAAGTTTACTCACTTTCACTCATAGTGTATATTCAAGTAAGAGGTGAAGAAATATGCACATTGGTGAACGGATTAAAATGTTAAGAAAAGAAAGAAAAATGACACAAGAAGATTTGGCAAATATTTTAAAAGTGGCCCCAACAGCAGTATCGGCCTGGGAATCCGGAAGGAATAAACCTTTAATGGATAAATTGAGCATGATGTCCACATGCTTTGAAATACCGCTATCCCACCTGATTGAAGGAGCACCTGCCGATAGAAATAATCCTGGAATGGAATTCCTAAATGAAAAGAATGTAAGATTAATTGGTGTTTACGGAAATATCCCTGCTGGAGATCCTCATTTTACCAATGAATATATTGAAGCCTATATGCCGACATTAAATTCGATGCTAAAATCGAATAAAGAATATTTTTTCCTTAGAGTGAATGGCAATAGCATGAACGAAGAATTCAGTGACGGATCATTGATTCTCGTTGAAAAAACGAACTTCGTTGAAAACGGAAAAATTGGTGTCGTTTTAGTAAATGGTCACGATGCAACAGTCAAAAAAGTGAATATCAATGAAGAAAACATCACCCTCACTCCCTGCAGCACGGATCCTTTTTATGAAGACAAAACCTATAACATCAAAAATGATAGAGTCCGTATTTTAGGAAAAGTGGTTCAAGCCATTAAAATATACGATTAATATCCATCTCGAGGGTTACTTTACTTAAAGGAAAATAAAAGGTTAATGAGCAACAATACATAGATTCAATTCAGTTATTTGCTGATACATTTTAGGTACAAGCCATTATGGTTTGTGCTTTTTATATGCCATTACAAAGAATCCATTTAAATTTGTGTCAGTCTATATGAAAAAGCATAGCTTACATTTCACACCCTCCACTATTATCCAAGTGATGGACAAAACAGGACAGTAGAATGTACATGATGATTTCATTACATACATATTCTTGAACCTGGAAAAGCCCCTCTCTTTTTGAGAAGGGCTTCCTGCGTGGAGTGCTTCTGGAAGTTATAAATAATTTAACCAGTCAATTATTAATTATTCATTTAACACGCAACTTCTGGTTTACCGTAATGTTGTACTGACTGTCAAGACCGTTCCAATCTTTAATTTGCTGAACCGTACTGCCATAAGCGATGCTTAAGGAGTATACGGTATCCCCACTAACGACAGTGTGGTATACAGCTATACTTTTCTTTGTAAGATTGAAGCATTTAACTAAACCGTTTACATGTCCGCGAGCGAGTGATTCGATAAAGGAAGCCGTTTTCAATTTGGCTGCGTCATTGACATTATCGATAAATCCATTTTCAGACAGGAGTGCAGGCATGTCCGTTTCACGAAGTACATGTAAATCTCCTGTTTTTTGTCCTCTGTCTTGGATGTTGATAAGCTTCATGACCTCTGAATGAATATGATCTTGATACGTTTTCGTGACCTGGTTAGTGGACGTATAGATGTAATCCTCGTACCCGGTTCCGCCGCCGGCATTTATGTGGATGGAGAGATAAAAGTCCGCTCCCCACGCGTTCGCTGCATTCGTACGATCGTTTAAGGAGGGGTACGTATCTTGGGTCCTGCTCATTTTTACATAAACATTATTATATTCTATTAATAAGATATCTTTAATTCGAGTTGCAATGGATAAAGTTAAATCCTTTTCTCTTAATCCATTCCCCACCGAGCCTGGATCCGTACCTCCATGGCCGGGATCAATAAATACTTTCACCATTTCTATCACCTCTATTAATCTTATGTTAAGCAAGAACAAATGCTTGTACATATAACTATCGGATTATTAAAGAAGTTTCAAAAGATATAGTATTCTTCATCTCGCCTGGATTCCAAAAATATACACACCATTAGGTGTTTTTTGCCTTTTATATTATGACATTCGCCCAATGGACGAGAATTTTTTGAAAAAGCTATCTGCTTTTTTTCACTTAGGCATCAGCAGGAATTAATGGGGAATAACCCATCTATAAAAATAGTGGTGGAGGAGATTGAGCGATTTAAGAAAAAGTCAGCATTAACAATAATGCTCAAACAAAAAGCTTAATTAATTGTTGATGGTTTATTTTATTTATTGCTAGCATATAAGCCGCCTGGGGAATGTCCCACCAATAAATAAGGGGGCTCAAATGTTAACAATATTTATCCCGTCTTGGTTTTCCTTCGGTTTATCGCTGCCAGCAACATCAAAACGATAATAGGAAAATACTGATTCAGATTCCGAAATTGCCGGGAGGATTTTCATCCACCCCTCTATCGGTCCAGCACCACCGTTAAAAAACTTTATTTGGATTTCCGTTTTCAGTAATATGATATTGTAACGTCCCTGTTGGTGCATCCACTTTATATTTTCCAATTTTCATTTTCAGCACACCTCACTTGTTTAAATTACTGTAACAAGCTATTGGTTTCATTTATTGAATTTGCAGCAATGAGGCCTTTGAATTTTTCGCGAAAGTTATAGGAAAATGTGAACTTAAATTCCTTAACAATGAACGGGATTAGGAGATGACATATGATGAACGAATATGATAAGTTTGAACGATTGGTTCAAAAGTTTGATCAAGGAAACAAGCTAATTCGCGCATGGGAATTAAAAGGCGGTATTTCTGCACAGGTGACAGGACTAGAACTATTACAATCGTCAGGGCGGATCGTAAAAATGATCGTTCGTCAGCACGGTGATAATGACTTGAAACGGAATCCGAATATTGCAGCAGATGAACACCAGCTCTTAGGGATATTGAAAGCTGCCGGTTTGCCTGTACCGATGCCATATTACCTTGAGAAATCCTGCGAGATATTTTCCAAGCCATGCATAATTCTCGAATTTATTGAGGGTAAGTCAGAATTCTCCCCCTCAAATCTTAATGATCATATCTTACAATTGGCAATCAATCTAGCAAAAATCCACCGTGTTGATTGTGCAGATCTATCTTTATCATTCCTGCCTAAAGTAGAAAATACATATGTTGAGATGTTAAATAATAAAGAAAGGGTACTCTTGGACGAAACATTAAATCTAAGCATGATTAGAGATTTGTTAAAATCTTTCATGCCATTACCCTCCATGAATAAAAAAGTGATCCTTCATGGTGATTATTGGCCAGGAAATATATTATGGAAAGAGGATAAACTAGTTTCCATAATTGATTGGGAAGACTCAGGCATAGGGGACCCTTTGGCTGACCTTGCCAATAGTCAACTCGAAATTTCATATCATTTTGGAATGCAAGCGATGGATGACTTCACCCATCAATATAAATCCATGATGCCGGAGTTGAATTTTACAAACTTACCATTCTGGCAATTATTTGCCGCGTTACGGTTATCTACATTTCCTGAATGGGGCTTGGAAAAAAGCAAGGAAAATAGCTGGAGGAAAAGACACGAGTCATTTGTTCGCCAAGCAATTAACCAAATTCGTTTAAATTAATGTTTATTCATTTTTTAATTGATCGAAAATTATAATATGTATATGAACTTTTGATAAAGGCATCTATACCAGTCCCTTTATCAATTTTTTTCATAAACTAACAATGACTCTCAAAAAAATCCAGGAGGTGTTTAAATGTATAATAAGCCCTGGGGGCATCCGAAAGGCGGTCAATGTCCACCACAATATTTCCCGCCTCACAGAATGCCTACTCAGTATAATCCACCTCAAATCTCCCCGACAAAGCAAAATGTTAAAACTAATGTCATTAACAACGTGATTCCAGTTTTTCATCCGACACATACAACTACCGTGAATAAACATTTCACCACATATATTCCGCATACCCGAAGTATCGTGAAAGAGTGTTATAGCCAAAGCTTTGTTTGTGGAGTTCCTCAACCCCCCAGTCTTTCGAGGAGAATGTTAAGATATTAATTAAAAACCCCGATTCGGGGTTTTTATTCATTCCTTCCATCAACCTTTGAAATTGACATTCAAAGGGTTTACAACTGTCTAAATGCAAATTCCCTATACATTTTAAAGTTTTGTTTCTTATAAAACTCTTTTGCAGCAATGTTTTCACACCAATAATCCAGTTCAATTAAATCTATATCGTTCTTTTTAGCCATTTCATAGACCTCATTCATTAGTTTTTTACCGTAACCTTTTTGGGTTTGACTTTCAGTGATACTAAGCTGATGCACATATACTGATTTATACTCATTTTTAAAAGCGCTTTCTGGATAGGTTTTAAATTCAATCCATGCGTAACCGATCGGTTCTTCAAGTTCTTTTAAAACGAGAAAAACAAAACTGTTATTTTTCACCAACCTTTCGAAAGTTCCCTTCATTGCACAATAATCATATTCCTTAAAATACCTCGGATATAGTTTTGCATGCAGATTGTGAACATTTTGATTTAATTTTGCAATCACTTCATGATCCCAGGTTTGACTAACAATCATAATTATCCCCTTTCTATAAACCTGTGTATTTTTATATTACAAACCAAGCAACGTCCAAATTCCAAAAGTACAATCCTAGCCGTAAAGAAGAACCCCATTCCTAAAACATACATATGCCTTCAAGTTTCTTTTTACATCTGGGTAAAAAAGGCGCGAAACAACAGTTTCAAAAAACTAATAAATATAGTGAAAATATCTTTATGATATTTGTAACCTATTTCCTCAACATACTGGAAGGTGATGATCATGACTTTCCCTCTTTTTATTGTAACTGGCATTAGTGGCTCAGGAAAATCAGCAACCTCACTGGAATTGCAGAAACTCATGGTGGATTTCAATGTATTTGATATAGATCTTATCGTTAACAATGACGATTATCTAACAGCTTGTGATAATTGGTTGAAAGTTGCCTATTATAGTGCTTATTCCGGACGTAATTCCGTATTATTCGGCAAAGTACCCGATCCATATAATGTTGAAATTTGCGACCATTTCCCTTTCTTTAATCCAGTCATTACCTGCATCTTTATTGTAACGGTGAAGCTCGTACACAACGATTATCGGCTCGTGGCAAATGGACGGCTGACAGCATTAATTATATGAATGCACTATCTGAGAAGTTAGTTCAAGAAGCCAAAACATCAGTTCCACCAAAACCTACTTTAGACACTTCTACCACTTCGCCGCCCCAAGTCGCTAAGTTAATTAAACAATGGATAATGAAGAACTTACCTAAATAAGGGAAGATTAACTCTATAGTGCCCGTAATTAAAAGCTAAACAAAACCTTTGTTAGACCGGCACGTTTATTTGGCTAAGAAAGCCAGCATCAGACAAGAGTGGCTTTTGAAAAAGTACGTATTTCATCAGAAAGCTTCAAATGTGCTGAAGTTAAAGAACTTTGTTAGTGAAGAAGTAGTAAAAAGGGATCTTCCTATAGTAGATCCTTTTTTACATGCCGATACATCTGATTAACTAGTTTTGTATAGTTTATGCACAAGCATTATTGAAGTGGGATACCTGAAAAATGTTGGGAAATTGACCTATTCGCCGCAGTCTGGGAATCCTAATCCTATTAAAGATGATGCCAATAGAGCGGAAATACGGATTCTAAGTGTAGATACATCATCAATTTCAGTGACTAAAAAGAATTGATCATCAACTTCTAAGATACAAGGTGATTGCACTCTTTCTTCCCCCTTTCTATTAAAAGATATAGTAATAGAGGAAATAGTATGTTTGGTTGTTATGTAGATAAAGAACAATCAGAACACATGAAAATAAGGCATTTTAGCAGTTATTGTATTAGTTTTGCATTTGGAAAAAGAACTACCCAGCAGTAGTTTCGATCTTACTGTATGATTGAAGTGGCGGTTTACTAAGAACAAAAAGGAGAGCGAGTCATAGTATGACTTGTTCTCCCCCTTTCTTATTTTGTTTCATCTTTTTATTTTCCCATGTTATAAAATGAAGCTCCATTGGCTTAAATGCTCAGGTATTGTACTTGGTGCGTTCCTTACTGGATATAGGAGAATAATCACTACTGCAAAACGAATCGTGAGTATTTAGCTATCATAGGGTCATATTTATTTCATATATTCTACCGTGGTTTATTTTAAAATAAAATCTTCCGACAGTACTCAAGCAAGGCAATACGACTGATAAATACATAATCTTACATTCGCTTTTTCCTGACGTTCTTATTAAAAGAATTCTGTTACCTAGATGTGCATCATTGATTATAAGGCGCGTGCGATTACAGAAGCAGAGTAGGATATTCTCAAGTCACTTGTACAAATCGCCATGGATGAAATGGAATTGCGCATGGCTTCATTTCACATCAATAAACTCAGTAAGGATAAATCCGACTTTTTTGGGGTCTTAAGTCATTTCATTAATCCGATGTTACCGGTTGGCGATTCACCCCTGTTATTCTTTTCCTACAGTCTTTCCGCTTTAGTATGTTCTCACTGGTGAAATTAGATGAAGATAGGAGGAATTATCGCTTGGCTCGATTAAGATAGGTTTCATTGGACCACCAAAACTTAGCTTTACCTCTTTTTCTTTTATCGCTTTTAAGGCATCCAATAAAAAACTTCCATCCAGTGATATACTTAACCCCGCATCACCTCTGATTGCCTTGATGCTTTGCGTTTCTTCTATCTTCCCTAATTCCGATGAATTAGAAGATATCCTTAGCTTACTATTATCCAAGATTTCTAAATGAACATTGTTATTTCTCCATTCACTTGCAAAAAGGCAGGCCCTATCAATACCCTTTAATAGTGCATTGGTATCCATGGTGATGATCGTTTTCAAATCTTGGGGCAGCAATCCTGATACATTCGGGTAATTACCTTCAATCAGCCTTGAATACAGTGAGATAGTATTTGCTTTAAAGACGATATAACTTTTTGTGATGAAAATATGTATGATACCTGCTTCATTATTAATTAACTTGGTTAATTCATTAAGGCATTTACTTGGAACGGTGAATGACCCATTCACCTTCGATTCTAACGGAAGTTCTCTTAACGCTAAACGATGGGAATTTGTTGCAACACAAGAAAGCTTGTTATCCTTGATTGACAAATTGACTCCTGTCAAAGCAGGTCTTACACCGCTTTTAGAAACGGCAAACACTGTTTGTTTTATGATTTCCAATAATTCAACACTTGGGATATTAAAATAACCAGCTTCCTCCACTTGAGGAAGATTTGGATATTCCCCGGAATGTAACCCATTTAGGTTTGTTACTATTTCATTTGATTGGATTGTAACCGATTGATTTTCGTTCATCTTTACATGAATGACATCAGGTGATTTTTTAACGATTTCACTTAAATATTTTGCCGATAATACAACCGTGCCCTTTTTAAAAACCTCCAATTTCATTACACCGTCAATCGTTAAAGGAATGTTTTTTTCAATGACAATATCGGAATTACCGCCAAGAAGGGTTAAGCAATCGCTATTAGCCACTATCTTTATTCCTGATAAAATGGGAATATGTGTTTTTATGGAAACGGCATGGCTGACATCTGTAATCGCCTTATTAAAGCATTCTTTGTTTATTATAAATTCCATGAAATAAGTTCACCCCAATATAATCGTTAAAGGAATAATTCGACAAAATTCCTGAAAATTCCTGTTCGCCCTACTTATATGTTGCCGTCAGGTCCGAAGAAGCGGCTTATTGCATCACCTTCAGCCTAATATTGAGCGTGTACTGCAATGACAGTAAATATGAAACTGACTATAGGCAGTATTAGTTTTATATGAGTCCTTTAGATGATAAGATTCTTGGGGAAGTGATTGAAAAAATAGATCAATATTTAGGAGGAGTTCATCTTGAATCCTTATGCATTTTTGGCAATAGCCATCCTAAGTGAAGTGTTTGGCAGTTCGATGTTAAAAATATCAAACGGGTTTAAAAGGTTATTCCCTTCCATAGGTGTGGTAATTGGAATGGGTTTGGCTTTTTATTGCCTATCGTTATCATTAATAACCATACCGCTAGGAACGGCTTATGCCATTTGGTCTGGAATAGGCACAGCTTTAACTGCTTTAGTAGGAGTTATCGTTTATAAAGAAAGCTTTAACGTGAAAAAATTTTTAGGTTTAGTCCTGATCATTGGAGGAGTGGTGGTTTTGAAGCTCTCAAGTGGAGGCAATTAACAATTTAGTAATCGGAGGTGATAGTATGAAAGGATACATGGCTTTAGGAATATCCATCTTAAGCGAAGTCTTTGGTACGACCATGCTTAAGTTGTCTGAAGGATTCACGCATTTATTCGCTTCACTTGGGGTTATAATAGGATTTGGAATTGCATTTTATAGCTTATCTATATGTCTTAAAACAATTCCGTTAAGCTTAGCTTATGCCATTTGGTCAGGAATAGGCACAGCTTTAACTGCATTAATTGGCGTACTATTATGGAGTGAGCCATTTAGTATCACTACATTAGGTGGCTTAGTATTAATCATTGGTGGAGTGGTGTTACTAAATGCTTCCCATACTCCCAAACAAGCAGAAGGATCGTCAAACTAATGGTTTGATGATCCTCCTCTCCCCCCGTTCGTTTAAAAATAAAAGGCTCTTTTCTAAAAGATTGTTGCTACCAGAAAAATGAATTGTATAATATTAGAAATAACTGAAAGGTCTGTTAATATCTAATTAGGAGGTGTTTAGATGAAATTAAAGAGCTTCATAGTTACCTTTGGTTCATTTGTATTGACGACAGGAATGCTTTATCTGGTTGGTAATATGTTTACTATTCCTTGGTTAATGTTCCATCACGAATATACAGAGAACGGAAACGGCTTCTTCATTTCAGCTGGTTCGTTGGTTCCATTAATTATCGGTTTGATTGTATGCTTTTTTGCAGAAAAGATTTATAGTTACAAGTTCCGATAAAAACTTGGTTGATAATGCCACGTTTTTTACGCTCTTAACTTGGAGCGGTTGAAAAATATACTCGTTTACAGGGTGTAAGAAACAAATCTTTTAGGCGTTCTTGAAAAGGCACTTTTTTATTCAACTAAGAAATTGGTGCCAGAAAAGGTAATTATCAATGTACTTAGTGGCCACTCCTTGAAAAACGGTCCATCTGCATTTACAAACGTTTGTGGCAGCCATTTACGTGCTGGGATACATTGAACAGCAGTCAAAAAGGCCGCCACGGCGACCTTCTCTTTTTGAATGGAGCTGACCTTTCATGAATCATTCCATCTCTTCCATATAATTCTGCAGCATTTCCCTTGGCAATCTAATTGTTTTTTCATTTCATCTCTAGCCTGCCATTCATCAATTACCTTTCGCATTCACCAAGTTCTTCGTGCAAAGTCCGTGAACTTGAATTTATCGGGTCTATGCCTGGATTCACTATACTGAAACAAGCTTCCATCGATTAAATGGACCGTACTTTTCACAACTGCCACCATATCGAAGTCTTCAATGTCCAATAATTGTCTATCTTCTTCACTGCATGGCTCCACGGTAATTTCCTTATTGGAAAAACCGATCTGGAGTCCGAGTCCCTTTTCAATATATCCATAAATCGAATCCTCACAAATTTCCTTCGTCAGGTTGGTTACGAACTCGCTTTTGAAATAGTCTTTATCCAGTATGATTTTCTTGCCGTTGATTTGCCGTGCCCGAAACACTTTCCATACTTTACCACCATCCGTTAAGTCCAGAAGCTTTGACATGTTTGCGTCAGGAGTCTCAAGCTCCAACTTATGGATGATCGTTCTGGAATGCAAATTCAACTTTTCCACCATTTCTTTATAGGAAATCAACCCTGCTACAGGAAAATTAAATTTGCTGAAATCCAAGACAAATGAACCCTTGCCTTTGATTTTATGGATATATCCATTTTGTTCAAGCAACTGTAATGACTTTCTCACAGTATCCCTGGATATGCCATACTCTTCCATGAAGCTGCTTTCGGAAGGAAGCTTTGAATTTGTCGGAAAGGTTCCTTCTTCAATTTTTGAAACGATATCACTATATAGCGATAGATATTTGCTGTTCATTTCATCACCACAATATATTTTTCTTGTCTGCTACTTGTCCTTTTTCAACAAATAGGCAACCGATTCATAGGGACGAAGGATAAAATCACCTGCAAGTTCTTTCGAATCGATATAGTTTGAGAGCAAGAGCTCTGAGTTGTATCCAAATAGGACCATATCTTTTGGAATCTTGAAGGACGCTTCTTTTGCATAAAAGTTATTGATGACCAAAAGTTTCTCATCTTTATAACTGCGAACATATGCGAACAATTGGTCATGGTCGCCAAGAATTTCCTGGTAATCCCCATATGCAATGATATCATGTTTCTTGCGTAAGAATATAAGTTTTTGGTAATGATGAAAAATGGAATCCCGTTCCTTCAATGCGTGTTCAGCGTTTATTACCTTAGAATTTTCAGGCACTGAAATCCATGGCGTCACTTTTGTAAAGCCTACGTGCTCCGTATCTTCCCACTGCATGGGAGTTCGAGAATTATCACGGGATTTAGCCTGAAGAATTTCGATTATATCCTTTTCATTCTTGCCTGCCTCTTTTAAAATATTATAATAATTAATCGATTCCACATCCCGATATTGACCAATATCATTGAATTTCGGGTTGGTCATTCCTATTTCCTCCCCTTGATAAATATAAGGGGTTCCCCTAAGCATATGAATGGCTGTTGCCAGCATCTTGGCAGATTCCTTATGATACTCTTGATCATTCCCAAACCTGGATACGATCCTCGGCTGGTCATGGTTGCACCAGAACAGGGCATTCCATCCATTTCCTTCTTGCATCCCATACTGCCAGCTGCTTAGGATCTCCTTTAACTGCCTGAAGTCAAAATCTGCCAGTGACCACTTTTCCCCATCTTTATAATCCACCTTTAGATGATGGAAACTGAATACCATGGACAGCTCCTTTTCAACTGGAGATGAATATTTGATGCAATGGTCAATGGTCGTCGATGACATTTCCCCTACAGTCATCACCTCTACATCCTTCCCAAATGTTTCTTCATGCATCTCTTTAAGGAATTGATGAATTTTGGGACCATCTGTATAAAAGCAGCGTCCATCTCCATCATCGTCATTTTCATAGAAGTCAGGTTTCGAAATAAGATTGATCACATCCAAACGGAAGCCTTTGACACCTTTATCCATCCAGAAGTTAACTACATTGAAGATTTCCTGCCTTACTCTGGGATTTTCCCAGTTAAGATCAGCTTGGGTCCGATCGAACAAGTGAAGGTAGTATTCATCATGTTCCGCTACATATTCCCATGCAGGGCCCCCGAATTTCGAAATCCAATTGGTAGGGGGCTCTCCATCTTTCGATTTCTTGAAAATATAATAGTCCTTATATTCTTTATCTCCAGACAATGCTTTTTGGAACCATTCATGCTCTGTTGATGTATGGTTGAATACCATATCCAACATGATTTGGATATCCCGCGAATTAGCTTCCTTCACCAATCTTTCGAAATCATCCATCGTCCCGAAAACAGGATCAATGGATGTATAATCCGCTACATCATATCCATTATCATTCTGAGGGGAACGATAAAAAGGGGTCAGCCAAATATAATCCACTCCCAGTTCATTCAGATAATCAAGTTTTTCAATAACACCATTTATGTCCCCGATGCCGTCACCGTTCGAATCCTTAAATGACTTCGGATAAATTTGATAGATGGTACTTTTTTTAAAATCCTTCATTATGATTCCTCCTCTGCTATCCCTGATGTCTCTTTTGCCAGTATGGTAAAAAAGAGGGAGAATGCTCCCCCTCCACGTTATTAAGCATTTAATTTCGTTGTTTTCGTTCTTGTTTTCAAATTCATTTTAGGACGTTTGGAGAATACAATAGTCAAAATGAATGGCACAACGAAAGCAACCAACATCGCGAGTGCAAACATTCCCATGTGCTGTGGCTGGATGGATAGAATACCCGGGATCCCCCCAACACCGATGGAATTTGCCATTACTCCTGATCCGACTGAAACGATGCCCGCGAAAAGTGAACCGATCATACCGGCTAAGAACGGAAAGCCGTATTTCAGGTTAATCCCGAACATGGCTGGCTCGGTTACACCTAGATAACATGAAATCGTAGCGGGGATGGAAACTTGTCTTTCCTCCTGGTCCTTTCTGTTGATGTAAATCATTGCAAGCACTGCCGTTCCTTGTGCAATATTGGATAATGCGATCATCGGCCATAGGTTCGTACCGCCAAGTTCACTCATGAGCTGAAGATCGATTGCATTTGTCATGTGATGCAGTCCCGTGATGACAAGCGGTGCGTAGGCAAAGCCGAAAACTGCAGCAAATAGCCAGCCAACTGATGAATTCAATCCTGAATATACAACAGTAGAAATGACAGAACCTATTTTCCAGCCTAAAGGCCCCAAAATGGTGTGGGCAATGATAACAGTTGGAAGTAAAGCGAAAAATGGAACGACGATCATGGAAATGGAATTATGCACTTTATCTCTCAAGTACCGTTCTAAATATGCCAAGACGAACCCTGCAAGTATCGCTGGGATGACTTGAGCCTGATATCCGATCATGTCGACCTGGGCAAAACCGAAATCCCAAAAAGGTATGTCACTTGCCTTTGTGTTTGCCACTGCATATGCATTAAGAAGTTGTGGGGAAACCAGGGTCAAACCAAGGACGATGCCGAGAATTTGAGTCGTGCCCATTTTCTTCGAGATCGACCATGTAATGCCAACAGGAAGAAAATGAAAAATAGCTTCACCTATCAGCCAAAGGAAGGCATGGACCCCTGCCCAAAATTGGGAAATATCCACAAGGGTCTTTGTGCTATCATCGAACATTTTAATATCGCCGATGATATTGCGGAATCCAAGAATGAGTCCGCCAACGACAATGGCAGGAATCAGCGGGGTGAAAATATCCGCAAGATGGGCAATCATACGCTGCAGCCAGCTCATATTCTGTTTAGCTGCATTTTTCACATCTTCTTTTGACGCTTCCTGAAGTCCAGCTATGGAAACGAATTCATTATAAAACGATGATACTTCGTTCCCGATTATGACCTGGAACTGGCCAGCTTGTGTAAACGTTCCTTTCACAAGCTTAATCGATTCGATATTCGTTACATCCGCTTTGGAGGGATCTTTCAAAGCAAAACGCATTCTTGTCGCACAATGCGTAACCGTAGCAATATTCTCTTTCCCTCCGACATGTTGAAGCAAATCCGTTGCTGGTTCTGTGTATTTACCCATTTCACTACTTCCTTTCCCTAGAAAGCAAAATATAGTTGTTTTTATAACCTGTACGTATAGGTTCTGTATACGCTTTCATATTATCCTGTACGTACAGGTTATGTCAAGAGCTTTTTCCCTCACTTTAATAGGATTGATTATCATGTGATTTCATTTACTATACTGTTATTGCTATTATGGGTGGTTGATAACACGATTCATGTTATCGCCGTATCTATCAACAATCTCTCATGTAAGATGATTGGCTATGGGGTTCTTAACATGAATAACTAGCTGAAAAACCCCGAAATAGGGTATAATGTTGACATAACCTCTAAATCAACATTTTAAAGGTTAGCATTTAACAGAGAAATGAGTGATGAACATATGTCTGAAACTAATAAATTTCCACTTATATCAGGTAATCTTTCTCTGGACTTAGTGAACACGGAACTAGTCAGTCGAGGTCAACGGCAAGACTTATTACTTTCAGAACGGGATGTGTTGGACTGGCTTGCTGTAATAAAAGGGAAACACTCATATTGGGATAATCAGCTATTCTTGAAAATTAAAGAGAGAATTCAGCAGGTATTTGTAGGCATTTTAGAAATGCGTACTATTTTAAGAAAACAATTTGAGTTAATAGCAGATGGAAATATGATTCCTGATGAGTTTATCGTTTTTTTAGAAAATAAAATCGAAAAATCACCTTTTACTTATAAATTAATGGATCAAAAACTTGTTCCCATACCTGTTGGAGAAGCGGAAGATATCCTGCTATCTTATATTGCTTTTAACACATTAACATTAATCGAAGAAAATAAGCTGTCATCACTAAAGCGATGCTCGAATGATGATTGCGTCCTGTTATTTATCGATGAAAGCGGAAGACGCAAGTGGTGTTCAATGAAAATATGCGGGAATAGAAAAAAGGTTGCCCGATTTCAACACCGAAAATCTGATGATGAATGAAGTCCCAACTTATTATATAAGTTGGCTTTTTTTATGAAATCTCAAACTAACCATTAAAATGGTTTTGACAGGTTAGTTTGATTCGTATAAAATCTAATTATATAAAAAAGGAGTGATAATATTGGACCGTATTGCAGTAGCGAGGAATAAAGAAAAACGCTTTTTTCACCTACGTTATTTAACGAAGATGAAGGGAAAAGGAAGAAGCCCTTTACAGATAAATGTAAAGGACGCAATAACGGGACTGATTGGGGGATTTTCAACGATATTCGCTTTAATTCTTTTAACAAAAATAACTTCAGCAGTGTGGTTAATGGCTCCATTTGGTGCCAGCTGTGTACTGGCTTTCGGTTTATGGAACGCGCCGTTATCACAGCCACGAAATATTATTGGCGGCCATTTCGTATCAACATTCGTTGGTTTAGCCTCCTATCATTTTTTTGGCGATGAGCCTTGGGCGATTGGCTTGGCTGTGGGATTAGCAATTGCCGTCATGATGCTGACAAAAACGACGCACCCGCCAGCAGGGGCAGACCCACTTGTTGTTATGCTAGGTCATTATAGCTGGAGCTATTTATTTACGCCTGTGTTAATTGGTTCCGTGATAATCGTTTTACTGGCATTGTTCATTAATAATTTGCGCAGCAATCGGAGCTATCCAACTTTTTGGATTTGATTGATTTTAAATGTGTTACTTGCAATGTTTCACTTTCATGAAAGAATTAAAAACGAGGAACTCTCGACTCCTCGTTTTTGTTAGTTATAAGTGCTGGTACTCCTGTAACTAATCAAGGACTCCCATACTTTTTAATTTCCGTTATCCTTCAGCGTTTAGTTTGATATGCGTTTTTGCAACCTCCACTCCGTTCACAAGGAGTGTTATTCGATGGATTCCCATATAATGTCGACGGGTCGTCAGGTCTTTCCAATTGTGAATCCTCACTCTTTCAACTCTTTCACCATCCGAGAAATCCCTATCTGCCAAAAGGAAAATTTTCCGGGACGTTTTCTGATTGGCTTTTACGAAATCGATGGCATACTCAATGCGAAGTTTCGCTGTCTTCTCCGCATGCACTTGAAACCCGAAATGAAGTTCACTGGTTTCCCCGATATAAATCGAGTCAGCTTCATTTCTTATAAATGCGTTTGTAATGATATTCGGATCATTCAATACATCCGTGTATCCAAATAATGAAAGGACTTCTGGATCTCCTTGACGAACTAGAGTCCTGCATCCCCGTCGGACAATCCAAATCGTATTGGGCTCTCCGCTTTCATGCCAGCGCTTGGCAGTTTCTATTACGGTTTTAGGATGATCTTTGGCAATATCATTCAAGTTATTGGCCACACTTTTGCGAACATATAGGGACGGGTCGTTTTTCAGGTTCTCTAGTACTTCCAAGACCGGTGCCGGATCGGATTTGAACATCGGTAAAGCTTGCCCCCATGGTAACCTTGGCCGGCATCCTTCACTTGCCAGCCTGCGGACATGCTCATCACCATGATTGGTCCATTCCTTCATCTTCTCGATCATTAAAACGGGATCACGCAAGATAAAAGCACGGATGGCAAATTCGGAGGATGACCTTGCAGTAAAACGCTCCAACGCATCTAGCGATATAGGCCAATCTTTCTTATTCAATCCATGTACCTCGACAAAGTCCGGGAAAAATAAATATCTAAACCCTTCGCAATCCTTATCAAGTCGATACAAAATATCCAAAGCCTCTTGATAATCACTTGGAAGATGCTTTCCAAGAGTAATGGAAATGTGCCTAATCCGTTCTTTTAACTTTCTTTCGTCCCAATGCTCATCCATAACTTCTCCAATGAACGATTCAGTAGAAAAGGACAGATACACGCCTCTTACTTTTTCACTGAATTCACGAATGAACGTTTCATTATATAAATCCTTTAAGGGTTCAGCCATTTTTTTCACTTCTTTTCTTCAGGTTAAATTAGCTTTTGGATACTTGCATTACCTATCAGCTATCATTTCAACTTAATTATGTACTCTCATCTGTAGAGCGATGCATATCACTAAAAAAGGACAGCTTACTTTACAGAACAAGTCTGTCCAAAATCAAGTGAAGTTCATTCATCACTATTTGGATGCATAAGAGCTGATTCTATAGGAATCTATATGCCTCTTTCCCATGGATGTAATCTTTGCACCAGAATCCGTTTCCCATAAGTCCATCTAATATCCCCATACAAAATCCCTCCCGAAATTTTCCTTTGTGTATAGTATGATAGTAGTAGCATATAAAGTAAAATATTCCTACCATATTAATGAATTAATTAAAACGACAAAAAGCCCACTCTGAAGAGCAAGAGCCAGCTTCTAGCTTTTATCTAAGAAAAAAGGTCAGTCCCACTGAGTTAATACTTTAATACAGCGGGGACTGACCCCATTGTCTATTAGACATTTTGATTTTAGCTTTATCTGCCTCAGGTGTTATACCTTTCTACTTATCTATTTAATTGTTTCACTTTTACAGGCTTTTTTTCCTTGCTTACTTTGATGATTTGTCCGATAATACTGATGGCAATTTCTTCTGATGTTTCCGAGCCAATTTCCAATCCGATTGGAGAATGGACCTGCTCCAACTGTTCTTGCGTGACCCCTTCACTTTTTAACTTTTCAAATATGCTTATGACCTTGCGTTTACTGGCTACCATCCCAGCATATGCAATCGGAAATTGCAGTGCCGTTTTTAATACAGTATCATCACAATCTTTTGTAACAATTACCACATATGACTTTTCATTTAGATTGGCTGCGAGCAAAGCCTTTCCAATATCCTCGTTCACAAAAAGGTTTGTCGCATTAGGAAAGCGTTCCTTCGTACAATAATCAACGCGATCATCGACAATGCAATAAGGATATTCGAGAAAATCTGCGAGCTTTGCCAACGCATGGCCTAAATGACCGGCCCCAGCCAGAATGAGTTCAGGCCTGCTTGTATAGACTTCAATAAAGACCCGTAACGTGCCGCCACAATTCATCTGAATTCCGTCTTTTGCATGTTTATTCAATTTATATTCAACGATTTTCGATTGGCCATTTTGGATCGCCTTTACACTGTCTTCGATCACATAGTGTTCAGCCAAGCCCCCACCGACAGTCCCTTCAATGGTACCATCACGGTAGACAATCATTTTTCCAACATGCCTGGGAGTCGAGCCCTTTGATTCAATAATCATGGCTAAAGCAAAGGTTTCGTTTTGACACGTCAGCATGGACACTTTTTCCATCAGCAGCATGAAAAGCTCCCCCCTATTTTTAAACATTAATTCGGTTGATATTGCTTCATGCTAAGAAAATAACGTAAAAGATGTAACGCAACGGTTTTTCTGTAAGCCGCAGTGGAGCGTTGATCGTCGATTGGTCTAATGATCTTATCGAAGGCTGCCACAATCGCAGCGATGTCTGCTTCGGCCAATGGAATCGTTTTTCCAACTAGCTTCTTCTCAATATCAATGGAACGAACCATCGTAGGTCCGACCGCCCCGAAGGCAAATCGAATGTCATCGATTCGATCTTTGCTTATCCGGACGAAACCCGCAAACGATACCTTCGCAATGGCATCTGCGTTGCGGTTGCCGACTTTCTCGAAAACGACATGTGAATCTTCTAATACGTACGGCAGGATAATCTCCGTTACTATTTCATTGTGAAAGCGTTCAACCCGTCGTGGACCTTGAATAAAATCGCTAATCGCAACCATGCGATCACCATTTACAGAGCGCAACAGAAGCTTTGCATTGTATACATATAATAAAGGAAGCATGTCACCGGCAGGAGAGGCGTTGCAAATATTACCGCCTAATGTTCCCCGGTTTCTAATTGCCGGGGCAGCAATTGTTTTAATTGCATTCTTTAAAGCAAAAGGAATCAAAGGATTTTCAAGTAATTCACTATAGGTACAGCAGGCCCCGATGTGGAGATCCTTATGATGTTGATACACCTGCTTTAATTCGGAAAGATGATTAATAAAAACAATCGGTTTAGGGATTTTCGGAGGTACTCCCCTTCTACTTTTGTGAAGGACCATAACATCGGTGCCCCCGGCTATGATTGAACAATCTTCTCTATTCAATTGGCTCAACGTTTCGTCTAAACTCTCGAAGCGATTCGCTGTTATTTTCTCTACCATAAGCCATCACCTTTTTTAGCTGCTAGGTTAATTCCCTCAACAATCATATTGTAGCCCGTACATCGGCACAGATTTCCGGAGATGCCTTCACGAATTTCAGCCTCTGAAGGATGAGGATTTTTAGATAACAAAGCTGCACTGGCCATAATCATCCCTGGAATGCAATACCCGCATTGCACTCCCCCGGCGATGGAATAGCTCTCATCTAAAATTTTAAATTGTTCCGTTTCAGTGATGCCTTCGATCGTATGAATATCGGCACCAGCAATCGACCCAATTGGAATAAGGCAGCTGTTTTGCAGAAGGTTATTCACAAAAACACTGCAGGCTCCGCACTCCCCTTCACCACAGCCTTCCTTTGTTCCGATTAAATCAAACTCATCTCTTAATAAATCTAGTAATCTTGCTGTAGCAGGGGCGTCAGTTTCTACCGTTCTTCCATTTAGTGTGAATTTAATCAACCCTCTTCACCTTCTTTCATCCAAAGACTTTCAATAATGACTTCCGGTGTAATCGGAATTTGCTGAAAAGAAGTTTGCAGGGCATCCTCTATCGCAGATTGGACTGCTGGTGCGCCTCCGATTAAAGTCAATTCACCTGCGCCCTTCGCCCCGTATGGACCATCAGCATAGGGGTTATTAAAGACCTTGCTTTCAATTGAAACAACATCCATTGAAGTCGGCGGTCCATAATCCGATATGCTTTTTTGTTGGATTCTACCTTGCTTTGACGTCATCTTTTCTAGATAACCGTATGCTAGCCCTTGAGCCAAACCACCGTCAATTTGGCCTTTCATAATCCGTTCATCGATGACCTTCCCAACTTCATAATTGCCGTATACTTTTTCTAACTTTATATTTCCTGTTAACGTATCAACTTCTACTTCAACGATATTAACGCCCCATGAATAAGCCGGGTAGGCATCTCCAGTGAAGGTTTTCTCGTCCCAAGGAATCATTTCACGGTGAACATAGTGCTCAACTACTTCCTGTTCCACCCCTGTTTGCCAATGATCCTTAAGTTTTTTTGCGGCTCGTTCAAGCAATTTTCCGACAATCATCGTAGTCCTGGAAGCTACGGTCGGACCCGAGTCGGGAACCTGTTTTGTGTCGGGATAAGGGTACAAAATATCTTCGAACGGGAGGTTAAGTTCTTTGGCGACAATTTTACACAACGTCGTCAAAATACCTTGTCCCATATCAGAGTTTGAGATTTTTAGTGATACCTGGTCGTCCTTTGATTTAACCAGCTTCACCGTTGCTTTAATATGATCTCTTTCGCCACTGCCTGTAAATCCACAGCCGTGGAGGAACAACGAAGTTCCTATGCCTTTTTTATAGCGCTGATTTTGTTGATTTAAGCGCTGAAAGTCTTCTTTTTTCTTTTTGTATTCTGACACGTTAAGTACGTCCTCAATCATTTCTTCCACTAATATCGGGTCGCGGAATTTACCTTTGGTGATGGTGGGGTCTCCTTGTTTGACGAGGTATTTTCGTTTATATTCAAGCGGGTCGATTTTTGCCAGTTTACTAAGATGTCCAATATGACTTTCGATTCCGGCAAAGCTTTGTGGAGCACCAAAGCCTCTGAAGGCGCCGTTCGGAACGGTATTGGTTTTTAAGACATAGCCTTTTGCATGAAAATGCGGAATTTTATAAACACCGGCACCGTTTATTAATGCGCGCTGCAGTACGACAGAGCTCAATCCCACATTTGCCCCTCCATCGAGAAAGATGTCAACACACATGCTCAAAATATTTCCTTCCTTATCAAGGGCCGTTCGATATTTAAGTTTGGCCGGATGTCTTTTCGTCGTAACCAGCATATCCTCAGAACGGTCGAACACGAGCATTACCGATTTTTTGACTGCTCTTGCGGCAACGGCTACGTGACAAGCCATCATCGAAGGATAATCTTCTTTGCCGCCAAAACCTCCGCCGGTAGGACTTTGAACAACTCTAACTTCATCGTCACCACAGGCTAATGCGCTTAGCAAAGCATTTTTTATATAATAAAGACATTGCATCGATCCCTGGACGACAATTTCATCATCCTTATAAACGGCGAGCATTCCTTGCGGCTCAAGATAGACATGCTCCTGATAACCCGTATCATATTCTTCTTCGATGATTTGATGGGCTCCCTGCTCGATAGCTGAAATGTTCTCTAAGCTTTCCCCAAATTCATAGCTTGCCAAAACTAAGGATACCGATTTTTGCTTGATCGCTTCGTCCAATGTATAGATAGCCTGATGTTCTTCAAATTCAATCTCCACTTCATTTAACAAACTGTACAGGATATCCAGGTCTTTGCCCGTGAGCATGAGAATCGGCTCACCAATATAATTGACCCACTCATTGGCAAAAATGGGCTGATCTTCTTTGATAATTTTGACATAATTCGGTCCGGGGATATGCTCTGCTCCAACAGCTTCATACCCTTCCGGAAGGTTAGGTAATTGAATGGATATGACTTTTCCATAAGCAATTGGCGATCGATACAAAACACCGTAAACCATATTTTCCAATTTCACGTCACTAATATAGGGCAACTGGCCCGATACTTTACCTTTATGGTCCTTTTTGGGCACTGAGGTGCTTATGTCTTTGAGATTCATTGCAACAACACCCTTCGACTCAATTTTTTATTGGGACATATTCTTGAATAGAAACCTCTTCCTATGATTTTATCAATGAGAATGATCTTTTATGATTCATTTCTATTCAAGATTTTTCTAGTTTTTAATTATATTTTTACTTCGCTTATCATAATCATGGCTTTTTGGTAATCCTCCGGTGTATCAACATCCATTAATACTCCCACATCTTCTACATTCAAGTATTGCTTTTCGTAACCACCAAGGACGACACGCAAGTTACTATCTGGATTGGTTTCGAGAATTTTCTGTTTCACTTCGCTTGATAATTTAATGGGGTGGCCACCTTTATAGTCAAAGCTGGGAATAACCACGTTTCCTTTGTGTTTTGCTAGTAGCTGAACAGTCTCTTTTTTAACAAGCGGACAATCTCCAGGTGTTATAAAGAAGGTTGGGGCATTTACTTCGTTGCAGCCCTTTTGAATTGAATGAAACATTCCCTGGTTAAAGTTTTCATTATAAACAAACTTGATCTGAAATGAATAGGCATTTTTACTGATGATTTTGGCAATTTCCTCTTGGATGATTTCCGCTTGAAACCCAGCTACGACAATGACCCTGCTGCATAATCCTTCAAATTTAGAAATCGTTTGCTCCAACACGCTCATTTGCCCCATCGGCAAAGTCATTTTAAATGCATTCGCTCGGCTGGAATATCCAGCAGCTAGGACGATTGCTTCCATGTTTGTCACCTTCTACCTATCTTTTTCTTAATTCTCACAATAAAAGCACAAGCGGAGTAAGGATTTGCGGTATGGACTATTAAGAGATCATTGATTGTTTATGCTATGAATTTTAATTAAAGAATCTGGATAGCGTTTTTTCTTTATATGCGTAAAAGCCTCATTATATTACTTATGGTACGCTTTTAGTGTACGCTTCTAAATGAGGTTTTTTAAACGCTCATTTAATTACATACTTAGTCCTTCGACTCTTCTGTAAGCTAAATTCCCCAACTCAAGATTATAATCCAAGTTGCCCCTGGACATGTCCACTCATCTGGGATTTATGTACAACGAGTAATTCAAGGAAAAAGGAAAAAAGAAAATCGAATTGAAAGAAGCACAACTCAATTAATTGGGTGATTAGATGAGTATCCATGTAGATAAAGAGCTAGACATTAGGGAGAAGGAGAAATTATCAAAAAGAGCGGAATAAGAAATTCAATCAGGGAGCTATGTTAACCTTGGAATTGTTATGCCTACCCTTGTTGCAAACTTTATAGAAGAAAATATACAAGAGGTCCTTCAATTTAAAAAATGGACTGCTTGGAATTGGACCCTAAAACACCTTTGATACGGAAGAAAAAATTGTTTTTTAATGACGGTCAAATCGATGACAGTGGTGCGGAGCACATCATTAATCCATATTATGAAAATAATAGATTTAGGTAGCCTTGAATTAGAGAAGAAGAGGTACACACAAAAACCAATATAGTAGAAATTTTCATGCCCCCTCAAAAACAAGCAGGAAACTTTTAAAAATGAAAATGAAACAAATATCCTTATTTTGGCAGGTGATCTCGATGGACATGGAATCGGCATAAATCTTCTCCACTTCTTTTTTCAAATGCATATCCAAGGCGTGACAGGCACCGACTCAATACCACAATTAATAGAATTTTAGATGTAACAAAAATTTAATGAGCCTCTGTATCCCCCAAATCTCTAGAGCCCTACAATCTATTTAAAACAACAAATAGGAGAGTTAATCACTATGGATAACTCTCCTATTATGGTACTTCCTTTAAAAATCAACTGCTTCACAACAACCGATAAAATTAATGTTTATTCCCAGGGCTTACTCCTAGGGCAGTGCTTGGGATGGCATCATAAACAGCAGGATCGGCGTTTTCAAGGGAACCGTCTGCTAATCCGTTAAGAACCGCTATGACTGGAACCTTTGCTGTTTTTTTAAGCATTCCGTTTTGCTTCTGACCGAGCGTTTGGGTTTGTCCCTTTATTTCAATTAACATCGTGGCTGTGCCATTTAACTGGATGGACCCAAGCCCAGAGCCTGGGTAGTTCACGGTCGGATATTTTTGAATCGCGCCGAAAGAGGAGTTTCCGAGCTGCAACGACTCATAAGCGACGGCATTGACTTTTTTGCTCAAGGTAAGGACATCCTCGTCTAACACATAGTTCTTCCCGCTGAACGGGTCTATATAAGGCTTGGTTGTAAATTGGGCAAGCAGCTGGATGGAAACTGAACGGCTGTCCTCTTCTGACAAGCGGTTAAAGCCTCGGTGATGAATGTCAATGGCAACATCAGGATTTAGTTCTTGGGTCAATTCTGTAAGTGCACGTGTTTCCGGTGAAAAGACAAGTGATGCGTTTGCTCCATTATTTGTGGCACTATTGTTTAACACTTCTGCCACTTTCTGTGGATCCTTTTTAATCTCTTCCATTATGTCAAAATCATAATTCGGATGGAAATCACGATTTAAGTCGAAACCAGGGATCCCGTAAACCACGCTTCCATCATTGTTTTGGGCTCTCTCGCTTCCTTCTGCATTGTAATACCAAGGTGCTTTTGTATCAGCTGGAAGGCCTAATTCTTTTGGATTCCATGTTTGATGAGAATACCTGGTTGGAAATGGTTTGCCCTCGTATTGGTTCGCTGTTCCATCAGGATTTAAACGTGGCACAAACCAAACACTCACCTCATCCAAAATATCATTTACTTCTTTACTGCCCGATGATAGCTGCTGCATTAACTCAACAATTGCTTCTGTGCCGAGCGGCTCATTTCCGTGAATTTGAGTATAAACAAGGACCCTCTTCTTCTTTGGATCATTGTCACCAAATTTCGCTACATATAGTGGGTACCCATCGTTGGATGTTCCAAATTGCTCAAGCCCCATCTTCCCTTTTGCTGCCTTTTCGATCTGCTTTAATTTGCTTTCCAATTGCTCATTTGACATCAGACCTGATAAGGAAAGGTTCTGTCCATCCTGTACCCAAGGACCATTTGGAGTCGTGACAGGCTCAGCAAAAGCTGTGGTTCCTACAAGAGTGGAAGCCAAAATACCACTAGTGAGAATGTACTTTAATGCTTTTTTCTTCAATCTTTTCTCCCCCTTATATCTATATAACAAGACAAATATTAGCATATTCTGACTATTTACGAAATAACATATTTGAAAATTATGAAAATTCAATCTCGAATTGAAGATAAAAGGGTATTTTGTTCTGGTGAAGAGAGTTGTCAAAGTTCCGCTTTTCTTCTTTCTCCTCTGGTAGTCTCTAAATCTTGGACACACTGATATTAGTACTCTTAAAAATGGAAGTGGTCAGTATGGAAAAGGAAAATGTATTTAAGCGGAAAGTATCAGAGCCATCTTCATAGATACGTATTTGCTTGTAATAATGTATATATATTGATATAAAAGAGGAATTACCTTAGAATAAAAACAAAGATTACCTTTTTAGGATATCGAACCCACCCACCTTTAGCAAAGAATGGAAGGGTTCAATGAAAGGCATTGTCGTTAGGAGTCTCCTTTACGGGACTTCTAACGACAATGCCTTTTTCTTTAACTAAATCTAAATATAAGAAAGATAAAACATTTCGAATAAAATGAATGAGTATTTCCGCTATTTATTTGAATAGTTTGAAACAAGTAATTTCAATGAACTAGGAGGTCCTATAAAATGGAGTTTGTTACAAGTGTAAACTCATCAGTCAATATTAAAGTAATTGGTATTGGCGGCGGAGGAAATAACGCCGTTAACCGTATGATCGAGCATGGAGTTAAAGGTGTAGAATTTATAGCTGTAAATACAGATGCACAAGCACTTAATTTATCAAAAGCAGAGGTCAAGATACAAATCGGTGCAACATTGACAAAAGGTTTAGGATCAGGGGCAAATCCAGAAGTAGGTAAACAAGCGGTTAAAGAAAGCAAAGAGCAAATCCAAGAAGCATTAAAAGGTACAGACATGGTACTCGTTACAGCCGGAATGGGCGGCGGTATAGGAACGGGTGCTGCCCCTGCTATTGCTCAAATTGCCCGTGAGCTTGATATACTAACCATTGGCGTTGTAACACTTCCGTTTGCGTTTGAGGGCAATAAGCGTGCAACACAAGCAGCAGACGGAATCGCCTCAATGAAGAAAGCAGTGGACACATTAATTGTTATTCCAAATGATCGCTTATTGGAGATTTTACATAAAAATACACCCATGCTTGATGCATTTATTGAAGCGGATAATGTTATTCGCCAAAGTATCCAAGGTATATCGGATTTAATTGCTGTACCAGGTTTAATCAACATTGATTTTGCAGACGTGAAAACAATCATGTCCAATAAAGGATCTGCCTTAATAGGCATTGGCAGAGCAACAGGTAAACATCGCGCTACGGAAGCTGCAAAGAAAGCCATTTCCAGTCCGTTACTTAACACTTCCATCGACGGAGCCCAAGGTGTGTTAATGAAACTCACAGGCGCCAATATAAGTCTTTATGAAGTACAAGAGGCAGCAAACATTGTTACTTCTGAGGCAGACTCCGAGTTAAATATGATTTTCGGTTCTGTTATTAATGAAAACTTAAAAGATGAAATTATAGTAATTATCATTGCTACTGGCTTGAATGATCCGGAGGTTCATCATTGAAAATGTCTGCCCGCCCTTCAATAACAGAAATGGAAAAACGACTGTCACAAGAGTTTTGATGCAAAATACGATTATTATAATTCACCAAGACCACTGTTAGTGAAAGTCAAATAGAAGGTATGGAGCAAGAATCATCAGAAACTCCAGAAAATGGGACATAAATAAGGTATGGAACTTGAAAACAGTACTAGATTGGTTTGTTTTCCCGCATTTTCTATTAATAGACTGCTTTCTTCCGGTATTTCATATTGAAAGGAAATGAATTGTACCTCAGGAAACATCGGAAAATGGGTTGATATGGATTCCAAAAAAATCCTTTGAGCCTATTACCCCGATTTTCATGTTGTTTCACTTTGAAAATGAAAAGTATTTTTATTATATGGCAGAATCTTATTAGCACTTAAAAAATTCACCAAAAAACCATGGTCTGAAAAGTGAAAGTCCATCTCGTCATTGTTTGCAATTTAAGAATGGGGACCTCTTCACGGAGGTCCCCAATAATGACGGCAAGGTTTCTTGTTCAACGGTATAATTCATTACGGGATATCATGTCCCATCGAGCTAGTTAAAATATTGAACCATTGCTCTTTTTCCATGCTTAGGTTTAGTGAATCAATGGCGCTGTCCAGCCGTTCTTTCTTACCCGATCCAACGATCGGAATGATTTTTGTAGGATGTCTCAATAGCCATGCATACATCACTTCATCTATTCCGTTAGCACCGATTTCTTCTTTTACGATTTCTAACGTTTTTCTTAATCGGGCAGCCTTTTCATTCGATTCCTCAAAGATGCTTCCTCCTGCAAGAGGGGACCAAGCCATAGGAGCCACGCCCGCTTGTTGACATAGGTTAACGGTTCCGTCCTCGAAGTTTTCAAGATTATATGCGGAAAGTTCCAGTTGATTCGTCACAAGGGGATATTCAAGATAAGATTGAAGCATATCCCATTGCTGTTTTTTGAAGTTCGATACGCCAAAGTTACGGACCTTTCCTGATTCTTTTAATTGATTAAATGCCTCAGCTGTTTCCGCCGGGTCCATCAGGGGATCCGGACGATGGATAAGCAATAAATCAATATAATCCGTTTTAAGATTCATAAGAGATTGTTCAACAGACTTTATTATATGGGTTTTACTAGTGTCATAATGGTGACTTTTATGAGAAGGACGGTTTTCGGATTTAAGAACTATGCCACATTTCGTAACGATCTCCATCTTATCGCGTAAAGATGGCTTTAATGAAAGTGCTTTCCCAAAAATCTCCTCACACGTATAGCTGCCATATATATCGGCGTGATCATATGTAGTGATGCCCCGATCCATTCCATGTTCAATAAGAGATAGGATTTCATCTGTAGAAAATCTCCAATCTGCCAACCTCCACATACCGTGAACAATGCGTGAAAGACTAAAATCTTCAGTTAGATTGACTCTTTGCATGTTTTTCTCCCCTTTTATACCGTGAATAATCTTGTTAATCAGTTGTTTGTTCTGTTATCCATCATGTTTATCCTTCGTTAATTTATATCAGCATCATTTGCTAGTGCCATGAACATTAGTATAATTTAAAATTCCGGAGAATCCTAATCTTGGGTGACTTAAATACCATTGCTTAGGTTCATGAATGGATTTTATGCGCAGCAACAAACTCATGTTCCGCTTCCTTTAATTTATCCTGGGCATCGCCTGATTTACCTTGTTTTTGCAAGGCGGTGGCTTCCATCGCACAGCTGCGGGCATTCCCGCTATGAAGAATTAATTGAAATGATAATGAAGGTCCTCTTTCGTTTTCGCCATATTAACATCTCTTTTAATAGTATGTTATTTTGAAATTAATTGGAGCAATAACCTTTCCCCCTTTTGAATAAGAGCCTGAAAAAACAAACAATTCTAATAAGTAAATATTATAACGTTATATTGATTATACCAACAATTTTATTGAAAATATGGTTTGTGTTACAAACTTTTATATCATAGAAGTGTAAAATCCTTGCTTCACCTAGAACGGCAAAATGAAAGCTCCCTGCCTCTTCAATTCTGTACAAGCCTATATACATTTCCCTACACATATTTGTTTAACTTCAATTAAAGGTATATGATAGATAAAAAGACTGTAGGTGGAACAACTTATTAATTCTGAAACGAGAAAACCAATAAACATTACCCTCAATCCGTACTTGAATAATAGACTCACTAAACTGGCTGAAGAAAAAAATATCCCCATCGAAAGACTGATGGATAAAGCTGTAGATTTGTTGCTTGAATACATGGAAGATTGTGAGACTGTTAGTCAGGTTAAATACAGTAATAACGAAGCAATTGAAAAGAATAAAGAAATGATTGCAAAAAGTAGAGAATTCATTAATAAAAAAACAAGCACTTAACCCCAAGGTAAAGTGTTTTTTCATACTGTAGACAAACTCGATGAAAACCGAGTTTGTCTACAGTTTTTTATGGCTTGTACAATTTGGACGTTGCTTTCCACTCCAGGCACTCGCTTTCCGCGGGCGGTCCGGGAGCCTCCTCGGCTTTCGCCCGTGGGGTCTCCCGTAGACACGCTGTTCCCGCAGGAGTCTCGAACACCCGTTCCAATCAACTTGGTTTTAACCTTTAGATAGAATCCTTTTGCCTAGAGTCTTTTTAGAAATATTAAAACTTGAGGTGGTGAGGATACTTTCTAAACATGTTTCTATCCTGCGAGATCAACTTGAAATGGATCTAAATGATGTCCCACTGCGGATTCCAAACCACTTCCCAAAGGTGTCCATCAGGGTCTTGAAAGTGTGCGGAGTATCCTCCCCAGAAAGTGTCATGTGCCGGATCGGTTACGATCGCGCCAGCTTTTTTTGCCTTTTCCAACACAATATCCACTTCCTCTTTACTACCTACATTGTGACCAAGGGTAAATTCAGTAGGACTTGCCGGAGATAGAGGAACCTTGGCCTCATGAGCTATATCCCTGCGATTCCATATGGCAAGCTTTAAGCCTTCTTGCAGGTTGAAAAAAGCAACGGCTCCATGCTCAAATTCTTTGCCCACTATTCCTTCTGTTTGAAATCCCAGGCCATCCCGATAGAATTTCAACGAATTTTCCAAATCATCCACACCTAATGTTATGACAGTAATACGTGGTTTCATGATTGACCTCCTTCTTTACTTTTACCCTCTATTGGTTACCAACGCTTTTAGTTCATACCAGATTAAAATCAATACCTTTTTTTGTCAATCTAAAAGGAATTCCTGTATAGTAGAATGATTAATTGATCAAGCTCGATATCAGGATATACTAATTCACTTTACTTAAAATGGAATGAAACCGAAAGGAAAAGAAATTATCAATGATTTCATTTATCCTCACCTTGAAACGTTTTCTAAAAGCGCTATGTTCCGCATTTAAATTGAAGAACTTCCAGGTCCTATTCGTATTGGTCCTGATTAGGTTACTTTCCGGCACAATTTTCTATGTTAAGCAGGAAGGTCTGACTGTGATTGAATCCCTTTAATTATGTGTTGTTACTCCTAGTAGGGTTGGCATCCAAGTTTTGAACCGCAGACAACATTAGGAAAAGTGTTTACAATGATTTATATTGTAGGCGGCACCGGATTATTTTTGGGCTTAATAAGTTACCTTACATACGCAATCATAAAGAAACCGGAAAACGAGAGCAACAGCAGAAAAATCTGAATGCATAGGAATGCTTAAAATAATTGGCATTCCTTTTTGATTGGTGTAAATAATCGCCGTTCAAACGACCAAGTGAAGGTTATCCCTCAAATTACTGAATTTTGAGCAAGGACCTTTATTCCTCTATTTTTCTTTTTTTGCTAATTTTTCGATTCTAGTTTCAATCGCTTCTGAAGGAACGGTTCAATTTCGCCTTCTGTTTCCCGGAGCTCCGTTTATGGAGCCTTGCTTCTGAATTGCCCATTCGTTTAGGGCTTTCCTAATTGAATCAGATTTGGCTTGGAGGTTTTGGGCAGCTTGTAAGAAAGCAAAGTCGTTTTACCTTCTCCATTCCTACCAACCAGATCAACACGATCATGGCTGTAAAGATGAAGTGAGTCAACGGAAAGAACTTCACGGTTCCCGTAACTTTTCTTTAAATCATTCGCTTTTAAAAATAACATGAAAAATCCCCCTCTATTTTTCTAGAGAGAGATCGCCTGTTACTAAATTAATATACATAAACCAAATATACCTCATCTGATTTGATAACAGATAAAGCAGTTGTATATGGATTAGTCCTTATAAACGAACAGACGAATCCCATCTCTAAACATAATCATTAAAATCTCACAAGGATATCTCAAAAGATTCTTGTTCAAATGAAATGGTGATTCACGTTACTCACCAATAAATCCGGTAAGCAAACAAAGTGACACGTATTTTTTTGAACATATCTAACCGATTACACCCATTGATATAGATTTACTGTTTATTTGATAAGATTACTGCTTCATTGTATAAGGTACCCTTTCCTTCCAATGTAATGAATGATTGCATATTATTCATATGTTTGAAAACGATTTTATTCCCTTTTTATTAATGCTCAAGGGAAAGAATTAATTGGGCTCAACATGGACATGAACATCATACACTCCATGACCTTTCATCATCACTTTCTCGACATGGGTCGCTATATCATGTGCTTCTTTAATATCCAAGGTAGAATTGACAAGGATTACAACATCAATCACTTCATTGTTCCCGTAATTTCTCCCTTTAATTTCTTTTATCCCCTTGACTCCATTGACATTTGTAATTACTTCCTTATATAGATGAATTTTATTTTCATCGAAACCGTCAGAAAGTTCATGCGAGGCTTGAATGAAAATCTCCCAGGCTGTTTTGCATATCAATAATCCGACTATGATGGCAGTAAGTGGATCCAACCAAGGCATATTTAATTGGGAACCAAAAATCCCAATAGCTGTTCCGATACTTACCCAAGCATCGGAAATATTATCTTTTGAAGCTGCCATAACGGCTTTACTATTAATTTTTATAGCAAGCTTTTTATTATATCGGTATACAAAATACATGGCTATTGCTGATAAAACACCTACATACCCAGCAATAATGTCAGGTGATTCCTTTCCACCTTCAAGCATGGATGTAACGGCATCTATTAAAACTTGTACACCAACAGCAAACATGATGAATGAAGCTACCATCGATGCAATCGTTTCACTTTTCCAATGACCATAACCATGATCTTTATCGGGGGGTCTTTGAGCTAGCCTTAAACCGATCAGTACGGCAATGGACGCGATAATATCAGTCGTGTTGTTCAAACCATCCGCTTTCAAGGCCGCTGAGTCGCTTATGTATCCTATAACAAGTTTCATGATTGATAGACAAATATAAGCAATGATACTAATGATTGCACCACGTTCGCCTAATTTGAGGTCATTATATTTTTGTTCTTCCATTCAACTTCCCCCCACAATTAAGTACCTGAATATCATACCAACTTAAAAATGGGTGGGTCTATAGCAACCTTTTTGTATCGCTTTATATAAGTAAGTGATATATAACTATGTTGCATAGGGCAAACTATCTGAAAAGAATGATATTGATGAATCCTTGACAAAATCCCCGTATGTTAATGCCGCAAAAATAATGAATCAATTGAGATTTATATCGTTTTTTCGACTGTAAAACAAAATGAAGTTCCGCTTTCGTTTGATAGCAAATCATATTTTATATGTAGTGTTTTGGCTATATCCTCAATTATTTTTAAGCCAAGCCCCTTACTTTTACTATCGATATCAAAACCAATTCCATTATCCTTGATACTGACTCCATTATTTTCAATGGTTATCACAAGTTTATCAGCCCTCGAGTGATTCAAGACATTTTGGAAAACGTTATCGAATAACCTTTGAAGCCACAAGTCATTACTTATCCATTCCAACTCACCATGTAATGGATGATATATTAATTCAATACCATGCATGTTATACAAATAGCCCCATTTTTTAACCATCATTTCTATTAAATCGTGTATATTCACTTCATCATTTAAGATATATGAATTATCTAACGTATCTGTGGATTGAATATTATATTCATTTGTTAATTCGGAAATATAATCAATTTGTTGATATAGTGATTGTAATAGTGGAACTTGATCCGTATATTGACCTTCTAAATAAAACAATTGTAATCTTATAGCTGTTAAAGGTGTATTGATGTCATGCCTTAATTTATTCAAGAGTTCCTTTTTCATTTCCTCCTGTTGTTTTAGTTCCAATTCCCGAAAGGTCGTTCTTTCTATCAATAAGTTCACAGATTTAGTTAATTTCCCGATTTCATCATTGCTTTTAATCTCTAAGATATTCGGAATCTCCTTATCACTAGCTAAATTCCTGATGGTTTCATTCAATATATTTATTTTATTTAATAGCGAGTTAATAGATTTGGAAAATAAGAAGGCTAACAATAATAATGATAAAATGAATACCCCAAGCATTGTTGGATATGCAAAAGATTGATGAAAAGGAATGTCATCGTTTTTGGTTTTAAAGGCAAAATCATAAATGACTGACATAAGGATACTGATTACCAGTAATATAAATGGCACGCTAATAACGGCGATAAATAATAATAGCTGGTATTTTTTCTTTAATTTCATTTCTTTATATAGGTATTCAATCTATACCCTTCCCCATATATATTTTGGATGATCTCACCGTTGTTATCATTGATTTTGGTTCTGACTTTTTTTATATGTACATTAATGATATTTTGATTCCTATCTTCAAGCTGCCATAAATATTCAAAGAAATGTTCTTTCGTTAAGATCCGATCCCTATTTTCATATAAATAGAAAAATAGTTTACGCTCTATCGCAGTAAAAACCACTTCATTATGCAAGTCATTATTGAATACCTTCTTATGTTCGGCATCTATATATATATGCTTTATTTGCGTGAAAGTACCATATTGATTATCCAGCAATTTCTGCATTCTTAGCAATAGCTCCCTGGGATCAAAAGGCTTAGTCATATAATCCTCACCCATTGTCAAACCTTGGAGTTTGCTTTCGATATCATTTCGGGCAGATAGAAAAATAACTGGAATATTTAATCCTAGACTTTTTACTTTCTTGGTAATTTGATAACCATCATCTCCTGGCAGCATAACATCCATAATGACTAAATCCATCTCATGGATTATATCTATAATATCTTTTCCTTCTTTCATCCAACGTACATTGTATTCTTCGCGTTGCAGAATTTTTTTCAATAAATCACCAATCATCAAGTCATCCTCAACTATTAAAATATTATATCTTTTCATCACAAAGCCTTTCTTTATTCATTTGATAAATTCCATGGCAAGATCATATATCTCATCTGGCGCATATAAATATATGCTGTGCGTCCCTTTTAGTTTTATTACATCGGCCTTTAATAGCTTCTGTGCAAAATTCTCATAATCTTCATTTTTTTGTTTTGTGTATTTAGAGTCCTTATTTTCATCGGCAATCGCATCTAAAAATAAAATGGGTGTACCTTTTGGAATCGGCAAGTTCACTGATTTTTTCCCATTACTGTAACTTTGTAAAAGCTCTTGCTCCATATCATCATTAAAAAACTGTTTATATGATAGTGCTTTATACATTTCCTTTTCATAGTCACTTAAGAATGATTGCCGAATCACTTCGGGATTATAAACAGCAGAAGGAAAAAGACGGTGCAAACCCATTTTCGTTAAAATATTCACTCCTCTTACAGTCAATGAATCTACCATGCCCATTTTATGAGTTACATATTGGTGCGGTAAACCAATATCCAAAGCAATGATTCCCTTTACTTCACTTGGGTATTTTTGTGCCCAGTAAATAGCTTCGATACCTGATATTGAGTGTGGAACCAAAAAATAAGGAGGTTTATTTCCACTTTCCATCAATGATCTCCTGCTTTGTTCCAATATTGTATCAATATCCCTACCATCGTGAAAAACATCACTGTATCCATATCCAGCTCTCTCAATGACTGCAATTTTATTTTCTTTTGCAAACTTACTATATAATCCTTTCAATTCATAAACTGGAGCCGCAATCCCGGAACCGGACATAAAAACGTATGTATCCTCACCGCTGCCTTCCGTATATACATTAATTCCTTTGTTATTAAAATCAACCGTTGTTCCTTCTCTAATTAATGATGATTCCTTTCCCTTTTGATAATTATGGTAGATAAAAACAGCTATTGCTATAAATATGATAATCGCAATGAAGATAAAAAATATATTCTTTGATACTTTCAACATTTTCCTCATAGAAAAACTCCTTTCAAGTGATACTGAAAGGATATATGTTAAAAATAAATTTCTAATTAATTTTCTTTATATATTTTTACTTTTAATGACGAGTGAATTTCATCAAAAAAAAGCTGCGCCAAAGCAGCCCTAACTATTGAAGGAAAGTGTTTACGAATGAAGTAATGGCCGCCCTCCACCATATTCCTAAGTATAAATAATATTATATGTAGGTTTAATCACTCCGTTTGGATATTGTTTCATGTCAACTAAATCCAATTTTAGACTTGGCTTAACGCTGCCGAAAAGAGGAGTGCCTTCACCGATTATGACTGGATTCACTTTCAGCACCAATTGATCAATGAGTTTATGTTTTAATAACGTTCCAGCCAATTCTCCGCCCCCGCAAAGCCATAGCTTTCCGTCACCTTGCTGCTTGAGGTTTTCGATAAATGCTACGGCATTTCCTTCGATAAGTTCTACTTCCTCATTCGATTCAAACTGAAGGGAGCTCGAGAATATATAATGTTTCAATCCCTTATAACCTGGTTCACCCGGTTTAGCTCCGAATTGAAATCCAAATTCATATGTTTTCCTTCCCATCAACACCGCTTCATATTGCTGGATATCGGATAAAAAGTCTGGGACATGATCTCCTTCAAATAAGAAAAAGGATTGATTGATATCCCCATCCAACATTGCTTGATCGGCAATGAAATTGTCCAGTGAAACAGCCACATGATATACCAATTCTGCCACTTAGTCATCCCTCCAAAAGTGATTACACATTTCACACGAACAACGAGTGTCTTATAACTTTCAGATAACCATATCCATTATTCTCTTGATATGGCCTTCATTTATTTCGACACCCACTTGCGTACATAGGCATTTATTTAGTCTAAGGAATTCTGGGATCATACGTCTCAACGTTTTTATCATTTCATTTGAATCGCGGCCACAATCCCAACTTTCCAACAGGGATAATTGCTTTTTAGCAAAAATACTTCTATTGCCTTCGATTTTTGTCCATACTCCAAAAGGCACATATACATGTACTTCCATTTCCATATACCACCCAGACACAATCAGCCATCGTATCTTATCAAGATTGGATAGTGCATATAACATTTCTCTTCCCATGACGGCTCTGTAGGTTTCATGGACAAAGGCAAGCAGCTTTCCTCTCCAATGTTCAACTTCATCCGGTGAAGGTTTATACACTTGTTTTGCGGATTCATTAATAACATGACTCAGAATATTAAAAGGATCATAAAGAACTTCAGCCTCTTTTAACCAAATGGAGGGTACAATTTCCTCAGGTGCGTGATACCAGCTATCCACTTTCACAAATGTATCATAATGAGTGACCACATACGGTGAGGAAGGATTGTAGTCTTCATGAAAGGAAACATCTCCCCAATTATTGGCTCTATCCCTTTTTCCCTTTAAAAATTCCGCTTTCCGTTTTGGAATAACAATGGTGTGTAAATCTATATCAGAATAGTTATCATGGTTTCCTTTTGCTAATGAACCGGCTATGTAAATAGCCAAAACATCAGGATCTGCTGATAAATCTTTTAATGCATTTTCCAAAAGAATAACTCGTTGTTTCGGTAATAATGCATCCCTTTCTATATGTTTGCTAACGAATCCCGCACACAAAACCATCTCCTTTTTTTGTAAAACCATCAAAGTAATATATATTCGTGCATCAAGAATAAAATCCCTTCCGAAGAATTGCCGTGTCAGTGATCTATACCGTTTCTTAGCTCCTTGTTTTCTTGGCGGATATCAAGGAACCGCTTTACCTGGCATCTATCCATGTTCTCGCCGATGTGGTAATATTTTGAATATTACGTTAAAAGGAGGCATCATCTCATGTTTCTTGCACAAACTCCTGAACCACCCTATTACGCTGTATTTTCACTTCTCAAAGAAACGTTAAGGATGCCGAAAGCTATAATTCAACCGCGGAATTGATGGATGAACTTGCCGCTCAACAAGATGGCTATTTAGGAGTAGAAAGCGTAAGAGATCAAAACGGGTCAGGAATTACCGTATCCTATTGGAAGTCCCTGGATGCCATAAAGCTTTGGAAAGAAAATGCCGCTCACAAAAAAGCACAAGAAAAAGGGATGAAAGATTGGTACTCGTCATACTCAACACAAATTTGCAAGGTTGAAAGAGATTATACAAGCAAGTGAGGAAACTAAGATTTCATGTACATAAATGGTTTTTCATGAAATTTTCAGCTATAGAAAAAGACCGCTTTTTTAGCGGTCTCTGATGTAGACAAACTCGAATAAAAGCAGATTTGCCTTCAGTTTTAAAATATCCAGTCGATTTCAAAATCCGATTCCATTTTATGTACAAAAGGGTTTCTCTAAATTTCAAATCAAAGTTGATTGGATCGTGTGTTCGAGACTCTTGCGTGGACAGCGTGTCTAGGGGAGACCCCACAGGCGCAAAGACCGCCGAGGAGGTTCCCCGATCGCCCACGGAAAGCGAGTTCCCTACGTACAAATTTTATAAACAAAAGTAAAAAACATTACCAAATTTTCTTTTAAAATCATGATAAAGAATTAAAGGAAATATCATTAAAATCTCCTTTTATGAGTGAGTACATATATAAATCATCGAATTTACCACAAGTATATTCATAATGCCTTAGCAATCCTTCTCTTCTAAATCCTTGTTTTTCCACAAGTTTTTGGGATGGGAGATTATCAGGTTCAATTAACGCTTCAATCCTTTCCAGGTGAAAGTGGCGATAACCATACTTAACAACTGCTTCCAATGCTTCACTAGCAATGCCTTTCCCCCAATGATCCTTACTTAACTCATATCCAATTTCAGCTCGATGATGCTTGGTGACCATATTCAGAAAACCGCAACTTCCTAAAACCTTACTGGAATCTTTCAATGTAATTCCCCATCTGATTCCCGTACCTTCCTGGAATATAGATTCGTACCATTTAATTTCATCCCATACGTCATTTACTGTTTGGCACGGATCTAACCCCATTGGCTTCACTACATCTATATCAGATAAATAGTTAAACATATCACCCGCGTCTTCTATTGTTACTTCCCTTAAGATCAATCGTCGTGTTTCAATAAGCGGAAATACCTTCTCCAACCAATTTCCCTCCCCAAAGTCCCTTTTCCATACGTTACTGATTTAATCATTACCTAATTAAAGCCGTTAATCAACGCTTTATTGTATAAAGAAATAATGATAATAGTAAAAAGGCGTCCCTACTTTCGCAGAGACGCCTTTTTGCCGTTTACTTGATTCCTTCATTCATAGAATTCGGTTCCTTTACTGCTGAAATCATTAAAAACATCGGCCTTCGATTTTCATCTTTCATTTCAGGAACACTTTTTAACAATTCATCAGATGGCATCGGTTCCTTTACGGCTCTTATGCTGAATCCAGCACCAATCAAGTCATTTATATATGTTGAAATCGTACGATGATACTTGACTACGTTTTCGGTTAAGAAGGTTGTTTCTCTCACACCTTCGAATTGATAATTGTCAACTGGCCAATGCAGATGATTTCCGTGAACATCTACATACCAAGTTTGTTCTTTACGGGAAGTAAAGATTGGATGTTCAACCGAGAATACAAAAGTGCCTCCAGGCTTTAAACAATCATGGACCTTTTTACAGATTGACTCATAGGACTCAATGTAATGAAACGCCAACGAACTGATAACCACATCAAATTCAAAGCCGGAAAAATCGATGTCTTCAATGGGCATTTTCATATATGAAATGGAAGGATCATCCGTTTTTTCGCGTGCTCTTTGTAGCATGTTGTCGGAAATATCCACACCTACGACGGAACTGGCCTGTTGCTCTCGGGCAAATCGGCAATGCCAGCCGAAACCGCACCCCAAATCAAGTACACTCTTGTTATGCAGATTTGGCATTAGCTCTTTTAGTACATGCCATTCTCCAGCAGCTTCAAGTCCTTTGACCGATCGTGGCATTTGCTCATACGCAGAAAAGAAATTTGCATCATCGTATTTGTTTTGTTTCACAGTCATACATCTCCTATAATTCAAGATTGCCTCCTAAGATTAATACCATTTCTATTACAGGAGGCTACCTATCTCCTTCCCACCATTTTATTCACCTCATTTTCTTGATAAAAATCACTGTCTTTATACTAACACGTTGCTTATTTCCTACCTCGCCATCTGAAATTCAAATTACTGCAAACCTCTATTGACAATTAGTTGTAATCCTTGATTTCAACAAGATAATTTGTGCACATCAGGACTTATCTCCTAATTCCCTTGAAAAGAATAAGTCTTTTTTACTCAACCTTAATAAGTTATCGAGAAGATAAGCAAACTATACCATATTGCAGCCATACGGAATTCTACCTAGGCTTAGTTCGCTACAAATTAATCCAGGTAGTCTAAAAGGATAAATGTATATCGCTTAATCAAAATGTATTGGGGTGAATGTTTTATGAGAATGAAAAAAGCATTAATAGGTCTCTCACTCTTATGTATGATTGTTCCTGGCATTGCCAAATCGGCTGATTCCGTTGCTGAAAATAATCGAAGCAATATCGTAGCAAATTGGAAATTCACAAAACAACATGTTAAAAGCGGTTCAATCGATAAAGGTAATTTAATTATAGAAGATACAAGCAAGCATGGAAATGATTTAGAGTTGGTGACGATTGGTGATCCTGCCTCGCCTGAATTAAATAAAATGATTCAATGGTCTGAAGAAGATTATCATGATCAAGAAAAAGTGAATAGCTTGGAGTTCGCTAATTATGAAAATGCCCCTACAGGTAGGTATTTCAAAACCAAAAAGGATGCACCTATCAATTCGGAGAAATTCGATAAGGGTTTTACCATTGAAGCGATTTTTAAGTTGCCAAGTGATTCCAAGAGTCTCATGGGGCTTTTCTCTAGACAAGGACAGGCTGCCGATCTTAATAAAATGGAAGGCGAGAAGAAAATCCTTTCTTCTTTAACTGTATCCAGTGATCAAAAAATCCACTGGACAAGTCATCCATCTAATTTAAATTATAATGTAAGCAATTGGTCTCGATCATTAAATGCTGATGAATGGTACCATTTGGCAGTTGTTAATGATGGTGACACGACGACTTTAACGTTGAATGGCATAAGTGATTACGGAAAATCAGAAAAAGTAATAGGTATTGCAGCAGTTAAAGGTAAAGGCTGGAACATCGGGGCATCTGAGTGGGGAAATAAGTTTAATGCACTATTCAAAGGGAATATTCAGGAAATCCGAATTGCTGGAAAGGCTTTAACCGAAAAAGAATGGCTTGTGAAAGATGCCCGTGACGATGAACCATTCGAAGGATCAAACAAAGCTTTACCCTTTCTAACGAATAAGAAGAATTATAATTTTCTTTTTGTTCCAGATACCCAGAAATATTCAAGTCAAAATCCAGAGATATTCAATAGCCAAATGAACTGGATTTCCAATAACACTAAGAAGAACAATATTATCATGAATACATTTGTTGGGGACATAGTCGATAGTGATTTAGAAAAACAATGGCAGAATTCCCTCGGTGCCATTTCCCTTTTGGATAAAAAGGATGTTCCATATATGATGGCGGCCGGGAATCATGACTATGCGGCCGGAGACCCTTTCTTAACACATTATGGGCCGCAGCGTTTTTTGAATAAAACATACTATAAGGGGTCGTCTCCCTCTGGGTATAGCTCATATGCAATTGTTAAGGCAGGGAGTTATGAATACTTAGTCTTGATAGTCGATATGAAAAATCTGCATAAGGACCTGGAATGGGCAAAAAAGGTTCTAGATCTGCATAAAGATAAACCGACAATCCTCGTCTCACATGATATTATATTTCCGAAGGTTAAGGATGATAAAACCACCATCGGCGTCGAGTCGTCTAATGGACGGCTGATTTGGAATGAACTTGTAAAGGACCATAATCAAGTGTTCATGACGGTTAATGGGCATTATTTTGGGATAGCACATCGGGTAAAACATAATTCTTCAGGAAATGATGTCATTCAAATGCTGGTCAATTACCAAACGAATTATCGAGGGGGTAATGGCTGGCTAAGACTTGTAGAGTTTGATGAAAAGAAAAATGTATTGGTATTCCGTACTTATTCGCCATTTGTCGACGAAATGTCTAAAAAAGAAAAGTCCTATATCGATTTTAAATTTTTAACAAGTGAAAACAATTCATTTAAATTGGATTGGGACTTTAAGAATAGATTTAATTTTAAATAATTAAAAGAGGAGGAAAAATCCAATTCCCCAGGTGTAAGGTGTAACTGATCGATCTCTGCAACCTGGGTGAATTCCTTTATTGGGTGCCCTCCTATGTGTTGAGTCGTTCAAGAAGGATAAACGTTCATTCTTCATGATGGATTTAAAATGCTGCAATTGTCTTCAGTTTAAACAACTATCATGCTGCTTTTTTCATTACTGATTTATACTTTCCGAACCCATTAACGACGAGAACTCCTAATATCGCAATTCCGCCGCCCATGACTGAAAGAGTACTAGGCACTTCCCGCAGCCAAACCCAAGCGACGAAAATGGCAATCACGGGTTCAAGGTATAACAAGCTGGAAACGGAACTGGCTTTTCCTAATGAAAGTGCGACTGCCCAAGTTACATAACCGATGGCTGCAGGAAAAATACCAACAAATATCGCTGATAAATGACCTTCCATTGTAGCGTGTTGAATATCTTGAAATAACCCAGGGAAAAATATGAAAAAGGGTATTGTACCGATCCATGTGAAATAAGCTGTCAATTCAATCGGATTATAGCGGCTAAACAGCGGCTTTTGGAAAACAAAAAACACCGCAGAAGCAATAGCAGACATCAGCACTAAAAATGCACCTTCAGAAATATTCAAGGAAGGGCCTGCAGTACCTAATGTTATTAAAGTGATCCCTGTGAATCCTATACCTAAACCAATCCATCCGAATAGGCCGAGGCGTTCTTTTAATACGAACGAAGCAATGATCGCGATGAAAACAGGTGCTGAACCAATCAGCATTCCAGCCGTTCCCGCCGAAACGGTTTGTTCCCCGAATGTCACCCCGATATGATAAATACTAATACCAATAAATGCAAGGATCGATATCCTCAGTAAATCCTCTTTTTTCGGGAGTCGAAATTTCACCCCAGGCCATAGAGCATAAAGGACAAAAATCCCTGATGCTATAAGATAACGAACAAGTACCAAATGGCCGGCTGAATACCCGCCATGCAAGCTTGCACGAATAGCAGCGAATGTAGATCCCCAAATAATAACAGTAATAAATGCCAATAAAAACGCCTTAGTGTTCAAAACCTATTCCTCCCAACCATTCACTATAAACTGAAGGTATCATGGATACGTGAGAACTTCAATAAAATTTCTATCTCGCTGTGAAGTGAAACAGTAAAAATAACGAATCAGAGTACATTCTGAGATGTAATCATCGCTGAATAAAGTAAATAAGAGATGGACTTGGAAAGGAAATCTTCAATTAAAGATGGATTAGGTTTGAAAAGCATGCTAAACAAAAGATGCTTCGTATAGGAAGCACCTTTTGTTCAGACTGTAGACAAACTCGATATTAAGATTGGGAGTTAAAATATGAATGTTGATTTCCACTCCAGGCACTCGCTTTCCACGGGCGGTCAGGGAGCCTCCTCGGCACTCTTGGCGCCTGTGGGATCCCCCTTGGACTCGCTTTCCCGCAGGAGTCTCGTACCTTGCGTTCCAATCAACTTTATTTAAATATTCACACGGCACCCCTTTTGTCTACAAACTCGTGTACAATTACCTTTTCCATATTTAAGCTTACTTGAAATATTGTCTTGAGGCTTTTACACTGTAACAGTTTTGCGCAGCTATACTTAATAATGACGTTTAAAGTGTAAATCAAATTAACTATTTTCTGGTTTCCAAGAAGAAAAGCGTCTTTCAATAATGCCTAATAATGAAGTAAGAATGATTCCCGTAATCGTAATGACCAACACTCCAACAAACATACGATCTGTTTGCAGATTTTGACCATTGCTTGTCAATTGATATCCTATACCAGCTGTCGAAGCGAATAATTCACCTACAACTACAGCAATTAATCCTTGACCAATACCTAAGCGAATACCGTTTAAAAGGAATGGTACCGTCGAAGGCAAAGCAATCGTTTTAAAAATTTGAAATTCACTTGCACTAAATGTTCTTGCTGCTTTTATTAAGTTTTGATCTAATGTTAACATTGCTTTTTGAGCGCTCATCACTATTGGAAAGAAGGCCATCAAAAATACTATAACAATTTTTGATGCTGGGCCTATACCGAACGCAATTATGATCACTGGTAAAAGGGCGACTTTAGGAGTTACATATAATCCTGAAATGAAAGGATTAACTACAGCATTAAAGTTGGAATTCCAGCCCGATAACACACCAATTGGAATTCCAATAAGTATGGCTAAAACAAAGCCTGCAATAAATTCGTAACCACTCACTTTCATATTTTCCCAAAAAGAAATTTCTTGGACCATTAAAACTGCCGCTTGTGCAATTTCAATTGGTGAGCTAATGAACAATGGATTTATCCATTCATTTTGAGAAGCAACTTCCCAAAGCAACAGGAATATTAAAACAGAAGCAACACTGATAAAAAATGACTTCTTTTCTTTTTTTATTTTCTTCGCCTTTTTTATCTTGTGCTTTGATTGTGTAAGTTGGATAGTACCCTTTGTCATATTATTCTCCTTTCCCTGTATTATTTTTCTTTATTATCGAAGCCTTGTTTTGAAGACTCCTGTTCAATAATGGACCATATATGATCTACAAACTCTAAAAATTCCGGGCTCCGCTTCACCTGGAGATCTCTCGGTCTAGGTATATCAACATCCACAACCTCCACTACACGGCCTGGTCTTGCCCCAAAAACAAAAACTCGATCAGCTAAAAATACCGCTTCATCAATTTGGTGTGTAATAAAAAGACTTGTCTTTTTTGTCTCATCCCATATTCTAAGTAACTCACCTTGCATAAATTCCCTGGTTTGTGCGTCTAAAGCCGAAAATGGCTCATCCAGTAATATTAATGACGGGTTTACCGTTAATGCTCGAGCCAAGTTTACCCTTTGCTGCATCCCTCCTGACAATTCGTGGGGATAATGATTTTCATAACCTTTTAAACCGACCATTTCAATAAATTCTTTGGCCTCTTTCTTTTTCTCTGCGGTTACTTGCTTTTGCAGTTCAACTCCATAGAGAACATTTTCCATAACCGTTCTCCAAGGTAATAGACTAGGGTTTTGAAAAACCATTGCCCTGTCCTTTCCAGGACCATCAATTTTTTGCTGATCTAATAGAATTTCTCCCTTGCTTGGCTTCAGTAATCCAACTACAGTATTTAAAAAAGTGGTTTTCCCACAGCCGCTCGGCCCTACAATACATATAAATTCACCATCTTTGATATGTAGGTTTATATTCTGCAGGGCAATCACTTCTGCACCGGTTTTATTGTTTACGTAAGTAACATCCAAAAAACGAGTGGACAATTTGAAATTTCCCTTTTGTGCGTTTTCCATCTTGACTATCATCTCCTTTCTATCTACTTATTTTTTAAAAGCTTCTTCTATATAACCATTTGTCCAAATAACATCTTCAGTAGTATCCTGTTTAGTAGAAACGCCTGACAACTTACCAAATTCAACTAATGGATCCTGAGCATTGTCCCAAGCTTCTTGATTCATTTCTCCATAGCCTTTAAAAGTGTTTTTCAATCCGATAATTGATTCCTCTAGAATATCGACATCAATTCCATCAAAATAAGATACGATTGATTCGGCTGCCTCTCTTGGATGATTACGTGTGAATTCCATACCTTTCCCTATTGCCCGAACTACTTTCAAAGATGTTTCGTGATTTTCTACTAAATATTCTTTTTTAGCAAAAACAGCTTCCCAGACCATATTCCCATACATTGGCTCTTCACTTGTATTGATTACAATCTCACCAACATCTTTACTTTCCGCTTGTAAACCCATCGGAGGTGATGCTATCCCCCCGTCAACAACTCCCTCCTGCATACCGCCAATCTTCGATCCATCCCCTGCTAATTTGACTGCTTTAAAAGTATTGGGATCAACACCATGCATTTGCATTAAATATCGGGTGTATACGTCTCCAGAATCGCCAACAAGATTTGTACCGATGGTTGCGCCATTCAATGAAGCAACTCTATCTTCAAGTGATGAGTCTTTAGAAACTTTCTTTTTCTTTAGATATTGATTAGAGAGTGTAATTTGATAGGTAAGCGCTGAATTTAAAGATTGAATCGCCATTAAATCTTCACCTTTGTCAAGAGGAGTGAACATACTTCGAGGACCTGAGACGGCAAATTGAGCTTCTCCCGATAATACAGAAGCAATGACTTGTGCTCCTCCACCACCAGATACAATCTCAGCTTCAATTCCTTCTTTTTCAAAAAATCCTTGCTCGATGGCTACATATAATGGGGCAACTGACAACAACCGTGCAGGTTCCGTAAAAGTAAGCTTAATCGCTTTCCCTCCTGAATTCCCCTTATTTTCTGTAGTTGTTTCTTCACTTGAACTGCATCCAGATACTATAAACACTAAACAAAGCAGAACGAACGCCAATTTATTCTTAAACATATTACTTACCTCCCCAAATCAAATATATTTTTATTTCAATTGAAGATTGTCCATAAGGTATTACCGTTCCTCCCTCTTCTTCGTTTTATATATAAAACATAATTTCATATACATATCAATTCTAAAACAATCATCTCGTTATGGTCAATTGTAATTTCGGAAAATTTAGATAATTAGGTGGGCTTCTGCACAAAAAAACACTCCTTTATAAGAGTGAGTGTCTTTTAACTCTTATGATACAATTTTCTGTTCCAGTAAAATAAAAAACTTCAGCGGCAGACTTAAAATAATAGTGGATAAGGGTGCAGTATATATAGTTATACTGCTGGCATGACCTTAAACGAGAAGCTATGAAACTCAAAAGAGTTTTTCAATAGGTGGTGAATCAAATTTCCCGAGTTATTACTTTCTTCTTATTGAAAAATTTCTCAATTTATGTCAATTGAAACCAAATTACGAGTTTGTTATCTTAGTTAATGAACCGGTTCATCACTATTTTCTGCATGAATATTAGACACATTAAAAGGAGAGATGAAACCATGAAACAAGAACGTAAATCAACAAGCGCAGTGGAGCAGTATGCTAATCTCATCCCCATGAGCGAAATTGCTTTGAACACAGATCAATTATTTCCTTTTCCAATCTTTAATAGTTTAAGACAAGAAACTCCTGTAAGGTACGACGAGGCTCGAAGCTGTTGGGATGTGTTTCGATATGAAGACGTTCATTATATTCTAAAAAACCCAAAACTATTTTCATCGGAACGAGGGTCTGGAACTCTTCAAGGAAGCATTTTGACAATGGACCCTCCTAGACACACGAAAATGAGAAACTTAGTGAACAAGGCATTCACTCCTAAAGCAGTGAAGGATTTAAAAAATAAAATAGAAGAAGTGACACTTTATCTTCTCGATCAAGTTAATGGGAAGGAAACCATGGATCTCGTTCATGATCTTGCTGGTCCGTTGCCTGTCATTATAATTGCCGAATTATTGGGGGTCCCTACTAAGGATCGCGATCTTTTTAAAACCTATTCCGATGTTCTCGTGGAAGGGGCCAAAGACAATTCAAGTGAAGCCTTCCAAGTAATGACACAAAAACGCAAGGAAGGAAACGAGTTTCTTAAAGAATATTTCAAAAAAATAATTTTAGAGAGAAAAAATAAGCCTGAAGAAGATTTAATTTCGCTATTATTAGCAGCAAAAATTGATGGGGAAAAATTAACAGAAGAAGAGGTACTATCTTTCTGTGTTTTATTATTAGTTGCGGGCAATGAAACTACAACTAATTTGATTACAAATGCCGTACGCTACATGACAGAAGATAAAAACATTCAAGAACAAGCTAGGACAAATCTGCCTTTAATACCAAAATTGGTAGAAGAAACACTACGCTTTTATCCTCCAATACAGGCAATTGGCCGTGTTACAAAGGAAAATGTCAAAGTTGGGGGCAAAACAATCCAAAAGGGGGAACAAGTAATTTGCTGGGTCGGTTCGGCAAACCGGGATGAACAAAAGTTTGCAGAACCTAATCGGTTTACGTTAGAAAGGAAATTAAATCCTCATTTGAGTTTCGGGTTTGGTATTCATTTTTGTTTAGGTGCCCCGCTTGCACGTCTAGAGGCAGAAGTAGCTCTGGTGACACTTTTAAGTACTTTTGCAAAATTGGAGGGTGTAAAAGGGGCTGAGCTGGAGGCGATTCCAAGTCCGTTCGTTTTTGGAGTGAAAAGACTTCCTTTAAAACTCACAAGATAATGAGCCTTGCTACCTTAAGAATATATAGATTAGGTAATACAAAAACCTATCAATAACAAAAAATGAATTTTTTAATATAATCTCAATGAAAAAGGGAGTATATTAAATTACGGCCTTTTAAAATTGATTATTTGGCAAGCATTTGTTGGAGAAGATGTTTAACCTTATATTTATTCCAGTTATTAGAAATTCAACTGCAATAGGTGGATCAAAACTTAATCTACGAATTTTATGACCTAAAAAATACAGAAACAAAAATGGAAATCACAAAATGATTTCCATTTTTGTTTTGTTTAGTCCGACTGTATCTGGCAGTATAAAAGGATTGAGCATCAGTCTAGGATTTTCTAAATCAAGTGCTAATAACTATTCATTAGATGTTGGTCCTAATAGACGAGTCTATATGGGATATAGAGTGAAATATGCTGTTGAAACAGGAGAAAACCACACCATTAATATCTACAATGGGGATACCATTACAAAGAAGAATTATAAAGTCAAAAAAGTTAAGTTCGGTGAATACGGACTGGTCAACTATTAATCCATAAAAAAAGATTAGCTCATGGCTAATCTCAGACTGTAGACAAACTCGATGAAAATCGAGTTTGTCTATTTTTATGGCTTGTACAATTTGGACCTTGATTTCCACTCCAGGCACTCGCTTTCCGCGGGCGGTCGGGGAGCCTCCTCGGCTTTCGCCTACGGGGTCTCTCCTAGACGCGCATTTCCCGCAGGAGTCTCGTACCTTCCGTTCCAATCAACTTTGTCTTACCTTTTAGATAGAACCTTTTGCCTGGAGTCATTTTTGTTTTAAAATAGAAGTATTAAAACTTGAGGTGATGAGGATGCTTTCTAAACATGATTCTATTCAGCGAGATCAACTTGAAATGATTACTTTAGATCAACTGGTGCCAACGAACCATTTGGTTCGTAAAATAGAGGCTGCCATTGACTTCACTTTCATTTATGACTTGGTGAAAGATATGTATTCAGAGATAGGACGCCCAAGTATTGATCCCGTTATTTTAGTTAAACTGACTTTCATTCAATATACCTTCGGTATTCGTTCCATGCGTAAAACGATTGAAGAAGTTGAAACCAATATGGCTTACCGTTGGTTCTTAGGCTATGGTTTCCATGAAAAATTACCTCATTTCTCTACATTCAGGAAAAATTATGAACGACGCTTTAAAGATACAGACCTATTTGAACAGATTTTCTATCGCATTTTAATGACAGCTGCTAATAAAAAGTTAATAAGTGCTGAACACGTTTTCGTGGATTCCACACATGTGAAGGCCAGTGCGAATAAACGGAAATTTGAAAAGAAAATCGTTCGTAAAGAAACACGAGCGTATCAAGGACGTCTTCAAGAAGAAATCAATCAAGATCGTGAAAACCATGGAAAAAAGCCTTTTCCACCAGATAAATTTGATAAAGAAGAGACCAAAGAGATTAAAGAAAGTACAACGGATTCTGAGAGTGGCTACTATGTGAAAGATGAACGAACAAAACAGTTTGCCTATTCATTCCACGCGGCCGCAGACCGCAACGGTTTTGTATTGGGAACGATTGTAACACCTGGAAATATACATGACAGCCAGATCTTAGAGCCACTAGTTGAACAAGTGATTGAGAAAGTTGGAAAACCGGAAGCCGTTGCCGCAGATGCAGCTTATAAAACACCAGCGGTTACAAGCTACCTATTTAACAAAGAAATCATACCGGCTTTACCTTATACACGTCCTCGCACTAAAGAAGGATTTTTCCGCAAACAGGACTATGTATACGATGAACATTTTGATTGTTACCTTTGCCCTTCGGGCGAGCTATTAAAGTACTCAACAACAAATAAAGAGGGCTATCGCGAGTATAAATCCCCCAAACACATCTGTGCAACGTGCTCATTTTTATCTCGGTGTACAGAAAGCAAAGACTGTCAAAAAGTGGTGACACGGCATATCTGGCAAACACATGTGGAAGAAGCAGATCATCTGCGTCATCATCAAGATGTAAAACCTATATATGCGAAGCGTAAAGAAACGATTGAGCGTGTATTCGCAGATGCAAAAGAAAAGCATGGTATGCGTTGGACTACTTTAAGGGGACTTAAAAAATTGTCGATGCAGGCGATGCTTACTTTCGCTGCCATTAATTTAAAGAAGATGGCCAATTGGACATGGCGAGGTCCAAAAATGGCATAACATAGTGGGCTCGAAGAGCCCAATCTCTTAACTTTAGGCGAAAATTTAAATGAAATTTCAAAAGGGGTTCAGAATTTTTTAATTCCGAACCCCTTTTGTCTATAAACTGAGATTAGCTCATGGCTAATCTTTTTTGTTTTTAATAATTAATTCTCCTAATTCCCCTAATAAATGTAATGTGTAAATAATTATTAAGGCTCTGGCTACAACAAAACCATCTATAGCTAAATCATATTCCCCTCGTAATAAGGCTTCCGAAAACCAAAAAGAAATTAATATTGCCAGAGGTATTAAGAGAAACATTAAAGCTAGTTGCGTTTTTTTTCATAAGCGTCCCGTCTTAAAGTATGTATTTTACAAATAACAGCATTATTTCTGAAAATAATCCACATTAACGGTCATTAAAAAATCTTACATGTAATAAAACCCCAAAATATATAGCCTATATATTAAGAGAAATCTTAACTTATGAGATGAAAAAGATGAGATAAACCAAAATTCCAATGCAAATTTCCCATCCTATTTAAGAATAACTAATTCTCTTCTTTTTACTAAAAAGACGGCTCTCAATTTGAGTGCCGCCCCCTTTTCTTTAATATACTGTCCCAACTCTAATATGCATTATTCTGCTTTGAATGTTTTCTTCACTTTGTCGCTTTCATTCATTCCAGGGCGTGTCACTGTTACATAAACAGAACCTGAACCCTTACCTAACTGCTTAACCGTAAGGGTTGCAGAGGAAGAAGTGGATGTTTTACTAGATAGATACTTCCCGGAGGATGAATAGAGTTTAACAACGTCGCTTTTTTTCAATCCTTTGACTATTACTGTATCTGACTTCCCCTTATTATTCTTAATCATAATGTTGGAAGCGCTTGGCTTAGGTGTCTTCGGTTCTGCTTTAAACGATACCTTTACTCTAGAACTCTCGAGCATTCCACTTCGGGTGTTCGACACATAGATAAAACCGGCATTCTTTCCTAATTGTTTGATGCTAAAAGTTGTAGAGGTACCTGATACTGGTTTAGATGTAGCAAATAGCTTTCCTTTCGAATCGAACAACTTCACTACATCGCCTTTAGCCAGGGCACTCACTTTCACGCTATCCGATTTGCCTACATAATTTGTTATTTGTACCGACTTACTGCTAATAGACGGCGTTGGAACTTTTACAACCAGTTGGTATTTATGATTGCGAGTGTTTGTATAATCATTCACCGATATATAGTACCGCCCTGCAGGAAGGGAATACCTCTTCGATTCTATTCCATTTGCAAACTGGTCATACTTCGTATTAAAGGATCCCACTTCATCACCGTTTGAATTATAGAGGCTCATATACCAACTAACAAATGGCTTCCTTCCCATCTCTAGAGATACACTTGATGGTTTTGATAGAAAAAACGTAAAATAATCAGCGTCATTGTAACTTTGGAGATGCCCATAATAGTTTTTGCCCAATCCAATACTGTTTGCCTGCTGGGCGTTGTCATTGAATTCTTTTTCATAGGCAGTTGACTTTGCAAACTTCACGTTAAAGGCATAGGGCTGGTGAGTTGAACTGGAATAGTCTTCAATATGGATTAAGTACTCTCCTTTAGGTAGCCCGACCGTCCGTTCCGTCGGTTTTGTGACGTTCGAAGAATATTCTGTCGTCAACTCACTAAGCACTTCACCCTCTAAATTTAAAATACTCGCACTCCATCCGATGCCAGCTTTTTGACTCATATTGAGAGTGACAGCTCCACTTTCAGGAAGGGTGAATCTATAATAATCCTCATCACTATAATTTTGTATCTCACCCACGTAAGGTGTATTTAATTTAATTTTATTTGCTGCACTTGAACTATTGTTGAATTCGTATTCCACATTTGCATTTTCTTCAAAATTAACAGCAAAATAATAGGTTTTGTTAATAGAATTAGTATAATCTTCAATATGTATGTAATATGTACCAGCTGGCAATCCTACTTTCCTTGCCGTTACACCCATGGCTTTATTGCTGTAATCGGTAGTTCCACCTGTAAACTCATTTCCACTACCATCCAGGATTTCAAAATCCCATGCATATCCTGGATAGTTATTAATGTTAAAGGTGACTTGACCTGGTTTTTTCAGCGTGAACTTCCAATAATCTTCGTAATCTCCATCTCCATTAAGGATTGCATGATTAACAGCATTTACATTAATTAGCTTTGCTGCTTGCATGGAATCCAGTCCAACGTTTGCTGAAACCTTCAAGACTCCGCTAACCAAGATGAGACATATTACCCCCAAAAAAGCACTTGCTGCCATTAAGTATTTTTTCATTAATAAATTCCTCCTATGACATTTTTACTAGAATGTTATTCTACCATGTTTTACAAATAATCTTCCTAATTTTTTAATCTTTTGGAATTTTTTTAGCTAGATGTCAGTCGTACTTAAGCTGTTAATTCCTCAATCGTAAAGAACAGTTGAGACAAAAAACAAATTTCACTAAAATTGATATTCTTCTTAATGTAGATCTTCTGTTGATGTTGTATCTACTTTATCTATAGTGATATCTATTGCATCCACTTCTTCTTTTGTCATTGGTTCAGCAGCCTCAGTTTTAGTTTTCACTTTTTCAACCTCTTTGCCGTGTTTCTCCACTTCTTTATTAGCCTTTTGAATTTCCTTTTCAAGTTCAGTGACTAATTTATCAGCTTTTCCAGCCTTTTCTTCCCCATATTTAAGCGTAGCATTCAAGTTTATAATTGTATTTTGTTAGCTGCAGCAAGCTCTTTAACCTATTCGTAATTTTCAGCTGTTTTGATGGCCAACTGATCCTTAGTGGCCTGATGATTATGTTTCAGTATTCAATTTTGTTACTAAATCTGCCAAAGCTTTGGGTGCAAATATGAGATGTTTAAAAATAAGCTATGTTACTCGTTAATGCTGATATCTCGATAATAAAAAAGAATGCCTATATATAGGCATTCTTCATCGTTTTTTATAACCATTTTTCTTCATCATCAATCCATAGATTATTTTTCAACTCATATGATTTAGTATCATCGTGGAAAACAAAGAATGATGGTAATTTCAATATATCTCCACCTGATTTTTTCCAACATTGACTAAACCAACCTGTAAACGCTTTTTGTTCTAACTCGTATATTGCTGGATAGTTTTCTTCGTAAAAATTATCAATAAAATCATCCAATGAATTTTCGATTAACTGATAGTATGTAACATCAGAAACTATATCAACACTACCTGCGAAAACTGTTGAGTCATTACCTTCATAAAAAACTTCATTGGCTTCTCTATCCATAGAGAACATCCTTATTGAAATTCCAAAATTTGCAGGCTCAATAAATGCGGTAAAATCCAACAAATCTATTTCAGAAAAAAAGTTGTATGTAATGATATTTTTAAGCTTACCTACTATAAGATCTGAATGTTTCTCAAGGTTATCTTTAATAGACTCAATATAATTATCGACTGTTAACATATGTTGTAATCTCCTTTTTTAATGCCTTATTCAAACAAATGCACCTGCTATTATGAAGACACTAAGCTAAATTTTGCTTACGGAATCCATATCTATATAAACCTAAAAAGAAAGGAAACATTATGATAAGCGTGAAAGCTGTAACGAAAATCATTCCCCCTACTCCAAGTTCTGGATCATTAAGCACATCCAACATTGTGTATGCAAGCACTTCAATTACAGTTATTATAAATACGAATTTCCAGAATGACTTTGATAACAATTGTTTGTTATATACATAACCAAATAATCCAATTGTGGAAATAATGCTGATAACAGTATCCGTAGTTTCTATCACCGGACCATGAACCGCTTCTACAAACATTGAAGCTATCGATATAGCTATAATTAGCCAAAAGTAAATTTTCCAGAGCATTTTTACACTTCCCTACTCATTAAATGACCCTCTCAATTTTGCTTTTCAAGTATATCTAACCAATCTAGTAAAATGGGCTTATTTTCAAAATAATCCTTTTGAATTTCATCCGATACAATATACACGGGTGTTTACATTTTCAACAAAAAAAGCCCTCACAATGAGGACCTGAAAAAAAACTACTCTAAATTTAATCAACCACGGAAGAAATTGCAGCACTAGCTGCCGTAATGTTCCATACATTTTATTATTACCATGCTTAAAAGGGGCGGTTGTTCAACTAACCTCCCTCTATGAACATTGATGTATCAACGGTTTGCACCACTCAGTGTATTAGGGGAATTATTTTTTTATCCTACTTTTAAACAGAGTATTGAAATTCTGGTTTTTATTACTAAATTGAGGGTACACTTCGCTAAAACTAATGGAAATCATTAGCTATTTTCTCCACTATGTGATGCACAATAGATCTCTGCGAAACTTATGATGACGTACCCTCCCATGTCTCTTAGCGTCATTTGCGCTTACATTCCTTCGTTCGGTCTATTCATAAGGCAGAGGCCTGCTAAGCTGCCCCGGGGACTCTTGGTCTTAGTTTAGTAATGTTGCTGGCTTCTCCATGTCATCCTTCTTGTTTTAAATCGACCCCTTCATATCAGAATATTTATTGACATCCATTAATAAAGAACGTATAGTTTCTATGAATATAATTGATAGTGATTTTCATTACTGATTACAAATTTTTTTTTACATAACAAGATACTTTTCAATCCATAGGGGGCCTTTATGAAAATCAAGTTAGTTACGACTTTTTTAATTTTACTCACAGCTTTTGTCATTTTACCAATAAATAGTTTTGCAGCTAATGCATCCGATGATATGAAAAAGGCAAATGAGATAATTGTAGAATCTATCCAATCTGTGGATAAGGGGGACACAAAGGAAGCTTTTAAGCAATACAAAACCTTTACATCTACTTGGATTTCTATTGAAGATGGAGTGAAAAACCATTCTCAGCCAGCCTATCATGATATTGAAGATAACATGGGTCAAGCTCAGTTCGCTTTTGCTCAGCAGCCTGTGGATAATGAGAAATTAAAAAATGCACTAATTAGATTAAAAGAGACCAATCAAAAGTTTATAGAGGGTAAGTATTCTTCTTCATCTAAAAGTGGTAAAAATTCAGGTACCACTGGAAATGTAGCAGAACTTGTGACACTGCTAAATCAGTCTCTTTCGAAGATTAATGATAATGATATCGAAGGCGCAAGAGGGGACATAGAGAAGTTCCGAAAATCATGGTTGAATGTCGAGGGAATTGTCCTTACTCAATCCTCAAAGATATATGGTAATGCAGAAAGGGATATGGTTGCTAGCTACGCCATGCTATCCTCCAATCACCCAGATGTACCAGGTGCAAAAAAAACGATTGAAGGTATGCGTGATTACCTCTCTCCACTGGTAGCAAAGACAAGTTATACGATGCTTGATGCAACGACCATTCTTCTTCGCGAAGGATTGGAAGGATTGCTTGTAGTGGTGGCTTTGCTTGGATTTTTGAGAAAAGCTGGCCATGAAGCGAAAAGTAAATGGATCTGGTACGGAGTAGGAGCCGGACTTGGAGTAAGCCTTGTACTTGCCGTAATTGTAAACCTATTATTTTCTGCTGGTGCATTTGGCAGTAACAATTTTTTGATATCCGGCTGGACAGGGATATTTGCAGCAGTGATGCTTCTATATATGAGTTATTGGCTTCACAGTAAATCAAGTCTTGCTGAATGGCAACGATATATTCGCACACAAAGTACAAAAGCACTTGATACCGGTAGCTTGTTCTCCCTAGCCATTCTTTCGTTCCTGGCTGTTTTCCGTGAAGGAACAGAGACTGTCCTATTCTTTATCGGGATGGCTGCTTCCATTAAGTTAGCAACGCTTTTACTTGGGATTGCCATTGGGCTGATCATCCTTGTAATTGTTTCATACCTCATACTCAAGGTAGGTTTGAAAATTCCAATGCGTCCATTCTTCCTCGTATCAAGCATTTTGATGTTCTACCTATGTATTAAATTTGCAGGCATGGGGATTCATGGGTTGCAGCTTGCCGGGTTATTACCGGCAACTCAAGCACCCATCCCTAACATTGACTTTTTCGGTGTATATTCAACCTGGGAAAGTATTATCCCTCAGGTGATCTTACTTATAATTGCTGTTATTGCAGCACTTTTAAATAAAAGAAAAGATAGTAAAATAAAAGTACATACTGGAGGTAACAAAATTGAAATCTCGTAAATTACTAGTTCCTATCATCGTAGTAGCTGCATTAAGCTTAACTGCTTGCGGTACCAATAACGAAAAGAAAGCTGATGAAACCAAGAAAACCGAACAGTCCTCTCCAAAATCTGTTTCCATTAGTGATGGCGTGAAGGATATGAAACAAACGATTGCTGACCTAAATGCACAGCTAAAAGCCAAGGATGCTACAAAAGTAAAAGAAAGTGGAGCGAAGCTTGAGGAATATTGGCAAACATTTGAAGACGACGTGAAAGCTAAAAGCCCGGATCTATATGGTAAGGTCGAAACTCCCCTTCACACAATAGAAGCTGGTGCAACGTCTTCCCCTCTTGATGCGCCAACACTTACAAAAGCGGCAAAAGAGTTAGATGGTATTTTATCTGAAGTTCAAAATTTAAAATAACAGGTAATCATTTTATTTTAGTTAAACCATAGAACAAAAAAGGATAGAGCCTATAGGCTCTATCCTTTTTTTTAGGTGGGAATCATAGTTATTGACTGTAAATAATCAGTATTATGTTAATTAATTTTTATATTGGTGTACTTAGTTGTAGTTTTAAAATAAAATTCGTTACGTTTTCTAGTTGTAAACCAACTCCCACTTCCTCGCCAAATAACTTAACTGGCATGTTTTGAATTACTGCCATTTTTTAGAGTGTTTAACTATCATTCTCAAGCATATGCTTATATTTACATGCATGATGTCCTTTTTGTTCGTATAATAAAACAAAAGGGAATTAAGATGAGTCTAATTTACAAGAAGAGGAGCAATTTGTTCAGTGGAACCAAAAGGCGAAGAAATAAACTGCTTAGCATTAAAAGTCAAAGAGATTATTCAATCTTCTGAATGTCAAAATGAAGATGTAATCTTTCTGTGCATTGGTTCGGACCGATCAGTTGGGGATTCATTAGGCCCTTTAGTCGGGACAATGCTTAAAGAACATACGGTGCCTTATCGTGTTTACGGTACTTTAGAAAATCCCGTTCATGCATTTAATTTAGAAGACACGTTGAAACAAATTAAAAAACAATTCAAAAAGCCTCTTATTTTTAGTGTGGATGCTTGTTTAGGGAATCAAAACCAGGTCGGCTATGTTTATTTGAAGGATGGACCTCTTGTCCCTGGGAAAGCTTTAAAAAAAGTATTGCCGGAAGTGGGAGATTATCATATTACAGGAATGGTCAATTATATAGATCCGCTGCCAACCATGCAATTTTTAAATGATACTCGTCTATACACGGTTATGAACCTTGCGAAAACAATCGTAAAAATAATTACTCAAGCTACCGGCGAGGATCCTGGTACTTAATAAAAAAATGGGCAGTGGCAAAACCACTATTAATAATTGGTTTTGCCACTGCCCTTTTTCGTTTAAGTCCGAAGAATTTGGTTAGATAACATTTTAAACAATAGCCCCTGTCAAGAAAGCAACAATGATAAGGACTAATGAACAAATCAGAGCCCATTTAAATGCATACCGCTGTAGTTCCCCGATATCTGTTTTTACCATCCCTACTAGTAAAAGAGTCGATGCCACGAGTGGACTTAAGAAATGTACAGGCTGGCCCAGTACGGAAGCTCTGGCAATTTCTAAAGGACTCACTCCATAAGCTTCCCCTGCTTCGGCAAGAATTGGCAAAACACCAAAGTAGTAAGCATCATTGGATAAAACGAACGTAAATGGCATGCTGGTGAACGCAACGACCATCGGTAAAAAAGAGCCTAAAGAATCCGGAATGATGGCCACTAATGAATTGGCAATGGCGTCTACCATTTTCGTTCCAGAAAAGATCCCTGTGAAAATACCAGCCGCAAATACTAATGTGACGACGGTTATAGCGTTTCCTGCATGTGACACGATTCGCTCTTTTTGCTGTTCTAGATTAGGGTAATTAATGATTGAAGCAAGCACAAACCCGATTAGAAACAACACAGGTACTGGTACGAAGCCCATTACAAGTATGACCATAACCGTGAGCGTCAACAAAAGATTGACCCATATTAATTTAGGGCGCTTTAAATCGTCTTGTATGGCGGAAGCTACCGCTGCTTCAGCAAGAGCCCCTTTCATTTCTGGTGCAGCTTTGATATGAACAACACCAAGCCTTTTGCGCTCTTTTTTCCCAAGTACATAAGCGGTAAAAAGAATAGCTGCAATACCTGCGAATAGTGTTGGGATAATCGGGACAAAGAATTCATTTGCATCGAGACCTAAAGATGCTATTGCTCTTGTTGCAGGTCCTCCCCAAGAAGTCATACCACTCATAATACTGACAGCCAGCATAGAAATAGTGGCAAGAATAAGTGGATTCATACCAAGTCGTAAGTAAAGAGGCAGCATAGCGGAAATCGTAATCATGTGAGTCGTGGTACCATCACCATCTAAGGCAACGGTCATTGCGATTACTGCTGTTCCTATCGCTATTTTAACCGGATCCCCTTTTACGATTTTTAACATAGTTTTAATAAGTGGATCAAATAATCCCGCGTCAATCAGAACTCCGAAAAACAAAATAGCGAACAATAGCAAAGCGGCTGAAGGTGCGACAACCTTTATTCCATCGAGCATCATATCTCCGAGCCCTGGACCAAATCCGCCAATTAATGCAAAGATAATTGGAACGACCACAAGAGAATTAACAGGTGATAACTTTTTAGACATGATTAAATAAGTAAAGACAACGACCATTGAAATCCCAAGTAACGTAAGAATATGAATCCCCTCCTATTAAAGAAACCGCTTACAATCAGATGAAAAGTTTGAATAGTTAAAAAACATTATATAATATTTTCTGTTCCCTGTTGATTTGGTTTCTATTTTTAGAATAGTTCATTTCCTAAAATAAGTGAAATACATATTTTTTTTACTTTTTCGAAAAAAAAACTTATAATCCATTTTATATTAAATTAAGAAATCGAAAAAGCACAATGAAATTATCAATAAATTTCATTGTGCTTTTTTGTTAAAGATTGGAATTTTTATTCAAGAAATCAATAAAGTTTTTCACAGTAGATAGTTTTAAAGAATCCTGGTTATACATTAACCATGTATTTCTTAAGACTGGCTTCCCATTTTTGTAAGATAACCCGTATGTATGCAAGTTATCTGAAGGCTGCAGGCATATTTCCGGCAAAATAGAAACACCAAGATCATTTTTGACCATTTCTTTGCACGTCTCCTGCCGATCTGTTTCCATAGTTACAAATGGTGGCTCCGGGAATCTATCATGCCACCAGCCATTTATTAAGTTTTTTAAAGAACTGTCTGTTTTATAATTTATAAATGGAAGTTGTGGCAAATCATCTAAGTCTACCTCTTTTTTAGAGATTAAACAAAGTCTTTCTTTATGCAGTAACGATTTGATTCCATACCATTCATAGTTTCCACGCAGAATGCCTAATTGAACACTAGAGGAATCCAGAAGATGCATGATTTCTGTACTCCAGCCTGTATTCACATTAAATTGTACATGAGGATATTGTGTTGAAAACTTTTTCAATATTTCTGGTAGTTTATATTGGGCAAAGTTGCTGGAAACGCCAAGCCTTAAAGTTCCTCTAACCTCATTTTTCATATTCAGCATATAATCTTTCGTTTTTTGCAACTTTTTCACCATTTCTTCCGCATAGCCCGCTAAATGTATCCCTTCGGAAGTAAACTCAATGCCCCCTTTTATTTTGAAAAATAAGTTCGTGCTAAATTCTTTTTCTAAATTTTTAAGCCGGTACGTTAACGCCGGCTGCGATATATATAAACGTTCTGCGGCACGGCTAATGTTTTTTTCTTCATATAGTATCCTTATCGCAATCCAATCTTTTTCGTCCACTTAACCATCCCCCACATTTAGATTATAAGTTTTTTTATCATTTTTATTAAAAAAATATGTATTTTACTTATTACATAACTCATCATACTATATTCTCAATGGAACCGGTAGTGCTATAAATATTGTATTGAGAAAAGGTGGTTATACAATGAAAGTACCAGTAGTTGTAATGCGCGGCGGGACAAGTAAAGGTGTGTTCCTTAACTTTGAACATATGCCTTCGAATCGCTCACACTGGGAAGGTTTCTTACTTGACGTGATGGGCAGTCCGGATCGGAGACAGATTGATGGTCTTGGAGGAGCCAATTCATTGACAAGTAAAGCTGCGATTATCAAAAAATCGGATTCACCAGAATTCGATGTGGAATATACATTTGCGCAGATCAGCATCGATAATCAAATGGTTGATTTTAAAGGGAATTGTGGTAATATTTCATCTGCTGTAGGACCTTACGCAATTGAGCACGGATTAGTTCCGGCAAAAGAACCTGTTACAACGGTGAAAATCTTTAACACGAATACACAGAAATTGATTATTGCAGAAGTAGAGGTTGAAAATGGACAAGTGAAAACAGAAGGCAGCTGCTCAATTCCAGGCGTGCCTGGTAAAGGATCACCTATCTATCTTTCTTTTACTCGTGCTGAAGGAGCAGTTACAGGAAAACTATTCCCTACAGGAAATCCAATTGACATGATTAAAACGAAGGATCGACTGATTCAAGTTTCAATCATTGATGTTGCTAATCCACTTGTTTTTGTAAGGGCACAGGATATTGGTCTAAACGGAAGCGAATTGCCCACTGAATATTCACCGGAAAAATTAAATGAACTAGAAGAAATCCGGTCAATTGCAGCTGAAATGTGTCAATTTTCCGATAAGAAATCAGCAACTGTCCAATCTCCTGCTGTGCCTAAAATGACTCTAATTGCTCCTCCTATGGATTACGTCGATTTAAACGGATTGGAAAGAAAAGCGTCAGAGATGGATTTGATGATCAGAATGATGTCGATGCAAAAGCCCCATCAAGCGCTTGCTATTACAGGGGCAATCTGTGCAACTGCAGGAGCTTACTTACAAGAAACGATTTTATCGGATATGGTGGACATCAAACAGGAAATTTTTCGATTAGCCCACCCGGCGGGGATAATGGAAACAAAAGTTGATTTTTTGGCAGGACACATTCGTGCTATTAAAGTGGTACGAACAGCAAGAATCATTTTAGAGGGATACGTGTACACGAAAAATAATTACGAACTTACCTATCAATTAGCTTGATTTGAATTGATTTGCAAATTACGCAATATCTCTTGGAAGCTTTGCAATGTGGGTCATCACTGTCTTTTTAAAAGGAAATATTAAAATTTTTGAATTTGACACAGAAAAAGAAGTGAAAGAACTATTCAAAAATATGAAAGGCACTAAAATTCTTTCCGAAATAGTTTACTTCAATGATCCTTGTTTTGTATAAGTGAGTTTTCAAGAGAGCCCAGACTCTAATGTATCTCCAACTATCCGATGCCTATAAAATTCAATTATAAAATAGGATTGGGAATAGACAGCGCTCACACTTATACAAGTTAGGATATGGATACTGAATCCAGATTTTCATGGTTACTAGAGTATTTAAGCAAAAAGAAAACTAATTGTTATCTATCATCCTTGTTATATATCCACAAACCAACCCATTATTTATTGACTGGTACCCTTTTTCACAGGCTCAATTTTAGCATCATCAATCGGAGCATAGGAAGAACAGCTATATAAATATTATCATACAAAATAGTTGATATCTGGTAACTGTTGATAAGTCAGCACTGACTTCATGCGCATTAGTGCCCAGCTGATCCATTCAGCTAGTGCTAAAGTTGAATAGCTATAATAGAGGAAAAAATCATAATGACTGGCCACCAGGACGCTTAAAGCCATACTCTAAAACTCATATCCCTATATGATATGAGTTTTAGTCAATGCATAAAGACTTTTAATATTTGAAGTACCAAACAGCCAAGAGCTATTTTAAGCCTTGGCTGTTTTTCATTCTTCTATTTAATGTATCCCTAGACTTTTTGGACACATTCTTATCTAATTAACTATGCACGGAAAAGACTCAATGATTATTGACCGCTTCAACCACTTCTTGAATATAGTGGGCTGCGGATGAACCAGCTAATTTTCCAAAGACTGCGCCAGACATTATCCCGGATCCACCAGGATAGTTTTCATAAAATATCCCCCCAATCATTTCACCAGCCGCGAAGAGACCTTTTATCGGTTGTTCTTCTTTGTTTAACACATGACCCGTAGCATCTACATGCAAACCACCGAACGAAAAGGTGATTCCGCACGTTACAGGGAAAGCATAGAATGGCCCTTGCTCAATTCGAAGTGCCCAGTTGGATTTAGGAGGAGTAATTCCTTTCGTTCCTTTGCCATCTTTCTCTGCGGGTCTATACTCGCCATCTTGTACGGCACTGTTATATTCTTCGATCGTTTTAAGGAATTGTGTTTGATTGACCGGCAGTAAACTAGCCAACTCTCCAAGTGTATCTGCTTTATAAATAGTCGCTTCTTCAAGGTCATATTCTTTACGCAGCATCGGGCGTACCTGTGCATCATAAATTTGATATGCCACATGTCCAGGCTGTTTTAATACCTCACGGCCGTATTTGGCATAGGTGTAATTTCGCAAATCTGCTCCTTCATCAACAAAACGTTTCCCTTCATTATTAAGCATGACACTGTACGGATAAGAATGCTTTTTAAAAATATCTCCCGGTTTCGTGAAGTCTCCTACTTTTGGCGCGTTATAATCTGTCCCTATCGAATGACATCCAGACCACTGCCCAAATTTTTGAGCCCCGACTGCCATAGCCATGGAAATGCCGTCTCCTGTGTTGAATTCGGTTCCACGAACAATTGCCGCTTCCCATTCTTCACCAATATTTTCACTTCTCATTTGCTTATTGGCTTCAAAGCCGCCACAAGCCAAAATCACACTGGACGTCCGAACTGTTACCATTGTATGATCCTTCTCAACAACGACACCGGATATAGTGTTATTCTCTGATACAAGCTCCACAGCACGTGAATCGTACCAAACGTCGATGCCAATTTCTTCTGTCCGCGCAAAGAGCTGTCTCATTAAGCCAACGCCTTTATCTTCCGTTTTGATAGGCAGTCCTCCCCAGAAATTGCGCTTGCCATCTTGTACGAAAGATTGATTTTCAAAATTCAATTCAAATTTTATTCCCTGATCACGCATCCACGCAATTGTTTCATACGATTTAGTAACCAGCTGTTTTGCTAATTCAGGATTACTCTGTCCACCTGTTACTCGCATTAAATCATCTAAATAATCAGATTCAGTGTATTCAGGCATAACAATTAACTCGGCTTCTGCGTCTGTTAATTCTGGTATTACTTTTCTGATTGCGTCTAAATTATTGTAGGCAACACGTATGGCTCCATCTGTGAAGAAAGAGTTTCCTCCACGCTTTTCCAATGGTCCTCGTTCTAATACAAGAACTCTAGCACCGCCTTCTTTTGCTGAGATTGCGGCACATAAAGCTGCGTTTCCTGCCCCTACTACAACTACATCATAATTTTGTGCATTTGACATTTTTACCCCTCCTGTTAAGTAGTGATAACTCTTCATGTAAATAATAAGTTAAAATAATGAATAAAAATAATATTGTTTTTTTATTCATTGCCATAAAAAAATTTTATGAAAAAATGCAGTAAACGCGAACTATAGTGAGTCTATTGCTTTACATAAAAAGATAGATTTCTTTTATTAATTAGTTGTATTATACTTTTAGAAATCAAAGAAATTATTATTATTTATAATTACCCATAAATATTTTTTATGGTTAAAGGAGAAAAATTTTATGGATGAAAAAGACTGGCTTATTTTAATTACTCTCTACGAAGAAAGAAATATAACTAAGGCGGCACAACGACTATTTATTTCTCAGCCAGCTTTATCCTATCGTATAAAACAGCTGGAAAAAGAGTTCAAAACAAATTTAATCTCTAGAGGCAAAAGAGGTGTCGAGTTTACAGTCGAAGGGGAATACCTCGTTCAATATTCGAAAAATATGCGTAAGCAATTAGGAGCTGCAAAAGAACATATTTCAAATTTGGATAAAAAAGTAAAAGGAACTTTGCGATTGGGTGTATCTGGCTTGTTTGCCCGTTATAAACTACCAGTATTATTAAAAGAATTTCTAACCCTATATCCAGATGTTGAAATTAGTTTGAAAACTGGATGGAGTTCTCAAATTCATCAAATGCTTCAAAAAGAAGAAGCACACCTCGGGATAGTTAGAGGTCCTTACAAATGGCAGGAAAATAAAGTGTTATTTCAAGAAGAAAAGATTTGTATTGCCTCCAGTAAAAAAATTGAATTAAAAGAACTTCCTTTTCTTCCTAGAGTTAATTATCAGACAGACCAATCGTTAAGGAATACTATTGAGAACTGGTGGCAGGAAACATTTGCGGTACCACCTAAGATTTCAATGGAAGTAGATCGGATTGAAACATGTAAAGAACTGGTTCTTAATGGTTTAGGATATGCCATTTTACCAGAAATCTGTATTAAAAATGATGAACCACTGTATACTTTCCCCATTGTATTAAGCGATAATAGCTATTTGCATAGAGAGACTTGGGTTTTTTATCGGGATGTGACTACGGATTTAGCACAAGTAAAAGCATTTATTGATTTTCTTAATGATTCTAAACAAAAGAAATAAGACGAATCGAAATAAAACTAGTACAAAGGAAGAGAATTAATATGAAAAAGTGGGATTTAAATAATGCTAGCAAGACAATCCAATTTTCAGCTGCACTTCTAACTGCTATTATTGGAGGCAGCCTTTTCTCTCTTGTCGGGTTGCCAATCCCCTGGCTTCTAGGTCCAATGGCAGCCCTATTAATTGCATCACGTTTCAAAAACGTTAAATTAATTTGGCCCGTTTCGATGAGAAATACTGGATTGATTATTGTAGGTTATTCAATTGGCATCTCTTTTACCAAGAGCTCACTGTCTGACATGATTAGTCACCTTCCCTCAATGTTGATCCTTACAACCTTAATTGTCCTTGTGTGTGTATGTTCAGCTTTTGTTATGTCAAAATATTCCGGCGTTGACTATCCTACCTCCTTAACGAGTAGTATTCCTGGAGGTTTGTCACAAATTGTTGTGTTTGCAGAAGAAATGAAAGGTATTGATATTACGACAGTAACCTTTTTCCATGTTACAAGGGTGATAATGGTTGTTTTCTTAGTTCCCCTTTTAATTTTCAGTCCTATTTTTGCAGCGAAAAGTACCAATGACTCATCTAAAATAATGGATAACGTTATTCCAGAGTGGAGTGATTTATTTCCTCTTATCTTTCTGTTCGCACTTATTTGTTTCCTCGCAGCAAGAATAGGTAAAATATTTAAATTACCAGCTCCTTACTTTTTAGGACCAGTAATCGCTGTTGCTGCAGTAGGCCTTTTTGGTTTGCAGGGACCACCACTTCCTCCTTCACTTCTTGATATATCTCAATTTATGGTTGGCGGTTATATCGGTTTACTATTAAAACCGGAACAACTTGACAACAAAAGAAAAACACTATTATTGGCTTTGATGAACGGACTGATTTTGATCTGCACAACAATGTTTTTTAGTTTTCTACTGACCCAGTATTATGATTTATCGACTATTACGGGTTTTTTAAGTTTAGCTCCTGGTGGAATGGATCAAATGGGAATCATTGCACAAGAAGTAAATGCTGATGTATCTACTGTTACCAGCTATCAACTATTTCGGATGGCTTTTATTTATGCCGCAGTGCCTCCATTACTAAGATTGGTATTAAAATTAAGTTTAAGAAAAAAAGACAAGAACAGTAACGTTAAAACTAAATGTTAATAAAAAAGGAGAGAGCTTTGCTCAAGAACACTGAAAAAGTCTGATTTATAAAGAAAAGAAGGTTATCATCCACAATATTTAGATGATGACCTTCTTTTTAAATACTAAAAATAGCATTAAATTTTAAAAAAGTTCTTAATTGTATCACTTATCCCTTGGCTTTCTTTGCTCTCCTCCCTCCAAACTTTTTTTAAGAATAAATTATTTTGATACCAATACAAAAAAAATATGTATTTAACTTATTGTTCTCCCTGTATTACCTTTAATAAAGAAAAGCGCACAAGCATAGTGTAAAACTTATTAATCTACCAGTTATTTTTTCTGAAGAGTCACAAAATTAATTCTTAGTCATCCAGAGATCAATTTGAAAGCGCATTCAAAATTTGGGAGGGGATTTAATAATGTTTCTAACAATTTTAGGCATCTCCATGGTTACCGTTTTTACCTATTTAATTATGTCCAAACGTTTATCACCCATTGTTGCTTTAACTTTAGTTCCGATCGTTTTTGCAGGAGTTGGTGGTTTTGGAAGTAAAATTGGCACTATGATGATGGAAGGCATTAAGCTAGTCGCTCCTTCTGCAGCTCTATTATTATTCGCCATATTGTTTTTTGGCATTATGATAGACACGGGCTTATTTGACCCACTTATCAAAAAGTTATTAGAAGTTGTCAAGGGAGATCCTGTCAAAATTTCGATGGGTACCACAATTCTTGCATTACTCGTGGCCCTAGATGGAGACGGTACAACAACGTATATCATTACTGTTTCAGCTATGTATCCACTTTATAAACGAATCGGTATGAATCCATTGGTTTTAGCCACAGTAGCCATGCTAGCTTTAAGTGTTATGAGTGGCATGACTCCATGGGGTGGACCTGCTACCCGAGCAATAGCAGTATTGGGACTTGATGCATCCGAATTTTTTGTTCCACTAATTCCTACCATGATCGGTGGTGCTCTTTGGGTTATTTTCGTCGCATTTATTTTAGGGAAAAAAGAACGTAAACGACTTGGTGTAATACACATAGAAGAGTTCAAAAATGAAATAGCTGCTACTGTTGAAAATGAAGCCACTGAAACATTTCCTCATATTGACATTAAACGTCCTCGTTTTTTGTGGGTTAACTTATTAATTGTGGTAGGCATTATGGTCATGCTTATTATGGGATTGGTACCTTCCCCCATTTTATTTTTGGTCGGTTTCGCCATTGCTTTAATGGTTAACTACCCCAATCTGGAAATGCAAAAAAGACGTATCCTAGCACATTCTGGAAACGCTTTAATTGTTGTTCTTTTAGTTTTTGCCGCAGGAGTATTTGCAGGAATCTTTTCCGGTACAAAAATGGTTGATGCTATTGCTAATGGACTGGTTGCGATAATACCTGCTTCATTAGGACAGTTTTTTCCTGTCATTGTTGGCATTACAAGTATGCCATTCACTTTTGTTTTATCGAATGATGCCTATTATTTTGGAGTCCTCCCTATCCTTGCAGAAGCAGCATCAGCCTATGGTATTAGCCCATTGGAAATTGCTCGGGCTTCTATATTGGGACAACCCGCTCATTTAATGAGTCCACTTGTTGCATCAACCATTCTATTAGTTGGTATGGTTGATAAAGACCTTGGAGAATATCAGAAATTCGCATACAAATGGGCCATCTTGACATCGTTGATCTTAACAGTATTAGCTATAATTAGTGGTGCTATTTCTTTTAGGTAAATTATAAAAGTCCTTGTATACTTGTTTGCAAGGACTTTTGTGGCGTTTTTCAGCTAGATAGTCTTTTGATGAAACTGAGCTCTACCTTCAAAAAATAAAATTTATGCATATATCAAATTTAGGTTTTATTAACAATCGCCTTCACATCCAAACTAAATGGACAGGGGATGATATAGATAGTCATGGAGATTTTTATTTAATTGATACTTCAGGAAATAAAATACACGCTTCCAACATTTATTTCGGAGTAGTTAAATTAGGTAATACAAATTACGGAAACGAATATATAGAATACATCTTTGACATTGATAATTTAGAAATAAATAGGCTAAATTTAATGGGGGACTTTGTATCCAATGGCAATCATACAAAAGGTAATTGGAATACTACCTTTAAAATACGGTCTGTAGGTAAAGAAAAAAATATGGACTTTAGTAAGAACTTTGGGACGTGGAGGGCGAATAGAATTACAGTTTCACCATTAGGAATAACTTTGTATGGAAACGGAGATTTTAATAATTCAAGTAAAATCGTAGTAAGTGCTAAAATGAATGATGGTAGTGTTCAAACATTGGATTCTATGACCAGTTTTAGTGAGAACAAAAAGGTTAAAGCAAAATTCTTATCTTCTTTGCCTTTAGATATTTCAAAAATTGAATCAATCAATATTGATGGTACAGAAATAGATTTTTAATGATTAATGGAAAGTAAGAAAAGGTATATGTATAGTAACTTGGTCCTTAATGAATGCATTTAGTAGAGTGAGACAAAATAAAAAGTCGATTCTTCAATTATTGGAAATCGGCTTTTTTAAGTGAAATATTTGCTTATCGTACAAAATTTCCGAAATGTTGGCTGTACCCCTCTTAGGATAAAAAACTAACAACTTGAATTTTATGGTGTAATGTTGGTAGCTGTTTCAAATGTATAGACTACATCGTCGGCGGTTAATGGTTCACCGTCTAAAAATTTCACACCCTTACGTAAGTTCACTGTCCAAACCTTTCCATCTTCATTGACTTTATAACTTGTTGCAAGATCATTTACAATGTTAAGCTTGTTATCTCTTTTTAGAAGAGTACTTTGGAATAGCGGCGAGTCATAACGTCACCATTTGAATCATTAGATTAATCGGATTTCAATTGATTACAACCCATTAACATAAAAGAAGAAAATAAAGTAATTAATAATATAATTCCAAACATTTTTTTCTCATTTGTTCCCACCTAATAATTTAAAATCTTTCTTAAAGAAATTCACTACTTACCATATATAAAGTTAAGAGGAATTTCACAGTTGTATTAATGACAGGTATTGTTACAGGAGGTTTTACAAATCATGTCTACGAGGAAGAAGAACGGTTTCTCGGAATGGAAATTGCGGGTTGAACAGCACCTAAACTACATAAAATAGTATAAGACGAGAAATGAACCTTTTCTCGCCTATCCTTTATCTATTATAAGGTTTTCTACTGAGGACTAATTTTGATATTAGTAAAGAACTGTTTTCTGAGCTACAATCGTAACAGACTTTTCTGAAAAAGAAATGACTTTTTCGATTATTAAACAACGAGTATAGCCGCATCCCTATTTAATAGGGAACTATCTTCCAGACGTTTCACAGGAGCATCAAGCAGGATGGACCAACATCTCGAAAACATTATCACCATCCATTGTCAGCTGCAAATCACTGTTCATTAGTGGGTTATTTCGCTAATCATCAGCATATTCCCTTCAATCGCATCTTATAGAGATTTAACACTGAATGATTTAGGTTTTAAAGAAGACTAAAGTAAACTCTAGAATTTCAGCATTTTCACCAATGATTTTCCCGCGATGCGAATACAAGTTGGTACCTGTTAAACATGTTACAATCAATGTATGAAGAACAGTTGGAGTGACGAAAATGAGTAAACGAGAACAACAAAAACAACAACGCCGTCAAAATATTATCCAGATTGCAAAGGATTTATTTTTGGAGCAAGGCGTGCAAAATATACAAATGCAAGATGTTGCGGCTGCTGCTGGCGTTGGGATTGCGACGATATTTCGCTATTTCCCTAAAAAAGAGTATTTAGTGATTGCGGCTTCGAATGTCATTACTGATGAAATGGCCACGAATATAGGGCAGATTGTCGAGCAGACGATGCCTGCATATGAAAAAATCGAGCAAATTTTGGATTATTATATAGACGGAACGAAGGATCCACAGCTACGTTTAGCGAAGTTTTTCGAGTCCTTTGATTTATATGAAAAAATAGCTGCGGAATCGACTGAGCAATATACGGAATACTTATTTGCACGAAGCAAATTAGCCAGTATTTTATTAACATTGGCTGAGCATGGCAAGCAGGACGGCTCGTTAAGACCAGATGTTGATTTGGATGTATTTATCATGACGATGGTGCAAAATTTCAGCTTATTCACATTTAAATCAAGCCTGACAACCCATGATACCAACCTCTCCACGTTGCTTTCTGCGGACAAGCAGCTCACGATGATGAAGGATGTATTTTTATCCTATATTCATCCATAATAAATAACGGCCGTTTTGATTGACATTCGAACTGGAAAGTTGTTTACTAGGAAGTATAAAAAGTGATAGTTAACTATCACTTTTTATAAATATATTTCAGAGGGGCTTTTTAAATGAGTCGTTTATCAGGTAAAGTAGCAATTATTACAGGAGCAGCACAAGGTATGGGTGCGGCACACGCAAAATTATTCGTAGAGCACGGTGCAAAAGTTATTTTAACAGATTTAAATGAAGAAAAAGGCAATGCATTTGCAGCTGAATTAGGTAAAAATGCCCTTTTCATTAAACAAAACGTAGTATCTGAAGAAGATTGGGTTACAGTTATTGCGAAATCAGAAGAAGCTTTCGGTCCAGTAAACGTATTAGTAAACAACGCCGGTATTACTATGGCGAAAAATATGCTTGATATTACAGTAGAAGAATACCGTCGCATCGTAGACATTAACCAAGTGTCTGTATTCTTAGGTATGAAAACTGTAGCAGCTTCAATGATGAAAGCTGGTGGCGGTTCAATCGTCAACATTTCTTCAATAAACGGCTTAGTTGCTGGTGCTGTAGGTTACACGGATACAAAATTCGCAGTACGTGGTATAACAAAAGCAGCTGCGATCGACCTAGCACCAATGGGCATTCGCGTAAACTCTGTACACCCAGGCGTTATCGCAACACCAATGGTTGTACAAGAAGATACAAAAACAGCTGTAGAAGCATTCTCTCAACACATTCCATTAAAACGAGTAGCACAACCAGAAGAAGTAGCTAATATGGTATTGTTCTTGGCTTCTGATGAGGCTAGCTACTCAACAGGTTCAGAATTCGTTATCGATGGCGGATTAACTGCACAGTAATAAAAGTACATGAAAAAATCTGTATATGATTTATAAAGGCCGATTTTCTATTAGTAAAGAAAATCGGCCTTAGTTTTTTATTTAATTTAAAACCGCACTTACTTATGATACGGTTCACCGTAATGTATCTAAATGAGGCTTTTTATTCCACTTAACTTCCTCAGTAAACTTTACAATAAAACTTTCTCCGTCAAATGTTGCGATGATGAATAAATGTTATCACCCATATCCAATATGTGACCCAATTTCTTTTACTGTTTTGCCATTAAAATTTTTGCTCGAGAGCGTTTAAACCTTCTAAACCCATAGGCTTTTCATTCAGAACCCTTGTTATATTATTTATACCTTCAGAAAAATATGATGTTTACGTTTTTTTATTGCTTCAAAATTGTGTCTTAACCCCAACAAATAATACAGAGCCAAATTAAAATGGATGAGGGCTGTCACAAAAGTCATTTTTAAATCACTTTTATGACAGCCCTTTTCATTTTTATAAGCACAAAACTTCATTTACTGAAGGCATTTTAGGAGCCAGTTTATCCATTACTTAGTAACTTTATAAGCGCTTATATGTCCGGCTGCATCAGTTGCCGTTACGTAAATTTGTGTTCCTTCATTTAGGTTCATTACCTAATTTAAACTTATCATTTTTTATCAATTTCTAAACTTTTTTGATATTTACCATTATTATATTTTGTTAAAGAAGGTATACCAGAGATATAACCAATCCCCCCTGTTTTATTAATGCCAATTTGTTCGTCAACAGCTTTAAGTAATTCATCTTTGTTAACAGCTGTAATTGACTTACCATCTAGTTCATCACCAGGATGTTGGAAATTACTGAAAATGTATGAGAATCCATTGCGGTCATCAGCAGCAAATAATCCAGTTGCTTCGGCTCCTGCTGGAACAGATAGAATACGATTTAATTCTTTCGTATCAACATTATATGCCCAAACATAGTTATTTGTGTGAGCACCGCTATCTTCACCAATAAAGAGGGTTCTCATTGCTTCAGAATAACTTAAGTTATCGGGATTAGCTACTTTGTCTACATTTGCAGTGTTTCCATATGCATCAGCATTAGGAATGTCTTCGCCTACCACCAATCCATACATTGATGGTGCTACATAAGAGCTATGAATAGCCTTTCCTTCGCTATCCTTTTGACCACCTTGTAAATCTAATTGATAGGTTACACCAGCTTTAATTTTTGGTAATTGGAGATGGTCTGCTGGGTCTTTTCCTGTTGAATCTTTTTCCATACTCTTACTTTGATCGGAAATAGCAATATATACTTTTTTATCCTTTTCGTTAAGCGCTAAACCTTCCATTTTGTTAAATTCAGTAGTCGCACCAAGCATTGCTGCGTATCGGCGTGTTTCAAGGAAGGCAGCTGCTTTTTCTTTACCAGGTTTAAGTTTTAGATATTCTGTTTTACCATATGAATATTGTTTAATCGCTGTAAAACCTTCTTTTGGTACATCAGAAGTTTCAAAAATATCATTGAATGTAATGCCGCTGTCAATAATTTTTTCCACTTCTTTATCCGTTGTATGTCCTAAATTAATCCATTCTAAGTCTCCTGAACCACCATTTTCAGTACCTGTTTGTTTAAATTTAGCTGCATATAGTGTACCCGCTGATAAATCTTTTGCTTTATCGGCTATATACATAAACATTCCTGTATTACCACCATCATCACCGTAAAATACAGTTTTGTTATCAGGCATTACTTTAGCTAACTCATGGGAGAAACGCCCTGTACTGTAATGTTTTACAGCCGATGCTTTCCCCTTCTTATCTACTGTAATTTCAGGAGTGTAGCCATAGAAATAAGGATTAGCCTTTGCTTTATTTCCAAAATAGAATTGAGCAAATGTTTCAACTTGACTTCTTGTTTTTGATGTAGGGTCCGCAAATTGACGAGCATCTGGCTCATACTCTTCTGAACCTAAATGTGTATTCCATGGTGATAAAGAACCATTACATGGAATCCAAAGTCCATTTACTGCCGAAAAATCGATTTTTTCTACTTTAACAGGTTTAAGTTCACCTGTTTTTTTGTCCTGTTCCAACTCAGTTAAAGACATAGATGCTGGGACTAAACCGTATGCTGATTGACCAGCAGCATCAATTGTTTGATATTCATAATGTGTAACCATATAAAGTTTGCCGTCAATTGGCATTAATAAGCTATTTGAATCCGGAGCATCTGAAACAAAATATTTTCCGTCTGTGCTGCTTGGATCCTTAATTGGGTTTCCTTTTACATCAATTGGTGTACCTGCAGGAATTTTTTCACCTTTAACGGTTGCTACCTTATCTTCCGATTTAAAAAGGTAGTTGTAGGACAACGGAAATGTTTTTACTTTTCCATTGCTATATTTTACATCAACGGTTGCAGTTGTATATGTTTTTACCATTTCATCGATGGTAGCTGGTGCTTTCATTCCATTAAATTTAACAGATTCAATTTTACTATTTTCCTTCGCAGTAGCTGCTGTCGGTGATAGTGCTGGAACTGTAATAGCTAAGGCAAGTGCTAAAGTAGCTCCTGTTTTCACAATTTTCTTATTAATCATCTAATGATTCCTCCAAGGAGATTTATATTTTACAATTCAATTAAACCAAAATTATATAAATATAATGTTAATTTTTTATATTAATATTATTAATTCCACAAGGGGGCTGTCCGATAAGTCCATAAAATAAAGCAAGTGGAGAAAAACAGGTTGTTTTTCTCCACTTGCTTTTGAATTTTTATAATCTTTTTCTGAAAGTAGTTGGCAATTGTCATATGGTTTGAAAGTAGGGGATAGTTGTCTTTTGAAGTCTTTTTTCCTTATATTAATTTACTAACAAAAATAAACAAACTTATAAAAGGTGAAAACTTACTTTTTGGCCACGGTAATCACAAATGGAGTGAATCAACTTTGGCGGCGGTCATCACAAATGGAGTGAATCAACTTTGGCGGCGGTCATCAAATAGATTTTGGTGATATTAGAGACAAAAAAAAGAGTAGAATGCTAAGATTAATTTCAGCATTCTACTCTTTTTTGACTGAGTGCTTATTTTTATTAAGATAATAATGAATTCAAAGAATTAAATACTTTTTAACTTTTAACTAGAAACCTCATTTATTTATGATACGGTTCATCACTAGTAATCCTAAACTACTGGATTTGAGTCAATATTTTGGACACTAAAAAGTTAAATCTTAAGCTGTATTCCTAATTCAATCTTCAATGGCTTGTGGGGTTTGATAGCCCAAGCTGCTGTGAATTCTTTTTCGGTTATACCAACCTTCAATAAATTGGAACATAGCTAATTTAGCTGTTTGATAGTCTAGATATTGTACGTGGTTGACTTCTTCCTTTTTTAATAGGGCATGAAAGGATTCAATACAAGCATTATCGTACGGACAACCTTTCTGACTTAGGGATTGCTTAATATGATGGTTTTGGAAATGTTGAGTAAACTCACTGCTTGTATATTATGAGCCAAGATCTGTATGAAGAACTAAGCCCTCCGAGGGCTTTTGTGATAGGTGTGCGTTATTGAAAGCTTTTATGACCAGTTCTGTCGTCATTGAACGAGAAAATGAATACCCTACTATTTTCTTAGAATGAAGGTCCAATACCGAAGCTAAATAACACCATCCGTCTTTTAATGTGTGGATATACGTAATATCAGCTACCCATTTCTCATTAATGGTCTGGGTAGTAAAGTCTCGTTTAAGCAAATTATCTAACCTTTTCTTTTGATGGATAAGGACGGTATTTTTTCTTCGTGATAGAACGAATACTCGCCTTGCTCATTAGACGTTGAACACGTTTTAGACTTAGGGAAAATCCTTTGGTTAATAAGCTTTCATGAATCTTTGGAGCCCCATATCGTCCCTTGCTTTCCAGGTAAATGAGATGAATTTCCTTCGTGAGTTCTTGGTTTTACTGTTCGCGATTTGATACGACTATTTGAAGGGACTGATAATGGCTGCTTTTTGGGATTTCTAGTATTTCACACATCTTCTGTACGGGATATTGTTTCTTGTGTTCCTCAATAAATTCGGTATGATCTGTCTCGGTTACTTTTTCGCGAATATGGCCATAGCCTTTTTTAAGATTTCAACTTCTTGCTTTAACCGAAGGTTTTCCTTCTGTATGGCAGCTAATTCCTTTGGAGTCATGGAATCTTCCCCTAAACCGATAAGAGTAAATTCCTTAAACCATTTATAAATGGTAACTTCTGATACGCCATATTCGCAGCTTAATTCTTTGACCGAATTACCCGATTGATAAAGATCTACAATAGTCTTCTTGAATTCATTATTATATTTTTTACCTGTATTCTTACGTTCCAAGACGGACACATCCTCTCAAAAATCATTGTAAGGACTTAACTAAAATGTGTCCATGAAACTATACTAACTCCATCACCAATCCAACAGATCCATATAAAAACAGTAAATACATCAGTTTTCCATCTTATTTCTCGGTTTCAATTATGGTACTTTACCTGACAATAAAGTTGTATCAAAAAAACAATTGGGGTGCAGTTTTTTTGACTAAATATACGATAGATGAAAAATCAAATGCAGTTTTAGAGTATCCCCTCTGAAAAGATGGGTCGCACGCTATCTAAAACATGGGATGGAAGGACTTGTTTCATCCTATACAAATTACACTCTGCCCTTTAAACTAGAGGTACTAAAATATATGAACGAATATGGGCATCGATCAACGAGACCGCTGTACACTATAACCTTCCTTCCGAGCCTACACTTTTTAACTGGACAAATCAGTTTAAGAAAGGAGATATAGGCGCCCTTAAACCAAAGAGAAAGGGGCGTCTATCCATGAAAAAAGATACTAAGAAAAAATCACCAGCTAATGGCTCTCAAGAAGCACTTATTGCCGAATTAGAATACTTACGTGCGGAGAATGCCTATCTAAAAAAGTTGAATGCCTTAGTTCAAGAAAAGGAAGCCTTACAAAGAAAGAAAAAGCGAAAGTAGTCCATGATTTAAGTCTGCTTCTATCCATTTCTAAAATGGCACGGAGTCCTATTTATTGGGTAAACGCCTTCGAGCGTGAGGATAAATACACAGAAATTAAATCCCTTATCAAAGAGATTTTACATACGTATAAAGGGCGTTATGGGTATCGGCGTATTACCCTAGAATTACTTAACCGAGGTGCTCACATCAATCATAAAACAGTTCTCCGATTGATGAATGAACTAGGATTGAAGTCATTGGTTCGCATGAAGAAATACCGTTCGTAAAAAGGGAAAATCGGCAAGATTGCGCCCAACATCCTAGCACGTGATTTCAAGGCGGCAAAGTCCAATGAAAAATGGGTGACAGACGTCACGGAATTCCATCTAGCTGGGGAAAAACTATACTTATCGACTATTCTTGACCTGTTTAATGGAGAAATCATCGCCTATAATATCGAATCTCGGCCTGTTTATCCTCGTTTCCAAAATGCTGGATAAAGCCTTTGATCGCTTGGAATCGAAAGATTCACCCATTCTCCATATTAAAACCTATTGCCTCCCAGCTTTTCAATTTCTGCTGCTGCTTCTTTTAATGCTTCTTCACCACGACCACAAATTACAACATTGGTTGGTGCCTTCCTTGGCAAACGCGACAGCAATTGCTTTTCCAATACCTTTACTGCCGCCTGTCACGAGTGCTTTTTTATCTTTTAATCCCAGGTTCACTTTAGATACAATCCTTTCTATGGGCGTCTATTGTTGATTATATATTAACAATAATTTCTAGTCATAAACAAATGAACTATGGCTGATTTTCTGCTCTAATACTCAATAAAGGAGGGAAACCACTAAGATGGTTTCCCTTTAAAATGTTCCGTCTTGTTTAGTATAAGGTATATTCTTATACTTGCTGAGCAAGGACAATTATCATCATGATTCCCATTTTTTGTTGAACAATTCAAGGAAGCAAAGATGAAATGAGATAAGTGAACTCCTTATACAATAGGAAGCCAGCCAGGGATGCCAGTATAGTACTCCCACATTTTATCAGAAATAGCCAGTTCTTTTTGATCTTTTTTAGATAATGTTGTAAGGATTTCGTCTTCTTCACTGGCTTGTACTTTTGTACCCACTGAGGTCCCATTATCAACTCCCTCCCTAAAGCGATTAAAGGTACACCTATTGCAAATGCTTTCATCACTTCATCGGGTGTCCGCAGCATCCCAACACCCATCACAGGAACACGATCGCCGACACGCTCATGGATCATAACAACTCGGGATGTCTGATTGTTATCATCACAGATTGATCCGTTCCAAAAGCCGCCGACAGAAATATGGAGATAATCCAGGTCCTGGTCCGCTAACTTGTAACTAATTGCAACGTTTCTTCCATGGTGATGCCAGTTTTGACCTATTTTAGCTGAGTAATTTCTGCCAATATTTCATAGGAATGGAGGCGGGCCTTATGATCGTAAACCTGGGCGATTGCCATAATTTCATCGGCTTGACTTTCATCCAGAACCTTTTCCAGCTTTTCTTTTACGATTTGAGGACTGCCGACAATCGAAGTTCCTAATTGATTCTCAAGGGCAGCTATTTCATAGTCGCTCGCTATATCATTAATATTATCCACTGGCGGCTGCAATGGGACTTCCTTCCCGCGCATCAAATTCAGGAACTGCTGCTGCAATGTTGTAGCGAGCCGCTCAGCTTCTTGATCTGTATCGGCCGCAATGATGTTTAGCCCTACCATTGCATGCGGCTTGTCCAGTACTTTAGAAGGCTTAAACGAACGGCGGTACAGCTGGATAGCCGGCAGTGTGTTATGCGGCGAGAAATGGCTCGCAAATGCAAACGGCAGTCCAAGCTCTCCTGCCAGTTGGGCACTGTATCCGCTCGAACCTAACAGCCAAATAGGTATGTTTAATCCCTCACCCGGAATTGCTCTAACATGACTATATCCTTGTGCCAGGGAAGGGTCAAAGTAATTCCGGAGCTCAGCCAGCTGCTCAGGGAAATCTTCTCCTGAACTTCTCAAGTCACGTCTTAATGCACGTGCGGTAAGCTGATCAGTGCCTGGTGCACGGCCCAAGCCAAGATCAATACGTCCTGGATATAATGATTCCAGAGTACCAAATTGCTCAGCAATAACAAGAGGTGCATGATTCGGCAGCATAATGCCGCCTGAACCAACCCGGATTTTTGATGTACCTGCTGCAACATGGGAAATGACTACCGATGTTGCAGAGCTGGCGATAAATGGCATATTATGATGCTCAGCGAGCCAATATCGGTTATACCCCAGCTTTTCAGCGAGCTGGGCCAGCTCCAAAGTATTGTGAAAAGAATCAGCCGGCGTCCTTCCTTCTGCAATTGGAGAGAGATCGAGGACCGAGAATGGAATATCCGTAATTTGTTTTGTATCATTTTCAGGCATATGCTCATCTTCTTTCTTTAAAAATTTCGCTTCAAACCTATAAAAGAATTTATAGGTTTTATTCTTTGTCCTCTTTTACTGCTTCAATCTAAATCACATTAATTTAACTGATTTAATATCTGCAGAAAATACATCCTTGATTAGACTAGACACTGTTTAATTTACTGCGCCTGAGCCAAAATTTCATAAGAGCGCAGCCGTGCCTTATGATCAAAGATCTCTGTATGAGCCATAACTTCATCAGCGTCAGTCTTTTCTATTAACTCATGGAGCTGCTGCTTCACACCTGCAGGGTCCCCGATGATGGAAGTGAAAAGCTGTTCTTCAACTGCCCTGCGTTCATTATCGTTCCAAAGTTTGTCCATATTATCAACTGGTGGCAAAATGGGCGAAGGCTGTCCACGGGTTAACAAAAGAAATTTTTGATACATCGAAGTGGCAAGCCTTTGTGCCTCCTGTTTCTCATCAGCAGCCACCACTTGAACGGCTAACAGTACATAAGGCTCCTCCAAAAATTGAGACGGACGAAAATAATCCCGGTATAGTTTTATGGCCTCCATCATGTTACCTGGAGCAAAATGTCCCGCGAAAGAGAATGGTAACCCAAGCATCCCAGACAATTGTGCACTATAAAACCCTGAACCTAACAGCCAAATTGGCACATTTGTTTTTTCGCCGGGAATGGCGTGAATGCTAAATGAACCATTCTTAGTGGCTGTTCCTGTACCATAAAGATATGCGATAAGCTCCTCAAGCCGGGCATCAAATTCAGGTTCACCAGCAACCCGCTGCCGCAATACATTTGCTGTATATTGGTCGGTGCCAGGTGCCCGCCCCAATCCAAGGTCGATCCGGCCAGGGAAGAAGGTTTCTAATGTTCCAAATTGCTCTGCCACGGAAAGCGGAGAATGATGGGAAAGCAGCATTGCGCCTGATCCAATACGCATTTTTTCCGTGACAGAGGCTACTCGTCCAATTACGATTGGGGATGCTGAACTCGCCATTCCTGCCCAATTATGATGTTCAGCAAGCCAAAACCGTTTATATCCCCACTGCTCTGTTTTCTTTGCTAGATCAAGCGTGTTTTGAAGGGAAAGTTCGGCTGATCCCCCCTCGACTATTGGGGAGGGATCTAGTACTGAAAGTTCTATTTTCTTTGTCATAATTCTTCCCCTTTATACAATTGAATTTTTTATAGCTGGCCTGTACCTTTATGGGTTGGAAAGTTGGGTAAAACAAATTCTCCAAGCTCCTGGATTACTTCCTCTGGAGGGCGCTTGGAAAAATACAGAACAAACGCCAAATGGTTGACACCAATCTCTTGAAATTGATGAAGTAGATCAACTAAACGGTTTCTTCCCACGGAATAGCCTAAGGGTATGGGTACAGGCATTTCATCGGGATTTTCCAATAAATTGATGAACAAGCTTTGAGAGAAGGGTTTAAAATCTTCTGGAGCTTGAACTTCAGTTAAAGCACGATAATCCTGGATAAGCTGCGCCTGCTGAATAATGCTTCTTGGGTATTGAAGCCACCCATCACCATTCCTGGCTATCCAATTGATAGACTGATTGCTAAATCCAGTCACCATGGTCGGAATCGAAGATACAGGCTTTGGGATTAACCTCATATCTGTACCATCGATAAGCCCGGCGTGGCTGTGGATTGTCGGCTGATCCTCTTTTAACAGCCGGTCGAGAATTTCGAAATTTTCTTTAAATAACGGACCGCTTTCTTGCTTAGATATCCCTAAAGCTGTAAAATCTTTTTCCCTGTCCCCTGATGCCACTCCCATAATCAATCGACCTGGAAACAATTGGTCTATTGATGCAGCTTCCTTAGCTACCCTGACGGGGTGGCGCAAAGGGAGAACTACACTTCCTGTTACTAACGCAATGTGCTTCGTATAGGCAGCAAGATACGTCAAATAAATCCATAAATCGAATTTTTGGCCGTTATCATCAATATTCAAATTCTGCATCGTAATATCACGGAGCCATAATGAAGCAAAGCCATATTCCTCAATTTTACGGGCAAGCTCCAGCTGATTCTCCATAATCGGATTTTTAGACATCTTGGCAGTCGGGAGGACAAATCCGAGTGTCATTTTGTCTTTCTGGTACATGCTGTTATAGGCACGATGATTTTGAAAACTCACTTTTGGTCCTCCTTAAAAGGTTATATTTTTAAGCCTATATACTTTTCAAACTGTTTAATGGTTTCCTCATTGCGTCGATAATAAGTCCATTGTCCGATTCGTTTCATTTCCACCAGACCGCTTTGCAATAGGATAGATAAATACTGGGAGGTAGTGGACTGTGATAGTCCTACTTTGCTGCGAATATCACTAACACAAATCCCGCCATCAAAGCCTTTTTCTTTGATGACATGGGCCTGCGGGGAAAAGTTATTATCAGGTTCTTTCAACATTTGCAGAATATTTACCCTTATTTGATTTGACAGAGCCTTGAAAATTTCAACTGCCTGTTCGTCATTTATCATATTTGATTCCTGATTCAACGGTGCCCGCCCCTTTCTGATCTTATTAAAATCTATTTTGCTTGGAATGCGTATAAACTAATCGAACAAAAGGAAATTGATAATTTGCGATATCTCTATATTATTCTCCTTTATACCCAAAATCAAATTTTATGCTTTAGACAGGGCTAGGAAACGGCTTTAAAGGAACTACACAAATTAGCTTAGAGGACAGGTGGCAAAGAGATGAGGATTATTTTGCCCATCTTTTAAATGGTTTGAGTTGGAATATAGCTTTGAAAACCAAGACTTTAAAAGGATAGGTGAAGAAACTTCTGATGAAGATGATGTTATAGATGACGATACAAGGTCTATGGATTTGTTGCTTCGTTTGGAATCCTTGTAAACAACGTTTTGAAGCAGTCTTTATTGTGTCAAAGAGTAAACCATCTCAGGATGATATTGTAAAATGGATTAACAAGTGTAGATTAGACTTAAAAGCCAACGAAGAAGCTAGCGGGTGCAGGAAGATCCGGGCCAAATGGTAAATCCTTTGCCATGCGAATGATGCACATGGGGATAGTAGCTGGGTTTATGCCTAAAAAATTTTTAAAGTCTTCAGGTAACTGTATAACACTAGCTCCTTTTTATTTTTTATAAAGGGGTACCACCAGCAAAACGCAAATTTACAACTTTAAGGAAATACTAATATTAAAAAGCCCAATTTCTCAGCATTAAATTGAGAAATTGGGCTTTTTTCCATACTGTAGATAATGCCTCGATTGTGGAAGATCGATAAATTTGAACAAAAAAGTGAATATTTCTATATCTTTGGGTGAAGCATATCATTTCACAGAAACTTTACCTTGAACTTCAATTTTAACATCTGCTTTTTTCAATATATTTCCGACATCGCACCCTTTATCTGCTTCTTCTGTCGCTCTTTGTGCAGATTGAGTTTGTTCTTCTGTCGCGCCAGCAGATAAAACGATGTGAGGATAATGGATAATTTTAAACTCATTATCAGATATACTTGCCTCAGAGTTCACTGTAAGTTCCGCCACAGGAAGTTTTCTGCTTTCAAGCACAAATGTTAGTGTTGCTGCATAACAAGTTGTTACAGAAGCAACGAGAACCTCTTTTGGATTTGCTCCGTTACCACTACCTCCTAATGATGTTGGAATAGCGATTTTTGTATCCAGATACTCCGCTTTAAGGGTTCCATTCCCTGTTACCCCACCATCCCAAATTGCATTCACATTTATTTTCATATCAGCCATAATTAACACTCCTTCAATATATTAAATGCATATATATCTTGCCTATTCACGTATGTTTTTACTCGATGGGTATCGAAAACACTTCGTTAAAAGACAAGAAGAGCATTTTGGAGGGCGTGGCTATTTTTGGAATTTGGGTAGGTTCGTGATTCAGCTAAGGATCAAAATCCAGAACGACAGCTTAAGAAATTTCATGAACTTAGAATTGAAGAACGTTATATCTTCATTGATAAACAAAGTGGAAAAGAACTTCTTACAACAGACCAACGATTAGAATGGATGGTACCTCCCAATGGTGAAAGAGGACTTGCTACTTACTATACCTTCTCGCAAAATGATTTGGAAATCATTCATTGTCATTGACCGGACTACAACCGATTAAGCTTTTCCGTCCAATTAGCACTACTCCGTTATGCGAGAATAATTCGGAAAGGATATTAAATTTCCCCGAAAAAAAACTGTATGGAATAAATTCTACACAGTTTTTTTGAAATTCCTATTAGATTGTCAGCAACTCCAACAATATTCCCTCTTTAAAGTGAATTTTCAAATAATATCCAATGGCATTTTCCTAGTAGGTTTAGGAAACACTTGATCAATTCTACTGAGATCTTCTTCAGTTAACTCAATTGTTGCTGCTTCGGCATTTGCTAAAACATGTTCATCTTGAACCGCTTTTGGAATAGAGATGACGTTATTCGAACGGATGGTCCAAGCGAGAGCGATTTGTAATGGTTCGGCATTGTATTTGTCAGCAATATCCTGAATAGTTGGATCGTTTAATAGCTGTCTTCTTAAAGAGCCTCCTTGGGCAAGGGGACTGTAGGCCATGATTGGCATGTTATGTTCACGTTGCCATGGTAAGAGATCGAAGTCGATTCCTCTTGAACCTAAATGGTATAGCACTTGGTTCATCACACAATTTTTTCCATTCGTAATGTACCATAGCTCTTCCATATCAGCCGTGTCAAAATTAGAGACGCCCCATCTTAAAATTTTCCCTTCTTCACGTAGTTTTTCCATTCCTTCAATTGTTTCCTCTAAAGGAACATGTCCTCTCCAGTGGAGAAGATATAAGTCCAATTGGTCTGTTCCGAGTCGTTTTAGGCTGTTTTCACATGCTTTTGAAATCATATCTAAACCTGCATGATGGGGATACACTTTTGAGACTAAAAAGACTTCATTTCTGCGTCCTTTAATGGCTTCGCCAACTAAGCGTTCAGAATCGCCATTTCCGTACATTTCAGCAGTGTCAATAAGTGTCATGCCTAATTCTATGCCGAGCTGCAAGGCTTTTATTTCTTTGTCTCTCACTTGGGGATTTTCCCCCATGTACCATGTTCCTTGTCCTAAACTAGGTAAAGAAGTGCCATCAGGCAGGGTTACCACGTGTTTGGCTAATGCACTTTTAATTTCCGCTCTTTTCTTTTCATCCATTAGGCTCGACCCTTTCTTTTATGTATTTGGGTATCATAGAAGCAAAATGTTAAAGTCTCTTCGTATAAAGTACGCATATATTTAGAATTTACGCAACCAAAAAAATCCTTCTTTGTTGCATGATATGGCCATTTCTGCTTCCGTCTGTGCAAAAAAACAAAGAAAGTGAGGATGGTCTGTAAGTGTCGGACACTTTGAGTCAACCTCACCACTTCTATTCTAAATCAATTTATCAATCGACTTTGATATCCATGGATTAGATCAAATGAGCCGATAAGAACCGATGTGCCAGTTGTAAACCCATTTTTCGCTAGGTAAACATAGGTTTCAGCTATATCTCTAGGTTGAGCAACACGTCCAACAGGTAATTGCTTAGCTATCCCATGGTACATAATTTGTCTTTCATCTTCTGGCATTCCGCCGTAAAGAGGAGTGTCAACGATACCAGGTGATACCACGTTTACTCTGATAGGTGCCAGGTCCACTGAAAGTCCTCTTACTAATCCATCGATTGCTGAATTAATGGAAGCTAGAGTCGTTGCACCTTGAGGAGGACGCACACCATATACACCAGAAGTTAATGTAATAGAACTTTCATTATTCAAGTATGGAAGAGCAGCACGAACCGAAATATACTGCCCCCAGAACTTACTATCAAAAGCCTCTCTTACGGTTGCAACAGGCAGTTCGCTAAAGTGACCCATTGCGCCTTCACCTGCAGTGACCACTAGGTGATCAAATTTTCCAACCTTCTTGAAAAAGCCAGCAACCTTTTCCTCGCTGCGAAAGTCGATTTCATAGCCCTCTACGTCACCACCAAGCTTCACTTCTGCGTCAGATAATTTTGAAGCAGAACGGCTAGCAATAATGACTTGAGCGGATTCATCGATAAACGCCTTGGCAGCGGCAAAACCAATACCAGATGTACCTCCTAAAACAACCACTCTTTTACCTTTTAATGACAACGCAATTCCTCCTTTATTCATACGTTTGTTTAACCAACTTGCGGATTCTGATAAAAGCATCCGCAAGTTAGATATATTTAAGTTTTTTCATCACCATTGTTATTTAGCTAAAAGTTTTAGTGTTTCACGATTGAATGCTGGAATATCTTTTGGTTCTCGACTTGTTACAATATTTTTGCTGATGACAACTTCTTCGTCTTTATAATTTGCACCATCATTTTTCAAATCGTTGCGAATGGATTTATAGCCAGTGATGTCGACACCTTCTCACGCAATAAATCGGTAGAGGATCCACCAGGGATAAGCAACGCATCAAAATCTGCAGGATGAACTTCATCAATGGATTTATCAATTTTTACGGTTGTGCCTTTTTTACCAGTTACTTCGTTACCTGATTGTTTGTCAATCGTGATAACTTCATGACCAGCTTCTTTAAAGGCTTGTACTGGTTCAGTGTACTCCACATCTTCAAATAGGTTTGTTATAAGCGTAGCGATTTTTTTGCTCATGTCCATTAACCTCCTTAAAATCATAGAACAGAAGTAAAAATATTCATTTTCGTACCATGTTCTGATTATCTTCATTAGAAGTTGATTTTATCTCCGTTGTAAGCCGCAATATAGATTTTTTTCATATCCTCCACGATACTTCTCGTGGATTGGACGGAGTACAAGGATCCTCAAAAGCTCCTGCTGCCATCTGGTTCAGGTGTTTTTCAAATTCTGCTTCTCCCACACCAAATTCCTTTACTGTTAATGGCATTTTTTCATCATCTCACCTGACAATATGTATTATTCTTGATTCCTTACTATAAAACAGTTCAGCTAAAATCCTTTACAACACAGGAATATTATTTACCTTTTTCCAGAATGTACTCCTTAATTTCCTTTATGAACTGGATCATTGCAAATAAAAAGACCACAAGTCTTGACTTATTAAAAGTCTACTTGTGGTTTTTAATCCCCTCTTTTTAGAACGATTGCTATTTAATAGGTGCACTTTTATTGGCAGGAGTATCCATCACATTCTCCATATAGTTTTTACCCCATTCATACATGGAATCGAGTATTGGCATTAAGCTTTTTCCTTGTTCGGTCAATGAATATTCCACTTTTGGCGGAACAACAGGATAGACTTTTCGTTCAACAATGAGGTCTTCTTCTAGCTCGCGTAATTGGTTAACAAGCATTCGTTGGGTAATGCCCGGCATAAGAGCCTTCAGCTCACCAAATCGCTTCGTTCCCTCTTTTCCTAAATGCCACAAAATCAGCATTTTCCATTTACCGCCAATAACATATAGCGTTAATTCTTTTTCACAGTTAAACATTTTTTCCTGGATACGTGACATTTGTTTTACCTCCACTTATATATAGAATAACACATAGTATACTTTTTAACACTATGTAACAATAAAGTGCGTACTTTCACACTTTTAATATACACATTATACTAACACTGTACCATTGTTAACAAGAGCATTGGTTACAGTTGCCAGGAGAAACGAAAGTGAGCAATGAGCATAATTACTACTGTGCAACAAACTTAAAAAATTCTGAGGAGTGAAACATAGATGGAATTACAATTAGCATTAGATTTAGTCAACATTCCAGAAGCAATCGAATTGGTAAAAGAAGTAGAGGAGCATATTGATATCGTAGAAATCGGAACACCGGTTGTAATCAACGAAGGTCTCCATGCTGTAAAGGCAGTAAAAGAAGCATTCCCTAACTTAAAAGTATTAGCAGACCTGAAAATTATGGATGCTGCTGGATATGAAGTGATGAAAGCTTCCGAAGCAGGTGCTGATATCATCACTATTCTTGGAACGGCTGAAGATATGTCGATTAAAGGTGCTGTAGAAGAAGCGAAAAAACAGGGTAAAAAAGTCCTTGTCGATATGATTGCGGTAAAAGACCTTGCTGGACGTGCTAAAGAAGTGGACACTATGGGCGTGGATTATATTTGTGTTCACACGGGCTACGATCTTCAAGCAGTCGGAAAAAATTCTTTTGAAGATCTACAAACCATCAAAAGTGTGGTTAAAAATGCTAAAACGGCCATCGCAGGCGGCATTAAATTAGAAACACTTCCAGAAGTCATTAAAGTAAATCCAGACCTTGTCATTGTAGGCGGCGGGATTACTGGACAAGCTGATAAAAAAGCTGCTGCTGCCAAAATGCAACAAATGATCAAAGAACAAATGGTTACAGCAGGTTAATCCTAAGATGCAGACGACTCAATATTTAGCAGAAATCTTAAAAGAGCTTAATCATTCAGCTGACTTAATCGCAGATGAAGAAGCTGAAAAACTCGTCAACGGGATACTTGAATCGAAAAAGGTTTTTGTCGCCGGTGCAGGCAGATCAGGATTCATGGCCAAATCCTTCGCCATGCGGATGATGCATATGGGAATTGATTCTTATGTAATCGGTGAAACTGTAGCTCCCAACTTTGAAAAAGAGGATATCTTAATCATCGGATCCGGATCCGGGGAAACAAAAAGCTTAGTCTCCATGGCTGAAAAAGCAAAAAGCATTGGTGGTAAAATTGCAACTGTCACGATATTTCCTGAATCCACTATTGGACAGTTAGCCGATATCACCATTAAATTGCCTGGATCCCCGAAAGACCAATCAGAGGGCGATTATAAAACCATCCAACCAATGGGCTCACTATTTGAGCAGACCCTTTTACTTTTTTATGATGCCGTCATCTTGAGATTCATGGAGAAAAAGGGATTAGATACCAATAAGATGTATGGCAGACATGCCAACCTTGAATAAAACATAGTTCTAAGAATGTAATAACCAAAAGACCGCAGACATACTAAAGAAACTTTGCGGTCTTTTGGTTAGTCTTTAAAACATTATTTTGTTATTAATAACAATTGTTCTAAAATTTTTTAAAAAGGAATGATAGCATGATTTCATTAAAAGGAAAAACTGCTTTAATTACTGGGGCAGGCAGAGGAATCGGGCGTGCTACTGCGATTGCTTTAGCAAAAGAAGGAGTTCATTTAGGATTGATTGGATTAACGATGTCAAATCTTGAAAAGGTAACCGCGGAACTAGAGCAATATGATGTGAACGTTTCAGCAGCAACAGCAGATGTAGCCGATCTTGAAGCAGTTCATCAAGCTGTCGAACACATCAAATCAGACCTAGGTTCTATTGATATTTTAATCAACAATGCAGGTATAGCTAAATTTGGCGGTTTTCTTGATTTAACTCCTGAAGAATGGGAAAACATCATCCGAGTAAACTTGATGGGTGTATATAATGTAACAAGAGCCGTTTTACCTGATATGATTGAAAGAAAATCAGGAGATATTGTGAATATCTCCTCAACTGCGGGCCAAAAAGGAGCACCTGTTACAAGTGCTTACAGTGCTTCTAAATTTGCAGTTTTAGGACTAACGGAATCACTCATGCTAGAGGTAAGAAAGCATAATATCCGTGTAACGGCTTTAACACCAAGTACAGTTGCAACTGATTTGGCCATTGAAACCAATCTTATTAGTGGAAATCCTGAAAATGTTATGCAATCAGAGGATTTAGCAGAGCTGCTCGTAGCCGGGTTAAAGCTTCATCCAAGAGTCCTAGTAAAGACTTCAGGATTATGGTCAACTAATCCTTAATTTGAGAAGCGATCGACCCTTCTTGTCTATATTGGTTAAGAAGTGGGAACCTAGTTGTAAAGTGTACCCTTTGTAAAGGACATTTTAAAAAAAGTGATTAGGCAGCCTAAAGAAGATGATCTCTGTATTGTGGAGTGACCCCAATCAAATAGACAGAAATAAAAAAGACCAATTAAGCAACCTGAGTTCTATATTGATATGGACTCAGGTTGTTTAATTTTTTCTGGAAGCCATGATGGTTATAGAATCGAATATACATACTTACAGCACCTCTAACTTCTAGAGGTACCGAAAGAGTTCTTTTAGAAAGACTCCGATTTTAAATGACTTATGAAATTCTCCATACAAGCGTTATCCCAGCAGTTTCCCTTTCTTGACATACTGGATTGCATTTTATATTTTTTCAAATAGGTTATTGTATTAGTGGGAGGTGTAGTAGAGTTCCTTAAACATTCCGTTTTTTTTTCTATTGTTATCTATTACAAGTTTTAAGTCGTTTCTCCAGCTGACTTGATAAGAAATGATTTCATTGTTATAGAGGTCTTTTATGGCGGATAGAAAAAGTCTCTGTCTATTAAAAATCAAACATGTAATGTCAGTTACCCATTTCTCATTAATGGTCTGAGTAGTGAAGTCTTGTTTTAACAAATTATCCAATTGAATAACCTTTTCTTTAGATGGATGGGACGGTATTTTTTCTTAGTAATAGAACGAATTCTCGACTTGCTCATTAAGCGTTGAACACGCTTTAGACTTAGGGAAAACCATTTGGTTAATAAGCTTTCATGAATCTTTGGAGCCCCGTATCGTCCCTTGCTTTCCAGGTAAATGAGATCAATTTCCTTCGTGAGTTCTTGGTTTTCCTGTTCGCGATTTGATACGACTATTTGGAGGGACTGATAATGGCTGCTTCTTGGGATTTCTAGCATTTCACACATCTTATGAATCTTAAAAAAGACTATGGCCATATTCGGAAAAAGTAACCGAAACAGATCTTACCGAGTTTATTGAGGAACACAAGAAACAATATCCCGTTGGCGGCTAGTTCCTTTGGAGTCATGGACTAAACCGATTGGAGTAAATTCTTTAATCCATTTATAATTGTCTTCTGAATCGCCATACTCGCCGCATAATTCTTTGACCGAATTACCCGAGTGATAAAGATCTACAATAGTCTTCTTGAATTCATTATTATATTTTTCACCTGTATTCTTACGTTCCAAGACTGACACAATCAAAATCATTGTAAGGACTTAACTAAAATGTGTCCATGAAACTATACTAACTCCAACTATTAACTTAATCTGTTATTTTTGATCACAAAAAAACTTGCAAATTCAGACCCTAAAATGGCCCAATTTCTACAAGCTGAACATCCTCCATTATCCTTCCAATTATTTAGTATAAACCGGTATAGCCAATATTATCTTATGAGCACGTTTGATCATGTTACCCTGGGCTGGATCAGCTGCCCAAGCTCCAGTTTATGGACAATTTTTGTGTTTTTTGATTTGCATCAAATTTATATAGAAGGTGCTTAGGATTTTACTTATTTACAGATAAATCAAACAATAAAACAAGGGGAAAACTAAGGGAAAAGCCATATCGCTGATAACAAAGAACTTCTTAGTAAATTTGAACAATTAAGAACCTAAAAATAATATACTAGGCGGTATAACAATGAACGATTCCAAGGAAATGATTTTGAACTAAATTGTAAGTGAGGGAAAAAGAGGAGCGCCTCAATGGGACGATTTTAGATCCTTTTGAGTCGCTCCCTTTTTTGACGTCACTCTATTCTGTGATGCCGGTGTCCACAATACGTACCTTCATATCAAATTCAACTGGAACGGTTGGGTAGTGGCCTTCCCATGCTTTTTTATCAAAGTTCCGAAAATGGCTCCGGACTTTTTCGCCGATTCCGAGCGGATCAATCTTTAGCTCCTGAAATTTTCTCATCATTTTTTCCGCCCTTTTCGTCGTCTCTTTGCTCCATTCCTGCTCCACTTCTTTCATGGTGATCCCTTTCTTCAACACTCTGGAAGAATCTTTAACCTCTCCTATCACCGAGACATGAACCGACACCCGCGGGTTGTCTTGGCTGCCGGACACTTTATATTTCACTTTGGACCGAATATTTTCAGTAGCAATGTACTTTTTATTTTTGAAGCTTATTTCATATGTGCCTGTCTTAGTCTTTTCGTAAAAGAGTTTAAATGCATAACTGTCCTTATTGGAAAGCTCTCCTACGTAGAGATCATCCTTAAAAAGAGCGAGACCCTTATATTGAATATGATCGTCTTTTTTCCCGATAATAGGTAGAAAAGGATCTTGTTCGAACCCGTCATATTGATTCAGGAAAGCATGAACAGTTGGCTGAGGAATAATATCCTTCAGATTTCTCTCCATGAAATCGGAAAGATATTCAGCAGATGTCGGCGCATTAGGATACTCAAAAGTTAACAGCTCCTCTACACTGCCGTCGACGACCGCCATGTAAACATCTCTGCCAATATTTGTAGAGCGTCCAAGCGGATCAATAAGCTCGGATACTCCGTGTTTTGCCAGCTCTTTACTAATCAAAAAATTTTGCAAACGTCCCGTGGCGAGCTTTCTTTGGGCCTCCATCTGCTGCTTTTGTAAGATGTCTAGAATGGTATGTCCGACCGCCGTAAAGAAGGCATTGAGTGGCTTAACATCCATCCCCGCAGGATAAAAAGGAGCGGCGGCTGTTCCCTTCATCCGGTCCCCATCCACATAGTCATAACCAATGGCGGAAACGTGCTGGATATCTTCAAGTATCTTTGTTTCAAGGGAATAATTGAACAGCAAGATGAGCGTAAAAATGCTCCAAAAGAGGTACCTTTTCATGACGTTCGCCTCATTTTACTTTTAATCATTTGATAAAAGAAGAGAAATGGAATGTAGGCATAAATGACGTAAAAACTCACGAAGGTTAAAATTGTATTTAGCTGCTCGATCTGCTCACGGTTTTTCAGGAGAACAGCCACCACAGCTGTTATGATGAGTACTACAATAAGGCTATGTTTTTGCTTCACTGTAAACAGCTGCTTCAGTCCTCTTGTGCCGGCCCAAATAAGCAAACAAACACTATTAAGAACGTTAAACAGCCAAAGGGAAAGCCCCATATACTCAAACCTTTCAAGAAAAGGAAAATCAGCAATTTTCCAAAAAGTTAATGTCGGCCAAATCGACTCAAGTAATTGAGCCTTAGTAAAGTACATAAGGGAAACAACCATTATTACTAAATAACTAAAAGTACTGAACGCCGCTCCATAATGTACCCACTTTTGCGATCGTGGAGCATTTTTTATAAAAGGATAAAAGAAAAAAAGTGTTTCAAATCCCGTTAAACTATACGTCATCTTTTTAGAGGCGGATAAGAACTCAACTGCGGTATGATCCAAAATAGGCAAAAGATGAGAAAACTTCACGTGCCGTAAAGGGAACTCTAACATTATAAAAAATATAGGAGTCGTTAAGATGAAACTGAGGATGCAAATCCCAACAACGACTCTAAAGCCTCCGATTACATATACATAAACGAGCGAAGAGAGAATCAGGGCCATATACCACGTTTCCAATTGCGGAAAGATCCAGACTTGAATCAATTCGATATAATTACGGAACACAGAGACGGCCAAAGTCAGCAAATAAACAATCAAAGCCAAACTGAGGAGCCCTCCAAGCCCTTTCCCAAATAGTTCCTTGTGGATAACAGTAATATCATTCGATCCTTTATTTAATATTTGATAAATCATCCACAAGACAATGTGAATCGAGAGACCGGCGATAATAACAGCAATCCAGGCATCATTGCCCACGGCTTGAACAATATACCGTTGAAAGCTGAAAACGCTCAAGCCAAATTGCGCCGCGACGATAAGATAAAAAACAAAGAAAGGAGAGACTTTCCGGCTCTCCGGCGGTAAAGGCAGCATACAGCACCTCCATATGCAAATTAGTCGTCAATATCCCATTCTTTTTTTTGCGGAGCCTCCTGCTGAAATCTCACACGGTCTTTTGCTCTTATTTGGAGGGGACGTAGTGCTTGCTTACTGAACGGCAGTCGAATAATAGAGTCTTTGAAATCCTCCACGCGCAAAGGATAGATCGGCTCAAGAAAAGGACGACCGAGAGAAGTCAGCTTTAATAAATGAGACATAAGAAAAGCAAAGCAGACGGCGACTCCAACAAGGCCTAGCAGCTGGGCAAGCAGGATAAATGGAAAGCGAATCAAGCGGATCGCGTTGCTGAGCTGGTAAATTGGCGTAGTGAAAGAAGCAAGCGCGCCTGTGGCCACGACAATAAGAAGTACATTACTTGTCAAACCTGCTTGAACAGCTGCTGTTCCGAGCACAATTCCGCCTACAATCCCAATCGTTTGGCCAATCTTTGTCGGCAGCCGAGCGCCTGCCTCCCGCAAAAGCTCAATCGCCAATTCAAGAAGAATAGCTTCCAAAAAGGGTGGAAACGGAATACTGCCCCTTGATGTAATCAGCAAGCTCAGGACATCCCGGGGGATCATTTCATAATGATAAGTTAAAACGGCTACATAAGTAGATGAGGCTAAAACAGAGAAAATAACCGAAAAGAGCCGGAGAAGCCGGAAAGCGGATGCGACATTCCAAATGGAAAGATAGTCTTCAAATGCCGCGAAATATGTAACTAATGATACGGGACCTGATATCGCTGTGGGCGATCCGTCCGAAAAGATGGCAACTTTCCCTTCAGCTAGTACTGCGGCAAGCCGATCAGGCCTCTCTGTGTCAAGTAACTGTGGGAATGGCGAGTTTTTATTATCGGTGATCATTTGGCTGAGAAACGAACTGTCGGCAACTTCATCGTATTCAATCCCTTGAATCCGCTGGATGACCGTATTCACGTTTTCCGGGTCAGCGATTCCATTCACGTAGACGACCGCGACCCGGGTTTTTGATAACTTTCCGACCATCAGTTCTTTTACCTGCAGCTCGAGAATCGGCAGGCGTTTACGCACAAGATTTAAATTTGTATCGAGTGATTCAACAAAAGCTTCCTTCGGCCCAACCACTGAGTATTCCGTTTCCGGACTAGCTACTTGCCGCTTTTCGACGGCTAGTGCCGGAACTGGCAGGCAGACAGGCTGCCCTTCTTTCTTGTAAAAAATCAAATTTCCGGTCATTAATTTATCTTGAATATCCGGTATATTGTCCGTAATTGAAAGATCCTCGATTGATAGCTTTTCTTTTATTTCTCCTAAAGTATAAAGCTCACCTTCTTTAACTGCAGGGAGAATATCGTGGTGAATAATCTCTTGTTTAACTAAAGTTTTAAAATAGGCAATGAAAAAGGGAGAGTTTTCATGAAGCCTGAAAGTAAGAAAGTCTGATGACTCTCCGCACGCTGTTAAAAGCTTGGCAAGCTCGCTTTTTTGAAAAGCTGAATCTGTTTTCCGCATTGGAAATTTAACCTCCCTTTGATATTACTCTAGGGAAAAGTAATTCAATAATTTTAATATGGGTATAGCAAACAAAACTTATACACTTCTCAATGTTGAATAACAATAAGGGCGAGTTGCCTAGGTAAACTACACATGAAAGGAAGATATGTATTTTAATCTTAGTAGCATTTGATGGCTCAACGACTTCGTCCCATGCTGCCCTTCATCATGCAGCTAAATCAGCCAAAAAGGTTGGACCTAAATGGAAATATCAAAATTAATACCTTTTCCAATCCATGGGGCTGTTTAAAAGCCCCCTTTTTTCTTTAATAATTTTCAAAAAGGCCCATTAAACTAAGCATTCCTTATTTGTATTAGAAAACTATCAAAAAAACGGGGAAGCGGGATTACGTTTTTCACATAAATATAACCCAGTGTTATTCAATAATCTGCCCCTTCATGCAAAAAAGGACGCTAATCCTTATTCCGAATATGCGCCCTATTACGCTCATTTCGTCCAAAATTCCTAGAATTGAGCGTTTTATTTGCAACAAAAAAAGCCCTCACAATGAAGGCCTCGAAAAAACTACTCTTATGTAAATCTCCCGGAAATTGTTCATCGAGCAGATCTTATTGGACGAGCTTTATAAATTTATTTCGCTGTTCTTCAATCACTACGAGCATTTCCTCCCCCATCTTACATTATTATCGTAGGTTATCAACTTCCCTTTCTTAATTAAATAGACTGTATCACTGGTCTCAAACCCTCCCCAGTTTTCCAGAAGGTTTTATGCCTTTATATCCCCCAAAGCGTTTCTTTTATCCTTAGATCGGTCAAACATACTGAGATATATTGCTACTAAACTAATAAGAATTATTACTGCTCCCGAGATAATTAAGGATGCATCTAATAATAAAATAAACCCTAATCCTGCTACAGAAGTAATAGTGGAAAGTATTGTCCATGTTGAAAATGTTTCCTTCATGCTTAACCCAAAATATTCTTTAATCATCCAAAATCCTGCATCATTAACATGCGAGCAAATAGAGCTGCCTGCTCCAGTTGCAAGAGTTACTAAGGCTAAGTTTGCATCGTATTGAGCCAACATTGGAATAACTAATCCTGCAGTGGACATAGCTGCAACTGTGGCTGATCCTAAAGATATCCGTAAAATCGCAGCAACTAACCAAGCAAGTATGATAGGTGACATCGAAGTTCCTGTAAATAATTCTGCTACATAATCCCCAACACCACCATCAATTAGTACTTGCTTGAAAGCACCCCCACCTCCAATAATTAATAGCATCATACCAATTGCAGCAATTGATGACGTACAAGAATCCATCACTTCTTTTATTGGAGTATTTCTTGCTATTCCCATTGTATAGAATGCAAGCAATAAAGATATTAACATTGCAGACGAAGGGTTTCCTATAAGACGAACAATTTCTAATAATGTATTCCCTTCAAATCCAATTGATTTTTGAATCATATCAACAATTGTAGATATAGCCATTAATAAAACGGGGAACATTGCAGTCAATACACTTATACCGAAAGCTGGTGTTTCTTCAAGCTGGAATGTTTTTTGTTCTCCTAAAGAAGCTATATTACCTGTTTTGTTGAATGCATCAGGTACAACTTTTTTAGCCAGCTTAGTATATAGAGGGCCTGCTATAATGACGGTTGGTATTGCGACAATAATACCGTAAAGTAAAACTAATCCAATATCTGCACCATATTCACCAGCTATTACTGTTGGCCCTGGATGTGGGGGTAAGAAACTATGAGTTGCTAATAAGGCTGCAGCCATAGGAATACCTAGGTGCAAAATAGAAACTCTTAATTCTTTCGCAATTGAAAATACAATTGGAATTAATAAAACTAACCCTACTTCGAAAAATAGTGCTATGCCCACAATAAACGAAGCAACTACAACAGCCCACTGAATTCTTTTTTCTCCAAATTTATTAATTAAGGTCATTGCAATACGCTGGGCCCCCCCTGCATCAGCAATTAACCTACCAAGCATTGCACCAAGTCCAAATATTAAAGCTATATGACCAAGTGTACCTCCTAATCCACCTTCAATTGATGCAACAACATTTTCAAGTGGCATTCCTAGTGCTAAAGATACAATAAAAGATACAATAATTAATGAAACAAATGTATTTAATTTGAATCCAGTAATCAAAATTAGCAACAGGATAATCCCAATCGCTACGATAAGTAATGGCATAATAAACCTCCAAAAAAATAATTAAAATATTTCTATTTGCTCAACTCACAAAAATACCGAACCTATATTTTAATTAGTAAGTAACTCTAGGATGCTTATGCTATTTTGTTTACTAGTCATAAAGTGTAGATATTTGAAAAAACGAAATATAGTAATCGCTTTCATTTGAAGCAATTACAAAATTTAGCGTGCACTACTATTTAATAAAATGGGAGAATAAACGATTAAGTTTAAAAAGTAAGGTCATAAATGTGCTTTAAAGTTGTACAATTATAGATTAATTTTGAACTAGTGTTTTTTCTTCACCTAATGCTTTTACTCCCGCATTTAGAACTTCAATAATTCGATCTGTATCATAGATATTTCCGCGCCAGGTTCCTCCACTTACTGATTGAAGCGCAGCCCATAAACGAGTATCATCTGGAAGACCAGGATCCGGTTTGAGGTCTGGATGAAGGTCACGTTCATTCAAGACTTTAGTTGCCTTTTCTAAAGAAAGTCTTTCATTCTCAGTTCCAACAAAATTAACGGAACCCACTAACTGATTGCGATCAACAATGATTTCAATAACGTCTCCATCACGCAATTTCCCAATTGCTCCCCCAGCCAATGCCTCAGGTCCAATATGTCCAATGCATGCGCCAGTAGAAACACCCGAAAAACGCGCATCTGTAATCAGGGAGACATGTTTGCCAAAAGACAAATGTTTTAAAGCCGATGTTAGTTGATATGTTTCCTCCATCCCGGTTCCTGAAGGACCACCGCCCATAACAACCATTATATCTCCTGCTTCAATGCCCCCTGTTTTAATAGCTTTTATAGCTGTCTTTTCTGAAGTGAAGACTTTAGCTTTTCCTGTATGTCGATACACTCCGTCTTCTCCTACTACAGATGAATCAATGGAGGTTGATTTTATTACTGATCCTTCAGGAGCAATATTTCCTTTCGGGAATGTAACAGTAGAAGTTAGACCTTTTTCTTTTGCTTTGACTGGATCCATGATAATATCATCAGGATTAATTCCATCGATTTCCAACAATTGCTTTTTCATCATTGTACGTCTTTCTGATTTTTCCCACCAATCGAGGTTTGCACCAAGGGTTTCTCCGGTAACGGTTAGTACATCTTCATGCAAGACACCTAATTTTCTTAGATGAAGCATAACCTCTGGAACCCCACCTGCTAGGAATACCTTAACGGTTGTGTGACCAACAGGACCATTTGGTAGTACATCGACTAAGCGAGGAACTTTCTTATTGATTCTAGTCCAATCTTCAACAGTGGGTATCTTACAATTAGCTGCATGAGCAATTGCTGGGATATGAAGTAATAAATTTGTTGAACCTCCGAAAGCTGCGTGAATCACCATAGCATTTTCTATCGCTTTATCCGTAATAATATCTTTGGTATATATCTTTTTCTTCTCCAACTCTAAAGCTGCACGTGCTGATTGCCTAGCCATCTCCATCCATATTGGCTGACCTGAAGGTGCTAGTGCCGAATGAGGTAAGGCCATTCCAATGGCTTCAGCAACTACTTGGGAGGTGCCAGCTGTACCAAGAAATTGACATCCTCCTCCCGGTGTAGCACAAGCACGACATCCGAGATCAGCAGCTTCTTGTAAAGTAATTTCGTTGTTTGCGTATCTTGCCCCTATTGTTTGAATCTTTCCTGCGTCTTCTCCATTTGTAGGTGGAAGAGTAACACCTCCAGGGACAATGATAGTTGGCAAGTTGTGCATTGACGCTAGAGCTACCATCATTGCTGGAAGACCCTTATCACACGTAGCTACCCCAATAATTGCACGACGCGTAGGCAATGATCGAATTAATCTTCGATAAACTATAGCTGCATCGTTTCGAAAAGGAAGGGAATCAAACATACCGGTAGTTCCTTGAGAACGACCATCACATGGATCACTTACGAATCCTGCAAAAGGAACCCCTCCTTGTCTACTAATCTCTTCAGCTGACGCCTTCATTAATAAACCTATTTCCCAATGGCCAGTATGATAGCCTAATGCAATGGGAGTACCATCATGATTCCTAATTCCACCTTGAGTACCGAGGATTAGAACTTGTTTTCCAAGGAGGTTTGAAGGTGCCCATCCCATTCCAACATTTTGGGATAATCCAAAAAGGTCACCACTTGGTGAATCTAGCAACATTTCTGATGTAAGTGGGAGTGAACCATCTGCCCCTTTTGAATGAGTTTGAACTTTGTAAAAAGATACATCCTCTTCGCCAAATATCGATTGCAATGACATATGTATTCCTCCGTTAATAAGATTTTTTTATTTCAAAAAAAGAAATATAATTATGTTGCTCACATAATTAACTGCTAATTTTTGACCTGAATTTATAGCAATTACTATCATGCTTGCTTATTGCTATTTCAATTTTTATCATCTGAAATATTGAATATTTTTAGGACTGTTTATCTTTGAATACTCACTATAAAAATCCCTCCTATAGTTTTATATTATAAAACTGAGTTTATCTATATTGAACTTTGGTTGCCATTTAAAATAATCATATTTTTTCTGAAAAGTCAATCAACTTTCCAAAGCCAATTTTAGAGTAGGATTTCATGTTATATACAAGAAACCTCTATATTTTACTTATATCTACGTAAGGAATCTAAACAGAGGGTATAATTCTAAAAAAATACTAGTTTTTGTACAAGATATTAACTCCTATAAATCTTACGTAGATAATTGTATGACTTAATAACTTCGCTTTGTAGAATGAGAATGATAAATAAATTCTTTATAATTTATCTTTGGACAAAAGATATCCATGTATTTATATGTTTCTTGACATTTTAAAAAAACTAGTATTATATTTGAATTGTAAGAATGTTTGTAATAGTAAAAACGGATTTTATAATTTAAAACAAGTAGGTGAAATTCATGCCTGTTATTCAATCAGTAGATCGTGCTATTCGTATTCTTGATTTGTTTGACGAACATACAGCAGAATTGAAAATAACAGATATAAGTAATCAGTTAGGACTTCACAAAAGCACTGTTCATTCTTTATTGAAAACGCTTTTAATTCATGGCTATATCAGTCAAAATCCTGAGAATGGGAAATATGGATTGGGAATGAAGCTCTTTGAAAGAGGAAACTATGTCATTCAGTCTTTAGACGTTAGAGAGTTATCAAAAAAATTCTTAATGGATTTATCGGTAAAAACCGGACAGACTGCCCACTTGGTTATACTAGACGGCAAAGAGGGAGTTTATATTGATAAAGTTGAAGGTCCTATGGCTGTTATTCTTTATTCAAAAATAGGGAAACGAATCCCACTTCACTGCTCCGCTGTTGGTAAAGCTTTAATAGCTTTTAAAGATCAAGAAGAAATTAAAAAAATTCTAAATGGATATGTCTATTTTAAACAAACTGAATCTACCATTTCAGGTGAATCTGAATTTTTGCGTGAGCTTCAACAAGTTCAATCTCAAGGGTACGCAGTTGATAATCAGGAAAACGAGCCAGGTGTTCGATGTATTGCAGCACCCATTCGAAATCATGAGAACAAAGTTGTTGCCGCTATTAGCCTTTCTACACTTATAGCTCGTATAGATGAGGCTCAGCTAGACATTTTTATTGAACAACTGAAACAGGCAGCTTTCCAATTATCAGAACAAATGGGAAATGGGATACCAATTTCATAGAGATGGTTCCCTTCTCTTTTGTCTATATATAAAAACTCAGTTTTATAATATAAAACACCAGGAGGCTATTTTTATGCGTATTATCCGATATTTAAATGAGCATTCAAAAGCAACTCTAGCAGCTGTTACAAATGAGGGAAAAGTATACCCTCTTCCTCAAGAAGGATTGATTGAATTAATCCAACAGGCAAACGAACAAAATGTATCTCCCCTCTCTTTTGTAGAATTTACTATTTCCAATTCAAAGCCCATTCCATACTCTGTAGAAGATTTATCGTTACTTGTTCCTATCGTAGCTGAAGAAGTATGGGCTTCCGGTGTTACATATGAGCGTAGTCGCGATGCACGTAACTATGAAGCAACGGGTGGAAAGCTTGATGCAACCACTTTCTATGACAAGATATATGAGGCTGAACGGCCAGAAATTTTCTTTAAGTCTACGGCTGCCCGTACGGTTGGTCCAGGACAGGACGTTTACATACGTAGTGATTCTAATTGGCAAATTCCTGAGCCAGAAGTGGGCATTGTTATTAATCGAGATGGTCAAATCCTTGGATATACGATTGGAAATGATATGAGTTGTCGTGACATTGAAGGAGAGAACCCTCTTTATCTACCACAAGCAAAAATGTGGAAAAATTCTTGTTCCATTGGACCTGCCATTCTCCTTGCAGAGTCCGTGGAAGACCCCTACAATTTTGACATCACATGTCGAATCTACCGCAATGACGAGCTTAAAGTAGAGGGAAAAGCGAATACTAACCAATTAAAAAGAAAATTTGATGAATTAATATCTTTCCTCATACGCGACAATGAAATTATTGACGGTACTGTATTATTGACTGGTACATGTATAATTCCACCAAATGACTTTACCTTATTAGATGGCGATGAGATTGAAATTGAAGTCTCTAATATTGGTGTCTTAAAAAATAGTGTAAAGTTACCAAAACACATATTAGTTTGAGTAAAACCGATAACACACTAATCATGCAAAAAGATACTAGTATCAATCCAGCCAATCGTCATGAAATCATCGGTTATGTACAACAGTCTGAAAAAGAAGATTTAAATAACGCTGTTCTTGCTGCGAAGGATGCTCAATTTTTCTGGGGGAAGCTATCTGGTGCTGCCCGTGGAGAGTATTTGTATAAGGTCGCGAATGCACTCGAGCAACGTATTGATGAAATTGCGGAAACGATGACTCGTGAAATGGGAAAAACATTTCTGGAAGCAAAAGGGGAAACAGCTAGAGGTGTCGCTATCCTTCGTTATTATGCAGGAGAAGGAATGAGAAAAATAGGTGATGTGATTCCTTCATCGGATTCCGAAGCACTAATGTTCACTACTCGTACTCCCCTTGGAGTTGTAGGTGTTATCACCCCTTGGAATTTCCCAGTGGCAATCCCCATCTGGAAAATAGCGCCGGCACTCATCTATGGAAATACTGTTATTCTTAAACCAGCTCAAGAAGCCGCAGTAACCGCAGCCAAAGTAATAGAATGCTTTGACGAGGCAGGGCTTCCAATGGGTACTATTAATATGGTGACAGGCCCTGGGTCTGTCATTGGTCAAGCGATTACTAATCACCCGGATATTCATGGAATTACATTCACTGGATCTGATGCGGTTGGTAAATTAATTGGACTAGGAGCTCTAAAGCGTGGTGCTAAATATCAGTTAGAAATGGGTGGGAAGAATCCTGTCATTGTAGCCAATGACGCCGATTTAGAAGAGGCAGTAGAAGCAACTATTAGTGGAGGCCTCCGTTCTACGGGTCAGAAATGTACAGCTACAAGTCGTGTAATCGTACAAAGTAAAGTTTACGAGCAGTTCAAAAATAAACTTATTGAAAAGATAAAGGAAATAAAAATTGGGAATGGTTTAAAAGAAGATGTATGGATGGGGCCATGTGCAAGTGAGAACCAGTTGAATACAGTACTTTCTTACGTAAAGAAAGGAATTGAAGAGGGCGCGACATTGATTTATGGCGGTAAACGTTTGGAGGAAGATGAATTAGTCAATGGATTCTTTATGGAACCTACTGTCTTTGAAAATGTAAGTAATAGAATGTCTATTGCCCAAGAGGAAATTTTCGGACCAGTGCTTGCCCTTATCAAAGTTGAGACTTTAGAAGAAGCATTACAAATTGCAAACGACGTGAAATTTGGACTAAGTGCTTCTATTTTCACTAAAAATATTGGTCACATGCTCTCTTTTATTAATGAGATGGATGCTGGTCTCGTACGTATTAATGCTGAATCTGCGGGAGTTGAACTGCAAGCCCCATTCGGGGGAATGAAACAATCTAGCTCCCACTCTCGTGAGCAAGGAGAAGCTGCAATTGAGTTTTTCACTTCTATTAAAACCGTTTTTGTAAAGGCATAAATGAATGTTTAGAAGAGTATATACCAGATATGTTCTAGCTATTAATGATGTTCTCATGAACTAAACCTAATTAAAAAACGTACTCTCAAAAACTTATAATTGATACTTAGAAAAGTGCATAAGAGCTATAGCTCTTATGCACTTTTTATAGTGGAGAATAGAACAAAGCTTGCTAAATCAAAGTGTATAAAAACCTGCATAAATAAAAAAATAAGGCGTATAATAGCTGTCATAAACTCACCCCCTTTACATCCATTCTCCTCCAATGTTATCGAATTAATAGGATAAAAGGGTGTGAAATCAGAAAAAGAATTTAACTCTTATCGCTCTTCTTAGGAAGCGGAATCCAGGTTAAAAGTTATCCAACTTAAGGCTAAGGGGGTTTTGAGGAAAAGCAAATACACGTTTTGCGTATTCTCAACCTCAAATTCTCTTGCTACTTGTTTTCTAGACCAGGGATTGGATCAACTACACTAGTTAAAGAAGCTCCCTCTACTTGTGTCGCAATATTTTTTGCATGCACCTAACCTAATCTAACCCTAAAACTGCACAACGAATATTTTTTACCATTATTGAAGCATCACCCTCATCTATAATCTATACATCCATCGCCAAGTTCCCTACTTTATTTAAATGCTATATTTTTTGGTTATAAATAATTTTCAAATTATTCATTAGGTTAGTTCGTGATAATTTGTTTACTGTTGCTATCAGTATTATGACTAGCTATATTAAGTTATTTAATTAAGCCCTCCAATGGAAAGCAATCTATATCCATCTTGTAGACCATTACGACTGCTCTGCTTTACTTTTCAACATACTAGGTTTATTTTTTTTCAGTTAATAACAGGGATTTAAAACGGATCCAGGGACGCTCATTCTCCCATACTACTTTGACTGGGACACGAAAGGTCTTTTCCAATAATGATTCGGTTAATACGTCCCTTTTTTCTCCTTTATCCATAACGTTCCCCGAATTGATTAACATAGCATGGGTTATAGATGGTACAATTTCTTCAATATGATGAGTAACTTATAAAATGGTTGGGCCGTTCGGTGCAGCAAACATCTCTTCAACAGATGTTAACAGCTCTTCTTTAGAATAAATATCCATTCCATTGCAAGGCTCATCTAAGATTAATAATTGTGGTGAAGACATGAGGGCCCTTGCAATCATTACTTTTCTATTTTTACCTTGAGAGAGTGTGTGGATGAATTACGCTGACTCCCTAAGCTTTCGCTGGTCAAACTCTAAAAGCAGCATAATCCCCACTTTTTTGTGTCCAACTTATTGAATCAAATCCCTAATCCTTAACAAAACTCAGGCTTCGGCAATTAGACCTTGCCTCTTTAACTGCTTCAAAGTAGATAGATAAATAACATTTCTATATTATTTCCTGAAAATTCATCTATATTTGATATTTGTTTAATCTCACATTGAGATATATAATAAAAATAAGAAAAGAAAGCGTTTTCAATATTTAAATACTTCGTTACTTCTCATACTATAAGGAGGATTTAAGATGAGCCAAGTAGAAAGAAATTCCAAATTGCAGAAATTAATTGAGCAACAAAAATTCAATGAGAAAGAAATTTCCAGGATGACAGATTCACAGATTGAATATTATCACTGGCTCTATTTTGATGACTCTGTTTATGATTATATGTAACTCAAATATAAAATGATAAAAAGCGGGAAAAACATTGATAATTCAGGGTTTCCCGCTTTTACTTTAGTTTTTTTCTTTCAAATGGGCATTTTATTTTCATCTAGTGTAAAACCTTCTCCCATCACATCATGTACATCACTTACAGATACAAAAGCATGGGGATCAATAGAAGTTATTGCTTGTTTTAAATGAAAGATTTCGTTCCGACTTACCACACAGTACAAGACGTCCAACTCTTGTTTAGAGAAAGAGCCTTTCCCTTTTAAAATGGTCACTCCTCTCTCCATCTCTTTCATAATATTTTCAGCAATTTCAGAATTTCGGTTCGACATAATCGTAGCACCTTTAGCAGAATATGCCCCTTCTTGCATAAAGTCGATTACCTTGGCCCCCACAAATACAGCCAAAAGTGTATACATTGCTTCTCTATAGTCGAGATATAATATCCAAGAAAGGCCTATGACAGCAAGGTCAAATAAAAATATAGTTTTTCCTATTTTCCATCCCATGTACTTTTGTACTAGACGAGCAATTATGTCAACACCGCCTGTTGTACCACCGTTTCGAAAAATAATCCCTAAACCGATGCCGATAAACAGGCCTGCAAACAACGAAGCAAGTATCATATCGTCTTGTAATGACATTTTCAACGGGTAGCGCTGGAATATTGACATAAATAGGGATAAATTGAATACACCGAACATCGTATAGAAAAAAGATATGCGTCCAAGCAGCTTCCAGCCGACCAAAAACAGCGGAATGTTTAAGACTAGGTTTGTAATGGAAGGATCAAAAGTAAATAAAAAATATAAAAGCAAAGTGATCCCTGTAAAGCCGCCTTCTGCTAAGTTATTTTGCATATTAAAATTAATTAGCCCGAAGGCAAAAATAGCTGAACCAATCAATATAAAAAAGACATTTGTGACCTTTAAACCTTTAAACATTTGAGCCTCCTGCAATCGGTTAAATTTGACACCATAAAATCCATGTTATTTACGTGCAACGGGATTAAATACGATAAAGTAAACTTATTTGGGTAAATAAGGTCAGGTTGATAATGATTATAACAAATGTTGGTTTTCTACACTGTACACCCCTTTGAGTAATTGTATCAGCATATCCAAGTTTGAATGCTTTATCAACGAACCAGAACCTTATTTACCTCTTCTGACAAATCATTTAAAATTAACTACCATTGATGGTATTACTGCAATCATGGCATCAAAAATTAATCCTCATCATAAATCTGAGGAACAAGTAAGTATTATTTATGTTCTGAACGTCTCCGATAAACTACATAGTTAAACTATATTTTGCATTCCATAATCGATACTAAATATTACAAATATCTTCTAGCTGTTGATTGCAATACTCATCGTTTTCCCATTTCCTTTCACCTTCTAAATTTTCCATAATATCTTTGCTTTTTGTAAAGTGAGTGAATCAACAAGCTGAGGATTAGTTTTTCTGATGGACAGCCTTCAAAAATCAATATTATTCTATCTACCTATAAAAATTTCTGAGTATTATATAAATTCAGTTTATTAATTCGGACATGAAATCATTCAAATGACATGTTGACATTAATTTGGCTCATGCCAATTAATGTTAAATTTCTTCTTTGCATTTCTTCCTCTAATAAAGAAATAAAGCCAGAATCAAGGTTGAACCCCTTTACTTTAACATAAGTATCTATCAAAAATTGATTACTTAACATATGAATCATCGTTAACCTCCTTCAAGAGCATCAAACCTATTTAAAGACATGTAGAAAACCAAATTGAATTTATATAACTTTCTCTTTGTAATAGAGAAATAATACTGTTACTATATAAACGACCTTAACAATAGGCACTCCATAATTTTTTAAACATAGCTCTTCACAATTATTCTTGCCAGTAGGACAACTTTGATAAGAATTGCTACTAATTAATAGGTTAAAATCTTATGAACATTAAATTATGAGCACTTCTGTTTTATTCTGAATTTAATTTATTATGGTAAACTTTTATGATAAAAACTATCTAAAAGGATCGGTATTTATACTATATTTCTATTGCCACCCGCATTGTCTGTGGCTCCCTTGTACCACGAGTGGTTATGACCAGACAACAATATAAATTCTTCGGTATCACCTGGTAAATAAGCAACGGGTAAACTTACATGTTTAATCCCTATATTCAGTTTCGTTGTCATTACCACTTTCAATTGGTCAGCAACCGCCTGTTCCATCAGTTTGATCCCCTCATGATACGTAACCGTATTCTTCAAGCTTTTTAACGATATAATCGACGGGTACTTCTGCTTCTTTTTTTCTTTTTCTCCGGTTAGTCGGTTCATCTGGCAAAAGACTTTTAGATGTTCCTCCACTCCAGTCTTTTATCGTGTTAACAATTTATAATCCATTTCATTGCGGGACTCATTTCTATCCATGGTTGTTCCCCTCCCCTATTGCAATATCAATAGTCTATAATATTCGCAAACAACAGAAAGACGGCTCCCGTGCCCATCCAAATCAACATTAACGGCCACATGAATTTCACCCATTTTTGATAGGGGATACCAGCAACAGCAAGGGTTCCCATTAGTGTAGCGGATACGGGTAAGATAAGGTTAGAAATACCATCTCCTAATTGATAGGCCAGAATAGCAGTTTGTCTTGATATGCCAAGCAGATCAGAAAGAGGTGCCATGATTGGCATTGTTGTAGCTGCTATCCCTGATCCCGATGTTATCATCACATTCATAAGGGTCTGGAAGGCATACATTCCTAGAACTTGCATAGAACTAGGTAACTCCCCCACTATCATTGCTAAGCTACTTACAATAGTGTCGATAATATCTCCCTGTTCCAATACAACAACGATAGCTCTTGCTACGCCAATAATGAGCGCTCCAAATGTAATTGCAGTAGCTCCCTTTACTAATTCGTTTGAGATTTTGCTCGGACCAAATCCTCCGCAAAGCCCTGATGCAACGCCCATCGTCAAAAAAAGTGCAGATATTTCTTCTATTCCCCAGTTTTTATTAGAAACACCCCAGATTAAAAGGGAAAAACTAAGTATCATTGTCAAGATTGTAAGGTAGTGTTTAATCTCCATGGAAGGTAAATGCGAAAAATCGACCTTCTTTTCTGCGGAATTTTTTTCCAAGTCATAAACAACGCTCTTGGAGGGGTCTTCTTTCACCCTGGTCGCATAACGAATGAGGTATATGCTTGTAATAACTAGGAAAACGACCAGTAAAATAGCCCTTAGCCACAACCCAGAAAACAGAGGAACTCCAGCAATCGCTTGTGCAATTCCTACATTGAAGGGATTTAGCAGACCCGCTGTAAATCCACAAGAAGCCCCTAGTGCGACCATTGCGGTTCCAGTTATGGCGTCATATCCAAGAGATCTTGCAATGGCTATGCCTATTGGGACAAATACTATGCCCTCTGTAGCCATCCCCATCGTAAATCCACCAATGGAAAAAAGGGAAAGAAAAATTGGGATAACCCATTTTTCATTTTTTGAGAACCGCCTCGCCACTCTTGCAGTTGCAGCTTCAACGGTTCCGGTGGCCATAATAACCTGAAATGCTCCTCCAACAATTAATATAGAGAATATAACGTCACTAGCATCTATTAACCCATGAACGATTGCCAACGGAATGTCAAAAATTCCAACAGGATTCTTTTCAACATGATGATAAGACCCTTCAACCACGAGTTCTTTCCCGGTGGTTTTATCCTCTATTCGGTCCAATTCGCCTGCAGGAATTAAGTATGTTAAAGCAGCGGCAAAGAAAATTAGCATGACCAGTATGACAAAAGTATGGGGCATTTTAAGTACTTGTTTCAGGCGGAAAGCTCGCTTCCTATCTTGCTGCATGTCGGGCCTTTCTTGAACATCATGCATCATCATACCTCCACGTTTCGTTTTTTCTTCCAGTTTTCGAACTCTTCACGAACTCTTTGCAATGCATCGGAATCAACACATAAATCAAACGCTGTCATGGCCAAAGCTTTCGCTGCATGATTTAGAGCCTTTAACCCTTTCTCCGAACCAGCAGCTTGACAAAACTCAGCCGTATGTGCGGAAACATCTCCAATTTCAATATAAGGATGTATTGTTGCGGTCACCTGTCCTACGTTACCTATATCAGAAGATCCAATACCGCCTTTCTTTGGAGGATCACTGACTTCGATTCCCATTAACTCTAAATTTCTTTGAAACAACATTGCCATTTCTTTGTTGTTGTTTCGTTCTGCATAAATAAGACCCTCGCTCACTTCAACTCGTGCCCCTACTGCCTCCGCCGAATGCCTCACAGCCGTAAACACCTTATCTCGTACTACATCAAGTTCTTTCACTGTTGAAGCGCGTAATATAAATTTTGCTTCACAGTATCCTGGAACAACATTTGGAGCACCCCCACCTTGGCTGATAATTCCGTGAATTTTTACATCTTCTTTGAAAAACTGCCGTAGAGTATTAATCGCTACGAAGGAGTTAATTAACGCATCGAGTGCACTAATCCCTTTTTCTGGCGCCGAGGAAGCATGGGACTCTTTTCCGAAAAATTGGAAGGTTGTATCAACGCAGGCTAATCCTCCACGAAGTACCATCGTCTTCTTATGCGGATGGCAAAGCATAACAGCATCTATGTCATCAAAGATTCCCTTTTGACACATGATGATCTTCCCACCACCATCCTCTTCCGCTGGAGTACCAAGTACGACAATCCGTCCTGGCAGATCAGGACAGGAATCTTTTAGAGCAAGTGCAGCACCAACTGCTGCCGTTCCGATAAGATTGTGTCCACAAGCATGTCCGATTTCAGGGAGAGCGTCATACTCCGCCAATAGAGCAATGGTAGGGCCACCCTGGGTTCCCTCCCATGTAGCACGGAAAGCGGTTTCAAGGTTAACAATACCTTTTTCAACCTGAAAGCCTGCTTGAATAAGAGGAGCTGTTAACCATTCAACAGCCTTTTGTTCCTGAAAACTCAACTCTGGGTTAGCATGTATCTTCAAAGCTATTTCGCCCAGCTCTGCATCACGTTCCTCAATAGCCTGTTCTATTCGTTCTTTTTGATTTAGCTTTTCACTAATCATTTTGAAATTCTCCTTTTAGATTAAAATATTTTTTGTATCTTCTGAATTTATTTTATATAACATATATCAATAAGTGAAATTAATTAATTTAATATATTTTAATAAAAAATTTTTATCATTAATCCAAATAGTAAGGGGTACCCCTATAACCGGAATCCCCCTTTACTTTATTTATTTCAGGCTTTTTATGTAATTAACAAACCTCTCAACGATCGTGAATTGCAATGACGTTTCTTTATATAACATCCATGTATTCCTTTTAATTGCTTGGCCATTTTTTCGAATCATATCTATCCTATACAGTTCATCACTAGGGTTCAAAAAGCTACTAGGAATAATTGCGTATCCCAACCCATTTTTCACCATCTCTTTACAGGTTTCATAGCTGTCAACTTGCATGGTTATCAGAGGTGACTCATTAAATCTCTCATACCACCAATAATCAATGGTTTGACTCAACGATGAGTAACGATAACTTCCTGCTTGTTTGGAAATCTTGAAGTTGATTCTCGGTATCTTTGGCAAACTGTCCAAAGTTATTTCCTCTTGAGAGATAATGCATATGCTCTCTTCATTAATCAGATATTTCTGGTCATACCATTGATAATCTCCTTTAACAATCCCCACGTGTATATCCTCATGGAGTAGCAATTCATAAATCTCACTACTCCACCCAGTGTCAACGTTAATCTGCACTTTCGGGTAGGTACTAATAAAACATTTTAAAATGGGAGGAAGTTTATATAGTCCGTAATAGCTGGAAACTCCTATTCTTAGATGGCCTTCTACTTCATTTTTCATGTTAACGACATAATCTTTTGTTTTTCTCAAATCTAAGAGTACTTTTTGTGAGTAAGAAACCAAGTACTCACCTTCTTGAGTAAGCTTTATACCTTTTCCGCTTTTCATTATAACGGGTACTCCGAATTCTTTCTCTATTTGTCGAAGCCGATAGGTCAGCGCAGGCTGTGTTATATAAAGGCGTTCTGCTGCTTTGGTAATATTCTGTTCTTCCAATATGTATTGAAGCATCATGCAGTCCTTTTCGTTCACCAAACCCCTCCTAGTTACTTAAGCCTTCATGTGATCTCAACAAGAACACAGCATTTATTTAGCTCTTTATGCTATATATTACAACATATTGCTCCATTTAATTATTTCCTTGTCAAATCAATCAAGAAAGTTCCTCCACTTTTTTTTATTTTACATTTCTATAAAAGGTTCTTCGTTATTTCAAGTCGAATATATCCTTTTAATTGAAATCGTGTAAACCTTTTACTAGTGCAATTTTTTATCACACGTATTATGTAATATTTCTATATTGAAAAAAAGAGGAGAAACCCTCTTTTTATTCTTTATGAGATATTAACTCACAAATCTTAAGAAAGATTCCAGGATGCCATCAATCGAATAGCTCCCTTGGGAAGGGACATGAGCATGGTATCTACAAAAAAAAGGGGTGCAATGGTTGCACCCCTTTTTTAAAGAATTGTTTAGCTCTATTCATTTCCATCCGACTTGTCTCTAAGAAACTTTTTGAATTCCTCTTTCGATTTGTCCGATTTCATTGAAAAAAGCGGAAAAGGTATCTGTCAATCAGAAAATTTCAGCATTACGTTCCCTTTTCAAGTATTTAACGACCCAGACCGAAAATGAAGATGGTGAACCTTACTTCTATCGAAACGTCATGTTGAAAATTGAAGTGAATAAAGTGAAAGAAACATTGGGATCGCGTGCATTCAGAATATCGACAAAGATTTTCCACTATGATGAGGATGCTCGGTTTCTTGAATTCGTGAAGCATGACTATGAAAAGGAGCTACCTGAAAAGGTCAGGAAACTCATTTATTTTAAAATGGACAAGGAACGTGATTTTGCAATCTTATCCCTCTTCTTAGGAAGCGGTATCCGGGTGAACGAGTTATCCAACTTAAGGCTACGTGACTTGGATTTCGAAGAAAAACAAATACACGTTTTACGTAAGGGTGGAAAAAAGGATGTTGTGGCAGTCTCTCCTCCGTCCATGCAGGACATAAAAGATTACCTAGCCGTACGAACGTAACGTTATAGGGGATCAAACGATGATGCGGCCTATGTATTCTTGACGAGGGTAAATGATGGAGCCACCCCCCACTCCAACCGCGCCATCGACTTTCGTAAAGAAATACACGAAGGCCTTTAAGTCCAATAAATCCATGTCTCCACATAAACTGAGGCATACCTATTGGACGAATTTAATGGAGTAGTCAGGAGATATTCATTTGCTGATGACTCAACTGGGTCATACGTCTACGGCAACGGCCGCCCTCTATACAAACCCTGAACAGGAGAAGGCTAAAAAGGCTGCGAAAAAGCTGGGTGAGAGAAGAACCAATTATCGTGAAAAGGATTAAAAGAGAAGATGTTTCTAGTCTTCTCTTTTTTATTGGTTAGCTATAACTTCTCTTGAAAAATCCAAACAAGGTTGAGTAAAAGCAAGAAGAAAAACATTAAAGGGGTTGCCATTGTACTAGACAATTATTTCAGAGCAATACTTTTAAAAATGCGCTATCAATCGTCCAAATGGATTAGAAGTGTAACTTGGTGAAATGGAGAAATTAACACTGTTTAAGCAAATTATATTTTTAAAGTTATTCAACTAGAGTATTTATTTAGTTAGAGACAATTTCTTAATTTAGGGAAAATCATCTTTTCAATTTCAAAAAATATCATTTCGTATGTTTATGTCAAAATGTCGGTGGAATCCCAACAATAAAGATGATTAAATCTAATTGTTACTCTACAATAGCGCCCGGTTGTAAAGTCAGGAGAAGCAATTTTTATTAAAAAACACCTCATATTTCATTGCTTTCTTCTATAATACCAGGCTCTTGCTTTTCCTTTCTTTGTGTGTCCAGGTATTCGACGAGGATTTCATGGTGAAAAAAGTTAAGAACGGCAAAGATGAATGTCAAATCAGAGGATGAACACGCACAACCGAAGACTTTTATTATACATCTGAGGAAGTTATAAGGTAGTTAAGAACATTGAGAGTGCTGGAAAATAAGTAATAATTAATAGATCACAGACCATTACAATAATGAAAGGCACAATTGATTGAACTAAATTATCATATGATACATTGGCTATCCCTTTTACAATAAAAAGATCTAACCCTACTGGGGGAGTTATAAGACCTATTGAAAGATTGACAACCATAATCAAACCAAAAAATATTGGATCGATTCCAACCCCCACTGCGATAGGTAGAAGTAAAGGCGTTAGAATAGTAATAGCGGCAGATGCGTTCAAAAAGCATCCAGCGATAAAGAAAATAATATTAAACATAATTAGTAAAATATATTTGTTTTCAGAAAAGCTTGTAACAAGCTGGGTCAGAAGTTGTGGGATTTGCTCTGCTGTTAAAAGCCAACCAAATAAGTTGGCACCTGCTATGATGAAGACAACCATCGCTGTCATTTTCCCTGCATTAAGAAATGCAATCGGAATGTCTTTCCAGTCCATATCTTTGTAGACAAATTTATTTATTATAAAAGCATACGCTGCAGCTATAGCAGCAGCTTCAGTCGGGGTGAAAATCCCTCCACGTATCCCAAAAATAATAATTAGAGGTAAAACTAAAGCCAATATTCCTTCAAAAAAGGTTTTTTTGAAGGAGGCAAATTCAAATGAACCTACCTCTTCAGAATACCCATTCTTTTTTGTGAGCCAATAGTTTAACATCATTATAGACATTCCGATTAATATCCCAGGGATTATTCCTGCAGTAAATAAATCCCCAATAGAGACTCCCGCAGTTACTCCATAAACAATCATTGGTATGGAGGGTGGAATAACTACCGCAATCGTCCCTGCACTCGCAACGGTAGCAGCTGCAAAACCTTTATCATATCCTTTCTCCTCCATCATTGGAATCATCATTTTCCCAACAGCCGCTGTGTCAGCTGCCCCTGAACCTGAAATACCGGCAAAAAACATACTGGTTAGCGTAGAAACTTGCGCCAATCCAGCTCTTACCCAACCAACGGTGGCAAATGCAAAGCCTGCTATTCTACGCCCCATGCTACCTGACATCATGAATTCACCTGTGAGCATGAAAAAAGGAATGGCTAGTAGTGGAAATGAATCTACTGAAGTTATCAGTCTTTGAGGAATTACTTCTAATGGAATATAATAGATGCTGGACATAAACCCGGCAACTGAAGCCAAAATAAGGGAAATGGCAATGGGAACGCCGATGATCATTAAGAAGAATAATACAAAAAGGACGATAATAGCTACTGTCATTGATACTTCACCTCAATTTCATATATTGGTATTTTTATGGGTTTCTTCATAAACATCTTCTTTTATTACATTTTTCATCGATACCAAATCAAGTAAATGAACCGAAGAGTGAATCAGACAGGTCAAGGAACAGATTAGGACAGCTCCGTAAATAAAAGTCATATTTATTCCTAACGACGGTGAAATTTGTTGACTAGTAAACTTCAATATACTCCATCCATATACAATTAAAAATAGAAACAGGACCGAATTTACTATTTCAATAAACGCCAATAACTTATTTTTGAATACTTCCGGTAAATAATGGTGTAATATTTCCACTTGTGCGTGCCCTTTGTTCTTGTAAACTATCCCAATTCCTAAAAAGACAATCCAAACAAACAAATATCGAATGAGCTCTTCGATCCAGGTTAAATTAAATACAGAAAAATCGACCATAGGAAGTGCTTTTTTCATCATCATACTCTGTAAAATAAAACGTGAAATCACTTGATAAACTGTCGATATAAAGGCAATGACAAAGAAAAAAATTAGAAAAAAACGACTTGTTTGATTAATTTTCTCACTCAAATTCCACATTAGTACTTTCAATCTAAATCCCCCTTAACTTTATTTAAGCCTTTCAACTTTCGAATATAAGTCTTTGCCTAAAGAAGACTCAAATTCCTTATAAACAGGCTTAACTGCCTCCCTAAAAGACTTTAAATCAGGGTTTTCTTCAATTTGAATTCCGCTTTTTCTTAACTCTCCCAATATCTTTTTTTCATCCTTTATCGCTACTTTTCTCTCATATTGGATAGCCTCTTGTGAAGATTCTTTTACGATTTCTTGTAAATCCAGGGGTAAGGTATCAAACGTGGTTTTACTCATGATAAAAACAGCTGCATCATAATTATGAGAAGTTAATGTTAGATATTTTTGAACTTCATTCAATTTATTCAAATAAATTTGTGCGAGTGGATTCTCCTGCCCGTCCACAACCTTTTGTTCTAATGCAGTATAAAGTTCCCCAAATGGTACAGGTACTGGATTAGAGTCGAGAGCCTTAATAAAAGAAAGATATGGTGGGGATTCCTGTACTCTTAGTTTTAAATTGGAGGCATCGTTACTTGTTTTTATTGGCTTTTTATTGTTTGTCATATGTCTCCAACCGTTTTCCATATAACCTAAATTGATTAAACCTCTATTTTCCAAATCGGCTGCAATTTCTTTTCCAATCTCCCCATCTAAAACTCTGAAAGCATGTTCACGACTTTCAAATAAATAAGGTAAATTAAGTAGATTAAACTTAGGGGCAAAGTTTGTAACAGGAGCCACTGAACCAATGTGGAAATGAATGGACCCTATTTGAGCTCCTTCGATCTGATCCCTTCCATTTCCTAATTGACTACTAGGAAAAATGTCAACTTTTATTCTCCCTTCAGATCTTTTTTCTACTTCCTCTTTGAACTTTAAGGCACCTTTGTGATAAGGGTGAACCTCAGTCTGTAAATGTCCTAACCTTAACACATATTCGGCACCTTTCTCCTTACTTGTTACAGCATTGGAGCAACCACCAAGAATGAAAATTAAAACAATAAGAATGGAAGCATATCTCTTCATGTAACATCCTCCTAACATTTTGTAAGCCCTTTCATTAATAAGCTTGACTTGCCTAATTCCGTACATGTAAAACTAAAATATCATTCCAATCAAGTTGTTCGGTCACCCAACCATTAAACTCATTTTATTGATAATTTCCAAATAAATCAATAACTTTTTAACCATTTATTGAATTTTCAAAAAATAATAAATTTTTCAAAAAATTCGTTGATAAAGATTGCAGAAAATGATTTAATTATATTATTGGTTGGGTCACTGAGCCACATGGTTGCTAAATTTCCAATTTAAAGGAGGAGAAAATTTGAGTAGCTTAGCAAGGGGAAAAGTAAATGAAAAGTCCATACCGCCTCCTAGTCCTAACCCCAAACCTTACTTAAAATATAGAGGTTTTATAAAGGGACTTTTATTAACAGCTGCAATTGCCTTTATCGCTGGGTTTGTTATAAAGATTCCTTTTTTTTCGGTAATGGGGAGCATGATTATATCGATCATTTTGGGTATGGCATGGAAAGCAACAATAGATGTTCCACAAGGTTCAACAACTGGGATAACATTTAGCAGTAAAATATTACTGCGTGCCGGAATTATTTTAATGGGTTTAAGATTAGATCTACAACAGATTATTTCAGCAGGCTTTTCCATAGTTTTGATTGATGTAATAGTAATTTCTTTTACACTGGGTTTTATGTTGTATTTAGGAAAACTGCTTTCTATTGACCGGCATTTATCAGCCCTAATCGCAGTCGGAACTGCAGTATGTGGAGCAGCAGCCATTGTCGCTATCGCACCATTAATAGGAGCTAAGAAAGAAACGACGGCCATATCTGTTGCCTTTATCGCAATTCTAGGAACAGTAGTAACGATTGTATACACTTTTATATATCCTGTCCTTGATTTAACTAGTTATAAATATGGTGTATTAGCTGGCTCAACTCTTCATGAGTTAGCTCATGTAATTGCCGCTGCAGCTCCAGGTGGAGATGCAAGCAGTGATACAGCGATTCTTGTAAAGCTAGGGCGAGTAACCCTTCTAATTCCTGTAGCGATTCTTTTCGGTATTTTTTTCAAAAAAAGTCACCCTGTAAATATTAAGAAAAGAGGCTTGAAGGAATTACCCATACCTTGGTTCATTTTTGGCTTTTTAGCAATGTGTATTTTGAATACATGGGGGTTTTTTTCAGAGTCCATTACAAAAATTTTAATTACTTTAAGCATTTATCTATTATCCATGGCTATGGCTGGTCTTGGTTTAAGTGTCAACTTCAAAGAATTTAAAAAGTTGAATCGCAATGTTTTACTAACAGGCTCAATTGGCTCTCTTGCCTTAATCATTTTAGGATTTTTTCTTACCAAAATTTAATATGAGTATGAGTTGGGAACAATTCAGCTTGCAGATGATTCTTTAACAAAGAGATTTCTGCGAGCATTTTTTATATCACAACGATAAATTAATGCGTTTCCCATAATGCGAGCCGAAATATGGATTGCTTACTAAATAAGGGCATGTTTAAATAAAATAAAGGTTGGGTCATGGAATCTCTTTAACCACCTTTATATAGGCAAATACTGTCTGTATCAAAAAAGATAGGAGAGATATGCAATGATTGTCAATAGAAAAGGGGTCTCGGAACAGGTTGCAGATAATATAAAAAAAAGAATCCAAGATGGGGTATATAAAGAAGGTGAAAAAATCCTGGGTGAAAGAGATATGGCCTTAGAACTTCAAGTAAGTAGAAACACGGTTAGAGAAGCTTATAAAATTCTTGAAGCTTATGGGTACTTGACTGTCAAACATGGCACAGGTGTTTTTATTTCTTCACCAGAATATCAAATACAAAAAATGACAGAGGCTTTTTTTGTATCTTCCGATCAGGTAAAAGATTTTTTTTCAGTTCGAAAAGTTTTAGAAGAATCCACAGTAAAGTGGTCCATTGAAAACTCTGATTTAGAACAAGTTGATCAATTAGATCGAATTATTAATGAAGCAAAAGAAGTCGCAAAAACTAACACAAACTTTGAAAGGCTAGCAGAATTGGACCATAAATTCCACTTAACTCTGGCCAATAACTCTAAAAATATGGTACTTATTAGGATTATGCATTTTCTCATCGACTTATTGTCTGAATCTCGAATGAAAACGATTCAGATCCCAGGACGTGCTATACAATCCGTACAGGAACATAGCAAAATCCTTGAAGCCATTAAGCAAAAGGATATCGTATTGGCACAAAGGTACATGAAAGAGCATTTAGAAAGTGTTGAGAAGTCCATTACCGAGAACAATTAATTTAATAGGCTGTTCATTTTAAGACACTTGATCATTGGATTATGACATGTACGTCATTAAAAGCATGGTAAAGGTTTTAAATGAACAGCCTTTATATTATTAAGTCAGAAGGTCTGTTTTCATGGGGTGTGGAAAAGGGATGTCAAACTGTTCACCCAATCTAACCAGTTCTCCTAAAACACTGTCCGGCAATTGAATTCCTTCTTTTAAACTATTTAGAGCCTCCTGTCTCCTTCGTTCCCCAGGATATCGTATCTCACTACTTCCCAACGCTTTAGGAACCGCTTTCATTTCTTTTAATAGCATATTAATAGATAGAAAAAATACCTCAAGGTCAATAAATTTTTCAATGTCCAATAAAATAAAAAAGTGCCCGACATTTGCAGGTTCAATCTCTTTTTCATCATATAAATTTTTTACTTTTGGCCCAAAGGCAGCCCCTGATAGTACACCTGTCAAAATCTCTACAGCTAAGGCTAAAGCCGCTCCTTTAGCTCCGCCCAGAGGTAATACCGACCCATCAAGAGCAGCTTCTGCGCTAGTAGTCGGCTGACCTTCACTATCTATTGCCCAGCCTTCAGGTATTTCCTTTCCTTGATTGGCAGCTAAGATAATTTTTCCCCTTGCTACTATACTTGTAGATAAATCAATGATTACCGGCTTATCATCATCTGTTGGAAATCCAAAAGCGATAGGGTTTGTACCAAAAAATGCTTTTTTTCCTCCCCAAGGAGCAATGCCTGGAGGTGAATTAGTAAATCCGATACATACTAGGTTTTGCTCAGCCGCTAACTTACAAAAATATGAAGCTGTACCAAAATGATTACTATTTTTAATAGCGATGGCAGCTGTACCTGTACTTTTAGCCATTTCAATACCTTTTAAAATAGAATGGTAACTGATTACGTGCCCGAGACCATTGTCTCCATCAACTACCAATACAGAAGGGCCTTTTTCCTGAAGGTGAATATTAGGTGTTATATTTATTCTGTTATCTAAAAATCTTTTAGAATAAATTGGAAGTCTACTAATGCCATGGCTGTCTACCCCTTCCATATTCGCTGTAACTAACGAATCTGCCACTACACCAGAATCCAATGTTGACATTCCTATTTTCCCCAATAGTTCTTCACAAAAACTCTTTAACGCTGATTCATTATACCTTTTCATTAAGATCCTCCTCTGAAATCGACTTTTATTTATCTCAATCTTCTAAAAAGAATCTCCCTACTAGAAATGTGTAGGGAGACTGCTTTAAGTTATGCACTTCGATATAGTTTTGTCATTACAAACTCTTTATGTCCAAGTGCTTCTGCACTTGTCAGTCGTCCATTCACAGTTCTGCAAATCATTTCCATCAATTGGTCACCCGCTTCTTCAAGTGAAATTTGGCGAGATAGTAAACCTTGTACATCTACATCAATATGTTCACTCATGGTACCTGCCGTAATTGGATTTGCTGTGATTTTCACTACTGGTTCAACTGGATTACCAATAATATTTCCCTGCCCGGTTGGGAAAAGATGAAGGACAGCTCCGCCAGCGGCCATTAGAGTAATACATTCAGCTGCTGCAGATGAAGTATCCATGAAGTATAATCCATTTCCATTCTCAGGGCTTTCAGCTGGTTCAAGTACTCCTATTATTTGCTTTGTTCCCGTTTTAGCAATATTGCCAAGAGCTTTTTCCTCAATTGTGGATAGGCCGCCAGCGATATTTCCTTGTGTTGGCTGTGAGCCTAGAAGATCTACACCTTTTGATTCAATTTCCCCTACGTAATCCTCATAAATGGATGTGAACTTTTCTTTCAATTCAGGAGTGGCCATCCGATTATAAATGATGTGCTCTCCTCCAGTTAGCTCCGATGTTTCACCAAAGAATACTGTAGCTCCGGCATCCACAAGGCGATCAACTGCTTGTGAAACGGTTGGACAAGATCCTAATCCTGTTGTGGTATCTGACTCACCGCATTTGATACTGATAGTCAAATCTTTTAATTCAACTGGTACTCTTTGAAGCTCAGAAGCCCACTGTGAATACTCTTTGGCTTTCCAAGAAGCTTTACGAATGGTCTCTAAATCTCCATTACCTTCTATAGAAAAGTATGATACAGGCTTTCCTGTTTCAGCAATACCATCTGCGATTTTCTTGGACCAATTTTCTTCGATACCAATTACTATAACAGCTGCAACATTTGGATTAGATCCGATTCCAATCATTGTTCTAAAATGCAGGTCCAAATCCGGACCATACTGCAATCTTCCATAAGCATGTGGAAGAGCTAAAGTTCCTTGAATTTGATTTGCTACTGCTTCACATGCTGCATTCGAAATGTCGTCTACAGGTAGAAGAATTACATGATTACGAACGCCTACTTTACCGTTTTCTCTTCGATATCCATAAATTTGTTGTTCCATCTTTACCACCTCGCCGTTTTAATATTGTGAGTATGGACGTAATCGCCCACCATACATGATTTCGTTGTTAGCCCAATTTGAACACCATATTTCAGTACAGGTTCTGCTGCATTTAGCTTAACAAGAGAGATTTTGTGCCCTAGGGGGATATCATCTAGTGCTTCCACTTCCACCTCCGTATTATCATCCATATAGATACCAACTACTTTCTCCCCTTTTTGAATCGGAGTTGTAGCCACACCTACATGATCACCTTGGTGGTGAATCAGAAATTTGTGAGTGGATAACAATGGTTGAGCTTCAGCATTATTTTTCACGGGTGTTTCCGTATGACTATTCTTGCTCATTAATTTTCCTCCTTTGAATTGGTATGGTGACCCAACCAATATTTATATACTTATTTAACCACCAATAAATGGTATAGTCAATAACATTTTTAAATTTTCTGAATTTTATCTTTATCTTTTCACTTTTAAAATTTAATTCATGATTAAACAACGCATAAGGACACTTTTCCACTCAGTACTTTAATTATTTCTTTAGCCACTAATGAAGAAGTACGGATTTGAGACTCATTAGTTAGGCCAGCGATGTGTGGTGTGATAAAAGCATTTTTACACTCAAGTAGTGGGTGTCCAAGATCAAGAGGTTCTACTTCAAGAACATCCAAAAAAGCACCGGATATCATGTTGTGATTTAATGCTTCTGCAAGAGCATTTTCATCTATGATTCCTCCTCGGGCAGTATTAATAATATAAGAGGTTGGCTTCATTAATTTCAGCTCATTTTGTCCAATCAAAGAATAAGTTTGAGGTGTCAATGGAACATGAAGTGAAACAAAATCTGATTTAGACAATACGTCATTAAGCAATGATTTGATTTCAACACCTGTCTCAGATAAAATATGGTCATATTCGGTCACAAACGGATCATAGCCTATCACATTCATTCCAAAAGCTTTAGCCCTTTTTGACACCCGATGAGAAATCTCACCCAAGCCAACTAAACCAATTGTTTTCTGATACAATTCCCCGCAAGTATACTTCTTTCTGTTCCAATTTCCTTCTCTTACATCTAATTCAGCTAAATGAAGAGGTCTCTGAACGTTTAACATTGCAGTGATAACGTATTCAGCCACAGATGTTGCATTGGCATGTTTAGCATAAACAACTTTTATGTTTTTTTCTTTAGCTATTTTTAAATCTATATTATCCAGGCCCACACCAAGTCTACCTACTGCTTTTAAATTAATTCCCGAAGTCAATAAATCGTGATCTACATTTGTTTGGTTTCTTACAATCACAGCATCGAAACGAGGAATAATCTCAAGTAATTGTTCCCTCTTACTCCATAAGGTTTCATCATATTCAATCTCAAAACCTTTGTCCGCCAGTTTCTTTATTCCTTCTTCCCAAATCAGTTCTGTAATTAATATTTTCATAACTAACCCCTCTCTTATATGTGTTCCAAAGGCTTGTACATAACTTAAATATCTCTTAATTTATAGATCGTATTACTACAAATAACTCTTATAAATATTAAGATAGAAACAAACAACCTTATAATATGGCTTTTCATAAAAACGACAGCTTCACTCACCTCGCCCCCTTTTCGTCCCCTTACGACTTTGACTCTACTCTTTTTTGAAATGTCTGATATACGGCTGCAGCATCTTTGTTTCCTAAATCCATATTTTGTGCTTCTTGAAGATGATCCAAGGCCAATTTACTAAACTGGGCAGTATAATTTATGGTTTCTGCCATCTCTACACCAAGTCGTACATCTTTTTCGGCCAAATCTACAGAAAACATTGGCGTATAATCATTTTCCAAAATTAACGGCCCTCTCAAATTTAATTGGGCTGAATTTGCCCCAGTATCATGCAATAACTCTTTGAATTGTGATGGATCGATTCCTGCTTGGATAGCCAATTGAAACCCTTCACTCATTACTGATAAATTTGCCATTCCTACCATATTACTGATCAGTTTAAAAGCCGTTGATTGTTCAACATCTCCCAAGTATGAAACAGGTCGCCCAATTTGTTCTAACATTTCTTTGTAACAGTTAAAAACAACTTCTTTGCCCCCAGCAAAAATGGGTTCTGTACCTTCTTCCGCTTGAGCAGGCCCCTTGCCTAGAGGACAGGCTAAAAATTCCACACTATTTTTTTCTGCCTCATCCGCAATCACTCTTGCCGTATTAGGGTCAATGGTACTAACGTCAATCAGTACAGACCCTGGTTTCATCTCTTGGAGAAGTTTATCGTTTTCAATTAACAATTGAAGTAAATGTTTTGGCAAAGGCAAACTTGTAAAAACTACATCTGCATTTGAAGCTATTTCAATCGGAGAAGAAGCACTTCTGCCCCCTAATTTCGTTACTGCTTTTATAGCTTCATGGTTAATATCGAATAACATTACTTCGAAACCTGAACGAATAAGATTCTTTGCAAGTCCACTCCCCATTTTGCCTAGTCCAATAAACCCGATTTTCATATCATTTTTCCCCCTTAGATTTTAATAGAAATAAATTTAGTCTCAAGATATTCCTCTACTCCCTGATGTCCACCTTCTCTTCCGAGGCCACTTTGTTTTACTCCTCCAAAGGGTGCTTGAACCACAGTTGGTGTGGCATCATTCACGCCAACTATTCCATACTCTAATTTTTCAGCTACCCTGATGCTTCTTCCTAAATCATTTGTGTAAAAATATGCTGCGAGTCCATAATCAGTTTTATTTGCCGCCTCGATCACTTCTTCTTCTGACTCAAAAGTATAAATTGGTGCAACGGGACCGAAAGTTTCTTCATAAGATATCTCCATATCTGAAGTGGCATTTGATAAGAGTGTTGGTTCAAAAAATAATTCATTAACAGCCTTCCGCTTTCCCCCAGTTAGGATGATCGCCCCTTTTTCCAAGGCATCTTCCACTTGAAATTCTACCCTTTTTAAAGCTTCTTCATCTACAAGTGGTCCTACTTCGGTTGATTCCTCGATACCATTTCCCATTTTTAAACTTTTCACCTTTTCAGTTAACAGAACTTCAAATTGACTTTTTACAGATTTTTGCACATAGAGACGGTTTAAACAGATACAAGTCTGACCGCTATTTCTATATTTACTTATGATAACTCCTTCAGCTGCTTCCTCAAGGTTTGCATCTTCAAAAACAATAAATGGAGCATGTCCTCCCAATTCCATTGATACCTTCTTAACTTGCTGAGCTGATCCTTCAATAAGCTTTTTCCCAACAGCGGTTGATCCAGTAAATGTAATTTTTTTGATAGCTGGATTTTCCATCATTTCATTTCCGATATGTTTAGAACTTCCAATGACTAAATTGAGTACGCCTTTCGGAAATTTAACTTGTTCAATCAGTTCAAAAAGACGAATAGCACTGCTAGGAGTTTTACTGGCTGGCTTTACAACAAATGTACAACCTGCAGCCAATGCTGGCCCCAGTTTTCTTGTTAACATCGAAACAGGAAAATTCCATGGCGTGATTGCTCCTACTGGTCCAATGGGTTGTTTTAATACCTGCAAGCGTTTAGACGGACTTGTTGCAGGTATGCTTTCACCGTATATTCGTTTTCCTTCTTCCGCGTTCCATAATAAGTATTCTGCCGCTAACTCAATTTCTCCCCTAGCTTCTTTAATCGGCTTGCCCATTTCAAGTGTGATCAATTCAGCTAAACTTTCTTTTTCTTTAAGCATTAATTCATATAACTTCGTTAAATAGTCCCCACGTTCTTTAGCAGTTAATGCAGCCCATTTTGGAAAAGCGTCATTCGCAGATTTAATTGCCAGCCTAGCTTCTTCTGTAGAACCGTAAAAAACTGTTGCTACAACTTTTTTAGTAGCAGGATTCAAAACATCAAACGTTTTACCAGAAAAAGCTTCAGTCCACTCGCCATTGATAAAAAGTTTTTTTGCTTTTGTTTTTATACTATTGTTCAAGATTTTCCGCCCCTTTAAATAAAGTTAATGGTAGAATATTCAAATAATTTTTCACTTTAAAATTTTAATTTCATCTTCTATATGAACTTCACTTTTTAGTTTTTCAATTTCTGAAATATCTTTTTTAAATGTTTCTTTTGAAAAGAGAGTAGCTATCAAAGAAATAAGCGAAGCACATACTAAGAAAAGTGAAATGTATAAAACTCCGCCTTCCCATAGCAATAATGATGAAGCAATTAGAGGTGTAAACCCTCCAATAATACCTGATACTTGATATACGAATGACAAGCCACTATAACGTACATGGGTACCAAACATTTCTGTAAAAAAGACCGATTGGATACTAAATAAAGCTGTTGTACCAAGAACGTAACCTAGCGTAATAGCTAGATAAATGATAACCGCAACCCCTGAGTTGACTAAGGAGAAAAATGGGAAAGCGAAGAGTACTAAAAAGGATGTCCCAAATAGATATACTGGTTTCCTACCTATTCGATCAGATAAAGCACCAAATAAGGGTGAAACGACTACTGCAACTGCTGATGCTACGAATACTCCTGTTAATGCTACATTGCTTGAAAGTCCTAATTTTGTGTTAACATAAGAGATGACAAAAACGTTGAACAAATTAAAACTTACGGTTTCACCTATCCTTGCCCCAAATGCAATTAAAATACTTTTCGGATATGCCCTAAACAATTCTACTATTGGCAGTTTTACTTCCTTGCCAGTCTCTTTTAGTTCTTGAAAAGCAGGAGTCTCCTTTACGCTAAATCGTATAAATGTACCTACACCCAAAAGTATAATGCTGATGACGAATGGAATCCGCCATCCCCAAGCTAGAAATTGTGCTTCAGGTAATAAAGTTACTAATGTAAAAGTACCGGAAGCTAACAACAAACCTAGAGGAGTAGCGGATTGTAATAATGCTCCCCAAAATCCTCTTTGATTTCTTGGGGCATGTTCTATCATTAACAAGGAAGCTCCTCCATACTCTCCACCGAGCGCAAACCCTTGAAATAGACGCAGGGCTACTAACAAGATTGGCGCCCATACTCCGATTGAATCATACGTTGGTAATAAACCTATTGCAAATGTAGATCCGCCCATCATTAAAAGGGTAATAACAAGAATAGATTTCCTTCCTATTTTATCGCCAAAGTGCCCAAACACTAGTCCTCCAAGAGGCCTTGCTAAGAAACCAATAGCAAATGATGCAAAAGCGGCTATAGTACCAACCGTTGGATCTAAATCCGGGAAAAATAACTTGTTTAATACAATTGCCGAAGCAGTCCCATAAAGGAAGAAGTCGTACCATTCCATCAATGCACCTACAAAGCTAGCACCTGCTACCCTCTTCATCGAGGTTTCATTACTACTCATCACATCATTCTCCTTATACTATTGATGTTTACTCCCCCTACCATTTAAAGCGCTTACAATTGCGAAAAGAAAACCAATCACTATTTCAATCATTAAATATTATTATCAAAATCAGCTTCCACCCCCTTGATTGGTTGGGTGACCCAACCAATAATTATATTAAACCACACTTCCTTTTTCGAAACAATATATTTTCTAAATATTCACACTATTTTTCTGAAGAATCACAATACTTCAACTCAAAATGATAAACTAAGAAACCTTCTTTCAAATTTAACAAATAAACATTGATTTCAATTATTTTTCTATATATTTAATAAAAGCTCCTCAAATCGAAAATAAATCCCTAAATTTGTTGATAAAGTTAAACGATTAACCTTATTTATAAAAAAATAACAAAAATATTCGGATAATTCAATACAAATATTTCATTTTATTGAAAATTTTATACGAATAACTGTATTTTATTGATCGTTTCGTTGTTTTCCCAAAAAATATATGGTAAATTACTAATTAATAATTGTCTACAGAGAAAAACGATTAACTTTATGGAAGATGGTAGGGAGATTAAATGAAAATAACAATAAAAGATATTGCAAGAGAAGCTGGGGTTTCTACCGCTACAGTGTCCCATGTCATGAATGGGACAAAGAATATCTCGGAAGATAAGACTAAACTAATCAAAGGAATAATTGATAAATATAATTATGTCCCTGATATCAGAGCGAAGAACTTAAGAAATCTAAAAACTAAAACGGCTGGTTTAGTTGTTTCATCATTTCCGGACTCTCATGTATCAGGAATTGTGAATGGAGTAGGAAAACGAGCTCGGGAATTAGGCTATCAGATGCTTTTTATCAACACAATTGAAGATCAAGAATACGAGAAGGAAACAATTAAACTTCTCAGCTCCCATATGGTAGATGGGATTATTATCACTCCTTCTAAGATGGACTCACAATATTTAAAAAAGTACATAGAACAAAATATTCCAATTATTCAAGTGCTTCGATATGATCCAAATTTGCCGCTAATCCCAAAAGTGACGATGGATGATTTTCAAGCTGGGTATGATGCAACTGTTCATTTATTACAACACGGTCATCACCATATAGGGTTAATCTATGCCAAAGCAGATGTCACTTCTACTACTGGAAGAATTGAAGGCTATAAGGCTGCCTTAAAGGATTACAATTTTACTTATAATGAAAGTTACCTAGAACTTGGAAATGCTACGGTGGAAGGCGGGCTGAAAGCAACTAAATATTTAATTAATCGTGAAAAACAAATTACCTCATTATTTATATTAAACGACTTAATGACAGTTGGTGCTATACAAGGATTAACGGCCCTTTCACTTAAATGCCCTGAGGATATAGCTCTAATAGGTTTTGGAGATTTTCCAGCAGCAAATATCACTTGCCCTCCGATTACTAATATTAGTATGTCTTCAGAAACAGTTGGTCAAACCGCCTTTGATGTACTCTTAAATAAAATAAATAACCCATCTTACTCCAGACACATTCAAATTCCTGCATCACTAATGATTAGAAAATCCTGTGGGTGCTAAATATGATTTAATCACTATAGGTTAACAACCTTTTTTTAATGTCTGGTTGACCATTTTTAATTATCCAAATATAATTACGGTAGCCGGGGTAGAACGTACCTGCCCGAGGAGCTTATGATCTTGTCAACTAAACAGATCTCCCCTACTGTACCGCATTCAGCCTTTGTATAGTTTTCAATTGATAGGTGGATATTGGATTTTCGGCTCCTGCTTCTATTCAGAGTTAGTCTTGGTTGAATTTTCGCAGGCTGTCATGTTAACATGGCCCTTTCACTTTTCTTCTGAATATTTGCGTACCTCTGGGCTTGTCAGAGCCTTTGCCAGCTTTTGAACTGGCCCAGAATCAACGTTATCCTAGCGCGCTACCATTGATTTTCATCATCCTTTATGAGAAGAGCGTCATTTTTTTGTCAAACCCACTGGTGCACGTAAGCAGGATTATCACGATAGCATCTGCTTCATCATACGTTCTCTCCAGCATAAAAAATCCACTTCTTTAAATTTATAATTTTTAGGGTTCTCCGTAATATCATATATTGTATAGTATGGACTCTTTTTTTCCTTTAGCGTGATCATTTTATGCTTTGCCAGCAATGATAATGAACGATCAATGTTCGATACATCATTTGCAATCGCAATGGCGGCACTCTCTGAAAATTTATCGATTGTATTCTTTGGAATATACACCATAATTGGCAAAATAGATTGGTTCCACTGGTACAAGTTCGGCATTTTTGTTTCGATTTAATTCCTTCATATAAGAAACATGCCGGAATAAGTTACATCCATTTCTTTTGCCGCTAATTCAGTGTTAGGCTACACATTATCCCTTAAATCAACGATTTCCGGTTAATGTCATTCTCTGCTAGCTTTGGTTAAACAGAATATCCGTCATCGGGTGAATGATTTATCCGACTTAAGGCTACGAGACTTGGATTTCGAGGAAAAACAGATACATGTATTACGTAAGGGTGGAAAAAAGGATGTAGTGGAAGTCTCTCCTCCGTCCATGCAGGACATAAAAGATTACCTAGCTGTGCGATTGGAACGTTATAGGGGATCAAACGATGATGCGGCCTATGTATTCTTGACGAGGGTGAATGATGGAGCCCCCCTTTCCAACCGCGCCATTGAGGCTTTAGTAAAGAAATACACGAAGGCCTTTAAGTCCAATAAATCCATTCCCCACACAAACTGAGGCATACCTATGGGGCGAACTTAATGGAGCATCAGGAGATATTCATTTGCTGATGACTCAACTCGGTCATACTTCAACCACAACGGCTGCCCTCTATACAAACCCTGAACAGGAGAAGGCTAAAAAGGCTGCGAAACTGCTGGGAGAGAGAAGAACCAATTATCGTGAAAAGGATTAAAAAAAGGAGAAGATTTCTAGTCTTCGCCTTTTAGTTTGAGAGCACATAACAATGCCAAGTATAGTACTCCCTTATAGAGATACCTACCATTATTGTGATAAATGATGTCCTAACGAGTATGATTATGACTCACTAAATTAAGTTATTTAATTAGGCCCTCCAATGGAAAGTAATCTATATTCATCTTGAAGTTTTAGTATTACGATTGCTTTACTTTACTCTTCAACATAATAGGTTTATTTTTTTTCATTTAATAACAGGGATTTTATCCGGATCCAGGGACGCTCATTCTCCCATTCTACTTTGACTGGGACATGAAAGGTCTTTTCCAATAATGATTCGGTTAATACGTCCCTTTTTTCTCCTTTATCCATAACGTTCCCCGAATTGATTAACATAGCATGGGTTATAGATGGTACAATTTCTTCAATATGATGTGTAACATATAAAATGGTTGGGCCGTTTGGTACAGCAGTCATATCTTCAATAGATGTTAATAGCTCTTCTTTAGAGTAAATATCCAGTCCATTGCAAGGCTCATCTAAGATTAATAATTGCGGTGAAGACATGAGGGCCCTTGCAATCATTACTTTTCTTTTTTCACCTTGAGAGAGTGTGTGGATAAATTGGTTAGATAAAAGTTTGATTCTGAATTGGTCAAGTAATGCTTTTGCTTTCTTTACATCTTCCTCTGTAATTTCCTCATATAATCCAATTGAAGCAAATTTTCCGCTTAGGACTACTTCAAGTGCTGTATCATTTGGGCGTGACTGATATTCCTGATCTAATGAGGAACTGACCCAGCCGATGGATTTCCGCAGTTCAGGAATATTCGTTTTTCCAAAAAGATTTCCTAAAACGGACACTTCACCACTATTCGGCCATTGATAACCTGTAATCATTTTTAAAAGAGATGTTTTCCCTGATCCATTTAGTCCTAGAAGAGCCCAATGTTCCCCTTTTTGGACCTCCCATGAAACCCCATTCAATAACAGCTTTCCATTTCGTCTCCAGATAATGTTTTTAAGTGAAATGATGCTTTTCGTTCGACTCACTTTTTCTCCTCCTTAAGGGATTAAGGCCTTTTATAGACTGCTTTCCCCAAGTTCAATACTTTTTAAAAATGTTTCCACGGTCCGTTGCTACGTTCATAGACGATAACCAATGCCCGTAGCAATTCAGGGTGAGTGTGAAAAAATTAACTGAATAATATGATTATAATTACATTTTAGTATTTTGTAATTTTTTCTAGAGCTTTATGTTGATTTTCTCTTTTTTTTTAATTGATTCCCTTTACCCAAGAGGGCAAAACTAGAAGAATATATCCATTACTACAATCATCAACGAATCAAGGTAAAATTAAAACATACTAAGATTAGTAGTGCGGACCAAGGCATTGCAGTCCTATCCAGCTGTTTCTTCATCGAATGTTTTGTGCGAGCAACTACGGTCATATGCTAGACGTTATCAAGAACTTCTCCAACAGAAGAAACAATGTATTAATGATATGGTCCAATTAGCAGAAAAACGCAGCGAATACAAGGTGATCTTGAGTTTTCCTGGCATTGGCCCCAATACAGCCGTTCGCTTAATAGCAGAAATCGGAGACAACCACCGTTTTGAGAATAACAAACAATTAAATGCTTATGCGGGTATTGACATACGCCGATTCCAATCAGGAAAAACCTATTTTAAGGACAAAATTAATAAGCGTGGTAATAAACACTTACGAAAACTGTTGTTCCTAATAATTCAGAACATGATTAAGCAGAGACGTTACGGACAGAATCATATCGTTGAGTATTACGACAAATTAAAAACGCAACCCTATAACAAATGTCATAAAGATGCGTCCATCGCCTGTGTGAATAAGCTTTTGAAGAACATCTTCTTTCTTATTTCACACAATATGAACTATGATTACGGGTTGGCCTCCAAATCATAGTTTTATAAATAATAACATAATCAAATGACCTAGTAAAAAAATCCAAGTTGTAAAATTCGTCACCCAATTCTTATTAGTAACCCTGAACACTCTGTACATTCTAAATACTAATAAATTAATCCAAACAAAGACATTGACTAATCGTAAGAAAGGCATGAGCCCGGTAAATTACCGGGTTCATGCCCTCAAGGCTGCCTAAGTATATAAAGTCTCTACCTTTTTGGGTTCACTTCACATGGAGGTTCATTTTTCTCTTTTTCAATTTATTATTAATTCTACTTTTTTAGCATGACCTCAGCTGGTGTCAAATATCCTATTTAAATCGATTTGTTTATTTGAGTAGTTACTATAATCTTATTTAACAGTCAATATAGTTAAAGATTATTATCAGATAAGGTTTGCAATCCATACTCTTCGGAAATCCATAATTGTATATACGTTAAGAATTTCTGTGCTGAGTCCGAAATTAAACTTTTGTCCTTAAATGCAATCGCTAAGTCTCTGTATGCGGGGTTTTCCAATTCCTTGCTGATTATTTTTTGTGATGTATTTTTCAGTACTAATTCCGGTAATATACTTATTCCCAATCCGTTTTCAACCATTGCAATGATTGCGTAAACATCATCTTCAACAAAATGAACATCTGGATTAATTTGATGAATTTTAAATATCTCTGAAATTTTATCATCATCTCTTTCATCTATCTTAATATACGGATATTTTGATAATGATGAAATGGGGAAAAAGGCATTTTTGGCATGTGGGTGATTTTCTGGTAAAACAGCGACAAAAGGATCTCTCTTAAGGAATATAGTTTCTAATTGCTTGGTTGAAGGTAGCAGTATAAAAGCACAATCAACACGTCCTTGAATAATCCATTCTTCAATTTCCTCGTTAGTGCCGTGTAATAATTCGAATTGTATTTTAGGATAATCGGTCCTGAACTTCTTGATAATACTGGGCAGCCATTGTACCGACACGCTTGTGAACGTACCAATTCTGATGAGCCCTGATTCCAGTCTGTGCATTTCATTAATTTTTTCAGATAGAATTTTATGACTATTACAAACTGACTGAAAATACGGAAATAATTGCTGTCCTTCTGAGGTGATGCGAACCCCTGAACGGTCACGGGTAAGTAATTTAAAACCACAACTTGTTTCTAAGGCGTTGAGCATATGGCTGATACCAGATTGGGTATAACCTAGTACCTCGGCTGCCCTTGTTAAGCTTTTCAACTCTATGGTTTTCAAAAAGGCTTCGTATTGAGTAATAATCATATTACTATTCACTCTCTTTTCATGAAAGATTCTAATTAATATAATGAAAAACATGCGTTTTACTAATTTGATTATAAGCATTATAGTCAAGTTAATAGAAAAAAAGCAAGTGGCAAAAAAGGAGTGAGTTGATATGAAATGCATCATCTAATTATTTTAATCCCACAAAAATGGAGTCTAGATCTTTATAAGTTGAACAATATGCATATGAAAGCAGTGGTATCTTCTCCAATAGAAAAGAGCTTTATTTGTATTATCAGGTACCGGTTAAAAAAGAGGCAGTTGCGAATAAAAAGTAATTATTTACGGGATCCAAAATGAGCAGAGGTGAAATGAGATGGAAGAAAAGATATTAGATATTACCATTATTGGTGGAGGACCGGTCGGGTTATTTACAGCTTTTTATGCAGGGATGAGACAAGCATCTGTTAAAGTCATCGAGAGTTTGCCTCACTTAGGAGGCCAGCTTTCTGCTTTATATCCCGAGAAGTATATTTACGATATAGCTGGATTTCCAAAAGTGCGCGCTCAGGAATTAGTGGATAACTTAATTGAACAAATGAGTCTATTTAAAGATAATACAACCATTTGCCTTGGACAATCTGTTCTACAGATTGAAAAAAAGGATGGAATCTTTACGATCAAAACAGAGAATGAAACTCATTATTCAAAAGCTATTATTATTACTGCTGGAAATGGGGCTTTTCAAGCAAGAAAGTTACCCATAAAAACGTCAGAAAAACAGGAAAGTTTGAATGTTCACTATTTTGTAAATGATTTAAGTCGATTTGCTGGGAAAAGAGTGGTCGTATTTGGTGGAGGCGACTCTGCTGTTGATTGGGCTCTAATGTTAGAATCGATTGCTGAAAAGGTTACACTTGTTCATCGACGTGAAAAGTTTCGTGCACATGAGCATAGTGTGACTCTGCTAGAAGAATCGAAAGTTGATATAGTTACACCATATGTTCCTATTCGTCTAGTTGGCAATAACGCAGTGGAAAAAGTAGTGCTTGAAGATGTTAAAGGGAAAAGCGAATTAGAAATCGAAGTTGATGATGTTTTAGTCAATTATGGATTTGTTTCATTATTGGGACCAATTAAAAATTGGGATCTCGTAATTGAAAGCAATTCTATATTAGTTAATTCGAAAATGGAAACCAATATTGAAGGAATTTATGCTGCAGGAGACATTTGTACGTATGAGGGAAAAGTAAAATTGATTGCAACTGGATTCGGTGAAGCAACTACAGCAGTGAGCAATGCAAAAGTTTATGTAGAACCTTCAGCTAAAGTGCAGACCCTGCATAGCACAAGCTTAATGGAAAACAAAAAAGATAAAGTACGAGTTTGAAAAGAATCTTGGATTTATGGAGGTATTTAATATGACGAAGTTCACATGGGTAGATCAAGACACCTGTATCGCGTGTGGCGCATGTGGAGCGGCTGCACCAGAAATTTTTGATTATAACGATGAAGGGTTAGCTTACGTGATCCTAGACGAAAATCAAAGGGATTGTGAAGTACCAGATGAGCTATTGGATGATTTAAATGATGCTCTTGAAGGTTGCCCTACAGATTCGATTAAAATTTCAGACCATACATTTACAGGAGAAAAGAAAAAATGTGTTATTTTTGTATGATAATTTCACAAGATATTATTATGAAAGGTGAGAGATTGTTTTGAATCATTCCCTAGATAAGAGACATTTAGCATTACGAAAAGCTGAAAGGAAGGCTGAAGAACTATTCAGAGCCATTGAAGAAAAAGGGATACTACGTGGTGGTGTAACTGAAAAACAAATCAATCGAGAAATTTATGAATTGGCCTTTCAAATGTATGGAATCAAGAAATATTGGCATAAACGCATTGTGCGAGCTGGAAGGAATACATTATATCCTTATAGAGAAAATCCACCAGATTTAACCGTGTCGGATGAAGATATAATCTTTCTTGACTTTGGTCCCATCTTTGAAGATTGGGAAGCTGATTTTGGCCGGACATACGTCCTTGGAGGAGATCCAGTCAAATTAAAACTACGTAATGATATTGAACAGGCTTGGGAAGAGGGAAAAGCCTTCTTTCAATCCAATCCTACTATCACAGGCAGTGAACTCTTCTCATTTGCTTGTGATCTTGCCAAAAAATATGGATGGGAATATGGAGGTCCACATGCTGGTCATCTGATTGGTGAGTTTCCTCACGAACGAGTCCAAGGAGAAGAAGTTGAAAACTATATTCATCCTGACAATAATGTTTCGATGAGAGAACCTGATAAGAACGGACAACCGCGAGATTGGATTCTGGAGATACATTTTATTGATCGGGAACTGGAAATCGGTGCTTTCTTCGAGCAGCTACTAACAGTTGAATAGATTGTTTGGAAATAGAATCAAAAAGGCATTTTAAAAGATGTATGATTATTACCGTTAATCGCGAAATTGCGGAGTGAGATTCCACCTTGCATAAACAGATGTAAAAGAAATAAATAATCATTTTGGTGTTTATGCTTCTGGTATATTACAACGTTAAGGAAAATTACAATATTAAAAGCCCAATTCCTCAGCATTAAACGCTATCCCTGAATAAAATGTTACTTATTAAGCAAATTTTTAAATTAACAAGAAAAAGGATATGAATATTAATGTTATCACTTAACGAAATGATAAGTAAGATTGATTACTTGAGAACTCGTTTAATTGAAATCGGTATGTTACTAGGCCTTTCTCACCCCGAAACTATTAAATCTAGTCAAGAGTTAGATAAGTTGTTGTACAAATTTCAAATGAACATATCAAAATAGATTAATCCTAAATTAACTAACACGGGTGCGTTAGCTGAAGAACGGAGCTGTCTTTAAGGCAGCTTTTTCTTTATGCAACTAAGTCGTACTGTGCGTTTGAAAATTTCTCGATTCTTCCTTAAAACTATAAAAATAATAAGCGAAGTCACTCTCTATAGCGAAGCAATGAGAATCATCTTTAAGGCTTATATCACCAGTGTGCTACATGCAATGTAAACTTTCAGTAAAAAATCTAATGAAGAGGTGTTTCATGAAAAATACCGCACTCGCATCACAAACAGATGTCCAAGCAGCTTCTGATGGAAAACAACTGGAGCGCAAGCTCAAACCAAGGCATCTTTCCATGATTGCAATCGGCGGAACCATCGGAACGGGACTATTTCTAGCGAGCGGTTCCATCATTCATACTGCGGGTCCTGGAGGAGCTGTAGCTGCCTATATAATTGCCGGAATCATGGTTTTCTTTCTGATGACAAGCTTAGCGGAGATGGCCGCCTTTATTCCTATTACAGGCTCTTTTAGCACCTATACATCAAGGTTTGTCGATCCGGCTTTGGGATTTGCGATCGGATGGAACTATTGGTATACCAATGCAATCGTAGTCGCCCTGGAATTAGCAGCTTCCTCCCTGATCATGAAATTTTGGCTGCCGTCTGTCCCTGGTATCATTTGGAGCGCATTATTTCTTGCGCTCATATTTGGCCTGAATATTTTATCGGTAAAAGGGTATGGAGAATCAGAATTCTGGTTTGCCATTATCAAGGTTTTGACGATTATCATTTTTATAGCACTAGGATTATCAATGATTTTTGGAATAATGGGCGGTCATGCTGTAGGTTTTGAAAATTTCACCAAAGGGGAAGCACCGTTTAAAGGTGGCTTTTTATCCATTATAAGTGTCTTTATGGTGGTTGGATTTGCTTTTCAAGGCACCGAGTTAGTAGGAATTGCAGCCGGGGAGAGTGAAAACCCGAGAAAAAATATTCCCAAGGCTATTAAGCAAATCTTCTGGAGACTCCTCTTGTTTTATGTATTGGCGATCATTGTGATTGGATTTTTAATCAGCTATGACGATCCGCGTTTGTTAAACTCGGATATTGACGATATTGCGGTAAGCCCTTTCACTCTAGTTTTTCAAAACGCAGGGCTTGCCTTTGCTGCCTCCGTTATGAATGTGGTCATTCTTACTTCTGTTCTTTCAGCAGGCAATTCCGCCATGTACGGAGCTTCTCGCGTCCTTTGGGTGCTGGCGAAAGAAGGAAAAGCCCCTTCGTTTCTAAAAAGAGTGAATGCAGGCGGCATTCCAGTGAACGCTGTGTATTTTTCTACCGTCGTTGGGATGGCAGCTTTTTTAACCTCTCTTTTCGGTGCAGGCAGTATTTATACCTGGTTATTAAACGCTGCAGGATTATCCGGTTTTATATCCTGGTTAGGAATTTCGATTACACATTATCGTTTCCGGAAGGCTTTTATTGCACAAGGAAGAGATTTGAAAGATTTGCCTTATGTATCAAAATGGTATCCATTCGGTCCGATATTAGCCACAATTTTATGTGCTACGGCTATCCTGGGACAAAATTACTCTGCTTTTTTCGGCCCTGAGATTGACTGGTATGGAATTTTAATTTCTTATATCGGGCTTCCTTTATTTCTCCTGGCTTTTCTAGGCTATAAAATCGTAAAGCGAACAAAAATGATTCCATTGCAAGAAGCTGATTTCAGTAATCAGGAATGATTTCTTTGTCAAAAAGATAAGGAAGTCCGACATTTTATATTAAATAAGGGGTTGAGTGCCTAGCCCCACAAGCGATCAGCCGTTTAACTAACTTGACCAGCTTGTGATTTAACTTATTAGTGTTCAAAATATTGACTCTTATCCACAAATTTGTGTGTGTTTTTACTTTAATAATTGTTAGTTTGTCTTGCTTTTATGTCAAAAGCAAGACAAACTAAACAAAATGGTTATGCACTATAATTCTTTAAATGTTTATTTAATTAACTTATTAAAAGAATTCCTTTAATATCTCCCTTGGATTAAAACTGGTGGTATTAACCTAGATAATCAAACAATTGTGTTTTATTGTTTGATTAATTTTTCCAAGGTGAATGTAATATACACTCACAGAAATTCTTATTTTTATATTCCGGCCTATAATGTTTAATAACATCTTCGTTCATATTGCCAAAAGTAGTTTCTGGTTTGTGCTTAAAACCTTCATTAAAAGCTGGAATAATATCCTGTTTGAAATTATTACGTGGGAATGCTTTTACAATTTCTTCTCTCAAGTCAGCTGGAAATTGTTCAAAACCTTTCCCTATAACATCTAAAGAAACACCTGAGTTCAGTAATGATACTTCAGATTCTTTATGTTCTGCTATACCAACTGTTGTATGCAATGCTACTGCATCCCATACAAGACGAATCGACTCATCTGGAACGTGATATTGTTGCAAAAAGCTTCTTGCAGCATTTGCTCCATCTACTTCAAATCGTAAATCTGGACTGCTATACTCTTTTGTTAACCCTAAATCATGGAATAATGCACTGATATATAGTAACTCTAAATCATATTTCTTATTTGCCTTTTTTCCCGCAATGGCACCAAATAGAAATGCACGATTTGAATGATTCCATAATAAATCATTTCCGTGCTCCCTCAAAATATCTCTTGCATTCTTTGCTAATATAGAATCCGGAATTTTAATACCCGCTACTTCATTAAGCATAATCTAAAACACCTTTCTTATTTAAAAGTCCTTTGTACAAAAGGATTTCTTTATTGTAAAATAGTATTTATCATTCATCTATCGAATTATATCTATAATAATTATAGATATTATCTATCTAATGAGGCTTTTTAAAGTATCGATGGAATACTTTTCTACATTAAATTGCAGCTTCTCTATTTCATTTATTAACAACTCCATAAAACCACGTGTTGCATAATTTATAAAACTGTTCTTTTTCATTGTAAGATAAACTTCCCCATTTAAAGATGGCTTTTCAATTCGTTGAAAATATAAATCACCTGTCTCATGAAATTCGTATAGTGTACGTGAAACAACACTACGATCAACACCCCTTCGAACTAGATTCAAAATAGATTCAATACTAGACGTTTCAATAATAGGTTCTAAAGGTTTACCAATCTGCTCGCTAGTCTTATCAAGTATTTTTCTACATTGATGCATTTTTGGAAATAGGATAAGAGGTCTATCTAATACAGTAGTGAATGAAATACTCTTGTGACTACCTTTACTATTACTAATCAGATAAAACTCTTAATATAATTTAATAACTTGCAACAAATCGAGTTGTTTAAAGTGAAAACCAATACCAAGAACAGCTTGATTTTCTAAAACAGCCTTCTCCACTTGGTCAGTACTACTTACTAAGGTTGGAGAAATTGTACAACAAGAAACTGTGAATATTCAAATTTCCTTACAAAATATATCCTCACAGATTGAAGCATTTACTAAAGTAAAAATCTTTGTGTATTAAATTGAACCATTTATATCCAAACATTAAAGTCTCTGTTCAAATCTTGTTCAAGAATCTTGATTTGATGACTTAGAGTTGGTTGTGTAATCCCTAATTTTTCTGCAGCTTAATGTAGTTCGTTGCTCACCAATAAAAAGTATTTTAAATGTCGTAATTCAATATATACCGTTCCTTTCAAGGGAGGTAATTCTTCTCTCAATAGTATTGCAAATGTTGTTTTGATTTATTCTGCTCATTATTTGGTACTATTTTCTCGTTCCAACCTACAATTCTAATTATTTTATATCAGCAGCTCGTTCACTCGTTTTTGGAAGTAGATCATCTAATCCTACTCTAGTGAGGAATTCTGTTCGAATTCGATCAGCAACTATTGAGACCTCTTCTGAGCCATCATCCGCTGGATCAATGTGTACTCGATATGGTCTTTCACCTTTTGGTAGAGAAACAATACGTGCAATTTCATCAGATACCATGGATACATCAGCGTCCTCTGGAGAAATAGCAGCGAGCTTTTCACTTATTTGATCTATTAAACCACTGTACTTAGCATCATATTCTTCTTGTATATGTTTGTCTTGTGGCTGACCAGCGTTAAGAAAATGATTCGTTCCACTAGTAAATGAACCTGGTACTACGATTGAAGTTTCTATTCCAAAACGGGCCAATTCAGCCGCATATGATACTGCTAATGATTCCATACCAGCCTTTGCAGCAAAATAAGGCGCTAAGTAAGGTGGTGTTCCACCTTTTACACTTGAGCTAGACACCCAAATAATCAAGCCTTGTCCACGTTTCCGCATGTTAGGAAGCACAGAACGATTAACACGTTGAGTCGATAACACATTAATATTGTACATATCGGCTAGTTGTTCAGGCGTAAATGCCTCTGCTGGACCAACGACCATATGTCCTGCATTATGGATCAAGACATCAATATGATTGTGTTCTGCTAAAATATCTCTCACTGCAGAATCAACAGAATCCTGTGAATTCACATCCATTTCAATCCCTTTAATATTTACCATATGATCGGACGCATAATCGTTAACCGCTTTTACTTGAGGAGCATTGCGTCCATCTGTTTCCCGCATACCCGCATATACAATATGTCCAGCTCTTGAAAGTGTTCGAGCGGTAAGAGCACCAAATCCACTTGAAGCTCCTGTTATAACTATGACTTTTTTTTCTTCACTATTCATTATCCATTCCTCCTAATTTAAACTATGCAAGGCCACCATTTGAAAATATAACCTGTCCATTAATCCAACGTCCGGAAGTTGCTAAATATATTACTGTTTCGGCAATATCTTCTGGTGTACCTAAACGTTCAAGTGGTGTTGCTTTAGAGAGATTATCGATTGTTTCTTCATCTTTTCCATCTAAGAATAATGGTGTTGCAGTTGGGCCTGGAGCCACTGCATTAACGGTGATATCTTTACCACGCAATTCGCGAGCCAATATCATTGTCATTGATTCAACCGCCGCTTTACTTGCTACGTAAGCACCGTATGTTGGAAATTGCGTGCGTGTAACAGAAGTAGAAAAATTGATAATTGCACCACCTTTGCGAACACGTCGCGCCGCTTGTTGGGATATTACAAAAGTTCCTCGTATATTTGTGCGGTGCATTTTATCTAAATCAGCTAAGTTCATCTCTGCGATAGAGCTGAGTAACATAATACCTGCTGTATTGATTACGACATCAATACCACCAAATTTTTCTTCAATTATATCGAAAGCTTCTTGCATAACTTTTTCATCTGCAACATCTCCACCTATACTAATTGCTTTTCCGCCTTGCTTTACAATCTCATTCACTATAGTATCTGCTCTAAGCTTATTGCCAGAATAATGTACAGCAACAGCAAATCCATTATCGGCTAATTTTTTTACTATGGCTTGTCCAATACCGCCAGAACCGCCTGTAACAAGTGCAACTCGCAAATCAAGTGTTTCAGTAGTTGTTTTTGTCATGATATTTCTCCTTTGTTATAAAATAATATAGTTACAATTTTTTTATTTTGTAACCTTTCGACAACATCATTATACACCACTTAGTTACAAAATCAACACTTTGTAACTAAGTGGTGTATCCTGTATAATAAAACTTAGAAAAAAACTAGGGGGATCCACAATGGCAATACTTACAAAAGAGAAAATTTTTTCTGTTACAGAAGAAATCATAATGAGAAAGGGAGTACAAAAAACCACTCTTTCTGATATTGCAAAAGAACTTGGAGTTACTCATGCCGCATTTTATAAACATTACAAAAATAAAGAGGACCTATTGCAGCAACTTGCACTAAGGTGGTTAAAAATTACTTCAAAGGAATTATTAGAATGGGAAGCCCCAAACGGTGTAAGTTCTGCTGTTGCACTTCACGATTGGCTTTGGCTTCTGGCTACTACAAAGAAAAATCTTTATCATGATGATAAACGTATGTTTCGGTTATATACGGATTATTTAGAAGGTACTCAAATCCTCGTTAAAGATCACTTAAAACTATTAGCGCAAAAAGCAGAATCCATTAGTGGATTAAAAGAATCTGGCTCTGCTATTATTACAGCATTTGTATATTTCCATAATCCATACTTTGCAGACCGTTGGGATAATGAGTTTTATAAGGAGACTTTTGAAGATGTATGGGAGCTAATTGCTAACAAACTGCCTTAAGTTAAGAAAAGATGGCTCTTATTCTAAAACAGTTCAGTATAGTACTGGACTTATCTAGTATAGTATTCGTTTTACTTTTGTTAACTGTGTAGTAAGGCTATTTTGTTCATTAACACCTGCTTCATCATCTCTGCTTTATCAGTTAGATTATCTCCCGATTCTATGCAACCAGACAACGTTAGAAGTGACAGGAGAACCATCCAGGTAAACGTTCAGCACCATTCGGTAATTCTCCTCGATCTTTATAGCATCTTTAAAATGGAAAATTAAGAAATTGGATGAAGAAAATAAAGAACTACGTGAGCAACTAAAATTTGCTTATGCAGAGGTTTATAAAAAAATCTAAGAGTACTCTGTTTCCTACTTGTTCAACAAAAAGGCCAAATTGTGGAATAATTCCTTTAAATAAAGTAACTTAATAACTAGATTATCTGATTAAAGAAGTATGTAAATAGTGATAGATATTTCATTAGAAAGGATTGAAATAGTATCGAATTACGACATTTAGAATATTTTTTAATGGTGAGCAAAGAACTACATTTTACAAAAGCAGCTGAAAAATTAGGAATCTCGCAACCCACTTTAAGTCATCAAATTAAGATGCTCGAACAAGAAATAGGATATCCACTTTTTAACCGTGTTGGCAAGAAAATTGAGCTTACTCAGGTAGGAGAAATTGTGCAACAAGAAGCATTGAATATTCAAGGTTCCATACAAAGTATGTCCTCTCAAATTGCAGCATTTACGAAATTGGAAATCGGGGAATTGAAAATTGCTGTGTTACCAGGGGAAATAACTGATTTGGTATCTACTTTGTGTATTCAATTTAACCATTTATATCCGAACATTAAAGTGTTCATTCAAACTACTGATCAAGTGGAAAAGGCCGTTCTAGAAAATCGTGCTGATTTTGGTATTGGTTTTCATCTTAATCAATATGATCTGTTGCAAGTGACGAAGTTGTATGATGAAGAGTTTTACCTAATTAGTAATCAAAGTAATGGAGAGCAGAGGGTTTCATTTTCCTCTGTTTTAGATAGTCCTCTTATTTTATTTCCAAGTATGCATCAATGTAGAAAAATACTTGATAAGACTAGCGAGCAGGTTGGCAAACAATTAGAGCCTATTGTTGAAACGTCTAGTATTGAATCTATTTTGAATCTAGTTCGAAGTGGTGTTGGTCGTAGTGTTGTTTCGCGTACATTATATGAATTTTATAATACAGAGGATATATTTTTCCAACATATTGAAAAACCATCTTTAAATGGAGAAGTTTATCTTACAATGAAAAAGAATTGTTTTATTAATTATGCAGCACGTAAATATATTAAGTTATTAGTACGTGAAATCGAAAAGCTTCATTTTCATACAGATAAAGATTCGATTACTTCTTTGCAAAGTTCTATATTATAGGTTTTATCTATCGTTATCATAGAATTAATCAGATTGAACGATGGTGAATTCCTCTTTACAATGAATATAAGTTCATGTAAATGAGAACTATTAAATTGTAAAGGGGATGTAATTATGTTTCAAGAAGTAGCAGGTATTAAAATTCCGGATTCTATATTAGCAAAGGATGCACGAGATATTTTGAGAGAACACGGAAATGATTTATTATGGAACCATTCAAATCGTGTTTTTTTATTTGGTGCAGTCAACGGAAAAAAAGCGAAGCAGAATTATGATTTAGAATTGCTATATGTCAGTGCTTTATTCCACGATTTAGGCTTAACAAAAAAGTACATTAGTCCAGATTTACGGTTTGAAGTAGACGGTGCAAATGCAGCAAGAAGTTTTTTACAGCAGTATCAAATTCCAGATGAGTCGATTCGTCTTGTATGGGATGCTATTGCATTGCATACGACACCCGGTGTTGCAGAACATAAAGAGTCTGAAGTAGCACTACTCTTTTCAGGTGTTGGTTTAGATGTGATGGGAGATGGCTTTGAACAATTCCCTAACGACTTGCGTGAAGAAATTATAAAAGCTTTCCCTCGTAACAATTTCAAACAGGAAATTATTCCAGCGTTTTATGATGGCTTTAAGCATAAGCCAGAAACTACTTTTGGCAATATGAAAGAAGATGTTATTAAACATTTTAGACCGGAATATAAAAATAAGAATTTCTGTCAATGTATTTTACATTCACCATGGTCAGAATAAGAAACAGAAATGACAACGTAACGAGGTAGAAAGTTTGATCATTTATAAAAAGTCTGATAACCCTGTATTAATTTATACAGGGTTATTCAAATATATAAAAGCCTTGCTACATTTTTTGAAGTAAGGCTCTTTAAAGTTGATTAATTTCTATCCATTTAAATGTGTCTGGCTTCAAATAAGAATAATACAGCTGTTTAATCCTTAATGAACTAACCAGCTAATAGGATGTCAATATCTTTCTCTAAAATTTTCATTTCCCTTATGATATACTATTTTTGGCCATGCCAAATAACCCTCCAAAACCCTTTTGGAAGGATTTTTCTCTGTTTCACAAAACCGTTAATCAGGCTAAATCTAGGAGCGTTTCTTTTCTCTCCAATAGAGCGTAAATCCAATGAAGCAACTTATTCATACAGGCAACGATTGACACTTTGGCCGGTTTTCCTTCTGATTTTTTCTTATCATAGAAGGCTTTAAACTTTTTGTTCCTTGAACTTCTTATGCCGCATAGTACGGCAAGATACAGAGAATGAAGTAATCTGCTCGAACCTCTTTTAGTGATACGGTTAATGGTTGCCGTAAACTTACCGAAAGAGTGAACACTTGGATCTACTCCAGCGAAGGCAACCAGTTTTTTCGGATGATTAAACCGATCGATTTCACCAATTTCAGAGATAATCTTGGCTGCGATTTTTTCTCCTATACCGGGAATCGATTGGATGATCTTATATTCTTCCAGTTCATTTGCCAGGGCTACTATACGATCTTCCAAATCAGAGAGGTGTCCCTGGTAATGAAAAAGCAACTCAATATACATACGAAGATGATTACGTGACTTTCATACACGTTTTTTTGGAATGGATTTCGAGATGCGGAGTCCATTATTTTTTTTTGCTTTTTCCCATGCCCATTGACCCGATCGGCTAGGACAGAACTCTATAACACTCTCTGCTAGTCTACTTTCTCCGGCTGTTAATACCGCCTCTGAAGTAGGATATTCCTTTAACATCAATAAAGAAACCTTCGAATATAGATCCCCAAAAACCTTCCGGTATTCAGGAAACACTTGATCTAAAATGGTGTGAAACTGAAGTTTAGCTTCCACATACATATTCGTTACAATTTCCTGTTGTCTGGACAAATTCCGAAGGTCTAATAGCTGAATTCCTCTCATTTTATGAGGTTCTAAATCCTCTTTGTAATACAGCACACACAACTGGTACGCATCGATAGCGTCTGTTTTTACCTTCCGTAAACTGGACTTCTTTGCCTGATAAGAAATAATCGGATTTAGTAAGATATATAGAATCTCTTGATCCTCCAGGTATTGAATAACGGGAGAATGGTAATGCCCTGTAGATTCTAAAATGACCATAGGCATCTGCCCTGTCACCTCTTCAATTTCTTTTAGAAATTCTAAAAAATGATCTAACTCCTCTTTGGTATGCTTCATTGAAAAGCTCTTCCCATACGGTTTAGATTGATCTAAGAATGCCTGAACTTGGCTCTCTCCTTTTGCCACATCCAGACCAACAACTGGATTCATTATCTTTACCTCCTCTACTTATTAACCAGTCCCCCTAGTCTTCCATGTAGTATCATAGCTTCGCTTGTTATACGAGATCTGCGTCCCAACCAGCCTCAAACATGTTTCTACAAGTAGGGGGCGGACAGTTTAGTTCACGGGATCAAGTCCCACGCACCCGTACGTCCTACCCTGGCTACTGATATAATAGATTCTATTAAAAAAAGGTCAACCAGTAAAAACTGGCTAACCTTATAATACGAATGCACCCGTTAGTTCTATTAGGTTAAGGAACTTTATTTCATGGTTCAGGCTTGCCGAATTTCCATGGCTCGACAATGTATTTTTCCGGTATATCGACCCTGTTATAAAGTGAAGGTGCCATTTTCTTAGAACCAGACATTATAAAACCTCCTCAAGAACCTCCGATTCCCTTTCCCACTTTTATGGGAAGGAAATCCGTTGCGATTATACCATGCCGTGCTTTATGATCATTTCAAGAAATCTGGTTGCTCTTTTCTGATTCTGTCCCAAAGAGGCTGAAAACTCAGCCATCCTTCATATTCCGTTCCCGTTTGTTCTGCCGTTAATTTTGCATACTCTTCTTCTATAAAAATCGGCTTACCTACAGATTCAGCCATTATCTGTGCTTGACATGACCGTTCCATCGTTATGAACCACCAAGCAGCTGAATCTACAGATTGGCCGACCGTTAACAATCCATGATTGCGGAGGATGATAGCTTTGTATTGACCTAAAGCCTTAGCAATGCGCTTTCCTTCTTCGGATGCATAAACCACACCAGTAAAATCATCAAATAATGCATGGTCATTGTAAAATTGGCAGGCATCTTGCGTAATCGGATCTAGCAGTCTTCCTAAGGAAGACCATGTCTTTCCATAGACCGAATGAGCATGTGCCGCAGCAATCGCTTCTGGTCGCGCTTTATGGATTTCAGAATGAATGGCAAAGGCAGCACCATTCACAGAATGTTCACCCTCTACAATATCACCTTTATGATTAACCAATATAAGATCCGAAACGGAAATTTGACTAAAATGCATCCCAAACGGATTGACCCAGAAATGGTCTGTATATTTAGGATCACGGACGGTAATATGGCCAGCTATCCCTTCATCGAAACCGAACTTTGAAAAAAGGCGGAATGAAGCTGCCAAACGTTCCTTCCGGTGAGTGCGTTCCTCTTTCATTGTATTGAATGTTGCGGGTTGCAGGGAAATTGCCTTTGTCATTTTTCTTTCATCCTCGATTCTTTTTCCTCATTTTTTGCCTACCATCAATTAGCCATGGTGTCCATGTCAGCTTTATCCTTTACCTCTTGCTTTACTTCACTTTCGTTCTTGTGATCATTATTGGAACTTAGGAAGGTAATCGTAGTGATAACCACAAAACTAGTAGTGAGCCCGTACAGAATTGGTTGAGTGGAGGAAGGTCCATTAATCACCAATCCCACAATAATAACGATCATGCTAGCTAGAATGGAGTAAAATGCAGCTGTAGCCGTGACTCTCTTCCAAAAGAAGCCAAGAATGATCGGAAAGAACACAGCACCGGCTAAAATGGCGTAAGCTACATCTAATGCAACTAAAAAGTCTTGAATCCATATCGAAACGATTATGGTCAATACACCAATCGTTAAAGTTGTAATCCGAGATGTTTTTAAAAATTGACGTTCACTCATTTCTGAACCGATATATTTTTTAATGATGTCATTAACAACTAAAGTGGATGAAGCTAGCAATGTTCCTGAAGCTGTGGACATTAGGGCAGATACCACGCTCGCAATGACAACCCCCAATAGACCAGCAGGTAAAGTTACCATCGCTATGCTGGTAAATGCATTTTGTGGATCTCCTAAATCGGGAAGGATAATAAAAGCGCACATTCCAATGATACTGATTGCTATCGCATAAAAAACACTATATAGTCCCGCTCCAACCGTTCCGCCACGAGAAACAGCTTTGGTTCGTGCGGTAAAAAGACGCTGCCAAATATCTTGGGCAACAACTATCCCTAGAGTGAATAGTAGGAAATATTGAAAAATTGTCTCTCCGCCAATGTTGCCTAGCTCGAAATGTGATGCAGGGAGATTTTCCTTAAGCGAGTCCCACCCTCCTGCCTTAGAGATGCTCATCGGAAGCATGATAAAGAAAATACCGATCGTCATGATGACGAATTGTATGACATCAGTCATGGTGACTGACCACATACCTCCTAATATCGTATAAAATACAACGATCCCACCCCCGACTATCATAGAGACCGTTAAATTCCAGCCAGCCAAAACATGTAACATCGTCCCCATCCCAATCACTTGCGTTACAGTCGTCATGAATGTATAGATAATAGAGACAAGGGCACTGATCAATCTTGTCTGAGAGTTGTAGCGCTTCTCAAGCATTTCACTGATCGTCAATACTTTTAAATTAAATATCTTATTTGTTAAAAACAACCCGATGGCGATAATGCCGAGCCCAATCATCACCACTAGCCAAATACCGGATATCCCAAACTGATAACCTAACTTTGCTGTTCCTAGAGTAGAAGCTCCCCCTAATATCACAGCAGCTAAACAGGATAAATACATAAAATGACCAAGATTACGTCCTGCCACAATGAAATCATCTGCTGTTTTTGCCCGTTTGGATCCGATTACTCCCACAATGATTAAAACAGAAAAATATAGAATCATGATCGATATATCTAAAATATGCATTTATGCATCTCCTTTTGGGCTTGTTATGTTTTATCGCTTTATAAAGAGGGAAGGAAGGGATTTCACCGATACCTTCCTTCTTTACAGTAAAATGAGGAATTACTTGTTAAGCTGGGTTTCCAACTCTCCGGCTCTCTCTTTTTTCTCCAGTTTCCCTTTTTTTGCGAGAGCGATGAGTGTGATGAATTCATAGACAATATTAGCGGCTGCGGCAGCCGTGATTTGTCCGTGATCGTATGATGGTAACACCTCAACAAGGTCGAATCCAACAAAATCTATATTCGTCAATCCTCTCACTAAGGCTAAAGCATCATCAATGCTGGCTCCGGAAACTTCAGGGGTACCCGTTCCTGGAGCATAGACCGGATCTAAGAAATCAATGTCAAAGGATAAAAACACCGGACCATCCGCAACACGCTCATGAATGACCCTTAGCATCTTTTCGACCCCGATACGTTTATAATCGTTTGTCGTATAAACGCCCAAACCTAAATCCCGGGCATCCTGAAGATCTTCCGGTCCATATAGACCTCCCCTCATACCAATTTGAAGAGATCGTGATACATCGATGAGACCCTCTTCTATTGCGCGGCGAAAAACGGTTCCGTGATTATACTTTTGATCAAAATAACTATCCCAAGTATCAGAGTGGGCATCGAATTGAAGCAGTGCAACTGGCCCATGTTTTTTTACGATTGCACGTAACTCTCCTAGCGTAATGGAATGATCGCCTCCTAATGAAATAGGAATGATCCCTTTTTCAATGATAGGAGTAAGCTCTTCTTCAATCTTTTTATATGTTTCAGAAATATAGCCCGGAATGATTGGAATATCCCCATAATCAATCCCTGATATATAATCAAAAATGTTAATCTTCTGTTCAGGGTTATAAGGACGCAAAAGAATCGAAAAATCGCGAATAGCTTCTGGGCCAAATCTGGCCCCCGTTCTAAATGATTGTCCTGAATCAAATGGAATACCCGTAATGACAAAATCCATATGTTCATCTACCCGTTCAACAAATGGGAGCCTCATAAACGTACGCACTCCACAAAAACGGGGTGATTTGAATGAGTCTTTCGGTTGATACTTCATCATGTAACATCCTCCTAAATTCTAATTTTGCTATTATTATTTTTTACTCCACTGCAATGGCAGATGTCATACAAACTTCCATCTTTTCAAATAGAATGGACATATATAACACCTTGTTTGGAAATTTCCTTCTTACCTTTTACATAGCAAGATTCAGGCCAACTATTTCGCTGCGGTATATAAGGCTTTTCATTATTTTTGTTTCATCAAATGATTAAAAACTTAATCATTTTCTTATTTTTGATTTATTTTTTGATTATTTAGACTATTTGATTTATATTTTAATTAAACAGCATCCCAAAACCGAAAGGAGTGGAATGTATGTACGACGACATGCTGGAGGAAGAATTAAATAAGATTATTGAAACATCGAATAATAACATTCTCATTACCGATCAAGATGGAATCATTTTATATTCCAACCCAAAGCTTTGGGGGGTATTTGGTATGGAAAGTGACTCTTATATCGGTACCTCCGTCTATCAATTAGAAAGAGAGGGCCTTCTCTCACCTTCCATCAATGCGATTGTTATAAAAGGGAAGAAAGCGAAGCGTATCATGCAGGAAACGAAAACGGGTCATGTTGTCATGTCGACTGGCTATCCCATTTTTAATAAGGAAGGACTTCTTGTTAGGGTAATCAGCTATGGTCAGGATCAAACCGAGATCCTGCAATTGCAGGATCAATTTGAACAATTACAACGAAAAGTAAAAGGCTATCAAACGGAAGTCGAGGATTTAAGAGAAAAGGAACTGGATTCCCATTATTTGATTGCTAGAAGTAATGCAACCAAGCAGATTTTAAAAACAATCCATAATGTTGCTAAAACCGATGCCACGATTCTTTTATTAGGACCATCAGGGGTAGGGAAAAGTACATTTGCACGCTCGGTTCATAATCAAAGCAATCGAAAGAAAGAACCCTTTATTGAGGTGAATTGCAGCACAATACCGGAAAGTTTGTTTGAATCAGAGATATTTGGCTATGAACCAGGTTCTTTTACAGGAGCCAACAAACAAGGAAGGCAGGGTCTGATTGAACAAGCTGACAGTGGTACTCTTTTTTTAGATGAAATCGGGGAACTCCCACTTGCCATGCAAGCTAAATTACTGAAAGTATTACAGGAAAAAAAGATAAAGCGCATCGGTGGAAAAAAAGAAAGCCATATTAACTTCCGCCTGGTTGCAGCAACTAATCAAGACTTGAAGGAGATGGTAAGTCAAGGTAAGTTTAGATTGGACTTATTCTATCGTTTGAATGTGATTCCCATCCAGATTCCGGCATTACATGAACGTAAAGAAGATATCCCTCTCTTAATTCAGCATTACTTACAGAAAACCAGTGATAAATACCAGAAATTCAAAAAAATCCATCCATCGACGTATGAAGTTTTGACTCATTATCATTGGCCCGGAAATATACGGGAATTAGAAAACTTGATTGAACGGTTAATCCTGACCATCGAAGAACCAATTATATTTCCGGAACACCTTCCGCAATCCATCACAGGGCAAATTGAACAGCCTGAAGACTCCACCTTCCTTGCAATCGAACAGGATTGTGAAGAGAATTTCGATTTAAAGAAAACTCTGGAAAGGGTTGAAAGGCAACTGATTGCAAAAGCATGGAAAAAATGTAAAACCACATACGAGATGGCAGAACATTTGGGCATCAGCCAGCCAACAGTCATCTATAAGTTAAAGAAATACAAACAGTATTTGTAATTTAATCTGGACTAGAATCTACTTAATAGCCATGAGTGGTCCTTAGCCTTCAGTCATAAATGCCAAAAGGCACACATGATGAAGACACGGCATACCTGGCAAACACATGTGGAAGAAGCAGATCATCTGCGTCATCATTAAGATGTAAACCTATCTATGCGAAAAGTAAAGAGACGATTGAGCGTGTATTCGCAGATGCAAAGGAAAAGCATGGGATGCGTTGGACTACTTTAAGGGGACTTTCGCTGTCATGAATATAAAGAAGATGGCCAATTGGACATGGAAAGGTCCAAAAATGGTCTAACATGGTGAGCTTGTAGAGCACCAATCTCTTAACTTTAGGTAAAAATCAAAGGGGAATTTCAAAAGGGATCCGGAATTTTATAATTCCGAACCCCTTTTGTCTACAAACTGAAAGCACCCTTTATAGGTGCTTCATCCTTACTTATTAACTAATTATAAAATTTTCTTCTCGATTTTAATTAATTCACTATTTATTTTATTATTTAGTTCCTTGATTAACTCCAATAATGTACTCAATATGAATTCCGCATCTTTTAAAAGATATTGTTCGTTCGGTTTAAGGTAGTTCTTATACTCATCCTTACTGTAGTAACATCCCTTCGCTTCAGCCCAAAGGCCATTTAACTTCCAAGTTAATTTTGTACAATAATCTTTAATATCTGGAGAGTAATTAGATAATGTCATTAATTCTGTAGTATTTAATATTATTAAAGCGTGGAACTCACTATGTTTGGTTCTTATTGCATAAATTTTTTCCTTAAAATCATTTTCCCTATCCGGATCCTCTTTATTATTTATAATATCAGTATAAGTTACATACTTTACAAATTCATTATTTAATTCAATTGTTAAATTTGACAGTTTCTCACAAACTTTTATTGTTTTTTCATACTTACCTAGCCTTGTTGTAATTAAAAACTGTTCCATTTCACGACTGATTGAATGCTCATTTTCTAATTTAATACTTTTAATTTGCTGTTCATATTGTTTCCCAATTTGCAACTTGGCCACAAAGTATACTACGCTCGCACCTATTATTGCACCAACATAACTTCCCCAAAAGGCAATCCACGAATCTACCTGTCCAGGAGCAAATCGAAAAATGGATAATCTCAATAATAATGTTAGTACTATTGGAAATCCTATTAGTAATAAAAAGAATAATATTTTTCTCATTTATTTTCCCCTTTCCATCTCAATCATACAATAGAAAGGGCAATTTTGTATATTTTACAAATTATACATGAATGTTTATCACACTATATGACCGAAAAGTCTTTAAAAGAACACACTCTTCACTAGGCTAGCACTCTAATAAGCCTCTTCATTCCTAAAAGATTTCACCAAAATAGAGGAAGCAGTTTATAATCTGCCGCGACGCCCTCCCTCCCATTTTCCACTGTAATTTCATTGAATTCCTGGTACATAGCCATTAACAAATGAATAATACAATGCAATTAAGAATGCAGCTGTTGCAAAGAAATGAGCTATTTTATCTGGCACCTTAATAATACGTAAAATTATAATTACAATAACATAAGCAGCCCAACAAATAGCCATCCAAAAAACAAACTGCATCGCTATATTATTAAGCCCCTCAGTCAAAGGGCTGATGTCTACATCATCCATATTTACACCTCCACTTTATGTATCGGATAAATATGTATCTTTGATCTTTGTTTAAATGATCACTTAGCTTCATGCAATCACCTCATTTAAGGCATAGAAAAAGACACCCACAATCAGTGAATGCCTTCTTGATATATTTCGTTAATAGCATATTACCACGGTTAAAACCTACTGCTCTGCCGTTATTCTGCCAAATATCTGCCGTTTGTCTGAAAAACTTTTTAATGGATATCGTTATTAATTAAATCGTCAAAAAAGTACTTAATAATTCTTTACGTTCGTTAACAAATGTTTCTAGATAGTCACTAGTTATTACGTGTACTACCTTGTTGCTGTTAACTCCAGAAGTATAATTTGGCGATAGAAAAATATTAAGAAACAGACTGTTACTTTTTTACTACTCAAACCTTACACCCCTTCATCTATAAATAAAATATAAAGCACCCATCTATTATAATGGGTGCTTCTCTCTCTATCCTTATAAAGTTTTATTGAAACTTATTTTTGAAAGAAAGCCTTTCTTGATTTTGTTCGACAAATCCCCTTTAGGTTTTCAATATTCCCTATTAAATTTGAATCGAAATTGGATAATGGTAAATTTAATTTTCTTTCTTTTTCATCAATAATAATAGCGCCTTGATCTTTTATTATTGCATTTGTAATATTAATTTCCTCATCATCTAACCATATTCCATCACGAAGTAATAGATCATCGATAATTAAAACATGATTAAATAGCAGTGCTTCTACTTCTAAATTTCTTTTTTTGCAGTATTTATATCATAAATAAGCTCACTAATAGCTGTAAATAACTTGACGTAGGCATTTACTTTGTTTAGTTGGTATTCTTTTTCTAGTTCCCTTTTATAATTTTGAGAAGTTAGAAACCAATTTGCTACCTGAGTTATAGTCGAACCAACTATAGCGGAAAGAGCTCCAATTATTGCTGCGATAACTGTAATATTCATTAAATCAAATTCCCCTTTTTAGAAAATAGAACTGTCCTAATTCTTATAAACCTCAATTTTAAGCAAAAAATAAGTTTTAAATCATTATTACAAGTTTTTAAGTAATTTATCTTCCGTGTGTCTGCCACTAAGTTACTCTAACATTTTTACTTCTTTCTCTCTCTTTTCATCTTGAATTTTAGGTTTTCTAAAATTTATTAACTGTTCTTTTCTTTTTTGAACTGATAATATACTCAGAAAATTCATAACTACTCCCTATGTTGTAAGTATAATTGCCATCATCAAAAGAAAAGAATTATTAATTTCACTCACAAATAAATCATTATCCTGCTTAATAATAAGTACAAAAAATGAGCTCATTACTGCTAATAAAGTTGACATTGTTACAGTTGATACAATAAGGGAATATTTTTTATAGCTGTCGAATTTATAATCGGTGATTGATTCTTTCACTTCAACATTATTACTGTATTCACCTTCAGTTCAGTTATTTTATTTGCACTTGATACTTTTTTATCCACAGACATAAAGTTTGTATCAAATACTTCTCTTATTAGATCATCAAGGACATCAGAAACACTATTTAAATCCGTCTTTTTTCACATTATGTTTTCTTGATATTGCGCGGGTACTGCATACTGTCAAAAGTAAGGAAAATGCTCAAAAAAAGTCATAGCAAGGGTTTCTACTATAAGATGACCTGTGAGGGATTCGAACCGCACGACCCCTTCCCTGTCAAGGAAGTGCTCGCCCACTGAGCTAACAAGTCGTATGTAAATGTAGGTTTCTATGGAATATTATACTAATGAACGATATACAAACATAATGAGAATGCCAATGTCTATGGAAGGTAGTAATATGGCATTGTATTTATACAGAAAACCAACTGTGCAGAATTGTAAAGTAACATTTGTTGACGGTTCTGTTTATTGGGAAAAGATGATCTTTAACGATAAGTTCTTATCAATTAAAGCTGAACCTAACAAGTTATATTTAGACGAGGCTTGCACCAAGCTAGCTAACGTGACAAGAATGGGGTTGTTATAAAGCCTCATTCACTTTCCTCCCCTTTACCATTCTACTCCCCATAAGGCCTATTCTCTTTCTCTATCCAACAGATATGGGTTTTATTCTTTCCCCGTTGTCCATTTCTTCTATTGCTTTTGTATCTGTTCATCTTTCATTTTAATAGCCTTTTAAATCAACTTAATGTTAATTCTGTTTATACTTATAAAATTAAGTAAAGCTAAGATTTTAATATAAAGTATGGTATAAGTTTTTGCATTATCTCATTAGTTGGTCGTACTTCTTTATAGGTATATTTTCGTTCTTCGTTAGTACGAGTGAATTCAGCGACTAAATAGGAAGTGGTGCTAAGAAGTGTAGCTATATCTGTATTAGTGATCGAAATAATACCTTCATTTCTTAATCTGACTATAAAAGCTATTCTACCTTTTAGTTTTTCTTCTTCTGATAAATAAAAGGGGTTAAATTTCCCTAAAATAACACCAATATTGTCAGGAATAAGAGGTGGAACATCATTATGCGTCTGCCCTTTTTTTATACTACTAATATTTGATGGAGTCATACCAAAGTGTTCTGCAATTCTAGCTTGGCTACATCTAATTACACCTTTTTCAAGAAGTGATAAGACATACTTTGCATTTCCAGCACGTGTGCGTTCTTCATTGTAAGCATTAGAAAGATATTGTTTGATAATTTCGTTTATTTTTTCTGGGATTGTTGGTTCGACTTCGCTATATTGCCCCTCATTTGCAATGTGCCACACAGTAGAACTACTCATCAAAAAGAGATTAGCTAGTTCACTTAAACTTATATTTATCACTTTCTTTTCCAAAAGAAAAAGTAGATACTTTACATTTGCTACTATTTCCGTATCTGTAGCTTTTATTCCACCAGGAAGTATATTGGTTAACAAATCTCCTTCTTCCCTATACTTTACCTATAAGGCTTTTTTCCAACTCTAAAGCAGCTTCTTCAGTTAAATTTTCTTGGACTATCCGAATATCCCAATCATATCTTTTTTTATTTGTTCACAGGCAGCGTTTCGAGTGTCTTTCCAAGCACGCTTAGTAACACCTTTTCCAACATAAAAAACATCTCCGGAATCTTTAATAAAATACTCATATACATAAAAGTTTGTTCTAAGTTCAAAAGATTCTTGCTGATTGGTAGTTTCACAAAAGTTCTTATAACATTCTCCTATAATCTCCATTTTATATATATTCTATAACAAAACAAATGATTTATAAATTTAGTAAAGATACTTTATTATATAATATAAGAATCATACATTTAGAAGGTGAAATCATGGATAAACGATTCTCTGTTGAAGGAAATAAATCTGAAAAAGTAAAACCCACTGGCTATTGGACTTTTTTCTGTAATCCCAAGAAGTGGTATATTGATGAATTTATATTATCTGGGAAAATTGAAGATAGTTTTGCTGTTTCTGAATACCATAAGGAAGACTTTAAGCCAGGACAATTAGGTGTTATAAGGGTTGGCCATGACAGAAGAACAAAGAAACAACTTGCTGGTAAGCCGAAGCTGGTTAGAGGTATTTATGCAGTGGTAAAAATATTAGGTTCAGCTGAACCAATGAAAGGTACAGAGAAGGAATATTGGGAAGACGAAGGTGATGCAAATATAGTTAGATATAGAGTGCCAATACGGTATATAAAAACATTATTAAGGAAACCCATCCTTTTAGATAACTTAGACCTTTCAGCGGAAGAATATGATAAATACTTAATTGAAGGACAACAAGGTTCATCAATGCCATTAAGCCGTCTAGCTTTCAAGAAAATAATAGATATTGTGGGTGGATCGGATAATTTAGAGTTGGTTTTTAATGAATCAAATGAAGATAGCGATAGCATTTCAAAATTAGAGAAAAAATATTATGCCGCTGTTCCTGAGGTTAAAGAAAGAGTTAGCAGGTATATTGAAAGAGGATCGATTGCGCAGGAATATAAAAGAAGAATAGGGTTTAAATGTCAGGTTTGTGAAGCTTTAAACCTAGAACCCTACTCTTTCAAAAAACCAAACGGTGAATATTATGTAGAAACACATCATGTAATTCCTGTTTCAGAATTACAGGCTGGTTCTTTATCTGCGAATAATCTCATAACTGTATGTGCTAATCATCATAGGCAGCTACATTACGGAGAAGTTAATTTACTAGAAAACACTGACGATAAATATGTATTTAAGATTGATAATAAAACGATTGTAGTTAATAAAATATAAAGAAGTGTATACAAATGAGAATCCCTTTAGAAAAAACTTCTTGAAGAAATCTTTATACAATTAAAAATTACCTAAAGAAGAACCAAAAGGCATTTATTTGTCATTTTTCATTTTAAATCCACCTTTTATTACGGTTCTTTCTAATACAAGTGGACTTGTTATATTAGACTTCGACTCAATAATAGAGTATTTAGGTTCTATGATTCTTTTATTTAAATTCACAGGTGCAATAATTAAATTGTCTTTTTTCTCCCCTATAACAACGTAAACTGTACTATCATGATTTATTATTAAGTAGCTTTCCTTATCTTCTGCAATTCTGCTTCCTAGATAATAACATGTTTTATATGTTGCATATATTAAAAATAAAATAATCGGTATAATTATCCATTTCAACGGAATGAACGCACTCCAAATCGAAAATAATTGTTTTACTTCACTTAGTAAATAATTATATACTCTTGGTAACAAAGGTATATATTTAAACGATTTAGATTCAGTAAACTTTTTAAGACCAACAAAAACTGCAACAATTATACAAATTTCGAAAGTAATGTATAATTCTATACTTCCAGTATAAATCATGCTAATTGTCGTAGCTGCAGCAAACGTGATGGCAATTGGGTTAATTAGTTCACTAATAATAACTTTTGACATCCATAATACGAGTGTAATAACAACATAGACGATCAAACCAAATACAATAGCCATAGCTACATTGGAGATAGCCATAGAAATATCTGAAGGTCCTATATCAATTGGTGTGATATCTTCTAGTTGATAATAGCTCCAATATCCACTTCTAAAACTATAAGTAATAAAATAAGATAAAGCAGTTAATAAAACTACAATTACAGCTGCATCTTTCAAGATTTTAATTTCTCTTACTGGCACAAATAAATTTTTGTCTTTCTCTTTAGCTTTATTATGTTGTGCTTCAAATGGAGAGTTCATCCACTATATCAACTCCTAACATCCATAATCCTTATTTTATCATTTATTCAATATCAAAATTGTTTGGTAAACTATTATCTCTATTACTAAGTGGATAAAATTTTCATTTTGTTCCCTTAATGCTGTGCCCCAAATGGCAAGATATTTATCAGTCATCTTAAGAATGCACTATTAAGAAAGTTATTAGAGCCACTGTAGCCGAGATGAAAACAGACCATAATTTAATATCCATACAATCCTCCAAATTTTCACTTTGGTGTTATAGTATCTTATATACCGACAACGAAAAAACACCCCGAAGGATGTTTCATTTGTTTACTTCAATAGTTACTTTTTCTATGAAATCTAAATCGTGTTCATATTGTTCCTTTATATACTCAAACACATCTTCGTATGTGTAATTAACAATTGAAAACTTATTTACCCCTCTTCCTTTATGTTTAATTTCTATAGAGAAATCTGATGCTGCAACTTTTTCATCGTTATTGGACGGACTTTTGATAATAGCTCTTCTCATAAGATTACTCCTTTATACACTTTCCATTTTACCGATGTCCCTAATTAATTCAATACCCCAGCTAACCAACAAATTCAGACCATTGTTTTTAATTCCCCATTTTCTGAATTCATCATCATAGTAACCTAAAAGCATGTTATTGTATTCTCTATTCACAAATTCAATGTCTTCGTCGGAAAACGAATTTGTTCCATTATAAAATGATTTATCTGTCATATACTCATCAACCAATTTACTAGGTTACCCTCTTCAATACGATCCTTAACTTCTTGAATGAGTATCATTTTTCCTTGGTCGACTAGCGCACTCTTGAGTAAATATCTTCATTACAGTTATTTTTTTCATATACTTATCTCCCTTCATCTATTATTTCGACGAAAGGAGATATTTTCCTCCTTTAATAATCGACTTCATTCATTTCTTGGATATATAATTGAATCAACAGTAAGGGGGAGATGGAAAGGTTGAACGATTTAATTACAACTATCATTGCTGCAACAGCTGGTTTGGTTGCAATCATAGGAGGGTTCCTGGTCAGCAGGGTAATTGCTATAGCTAGTGAGCAGAACGGCATTAAACGCAGAATCAAAGAAATCGATAATGACCGGATAGCTAAAAAAGATATGCTCGCAAACGCGATTGAGTTTTTATTCGAAGATGATTTAAATGACTTCGTTTCAGAAGATAACATCAAACGAATAATACGTGGTAAAACACTTGAAGAAGTTATTGAAGAAGCTGAATACACTTTATTATCCAAAGAGCAGTTAGAACCTTATTACAAACAAGTAAAGGAAATGTCTAATGAATTATTGGAGCTGCACAGATCTACAGATGACTATTACGAAGAGTTTAGCGTATTTAAGAAATTTTTCACAGAATATAAATATCCTGATCGCATGGATTGGTATGAAAGGATATTCGAGGTAATTGATGAAATGGCCCAACCTGAAGCGACAGGTCCTTTTGCTGGCTTTAAATTAAGACCTCTTTCTCCTCCGAATATAAATACCGATTATAAGGATACCAAAAAAGAACGAGATCGTTTGATTGATGACATCAGAGTATTGGACCTTCAGCTTGAAGATAACTTGAAAATATATAATGATTACGGCAAGCCTAAATGGGTATGGAGTGGCTTATTGATTCTTGTGTATGCATGTATAGTTGGAATTGTTTATCCTTCAACGCTATTGCCTTATCCTGAAGAAGAAAAAATATATGATGATGTGTTAACGAAATGGTTCCTTCTTGGATTATTCTACAGTCAATTATTAGCGCTTATTATTTACTTAGGTGCTGCTATGTACCAGTTGACTCGTCAGGAAAAAGAGTATTAATTTTTTACGAAGGCCCCTTTAATCTAGGGGTTTTTATTATGCTGTTTTTTCAAAGTACCCCCTCCCTTTATAAGTGTCGTCTTACAGAATGTTACCGACACATTCAACCAGTAACAATTCAAGGCCGTTATTCGAACACCAAACATAAATTGATGCTTAGATTAGAGCTTCAGTAATTAGAACAAGCTACCAGGGACGATTACGGCTATACCCGATATTATTCGAACCGAGTGTGAGGTCCGTGTACGAGTTTACTCGAAGGTTGATTTTTTGTAAAATATACCTGGTGACCAGAAAGGATTCGTTTTTTGATTTTCGACTATTTAGAATGTAAACGACCGCCCCTCTTTCACCATTATGTACATTTCTCTTTCTTATCTCATAACACGAAGACGACATAAACAAAAAAAGGATTGCGTGCTCAGTGGATACTGAACTCACAATCCTTTATAAATGCTAGTTTCATATACCAGTGGTTAGGGTCCAACCGACACTACAATGTTGCCCGTACGATAATGCCGACTCTGTACCTTTTCCGAAGACAGAATTTAATCATTCAGGGCCGAAAAAGTATACCTTTAGAATCCAGGTGAGATTGCCTTTGCACCATTTTCGCCATAAAAAAAATTTTATATAGTTATTTTATTATCGAAGATAATTTTTGCTCAACCCATTTACTGATACTAATCCCTTCTTGTTCAGCTAAGTCTGAAATTGTTTCTAACAATTCGATAGGTAACTCAAAACTAGTTTTTCTATTGGAACTACGCAATATCAAGGTATCATCTTCATCATGTATTTCTCCATTGGTTAGATATGGTAAGATATCAACAATACCAAACACCTCGGATATTATCGGCTTTTCCCCTGCCCTTACGTAGAGTAAAACTGAATCACTTTGTTCTCTAAGTCGAATATTTTCCACCCCCCAAATTTCATATAAATAGTCAATGAAGGGATAAAATACTATTTCATTTTTTGGTACCTGAAGCTCAACATATCCTTTATAATCCAAAGGAGGTTGATGGATCGAGTATGATGGCTTTAATGTATAAGTTTTCATTCCTTCTTCATACGTCAACCACTTTTGGATATTGGGTAGGTAGAAACCAAATACATTTTCTTCATTACGAACCACACGTGCCTCTGGTATTTTAGACGAATGAAATCTTTGATACAAAGCAATGTCATTTTTCGAATCATAATATTCATATTTTTTCGGTCGCTGTGTTTCAGTTGGTTTGAGTGATTTCTCTGCTTCATGATAGGCTGTTTCCGATATTACATAAGTAATTCTTTAAAGACGTGGGTGTTCAATTACTTCCAAAATCACGCCTTCTTTTTTTCAAATTGTTTAAAGTAGTAAAAACTCTCTGGGTCTTCTTCTTCCGTACATGTTTGGAGAACATAAACCGTTTCCCCTATTTCAAAAGATTCAGTCTGAATGTTTTTTACATGGTTTAGTTTATTCATTTATTGTCTTAAATAAGTATAATAATAAATTTCTCTTATATAATCATTAAAGATTTAATATTTGAATCAAACAAAATTATTCTAATTTTAGAATCTATTTTTATACTAATTATATATCATATAAATAAAGATAGGATTTATTTAGGTCCTCATACCTTTAGGCATGCTTTTTCAATCATTTCTCACTTAAATGGAGTGGATGCCTCTCAGATTATTAAGAAGTCTAGCCTTGAACAGTTTTTCAATTCAGAAATATATTTTAGAGAAAGTTTTTGAAAAAGAGGCCATGCGATTCATTTGTGGTTTTCAGAGGGGTTTTTGCTGATTTTGTACTTTATTGAATGGTGCGCTCTTAAAAAATCCAGTTTCGAAATGGTTAAATAAAGAAAATGATAAAAGAGGAGAACAAATCATCTGGATGACTTGTTCTCCCTCTTTTTTAGAATCCCTTAGATAGGCTTGAAGTAGGAATGATAGGACATGGAAGGGCAAGCCTTCAGGGGCGGCGTTGGAAAACGTTCATAACATGGTAAAAAATAAAATTCCATTGTTCTTTTATTCACGATGCCTTAATGCCCCTAAGTTACTTCATTTATCCGTTAACATACATTCAAAATGAACCCCTGCGAATAAGGTGGTTTTTACGAGAAAAACGTTTAAACTGAAGGAGTTCAATAAGTTGAGCGACTCTGGCGGTGAAAAAAAGATTTTATTCTAAAAAATCGGATTCAAATATTTAATTCTTATCTCCGAACTCTTTTCCTGCTGATTTTTGGTCCTTTATTTTAAAAGAAATGAGGAAGCTAATTAACGAAAGTACAGCGATGACAATAAATGAGATTTGCGCGCCATACATATCAGGATGGACGATCTCGGGACGCTGCTGAGCATTTTCTGTAGCTGATGTCATCACAGTAACAAGTATTGCGGTACCTACAGAAGCGGCAATCATTTTCATCGTATTATCCATTGCTGCACCATGGGCGATTAACCGTTTAGGCAGCTGGTTTAAGGCGGCCATTGAAACGGGCATCATAACCATGGCTAATCCGAACATCCGAATACTGTACATGATCATTATAAATGTAAAACTTGTCGAAGGACCAACATCTATAAAAGTAAAGGATGAAGCGGTTATGAGGAGTAATCCGCCAATAACCAGCCACCTGGCCCCAATCCGGTCAAAAATACGTCCGATGAACGGGGACATTAACCCGGTAATAAGTGCTCCAGGGAGTATCGCCAATCCAGCTTCAAACGCAGTAAATCCCCGCATGTTTTGCATAAATAGCGGGATGAGCGTTTCGGCACCTATCAGACCCATAAAGGTAATGGCACCTATAATAATAGCAATCGGGAATAATGAATACGTGAACACACGGAACTCCAGCATTGGATGCTTCAATCGCAATTGCCTTTTGATAAACCAAACAAGTGAAATTGTTCCAATGCCTAGGGATAGATGGTACTCCCGTCTGTCCAGCCATAATTACCTGCAGCTGTAAATCCATACAATAATCCACCGAAACCTACGGAAGATAAAACAATCGAAAGCACATCCACTTTTGGCCGTGTAACTTCTGTTACATTTTTTAAAGCGAAGAACGCAACTATGATATCAATAATGGCAATTGGAAGAATGATAAAGAATAATACCCTCCATGAGTAGGTCTCCGTAACCCAGCCCGACAAAGCGGGCCCAATAGCCGGCGCGAAGGAAATGACCAGTCCGACCAGTCCCATGGCTGCACCCCGTTTATGAACAGGGAAAATCATTAGGAAGACTGTTTGCATTAACGGGAGCATAATTCCGGCTCCGCCCGACTGAATCATCCTTCCAAGCAGCAGCATTCCAAAATTAGGAGCTAGCCCCGCAACCAATGTACCGGTAGCAAAAATCCCCATGGCTGAAAGGAAGAGCTGTCTGGTGGTAAAGCGCTCCAGTAAAAACGCGCTCACAGGAATCATGATCCCATTAACCAGCATAAAAACGGTTGTTAGCCATTGTGCACTATTTGCCGTTATATTCATTTCTTCCATTACAGGAGGAATCGCGGTAATCATTAATGTTTGGTTCAAGATCGCAATAAATGTACCCGCAAGCAAAAGGGCAACAATCGTTGTCTGTTTACTATTTGTTGAACTCAATTATGGTCCCCCTTTACGATTAGGAAAAACATACTTTTGTAGATTACAATAATTTACATCAGATATCCAGTTATTTGCTGTTTAAAAAAAGAAATAAAGTCGGCATTAAATCATTACTTTCCCTACAAAAAAAGGAATTCCCTTTAGAAAACAGGTTGCGGTTGAGCCAAATACGGAAGCACCTTCAAAAGTCACTCCTCTATAAGGGCAGATCAAATAGCCGCAGTAGACATCAAAACATTCTTATAGTATGTTTTCCGCGTTTTGACTTTAAACCATATATGGATCTTTTAAGAGAGCGCCATTCTATAGATTCCAACATTCAACAAAAACCTCTCTGAAACTGATATAAACCAAACAGACAAGACCAATACTAGTGAATATAAATGAAGTATTAACCCCTTTGTATATGCGATAATCCTGGAATTCCCGGTTAATTTAACTCCTTAATCTTTTAAAAGTTCAAATATTTTTCCTCCTATAAATAAAAAGCACCCAATTTAATGGATGCTTAGATTTCCTTTCTTTCGTAATCTTATTTCAAATTTATCACTGAAAAATTCATTTGCATTAAATATAGTACTAATGTCTGAAATATCACCTACGTTCACGATTAAAGCTTCGTCAACTTCTTGATCTGTGAGGACTATGCGATATTCATATTGATTTTCAAAATATTTATCTTTCCAAAAATAAATATCAGTCCCTTGATTTTTATAAGAGCTCATCCTAGCTGAGGAATTGATGTTATAATCATCATATTTTACCAAGCCCCCTCTGTAAGCATATCCTTTTTCATTGAGTGTTCTAGTAATTCTGTCAATAAATTGTGATGGGGTAACAAAAATCAAGCTATCTCCGAACTCCCTGATCATTTTATCGATTTGTTCTTTAGGTAAATCAAATTTGGTATAGTAATACTTTTCATCCTCCTTAACCACTTTTAACATTTCGCCGACAATTGCAAACATACAGTATAATGGCCTTTTTTCATTTATATTTTTTCTGAAATTCAATTTTTTAGTTCGCCCCGACATGATTAATTCATGGGCATCTTGAGTAAAGAAATTCATTGTTAATTCCGTAAAAACATGTGCTGCTTCAAATTTGTCCCCTACACCTTTTTCTCCTGAAGCACTTTCCATATCAATATACTTTTTGAAATTATTCATATATAAATCTCCGGATAAGAAACTTTTCACAAAAGGTGTGAACTTTATAAATCCAAAAACTTGGCCTTTAAATCCAATGTCTGATATTTTCATACTCTCCATTCCCTCCTATTTGACTACTAAAATTCGACAAAAGGGACTATTCACCGATATTTATTCCAAGACTATTAAGGAACGTTTCCTGTTAGTGAACATGTAAAAATGTATGCCTAGTTCACAAAGAATATACTTCATTAAAAACCGCTTATCCAAAGGATAGACAGTCTTTCTTCTTTACAGTCTTCTTAATAACCTCTCCTGATTTCATAATCTCCCCCCAATAAAAAAAGCATCCAATTTTACGGATGCCCCTTTAACATCAATAAAAAACCTTCCAGTATTCAGGAAACAATTGAATCTATATAATTACCCGTCCAAGCTTTTCGTTGAAGTGAAATTCAAACGGGGGTGCGCAAGGATTTTAAGGCTTCAAGGTCCATTCTCTTAAAATCTATAATTTCTCCCTGCGCTGGCGATATGGTCATTTTATCAGCCTTTTCAAAAATATTTAAAGCGGGAATCGTGAACATACAGCAGGGCAGCGGTACTGTATAATAGAAAAATAAGTTTACACATTTTTTTGCCATTTACTTTTGCGTTCAGTTTATTCAAACTAAAACATCGGTAGAAAGGTTGGTAACTATTTTGAGTATACATCCAAATATGGTGGAGATAGCTTCCCTTCTTGGGGAAAAGTCACGTGCAACAATTCTTGCAAGTTTACTGGATGGGCGTTTTCATACGGCAGGTGAATTAGCATTGATGGCTGTAATAACACCACAAACCGCCAGCTTTCACCTTTCTAAATTAGTGGAAGGAAATCTTGTTAAAGTTGAAAAGCACGGAAGACATCGTTACTATCAGCTAGCAAATGGAGAAATTGCGCGCATTTTAGAATCATTTCTGGCCATTTCCCCACCTCCTGAAGTTCGGTCGCTGAAACAATCAAGCCAAGTCAAATTCCTTAAGGAAGCCAGGACTTGCTATGATCATTTGGCAGGAAAACTAGGAGTCCAATTAACTGAATCGATGTTGAAAGCCGGATATTTGAAAGAAGAAGAGAGAGAGTTTACAGTCACACCCAAAGGAGATCGTTTTTTTTCTGAGTTCGGCATAGATTTACTTGAATTAAGAAAAAAACGCCGTTCCTTTTCCCACTCATGTTTAGACTGGAGTGAACGTCACCATCATCTTGGCGGTGCTTTAGGTAAAGGACTCCTTACACATTTTTTTGATTTAGGCTGGATAGTCCGTGTTCCATCTATTCGCGCAGTAAAAGTAACGGCTAAAGGGAAAGAAGGATTTAAGGAAGTTTTTTGCATAGAGGTATAATTTAATCATCCCTCGTGAAAAAGTAAAGATGCTCTTTTCTTTTTCACGAGGGATTTTCTGTCCTTAGCAGCTTAGGACGATCCATACGATTACTATAAAGCCCTTTTAACAAATTTATTTTCCTTTTGGAAATTGCTATTTACAAGATAGATGCCAATGATAATAAACAGTCCGCCAATTAGGAGTGAAGTGTATATCGGTTCACCTAATAGTGCCCACCCTGATAATACTCCGAAAAAAGGTGCCAAAAATAAAAAGGCACTTGTTTTTCCTGGATCACTCTTTTGTAAAAGGTAATACCAAACAGCGAATTGCACGATCGATGACATGATACTTAACCATAATAAAATGGACAACGAATGACCATTCATTATGAAAAATGGTTTTTCAAGAATTAAGCTGCCAAGTAAAAGCAGTAAACCGCCAAAAAGCATCTGATAAGCAGATAATACCCATGTATCGGAAATCGCTCCCCATTTTTTCGCCAATAAAGTGGAAATGGCCCAGAAAACAGCAGAAAGAATGCCGAAAAGAATACCAACCTTAAATTCAAGTTGAGCTCCCATCGTTATAATTACTCCAACTATTCCTAATGAAACTCCAATCCATTGATATAGTTTATAGCGTGTTTGTGAAAAGATGGTACCGAAAACAACAACAAGTAGCGGGTTCGTGAATGTAAGTATGGAGGATTCACTTGCTGTAATCGTGCGTAAACTCAGGAAAATGCACCCCATGACTCCGGCTGTTTGAAAAGTGCCGATAATGAGCATTTTTATCCAATCCCCTCTAGAGTTTGGATGCGGTCTTTTTAATAAGATTACGATCATGGCCATTATGGATCCGGCAAGTGTGAAGCGTAATGCTGCTAATAATAATGGCGATGAATAAGGCAGACCCATTTTAACCACCGCAAAAGAAGAGCCCATTAAAAATGTCGTTAAAAGTATCAACAGTGTAAATTTGTAAACATTCATTTTTTTATCTCCTGACATATTTAAACTATCTACAGATATTATAGCTGGTGATTATTTCAGTTATCATCGAAATATGGAATACAAGTGGAGATAAATTAAATAGTATCTACACATCCTGGAATCCTTATCGTTTAATTGCCCAACTTCTTTAAATCTTCGTATTCATCTATTGAAATCAACTTCAATTCTTGAAGTTTTACCCTCCCATCAAAGGAGGCAAATCATCTGAATCACAAAAAAAGTAAACCTTTTTCCTGTAAACCCATCAATACGGATAGGTTCGACTGAATATTTTTTTTTCAGTGCTTTCTGCACGATACTGGTACATGCATTTCCCTTTTTCCGGATATAGGGCTTAACACTCCACCATTTAGATTAATTGCAGCACATTATTGCTAAAGTCGTATAAAAAAATAAAAAGCCCTGTTTACTGAAATTCAGTAACATCAGGCTTACAAGAAGACTTATTCCACTCTCTATATACGCGTTGTTTTAACTAACAAACTTTTATAATTAGTAATAAAATGAAGTATTTCATTTTATGTGAACTCCACTATTAACCTGCATTTATTTCAATCTATTTCACAGAGGAATCGTTTGGGGATTTTCATTCATGAAACTTTCCTTTCCCAATTTCGAGGCCATAAAAACGATAAAACATACGACTCCGAATGATGAAACCAATAACCAAACTGCTCCATTTAATGAACCATCGAAAGCGTCTATGACAAAGCCAATCGTCAAAGGAGCGATGAAGCCAGCCACTTGCATCCCTAAATTGACCACACCCACTGCCGAACCTCCTATTGCTTCGGTAAATACTTCAGCAACAGACTAAAAAGACTGCGGAAATATAGGTTAAATGGTTTGAAGATGATAACTCCCGTTACCGTTTCTGCATGAAACATGAGATAAACGAATAATGCTAGACCTAGGCCACTAAAGCCCCTTATCCAATTTTCCCGACGAACTTTCATTTTATCCAGTACATAACCGACGATATTGCCGGGATCATCTTTTGGGGTTCACTTCATTCGGGTATGCTTTTCTTTACCAGTTATCCGTTTTATCTAATAATTGATCAATATCAAATGCATCGAGATGAAATGGAATTGACTCTTCAGCAAGTTCTTCAGTAGCTAAAAGCAATTGGTCAATATCTATTATAGTCAAAAACAATTCGCCTCCCTTTTAATACCTTTTCCCTCAAACATTACTTCTAATAGTTGATTCTTTTGAGGGTATCATAACTACATTCGACATTTATTTAAGGGGTAGTTCACAGGAATTGACAACACTCTTTGTCTCCAAAAGCTCTCCAGAACTGGCCAAAAAAGTAGATCTGTTCAAAGGACGATCAATTACCAAGCTAAAGATTCAATAGCCTTGTATGGTGGAGGCTCCCTATTGGTAAATATTCATACACCATAATAATTTTCTAATAATTACCATTATACCAAAAATGAAACTGTATAATTTTACAATTGTATAACAATTATAAATTAGTATTTAAAGAGGATATATTGAATTTTCAGTTAATTTCAAAAAAACCTTATGGGACTTTTTATTTTTGTAAGAATGCTAATAAAATGGAAGGGTGCAATTGGATTTACTATTTTTATTGAGCTATTCTGCCCCGTTAGCAATCCTGTAGAGCATTATTTATCGGATTTAAAAAAACGGAGCCCCTCAGTATGATGAGAGTACACATAAACCAAAACTCATCTAGATAATTATTACTTCAATTAACCTGTCATAATGTGAAAACTTTTAAAAACGCTCTCACCATAAACGTTCGTTAATGGTGCCCCCTTCTTCAACTAAAGGAGAAGAAGATCAAACACAAATCCCGTATTCAATAAAGTATACGGGATTTGTGTTTAAGGTTAACCTTAAATGAATAATATGACTAGAAAATTCCAATAGTCTAACTCTCGTGGCTATCTTAGTCCATATTGACTTGGACTTGCCCAAAACTTTCGAACTTCTGAGTAAAATAACTTGAAGTAAGATCAGATATATGAACTCCAGTATTCCTTGTTGTATGAATAAAGCGACCATCCCCTAGATAAATACCGACGTGGGTTATCTCTTGACTTAAGTCTGTATCTCTGAAAAATACTAAGTCCCCTGCCTTTGGATCGCTGAGTTTCGGCAGCGTGGAATAGTAGTCCTCTGCCGAACCACGTTTAAGGGAAATGCCCTGCTCCTTCATGGCCCAATAGATAAAACCGCTGCAATCCATTCCAATCATCGGATCATATTCTCCAAAAACATAGGTAAATCCACGTAGAGTATAGGCATACTTTATGACATCATAAGCTTTATCATAGGAAGCCTCTTGATTTGTATAAAATGGATACAAGGGATTGCTGTATATTTGAAGATACTGTCCCTGCATCAAGCTATCAGTTGGTAATGCGTTACGCTTTTTGATTGTATCCACCGATACACCGTAATGATCCGAGATACTTTTAAGTGTTTCATTATTTTGAACGACATGCTCTCCTTTTGGTGTATACGTTTTATACTCGACTTGGTATTGTGCAAAATATTTTTCTGTGGTAGATCTCACCTGAACTGTCTCTGCTCCGTATCCAGAATTAATGAACTGATTTCCCCCCAGATAGATCCCAGCGGTCACGGCTTTTGAACTTCCCTTTTCCAGAAAAAATATAATATCTCCAGCCTTAGGCGTATTTGTATCCATTCCTTGCTTATAATAGCCTTCAACTGACAAACGGTCGATAGGCACCCTTTGTCGGGAGAGTACCCAATGAATCAATCCGCTAGAATCAAAACCTTTGATTGGTGTCTCTTCTCCAGCCGTTTTTTTAAATCCTGTAAAAGATTTCGCATAATTCCCAATTTGTTTCCCTCTCTCTGACCACTGATAGTTCGAAGGAGTATAAGCAGTCTGAATGGTTAACTTCTGGCCAATATATAACTTATCATCCGGTAAACCATTCATATTCATTAATTGCTCTGTCGATATATCATAGATCGCTGCAATCGATTCTACCGTTTCTTGAGAGGATACAGTATGCACTCGATCTGCCGCTTCAACTTTTAAGCCAGATAAAAAAGAGAAACTAACCATGCCTAGTAATAAAAGCAACATACTACCCAATATTCTTTTCGCCATTTAACCCTTCCTTTATCAACAGATTTTGTAATGAAATTAAGTAATAAAATATCAACTTTATAACTTTATCATAAAAATACTAGTAATTGGATTTACTTCCACTTATATTATTGAACTTAATATAATTTATATAAAGAGGAAGGAAATGGTGTATATACCTGCTGGAAGATACCCGGACGTATATAAAAGTTATAGAGAGCTATTCAGCGATCTAGATCGTAATCGAATTATCCGTTTGGCCTTATTTATCGCCGCATACTCAAAAAGAGTTTAAATGTATCCTCGATAGACATTGTATCGTTTCATCTTCCAAGGAAATGTTTTTAGCATTCCGGGGATTTTTTCATTATATACAAAAAAAAAGAGCCCTCCAGCATGATTTGGGTAAATGAACACCACATCATACGGAAGAAGCTCTATCATGCAATTACGCATCAAACGAACTTGACTGTTTGAGAGAACTAGCGAATAATCATTGGACTTGCCCTTATTATACGGCCGTATAACCGCCGTCTACAATAAGGCTTGTGCCTGTAACAAATGATGCATCGTCACTTGCAAGGAAGAGAACAGCTTTCGCCACTTCTTCCGCTCTGCCTAAACGGCCGATTGGATGTAAGTCGATCAAACCTTGTCTGATCTCACCTTGTGCTTTTGCAATAAGTGGTGTATCAATATATCCTGGGCAAACTGCATTGACACGAATGCCATCTTTGGCATAAGTCGAACCTAACGTTTGTGTCAATAGTTTGACCCCGCCTTTCGCAGCAGAATAGGCTGTTACCCCCGGTTTCCCTGCATGGCTATGGATGGAACCTGTATTGACAATGGCGCCGCCTGTAGATTGTTTTCGCATTTGCTCTATCGCGTATTTATCGGATAGGAAGACACCGGATAAATTAATATCAATTGTTTTTTGCCATTGTTCATAGCTTAACTCATGGATGTTTCCGTCTCTTGCAATCCCTGCGTTTGCGAACATGATATCCAGTTTTCCATATTTATTAACCGTCTCTTCGATCATATTCTTTACGTCATTTTCATTTGTCACGTCAGTTTTAACAAAAAGAGTATCATACCCTTTTACATTTAACTCTTCTGACACAGCTTGTCCATGATCAGCAAAATCAGCAATGACCACCTTTGCTCCTTCTTCTGCAAATAATTGAGCCGTACTTGCTCCAATCCCACTTGCTCCCCCAGTTACGATCGCCACTTTATTTTCCAATCTCATATTTAAACACTCCTTAGTTTTTAGTTTCTACTATCCGTTAGAAGGGGATTTTAGCGAGCAGTAGCTCCGCCATCTATTACAAATTCAGTACCCGTAGTATAGGAAGATTCGTCCGTGGCAATGAAAAGCACTGTATTCGCCACATTGTTGACGCTGCCCAGATGTCCCAATGGGAATTCTTTACCTAATGCATCTTTTGAACTGCCCGTTTGTTCAGATGCATAGTCCGCCATCCCGGTATCGATATATCCTGGATGAATCGAGTTTACACGGACCCCTTTTGAAGCATACTCGATAGCAGCATCTTTAGTCATTGTCCGGACCGCTCCCTTGCTTGCACCGTATAATACATGACCAGGGGCGCCAATCAAGCCTGCTATGGAAGAAGCGTTTATGACTGAACCTTTATTTTGTTGCGCCATCAGTGGCATAATATGCTTCATTCCCAAGAATACGCCGGTCACGTTAATCGACATGAGACGATTCCACTCCTCCAGTTCAATCTCCGCAACCGGTTTAATGATATAAATGCCCGCATTGTTGAACAGAACATCCACCTTATCAAAAGTATCGATCGTTTCCTTTGCAACCTTTTTCCAATCTTCTTCATTACTGACATCATGACGAATGAATAGGGCCTCTCCGCCGATCGCCTTAATGTCTTTCACTGCTTGATCACCGGATTCCTGGTTTATGTCAGTGATGACGATTTTTGCTCCCTCCCTGGCAAATAGCAAAGCTGTTTCTTTCCCGATTCCTGTACCCCCACCAGTAATGATTGCCACTTTGTTTTCAAGTCTCATGATTGCACCAGATCTCCTTTTCTTATTTTTCTGATACTGAAATCCTCTTCCTTAGAGGTTCTCACTAGTCTAGTATTCCTATACAAGTAATGAAAGCTGACTTTTAAGCAATTGTCCATCCCTTTATATGGAATGCCGCTAAAAAAAGCTTCATTGTCTGTCTATGCCTTTATTTTACTCCTCGTAATTTGAAATACTATCCTATAATATGCTGTATAATAATAGAGTAAGTATCCCCCTTATATAGGGGTATTTTGTTTAAGGAGAAGAGACCCGTATGATCCAGCCCTCACATGCTTATGAAGAAATATCGTTTCAGCAATTCATATTATTCATAAAAAGCCATAACAAACAAATTGAAGAAAATTTCAATATTTATTTGAATCTTGAGCCCCTTATATTAGAAAATGAACGTAAGGTGATACAAACATTACTTGAATCATTCCTACTATTTTTATCCGCTCCAAAAATCGAAGACATAAATGAAACATACGATAAGCATCTGGAAACTTGGCTTCAATCACATCTACCCATTTTAAATGTGAAACATTTCAGCATGTTCCGATTAATTTTTGAAAAGTCCATCGTTACCTTAATGGCCAACCTGAAACAGGCCCAAACCATTCCCATTCTACTTTTCTTATTATCCATTTTCTCTCATCTCATCCATAGCTATAACAAATGGATGGATGTCGAGCCAACGCAACTTTCAAAAACCCAGGAAGAAAATGCTGAACTGAAAAGGCTGAAACTATTAGACCAGTTAGATGAGCTTCTAATTAATTCATCAGGAATTAAGGACTTTGCTCATATCCTAAAAAAATGTGAAGAGTTCTTTCACTATAAAAGATGTGTTTTTTATGCTTATATTCCTTGGTCCAATCAATTTTATGGCACCATTGGAGAGGAGCTCCCCAAGGTTCAAAGCATGAGAGGGCAACTCAGCTTGAAGCAATCCTTTGTTTTCAATTCAAAAAAGCCTGTTTTTTTAAAGAATCCCAATCATTATATTAAAAAGGAACATATTACGTTGTTTAATCTTTCATCTGTCATATTTGTGCCGATTGTTCATGACCAACAAGTCTTCGGCTGGCTGACCTTTGATCAATTAGGAGAGGAATTCGATTATTCAAAAGATGAACTAACTTTACTTGAACAGGTCGGAAAACGGTTAGGCTTATATTTATCAAGACAGGATGATGAGGTATCCATTGATACAGATCTACAATTAACGGAACGGGAATCCATGATTTTAAATTTGCTGGCGGAGGGGCATAACAATAAAAAGATGGCCGAATTATTGCAATTAAGCCAGCATACTATAAGGGATTATATAAGCAGTTTAATGACAAAGTTTAAAGCCAAGAACCGTACACAAGTCGTAGTCTATGGATTTCGCTTAGGTCTATTAAAGTAAAATCGAGTTTCCTTTAATCGTTATGTAAGTTAAAATAAATCCTTACATAGTTAGTTGTTGGGTATACCATATACAGTAGCTGCCATATCATAATCATTGGAAACGGCTTTGAAGGAAGATTCTGTCATGGCAGCCTACGATTCACTACTGAAGGTATCAATTCATGTACTCATATTTATAATCGCCTGTTATTTTAATCGTAGCATCCACCTGAATATTACGAATGGATTCTTCATTAAGGCTAAAACCCTCTTTGGAAACTTCTTTCCACTTTTTCAAATCCTTTCTGTAGATAACTCCTTCTAAATTATAAATGTCTATATTTTTTTTAAGAGCATATTTGTAAGTATCCCTAATTTCTTTCTCCAATGCCCGTTGTATTTTTTCTTTAAGGTGGGGAAAGGAGATGTTTTCTTCCATATCCATTATGGCACCTTCTACTTCAATTGAAATATCAAATTCGACTTCATCATTTACATAGATTGGCTTTATATTGAATTTGGGCCTCATTAGCGATAATTGAATATTCTTGTTGTTGTTGATTTTTATTCTAATTGGGGACCTTTCTGTTGATTTTGTCAACCACCTCAATCCCCCTAGATGTTTATTTGCTACCTCCCCCATCAGTTTATTATTTTTAATAAGGTAGGACCCTGATAGTTTTACGGTGTTCTGGGATTTTCCTTTTGCTTTCCACACCTCATTTCTCAACGAAATCTTCGGTAGTTTTATTGTCATTCCTGTTTCATAATTTTGCGTATAAAATCTTTGGATCCGGATGGGTTCGACAAAGGACCTTAATTTATAAATATCATCCGGATTGAAAATGCTTGTTTGTACCGATGAGCCGAATAGACTATTGACAAAAAGGATCTTTTCTAAGGAATCATCGGTTCCATATAACCAAGTTGTTTCCCTAATTTGCTGAAATCTTAAAATGGGATCGTTTACGTTGACCAATCCATTTTTTAGTAAGCTTTCAGAGAAAATGATCACTTTAACATGGGCCCAATATATATATTGGTTTGCCTTTTTATAAATGTCATTCATGGCCTCGTTCATTGTTTCCCCTCGCCCTTTGGCGACCCAAACAGTTGTTGGTTTTGGTTCCAAACCTTCTTGTTTAGCAACACCGGCAAAAGACGTCACCTGGACATAAATGACATACTGACCATTTTGATAATCTATTCCCATTGCACTTATATATTGAATATCTTGAATATCCTTTGTATCCCAGCAGCCACTTAAAAGAGCGATGCTCAATACAAATAGTATAATTCTAAGGATCACTTTCATTAGCGATTTCCTTTTGTATTGTCCCTGGTATTCAGCGTCTCGGCTCGTTTCTTTTTAAAGAGATATGGTTTAACAAAGACACCGCCCCCTAGATCTTTCAAGGATATTGGTGAAATAGGCGCTAAGTAGGGTAAACCATAAACCTGCAGCCTTGATAAATAAAGGACAATAGAGAAAACACCGAGAAAAAATCCGAATAAACCTAAAATAGAAGAGAGAAATAATACATAAAACCTGGCCATGCTTACAATTCCACCTAATGATTGATTGATTAATGTATAGGTGGCTACCGCAGTAGTACCTGCAACCACCAACATCGTCGGGGATGTAATCCCGCCTCTAATTGCCGCATCACCAATGATTAACCCACCCACAACAGCCAGTGATTGACCGATTGGTTTTGGGAGTGTGACCCCTGCCTCTCGAAACAGCTCAAATAAACCCAAAATCAAGAAAGCCTCTTGTTGAGGTGATATAGGCAATCCAAATCTAGATACGGTTATCGTCGCCAAAAATGAGAAAGGGAGCTGGTCTAATTGAAATGATACTAGTGCTATATAAAAACCTGGCAGAAATATTGATACTAGCAGTCCGATAATGCGAAAGAAATATTCGAAATTTGTATAGTAAGAAGGAGTATGACGATCTTCCGCGGCTTTTAACAAGAGTGTAATATTACCTGGCCCAATTAAGGCAGTTGGTGACCCATCCACTAAAATGACAAAGCGCCCATTGTTTAAACTGGCTACAGCATAATCCGGCCTCCCTGTATAATCAAAAAACGGGATCAGGTTGAACTTACTGCCTGATAAAAATTCTTCAAGTTCAGCAGTTCCCAACAAAATATCTGTGTTTATTGAGGAGATTTTCCTTTTTACTTTTTCAATGGTTTCTGGATTTACAACATCCTTCACATATAATAAATTGATTTTTGTCTTGCTCCTATTCCCAATGGTAAATGCTTGATTTTCGAGTGATGCAGTTTTATATCTTTTTCTGATCAACCCTAAATTAACAGAGATATCTTCGATAAATCCATCACGTGGACCTCGGATGGAAGTTTCACTACTTGTTTCCTCGGGACTTCGATTCGGGATGCTTGGTAGGGAAAACATCAATAATAAATCCAATTCTTCAAATAGCATCAGGACCATCCCGGAAAATACGTTTTCCTCCACATTTTCTTTTAAAGTGGAGGAAGGGAAAACCCTACTGACTTTAAATTCTTCTTGCGGATCCTCTATAACCTCTTCTTCCTTCAGTTTAGAATTTATGAATGCACTATCAAGCCGTGCTACTGATTCCCACAATTTTTTGACATCGACCAACACCTCTGAATAAATCAAAGTGCAAATAAGGGGCGAATCTGTTTTCCCTTCAGATGTAATGGTATGCTTTTTGAATTTTACATCCGAGCTCATTCCGAATAATTCAATGAAATATTCCGTCTTCAGTTGGATCTCCGAAGAACTCCCCTTATTTGCCTTGTTCAATAGAGGCTTCATTCTTTTTCACCCTTTCTTTTAGAAAAATGACCATGTTAATGAAAAAAGTTATGACCAAAATGCTAATCACACTGAATTTAAAATAATATCGTTCCGTAAAATCCCTGTATGCTGGAATGTCGATTGGTATACAAAGCGCAATGATTAAGGAGACTGTTATAGCAAGCAATACAATATTTTTTATTTTCTTTGATTTAAATTGAAACAGTTCCCCCATTAGGAATATCGATAACGATACACGGATAAATGCACCTGAAAGCCATTGGTATATTGATAAAAAATCCAGCCGGTTCAAATATTTACCCATGGTTAGTAACCGCCATTGAGCGTATGCCGGATTGCTTATTTTTGCAGCTTGTACCGGACCAAACTCTGTAATGGAGCCTATTATGGGTCCCATACTGATAAACAAAAGAAATAAACTTAAAAAAAGTAAACTCCTGAACTTTATTTCTGTCTTTATAAACTGTTGAATCAAAACGAGTAGAAATATCTCTGTAAAACCTCCACCTAGTATTACGACCCCGTCCCAAACAGGTGTAATCCCATTTTCAAAAACAGGAAAAAGCAAGGAGTAATCCTTAAACTGTATATTCGCCGTCATTATCATAAACCCAAGCGCCACAACAAGGGGCAAAACCAATCCCCCGGCAATCGCTATTGTTTTGATTCCAGCCTCGGCAGCAATAAAACATAGGATGATGAAAGGTATAAATAATACATATTCTGGCGTTTGAATCATATAAGTACTGTTTACCCAGGAAAATGTGCTAAATAAAGTGACAAACAAGTTTATTAAAATATAGAAGAAAAGAAGGATTTTTATGGACCAGGCGGCGAGCGGGTGACTGTGAGTATGAAGCCAGCCAATGATATGCTGTTGCTTTGTTTTATTTATGATCCTATAAACCATGGGAAGCCATATTAGAAAAAGCATCCCAGTGATTAAATTACTGATCCATGAATCTCTTCCGGATGCCCCAAGCAATGAAGGCAAAACGATAACATGGCTCATTAATCCAGTGGATAGAATCAGCACCATTGTCGCTTGAAAAGTTGATATACTTTTTATCATGTGACACATCCCCTCTCTTTTAATATGAGGAGGCATTTTTGTTTTTATTCATATGGTCATCATTTCTTTAATGGACAGATAGGTATTTGAAGGTCTTCTACCGTCAAAAAGCTCCGCTGGATCATCTGCCATTTATCATCGACTTTGCGATAAATAATTCGGTGATATTTTTTGTTTACAAATCAATTACGTTGTAACGTTTTCCCCGGTACAATCAGAAGTATGTCCCAACCTTCGGACCATTGTTCAATTTCATATGCCGCTTTCAATAAAGTCCTATTAGCTATATCCATTACACTTAGTGATGCACTTGCAATACCACCAGGCATGAGTGTGAACGGATTCGCACAGAGACCATTATGCCTTGTACATGGTACACCGCCCTATCTATGATATTCTCATTCATTATTTAAGGTTTATTAAACAAATCGATTGTACGGTTTCATCGAACGCCAAACAGGCACCAGCTGTTTTTTTAGCTGATGCCTGCTGGCGTTTATTCCCTTATACAATATCCTCCCAGTTTGAATGATACTTTTAAGATGTTAGTTTTGTAGGTTCTTCATTTATCATTTTTTTCTATACTGCTGCTTCTTGCCTGATCCTCTTTTATCCATTTAATTGGCGATATCGATGCCATCGCCATCATTAAGATGAGTGGAACGGAAGTAATGACTACTACTGATTGAAGAGCATGCAGTCCCCCACCGAACATCATGGAAAACGCTACGAGCGCTATGACCAACGCCCAAAATATTTTGTGCCATCGGCTGGTTCTTGATCTAATGACAACTTTTTTGATGCAGCGCTTGTTAATGTGAATGATGAAGAGTCCAGTGTAGCAAAAAGAAAAATAAGGGTGATAATCATAATCGCAAACAAGGCTATACTGCCGCAAACTGGTCATCGGGTTGGATTTAAAAACGATGTAATATCCTTTCTTACATTTCGGCAGTGCTCCATCTGGTCTTTTTGGACATTGCCCATAAATCTTCTAACATCCTCATCATCGGTGCACAGTACACAGTTTTTAGCAGTGGATAAATAAATCAAGGATATTTGTTTCATACATGATTTACAAACAGGATTTGTAAAACAATAATAAAAGAGATCACTTATTGTGGTCTCCTCAGTTTGTAGGAAAAAGGGTTCTTAAAGTTAATTCAAAATTGATCGGAACAGATGTACCTGACTTCTGCTTAGAAAAGCGCAAAGGAGCCTAGGAGGCTCCCGGACCACCGCGGAAAGCAAGTGCCTGGAGGCAAAAAGACCGAAATTGGAATTCGGTCTTAAAATCCTATTTAGCAAACATAAGGTTTACAAAAATGAACAATAAGGTATTTCAACTCGGATAACGTTAGTCGTTTTGCTTATCATTTTTCACTGTTTTTCCAGATAAAAACCATCCGCCTAGAGCAATAAGAAGCATGACTGACCAAAAGATAATATTCCAAATCGGTCCTTCAACAAAATCGTGTGGGATAATGTGCACGGCTGGATGTGCAAGGGTATGCATTAATAACTTAACCCCTACCCAACCAACGATTAACATGGCTGCTGTTTCGAGGCTAGGTCGCTCCGTCAGTATCTTAACAAAGTATCCTGCTGCAAACCGGATGACAATTAAACCTGCAATCGCCCCGACTAAAATAACAATGAATTTTGCCCCATCCATACCTCCTATTTCACCCATTGGTGTATCTGGCAAGGCAATGACAAGGGCGACTGCAGCTAAAATGGAATCGATAGCAAAAGCAATATCAGCCAATGCAATTTGTGCAACGGTCATACGGTAGCTCTTCCCTTTTCCCTCATTCTCCCCGTGGTCCTTTTTAAGTAAATGCTTTAATGAGATGAAAATCAAATATGCAGCCCCAATTGCTTGAACTTGCCAGACATGGAAAAGGTACGAAATAATAAAGATTGCACCAATCCTAAATATAAAAGCCAAAAGCAACCCAATATTAATCGCTTTTTTTTGCTGTTCTTTTGGTAAATGCTTTGACATGATGGCTAAAACCAATGCATTATCGGCAGATAATAAGCCTTCTAAAAAAATTAGAATAATTAACACCCAGCCATATTCCAATAATAACGATAATTCCATGATACCCCCCTAAAAGCATGTATATGAATGCGTATGGACTTCAAACCAAACAATATCTTCTCCTCCAATATTGTCCCATCTTATTTACTTCCTTATTCAGCCCTTCCATCACATTAACTTCATTTGAGTAGGTGGCGAATCCCCTATTGAAAGCAAGGCAGCCGTTAGCTTTATAATATATTCTTTTTTGCTTATTCTTAGCCCATTGAAATAAACTGGGATTCCAGTCTGCTTTTTTTCAAATTCATCACCTCAAGATTCTTTTTACAATCCTATCCATTTCGGCAGATATACTTATTTTTAAGATTAAGAATTCTCACCTTTCATAACAAACATAATTAAAAAGCGTTAAACATCATCGTACTTAAATGATTTAGTTACAACATTAATCCCTGAATAAACGAATAAAATTAAGCCTCTCCCCAAATAATAGGTAGACTAATCAGCAGGGAGGGATATATGTGGATGTTAAGCGTGTAAAACAGATACTTTCTTCTTCATCCGACATTGAGGTGAGATATAATGGCACCTCAATATGGATTGATAATTTAAATGAAGATGGAAAAACGGCTACGGTACATTTGAGAGGACCATTAGAGGAAAGATCAGAAGTAGCAATTGGCGAACTTAAAGAAATATAAGGAATATATTTAAAAATAAGCTCCTCTCGTCATGAGAAGAGCCTTTACTTATTTCAACCTTAATTTTTGACCGATATAAATTTTGTCGGGGTCTTTTATTCCGTTAAGACTAACAAGAGATTTTACCGTTGTATTATGTTTTTTTGCAATGAAGCTAAGTGTGTCGCCTTTTGTTACTGTATAAGTTGTGGGAGTTTCGGCTTCCCATGCACGGGTGTTGTGTGTCCTAATAGTATTTATTGTATTTGTAAAATCCCTATAAGCTATATTCAAGTCCACCTTTGTACTGATGCCGCTTATTTTACCCGAATCAGAATGCTGCCAAATATCTGCGCTACGTCCCAACATGCTGTTGTATCTGGCAATCCACAAAGCGTAATTCGTCAACCTTGATTCATCTAAACTATTTTCAAGAAAATATTTACCGGTATACAGCATAGCCGTGTATCCAGCTTCTTCAATAGCTTCTAAGAAAGCTATTGCTGCATCGGTCAACGTTTTTTTCTTTGCCTTTTTTTTATTTTCCTCAAGATCCAGTACAATAGGGTAATTTAAAGCAAAAGATCTGATTGAATCCAAAAAATAAGCTGCCTCAGCCTTTGCTTCTGCAACAGTTGCAAACTTTGCATAGTGATAGGCCCCGACTTTCAATCCCGCTGCCAATGCTTGTGGTGCGTTTTCTTTGAAATAAGATAACTTAGAATAACTCGTTCCCTCTGTTGCTTTAATGAACACGAACTTCACGTCTGCCTTTGCAACTTCCCCCCAACGGATGGCACCTTGCCAATGTGAAACATCGATTCCCTTTATATATTCCATATTAATGTCCTCCTTACGGAAACAACCCTATGGCGGTAAATGTTTATTGAATTTAACTAAGACACATCATTTAGGAAAAATGCAGTCCTATTGCCCACCTTATAATAAGATATTTGATGGAGTTAAAACAATAATAAATCTTTGGGAATGAATGGGAAAAATTATGCTGTTTCCTTTTGTTTTCAAAGATGAATTTATGCTATACTGATTTTATTAATATCAGAAGGGATGATGGGTGGCCGATGATTAACTAATCTTATTTTTTAAAATTTGAAATCGCATATTTCAAATCAAACGAAATAGGATTAGTCTGCCCATTTTCTATAAATTACAGAGCTATACTCAAAATAGCTCTTATTTGACAATGCACAGGTACGGCTAATCCTTCCATATGAATTGGGAGGATTTTTTTATCCTCCCATTAAGGAGAGGGATGAATTATATGAAAGAATTATTAAAATTAACCAATATTAGCTATGAAGTAATGGACGTAAACATTTTTGAAAATATAAATGCAAGTGTACAACAAGGGGAAATCATCGGTATCATTGGAAAAAATGGTGCCGGTAAGTCTACGTTGCTGCAATTAATTAACAATACTTTAGAGCCTGTACGCGGCCAAATCCAATGGCTGCAGCAAGACTTGAAAGTTTTTATGGTTGAACAAGAAGTCGTATCGCATCCTTCCGAAGATAAGACCCCTTCCGAAGTTAAATTACTTGATAAAATGCATGTACCAGGCCATGAATTCCAACAATTGAGCGGGGGAGAAAAACTAAAAGCCCGCCTTGCAAAAGGACTTTCTAAAGATGCAGACCTTTTACTATTAGATGAACCGACAAACCACCTTGATGAAGACAGTATAGAATTCCTTAAGGGACAAATAAAAAATTATAGAGGTACCATCATTTTTGTTTCGCACGATCGTTATTTTTTGGATGCTGTTGCAACGAAAATTTGGTCGATTGAAGATAAAAAGCTAATTGAACACAGAGGGAATTATTCTAGTTATATGGAAGTTCGCAAACAGAAAAGACTTACACAACAACGTGAATATGAAAAACAGCAAAAAATAGTTGAACGGATTGAGGGACAAATGAATGAAATCACTTCTTGGTCGAAAAAAGCCCATTCCCAATCGACGAAAAAAGAAGGAGTTAAGGAATACTATCGCGTAAAAGCAAAACGAATGGATGCACAGGTAAAATCAAAACAAAAGCGTCTTGAAAAAGAGCTTGAAAAAGTAAAAGCTGAACCTGTTGAATCCGAATATACTGTACGCTTTTCAATTAAAGCAAAAAACAAGTCGGGAAAACGTTTTTTGGAAGTCAAGAATTTAACTAAGGCATTTAACGAGCGCACACTATTTAAAAACGTCCATTTCACGATACAGCATGGTGAGAAGGTTTCCATAATAGGTCCCAATGGCAGCGGAAAGACGACATTATTAAAAATAATTCTTGGACGAGAAAATTTTGCGGGCAATGTTTGGATTTCGCCATCTGCAAAAATTGGCTATTTGACGCAAGAGGTGTTTGATTTACCACTTGAACTAACACCCTCCCAGCTATTTCATAAAGAAACTTTCGAGTCGAGAGGGAACGTTCAAACTTTAATGAAGCATTTAGGCTTCACGGCATCTCAATGGACAGAACCCATTAAGAACATGAGTATGGGTGAGCGAGTAAAATGTAAGTTAATGGAATATATCCTGGAAGAAAAAGATGTGCTTATTTTGGATGAACCGACAAATCACCTGGACTTAGCTTCACGGGAACAACTTGAAGATACCTTAGCACAGTATACTGGAACGCTAATCGTCGTTTCGCATGATCGATATTTTCTCGAAAAAATCACAAGCAGCAAACTTATCATTTCAAATAATCACATACAAAAGCAATTATATGAATCACCCTCAAAAAGAGATGATCTGGAAGAACTACGATTAACACTTGAAACAGAAAGACAGGAAGTTTTAGGAAAGCTTAGCTTTATGACTCCAAACGATAAAGCCTACACAGAACTCGATCAGAAGTTTAATGAGCTTACGAAAAAAATAAATGAACTTAGTGACAAATGACTAATCCATTGTAGCCTAATGTAACTGCTGGATTAAAATGCGAGAACCCTTAGATAAAGTCTAAGGGTTTTTTATACAGAATGGTTGCCGAGTTTTTTTAGAAAGTCCATCGTATACGATTCCCCCTTTGAATCTCCATTGTTACATGCTTTTGGTGCCATCCTATGTTCAATATCCATTTCCCCTTTTCGCTAAAATGCAAAAATCACATATACCCGCTTGTTTTTCTTCAAGAACATGGAGGGAATGGTACTCCCCTTCAAGAGATTCCAATAAGAACTCAAAAAAACGCCATCAAGTACCAATGGTTTGAGGTGCTAAAGGGGTATTAGAAATTTTATTTATATTCAAATTGAGCAGCATACTAATGTCCCTTTGTTAATAAGATTTAATGATGGTTTTGTTTTAAAAGGGGGCTTTAGTTATGAATGAGGACATACAGGAAACTATGAGGGATAAATCGGGAATGTTTGTTGCACGCTCTTTGGATGAGATTCGTTTTTGGTCAAGAATTATGAAGGAACACTCGCTATTTTTAAGACTAGGTTTTAGATGTGAAGATACGCAGCTAATTGAGGAGGCTAATCAGTTTTATCATTTATTTGAACGGATAGAACAACAATCCCATACATTAACAAATCAAGCTGATCCTGAACAGATCAGGATATTTAACTCGGAAGTGCAACAAGCTGCTACAGGAATATTTTTATTCAAAAGGAAGGTATTGGGGCTGATACTCACCTGTAAATTGCCTGGTGCAAACAATTTCCCACTTTTAGTCGACCATACAAGCAGGGAAGCCAATTATTTCAGAAAACGATTAAAAGAATTAAATGAGGGTAAATTGAAACCACTTGCAGACGCCATCATCAAAGAAAATGTTTTCTTTTTAAGGATCATGGCGGATCATGCAAAATTCATCGGACATCTCCTTGATCCGTCGGAAAGAAAGCTGGTGGATATGGCGCGTAATTTTAGCAATGATTTCGATCAATTAGTCTTTCAAGCTGTAGACTTAGAGTCAATGAAACCGCAATCTCAAACCGCTCCTCTTTTGGATCAATTTCTAGATCAGAACCGTGTTTCCGTCGTATCACTTAGAGACTTTAAGAAAACCGCCAGAGATTTAATCGAAGAATGCAAAATCAAGAGCATTATCCATCCTTTATTGGCAGATCACGTTTTCCGTGAAGCTGAACGTTTCCTTGAAATCATCGATATGTTTGAAACCCACCTTACAGGTGAAACATACAATTAATTGAGTATGAAGGATATAGAGAAATAATGGTTTTTATAAAATTGCTTTTATGGATTAATAAATTCAAATAAAAATTGCCCCTCTCGATTAGAGAAGGGCTTTTATATGTAAAAAGTTAAGAAAGGGAGTTCACCATTGTTTTAAGTTTCTCTTTATCAGAAACATGAATCCATGGTAAATCCAGGTTATCATCGTCAATACCAGGTTGGATAACGCGGCTATATAATAGGTCACAAATACAATCATTTAATAACTGGATATCCTGGTCTGATATTTTCCGGTTATATGTTACATTAGCGGTTCCTGTTTGTTTATTCATCCCCCCTATCAAGCCTCTTTGTTTTAATGAACTTCTGATCACTTCTCTAATAGCCTCTAGACTAGTCAACGGAAATACATCAAGGTGCTTAACAATCATTCTAAAAATGTCATCTTTAGATAAGTCCTGTTCAATATGTTGTCGCAATTATTCCACCCCCATTGGTCAAAACATTCTTCAAATGAAACGTAAAATCCTCCTTTATCCTTAAAAAGGACTACGCATACTGCCTTTTTGAGGGGCACTGCACTTTCAACTCAATAAAAACAGATTGACTGACGGTTTTCCGCAGAGCATACAGCACCTGAAGAATTTTTGCAAAGGATGTTCCATAGTATGGAAACTCATCTTCCCTAACTAAATTGATTTTGTTTTTTTGCAAATTAACATTCATTTTTTTGGTAAATATTTGTATTATAATAAAATAAATATTTAATCTGTTACGTTATGATAATGATTATTTAACGAAGGGAAAGATGCTTATCTTTAAGATCATCCTATTCATTCATATTTTCGCTGGAGCAATATGTCTTATTAGTGGAATAGGTGCTATGTCTTCAAAGAAAAAAAGAGGTATGCATACAATTTGCGGTGAAATTTATCACAGTGCATATGTTGTACTCTTTGTCACCTCCCTGACAATGGCAATATTGAATTGGGAAAGCAGCGCATATTTATTTTTCATTGGGATATTTTCATATTCTTTCGCGTTTATAGGCTATCTTGCTGCTAAGAAGAAATGGAAAAACTGGATTGCATTTCATATTAGTGGGATGCTCGGTTCCTATATCGCTATTTGTACTGCAATTCTTGTAGTGAATGTACCCAATATAACTATCTTGAATGAATGGAACCCATTAATTTTTTGGTTTCTTCCAAGCATTATAGGTTCACCGCTGATATTTTTGGTTGGACAGAAGTATAAAAAATCCAATTCCATCTAAATACAGTCCAAAAAACTCCTATAAATTCATTTAACAAACCCCAACATAAAATAAGCCCCTCGATCAAGAGAGGGGCTTTTAACAATGGAGGAGTACCACTTAGGGGGTAGTACAATAATATAATTATCGCCAAACGAATACATTTATATTCATTTTTATTCGGCAACAAGTTAGTGTATGAGCTTATTTATCTGTGTTAGCATATATCTACTATTTCAGAGATGCCAGCCATGGTTTGTTGTTGGTAATTTGTAATCTAATCTCAATACCAAGTACAATAATTCGTGAACTCCACTATTCATAGCGCCCCGCTTTTTCCACTTACTAGAAAAAACAAAGCTTCTTCTGTACAATAGATAGCTAAATTACAGTCCCTGCCTGCTACACCAGTTCATTCAATTCAGACTGGGCTAAATCACCAGCTGCTTTCACACGAATACGGGTTGCATTCCCAGGCATATATGCTAAAGGTACATCTTCTATGTCGACAATAACAAGCGTTTCGGGATCGGCTCCGGCGCTGATCGCTTCTGACATCGCTATGCCCTTTGCCTGTTCCAATGCTGTTTCCCTTCCTATTTCAGCTAGTGCATATACTTTTTCAATCTGCCCGCTAACCTGGGAGATAGCCGATCCAATGGCATTTGCTACACCTGAATGTAATGGGCGTATGACTTCAGATGCACCTGTTAATTCCTCAGGTAAAAGGATGCTTCCACCTCCAACGAGAATGACAGGCACTGGTGCAGCACTTGTTTTCATCTTATCAATGGCTTCTTCGACCAGATTGACCATATTAAAATAGACTCTATTTAATAATTCCTTATCAAGGTTGGCCACTTTTGAAGCATCACCAAGTTCCACCTTTCCAAGTGCCACAGCAACATCAGTTGTCGTTAAAGTATCACCTCCGAAAATCAAGGCTTTTTCTGGCAGTCGGTAACCGACACTGTCCGGTCCAATTGTGAACTCTCCATTATCTCCTATGCGGATTATTGTCCCTCCGCCAAGTCCAATCGAAATTAAATCAGGCATCCGGAAGTTTGTTCTGGCTCCTCCAATCTCTACTGCCAAAGAAGATTCCCTTGGAAACGATTGAACCAGAACACCAATATCCGTTGTTGTCCCCCCAACATCAACAACGATTGCATCTGTTAACTCACTCAAATAGGATGCTCCCCTTAATGAGTTAGTCGGACCGCAAGCAACAGTGAAGATTGGGTATTTAACCGCATATTCAATTGACATTAATGTCCCATCGTTTTGGCAAAAGAATACTTTTGCCTCAATTCCTTCATTCTTCAGGGCATTGATGAATCCGTCAGCAGTCGTTTTAGCGACATTTACGACAGCAGCATTAAGAATCGTCGCATTTTCCCTTTCCAGTAAACCGACTGAACCAATTTCTGAAGATAAAGAAATTGAAATTTCTTCTCCCAGCACTTCTTTGAAAATTTCACTTGCTCTTTGTTCATGTGTTTGCGATACAGGTGAGAAGACAGAAGTAATCGCGATCGAATCCACTTTCCCGTTGATTTCCTCGGCAATTTGATACAAACGAGCTTCATCTAATTCAGCAATCTCACGGCCATCATATTCATGTCCGCCGCGGATTAGGTATACGTATTTTCCGAGTACTGCGCAGAGGTCTTCAGGTACGCCGATCAGCGGTTTAACTGCTAAAGTAGCCGGTGCACCAATACGGATTGCTGCGATTTTGTTTAATCTCTTTCGTTCAACGATAGCATTTGTACAATGTGTCGTACCAAGCATTGCATATTTAATTTGCTCCACCGGAACCTTTGCATCATCGATTATTTTTCTCATTGCTGTATAGATGCCAATGGAAACATCCTCCGTTGTATGCGATTTTGTTTCCGAAATGACCTGATTATATTGATCTAAAAGCACGGCATCTGTATGGGTTCCCCCGACATCAATTCCTATTCGATAAACACCCATTATGCTATCCCCCCTTTTTTCACTAGTTCTTCAACAGGTACATAACCAACTTCATAGCCAAAGTATCTTGGGCCTACAGCTTCAATTCCCTTTTCCGTTCGCCACTTAGGATGGCATGGCATTCCGATTACCACGCACCTTGCTCCATATCTGATTCCTTCAGTAGTGATTGGCAAGCCTGTTTCTGCATCAAGCACGGCGATCAAATCTGGAGTGACACAAAGCAAGCGTTTCTCTGTCTGTGCAATTAAATGTTCATTTTGGAATCGCACCTCGAGGTTTTCTCCCTTATACTCATTGATTCCCTCGAATGTTGCCACACCTCTAGCAAATCCGGCCTCTGTCTTGCGGTTGATATCACTCACTTTTCCACGGAACAATTCAAACCCGTCCGCCTTATTCAACACCTCTTTTATTGGATCAACATTGTTTTGCTTTGCAAGCCTTATTGTCTTGCCGATTTGTTCTTCTAAACTTAGTATATTTCTAATTCCGCTTTCCTTTATATTCTTTCCTGTCATTGGATAGATGGCTGTCATTGTGGAACCGCCCATTTCAATCGTTGCTGCACGGGCAATCCTTTCTGTCCAGACATTGTTTATGGTTGAGAGCAGTGACGTATTGCCTTTTTCATCCGCAAGAACCATCGGAGTGGCTGCAATTCCATCCAAATAAAAAGTGACCATCTGCAATTCGGGGAATGCTCTTCCCATTCCATCAACATCCACTACAGGCAAGCCAAGCTTGGCAGCAAGTGCAAGTGGCACCATCGAATTCACTCCGCCTGCTTCAATCGGCATCGTTGCAAAAATCTTTTTTCCTAAATAAGCTTCGAGGTTTTTGAAAGCGGCTGTTGCTTCTTCACCACTTGGAGCTTTTTCCAACATTACCGTCGGCGCTCCCATCATCGCGGAAGGTACTACTAATGCGTCATCAGGAACTTCATCCACATCCAACAATGTGATTTCCCCGTATTCTTCAATTGCCTGTAAAGCCATTAGTTTACCAATGTAAGGATCTCCTCCTCCACCCGTTCCGAGTAAAGCCGCACCTACTGCAATATCTTCAATTTCCTGTTTACCTAATCTCCTCATTCTCAAAACCCCCTATTTTCAAAAATTATGATGCGATATGATCCCTATTCTCTTTTTTCCCTTTGATGGATTTAATAAATAACACACCTGCGTAATAGATAATGCCGCTTATTAGTAGGGAATTGATAGATGGTATGCCAACTGTAATGAAATAGCCGCTTGCAAATCCTGCTGCCCAGGCAACTAATGTAACTGGATTCAATTTTTCAGGCTCAGATGGCAGTGTTCCTTTCTCCCTGCTTTCATCAAGGGCTTTTCGATACGTTCTAAGCACGAAGTAATCAACCACCATAATTCCGGCTATTGGAGGTATCATGATTCCAAGTAAAACAAGGAAGTCTACAAATCTATCGAGAATGCCCATAATGGAAAGCAAAGTACCGATAGCACCAATTACAAGTGTAACGAGTCCTCGATTCATCTTGACCTTAAAAACTGAATCGAAAATATTAGTAAAGCCAAGAGAAGAGGAATATAAATTTACGTTATTAATTTTCACTGTAGAAAAAACGACAACTGCAGCACCAAGCCAGCCAGACGTTTGTAGCATGATGCTGACAACATCGCTCGTTTTTGCTGCATGGGCCATTAACACAGCGATCATTCCTACACCAAGTTCACCCACAAGTGTACCAATGGTAGTCATCCAAAAAACATCCTTACCGTTTCGGGCAAACCGACTGAAGTCAGGTGTGATTACGGCACCTATAATGAATCCTCCAGCAACCATTGTTGCACCCACGCCCAAAGAAAGACTCTCTCCCGGAGGCGGCGTCCCCATTAAACTGAAAATGGAATGATCACTAAGAACTTGATAGATGCCAATCCCTACCACCAATAGAAAAGCAGGAACGGTAATCTTGGCTGTCATGCTTAATAGCTTAAAGCCAAATATAACCAGTACAGTTACGCCTAATCCGGTAATGGCAGCTGCAATTGGGAGGGTCAATTTACCGTTGGTGGCTTCAACCAATCCATTAGCAAAAACAGTGTTCTGTACTCCAAACCAGCCAATTGTACAAAAAGCGATGACTGCGCCAATGATACTTGAACCATACCTGCCGAATCCTGTCCAACGCGACAATAGACTAGTTGAAAGGCCTTCACGTGCACCGGCATAACCGATTAGAAAACTTATAACTTGTAAAATGACACTTCCAAACATCATGGCCCAAAACGCCTGCCAAAAAGTCATTCCGTATCCTAATGCCGCTCCTAGCATAAATTGAGAAAGTGTAGCTAGAGCACCGACTCTGACAATCATGATATCCCACATTGGCAATCTCGCATTTTGTGGAACTCTCGATAGAGAGTAATCGTCACCCAACTTTGTATGATCTTCCATAAATTCACCCCCTATGAATTACTCCTTAGCTTTATCGATCAACTTGGAGATTTCCTTGCCTTTTTAAGTTTAATATCAAGAATATTCCGTTAATTCACTTTGCAAGAGTCAGTGGTTTTCTTTTTCTTTAAAAAAGTTTATGGATTTTTTACTCTCTGTTTAGAAGGTGGAGTCATGTAGGTCAAGCGGCTTTGTTTAACCCCCATAGCAATTAAAATTTCAAGCATCTTTGTAGCTGCAAATGCGGGATCAATAACCGGAACATCATAACCTCTTTGCGATAATCGTTCCTGAAGCTCCGCTGCAACACCCATAAATCCTGTACACCCTAACACTAAAGCATGGGCATTGTCATGTTCAATCGCCTTTATCATTTCTTCAAACAACGCACATTTTAACTTTTCCTTGTCTTGAACTTCCAGAACAGGAATATTTACATATCGAATGGAGGCGACATTCCCATCCACACCTAGAGTTTTACTTATGTTCTCAATCATGGGCACAACATTAGGCAGCACCGTTACAATCGAAAAGGATTTTGCTAATGAGCTCGCAACAAGCATGGAAGACTCACACGGCCCAACAACGGGAATATCCAATATTTCTCTTGCAGGCTTCACACCTGGATCTCCAAAACAATCACTAATTACTCCCTCATACCCATCTTCTTCAGCCTGCTTTGCTTTTTCTAGGAAATTAGGTATACACAGTGCTTCATCATATTCGCTTTCAATTGATTCAGGTCCATAATCAAGGTTGCAAACTCCTACTTCAGTGTTTTCAGAAACATAAGATTTAATCTCTCTTCTAATTTCTTCATTAAAAATATCCGATATAACCGGCATGATCACTTTAATTTTCATTGGAATACACTCCTTTGTTTTTAATAGACCCGCTAACCATTTTTATTTCTTTGTCATGATTTCATTATTTATATCACCCCCTTTTAGCAACTAATCCATTCCTGCCATAATTATGACTTCACCTTTTTATTATTCTTGGGCATATTTCCTTTCTATATCACTAAACATGGAGCCGATGAATCGATCTGCAATATGAACCTGTTCCATTAAGTCTTGGCCCTCATACAAGTTTATACCCCAGAACAATCCATTCCCGAGTAAAACAAATTGCTTAATGATTTGGTCCACTTCGTCTGCGGAAATGCTCGGATACCGCTGCCTCAATAGATCCTCAAGTGAACTCGCCATCCAGTCATTAAAATGCAACAAATACTTTTGTAAATATAGTTTGATTTCCGGAATGGGTGACGTAACTAAAGATATATACGCCATGGTCCCTCGCTCATCATCTTTGTGATACTTGACGATTCCATGAAGCATTTCACTAAAAATCTGATCAACTGATCGTGAACTTGTTTTAGCTAAAATCCGTTTCATTTCGGCTAAATGGTTATCAAGTAATTGTTGAAAAGCGGCAATAAATAATTCCTCTTTGTTTTTATAAAAAAAATAAATGGATGCTGGTTTTATTCCCACTTCATCCGCAATTTTCTTCATGGTAGCTCCTTGATATCCATGTAGTGAATAATGCAAAAGGGCTGCATCTATCAATTCTTGCTTTTTCAATTCATCCCCACCTAACGTTTATTAGGTAAATTATATAGCGGTTTTTTCGGAAAAACAATAATTTTCTGAAAATTACCCACGATAATAATTATTCTTGTGATAACAGTAGTTGCACCGAGATCAACACATTGACCTTTTGATAGGAAATATTGTAATCTAGTAAGTTCTTTAACGATAATTCGAGAAAGCCGATTCATGGTTCATGGTTCAAAAATTATTTTGCTTATGTTTCCTAAAATCAAAAAATCCATTAATCATTTAATAATGAAAAATGGATTTTAATAAACTTTTATAAGATTCTAGTTATAGACCCACATAATTCGTTTAATGAATTTTGAAAAAATCTATTTTTCCAATGCAAATAACGAAACATTTGGCCACAATTTCTTGTCTAAATCATCCAGATAAGGAACTTCATTTCGTACCTTTGATATAATTGAAAAATCCACATCATGAATGAGAATACTTTGCTCTGATCTTGAAGCTTCACATAGAACCTCACCGGTCGGAGCAACAAGTTTACTCTTTCCGCAACTTCCCTCATTAACCGTGTTTACGCCAAGAATATAAACCGTATTATCGAGTGCACGTGCCGGAAGTTGAATATCCCATCTTGTTTCAGCTCCGTAACTCCATACTGAAGGAACAATAATAAGTTCTGCACCTTGAAGAGCTAGAATTCGGCTTGGTTCAGGAAATTCAATATCTGCACAAATAAGAACACCTATTTTCCCTTTCGATGTTTCTATTGCATTATAGACTTTCTCACCAGGAGTAAATATCTCCTTCTCTCTTCCCCATAAAAATGATTTTCGATAAGTGGCAATGACTTCCCCTGTTGACTCAATTACAGCCAAAGATATGTAAAGGCTTCCATTTTCCCCCTCAACAAATGGGACGATGAGTATTACTTTTAACTCTTTAGCGAGCTTTTGAAATAATGAAACAGTCTCTCCAGTCGAAACCTCCTGCAACGATTCGAATTGCTCCTTCGATAAATAGTAACCACTCACCCAAAGTTCAGGTAATACGATTAATTCAGCTCCCTGTTTAGCCGACTCTTCAACCATTTCTATACAATTTTTAATATTTTTATCCCTTTCACCAGGGATAGCTTGTATTTGAACTGCAGCAACCTTAATCAACAAAAGCACATCCTTTTCTGCAAATGGAAATTATCAGATTTTTTAGAAACCTGTGTTTAATTTAATAATATTTTATTTCATTTAATTAAGCAACGATTATTTCTTTTAGTATATAATTTTGAATTTTTTATTTCAAAAAATCTAAAAATTGTGTAAACTATAATCAATCCAGTTTCGGTTAGGGTAATTGTAAGCTTTTACACAACATTTTTCAGGGAGGTCTTACATGAAAAAACCACAGAATGATTTAGAACAATCACTCAGTTCTCGTCACATGTCAATGATTGCAATCGGAGGCGTCATTGGTGCAGGTCTTTTTGTAGGTAGTGGAGCTGCCATACATAAGGTCGGGCCTGGCATCTTGGTCTCTTATGTAATTGCCGGTGTTTTAGTGTTCTTGATTATGAAGAGCCTTGGTGAAATGGCCACTTCCAATCCATCAAGTGGTTCGTTTTCAGAATATGCCCGGGACGCAATTGGCCCTTGGGCAGGTACTACGGTTGGGTGGCTTTATTGGTTTCAATGGGTTGTCGTTATTGCCATTGAAGCCATTGCAGGTGCAGCCATCATCAATATGTGGTACCCAGGTATTCCTTTATGGTTTCTTGCTTTGGCCTTGACAATCGCTTTGACTTTAACAAATATCTATTCAGTGAAATCCTTTGGAGAATTTGAATATTGGTTTGCCATGATTAAAGTAGCGAGCATCATCGCCTTTTTAATTTTAGGCGTATCTTATATATTCGGATTTTCAGGAGAATCGACGGTTGGAATATCTAACCTTGTACAAAACGGGGGATTTTTCCCTAATGGTGTAAGTTCCGTCTTCGTGGGAGTCATCACTGTATTTTTCTCTTTTGCCGGTACAGAAGTAGCGACCATTGCAGCAGCTGAATCAAAGGATCCTGTTAAGTCCGTCTCTAAAGCCATTAATAGTACAATTTGGCGTGTCTTGATCTTTTATGTAGGATCAATAGCGGTAGTTGTGACATTACTTCCTTGGAATTCTGCTAATGTATTACAAAGTCCATTTGTTGCCGTTTTAGAAAACCTAGGCATTCCTTTTGCAGCTCACCTCATGAATTTCATCGTACTAACTGCTGTTTTATCATGTCTAAATGCTGGATTATATACAACATCCCGAATGCTTTTCTCTTTAGCAAAAAAAGGGGATGCCCCACAATATTTTAGTAAGTTGAATAAAAATGGAGTACCTGCCAGAGCTGTTTTTGCAGCTACCATATTTTCTTATATTGCTGTAGTGATGAGTTATGTTTCGCCTGAATTAGTTTTTCTGTTTCTCGTTAATTCATCAGGAGCGATTATATTACTAGTTTATTTGGTTATTTCCATTTCTCAGTTGAGGATGAGAAATAGATTGGAAAGAGAGAATCCTGATGCCCTGAAAGTGAAGATGTGGTTGTTCCCATATTTAACATATGCGACCATCGTGGGGATTTCCATCATTTTAATTTCCATGGCTTTTATCGATTCTACAAGAAGCCAACTATATTCAACATTATTACTAACCGGGGTAATCATTGTGTTGACTCATTTTTTCGGAAAAAAGAAAATCATTAGCGCAGAGGAGAAAAGTAAACTAACCAGTAATTTGCCTCCATTGAAATAAGCTATGGCGGAATATCATTATGTGATAAATTAAAAAGCCTTACTCTTCCACATTGGGAAAGTAAGGCTTCTCTTTATTCCATTTTCTTTCTTTGAAAAACATCAAAATGACTCCAGATGTCTTCCAAAACTTCTAATCGCTCGTGTATATCTTCCTGCTTCTCTTTTCCGACAAACATGATCAAAGCATTAATCAAGCTTAATGGTGCAACGAAAGAGTCAATGAAGCTAGGCATCTGACTGGATGCTGTCAACGGAATGTCCGCATGAGGAATAAGCGGTGAGAGTAGATTATCAGTAATGGCTATTGTTGTGGCATTTTTTTCCTTTGCAAAAGAAAACATTTGAATTGTACTTTTCGTATATCGTGCAAAACTGACACCAATCACTACATCTTTTTCACTTAAATTATATAACTTTTCCGATGAATTCTCCAATGACTGCAGAAGTTCCACATTATTGAGAACAATTTGAAGATAATATTCCAAAAACACGCCTAATGATGTGGCACTGCGGTTTGCGATAACATAAACCCTTCTCGCTTGTAATAAGCATTTCACTGCTTCATGGAATGCATCTTCATCCAATTTCTCCATTGTGGATTTTATGTTTGCGATGTCATCTTGGAAAACTTCGTATACCCCTGAAGACTCTTTATTGTATACCTTTTGGGACATCTTCAATCGCTCTGTCGTTGTCAGCTGCTGCTTAACGGAATTCTGCATATACTGCTGCATCTCCGGATAGCCTGAATAGCCAAGCGAGGTTGCAAACCGCACAACGGTGGCATCACTGACCCCTGCCATTTTTGCTAATTTCCCAACTGTAAAAAAAGGAACGGTCGTTTGATTCTCTAAAATATATGTAGCTATTTTCACGTGGGACTTGCTCATTTCCCCTATTTGTCCAGCGATGTTTTGATAGACGTTTGACATTAAAAAGAGCGCCCCTTTAATTTTATTTATGCATTGTAGGAGTATCTATTTCCTTTTTGTGAAGGATTATAATTTAACAATAGGTTTTTTCATCCTTTTTTGTCAAGGTAATTGCAAGTGCCATGCTGGAATTAAAAAGGCCTGATCAATTAAAATCGCTTTGATCGGGCCTTTTGCTTTCTCATCTGACACTCAGTTAAGCTGAATTATTTCAGGATCCGTCCAATGGCTTCGTCATGCGCTTCCACAGTTCGAAGAATATCTTCCTCCGTGTGTACAACAGACATCGAATAACGATTAAGCGGCTTTGTATAAATACCTAATTTTAATAACTCATAGTCAATCTCTTTTCTTAATTTCGTATTTGCCCTGCTCATATCACGATAATTTTTAATCGGGCCTTCAGCTAAGATAATGTTAAAGATACTGCCCATACCGACTGTTTGCATGTTTAAGCCATGTTTTTTATACACATTCTCAAGTTCCTTACGTAAAGATTGCGTCTTAGCAAACAAATCTTCCATTGTTCCTTCTTGTTCCAATAAGTCAATAGTTGCTAAACCGGCAGCCAATATGGTCGGATGACCATTGTATGTTCCACTATGATATAACGGATTTTGTTTATCTGCATTATCTGCTCCAGCTGTTAAAATATCTCGTCCGCCTCTAGCAGAGGTAATCATCATTATTTCTTTTTTACCTCCAATGGCCCCTACTGGGAATCCGCCACCCAGAACTTTTCCTAAGGTAGTGATATCCGGTTTAATGCCATATACTTTTTGAGCTCCCCCAATCGATATCCTGAAACCTGTTTTTACTTCATCGAAAATAAGCACTATATTAAGTTCTTCTGTTATTCTACGAAGTCCTTCCATGAATTCTTGTTCAGCAGGTATGAACCCTCCTTGAATTGGCTCTAAAATAACACCTGCTAATTCATGTGCATGGGCACGTAAAATCTTCTCGGTAGATTCTAAATCATTGAATGGAAGAATGACGGTATTTTCAATATAGTAATCTGGTATTCCTCTTGATTCTCCTACCGCTTTAGGGGCTGTTGCGATACCTGCCTGATCCATATCAGGGTTAACACTCACTAATACTTGATCATACCCTCCATGATAATGTCCTTCAAACTTCGCCAATTTCGGTTTTCCGGTATAAGCAACCGCGGTACGAATTGCAAGAAGTGTTGCTTCCAAGCCCGAATTCGTATAACGAACCATTTCAATACCAGGATATAACCCTACTAATTTTTCCGCCATTGTTGTTTCCATCTTGTGAGGCGTACCGAATATGGTCGTTCCAGACTCTAACATTTGTTTTGTCACGGCATCGAATACTTGTTGATGACCATGCCCTAATATAAGAGCTCCATAACATAATAAATAATCGATATATTCATTGCCATCTACATCATATAACTTACTGCCTTTTCCTTTTTCCATCATTATTGGATGTGGAGGAAAATATTTAATATGTGCTGTGACACCGCCCGGAATCACGTCACAAGCTTTTTCAAATAAATCAGCTGATTTTTTCGTTTTTTCTGATAATAAACCCTTATCGTGTAGTATCATAATGAATTTCCCCTTAATATAGATTTTTTTCATGCGAAGTATTTATAAATAATAGAAGCGATTTTTTTAATTTAATCAAAACTTCTATTAAATGTAGATATTTTTCAAACCTTGATTAAGCAACCAGGTCCAGCCCGACATAAGAAGATAAAAGATGATTAAGTATCCACTTTGAAATTGCTTCCACCAACCATCATTCCAAACTTCTCACTCACTTCCTGTTGTACCCATAGTGAATTTTCTAATTATTAAAATAAACATTTCATTATAAAATATAATATGAAATAAATATTACAAAGTCAAGGTTGATTTTTGTTTATTTTTAAGATCTCAGACATATAAATGCCAGCCCATTTAGATGAAGCGATTCGACCAATATCTGATTTTAATGAGTAAACGCCAATTAAGCGCTCCAAGAAATGGCGCGCTTAATTGGCGTTATTTATCATGCACTTCAATCATGTCTGTGCCTCCTTGACCTCTACCGCAGCAACCCAATACCACCGACGTTATTTGGGGATGCTGTATCTATTACATATTTCCAGAGGTTCATCACTTTAAATATTTTCACTTCTATATTTTGATTTACGTTTTAACGAAGGAGAAAACTTTAGAATACGTAACTGCACTTACATTGTTTCATAGTTTTTTATTTCAAACTCACTTAGTGGTCGATTAATCGACTTACTCAGTTTACTAATAAGCTCTTGGTAATCCTTAGTATCATTTGGATCTATACCTTCCCTGACGTTTAGTATCTCGTATCGGTCATACTGTTCTGGAATAAGTTTTCCGTCTACATGGATATAAAGCCTATATTTGATCCTCAGATTCATAAAAATACCATCTCCTTTACTATCAGTTCGATATAAGGAGCTTTTTTCCTGCAAGAAAAAATACTCAGGATGATAAGTAGTTCTCATTACCTTTATACATTGGAAATACGCGATGAGCGCCACGCACGTTAGGAGGAACAGCCTATTAATAAATATCCTTTATTGAATTCACCAGAATTTTTTTGTTTTTACTGCATAAATTGTTCAAGACGAAAAAACTAGTGTATATGGAGGTTTTTTAATGAAACATCCCGAGCCAGTATTAGATTTGTATAACTATCACTCGTGGGCAAATGGGGTCATCATCGACCGGTTAAATGAGCTTCCACAGCACATTTATCATAAGGAAATTCAGAGTGGTTTTTCGTCCATATCAAAAGTGTTGTCTCATATTTATCTCACGGATTATGCGTGGTTTGACATTATCACAGGTAAAAGTATGGATGAAGCAATGGCATCTTCCAATCAATTAAGAGAAGAGGTTGAAAAGAAAAGTATTGAGGAAATGAAAATAATATTTCTGGACTTATACGACAGAAACAAAGCACTACTGAGTACAGCGGATATGGAAAAGGTAATTATCGTGGATAACCCATATGCTGGTTTTCTTGAAACTTCCATTTCCGAATCGGTATTACACGTTGTCACTCACGGATCATATCATCGTGGCAATATTGCTACCATGTTGCGGCAAATGGGGCACACTTCCGTTATGCAAGATTTTGGCCTTTACCTTTATTCAAAATAAAAAACCAAACTATATCCGATTCCTGAATAAGGGGATGTATCGATGGACGAACTAGTTGGCACTTGTGTTCGCTGTGCACGTAATGTATTGTACTGCTGGATTTCTGAACGGTATTCTATTAGATAACAAGAAAATCTTATGTTTTAATTGTAAGGATATTTTATATGCAATGATCAAAGAAAAAAGAATGGAAGATGAGAGTTAAAGGAGTAATACACCAAAATAGGTCATGCCAATAATTTGGCATGACCTATTTTGCCCGATGAACAGTCAGATTGACTTTGTTGGTTTCGCACATGAACGTTGTGAGTTGCATGCCGGTCGTTTGTATAGGAAGCGATCTTTAATATTCTAAATAAATTGGCACTAATATCGCATTCTAAAAATTCAGCATAGTTTTTTGTAGCACCAATCACGTCTATAATGTTATCGTTACTGACTAATTCTGTATGGATTTTATAAGTTGATTCATCGACTAAACTCCGAAAATCCACTTATGGATAACAATTCATTATGGAACTTCTTAGATGCCAAAGGTACCCCTGCGCGGAATCCGTGTCAGTGTCCCTTCCTTCACCAATTCCTCTATTCCTTTTCGTATGGTAAAGCAACTTACGTTATAGGTTTCAGAAAGTTCTTTTTATTGTCCATCACACCTTTTTATCAATTAACTATTTTTTAGTGAATACGAATGATAGAATGTTAAAGTATTTAACTTAAGTGGAACAACTTTTCTGATACGTAGTAAGTATTATATTGGTGATTATTGTTTGAAGTATGGTATACCTATAGAATGGTTGTTAAACTGGGGGATTTCCTAAAAATAAGAATATACCCTGGTTATTGTCAAGTAAGTTGTTAATAAAGAATAACGCCTCCAAAATCCGTGAATTGAGGTTAATCTCCTTAAGATGTTGTATATCTTTGGAAAATATAGGCTGGTTTCTTAATGAATTCGCTTTAATTTCTATAATTTTTAAAAATAGCAGGCAGTACAATACGTACTACCTTAGCGGAAAGGACGTACCATAATAATGAATCACAACAAAACAGCCATCACTAAAATTCGTACGGGTCCCATGTTTGCGGTGATGCTGGCTGGGGCTCTAGTCGCTTTCTTAAATCAGACTTTAATTAATATCGCATTGCCTCAATTAATGAATCACTTTGAAATCTCAGCTGCAACAGCTAACTGGCTTACTACAATCTTCCTATTGGTCAATGGGATCGTCATCCCTATCACTGCTTTCTTAATGGAACGTTTCAATACAAGACAACTATATCTTGCTTCGATGGGACTCTTCGCTTTAGGAACTTTCCTATGTGGAATTGCCCCCAGCTTCTCCGTCTTATTGATCGGACGTGTGGTTCAAGCCGCCGGGGCGGGGATTTTATTCCCTTTGATCACAAATGTGATTTTTACTATATTTCCATCTAACAGACGCGGTTTCGCAATGGGTATATTTGGTATTGCGATGAATTTTGCCCCTGCTGTAGGACCGACGTTATCAGGATGGATTATACAAAACTACTCTTGGCGGGTTCTGTTTTTTGTCATTTTCCCATTTGCACTGCTTGACTTCATCTTTGCCATTTTCATCATCAAAAAAGTAGGAAAAACGAGTCGGCCTAAACTCGATAAAATTGGTGTAATTCTATCCACTATCGGATTCGGCGGAGTTCTATATGGATTTGCTACAGGGGGTACCAAGGGCTGGGGCAATCCCGAAGTACTGACGATGTTCCTTGTTGGAGGAATCAGTTTAGTTTTATTTGTCTGGAGGCAATTTACTGTATCTCATCCTATTTTGGAATTTAGAATTTTTCGGTATCGGATGTTCACTTTAACGACAATTATCAACATCATCGCAACTATGGGTATGTTCTCTGGAATGATCATCATGCCAATCTATATGCAGAATATCCGTGGGTTTACCCCGATGGAATCCGGTCTCATGCTATTGCCTGGCGGGATTTTAATGGGGATCATGTCTCCTATCACAGGTAAGCTGTTTGATCGATTTGGTGCGAGATGGCTTGCGGTGAGCGGACTTGCCATCACTATCATTACAACCTATCTTTTAACGCGGCTTGAAACAGATACGTCCTATTCTTATGTGGTGTGGGTATATACTATTAGAATGTTCGGAATGTCGATACTGATGATGCCTATCTTCACAGCTGGATTAAATGAATTGGCACTTAGCCTAAATAAATATGGAACAGCAATGGTCAATACATTGAGAATGGTAGCAGGTGCTGTTGGCATGGCATTCTTTGTTTCCATCATGACAAACCAGGGAACGAAGCATGTTCAGGAAATCTTATCTCATAGGAACATATCACCAGATAATACATCACAAATGGCCATGGCCATTAAACAAGGTAGCGTAATGGGAGTGGATGATGCATTCATGATTGCAACAGGTTTGACCATAATTGCATTCATACTGGCCTTTTATATACGGCAAACTTCACCGCAAGAAGATACCATTACAAATCGCCTATCGAAAAAAAGAGCTTGAATAAACAAGGCTTAAACTCAACCTATTTTCCAAAGAATAAAAATTCTATAAAACTGACTTGCCCCATTAAAGCAAAAAAAAAGAGACACTTATTATGAGTGTCTCCTTTTTTGGTCAAATTACTTCATGTGCTCAAGGTAAGGCATTCATTTTGATCCTGCTGCATACTCACATGCATCTAAAATTTCATTTGGGGAGGAAAGCCACCAATACACAAATAGCAATCGTAATTTCAAAAACAGCTAAGTATATATTTACATTGCTCTCATATATTTTAAGATAATGATTTGGACAAGGGGAATGTTTTTATGAAAAAGTTTGTTACTCTGCTTTTTTCAAGTTTTTGCATTGGAGTAGGTCTTAACCTGTTCATTGTCCCCATTCATCTAATAAATGGCGGGATATTTGGAATAAGTCTGTTAATCAAATATGTTTGGGGAATCCAAGTTGGACATACCATGATCATGATCAACATTCCCATATACCTTCTATCTCTTCTATACGATAAGTCTTATTTCTTCAATGCCATCCTTGGGTTAGCTTTTACTTCAACCATTATTGATTGGCTAACACCACTAAACGGTTTAGTTCATCTACCGATCATAACGAGTGCCATTATAGGTGGAATGACGATTGGGATTGGTGTGGGTTTTATGCTGAGACAGCATATTAGCCCCGGTGGAGTGGATTTACTAGCACTATTAATCTCTAAAACCACAGCAACGAACCCTGGAATTATTATTTTTATTATCGATTCACTCATAGTAATTGCGGGAATTATTATATTGAATGACCTAAAGCTAATATATTCACTCCTCACGATTTCCTGTGTCGGCATATGCGTCATTTTTATCAATTCTTTTAAGACAATAAACATTTTTATACGATAAAACCATATCTACAGTGCTGCAACAGGGATTCTGATCAAGTATATCCCGCCTTTGGATATTTTGCCCGTGCTGCACCCATGATTTCGCGTCGTTCACTCGTGATTTCGCTTCTTTTACTCGTAAGTTTTGCTGTTTTACTCGTCAGTTTGGACTATTTACTCGTGAATTTGTGTTGCAACCATGATTTCGGCTGTATAATCTTCGGTGCGATTTCTGAAATCATCTGAATATTTCTTTGGAAAAACTGCAGGCAAACCCGCTATTCTTCAAGTTTACATATAGTCAATCGACTCATAATAAAGAATCGCGCCACGTCTGTCGAAGTTTCCTACCCAGCCTCAAACATATACAAGTAGGGGGCAGACAGTTTAGTTCACGGAATCAATTCTCACGCCCCCGTGCGCCCTACCCTCCTACTGTTATAATGGATTCTATTAATAAAAGGTCAGCCAGTAAAATTTGAACTGCCCCCCCAATCGTTAGACACAACTAACAATTGGAGGGCAGTTCTTTTACTTCTTCTTGATGAACTAACACTCCTGCTTGTTCATTAAGACTTATTGTGAAGTTGAAATAAATAGTGCAGGTAGGATTAATGCCAAAAGAGAAAAGGTTTAATTTTTCTTATCCTTTTCAAGTAAATCAATAATTTTATCAAGCTTTTGTTCGATGCTTTCTGATTTTCTTGGTTGTTTAGTAACGAGAGAACGAACAAGAAAAAATACACCTGAAAATAATCCGAATATAAAAATAAGGAAAACTAGTTGAAATAACATCTCACCAATATTCAAATTAATCCCTTCCTTCACAATTACTGGTGTTATGCCATAGTTTTTACTGTGCAGTTCTTTAACACTACAAAACTACCCCGTTAGTACCATAAGAAAAAGGCTGCCTCAGCAACCTTCCTTTTTAAAGTAAGAGACCTATTATTGAAGAGCAAAGTATTATTATTCAAGAAATACCCAAACAGATGTTTCTGAATGAAACTTTGCTCTTTGTTGTTGTCCACCTGTCCATGCTCCGATAAAAACACCTGAAATAACAATACTTACTATCCCAACAATAAGAATCCTTTTATATTATACCTATCTCCAGTTTAAGTGTATTTTACTATTCAAATAATTTGACTATCTTCTGATTTTTTGACATTTCTTCTCCATATATTCTCCAGCTGTTCAAGAGTCTTTCCTTTGGTTTCAGGAACCATTTTCCATACAAATAATGCAGATAGTACGCTCATTGAACCATAAAAACCGTATGTTAGTCCGCCACTATATTCCATCATCATAGGATACGTAGAAGAAATAAAATAGTTAGCCGCCCATTGTGCAGCTACAGCAATGGCTACAGCCCGACCTCGAATTTTATTAGGGAAAATCTCTGAAATTAGCACCCAGCAGATTGGACCCCACGACATCATAAATGAAGCTGTATAAATAATGATAAATACAAGCGTCCATACTCCAATAATATTAGAAAAAGCCATGCTTGCTACACCAAACATTCCAATTGCCATTCCTATGGAACCTACTATTAATAAAGGCTTTCTTCCCAATCGATCAACTGTTAAAATCGCGATGACTGTAAAGATAACATTTACTAATCCCATAATAATGGTTTGCAGCATAGAAGAATCTTTAGCTGCTCCCATGCTTTCAAAGATACGCGGAGCGTAGTATAAAGCTACATTTATACCTACAAATTGTTGAAATACAGAAAGCAGTACACCTACAATAATAACTAATTTTCCATATGTGAATAATTTTTCCGAAGTAATATTGATAGCAATCGTTTGTTTAATATCACTCAGAATCGCTTTCGCTTCTGAAGATCCATTAATTTTTGTAAGTATTGCTAAAGCTTTTTGATTTTGATTCTGTATTGCCAAATAGCGAGGTGTTTCAGGAACTAAAAACAAAAGTACAGCAAAGAGTAAGGCTGGTATAGCTCCTGAAGCAAACATGTATCTCCATCCTACATCATTTATCCATTCTAACGTTTCACCATTTGCAATACCCCAATTTACAAAGTAAACGACTAACATACCAAAAATAATCATAAACTGATTAAATGATACCAATCTGCCGCGAATATCTGCCGGAGCAATTTCTCCTATATAGATTGGACAAATAGCTGACGCTAATCCAACACCAATTCCCCCGATAATTCGATAAAAGTTAAAAGCTAGTAATAAAGAAAGTGTTGGTTCACCTTTTGTAAAAAATAAAAATTCAGGATAAGCAGCACCTAATGCTGATACTATAAAAAGAATCGCTGCAAGTAAAAGTGATTTTTTACGTCCTAGTCTTGATCCAAAATAGCCGGATATTAATCCCCCGATAATACATCCTATTAAAGCACTTGATACGGTGACGCCATGTGCCAAAGAGCCTAACCCTAAGCTATCGATAAAATAAACCTTTAATGATTTTTCAGCTCCGGATATTACAGCTGTATCATATCCAAATAGTAACCCTCCAATTGCGGCAACTAAGGTAATAGAAAAGATATATAATGAGTTTCTTTTTTGCTTCATGTTTTACTAAAAACAGTTAAGAATGACGGGCTATGTGAAAGTCCATTTATTATAACAGCGCACACTTTTGGTTGCGCTTTCAAAATTAATAAAAGAAGGACCTCTCTTCCATCACCCATTCTACTAACTGCTTTTATCCTCCCTTCCATTGTAGAATTTCATTTAACTAAAAAACATTAAACCAATGAAAACCAAAGGTTTTTAATCGACGGAAAAAGTAAAACGAGTTTTAGAATGATACTCTTTATCTTTATCTTTTTCTAATAAAATAGAAGGTAATTGCTGATTATGAATGGCATTAGGCGGATGTTGAGTCTCAAGGCATAAGCCAAGATGTTTTTGACAAGGAATTCCTCTAATTCGAAAAGTATCTTCTAGCATATTTCCAGTATATAAAACAACATATGGCTCATCTGTCTCCACTATCATTTTCCGTCCGTTAGAAGGATTAACCAAACAAATTTCTTTTTGATGATTTTCACTTAATAAGAATGGATGGTCATACCCATTTCCTACTATTTCATTTTGTTGATGTGTGGAATTTGCTCCTTCAATAATTCGCTTTCCTTTTCTAAAATCAAAAGGTGTATGTTCAGCGTCTATTAAATTGCCTGTAGGGAGTAAGGACGGATCAAGCTCTAAAAACTTATCACTTTTCATAGTTAATTCATGCTGTAAGATATCTTCTTTTAAATTGCCACTCAGATTAAAGTAAGTATGATTGGTTAAATTTAATAACGTATTTTTATCTGAAATACCATGATAGGTGATTATAAGCTCATTATTATTAGTGAGAGTATAAACGACACTTACCTCAAGATTTCCAGGATAACCAGCTTCTCCATCAGGACTCATATAAGTAAATGTCACACTAGCCTCATCTACACTCTCACTAGTAGAAGACTTCCAGACCACGTTATGGAATCCATCAGGTCCACCATGTAAATGAGTTCCCCCTTCATTCTCAGGAAGCCGGTAGGTAACCCCTTCTATATCAACGCTTGGTGGATTAACTCTCCCTGCCACTCGACCGATTACTGCACCAAAATAAGGAGAATAATGTAAATAATCTTCTACAGAATCAAACCCTAACACGATATTTTCTATATTTCCTTCTTTGTCTGGTACATCGATTCTAGTAATCGTACATCCAAAATCAATACAGGTTACTTTTATGTTTTGATTGTTCATGATTGAATAAGACTTTACCACTTCTCCATTTATTTCACCGAATATTCCCTCTTCTATTTTCATGTTAATCTCCTTTTCGAAGAAAGGGATGCATGACTCGAATGTAACCTGTTATTTTCTGCTAAATTGATTCAGCTTTTTGCTTAAGTCTTTTGTTTGGTAATATACCTCTTTATATAAAGCATAAAGTTGTTTATACACTGGAACATTTTCTAATTTAGGTTGATATGTTTTTGAAGTAGATATGAATACATCTGCGCATTCTTCTAATGAGTTGTACCACCCACATCCATAAGCGGCTAACATGGCTGCCCCTAGCGCCGGTCCTTGCTCAGTAGATAGCTTTATAATTTTTGTGTTAAAAATGTCTGCTTGAATCTGAAGCCAACTATCATTTTTTGCTCCCCCGCCAATTGATACAATAGACGAAATTTCTTTTCCAGTTTCCCGAAAAATTTCAATCGATTCATTTAATGAGAAGGTAATTCCTTCAATAACTGCCCTTGTAAAATCACTCCTTTTATGGGAAGCATCCATTCCTATAAAGCTTCCACGTATAGTAGCATCTGCATGTGGCGTTCGTTCCCCAACTAAGTATGGAGTAAATAAAAGCCCATTTGAGCCAATTGGAACATTGTTTATATCAGCCAGTAATTCTTCAAATGACTCATTTTCAGCAAAATTATCTCTAAACCAACTTAAACTGTGGCCAGCAGATAATGTAACTCCCATCGTATAAAAAGCATTTTCTTTTCCATGGTTGAAATAATGCACTTTCCCACCAAAGTCTCTATCATTTTGCTCCTCATAAGAAAGTACGACACCAGATGTTCCGATGCTGCATAACGTTTCTCCCGATGATAGAATGCCAGCTCCAATTGCTCCACAAGCATTATCAGCTCCACCCGCAAATACCTTAGTCGATAATGCTAGCCCAGATTTTTGAGAGAATTCTTCATTAATTGTTCCCACGCAATCACTAGATTCCAATAGCGATGGGCAAATGCTGATATCAATTCCCACTAATCGGCAAATCTCTTCGCTCCATTTTTTCTCACTCACGTCCAACAATAATGTACCGGCAGCATCTGAATATTCACTATGAATAAAGCCAGTCATTTTGAAGCGTAAATAGTCTTTAGGCAACATAAATACAGCTGTTTGATCAAATATCTCTGGCTCATGCTCTTTAACCCATAGCAGCTTAGGTAGTGTAAACCCTTCCAAAGCTTGATTTTTTGTTATTTCTAAAAGACGCTTTTCTCCAATCATTTCATATAGCTGATGACATTGTGCTGTCGTCCTTGTATCGTTCCATAAAATAGAATGACGTAAAAGATTATGATTCTTATCCAACAGTACTAGACCGTGCATTTGTCCAGAATAACTAATTCCCTCTATATCTTCTGGTCTTACATCGGATTTGGAGATTAACTCATTTAAAGCACGAGCAGTCTGCTGAATCCACTCCTCAGGATTTTGTTCACTATATCCTGTTTTTTCATGCAGAAGAGGGTAATTTTTAGAAGCTTCTGCACAGATCTCACCATTTGTATTAACTAAAACAGTTTTGACAGCGCTCGTTCCTAGATCAATTCCGATTATATATTTCATCTTGATTCCTCCACTTTTATAAAAGAGAGCAGAAATTATTTCCACTCTCTTTTATCCATTAAACTTCTAAAATATATTGATTTAAGATGGCTTTTAATCGTTCCTGTCTTCCTGACTTATTCGTAATGTTTGTATTTTGTAATGCATACTGCTCTAGTGTATGGAAGTTGGCTCTTCCTTCAACAATCTCAAGACCAATTCCTTCTTTGAAACTGCTGTAGCGTTCATCAATGATGTTTTCAAGAATACGATCTTCTAATAATTTATGAGCCACTTTTAAACCTCTAGCGAACGCATCCATCCCTGCCACATGAGCATATACTAAATCTTCTTGTTCAAAGGAACCTCTGCGTACTTTAGCATCAAAATTTAATCCTCCACTACCTAATCCTCCATTTTGCAGGATCTCATACATTGCTAAAGTTGTAGAATATAAATCTGTTGGGAACTCATCGGTATCCCATCCTAAAAGAGGATCACCTTGGTTTGCATCCACTGATCCTAAGAAGCCCTGAACTCTGGCTACGCGTAATTCATGTTCAAACGTATGCCCAGCTAGAGTAGCATGGTTAGCTTCAAGGTTTAGTTTAAAATGTTTATCTAACCCGTATTGTCTTAGGAACGAAATGGTCGTAGCTGCATCGGTATCATACTGATGCGTTGTTGGTTCCTTTGGTTTTGGCTCAATTAAGAATAGACCTGTATATCCAATTTCCTTAGCATAATCTACAGCCATATGCATAAATCTAGCCAAGTTATCTAACTCTAACTTTAAATTTGTATTGAGCAGTGTTTCATAACCTTCACGACCGCCCCAGAACACATAGTTTTCTGCTCCTAATTCCTTAGCCGTTTCGAGCCCTTTCTTTACTTGAGCTGCTGCATAAGCAAATACATCTGCATTACAAGAAGTAGCTGCACCGTGAACGAAGCGAGAATTTGTAAACATATTAGCTGTGTTCCACAATAACTTTACGTTACTTGTTTTCATATACTCTTGAATCATGCTAACGATTACATCAAGATTTTTATTGGTTTCTTTTAATGTGTTTCCTTCAGGTGCGATGTCTCGGTCATGAAACGCAAAGAAAGGAACGTCTAATTTTTCAAAAAGTTGAAAAGCTGCCTCTACTCTAGCTTTTGCTAAGTCCATTCCATCATATTTATTCCATGATCTTTGCATCGTAGCTGCACCAAAAGGATCTGTCCCATCAGCTGTAAATGTATGCCAGTAAGCAACAGAGAAACGTAGTTGTTCCTTCATTGTTTTACCGCCTACTATTTCTTCTGGGTTGTAGTATTTAAAAGCAAAAGGATTTTTAGAATTTTTCCCCTCATAAGAAACTTTGTTTACGCTTTCAAAATAATTAATTTTATTAGTATCAGTTTGAATCATGTGCTACTTCCCCCTTTAATAGTGAAAAACTTCCCTAATTAATAATATTAAAAATACCACCTAAGAAAGTTTGTTGTGGCAATAAACTAACTTTATATCATGATATACAAAATAAATGATTATTTCAATATTTTCTTTTATAAAATTCAGTTATAATATTAAATATACTATTTCTAGATTGGATTTTATAAAAGATAAAACAACACTTAGTTCAATGGTAAAACAAAGGAGCGATTATCATACCGATAGCAGATCAAGCTTTAGTAAAGAAAATGAATCAAAAGTTGATATTAAATGAAATTTTAAAAAACTCACCAATCTCTAGAGCAACCCTTTCTGAGATCACGGGGTTAAATAAATCTACTGTTTCTTCCCAAGTAAATACATTACTTGAAAAAGATTTTATTTTTGAAATTGGAGCAGGACAATCTAGAGGTGGCAGAAGACCTGTGATGCTAGTTTTTAATAAAAATGCAGGCTATTCAATAGGCATCGATATAGGTGTTGATTACCTTAATGGAATTCTAACCGATTTAGAAGGCAACATTATCCTTGAAAAGGCTTCTGACTTGTCTAGTCCTTCAGCTGGTGAAGTGAAGGAAATTCTGATTGCACTTATTCATGATTTTATAATTCATATGCCCGACTCTCCTTACGGTTTGGTGGGAATAGGTATTTGTGTACCAGGTTTTGTGGATGGCAATCAAAAAATTATTTTTATGCCCAACTTGGAATGGTATATTGAAGATTTGCAACTCTTAATTCAAAGCGAGTTCAATGTACCTGTTTTTGTTGAAAATGAGGCTAATGCAGGCGCATGCGGTGAAAAAGTATTTGGGGTTACTAAAAACTATGAAAACATCATTTACATCAGTATTAACGTAGGAATTGGAGTCGGGATTATTATTAATAATGAATTATATAAAGGAGTAAATGGCTTTTCAGGAGAAATGGGTCATATGACGATAGATTTTAACGGTCCCAAATGCAGATGTGGGAACCGAGGCTGTTGGGAATTATATGCTTCAGAAAAAGCATTACTGGATTCTTTTTCTTTAGGCGAAAAGAACATGTTACGAAAAGAAATTGTTGAGCGTGCAAATAAAAATGATGTAGCCGTCTTAAATGCACTCCAGAACTTTGGCTTCTACGTCAGTATTGGCTTGACTAATATTCTCAATACATTTGACGCACAGGCTATTATTCTGAGAAATAGCATTATCGAATCTCACCCGATTGTGTTAAATACCATCAAGAATGAGGTTTCTTCTAGGGTATATTCTCATTTGGAAAGTACGTGTGAACTATTGCCCTCTTCATTAGGAAGAAATGCACCTGCATTAGGAGCTGTTTCAATTGTGATCGAACATTTTTTAAATGTTTCTGCAAGCTAATTTATATCAGAGTATTGATGATAGATGTCTGAATATCTTTCCTAAGGTAACGGGAGAGGTCTTTCTCTACCTAGAGTAAGGCCTCTCTTGTTTTTTTCGTCCCTACATCCAGAAAAGATCATTGTATTAAATGAGTTAGGTTCTAAGATAAAACAATTTGTTTTAAATCGTTTGGCTCAATACACAGTTCATCCCTTCTCTATATCCGTCTAAAACATAAGAAGGGATATAATTTCTTCCATTCTTCAACAGACGAATAAGAAGTACCACCACTGCTATTGGCATTGGAAATGGAGCGGATTTCTGAAATCAACTGAATATTATTTTAGAAAACACTGCAGGCAAACTCGTTTTTCTTCGGGTTTGCCTACAGTTGTGGCGCGATGCTTATTAAAGAATCGCGTTACGACATTGAGGTTCAATAATATAGGATGTATTAAAAAAAGGAAATTGGAATATGATTAAACTGTCAACTTAAGGGAGGAATGAGTATAAATGAAAAAAATAAAAATTATATATTGGATTTTCACAGGACTTTTAGTGGCACTAATGGTTTTGGGTTCTATTCCGGATATAATGTCTGTTCCCGATGCAGTCGCTTTATTTAATCATTTAGGTTATCCTACCTACCTCCTGCCCTTTATTGGTATAGCCAAATTATTAGGTGTCGTGGCAATACTCATTCCAGGTTTTCCGAGAATTAAGGAATGGGCTTATGCCGGTTTTGTATTTGATTTGACGGGTGCTATGTATTCAAGCATATCAGTGGGCGACCCTGCCAGTGGATGGCTGCTTTTCATCATCGGATATATATTGATAGCCGGCTCTTATATTTACCATCATAAAATATTAAAATCCGTTTCATCTGGTACTTTGAGCAATAAAGATAGCTTAACAATATAATAAATTGGCTACAAACTCGTCTCATATGAAGAATTGGAAATTAAAAGAGTCCCGATAAGGTTTACCTTATCGGAACTCTTTTTTTAGAACATAAAAAGTTGCTTATTAACTTACTTTTTTTGAAGACAAATAAGCGACAAGTATATAGCGTTCAGGTGCCGCCCCGATATAATCAAAGGGATAACAGGTACTGACGGTTAGCGTTGCCCGTGGCTTTGGTACGATTACGGTTCGGTCATCCTCATCCACAATTCGAACTTTGTTGACTTTGTATGTGAACTCTCCTGCCGATGTTCTTACAATCAACAAATCTCCTTCGCCAACTTGCCCGAGTTTACGGAATACCGTATCTCTATGGCCGGAAAGAACGGAATTGTCATTTTCACCTGGTAGTACACTTCCTGCAAAGTGACCAACGCCTTTTTCCAATTCATCCTCATTTGTGCCATGAAAAATAGGGAGTTTGGCTTTTAGTTTGGGTATATACAGTTCCCCGATTTCTTCACCCGTTTCAGGGCGGACAGGATATAGCTTTTTCTTTGTTGTTTTTTTACTTATTGGCTCACTGCTGGGTGGTTTCTGTACAGTTTCATTCACTTGGCTACTTGGAGTATGAGTCTTGTAAAGAAAGTAACCTTTTGCAAACTTATACATATTGGATGTGGAAAACCAAACCCCTAATAAAATGATGGCAATTGTGCAAGAAAGCAGAAGCAACCGCCTTTTCTTTAATTGTTTCATATTAAGCTTTCCTGATTTTTCGATACATCAAGCTCCCGAACAAGACAATGCATAGTCCTAAAAGGGCATTAGGGATATAATCTGAAGCGGTATTTGGTAGTTTAGCCCCTTTTACAGTTTGATGTTCCGATTTAGCATTAGTGCTGATTTTTTGTTTTACTGGTTTAGCAACTGGTGCCTTTTCAATGGTCTTTTGTACCTCTTTAGCAGATTCCTTTATTTGTCCGCCTGCATTAATAATAGTGTCAGAGTCTACCATATCACCTGTTATTAAAAGATCAGCCAAGAACTTTCCGTCAATAGAGTATATCGATATTTTCAGGTTAGCACCTTTCAGTTCTTCCAGTTTCATTAAATCCAAAAGGGATACAGGTGATTCCGAGCCACTTTTCACAAGGGAATAGGATACCTTAAGCTTAAAGATGGAAAGTAATTCTTCATAGATTGATGCCATTTCAGCTATCTGTTCAGCTGTAAGCTCGGTTGCTACATCAAATTCCTCGAAAGCCATCATGCGGTTGCCCAATTTTTCAAGTTGCTTGACTGTTTCCGGATTGGAAAGATGCTCTTCCAAAGACATTAAGTGGTCTTCAAGCCGTTGTAGTTCCTCTTCCGTTAAACCGAGTTCTTCCTCGAAAATAGGAAGGAGATCTTCGGCAACTTCACCATCTATCCCCCCACCAGTAAGGTTCCAAACAGTTTCTTCAAGATCATCTATGTAAATATAATCGTTAATATTTTCACCATTTTCTTCCAACAATTGAAGCAACGCTTGTTTATCCAATCCATAATTCTTATTAAAATAATCTAAGTTGCTTAGGTCTGCCTTTATGACGTCACCTAAGAATTCGCTAAGCTCTTCGACAGATTCGAATTCTTCCGTGCTAAAATCATAGAGTTCCAATGCCGCTTCGATATCTTCTTTTGTTACTTCGAAGCCTCTTACCTTGCTAACCTTTGCTAAATAATTGACAAATTCTTTGTCAAAGTTTGGATCTCGTTCAAAATCGCCCTCTTCTGCATAGAAATAAACAGCTTCATCGAGATCCCAGATAAAGATATAATCGTCTAGTTCTTCGCCATTCTCATGCAATAGTTTATTTAGACTCTCATTAGTTAAATTATAATCTTCATAAATGGCATCTAAATTACTTAAATCTGCTTTAATAACTTCGCCCAAGGCATCTTTAAGATCATCAATGGATTCAAAGTTTTCAATACTCTCATCGTAAAAAGAAAGAGACGTTTCAATATCATCCTTCGTCACTTCAAACCCCCTGACAAGGCTTACCTCTTTTAAATACTTTGTGAGTTCTTGCTCAAAATTTTTCTTTGGTGCTGCCCATGCTAATTGCGGGAATAAGCTAATTAACAAAGTAAATGAAACTAAAATGGTCCACAGTTTTTTCATACTTTTCTCCTATTCATAACATTTCATATGTTTCTAACAAATTATAATTCAATAACAATAATTAAACAATGAAGTTATTTTTTCCAGTATGGGAAATTTCTACTTTGATTACTTTGTAACAAGCTTTTTAACCGCATATACATCTTTTTCTGGTAACAATGACGTATTTCTTCCTATTAATATACCAATTACAAAAAGAGGGGATTAAATCCCCTCTCTTCTGTACCTCCAGATAATAGAATTATGAATATCGTATGCCCAATAAATTTTATTAAAGCATGATAATCCTAAAATTTCATAACAATTAAATTACATACTTTCAGCATATGGGCCTTCCCCCTAGGGGGTACATCCATTACAGGCATAAAACGCAAACCTTTACGTTTCATGGGTTTGCTGAAAGCGTTAACCTATTAATTTTCATTGCTTCTTTCAGCAATCATAATTTCAACATCTATCTCCATCAGCATTTTCGGCATGGCAAAACCACTTACGATCATGCCAGTACTGCAAGGATAAACATCTTTAAAATTTAAATCGTATGCCTACTACCATAAAAGACTAACTGTTTTCCTTCCTGTTCTTCCATTTTAAATCCACGCCAACCATTTGCGATAATTCCTTGCTGGGATGCTATATCATTCATCTCAATGATCTGGATTTCCTGCCATGGAGATGCGTCCACTTCAGACAATTCCTTGACAAATATATAACGCAATTGCCCGCCATATTTCTCTTTTAACGCCACAATTTCCATTCCTTGGGCAAATTTATCTTTTAAACTGGGAATGTTAAAAGGCGCAACTGTACAGCATACATATCGGTAAGGCGACTCCTGCTTGTTCAAATCCTTCATGATCAACGTTGCAAGTGTTTGTTGCAGTTTGTTTCCCCTGTATGCAGGCAGTACGTTTGAAATTTCCTGATAAATCACTTCCGACAGCTCGTATTCCATCATTCCAAAATCTCTCCCTAGATGTTCCTCATCAATAGGCGGAGCCAGCAACGCCCGGAATGCAATGAGTTCCTCACCAACGAACGCTCCAATCATGAGCCCATTTCCTTCTAGAATATATTGAAACTCTTCCTTAGTAAGCGGTTGAAGTACACCTTTATCGGTCAAATGGTGAACGACCTGTACTTGAACTTGTAAAATATCGGTTAAATCCTCCAACACTAATTTTCTGACCTCATAGCGTTTATGATTTTTATCCTTACTGATGGTACCCTCATAAATCAATTCCAAAGTTGCTCCCCCTTTTATTGGATGACATCCTGAAAAACTGTTAATTCAACTAGCGTTTCTTCATTTATCTCTACACCTAATCCTGGTTTTTCATTCAACCTAATATATGGGACATCATAATAAAGATTCCCTACATCCTTGGAGAATTTCAATGGACCAGTGAGTTCCACGCTTGTGATCACCTTTTTTGAAAATGCAACATGGAAGCCAGCTGCAGAACCAATGGATGATTCTACCATTGAGCCAATCTGACATTCTAACCCAGCAAGCTCTGCTTGGTGGGCTAGCTTTATTGCCTGATATATACCACCGCATTTCATCAGTTTAATATTCAATTTATCAGCTGCTCGTTTCTGGATAATTTCGCGCATTTCCCGTGTACCCTTCAATCCCTCATCAATCATCAGCGGAATCGTAGACTTCGATTTTATTTCAACCATCCCATCGATGTCATCGGCAGCTACCGGTTGTTCAAGCCAATCAAGCTGGCATTCAAGCAATTGATCAATCGCTACAAGAGTTACCGCACTGTTCCGCCATCCTTGATTAACATCTGCACGTATAGCGATACTATCACCACCTACACGGTCGCGGACAGCTTGTATGCGTGCCACATCTTCACTGACATTGGTGCCAACCTTCATTTTAAATGACTGATAGCCCTGCTCGACCATAACTGCCGCTTCTTCGGCCATTTTTTCAGGAGGAGCTATACTTAAGACATGGGTAATTGGAAACTCATCATGATAACGTCCCCCGATTAGCTGGTAGACTGGCTGCCCCAGCTTCTTTCCCATGATATCAAAGCAAGCAATGTCAATGGCCGCCTTAGCTGTAGGAGCTCCATAAATCGCTTTGTCCATCAAATCATGAAGCCTTTCGATTTCAAATGGATTCTTGCCTAACAGTATGGGTCCCAACGTATTTTTCAACACCTGGTAGGTCCCTTCCAGAATCTCACCAGTCACATGTTCGTCTGCCACACCTTCCCCGTACCCAACAAATCCTTCATCCGTCTCAATTTTGACAATGATCGATGGCATAAATTCGTAAGTATGGTAACTAACCACAAAGGGCTCTTTAAGAGGCAGATGGATTGCATATAGGTGGATCGCTGTAATTTTCATTTCTATTACTCCCTTTCGATTCACAAGATTGTACGAGTTTGATATAGTTGTCGTTAATAATCCGTTATTTAATACATTAGCTGTTTCACTTGGAGGTTAACAATGAATACAAGAATTGCTGTCATTGGTTCCACTGAATTTATCGAAAGAATTGAATCCATCACATCCGAAATTGCTGGAATTGATTTCGACGCCTATGTATATGAGAAACCTACTGAGGCAGGTATCCTTGTTAAGAAACTCAAGCCGTGTGATGCTGTATTGTTCTCCGGGGCGTTGCCATACTACTTTTCAAAAAAATATCATGAGCACCTTCCGATTCCTTCTTTTTATTTAGAACAAGATGAAATGTCGGTCGCTTCTTCCATACTATCCGTGCTTTATCATAAAAAAATCTCTCCACATCGAATTTCCATCGATGTTAGTAACGCCTTGATCGTAAAGAACGTATTAACTGACCTCGAAATCGAGATGGACCCGAGTTATATCATGGATTATCAGGAGATGCTGAATGACTCATTTGATATTTCACTGATCACTTCTTACCATCATGAACTTTGGAAGGAGGGTTTCATTGATCTTGCATTAACAAGCATCCATTCTGTATTTGATCAACTGCAACTTATTGGGGTACCTGCCATGCGCATGGTTGATCCTCGAAGCTCCATCTTTAATGCGCTGCAGGATATTAAAGCCAATACAGAACTAATTAAAAGCAGATCTTCACAGATTGCCGTTTGCTATGTCATATCGGATGAAGTGAACGCTCATGAACTGGTAGATGGTTTAGCACATGAAATACAAGCCTCGGTCCAGCTTCTTGAAGACTTCCACTTCATCCTGTACAGCACTCGTGGTGAAATCGAATCGTTAATAAAGAAAAACGGCCTGAATTATTTTTTTGACAAATTCAAGAAGAAGAGTAAAGTTGGTTTCGGATATGGTTCAACCATTATGGATGCCGATCGTCATGCAAAGATTGCCCTCGGATTTGCTGAAAAACATAGTGAGTACAAATGCGGATACATTCTCACGGAAGACAAAGATTTGCTTGGACCGTTTCCACAGCAAACCAAACAGCAACGCTTGAAAAACGATCATCCCGAACTACTTCAGGTTGCCAAACAGACAAAATTGAGTCCTGCAAACATATCTAAAATCATCCAGTTCAGTCATTCCCGCCAATCCGTCCAATTCACGGCTGCTGAACTAGAGGATTATTTACAGGTGACCCGCCGTACTACAGAAAGAATTTTAAAAAAGCTATCCGATCATGGGCATGTCACCATCGTCGGCGAAGAAATGACCTATTCGAAGGGACGCCCCAGAGCTGTTTATGAACTTAATTTGCCAGTATACTAGATTTAAATGTAAAGAAAGGTTCTTTTGGAAGGAACCTTTCTTCGCTAGAGGTCTCTTGCTTTATTGCAGGTCATATTTAAATTTGGCAAGTTGTTCATATAGGTAAAGTTGCTTCCTCTTCTTTCTTGATATTCTGAATTTCGGCTTCTGTCAATTTCGTAATGGTAAAGCCAGTCATCGCATAAATGATAGAAATAACTGGGATGATGAAATTCAGAATCGCATATGGTGCATAATCGAATGCATGCACACCAAGTGTTGCAAGGATAAATACTCCGCAAGTATTCCAAGGAACAAATACTGAAGTCAATGTTCCTCCATCCTCAAGTGCACGGGATAGGTTCTTCGAATGAAGTCCTTTATCTCGGTAAGCTTTTACATACATACGTGAAGGAATGACGATGGAAATATATTGTTCTGAGCATGTTACATTCGTCGCAAAACATGATAAAACTGTTGATGCAACGACGCTTCTCGATGTTTTTGCGAATCTTAATATTTGCTTTACGATTGCTTGAAGCATGCCTGTGTTTTCAAGGATTCCACCAAATGTCATTGCAACAATCGTCATGGACACTGTGTACATCATTGAATCCAATCCGCCGCCGTTAAACAGCTTGTCGACCATATTATTGCCCGTATCAATCACGAAGCCGCTTTGCAATGCTGCTATTGCATCAGCCATGTTGCCTCCTTGAATGAAAATTTGTGATAAGAAGCCGAGCAATACCCCTATAATCAACGCCGGAATGGCTGGAACTTTTTTAGCAACTAGAATAATGACGATTAACGGAATGATCAATAGAAACGGAGAAATGACAAAGCTATCCTGCAATACACGCATCGTTTGTTCAATATTCTCAGCATTCATATCTCCTTTACCAAAATCCTTCCCAAGAATGGCGTATATAACCAAGGCAATGATAAATCCTGGAATCGTCGTGTAAAGCATATGGCGAATATGTACGAATAAATCTGTCCCTGTAAGTCCGGATGCAAGATTGGTCGTGTCTGAAAGCGGTGACATTTTGTCACCAAAATATGAGCCTGAAATAATAGCCCCCGCAATCATTGGTGCTGGTATTCCCATACTTAGACCAATCCCCATCCCAGCAACACCGATTGTCCCCATCGTTGACCAAGAACTGCCGATTGCCAATGATACCACTGCACAAATAACGGAGATGCTAACAAGAAAAAATGAAGGAGTGAGGATTTTAAGACCATAATATATCATGGTGGCAACAATTCCTCCGCCCATCCAAGCCCCGATTGTCATCCCTACTAGAATAATGATGACAACTGCTGGCAGGGCGAGACGTATTCCCTTGTACATAGACTCTTCTATTTCGTTCCACTTATAACCTGAACTCCAAGCAACAATAGCCGCAGCTGATGTGCCTACAATAAGTGGAATATGCGGACCCTGTTCCAGCCAGACCACCGTAATTGCCATCATTACGATCATGACGAAGAGCGGTATTATTGCAACACCGAATGACATTTCTTTTTTCATAAAGCATCCCCTTTGTGATTAATTTTCATGACTCTATTATTTGATGACTATTTAAAAACAAATGACTCGTCGCTAAATAGTCGTTAATAGAATTATCATAATATTTCTACGAATAACCGTCAATTAATATTTTGAAAGTTAGCTCTCTTTAACAAAGCATTAGAAATCCATTACAGTTACTAAAAAAACTACAGTAACAACTGTAGTCCAAGACTTTCCCTTGACTAAAAGAAAAAACACCAAATGGCAACCACCCATCCCAACCTAAATAAGATGCATTTCCTTTTTCAGTACTTATTTGGCCATGCCAAATAACCCTCCATAACTCTTTTGGAAGGGTCTTTCTCTGAATCACAAAACCGTTATTTGGCTAAATCCCCGAACGACTTTTCTCATTTTATTTCACGGATATCCAATGAAGGATTTTATTTATACAGGAAACGAGCAACTCTTTGGCCGACGTTTACTTTTAATTTTTCTTTTCATGGATTAACTCAATCGATTTAACCAATTTCAAAGATAATCAGGGCTGATTCTATCCCTGGTCTCGATTGGATAACTTATATTTCTTCTTGATTACAACTACCAGGGTAACAAAACTCTTTTCAGCCGTTTTCTTTTCCTTAAATTAAATTCAAAGACCACTACGGAACTATTAACCTCAGTGGATAACCATTATTAAATGGAATTCACCGATTATTATACTCATATGCAATAATGGTATCCGGATGCAGTGCTTTCTCGACAGGCAAACTCCTGGTGTAGGTGTAAGCCTCATCTAGATCGGTCCTATTTCCGTAATCATAACCCTCCACGACAAATTCTTTTACCCTAGTCCAGATAGTTCAAGTAAGGTCCTAATGGTACATCTTTCCACCTACCTTGGCCAATAGCTCCCTTTCCCCATTGTTCCCCAAATATTTTAGTTTCGAATAGATTACGCTTGTTCCCCGAGCATTCAAGGACAACTTCCAGCGTTTTAGATGGGTATTGAAGAATGTCTTGCATGGACAGGAGTAAAGGAGCGGATACTAAATCATTTATAGGTAGCCAATAGGTTGAATAAGAAAGAGGCAGATAAGAAAAGTGGTTCCTTCTATAAAATAAGTGGTTTTACATACTATCATTATTGATAAATTGAACCGGTGTCTCCTGGTTTTCCGGCAGCAAACTACGAGTCAATAAATAATGTTTCACTTTATGAGGATTTGTAATAATTCCCCCTGATGAAAATGAATCATTTAGATGTATACGTTTGTTACAGCTTAATTAGGTTATTGATTTATTTTGAGCTTCACTTTACCTGCTTCTTATCAGCAGAATCCCACGCATTCTTTGGAATTTATAGAGCCGACTCAGCAGCTTTTCCAAGGTCCGAATCAAAGTGAACCAGGGTAGTAAATCAATTATGTCGGCACCAGGACAGCATTATGTAGGTTATTAACAAAAGCCAGCTATCGAAAAAGTTATTGTAAGTTTACTATCTCAAGATAAGGACTTACAATACGAAGCCTACAATCCTACCACCAATGAATAAAAAGGTGAATACATATCGGACGTTTATAATATGCATTCTCCTTTTACTTCTTGTTAAACAACACTCCATTTTGTGGAATGAATTAGTCCTTATGTTATTAACCCAATTGCATTTTTTAGAACTTTCGGTGCCTTTTTAATTCCTTCTGTTCCAATTAAACTGCTCGCACTCGCAATTAATAAGCTTGAAGAAATGAATTTGACCACATAAAAAATTCCTGATCCAATAATTAGATCTAGGATTAAAAACCTTTTAATTGTTGAGCCTTTTACTACATAAATAACGAATTGGTAAAGGGTATGACAATGATGGCTTGTCATATTCTCTGGATCATGACTTACTTATTTAATAAAACTGCTTTCTGTTAGTATCGGGCATAACAAGCTTCTTAAATATGAGGAGGCCTTTTTGATTAAACTCACTTTCCTGTTTGGATGCTCTGAATAATAATTTGGCTCAAAGCCTCGTTTGGTGTAGAAGGGCGACCAAGTAATATTATTTCCAAATCATTACTCGGTATTTCTAATTCACCATCCCTAATGCCTTTTTGCATGTTCACGAGCATAGAAAATGTAGGTTTCCGGCACCTCTGCACCTTTCATAATATCGGTATACGTCGCATCATCGACTTGTTGTACAGGTACTTCTTTTCCTAATACAGTTCCAAGAGCAGATGTTAATTCCTCTTGAGTCATAAGCTTGTCGGAAAGCTCGTATACAGTATTCTCATGTCCGCTCCCGGTTAAGACATTTGCTGCTGCCTCCGCATAATCTTGTTGAAGTGCCCAGCCCACCTTTCCTGTTCCTGCAGATGTAATCCAAGGTGCTCTTGCCATCATACCTTGTATACTCCCCATTTCATTTTCAAAATACCAATTGTTTCGTAAAAACGAGTATGGAATACCAGTTTTTAAAATAGCTTCCTCTCTAGCCCTATGAGCAGGGGCTAGAAATAAGTTACTTTCACTTGCATTTGTTACGCTAGTGAAGAGAAGTAGGAAAGAATTAGATTTCTTCTTGCCCTTTTTCGGCTTAATATACCACTATTTATACGTAACAGCTTATGGACCATACATTTAACTATCCTTGGCTCTATTTATATTGTCTTATTTGCCCCTTATCATTCACTTGAGGAAACTAATATTATTGATGTAGGCATTAATGCTATAGTCGAAATTATCATGAACATTATGTTTGTTCATTACTTTAAGAAGATATATAACTAGGAAGCACCTATTTTGGTGCTTTTTAATTTGACTTCACCATTTCACTTCCTCCTACCAGCCCCATCCATATCAATTAAACGAGTATCAAAAATGAAAAAATTTCGCCCTCTTAACACGTTCTTGGTACTAATCTCTTTTTCTCCTAATAAAATTAATAAACTAACTATTTAGGAGGGGTATAATGTTTAATCAAAAACTGGAAAGTAATAGTCCACTTATTTATAAAACTAATGACGTCACTTACCAAAAGTACAATCTATATAAGAAACCATACAATCGGGAAGTATTCGTCATAAAAGATTACGGTGAAGACCGCGGTATCACTAATAAAAGTATTGAGTTATTCGAAGCAGTTAAACATCATTTTGACCGTTTTAAAATTGCGAAAATTGTTAAAGAAATGAATAAAGACAATCTTTTGCTCGATAGTGATCTCATCCTTATAGACAAAAAAGGAAATGAGCTACACCTATCGGGTTGTAGTTGCGGGTATGCTGGCACTGGTGCGAACGGAACTGTTGAAATTTTGAACAAGGCTGGATTCGAGATAGATAGAAGGTTTGTTTTTTGTTCAAAAGGATTCACTCTTTTTCATCCGAATGAAGAAAAAGAACTTTATGGCGAACGTTTATAAATTATCTAGACAACTGTTTGTATCTTTTTTGGAACCTTATTTTTATCACGACCTAATCACCTATGCAAAATATAATATGCAAATGTATGAAATCTTCCTTTCAAATAAAAAAAGCCTTGGGAACTGATAAATCAGTAATACCAAGGCTTCAAAGCCATCAATAAATTTACATTGAATTGAAAATCACACAAAACTAGGGAAATATCTCAGAAGAACAGCACTATATTTACGAAATTCAGGATATATCTCCGAAAAACACAATATATCTGCGAAATTCAAGATATATCTCCGTCGGCACTATATCGACGAAAATCGAGGTGTTTGTATAATTGAACTATTTTCTTGACCTTATGCCATTTTATACATTTCACTATTCCTCAAGCATGCCCTTCACTCGCTTTACTTTGTCTTCCATTTTGCGTTCTTTATCACGACGGTCATCGATTCGGATATTCGTACAAACTCTAGCAAGACCTTTTTCAAAAGGTACTTCGTGCATCGCTTGGATCACTTCAAACAACTTAGGCAGGTCGCCTTCAATGATTGTATTCATGGGAGTCAGTTGAAAACGGATTTCTCCCTTTTCTTCATATTGCTTTAATACTCTTTGAATATCTGCCACATAACTGCTGACACTTGGAGTTTGTGTACCAACAGGAATAACCGTTACATCAACTATTGCCATTCTTATTCACCAATCCTTTTTATGTATTAATCAAGAAGCTTACATCATCCATCTTATATAGACGGATGTTTTTAACTATTATAACTTAAACTTCGCACCTGGGAAATTTGATATGAGCTTTGAAGCTTGAGATTCGCAAATCAAAGCACTTCTGCTGGCAAGAAAATTACTGTAGAATCGGTCAAAAAAAGAATCGTTGATTTTTAACACTTGTCCTGCTGACTAGGTCATTAGCTGCCTTTTTAATACATCCCTTATGTGCTTACGAGTGGAACTAGATGCATTCCAGTTATAGCCGTATTGGTATTATAATTCCAGCAAACAAATCCACCTCTATTAAAATAGAGGTGGATTTGTATTAGTTCGATTTATTTATGCCTTACTTTTATTTATATAATCCTTATAGACTAAAACTGCAACAACAATAAAACTTAGACTAACAAACCTGAAGATCATCTCTAAACTAATCCATTCAGCTAAAATGCCTAATACAAATGCGCTAATTCCAACACCAACATCAAAGCTGGAAAAAAAGGTTGCGTTGGCTGCACCCCTTTTTTCTTCTCTTACTTTTTGAACAGTCCACGTTTGTAAACATGGCATAACAGTGCCATAACCTGCCCCAAATAAAATCGCCGCAATGATAAGTTGAATATGATTTGTCGTATAAGACAGGATAAAAAGTGACAAAAATCCTAACATAGCTGAGATAATGATAATAGACCAAGGTCCTTTTTTGTCATACCATTTTCCTGTAAACGGCCGTAGTAAAGTTGATACAGTTGCATTGATAAGGAAGAATAGAAAAATATGATCTACTCCCTTTTGTTTACCAAAAAGAACCAAGAATGTAATGATAGCCCCAAAACCTAGTGTTGTAATAACGGTAAGTAATGCTGGGAACCATACGTCTTTTTCAAAAATCATATCCAAAAAGCGAAATGGTTTCTTCTTACGCTTTACATTAGTAGGTGAATATACAAATTGAAGCGCAATTACCGCCAATAAGCTCAATACTGCTGATGACCATATCAAAATATCGAAGGAAAAAGAGTCATAGATAAGGATACCTATACTCGGTGCAACGATAGCTCCGACCGTTGTGGATATAGAAAAATACCCTATCCCTTCTCCTAAGCGTGTCTTAGGAATCAAATCCACTACTATTGTGCTATTAGCTGTGGTTGATACCCCCCAAGCAGCACCATGGAAAAGCCGTAACAATAGAATAAGCCATATAATATTAAGATACGGATATAGTATTGTAATGATCATTAAAGCTGCACTTGCACAAATGGCCAGACTTTTCCTCTGGTTATCAATTAAATAGTAACCTACAAAAGGCCTGATTAAAACAGCACCTATCGTAAATAATGATGTGACTAGACCTACCTGAATGGAAGATGCATTCATGCTTAACAAATAGGCAGGCAAAATAGGCAGCAACATTTCAAACCCAATAAAAACTAAAAAGTTGCTTATAAATAAAAAAAGAAATGATATAGTAAAGATTCTTTGATTTTTCATATAATTATTCCTCGCTTCTAAATTATTTTTCTAAGTTAGAAGCGTTTGGAACACCGAAACATTTTTCAATTGTCTAAGGTTTTTAGTCAATTGACTCACCCTCTCTAAACCCCTTAAAAAATTTATCAAACAATCATATCAGAACCTCTCCTTATAAACAAGCTAATTTTTAAACAGCTTTATTTATATGACTTTGTTGTCATTCTACAGGATTAACATCACAGTCTTTATCATTGTGTATTTATTCCAATAAAAAAACATCCTCGACAGGATGCTTTAAAATTACTAAAACTCATTAAAAGCCACAAGCAACCTCATAAAGAATGATCTTTTCTTTCCGCTATCGGCGGGTTAGAGGCTATAGAAGCAATTCTATATATATTAGTTTATACTATTACTCCCGCAAAGCTTCCTCTTAATACATGTTCCGCATTCTGATTTGTGCATAGGAAAGTTGCCAAAATAGATATTCTACCATTATCTTTCTTTTCAAATTTTTCGATCGTTACTTCACATACTATTGTATCTCCTGTAAAAACTGGTTTAATGAACTCAAAATTCATAGTACGAGCCAGTACATTGTTTTCTCCACCAACTTTTGTTGGTAAACAAGCAGTCAACAACCCTTGAATAACAAGTCTTCCCTGTTCATCGGGAGTAATATGGTGAATCGCCTCATCCCATGATACTTTTGTGAACAATTCAACATCCTCTTTAGTGAAAGTCCGTTCAAATGTAATAATATCCCCTACGTTTAAAGACAACTGTATTCCCCCTTTTATTTTTATCCTAATTTAATCGTATAGACTTACACGATTGCCGTCATTATATTTTGGTAATGTAGTGTGGAATCATTTAAAATGCTGGAATATTTACCCCTTTTCTTTTAAATGTGACATATATTCAAACGCCGTTATTCCATATACGCTTTTAAAACAATAAAGCAGTAAATTAAAAAAGATGTAATATTCATGAGGAATACTCCTTTCAAGTAACCCTTATATTTCATCTTAAAATCAATTGGTATATAGTATATTATTGCAGGATTATTAGGATAACTTCACAGAAAACATATCATGATGATTCAAATAGAACATTGCTCAATTTCCATGTTGCATACTCAACCGTTTTGATAAATGCTTGGAAATCCTTATAATCCTCAGATGCTGACCACTATAAAAACTTACCCATACTATATGAGTAAAAAGTTATTTGGAGTAACATGTTTTTTTCTACTGTCAATTAAAGCAATACAGTGAGCCAATCGCTCTACCCCTAGTTTAATTTGACTCTCGTTCACTTGTGAGATGCACAATCGAACGAGATTTTCCTTTTTATATTCTGCTAAAAACATCCTTGATGCATCATCAACATATATATACTGCTCGCTTAGCATATGGACCACCTGTTTTGCTTTCACATTTTCGGGCAAACTGATGGAAAGATAGAATCCGGAAGTCGGTTTTGAAAAAGAAGTATTGGCCGGCAGAAATAATTGACATGCTTCTTGAAGGATTTGCATTTTATTCCTATAAAGCTCTTTAACTTTTTTGAGATGGCTATTAAACATACCGCTTTTTAAATAGATTTCCAGCGCACCTTGAGAAAGAGCTGAACTATTAAAATCCGTACTGAATTTATATCGTATGAAATTGTTAATCATTAATTCAGGAAGAACGACAGTACCAATTCTTAACCCAGGGAGAAAAATTTTCGAAAGGCTTTTAATATAGATCACTCTCCCAGAAGGATCAAAAGAAAATAATGGATCTGATTTTGGATTTGGATCAAGGTCTCCTAATATATCATCCTCCACTATATATACATCGTATTTTTCAGCTAACTCCACGATTTTTTTCTTTTCGCTATTCGTATAACAATGGCCTAGTGGATTGTGAAATCTCGGGATAATATAGAAAAATTTTATATCATTATTTCGAAAAATGTATTCCAGACGATCAAGATCAATCCCTTCCATTGATAATTCAATTCCAAAAGTAGTAGTTTGATGCAGATTGATTGACTCAATGAATCCGAAATAAGTAGGCTGTTCAATTAGAATATTGTTTTTCCCATTTGGAAATGGCATAGAAACCAATAAATTAAGTGCTTGCTGGGAGCCAGATACAACGACTAATCTTTCTGGTTGAGTGAAAACCTGTAAATTTTGCAGATATTTCACCAACTGTACTCGTAGTGAGTAAAGACCTTGTTGATCAGAGTATGTAAAAAGCTCTTCTTTATAATGTTCAATTGCTTGATTTATACAATGTTGAAATTCCACATAAGGCATAACATTTTTATCTGGACCGGCAGACAAAAAATCAATTACCTCATTTTCTTCCGGCGCTTTTTGGTATTCATTCACAACATAGTAGCCGCTTTTAGGAACAGAATAAATTAAATGCTCTTTTTCAAGTTCTACGTATGCTTTAATGACCGTATTTTTGCTACATGAAAAATACTCAGATAACTGACGAACAGAAGGCAGTTTACTGCCTGCAATTAGCGAACCATCTTCTAATCGAAGCTTAATGTCTTCGATTATCTTCATATATTTTGAATTCATTTAATGCCCCCCTCCAACTGTACCAGGACAGATAGGTAAAAAAATGGTTTATTTTTATTGAATGGAATCATAGTATGTTAATTATATCAAAACTGTTTTTAAGATAAGTAAAAAAACGGTACAGATGGGTAGAAAGTATAAATGGGGGGCTAGAGAAGATGCGGGGAGTAACAAGAGAAAAATTCGGATTATTTTTAGGATTAGTGGGGGTCATTTGTTTTAGCTTAACACTCCCTTCTACAAGTATTGCAGTAGAATATTTTGGGACTACGATCGTTGGTTTAGGAAGAACAGTTGTAGCCGCTATTTTAGTAGCCGTTGTACTAATTGTTCGAAAGGAAAAGCTACCTTCTCTTCACCAATTCAAACGCCTACTCATTGTTGCTTTTGGTGCAGTTTTAGGATTTCCTCTCCTCACTTCTTGGGCAATGGAATCCTTACCTGTTTCTCATGGAGCTGTGGAATTAGCTCTGTTACCGTTAGCGACAGCCGGATTTGCTATATTTAGGGCAGGTGAATTCCCATCTCTCAAATTCTGGATTTCTAGTATGATCAGCTCTTTAGCGGTAATTATGTATGCCCTTCATCTTGGATTCGGGCAGTTGCAATTTGCCGATTTAGCTTTACTGGCAGCAGTGATCATTCTGGGACTTAGTTACGCAGAAGGGGGAGAATTAGCGAAAGAATTAGGTAGCTGGCAAGTGATTGCATGGGCAATTATGATCGGTGCTCCATTTTTCATTATTCCAGTTGGGCTGAATCTGACAACTGAAATGCTTCATGCCCCAATACAAGCTTGGATTAGTTTTATTTATCTCGCAGTGGTTAGTCAATTTCTAGCATATGTTGCTTGGTATAGCGGAATGGCTTTGGGCGGGATAGCAAGAGTTAGTCAGATTCAATATTTACAACCATTTTTGATGATTCTATTTGCAACAGTATTTCTAGATGAATCCATTACAATTTTCACTCTTGTAATAGCAGTGATTGTTGTCTTTTCTGTTATATTAGGCAAAAATGCTCCCATATCAAAAAACGGAACTGTATCAGAGAAAAGCTAACTCAATGAAAGTTAGCTTTTAGAAGACTAAATTTTATAGATGAGAAGAATATAGACTTAACTTGGAAAGACATCAAAAACCAAACCGTCTTAGTAATTTTTCATGGCCTGCATTGTTTTTCGCTGGTATGAACAAAGGAGTTCAAGGATGCAAAATAAAAATCAACAAAATAAAAGCGAAAGCTAAGTTAAGTCAAAATCATCGATTGCAAAGACAAAAGTTAATTGTTAATCAACTGGAATAAATTTCAAATACGAATAAGCAACAGATTTCACTATTAATGAAATCAAATCTAAGAAAATAACATGAGTGTTACTGCACTAACGGGCGTGTTGATCACATAAGGATTAACACTCTTTTCCTTTTTGCACATTAGGAATCTTCTGGCTTAAATTTCATATTGTAAAATACTTATTTGTAAAAGCTTTCATATTCATTGGCCTTCCAGATCTCTACTTCTTAGCTTCACTGGCTTCTTAACCGGTTTCTTTTTCTCATCATGGATCATCGTTCTCACCCCGAAAAAGCACCCAAATTAATGGATGCCTTCTCCTCTTATTCATCAAATTTAAATTCTTTCAATAGATCATTTCTATATGAAATTGCATCTCGTTCAAAAACATTTTTAAACCTATCTTCGTACTCTTCGCGGGTTATTAGTCCTTTTTCATCCAGTAATTCTACTATAGCTCTAATCCTTACTCTACTCGACACTAATTCGTTTGTCATATTGGATAATAAAATACCGATTTTCTCATAATCATCATTCATTTTTTCATCCCCTTTGTTTAACTAATTTGACAAAAGGGACAAATTCCCTGCAAAGAAAAGCACCCCAAATAATAGATGTTTTTCAATTGGTAAAATATATAAAATAAGGGCGGGCTGTCATTTCCTCTTTTACACCCTCATTTAACTATGAGCCATATTACCTTACAGCAAAGATATGACATGTTCTTAGAACGTAAAGCTGCTGTAGAAGCACAATTGGTAGAAATGAACAAAACTATGGAACTAATAAATCTTAAATGTAACTATTATAAAACTTCCTTGGAGGCTGGAACGGAAGACATTCATAAAAACACAGTAAATACCATAAATAGAGCAACCGATCCTACAAATTAAGTTTGAAGGATCGGTTGCTCTATGTTAATTAAAATCCCCAATTTTATCCCACTCCCACTTCATCTACGATACAAAATGGCTTAATAAAATATTATTATTTGTAAAATTCTGCCTTGAATTAGAGCCTTCTCTAGCCCTTATACTTAGTCATTTAACTAATATAATTACTACGAATTGTGATAAATGGATTTCTTTAAGATTCTTCGGGGAATAGGGATTGATTCCTTCATTTTTCTAGATTGTGCAATAATCTACTCTTGCCTATGATTAGCAGGCAAAAAAGGAGGAAATTAGAAAATGTCAAAGGATACAAAAGTTGCGCTTGTCACTGGCGGTAATCGAGGAATTGGATATAAGGTGGTCAAACAATTGGCTTTGGAAGGTTTTAAGGTCATCTTGACAAGTCGAGATCCAATAATGGGTCATAAGATTGCCAATATACTTAAGAAGTCAGAGTAGAGGTATCATTTCTGGTAATGGATGTAGACAATCAAGAAAGCATTTTTCGACCGCGATCATTGTAAATGAGCGATATGGAAGATTAGATGTATTGATTAATAATGCAGGCGTGTATTTGGATGAAGATAAAAAGTTAGTGGCTATGGACCCTTCCATTCTGGAGAAAACAATGAAAACCAATTTCTTTGGGGTTTACCATGTAATCCGCTCCTTTATTCCCATCATGGAAAAACAAGCTATGGCAGAATTATTAATGTTTCCTCAGAATATGGCGAAATGAGCCAATTGTCATATCCAGGTGTAGGGGCATATAAGCTGTCTAAGTTTGCCTTAAACGGATTGACACAATTGCTTGCTGGAGAAGTCAAAGGTGATATTAAAATAAATGCCGTCGATCCAGGATGGGTAAGCTCAGAGATGGGTGGACCATCTGTTCCAACGACACCCAAGCAAGCCGCTGAGTCTTTCTTATGGTTAGCAACAATCGGATCTGAGGGACCAAACGGAAAATTTTTCAGAGGTGAAAAACTAATAGATTGGTAACAATACCGTCTAAGAAATATTAAGTGTTTAGGTATGTGGGATGAAACCATTCGCAATTGATGTTGACTGCATTGCTCGTGCTATTTCCTTTCCTATTGAGCAACTATCGATGTAGTCATAAATGAACTGATAATTTTCATTCAAATTACGGGTGAATATTACAATTTAAAAACGCCTATCTTTGATAGACGTTTCTTTAGAGATTCTAGTTATCTCTAGAATTCCTAGAGTAGTAATTATTCTCTTTTAATGTTTTTTATTTTACTAAGAATATAAATTTGTAGTCCTAAAACAAGACCAATTAAAACAGTTATAATGAAAAATGGTCCAACATCTTCGCTAAAAACAGTTAATAATAGAAAAAATACTGCTACACTTAGAACTACACCCAGCACTAAATTCAAGAAAAGTTTCATTGTTACACTCCTTACAACACGATTCCACTTAATTATAATTAATATCTATAATAATCAAATAGATTAATAGTCATAGCCATTAATACTTAAAAGTTATCAGCGGAACACTTTCGTCACTTTTCTTTGGGTTTCCTCCGACAGAAATATGTCCAGTTGCAACTGTGATCGTCCCTGTTATGCCAACTTCAACATGTGTATAATGCCCATAAGCGTTGGCACTGATATCATTTTTTATTACCTTTTTTCACTTGGTAAGATTGGTAGCCATTATGGTTCTAGGTGCTGCATTTGATCCTATTGCCTTTAAATCAAATTTCTTTGCCCAACCTGCTGCACTTAGGCTTGATGAGGTAACTCCTTTATTGTGTGTACCAGTTCCATCTGTATACTTGTAAACAAACTTATCCAAATTGTAATCTTTCAATGGAATAATCATTGGTAAAAATCATTAACTAATGGACATTTTACCATTTTATTTGTATTTGTTACTCTATTATTTGTATCTGCGCAGATAAAAATTATCTAGGAGTAAGAATTCAGGGTTCAGGAAGTTTAAGTTATTAATATAATTTTTTGATTTGGAGTTTTTTATTATGTTGAATGGATTATATCCAAGTATTCTTATGATTACGTTTTTTGGATTGTTTTTTGGATTTAAATTTTTTAAAGGTTATATCTCATTATTACGTTATTTTTATTGGATCATTTTTGGTATTTATCTTACTGGATTAGTAGTTTTCACTTTCTTCCCTTTTCCTTATCAAAATTATTTAATTCAAGTGATGATTGAAGATAATTTAGGATCAGAGAATAATTTAATTCCGTTTAATGGAGTCAAAGAAGCAATTGAGGTTCGATATTTTTCAACAGTAATAAGGCAATATGCTTTAAATATTTTATTATTTATCCCATTAGGATTTGCACCTTCAATTTTATTATCAAAAATAAAGAAAAAGCAGATTATCCTTATTGGATTCTTAACTAGTTTAACTATAGAAGTGGTTCAAGTAATAGCTGGATTTTTTATAGGTTATAATTACCGTTCATTTGACATTGATGACCTTATAATGAATAGTTTTGGCACTATTATTGGGCTATTAATATTTAAAATCTTGTTTAAATTCTTGAGAAACAAGCAATTACTATTAGAACAAAAAGAAAGGCCAATCAGCCATACTCCGAGCATTCACCAATAATCGATTAAATTTTTTGCTGAATTTGGTGGGCAAATATCTATTTCATTACTTTAATAGATTATAAACCTCTTTCATATCTGTCTTAGCTGAATTGCATGCACTCTTATTTTTTATCTTGAATAACAACTCTAAAGGAACCAAAAGTTTGTTGACTCTCATAACTATCAGCATTTACTTCATAAGGAAACGGGAAGGCGATGAGTTGGAAATTATTCTCTCTTTGGACTTCGGGTAGTTTAAAATCAAAAAGATTTCTAGTTTCTGGTGGAACAGTGGTATGTAAGACTTCTGTGTTATCTATTATCGGAACTTGCTCCCAATCTTTTAAAGCTATGATTGCATAGCTGATTTGATCATTCGTCTCATTTCCGGCAGAGAGCTTAAGCTTTTTGCCTTCTTTTTCGGTCATAATTGATTGCAACTTTTCCTGACTATTTGTGATGGATATATTTTCATTTAATCCATCTTTCACAATCGCATCAGGTTTTACTTCCTTAAATTTTTTTACGTCTTTCCCGCTGTCAGCTTGGTTGATGGAAAACCGCATACTTAAAACTTGTTCTAAAATTCCTGCCCTAACTAGATCGAGCTCCTTCAATTTATACTCCGGCTTTTGCACGATTACAAAAGTCAATTCACTGGAATCCGAACGAATGGGAACAGAAACTTTAAAGTTTAAGGAGCTGTTAGGTTTCATATCAAAGAAATACTTATTTACGTCCTGCCCCTTATTTTCAACTTTAAACTTTACTTGTTCATAATCTTCAAAAATAAGTAGTGCATACCTTCTGTCCTCATCAATATTGTTGTCTACTGAGGCAATAACTGACACTTCATTGTCTGTGCTAGTAAGCGTACTTCCTTCATCAATAATTTTACCACTCAAATTTTCCAACCCATACCCAATCGAACCATACTCAGCCCCATTCATTACTTCACGTTCTTCTTCAACCTCCCCCATATCTGAAGTGCTTACTTCTTTAGGTGGCGATGAAGAAAAAAACCAGTAAGAAACTCCAAGCAATAGCAAAATAGATAACGCTGCTATGTAGTATTTTTTCATAAACCAATCTCCTCCTAATTAAAAGAGATACGCAATGAGCTATATCTCTTCATTATTTTTCTATCACCAATTATCAATATGCCTTTGTTTGACCAGCAATAGTTTTATAACCTTTAAGTTTAAAAATATGAGTCCCAAAGCGAAATCATTCAAGAAGTAGAATGTTCCGTTCATTGTTTTAACTCAATATAGTCCGCATTGGTAGCACTTGCAGATTTTGATTTGATTAAAGAACATCACCATTATAGGTTTTAGCTTGTGCGTAAATATAACCCTGCAACCTGTTCGCAGATGATTTAGCGACTGCATAGGTTCTCATCAAGGGTGGGGAATGTACATCTAACCTTCCTTTAACTTTATTCTTCGCTAGAATGGAACTACCTGTACCGTCTGGTTCTTGAGTAAATGATTTTTCTTGTGAATTTACCAGATCTTCAGTTTCTGCTGCACATGCCCCCGTAGCAGAAACTATAATTGCTGAACCTAAAGCTATTACCATTGATGTTTTTTCAACTAGAATAGCTTTAATGGCTTTTATTAACAAAAACTAAGTATATATTAAACACGCAAAAAATATTCCTTTTCATTTTAAAAAAGGAATATTTTAGTTATTTTATCTTTTTATCGTATAAAAATATATAGGATAACTAATTAATATAACTAAAGTTGCTATTGCTCCTTAAAAGACTGCCGGTAATAAAAAAGGGGTTTTTACGATTGTGAATTAGAGAAAAAGGAAGTTATAAAATACAGGGAAAAGAAAATCATTATATTACGACACACACACATTCCTCCTTTATCCATATGTTCCTCTTTTTATAAAAATTTTAAATCGTTCGATTTTCAAGTATTACATTATAATTCTTCATCACTATGATTTACTTTTTGGGATGGAGGCGTTAATGTAACCGGATTTATTCTCAACAAAGGTGATACGGATGCGACAGATATTCAGGTTGCAGAAGATGATAATAAATGTTTAGGTGCATTAATACGCATCTCTGACGACTCCACTACTGTTCAATCTGTCAATAAGAGCAACATTGACCTAGGAGTTCCTTCACTCCCGGGTAATATGATTAAGGAAATAGATCACGCAGAAATTAAAGCAATTCGTTATTAATTGTGAGGAAAAACAATGAACATAACATCAAGGTTTACTTACATTCAAAAGGAACAAGACTTTTTACAGAGTAGAAGTTTCCCAGTACATATTCCTAGGTATGAACCTAATCATCATCCTTTTCTTTGCATACTCTAAATCAAATAAAGAATAGAGGAGGAATCGCAAAAAATGGATTATATATACACAGATGAAGATATAAATTTAAATGATTTAAGAAGACGTATTGGTTTTGGAGGTCACTTTGGAGGTTTTGGAAGGCCTTTTGGGTTCGGGAGACGGCCTTTTGGGTTTGGAAGGCCTTTTGGGTTTGGGAGACCTTTTGGGTTTGGATTTCCTTTTTTAGGTGGTCTTGCTGCTGGAGCTTTGCTTTCAGGACCTTTTTATGGCGGCTATGGTGGGTATTATGGATATGGATATGATGGATACGGATATGATGGATATGCATATCCAGGCTATGCACCATATCCTGACCCATATTTATATTACCCTTATTGAGAAAAAAAGTAAGCGACTAATTACAAGAACGAATGGATTTGTAAAGATAATCTACTTTAAAAGCCCTTCTCACATTGAGAGGGGTTATTGTATATGTGTTAAATGTGGTTCGTAACAGGAAATATAAAACATAAATAATGTTGATATTCCTAGGTAATAATCTAAACTTCTTCCTTCCCTTTGCATACTCTAAATCAAATTGAAAAATAGGGGAGAGATTACTTGGAATGTTTGAATTAAATGGAGGTGTAAATATAGTTGAATTAAGGAGGATTACTGTAGGTGGTATTGGTCCCATTGGAGGGGTTGGACACATTGGTGGTGTTGGGCACATTGGTGGTGTTGGACATGTTGGTAGTATTGGGCATGTTGGTCCGGTTGGTAGTATTGGATATGCTGGTCCCATTGGAGATTATGTTGGTATTGGTATTAGCTATGGATTTCCTTTCGCAGGGGGACTTGCTGGTGCATTTCTTTCAGAGCCCTTTTACGGTGGAATTGGTGAATATGGATCCCCCGGATATGCTCCATATCCAGATTTTTATTCATACTACACTTATTGAGAAAAAAGTTAGTGACTTAGATCAAAACGAATGTAAATGTAAAGATATTTAAAAGCCGGGATTTTTGTTTGCATAAAGATTAGCAACGCGCCGATTCTAACTAGTTAATTGTGAAATTATACATCATAAACATTTATTTAATTATGGATAAGTTTATTAATGCTTGAAAGGCTAATACCACTGCAATAAATGAACCAATAAGAAATAAAACAGTGCCTCCGAGTGTGAACACCCTTCCTATTAAGGTGTTATTCGCCTCTTCAATCTAGGAAATATCGTTATTCATATATAATTGCCTCCGCCCTACTGAATTTAATATTAATAACTGCAAAATTCACTGTTGATAAAAATGGGGATAAATAAAATTTTGTAAGAAGATCACTTCTCTTTTTAGAGATTCGGTAATCAAATGTAAAGATTTCATATCCTGAGTTAATGTATTTATTTGTTTTTCCATTTTTTTAATTTTTCTACTTTGTTCCTTTGCTTCTTGTTCTGCTTTTTTCTCTAATAAAGCTGTTTGTTCAATTGCGAGTGCAGTAGCCCCTGTAGATACCATGTCTCCAATAGTCACCAATAGGCTTCCAATCAATGCTAATATAAAGCCTGCATTATGCTCTGATCCTGCATTGGCGGTATTTGGATTCTTAGTAGCTCCTTCTCCCTCTTCAACTTCTTCAATCTCTTCAAATTCTTGGGCCTCTTCTTGGGCCTCTACAGCAATCCCGATAACAGTGATGATATTCCCTATGTTTACAATCATTTCACCAAAAAAATCAATCTTATCCGCAGTATTAGTAGGTAAGGAATACAATATATTATTTTCATCAGGTCCTAGGTTCAAAACATCTCACCTTCTTGTTTGTGAATTTAGCTTTTCAATCAAACCCAGTGTAGTTTCAGTTAATTCCTGTTGAATAACTTTTAATATAGAAATTTCATTCATAATATCAGCTTCTTTTATTTCTGCGGGTGTTACACTTTTAATTCTTAGTATTAAACTGTTTAGACAAATTAATATATCTTTAAATGCTTTGATCAATAATCCATGTTCCTCTTCTAAAATATACGGAGGAGAAATTGTCTCAAGAGATTGTATACTGCTTTGACTAACACTTATTGCATTTTTTATATCCAAACAGTATTGTTGATAATTAGAAATAGTTCCATTTGAATAAATAGGATAAATCATATTAGAAATATATACTAAGTTCCCTCCAACTAAATGGAGAGTTTGACCGTATTGCTTGAAATTTTTTCTCATACGAATACCTCCTGGATTTACCGAAAAACTTTGGGCTGTTTGCTTAGATAATGTATGTAGAAGGAAATAAAAAGGTTCATTTGAAAAGATTATAATCAAAAAATAAAAGGTCTGATTTTTTTACTAATAATGATGAAATAAGGCTTTTTGACATGATATTAAAACACTTAGCTGTCTTTGATACAGCCGGTATACTGGCATTATAAAGACAGAGAAAGACTCCTTAGTTTACAAGTTAATATGCATATCACGAATTATGGTGACTGGGCATCCAAAGGGGTTAACGTATATCATTAATGAAATAACATTCAATCGAATAATACAAGAATGCCCCTCTCGATAAGAGACGGGCATTTTTGTATGGCGTATTATTGGGGATAGTCAATAATACTTATCTCCATTCATTTTCTAATTAACCTAAATTCCCCCATGATTGAGGAGAATGGGACAGTGATGAATACAAAAGGATTATTAAAAGTGTATTTACTTCATTTACTTTTTTTTATAAAAAATGGAGCCCCACTCGATTCGAAAAGCGCTTTTATTAATCCATAACGATTACACTAATGATATCACTGAAGAATATACTCAAAGTTAAGGAGATGGGGATTTTTTAAAGGTTTAATCTATTGCCATATCCGATGCCCTTCTTCCGAAGCCAATGCATCTGCTTTGGTAACATGAACAGTGCCAAATGGATGGTTAGGAGGCGCATATATCGAATAAAGTTTTAGAGGAATGTTACCTGTATTGGTTACATTATGCCATGTGCCAGCAGGTATCATTATTGCAAAATCATCATGGACGTTTCGTACAAAGTTTAAATTATCCTGTCTATTCCCCATTTGAACAACACCTTGACCTTGCTCAATACGCAAAAATTGGTCAACATTAGGGTGAATTTCTAAACCAATATCTTCACCAACTTTAAGACTCATCAGTGTAACTTGCAAATGTTTTCCTGTCCAAATAGCAGTACGATAGGTAGTGTTTTGTTTCGAAGCCTCGTTGATATTTACTACAAATGGTTTTGGTCCATAATCATTTGCCTCATTATGATTTCTTCCGTTTGATGTTTGTAAAAAACCCAATTGATTAGCATTATTAACAAGCCAATAATCAGGATTTCTTAAATGGTTATACATAGGTACATTAACATAATAAGGATTTTGATATTCATAGGGATGGATATAAGGAACATAATACATTTTTCTCAATCCTTCAGTTTTTAAAATTATCTTATGCACTTGTTGAGTAAATGTACTCTTAACAGAGCTACAAATAAAAAAACCATCTCCATAAAAAGGGATCGATGGTTTTATTCCGAGGGTTATTGAAAATGTATTCCTTCAATTAATTTTTATTTATCGCAAAAATGTATGCCTAGGATATATTCATAAAAAAAAGCCGTCCAATGAGACGAACAAGAGTAATATATCATGATTAATCGGGCATTTATCGGTCGTTTTTCGGGCGTTAGCTATATTTTTTCTAACAAATTTTAAATGTCATTATAAAAAAATAGACACGTTCTTATTTTTTAATAATGATGATATGATATCCACTTTCAACACCCTTTTTTCCCTACAAATTCGACAAAAGAAGATGATTTCCTGCAAAAAGGCACCCCGAAAGAAAGTATTAAAAAACGCCTACCCAACGGGGTAGTCGCTTAGGATATATATTCAATAAAAGACGGAATGCGGAGCAAACCATCCTTAAGTATAATTTCTGAATTTCACTCTACATTAATTTTTAATAGGGAGAGTGCTCATTCATTTCTTAAAATTGTTCATATAATAGGTATACAGGGATACTTGTCCAAAATAAGGCGACCTTAAAAAGTAACTTAAAGTATAGCAAAAAAGGAGTGATATTTTTATGCATAATCACGATGATTGTTGTATGAAGAAAAAACGATGCAATCATGACCAGCATGATGATGGTTGCATGAAGAAAAAACGATGCGACAATCACCAGCATGATGATGGTTGCATGAAGAAAAAACGATGCGACCATGACCAGCATGATGATGGTTGCATGAAGAAAAAACGATGCGACCATGACCAGCATGATGATGGTTGTATGAGGAAAAAACGATGCGACAATCACCAGCATGATGATGGTTGCATGAAGAAAAAACGATGCGATCATGACCAGCATGATGATGGTTGCATGAAGAAAAAACGATGCGATCATGACCAGCATGATGATGGTTGTATGAAGAAAAAACGATGCGATTATGTCAATCATGATGATAGTAACTGTAAATTAGAACATATTCAATTCCAACTTCAACAACAGCAACAAAAACAAGAGCAACTTCTAGCTCAACTTCAAGCCCAGGCACAACTTCAGGCTCAACTTCTAGCTCAACTTCAGGTCCAGGCTCAAAATGATACCGATACTATTTCAAACGTAGGTAATCCAGTTGTGAATGTAAATGTGTCCTATGATACTCTCTAGTTGTATCAGTTAGTGTCATAGTGAAATTAAATGCCGGAGATACCGTAAAAGTTTTTGCTTCAAGTACAATTCCGGATGTCCTTTTGCCAAGGAAAGCAACTCGCTTTGAGTGAGCTAGATCCCCGTCTCCCTAAAGCATAAATAAAAAAGGCTTAAATATGTGGAATGTTACAGACTACCTGGAAAAGTTGGTTATAACAGGGAGTACGGTAGAGGTACCTACATTCACACCATCTACCATTCCGTTTTTTTTTGCATCTAGATTTTGGGTTTAGCCAATTAAAGAACATTAATAAAAAAATCTTGTTCAACTAACAGGTGCGTTCGTTCATTAAAAGATAAAAGGAGAGTAAATTATTTAGTACTACTTCATCAGTTAATTAAAATTTCAACTGAAAATCATATTCGAAAAACTCTTTCGTTGGAAAAATGTTAGTAGATTCTTTTATAAACGGGTTATTCCATTAGCCAGACACTCACACAAGTACTCCCAACATCGCCTACGGCATCAAAACCAATATAAACTAGTCTTGAAATGATCCAAATCTAATACTTTGCAGGGATGTTGGCAGCTTCATGCCAAAGTCTACCTTATTTAACGCATTCAGCAATTTCTTAAAAAGGGCTGAGTTGACTTCTCCTCCCATCCATTCCCTCCGTCATACACATGCAGTGCTCCAGCTTGAAGCTGGAGCGGATATGAAATATGTTCAGAAAAGACAGCGTTGCTATAACTTCTGATGTTTACGCACATATAAGCAAAAAACTCGAAAAGAAAACGTAGACAAGTTTGAGGAATACACCAAGGAAATCATTAATTAAATTTTTTTGTTGAATTTGGTGGGCAAATATCAATTTCATTTATATAACTTAGATTTGCCCACCAAATAATCCCCCCACCAGAGGTGCCAAGGTTTGAGATGCAAACAGCTAATGCCATCATTATTCAACCTGTGAAAGAGTCCAAAAATCCAAAAAGTGTCCGGCTATTAAAACAACTACTTCTTTCTTAAAACAAATTATTAAAAACAATAAACGTAAAGCTGTAGCCCAATTCTTTCATGTGGATAATTCTCTAGAAAACTCTTTAAAACAAGCGAATTTTGTAGCCCATTGGGTTCCAAATGTATTTATTAATCTAGTAGGGTCATTCTACGAAAAAGCTGAAACTATACAGGAATTCTGGAAGATTATTTAGCAATGTAATATTCCACTAACAAAAGAGCCTTCACTAGGGAACAAAAAATAGCAATCGACACCAAACAAGGAATTTGCTATGAAGGTTAAGAATGGAGTTAAAATGTATAAAGGACAGTTTGCTTATTTTAATAGGATTGTTAACAAGCTTATATGAGCTTTATTCTGATGCTGAGTTTATGATCAACCTTAATTAAACATAAAAGGCCAGGAAATACAACGAGAAAGGATTTCCTAATAGACCAAGTGGTGAAGACATTGAGATTAGTTAGTTAAAAGCGTTAAAACCTATATTTTCAATCAAAGCCTTGTTAAAATACTATATTGATTTTTGAACCATCCTTCGTAGCCTAGTTTAACCAAAAGTAAATGTTTTTCAATTTACCTTTCTTATTTTCTTTATGTATTTTTATTCATATTGATTCAGAAAATATTTATTAGTTAGTTGAATTAGAACCAAGACTGTTGGACTTGTTGAAGATGTTGTTGAGCCTGTTCAAGTTGTTGCTGTGCCTGTTGATATTGTTGTGGGTTTGCATTAGCTTGAGCAGTTTGAAAAGCCCGTTGTGCTTGTTGAGCCGCAATGATAGCTTGCTGATATTGTTGTTTATGTGTCATGTTATAAGTCTCCTTCACTATTCACCATTTTTTCGAAAGTCTAAACCACTAGTCATGTTTATTATGAACAAAAATTTTGTGAATATTCATAGGCAAGGGAGTAAAGATACTGGTTATTATAATGTGATGTACAACATAAAAAAAATAACTAAAAAATAAATCATAATGCAACGACGCTTTTATCTTTTATTAAGCTGATTAGAAGAATCCTTGCGACCTAGAAAGACCCTTTCTGACAGCTAAAGATGGCGATATTATTTCTGTTTATGTAAATTATTAGCTTGAATAAAGAACCATTGCATCATTGGAGGGGTAACAATCGTTGTAACCAATAACAACAGCAAACATTTCTCGAGTGAGTAAATTGGCTTCAAAGCCAATGCAGCAATAATGAGTGCCACTTTCCCCTGGAAACCATTGCTGAACCTATACCTAATGAACTATTGCAATTAAAACCAGCCAGTTTTGCACCAGTTGACGCACCAATCAACTTTGTTAGTATCACAGCCCTTCTATACCATGTTCTTTATAATAAGCCACCCAATGCCAGACTTTTATCCCACTCGTCAACTAGAGCTTATGTAAAAGATGGTTTTAATTAGGCAGTAACTCTAGGACAAAAGGAAACGAACTTATATTTACAGAAATTACCTTTAATATATATTCTAACGAGGTGTATGGTCCTGGATATGACCTTCTTTTTCGAGTGATAAATCAATAAAGAGAACTGATGTGAAATATCAAGTTCTCTAGTAAAAAATTTTTCTATAATCTTTTTTTGTTATATGAGAAGAAATTTATTATTCTTTATTATCATTATTCTCTTGGTTATTCTTTTCTGAAATTCGTCTTTGATTGGCTTTCGTCTCAGCATTCACATGGTTTGCATCATTTCGTTTATTTTTTTTAGAACCTCTTGCATCATTACTCATACTTACTCACCTCCCGCGGCAGCTTATATATGTATGTTAGCTTACACTTGCCTCCAAATTTTATACGCCTTTTTGGAATCGTTTTGTTGTTTGCACCCTCTGTTCCTCCTGACAAACCATTAAGACGTGTAAACTATTTTAATCCTCATGAATCACCAGTCCATACTTTAATGCTGATGTCTCCATTTCGGATTTCAGATCATTTTATTCCTTCATATTTTTCATAAGTTCCATTTCTTATCCTCCTTGAAGCAAAAAAGGTCTTACAATACTCAACTACTACCGGCACAAAGTCGGCGTGTTATTCGAACTCTAAAAACTGTATAGTTTCTATGAAAAAATAGTTGATAAGTTTGTTGAGACTAAATAGATGGCCAATAAATATTGAGTGACTGCTCAATATTTATTGGCAAGGATTTTCTATCCTAGTTTTCCACTTGCCTCTACAATTTGATTAAGAAACTGTTCAACCTCTTCCTGACTTTTTCCAAGTTTACTTACAAAGCGGTTCAGTTCCTTCCCTTCTTTAAAAGCAATAAAGCTTGGGATTCCGTACACATCCAGCTTCTCTAATACCTCTGGAAAATGTTCACTATTTACCGCAATCATTTCCACTTTTTCTCTAAACGCTTCTTCCAAGTTGGGCATAAATAAATCGGTATGCTGACAGTCTGGGCAATATTCGGCATAGAATTTGGCCATAACTGGTTTTGTTGATAAAATCGCCTCTTCAAACTCTTGTTTTGTTTTAATCTCTTTCATTATTAAAATCCTCCCCATATTTGATTCTCATTGATAGATTGAGTTTCCACTATATAATTCACTTGCATCAAGATATTTTTCGCAATCCAGAGCAGCCATACAACCACTTCCCGCAGCCGTAATGGCTTGGCGGTATTTATGATCTTGAACATCCCCGCATGCAAATACACCCGGGATATTCGTTTCGGTTGTACCAGGATTCACCATGATATATCCCATTTCGTCCGTTTTGATTTGATTATCTAAAAATGCTGTGTTCGGTTTGTGCCCAATGGCAATGAAAACACCATCAGTTTCCAGAACTTCCTCTTTTCCTGTTTCGCTGTTTTTCACTTTCAAGCCAGTAACGTGTCGATCCCCTGCGATCACTTCTTCAGGAATGGAATTTAAGCTCCACGTAATTTTTGGATTCTTTTTGGCACGGTCTTGCATAATTTGGGAAGCGCGAAGCTCCTTTCTGCGGTGGACAACCCGAACCTTCGAAGCAAACCTCGTTAAAAAATTTGCCTCTTCCATAGCAGAATCTCCGCCCCCGACAACGATAATTTTCTTTCCTCTAAAGAAAAATCCATCGCATGTCGCACAGGTGCTTACCCCACGACCAATATTTTCTCTTTCCCCTGGAATCTCCAAAAGTTTCGCTGAAGCTCCCGTTGAAATGATTAAAGATTGCGTTTTAAGCTCCCCTATTCCTTCCACCGTTAAGGTAAAAGGGTTATTGGAAAAGTCGACTTTTTTAACCCAGCCTCTTTTAAACTTTGCTCCAAAAAACTCAGCTTGCTTTCGCATGTTCTGCATCAACTCTCGTCCCATAATCCCTTCAGGAAAACCAGGAAAATTCTCGACATCTGTTGTCAATGTCAATTGCCCCCCTGGTTCAGGCCCTTCAATGACCAAAGGACTTATGTTAGCACGTGCTAAATAGATTGCTGCGGTTAACCCAGCAGGTCCAGTTCCTAGAATAACGGCTTTATACATCGCTTACCTCCTTATCTCTTAGTCATGAATATTAATTTGCAATATTCGTGCCAATCTTTAATTCCTTGCAAAATCACAATTTTTTCAGCCTCTTATAGGTTAATCATTCCTATTTTCTATCACGTTTGAGAAAAAATTTTTCAAGACCAAGAAAACATGTAACAAAACGGTGGATTAAAAGCCAAGAAATTTATAAAGGAAAGAAACAAGAATAGTTAAAACCGCTTTATAGTTGGACCAGTTGGGAGCTGGAAGGCTATTTTTGCGAGCAGCACTATTACTATTACCAGGTAAAAGCTTTCAATGATCGCGAGAAGAAAGCGTATGAGGAATATAATAATAAGTAAAGACCCAGTCATACTCATTTACCCATTCATAAGATATGGAAAAAAGGTGGTGTGTTAGACTATGAGCCGTCTGGAAAAAAAATTATGGTCTACCCATGAGACATTTTAAATTAAGTGATTGGCGTCTAGATGAATTTGGTTTACGTAATCATCCTCATCATGTTTACCTTTACCATTATAGTCCTTACCTTTATCATGATAATCCTCATCATGTTAATCCTTACCTTTACCATGTTAATCCTTACCATGTTAATCCTTACTTTTACCATGTTAATCCTTATTATTAGACATATGAGGTAAAGCCATCTTTTTTTAGGTGGCTTTTTATTATGATTAGTTGTAGATCCGCATTTTCTCCATTAAATTCAGAATGTGACAAAATGAAATTGTGTAGCCCGCCTCTTCTTAGGATGTAAGGACAGACCGGACCACACTTTCACTATTTAATCGATTCTAAGCAGGGGAGTATTCAACCCGCTTTTCTTTTGCAAGATATAGCCCCTCTCCGTCTAAAGGGGTGAATACCCGAAATTTTCTCAATTGCTTTCCATAAACATGGATCGTGATGGCTGGTGTATTACCTACCCCCTCCAAGATATGACAGTCTGCTGGAGGCAGTAGCTTTCCTGTATTCTGCTCGTTTACAATGATGGTATCAGTATGCTGTAACTTAACAATATTGCCCCCAGATAATTCCTCTAATCGTATATAATTAGTCACTTTAACCTTACCCGCGACAACTCCTTCTGCTCCCCATGTATCATCGTGATCATGAAGAGTGGTCTTCTGGCCGGGCTTCCAGACTAGCACGATCACTTCGAAACGATCCTCTGGGTCACAATACAACAGATGCCGCGAGTACCCTCCCTCACTGGGTCTTCTTTTCTCAGAAGGAAGCCATGATTGGGATTGAATTAATTTACCAACTAACCTTTCTGCTTCCACAACACACTCGTTATCGCTCTGACTCCGTTCCACCATAACCGTCATATCTTGAACAAAATTTTTGAAATCATATTCATTCGTGTGATCCATTTTAATTCCTCCCCAATATTCTGATGTTTTACTTTCCTGTATAGGAAAGTTGCTTGACTGCTTGTTCTAACTGTAGCAGAGCTTTTTCCATAGTAGAGCGGGGACATACGATATTCGTTCTCATAAAGCCTTCTCCCCCTGGACTGTGTGAGCTCTTGTCGTGTCCAGATCCTTCCCACCGGATTATGCGGGCTGCAAAGGATTAACATCTTAACGTAAGAATCAATCTGAGCCTCTAAATCTGCAAAATCCATCTCCCAAGTTTGAAAATTTTTTCTTAGTTATTCAAAAAAAGATTGCAATTGAAATTTGCAATCCCAGGGTATAAGTTATAAGATTCTGTCGTTCTAACCTGCAGGAAAGTCCGAGTAACGTGTTTTCCATTTTTCCGCAGCTTGGGGGCACCTGCCCTTACCTATGAACAAAGTCTATTTAAAAATTGTAATGTCCGTTCATGCCCTGTATTTTCAAAAATTTGTTGAGGTGTTCCTTCTTCAACGATTACACCTTTATCAATAAATACAACTTTATCCGCTGCTTCACGCGCAAAATTCATTTCATGTGTCACTACAACCATGGTCATTCCTTCTTTAGCAAGTTCTTTCATGACCTTAAGAACCTCACCAACTAACTCAGGATCTAACGCGGAAGTAGGTTCATCAAAAAGCAGAACTTCAGGTTCCATAGCCATCGCCCGTGCAATTCCTACACGTTGTTGTTGTCCACCGGATAGCTGGGATGGATAGTGGTTCGCCCGTTCCGATAATCCTACCTTTTTCAGCAATTGAAGAGCCTTCGTACGAGAGGCTTCCTTGTCTTGTTTACGAACATAAACAAGACCTTCCATAACATTTTCAAGCGCAGTCATATGAGGGAACAAATTGTAACCTTGGAAAACCATACCCGTTTGTTGACGGAACTTAATCACCTTATCTTTTGGAACTGGTTTTTTATCCTGAAAATCCAAAGAAAACTTTCCAAGTTTGATGGTCCCTTTTGTAGGCGTTTCCAATAAATTCAGGCAGCGTAACAAGGTTGTTTTCCCTGAACCCGATGGCCCAATAATACAAACTGTATGGCCTTCCTCAATTTTTAGATCGATTCCCTTTAAAACCTCTGTTTGTCCAAATTGTTTATGCAGGTTCTTTATTTCAATCATTTATATTTCCCCCTATCAAATTAGCCCGTCACGTAACGATCGAGCCGTTTTTCCATCTGTCCTTGAGCATTCGAAAGAACGGTACTGAAAATCAAATAAATAAATCCTGCTAGACAATAGAGTACCAACGGTTCATAGGTTGTTGCGGTAATTTGCTGAGCAACTCTAAACATCTCAGTCACCGTAATGGTAGCAGCCAATGATGTATCCTTTACCAAGCTAATAAAACTGTTTGCCAAAGGCGGGACAGATACCCTTGTTGCCTGAGGGAGAATAATTCTTTTTAATGCCTGCGGATAGCTCATCCCAATAGAATACGCCGCCTCCCATTGACCTTTGGAAATGGAGAGTATGGCCGCACGAATAATCTCTGAGTTGTAGGCGCCAACACTAAGCGTAAAACCGATAATCGCAGCAGGAAGGGGGCCGATCGTAATGCCTATACTCGGAAGGCCATAGAAAATGATAAACAACTGAACAAGCAGCGGTGTTCCCCTAATCACCCATACATAAAATCTTGCAACAGCGTCTAGGAGTTTTATTCCCGAGATTCGAGCCAATGCCGTAAGTAAAGCAAGAAGGAGTCCCAGTAAAAAGGATACTAATGTCAAGGGAACCGTAAACGCAACCCCAGCTTTTAACATCGGGAAAAAGGAATTTACAATGATGTCAAAAATTTGGTCCATTCTTTCATCAGCAAACATGTAGAACCCTCCCTATTTTGAAACATCTTTTCCAAAATATTTTTTTGAAATACTTAAATATTTACCATCCTTCATCATATCGGAAAGCGCTTTATTTACGGCCTCTTCCAATTCTTTATTCCCTTTTCTCATCATGACCCCCATTTTTGCCGGATCATCAAGTTCTGCGACAGATTTAACCGGTGCATCAGGTTTTTGCTTTTTGAAATCTAGGTAGGATAGTCCGTCATTTACAACCGCATCCGCACGTTTTGAAAGTAATAAATCAATGGATTGATTAAAACCTTCTACTCCAACAATCTCAGCACCATAAGATGCTGCTATATCTTTATAGTTACTAGTTAATGTCTGAGCTGATTTTATTCCTTTCAAATCTTCAAATGATTTAATCGTATTATTGTCCTTGTGAACAATTAAGAAAGGTTTTGACATAATATACGGCACTGAAAAATCGTATTTTTTCTGGCGGTCAGGAGTAATTCCTACATTATTAGCAATAATATCGAACCGCTTTGAATCGAGTCCTGCGAACATACCGTCCCATTGGGTTTCAATGAATTCTGGTTTCACACCAAGTCTTTTTGCTACTTCCTCCGCGATTTCAATATCAAAACCGGTTAACTTCCCTGAAGAATCATGGTAGCTAAAAGGTGCAAAGGTTCCTTCTGTTCCAATTTTAATGGTCCCACTCGATTTAATTTGCTCTAGTATATCCCTGCCCTCATCTGCCTGTTTGCCTCGTTGACTTGCTGCCTGATTTTCGGCCTTTCCGCATGCAGATAATACAAGTGCTATGAGTATCGAAAAAGTGATGATGATGAAACTCTTTTTCATAAATAATTCCCCCCTCACCTGCGTTGCATAAATAGTTTCATAATCTTCAGTTTAATCATTCTTTCTGTTTGGAGCCACAAAGGTAAATACCTTATAAAAGATGGTTTTGTCCATTTGGAATTTCATCTACAATTAAATCTGTACGACAACAACAAAATTGCTCATTAAGGGACGGCTTTTCATTCAATCTTTCGAAGCCAGATATACACTGGTTTCCATAATACAGCCCTCAAATAACGGCTAATTTTTAAAGCATCGGTCATTCGGTCAAAACGTGATAATCTAGGTAACCACGGTCAAACACATACATTCATTTTTTGTCATCTACCATGATTTCAAGCTGGCCACGGTCATGTTCTTTGGCCGTTGTCATAACTGCTTTTTCAGGATAGGAAATCCTTTTTTCCATAAACACAAGACGCAGATGCAACTTCACTTCCGCCTTTGAAGACAATCGCCCAGCGCATGAAGGCTTTCGACTTCTTCTAGCTGCGCAAAAAGCAATAATTTTAGGAACGACTCCGTTGTTAATTTTGTCATATAGTAATCTAATTTCATCATTTTCACCTGTTCCTCAAATAATTGAAAATTTATTGGTGAAAACCATAATTTAAATTAATACAACACTAGTGTCCCCCTGCATTTTCAATAAAATGGATGATTTACAGATACTCAGTTTCATTACTCTTTATAATTATAATATTCTGAAAATTTTATCTATACTTTTCAAATGGACTCCACCTCCTCCTTTTCGTTATCATATTATGCAAAAGTTGTGCCAAAATAAAATCCTTGTTAATTCAACATTCCTACTATCGAACTAGTTGATAAATTCCCATTTCCGCGACGAATATAGTGATAACCCACCGATCTGTACTGTTTTTCGGTTCCCAAATCCAGAAAAAATATTTCCAAATATGCGAAATATTCCCTACGGAGACGAAAAAAGATTGCAAATAAAATTTGCAATCTTAGGTAAAGTGGATAATCTTTCAGATTGTATAGTTTAGCTTACTTGATTACCCCCGCATGACCGATACGCTAGAAGCCTCCCCGAATGCGGAAGAAAATCTTTTGACCGACCCTCGAGGATTGATACTGCACTGATTCCATCAGATTTCAGGAGCCTCCCTTTTCCTTTTTTATACATCACTTACCTCCTTGCTTCGCTAATCTCTTAAATATGAAAATTAATTTGCTATTGAATGCCAGCATTATAATTCCCTTAACCGCAATGAAATTGACAAATCCTACCGCCGTGCCGTTATTCTAATGCCATCTCGAGATCCTTCCATATATCTTCTACATCTTCAATTCCAACCGAAAAACGAACGAGTCCATCATAAAGACCTGCTTTTTCTCTTTCTTCTTTAGGGATTATCGCATGTGTCATCGAAGCTGGATGTTGAATTAATGTACCTACATCTCCTAGGGAAACTGCTAAAGTACTCAGTTTTACAGAATTCATAACTTTAACACCTGTTTCGTATCCCCCCTTCAAGACAAAAGAAATCATTGCTCCAGGACCTTTCATTTGTTTCTCCATGATATTTTTATCTTCAAAACTTGCTAGCCCTGGAAAATAAACCTTCTCTATAGCCTTATGTTTTTCCAAGCGTTCAGCCAAAATTTGTGCATTTTCTTGTGAACGGTCCATGCGAATGTGCAATGTACGTATTCCTTGAAAGAGAAGCCAGGCATCCATAGGGGCCAAATTTGCTCCCATAGTCTTCTGCACTTCTTTTCTCATCGTATCAATAATTTCCTTGCTGGAAATCACTAGTCCGCCAATTAGATATCCATGACCCGACAAATATTTCGTTGCACTGTGAACAACAATATCAATGCCGCATAGAATAGGATTTTGTAAATATGGGGACAAAAACGTATTATCAACAATAGTTAAGATACCCTTTTGCTTTGTAATCGCCGCTACACTCTTCATATCCACTAAGGAAAGCGTGGGATTAGACGGAGTTTCGAAGTAGACCACTTTCGTTCTATCTGTAATGTGTGGTTCAAGCTCTTCCCCTGTCTTAAACGGTATAAAGGTTACATCAATTCCAAATTTCTTTACCGTTTTGGATAGAAATGCGTGCGTCGCCCCATACAACGCTGTGTGTGCAACAACGTGATCTCCTGCCTGCAAAACACCCAAAAGGCAGCCAGTTATGGCAGCCATTCCAGATGAGAAAGCTAAACAACCTTCACCAAATTCCAATGCCGCTACCTTCTCTTCCAGTTCTCTTACATTTGGATTTCCCAGGCGTGAATACATAAATCCTGTATCTTCTCCTGCGAAGCGTTGTGCTCCTACTTCTGCATTATCAAAAACAAATGTTGAAGTCATATAAACAGGGGAGATGTGTGAGCCATGTCCTGGATCTTTATTTACTTTTACTAGCTTTGATGAATAGTTCATTATTATTTTGCCTCCTAATTTTAGTAATCTGAAATGCTGCAGTTTTTATTTCTTCCCATTAGTTGTATGCAAATCTTTATATGCAAAAATTATGCCAATTCTGTAAACCTTATAAAATCTACAGTTTTAATATTTAAATTCTTTATTTTTTTCATTTTTGGCAAGGTGCACTGTAAAACATAGTAATTATCGAAATTACCAATTTATCAATATTGATAATATTTTTCTAAAATTGAAAAGAATTTAGCTACCCATCTAACTTCTTGGTATTTAGTTTTGCAGACAAGTCACTGTTCCTTCTCCTGCACCACCTAAGAAAAGGAACCATGCTCAAATATCAGCATGGACCATTATTCTGTATTTTAAAAAACTACTCGCCTTTTGCATTAATGCGGGCTGCCTAATAATTTGCCGACTGCATAGATTTTTTCAAGAAGGCTCCATGCCAATGACGTCATACCTTTTATAAAGGGGGTAATTCAAAATGACGTTCCAACCTACTGTAAGATATCCATCAATTTATAAGTTTATATAAATGAAGTTTATAATGCCACTTCATTGTAAATAAGTAAGATTCTTTCGAAGCATTCATTTTGTAAATATGTTCAACTTTTTGCAAACCTGGAAACGGTTTTTTGGGGACTGGATGGCTTAAGCTTTTCCGAGATAAACTTTAAGAGAATTAGTTGTAAGTTCTTGAATGGATAATATTTCACCAAGCGCGATTTAACCGTTCCTTTTTTCTTTTGACCAGAGACTTTTCAACTACATAAAAATTCACAATACGAGGGATTCTATAAAAAGGTAGAATATTACCCCGAGGTGAATATGAAAACAAATAAACATGAAAATCCAAATAAGAACTTTTCGATTCTAATATGGAAAATAGCAATAGGTTCTACTCTGTCCTGGGAATTATCAAAACTATTGGGTTCCGACCACCCTTACTTAGCTCCACTTTCGGTCATTCTATGCCTTCAATCAACAATTGACAAAACGGTCCAACAATCCATACAACGTGTAATTGGTACCATGATTGGTATTTCCGTTACTGTACTCATTGCAAGACATATGAGTATAAATGGATGGAATTTAGGACTATTAATTCTTTTAGGATGTTATATCACACAATGGTTAAAATTTAACAAAACAGTAATTTATCAAGTCGCACTAACGATATTATTTGTCTTTGTACTTGAACACCAAACGAAACATTATGCGATAGATAGAATGACAGATACTCTAGTCGGTGTAATTATTGCAGTTTTGATACAGTTAGTTTGGTTTCGTCTGTTTTTGAAGAGAAAGCAACAAGCTCAGTAGAAATGATTTACACAAGTGACATTTTTTTATTAGTCATGTACTTCCCTGGCTTTTGCTTTTTCAGTATCAAATATGTTTTCTAATTCGGGTAAGGTAAGTCTATATAACTGTCGACTCTCAGGAGTTTTGAAATAATTCATTTTCAGGATTTATAAAAATGGTATTGATTGTATTTTTCAAACTAGTAAAACGATTTTTAAATAAAATCCACAATAGAATTAATCACTAATTTGAAAAAGTCTAAGATACCCATTCCAAATAGTAGAGATGAGTTTTTTTAAAGTGGTAGTAATCGTATTCACTGTATTTTTCATCGCAGTAAATCGATTCTTTACAAAATCCACGATCCACTTCATGACTGTAGAGAAAACATTTTTTATACTGCCCCACATGCCCTTGAATGCATTTACCATTAATTTCGCTAATGATTCCTTTAAGCATCTTATCCCAGAACATTCGCTGCATGAAATTCCAAATAAACTGAATGGAACCTGAAAAGATATTCTTGATTCCTATCCACATTTTTGAGAAATCACCGGTAAACAATCCGGAAAAAACTTGTATTAAACCCATGATGACCTTTCGTCCACCGTCTATTACACCTTTTATATTGCCGACAACTGATTTTACAATTTCTAAAATAACTTTAAACTGTGCGTCTCCCAGCCTGGATTAATCTTATAAAAATGGGCATAAAAAAAAAGCAGCAACTTTGTCCGCCTTTTTCTCCTGATTTTGTCCATGTTTTTATTAAACTAATGAGCCGATTACTTTAAGGCGTATAATCAGGGAAATACAGATTTACAAAGTTAAAAGTATCCCATCTGAAATAGAAATTAAATAATAAAAGGCTGACCAAAAATGAGGTCAGCTTTTGATATTCTTAGCAGCATGCACCATATCCATAGGCTGGGGCATATCCACCATAACCGCCACCAAAACCACCGCAGAAACTAGCTCCAACAATAATTAAGAGGATAAACAATACAACTAAAAAGGCAAATCCACCACTAAATCCACAGCCTCCGTCAAATCCATCACAACAGCCATCTCTACGACTACCTGACATACAATCACTCCTTATTTTTTTAAGGAGGAACTTAAATGGGTTAATTCATTCTATGCTCTAAATAATTTAATGACACAATTAAACAACAAAAAAGACCGAAATAAAAATCGGTCTTTCTGCTATAAATATACTGAGTAAATCATTGTACAATTTGTCCTTATCTAATTTCCAAATAAGTATAAAGGCAATAATACTTTATATAATAAAAAAGCCCTTCTCATTGATAGGGGCTTTTTGTTACAACTTATTTTACGCGCAGCTTTTGCCCAACCATGATTATATAGCTACTATCAAGTTTATTCGAGTCCTTTACCTGTATAATTGTGCTCCCATATTTTTTACCAAGAGCAGATACTGTGTCGCCTTTTACTGTGTGATAAGTCGTTTTTGAACCACTTACTACAAGTTTCTGTCCACTCTGGAGAGACTCAGCATCCACCTTTGGATTCAATGTTTGTGCAGAATCAATTATAGAAAAAACTATTAAATAGGCATTTGCGATGTTTTATGACCTGATTATGCTAAGAAGTATGTTCCGCACACAAGTTCACACATGTGAACGCGAACAATATATATCCATGTATTAATATCTCAAACCCTTGGCACCTTTAGTGTCAGGGTTTTTATCTATTCCGGGCATTCATTCTACGGAATGACTGTTGCCAATCATAGCAATAGTACAATTTCATGAATTGGTGGGCAAATGGTGGGCAAAATACACGCACATATTTTTTAGTAAATTGATATAAAATATATGTATAAATTACTAAAATAAAAACGAGAAGAGCAAAATTAATGAATATAAATATCAAGGTATACTTACATTCAAAAGAAAATAAACTCTTACAAAGTGGAGGCTTTTCTGTATTGAGTTCAGACTTTAAGAAAGCTCCTGACTGGACAGCTGCCATAGCTGCATATGAGTGGATTCAGCAGATTAAGAATAGCTTCGCTGCAAGTGATGATTTTCGTATAGATCAGGTGCTTTATAACGATGATATTGATATTACGGAGTTAGTTAAGAAGGTTAGACAAATATTTTAAAACAAAAATAACCCCTGTCATAATGATATGATCCCTAAAAGTAAACGGAAAAAGAAAGCACACTAACCCGTCTGTAGTCTACAAACGAAGGTGAAAGTTATTGACGTGTTGGATATGAAATATCCCTTTCTTGACACGTTGCTTGCCATTTAACGAGGCCTCTATCACGAATTGTACTCATCAGAAAAATCCCTCCATTATATACGAACGATAGTTCTCACAAAAAAACAAAAGCCCCTCTTGTCTATGAGAAGGGCTTTCAGAGTGTAGACAAGCCCCTTGAAAGGTGTATTTTGAATGACAAACGAGATACTGATAAGAGGTAAATTGGATAAGATAATATTTTTTTGAAAAGTGTACGTATGATACATAAAAGTCAATGCAAAAACAAAGTAAGACAACTATTAAGGTATCGACAGGGAAATGTAAAAAGTCATACATGGCTGTATAAAAAAAGCCCTCATCGAAGAGGGCTTGAATTACTTATTTGTAGTTTCTTTTATCAACATCACTATTCTTGAAATATAATAACAGTAAAATATTAACAAATATTATACCTGCTAAAGAAAAAATCCCTTGCAATAAATATCTAATATTATAAAAAGCTTCAGTTCTATCTTCTTTAGCCAATGGATATACTGATTCTAGTAGACTAGGAATTTGCAAACTTCCAATTATTATAATCAGCATTAAAATTATTACTATATATTTTTTTTTCATTTAAACTTCCACCCTTTATTTATAAGTATATACTTTTTTATAAGATACACCATAAGCTTTTTTTGCCTTGCCTGTTCCTTGTTTAGTCCAAGTAAAGGAATTCCATGGCATTTTATGTACATCATATAGCTTAGTTTTATATACAGGATATGCCGTCATTTTACACGTTTTAACTTTTTTTCCATTATGTTTACTCGGTACTTTATATGTACCAAAAAATCGTTATAGATGTTGAACCCGTAACACTATACCCTAGAGCCCCTGATAATGCAGCATTACTAGCACCAAAATCTGCACTAATTGTAGTGGCCACTGATTTTGTCTGACCAATATTTAATACTATTCCTACCTCACCAATAGCAGTGGCAATTCCGCATGTAGCCACTACCTAAATGTCAATAGTTCATATATAATATATATTTGGTTTTTTTTGGTTCATATGTAATACTATACTAAATTTTTAAAAAGGGAAAGACTTAAACGAAGTATGTTTGAGTTCTTTTAGTGTCGTAGAATAATATTTTATATTCATTCTAACTAAATAGCCCTTACTCAAACGAGTAAGGGCTATTGGAAAGTTGCTTTACCTGCTTTTTTATCTGCAGTTACCTTTTTAGCTTTCTGGAATTTAGATAATGTTGATTCAGTACCTTTTCCGAAGATAGAATCAAGTGATCCAGGGTTAAATCCTTCCAAATAAAGTGCGGCCTGCATGATCAGTAAGATTGCCTTTAGCACCTTTTTTAATCGTGACAATGGCAGCCTTAGTTTTAGCTCCCTATTTACCATCCACAACAAGTTTTTTATTGAACTGCTTATTGATATGTTAAGATAAAAAAACCATAATTTAGGTAAGTTGCTATGGCTGTACACAAAATTAGTGGGTTTTATCTTTAAAACTCATAAAATTAAATAATTAGGATTATTTTAAAAATAGGAAAATTCCTAACAGTAAGGGGAAAAAGACATGACAACAATTACAGTTAAGAAAAAAAACATATTGGAGTAGGTTCACTTTCTTTCGCCCTTTGTTTAATCGGAATATTGTTTAATTTTCGATTTGGTGATAAATTTTGCATTGGAGATATTATTTTAAATAATATTGGGTTAAGCGCTTGGTCAAATGGTGATTCAGGTATTCATTATACAGTGTTCTATTCAATTATATTTTTTATCCCCTCCTTTATTATCGGTAATATTTACCATGATAATAAAGGCGCAAAAGCAGGGAAAATTATATCAGGTTTCCTATCAGTTCTTATAGTACAAGTACTCATAACAACTATTATCAATTTTGTGTAGGATAACATAATATGAGATAGTTAGTACATTCCAATTTAATAAGATGAATTTTTAACATTTTTTATCAAACTAGATTAAACGTAAAAAAATAGATTCAAAAAACAAGCCACTCTCAATGAGAAGGGCTTTTTTTAATCCTCTACGATCACATCAATAATCTCATTAAACTGAATATACTCAAAGGAACGATCTTTCTTCTGAATTCGTAGCTCTTTCGTGACAGGATGTATGTACACACAATTTGTAATTCTTGTGGATTTCCCTCGTTATGTAATCTAAATCTTATCGGTAAATGATATTCCATCGCATAATGAATGTTGTTTTCAAACTCTTCAACCTGGTATTCATCAAGGATAGGCTTTTTATTTAAGAAATAATCAACCTCACCTATTTTTTATTTAAAGCTTGATGTTCTGGCATAATCAATGCCGCTTGCCATTTAACGAGTCCTCTATCACGAATTGTACTCATCAGAAAGATAACGTAAAGCCGTAGCTCAATTCTCACATGTGGATAATTCTCTAGAAAACGCATTAAAACAAGCGAACTTTGCCCATTGGGTTCCAGGTATATTTAGCAATCTAGTAGGTTCATTCTACGAAAAGCTGAAACTATACAGGAATTCTGGAAGGTTATTAAGCAATGTAATAGAGTGGTTCATTATTTTATAACAAAAAAGCATTCACTAGGGAACAAGAAATAGTGATTGGCACAAAAGAGTTTAAGGAATTTTCTATGAAGGTTAAGAGTAGCGTTAAGATGCATAAAGGACAGTTTGCTTATTTTAACGGGATTGTGAACAAGCTTATGAACGATTTATACTTTGATGCTGAGTTTATGGACACCCTTAATTAATCTCAGAAAAGGTTTTTACCCGCCCAGAATATTTATTCCTTTAACCCTTAAAGTATAAGGATCATTCCACAAAAGAGTATGTTTCCAAATGAGAATTTTTTATTGGGGGTGATTCGGACTAACGGGGCAGAATAGTTTTTAAAAAATGGGAGAGGGAAACTCCCCCTCCTAAATTTAAATTTGAAAATTTTAGTTTTGAAGTGGTTCCACTAAATGGATCAAGAGGAAAAGGCTTGTACAGTTTTATTTTATACCAGCTTTTTTTAGCGCCTCCGCAACCTCTTTTGCAAACTCCAACGGACTTTGAATTGATTCAAGGTGCATATAAATGAGTCGTGGTTTTTCAAATAACCAGTGGTTGTGTACTGCCGAAACTTTTATATGATCACTCATTTTAATAGCTTTTAAAAAAGGATTCACTTCTTCCTGTAAAAAAACAAGTTCAGCTAAATTTAATGTTTTACTTTTCTTTGAAATTGGTTCAAAACTAAACTCAAGAGAAATTACCATCTCTGATTGAGTAGATTGACCAAGGATTGTTGGTTTTAGATCACGTCTCTCCCTTGTTACCATACATACATTATTTTTTTGCTGCGCTTCGCCTTTAAGGATTTTTGCGAGTTTCTTACACAAATCTTTAGACATTTAATCACCTCCAAAAAGATATACATTAGAATATGAAAATAAAAAGTTTTCGAAACTATCCAAAAGTTTATATATTAGAAAATGGACTAAATTAGATCTTTTTTAAACAGCAATCATAGTTTCATAGAGCACGAAATGAGACCACATTATATGATTGGTTTCCTTTTTATTTGTTCAGCGGCCCTAAAGAAAAAACTATCCTACAATTAATAAGGCATTTAAATTAGCTAAAATTATTAGGAGTGAAAGTAGCTGATTTATATGAGGAGGTGGAAAATTGAGAAAAATTCTATTTCCTATTATCCTAACAATATCTTTATTGGTGGATGTAGTCATGAAACTGTCACCAGTATTGAGAAAGACAATAGATTCGATAAGCTGAATGCGGAAATTGCAGAAATAAAAAAAGAAAAAGAACGAATAATTGCGGAAAAGAAAGCAAAAGAAGAGGCCGAAAGAAAAGAACGTGAGTGAATCGCAGAAAAGCAACGACAGGCCCAATTAGCAGCACAACAGAAGCCTCAGGAATCTCAACAAAAACAAACTAAATCAAATGATTTAGATGGTGATGGTTTTATTAGTCAATATGAATGGCCGAAATGAGCAGTGGAGAACAAAAACAGTGGACCAAAGACTTTACAGAATGTGTAGACTCAGGTAAGGATGAATGTGGACATGAATAATATTACTTGTTTTAACTATATAAACTGAAAAGAGAAAAATGAATGAATATTAATATCAGAGTCAACCTCATCTATTTTTTTATTTAAAGCTTTATGTTCCGGCATACTCAATGCTGACTGCCATTTAACAAGCCCTCTATCACGAATTATCCCCATCAGAAAAATCCCTCCTTTACATCCATTATATACGAACAAAAGTTCTTATTAATACCAAAAAAAATTCCTTCCCCAAATAAGTTCGGGCTAGAGAAATGTTGATTTTCAAACAAATAAAAGAGACCACTTATTATGGTCTTCCTTTATGCCCTATGAAACTAACGAACCAGTTAGTTGAAGAACACCTACTTTAAAAACCTCTCTAGAAGAATTAATATTCTTGAGCTAGCCCATTTATGGCACGGGGCCAATACTGGCCGCTATTCTATCTAATGCTTCTTGTACTGTTGTCGGAGAAGGAGCTACCCAATCCCCTGGATTAGCAGGTGTATACGCTAGTCCAAAAGCATCATCAACTCTAATTAATGTTGTACCCGTTCCTACAAGAGTTACTCGAGACCGAATAGGTATCGAATCTACTGTCGCTCTGACTCTTGTACTTACATTATTAACCCCATTAACAATTAACCTTCCTGAATTAGGGAAAGGATTGAAAATATTTTCCGTTATAGCAAAACTGGTTAAATTCAAAGGATCGATTGGAATATGACCAGATTGAACATTAATGATAATATTTCCATTTATTCCTCCACCCACTAAATTAACTTGGGTATCCGTAGTTGCTTGTGAATTAATGATTATATTTCCACTAGAAACAAATGAAGCAAACATCACCATGTTAATTCCATTTTGAGTGTAACCAGAAGATAGCAACGAGTCACGAATATTGACTTGATTAACAGAAGTAGTTAAAGCAGTGAATGTTGGAGAAGGAGTTAAATTAACACTGACAAAGAATAACTTACCACTAAAACTGCTAGCTGTCACAAAGTTAAAGTCAAGGGGTGCAGATAACAAAGTTAAATCCACAAATCCAGATCGATTATCATTTTGAAATCCAGTTTCAAACCATGATGGATCATTAATATCGAAAGGTATCGATAACCTGGTTAATAAAGTACTGGTTCCAATCAATTGAACATTTGCTTTTAAATGAATTAATGGCTCTGTGTAGTTACCTGGTCCAATAGAGATAGCATACCGTTTAGTTGGTGATGCATCTAGGATAGATGCCATGGCCGCAGTGACGGTCAAGAATGGATCACATTCACTACCGTCAGCAGTCGCATCATTACCAGCTTTATTTACATAAACGATTTGAGTGGCTGTGGGTGGAGGTTCTATACAGCCGGGTCCTGGTGGGCCTGGGATTCCTTGGGGTCCCGGTGGGCCTGGGATTCCTTGGGATCCTGGTGGGCCTGGGATTCCTTGGGATCCTGGTGGACCTGGGATTCCTTGGGATCCTGGTGGGCCTGGGATTCCTTGGGATCCTGGTGGACCTGGGATTCCTTGGGGTCCTGGAGGGCCTGGGATTCCTTGGGGTCCTCGTAGTCCTCGGGGCCCTGGAATTCCAGGAACTCCTTGAGGGCCTTGAGGGCCTTGAGGGCCAGGGGGACAACAACAGTTCCTATTTAAACAGAAAGGACAACAAAAATTATTATGTGACATAAAATTCAGCTCCTTTCTAAATAATATATTCTTGCTTTTTAATATCGCTTGAATGTTTGTCCATATAGTTGTAACTAAAATGAAGAAACATATAGACGTAATAGCCAATGAAGAATCATATAACAACCTTTCCACTTTCACAGATATTGAAGATATAAATATAACGGTACGAGTATATAGAGATACTATTCGTATGTCTATTAAGCGTACAGATGTACAAGCCAGACTAATCGCATTACTAGAAGTTCTAAAACGTCACAGCTGCAAGCAAATCTGTGTGAGCTATATGTATAAGAATACATTGCAGATAAGCTTGAAGTTTCTTATAAAACTGTTCAACGTTTAATGAAGAAACTTGAAGACCTCGGCATGCCATGAAGAGAAAAAAGGATATGATGCAAACAGCCAATGCCATCATTATTCAACCTGTGAAAGATAAAATGTCCGGCAAGGACCCTATGAAAGAGTACAAGAAGTGTCCGGCCATTAAAACAACTACTTATTTCTTATAACAAAATATTAAAAACAATAAACGTAAAGCCGTTGCTCAATATTCTAATTTGGATAATCCTCTAAAAAACTCTTTAAAACAAGAAAGAATATCCACAGCCAGGAAAAACCTTTTATTGAGACTAATTAAGGTTGTCCATAAAATCTGCATCAAAGTATAGCTCATTCATAAGTTTATTCACAATTCCATTGAAGTAAGCAAACTGCACTTTATACATGTTCACACTACTTTTCATCTTCATAGCAAATTCCTTGAATGCTTTGGTGCCGATTTCTTTTTCTTGTTTACCTGTGAATGCTCTTTTGTTAGATGGATAATCTACCACTCTATTACACTGTTTAATTACCTTCCAAAATTCCTGTATAGTTTCAGCTTCTTCGTAGAAAGACCCTACTAGATTACTAAATACACCTGGAACCCAATGAGCAACAAAATTCGTCTTTTAACCATAAGTTAGTGATACACCTTTTGGAAATTTACTTACCAAAGTATGAATCCCTTATAAGAATAAAGGTAGAGTACTGGTTGGCGCATATAACCTAGATTATATTTTCGAGAAGGAATAGAATAATTTCGATAAATATGTCATTGAGGTGTTGAAAGTTGAACATTAATATCAAAGTTTACTTACATTCTAAGGAAACTAAATTTTTACAAAATGGAAGCTTCCCTGTTCCTAATGCAAAATATAAGGAAGACCCAGATTGGACTGCAGCAGTTGCGGCGTACGAATGGATACAGAAAATCAAATGTAGCTATGCTGCTAGTAAGGATTTCCGAATAGATCATGTTGTTTATACGATGCTAAAGATATTACGGAGTTAGTCAAGAAGGTTAGAACCTTATTTTAAAACAAGGGAAGGTTTTACACTGTCATGGAGAAGGTGAGCATTTTCCTGATAAGAAACCAGGATACTCATTAAATATTCCCGTAGAAATCGAGTATCTAAAGAAAGACCCTCGGGAAGGGGTATCACTTATTTCAATTCAACAAAAACTCCCTTGGTTTTCGACCACTCCATGGACCAAAGCCAACAGCGATAATCATATGAGGGAAAAATAAAGCGGATTGAACAAATTCCTGATTTTTTACCAAAAGATAGATATGTGAGAAAGGCAGCATATTTGCTGCCTTTAATTCACGGTAGGTGAACTGTTTTAATATGGTGAAGATTTAAATATACAGGTTCCTCCCTTGCCGTAATAAGTTCAACAAAATTATCTTCTAACTTATTAATTTGTCCAATTAAATTGGAGTTTTCTCCTATATTAAAAATAATTAAGCTACCGATCAGTTTTTCCATTTGTACGTCAAAGGTTCTTGCCATTGAAAGTTTTGATGGATGTACAGGAAGATCCTTGTTACTTAAACCATAAGGAGTTTGGTTGTCTGTGTATGGGATAATCCACTTTAAATGAATTAAAGGTATATACATAGTCTTGTAAACTGGTGAATAGAATTCAAAGTAATTATTCATCACCCTTGTTATATAACCATGTAAAGGCTGGTTACCAGTTACGTATATTTCCGTGAACATCCCTTTCGCGGATAAAAGAGTTTTTCGTAGTGATAATTCTTCCTCCGCTTCAATTCCAGGTGAGTCTTCAGGAGGGGAAATCTCCTCGTTTTCCGTAGTATTTACTTTGCAATTTTGAATATGAATTATTGGAAGATACACAAAATCCTGTCCATTAAAGATAACCACTACATCAATACCAGTATCAACCAGTGTACCGAAAAAAAATTTTTTTCCGGAAATTTCGATTTTAATTGTTTTGCCTCTGAGATTTTGTAATATTTTATTCATAATCATCCCTCCTTCCTACATTAATAACCAATTGGTCCAAAAATACAGCGAGATTAAACTTACGATTAACCCTATAGGAATTATTAAAAAGGTAACTCTAAGATACTTTCCCCAGGAGATATTGATGGAGTGTTTCTTCAATATATACATCCAAATTAATGTGGCCAGCGTACCAACAGGCGTTAACAAAGCACCTATATCGCTTCCAATCACGTTAGCAAGATAAGCAATTTGTACAAGGTGAGGATCCAATCCCATCTCTGTTATCGACAAAGTCCCTATCATAACTGCAGGAAGATTATTAAATAAATTGGATAGGATAGTTAATAATATGCCCATGATCATGGTTGCGTTGAATGGGCTGTCCATAATTAAGGGTTTTAAATTGCTGACTATATATTCATTCAAGCCAACATTCTTCAACCCATATACCAGCACGTACATATTGAAAGCAAATAAAAGAACATGCCAAGGTGTTTTCTTTACAATATCGCCAAGACCAGTTTTGGTTTTATACCATCTAAGTAATATCAAAAGGAACGCTCCCACCATACCGATCAATTCCAAGGGAACCCCAAATGGTGTAAGTGCGAAGAAGCTCGCCCGAGTTAAAATGACGATTGCAAAACTCATTTTAAACAACTTCCAATCATTATCTTCGGAATGTTGTTTAACATCGAGTGGATGAGTTTGCACATAGCGTGAAAAGGTTTTATCCCATTTTACAGGTACACTGGGAATTTTCCTTGGAAGGTCCTTCTTAAAATATAGATAAAGTAATAACCCTATTGTTAAAATCCCTATCATTGAAGGAACAAACATCATATTGATATAACTATTTAGGCTCAATCCTACAATTTTTAGTGCAATCAAATTGGAAATATTGCTTACTGCTATTGGGGCACTCGCTGCGGTTGCAATTAGAGCTCCTGATATTAGATAGGGGATTTTTTGGTGAGGTTTAATCTTTAGTAACGTTACAATGTGAATAATGATAGGTGTTGTGATAAGGATACTTCCATCGTTATTGAAAAACATTGTCATGAAAAAACATAGGAGATTAGTATAAACGAATAATCTAACCCCTGAACCCTTAGACCGGATGATGATATTTAAAGCAATCCACCTAAAAAAACCAATGCTCTCAAGTACAATAGACATCATTATGGTGGATAATATGGTTAAAGAAGCGCCCCTGATAATATCAAAAATATTTAAAACATCCATCCAAGGAACAATGCCTGCAACTAATACAGTCAAGGCACCTATTGTAGTAGGTATCGTTTCATTAATCCCAAATGGTCTCCATAACATGAGAATAATTGTTAAAGTAAAAATTATTGACATCAAGACAATTTGTGAACTAAGCATTTACCTCCGCCGCCTTGTTTTTGGATGGTGTAATATTTACGGTATCAGGAGTGGTTTGATTTTGAGGTTTTACAAAAAAAGAATAGAAGACTCCCCCAATTACAGAAAAAAACAAAATCATCATTCCATGTCCTCCTTTCAATTAGCCCTGGATTGTATCTAAGGCTTTAACCGTTTTGCCTTCAATTTTCCATGCACTCTTTCTGCAAATTTCATCAATGAAGAATAATTGTTTTTTTCATTTCCGTTTTCTGTATACATTTTTTCAGTGGATTTTATTAATTCGTAACATTTTTTATCTATCAGTTTCATTTTTTCTTTTAAATTATTTTTCTTTGAGGATTGTTCGTTCATTTCTTGAGGGCCTGAGTTCCTGAATTCTTCAGTCAAGTTATCTTGGATTGCCTCTTGTATATCTTTTTTTTTAGTTTCTGAAGGTTTTTCCTTCTTACTTTCTTTTTTATTAGTTTTTGACGATTTTTCCTTCTTATTTTCTTTTTTATTAGTTTCTGACGATTTTTCCTTCTTATTTTCTTTCTTATTAGTTTTTGAAGGTTTTTCCTTCTTACTTTCTTTTTTCTTTTTTTCAAGGGATTTTTGTTTCTTATATTTATCCGTACTTTTCTTTACATTGAATTGATCTTGGTTCACTTCATTTCCTGTAGATTGAACAGTTGGTTCTTCTTTCACGTCAGATAAAACTTCCGAATGTACACTTATTTCAAGATTAGTTTCTGAAGGTTTTTCCTTCTTATTTTCTTTTACATTGAATTGATCTTGGTTCACTTCATTTCCTGTAGATTGAACAGTCGGTTCTTCTTTCACGTCAGATAAAACTTCCGAATGTACACTTATTTCAGGATTAGTTTCTGAAAGTTTTTCCTCCTTATTTTCTTTTACGTTGAATTGATCTTGGTTCACTTCATTCCCTGTAGATTGAACAGTCGGTTCTTCTTTCACGTCAGATAAAACTTCCGAATGTACACTTATTTCAGGATAAGTTTCTGAAGGTTTTTCCTTCTTATTTTCTTTTACGTTGAATTGATCTTGGTTCACTTCATTCCCTGTAGATTGAACAGTCGGTTCTTCTTTCACGTCAGATAAAACTTCCGAATGTACACTTATTTCAGGATAAGTTTCTGAAGGTTTTTCCTTCTTATTTTCTTTTACGTTGAATTGATCTTGGTTCACTTCATTCCCTGTAGATTGAACAGTCGGTTCTTCTTTCACGTCAGATAAAACTTCCGAATGTACACTTATTTCAGGATTAGTTTCTGAAGGTTTTTCCTTCTTATTTTCTTTTACGTTGAATTGATCTTGGTTCACTTCATTTCCTGTAGATTGACCAGTCGGTTCTTCTTTCACGTCAGATAAAACTTCCGAATGTACACTTATTTCAGGATTAGTTTCTGAAGGTTTTTCCTTCTTATTTTCTTTTACGTTGAATTGATCTTGGTTCACTTCATTCCCTGTAGATTGAACAGTCGGTTCTTCTTTCACGTCAGATAAAACTTCCGAATGTACACTTATTTCAGGATTAGTTTCTGAAGGTTTTTCCTTCTTATTTTCTTTTACGTTGAATTGATCTTTGTTCACTTCATTTCCTGTAGATTGACCAGTCGGTTCTTCTTTCACGTCAGATAAAACTTCCGAGTTTGCAGAGGCTGGTTCATCTTTTTCAAAAGTTAAAATGTCCTGTTCTTGTTTCTGTTCAGCAGGCTCTTCCTTCCCTTTGGAATTAACTTCAGTGTCTTCCTTCAACACGGAATCACTTTCCTTAACTTGATCTGCATCTGACTGTTTATTTTCAGTATTTTCGTCCTTATTTTCCTTTTGTTTGTTCTCGGATGATTCCTTATTATCTATCCCTTTGAAAATGTAGAGTATATTTGATAATTGGACATAAAGTTGTTTATCCTTATTTAATAAAACGATATAATTATTAGTTACGGTACTTAAAAATCCGTCAAAGGATAGATTGTTCTCTCTATTTACTGTCACCCATTGACCTTTGAGTTCATTTATTAGTTCTGTAAAACTTTGTTTCTGTGTTGGTTTGTGGTCAAGTATTTGAACCTGGAATTCTTTGGTGTTTTTTAATAAGGCATAAACCTGATTTAAGTTAAAATAACATTGTTTATCAGGATTCATTTGAATGACAATAAAGTCGCTTTTCACATCAAGTACTACCCCATTATGAACGGTTTTATCATCGGAAATAATACTAATATTAAAACCTATCAGTGAATTAAGTGCTTCGTGAAAATTTTGTTCTTTCATCTGAGGAGTCCCCCCTTATTAATTGGATGGTCGCTTCTGCCCAAGAAGCGACACATCATTTATGTTATACTATTTTTCTTTTTCTTCTGCTTTATTATCTTTATTTTTTTCCGCTTTTCCATCGTCTTTATTATTTTTATTTTTTTCCGCTTTTCCATCGTCTTTATTATTTTTATTTTTTTCTGATTTTTCATCTTCCTTTTGTTTCTCTACTCTTGCCCCGTAACTGATGCTGCGGATATGGAACATTGACAGACGAATAACTTCTTCGTTTAGGATTAATGTTACGAATTCATCATTAATATCATGAAGTACGCCTTCAAGCTTCTCGGGACCGCCTCGGTTAATATTTACCCATTGATTTCTGAGGTCACCTAGTAAGCCTTTAAAAGTTGCAGCTGTTTTAAAAGTAAAATCTTCGGGAACCTCCAGTTGAAATTGGAACCCCTTCTTTACATTCTCGGTAATACTTTTGATATGGTCAGTTTTATAATAGATAACACCTTCTTGTTCAGTTAAAATCGATAAGTGGTCATCATAAATGCCTAATAATAATCCTGTCCGAGATTCAGGCCCTCCTCTATCTACCTTTAGAACTTTCCCAACCAAATTAGTTAACCATTCCTTATTCATAATGTTGCCCCTCCTATATAATCATTTACCCTGTATGTATATGTGTCATGGAATGACATTGTGTCGTGGTAAATGTCCATCTTCTATCAATAAGAATGAAATTCACAAAAAATGTGTATATGCACTTACCTTTAGAATTTCCTGGGGTTAAATGAAAGAAATTACTGAATGAACTATATGATAAGAAGGAGAAAGAGATGGCGCTAAATACATGTGGGAAATTCTCTCAGCATCTAACAGATGCATTGGTGTAATGGATAGTCCAACTTTAACTAACCTAACTGAAGAGTGGATCGCTATTTAGCGAATTCATTAAAACGAATGTACCCAAAAAAAAGACCCCGGCGCATTACCGGAGTCATTTTAAACAGCTAAACTAAAATGTATTTTTTTTGGTTTCTATAAAACCTGGTGTTTGGTCACCATTTTTCTATTTCGTTTTTATACAACTTGTGTAAGTTTAGATTTTTGAGGCTATTTATAACAGCTTTTCCCCGTACTTCCTTAATTGACGAAGGAATAGTAAACAAATTCGACATGTCTGAATTTAGTACTTGATGTTGGACAGAAATACTCGGAATAATTCTTGGAAACTTGAAATGTGATGCTAAATGAAACCCCCATAAGCCGAAAGAGGGAACAATAACATTGTATTCAAGTGTATTAAGACCGGCCCTATTAATTGTTTTACCAATACTCCAAAATACTGTTGGTGTATCTTCTGGTGAATTGGACTGACAAACTAACACACCTTGTTTCGATAATATTTTTGCTGTTTGGCTGAACAATTCAACTGTATATAATGAGCTAATGACTTGGTCAACGGTATCTGGAAAATCAATAATTATTACGTTGTAGGGCTGCAATTCCCTTAAAGTAAATTTGTTTGCATCTTCAAAATGAATATTTACCTTTTCGTCCAGTAAAGAACAATTATTTTGAGTTATTAATTTTGGATTCGTCTTTGCAAGTTCAATCACCTGAGAATCTATATCAACAAGATCGACATGTTTTACGTTGGGATATTTAAGAACTTCACGTAAAGCAAGTCCATCTCCACCTCCCAATATGAGAACCCGTTCATGGTCAGAAGCCATCTCCATCGCAGGAAATACTAATGCTTCATGATAATGCCTTTCATCCAATGAAGAAAATTGTAACTCTTGATCTAAATATAAACGCAAGTCATTGTCCTCAACCAATGTAATATCTTGAAATTGACTTGATCCATGATAGAGAATATTATGTTGTCCTTCCACAAGTTCTTTTAACTGTATACTATCATATGCATTTCCGCGGTCATCCAGTAATTCTACAGTCCTTTCACTATCTTTCTTTTTACTGCCATCATAAGTGAAAATAAGATCTTTTATGGCAGGTTTATTTTTTGATTCATGCCCGCGTGAAAGTTCATAAACAAAAGCAGAACCCACTTTCATTTTGTTAAGAATCTCTTCTAATACTGGCCATAATTCCTGATTTCCGCACGTATATAAATCTAAAGCAGCATAACGGTGTTCCGGCCATGTATGAATCGAAAAATGGGAAGTTGAGAGAATGCTGGCACCCGTTACCCCGTGAGGCATAAATGAACTAACTAAATCGCTGGGTAGATATCGTCTTCCCTGAAATACGTCAAGTCTTCAAAGATGTTACAGCAAAGGGAGCTATCGCAACCCTTCGTCTATTTCCTACTCCAGTTGAACTACGTTCCTTACAGCCTCAAGATATCGTTAAAGGATGGAAATCGGTGATGAAAAGACATGCCTGTATTCCAAAGGCCGATTCACTGATTGAACTAGCTAACAAATCGGTTGGTACTAAAAAAGCTCTTGATGCTTATAAACTTCATTTGAAGCAATTGCTTGAGGAATACGATCTTGCGACCGCCCAACTTGAAGCAGTTGAACAAGAAGTCACAAACATACTCGTACAGATCCCTTATGCCGAAAAAATACTCGCGATTAAAGGAATTAGCACGATTACACTGGCTGGTATTCTTGGAGAATCAGGTGATTTAAGTGGATTCGCTCATGGCAATGCTTTATTGCGTCACGCAGGTCTGCACCTTTCCGAGGCAAGCTCTGGGAAGTGGAAAGGCCAAATTGTCCTATCCAAACGTGGAAGATCTCGACTCAGACGTTTTCTATTTCTTGCGACGATGAGTCTGATCATGAATAACCCTGAGTTCCAAGCCATTCACGCCACAAATGTTAAGGTGAAAAAAACAAAGAAAATGAAATCTGTCATGAAGTTGTGTGGTAAACTTGGGGATGGCCAGAACTGGATCTGAATATTCCCCAGAAAAAGTTTATCCGATCGCTCAAGATGCAGCATGAAACTTGCCTTTTGATATCGTCATTCACGAGCATTGGCTTATTCGTAGGATTTCAAAGAAGCACGGAGTACTGGATGTATAGAACAAAAGGGCAATCACCCGTCCCGTTAGCAATACCAGCCTCCACCCCTTGGATAGGCATAACGAAGGAATGAGAGGGCATACAAATATGACCCGTTGAGACATGGGAGGGAAAGCCCCGGGGATGTCGTGGAGAAGTGTGCAGAATATGGAATATTAAGGGATTTAGGTTAAATCCTCTGTTTCCATCTGCCTTCATATTGCCAAACGGTCAAATCCCCTTTAATTCACTCATTCATACTCTACTTGTGGGATGAAATCCTGCGAATAAGCGAGCATTCGTAAGAAATACTTAATTAACTGAGAGAGTTCTATAAGAAAAGCGAACCTTCCTCAAGAATCGCGCCCGTTTCTTGAAGAACTATAGGTTCACCTCATATTTATCTCATTCTGTTTTATTTTTCTCCCATTATTGGAGGTATAAATGTAAAGAAAAGCAAGAAGTCCATATAAGATACCTCCTAACAAGAAAAACGGTTCAACAATTATTAATAGTAAAGAAAGTGGTTCTGCTTCCAACAAGCTTTGAATTATCCCTGCACCACCGCGCAAACCCAATACCACACACGCTCCCCATGCTGAAGTGAGCAACAACCATGATGGAAACCTTCGTCCCCATGTTTGAACAAGTGCAAGTGCAGTAAAAGCAGCAATTATACATAGGGCAATTGCAACCAGATTAATGATGAATAACACTTCGCTCATCGTCCTGCCTTCAAATCCTAAAGTGCCTCCTGCAGCCCAGTAAATGTGGATTAACCCAAATAGAGTCGACCAAACAAACGCTGCATAACCAGTAAAAACCAACCAACTCTCTGTTTTGTCCAGCAGATGCCGATCATTATTGTTTTTGATTGTAATAACTCCTTTCATTATGAGGGATAACTGAACTCTCTTTAAAATACGTATTTTTTTTACAATATATAGGATTAAGATACACTATTCATTTTGTAATATTTAAAATTTTATTTCGACATGATTCCTAAATATATATGTTGTAATTCTGTTTGGATATCATATTCATGTGAAGTTAACATAACAATAACTATATGAAGTTACTAAAAAAGCCAAACCTCTATGCTTCAAGGGTTTGGCTTTTGTTCGTTTTTTATCGTTTATGCATGATTCTATACATCGTTAATAAATCAACGTTTTCGGCTTCTGAAGAAGCCTGTTGATTACATAAAAAATGGAATTTTATTCAACCTCTTATTCAATATTTTTGAATAAAGATCAAACAGCACTCTTCAACTATCCTGCCCCTTTAGTTCATTAATATGTCTATCCCCATTCCACAAAACATTATCGATAGGATGAACCAAAATATATATTCTCTTTTTTTAACAATGTAGTTTTCAATTCCTATTAGAAGGGTGATTATTCCTGCAATTAGTCTTAAAATTCCAGAGTAAAAATAATCTATACTGTCATAAGTTTGGAAATATAATATTATTGCAAAGATTGTCAATACCCACTGTATAAACAGAATTGGTTTATGTCTGTCATCCCAAAATTCTTTTCTCAAAAAAGAACGCATTATTTTGTCTCCTCAATCTAAATCAAAGTCTACTCATATTATAAACTGTAATGAACTATTCTGCCCTTTTAGTTCCATAAGAAAAAGCTGCCTTAAAGACAGCTCTGATCGTCAGCTAAAGCACCTGTTTGTTCAATAAAATCTATAATTTAATCCCTTTATCGTCATCAAACAATCTTGAATTCCCAGAGTTTAAATTTTGTAATATTTCGATCTGAAATTTATCGGCTATTTTAAACATAAATTTATAAATGAAGTATCCAAGAATAACACCTAATACATTACAAATTACGTCATCAATATCAACTGTTCTTCCCCAACCACCTGCTATTAGTTCAATAAATTGTATAGATTCTATACTAATTGATATAACAAATCCGAATAGTACAATATTTTTAAAATCCTTAAATTTATTACATATTATCGGTGATAATACACCCAAAGGCATCAATAATAATATATTTCCACCCACATTTTTAATAATTAGTCTAATCATAAACACGGTATCACCGTCATATGCAATACCTATTTTTTTAATATCGTTTATAATTCCAACAAGTGGAATGAGATTTAAGCCAAACTTAATATTTTGCATATTAAAATCAATCCATAAAGCTAATGGAAACAGTGTAACGGAAACAACCATAAGTATGTATAAAACAAAAAGAAAATTAATGACTTCCCTTAACCAATATACCTGTTTTTGTTTTTTTAATTTAAACCCTATTAAAATACCTCTTCCAGCCAAATAACATATAACTCCAATTTCAATAAGCAAACTACCATTAATTAAATACACTCCAACAACCCTTCCTTCCAGCTCAAACAAACCTTATTTTACCATAAAATATACCTTTGTTAGAATTTAATTCTGCTCGTTCATTATCACCAATAAAACTAAGATTTTATTGGTGATAATGAACTAACCTGCCCCGTTAGTTTCATAAGGAAAAAGCTGCCTTAAAGACAGCCCTGATCTAAAGCTAAACCAGCTAATAGGATGTCAATATCTTTCTCTAAAGTTTTCATTTCCCTTATGATATACTATTTTTGTTCATGACAAATAACCCTCCAAAACCCTTTTGGAAGGATTTTTCTCTGTTTCATAAAACCGTTAATCAGGATAAATCTAGGAATGCTTCTTTTCTCTTTAATAAAGCGTAAACCCAATGAAGAAGTTTATTCATACAGGCAACGATCGCCACTTTGGCTGGATTTCCTTCCGATTTTTTCTTATCAAAGGAAGCTTTAAGCTTTTTGTTCCTTGAACTCCTTATGCCGCATAGCACGGCAAGATACAGAGAATGACGTAGTCTGCTTGAACCTCTTTTTGTAATACGATGAATGGTTGCCGTAAACTTACCCGATGAGTGAACACTTGGATTTACTCCAGCGAAGGCAACCAGTTTTTTCGGATGATCAAACCGATCGATTTCACCAATTTCAGAGATAATCGTGGCTGCGATTTTTTCTCTGATACCCGGAATCGATTGGATGATCTTATGTTACAATTTCCTGTTGTCTGGACAAATTCCGAAGGTCTAATAGCTGAATTCCTCTCATTTTCTGAGGTTCTAATTCCTCTTTGTAATACAGCACACACAACTGGTACGCATCGATAGCGTCTGTTTTTACTTCCGAAAACTGGACTTCTTTGCCTGATAAGAAATAATCGGATTTAGTAAGATATATAGAATCTCTTGATCCTCCAGGTATTGAATAACGGGAGAATGGTAATGCCCTGTAGATTCTAAAATGACCATAGGCATCTGCCCTGTCACCTCTTCAATTTCTTTTAGAAATTCTAAAAAATGATCTAACTCCTCTTTGGTATGCTTCATTGAAAAGCTCTTCCCATACGGTTTAGATTGATCTAAGAATGCCTGAACTTGGCTCTCTCCTTTTGCCACATCCAGACCAACAACTGGATTCATTATCTTTACCTCCTCTACTTATTAACCAGAACCCATAGTCCTCCATGTAGTGTCATAGCTTCACTTGTTATACAAGATCTGCGTCCCAACCAGCCTCAAACATGTTTCTACAAGTAGGGGGCGGACAGTTTAGTTCACGGGATCAAGTCCCACGCACCCGTTAGTTTAAGTGTATTTATTCACAATCTCGTTCTCCAAAAAAAGAGTTACCCAAGAAGCACTTTTTAAAAAATCACGAAACGATCACTTTAATATTTCCCCCATTGTTACATTTACTTCATTACACCTGAAAATAGACTATTTCTCTGACTCTAATAAGGTTTATAACATGTTGGTTATAAAAAAGAATGAATTAAAAATAGGATTGCAAAAGCAACACCAGACCGCAAATGCCACTTCCGGTCCCTCCTCTGATATCGAAATATTCCCGATATAGGAACTGGAAGCAGGACTAGCAAGGAAAGCAACCCACTTATATTATTTAAATCAAATTTGAAGCCGTGCATAAAAACAGCTACCGTATGTAAGATAATAAAAGCGATGGCGATAATCGCTGCTGGAGTATGCCATCTTCGGGCAAAGCGCAGCAAAGTAGACAACCATTTTTTTACCTTGCCTTGACCTTTCAGCATACGAAGCCTAATAACACGAAGAAGTACATAATAAGCAAGTACAAAAAATAAGGCAATTCTTGCATTGGAGCCAAAACCTTTAAATGTATGTTCGAACTGCCCGCTGTGCAGAGTGGTTAATGAAAGTTGTGATAGTCCCTTAATTTCCCAAATCGTTATCGAAGCAGCGATAATAATCGCCACGATTACCCATATACGTTCCTTTTTAGGAATCCACCCTTGTTTTTGGACCTTGACTTCCCGTGTATTCATTGATCTGCCCTCCTATAAATAAGATTAGTATATACACTACATTTCTGCATTTTTAAATTAAAATAACTTTTAGATTCTTAACTTGGTCATTATCACCGAAAACCCATCTACTCCTTAAGTGCCCGATAGATTAAATAAAATACTTCACATCGTTTAAATTAATTCTGTAAGAACCTTACATTAGGTCTCAACACTACGTTGTTCAAATAAACTAATATCAGAAATTAAAGCTACAACTAAAAAGCAATTACTATCCTATATTTCCGTAGGTACATGGAATAACTTTTCTTCGGACATAAAATGATATTAGATTATTAAAATTCCCCAATTTATGTCCTTTCATGCCCCTTTTAAACCAATCACATATTATTAGTGTATTTATCTGATTGAAGAGAGGATTAACTACATAAAAAGACAAATTCCAATGAATTTGCCCCTAAAATATGTATCTTTTTCTTCAACTATCCTGCCCCGTTAATTCCATAAGAAAAGCTGCCTTATAGACAGCTACGATCTTCAGCTAACGCACCCGTTAGTTTAAGTAAAATATTTCACAAACTCGCTTAAAAATATGAGTTGTTCTTATCATTTAGGGATTCTATTAATCCTTTTTCCAATAGGCTTTTGCTTCTTTCTCAAGCACCTTTAGTCTTTTGTAGTAATCAGGAAACTCGTTAAGATGAGCTAGGGCTATTTTCCCCGTTATTATAGGATCATCATCAGTTACATTTGTTTGGCTGGATATTTTTCCATGCTCAAGCTCGGTATTTACTCCCATCCAAAACTCATCTAAATCAAACTTGCTTTTATTAAAATCAATGCCTAAAAGTAAAGCTATCGATGCTGCTTCCTCTTTAGAAAAGCTTGTTTTTACAATGTTTAAATTATTTGTTTGAATCCTATTTGGATACTCTGTTGGATGAGAAAAGTGCATATCGCAGTCAGAACGGTGTTCTGCAGCCACAGCATCTGTTTTAGTTACATGAACCGTGCCAAATGGATGGTTAGGTGGAGCATATATCGAGTAAAGTTTTAGAGGAATATTACCTGTATTGGTTACATTATGCCATGTGCCAGCAGGTATCATTATTGCATAATCATCATAGACATTCCTTACAAAGTTTAAATTATCTTTTCTCTTGCCCATCTGAACAAAACCTTGACCTTGTTCAATACGTAAAAATTGGTCAACGTTAGAGTGAATTTCTAAACCAATATCTTCACCAACTTTTAGACTCATCAATGTAACTTGAAAATGTTTTCCTGTCCATAAAGCGGTACGATAGGTATTGTTTTGTTTCGTAGCCTCATTAATATTCACTACAAATGGTTTTGCTCCATAATCTTTTACCTCAATATTATTTCTGTTGTTTGATGATTGTAAATAACCCAATTGGTTATCAACATCGTGGGCTGTCCAGTATTGGGGCTGTATTATATTGTTATTTATGGGTACATTAACATTATAAGGATTTTGACATTGATAATGATGGATATAAGGAACATGATACATTTTTCTCAACCCTTCACAGTTTATAAAATTATCATATGCACTTGTTAAGTGAATGTACTTTAGACGGAGTTTTAAATAAAAAAGCCCCTACTCTAAATAAACTGTACCCTATAGAGTAGACACCTAAAAAAGTCTCCTATAGGGTACTTTTTTGTATAATTAAGAAACACAACGAGAAAACACAACATGGGACTGGAGAAGGTTATGAGTAAAAAGCTTTTTACAGAGAAAGAAATCAAACTACTATCATCTAATAATTATGTTAAATCTGTAAGTTCAAAAGGAATTACTTATACTGATGAATTTAAGCATATATTTATAGCGGAAAAACAGAAAGGCAAGTTCGCAAGGCAAATATTTGAAGAATTTGGGTTTGATGTAGAGGTTTTGGGGACGGAAAGAATTAAATCAGCGAGTAAGAGATGGCAAGCAGTTTACGCGAAGAACGGGATTATTGGTTTATGTGACACTAGAGCAGGAAATTCAGGGCGCAAAAAGGAAAGAAAACTTACCCTAGAGGAGAAAAATGCTCGCTTAGAAGCACAAATCAACTTACTAAAGGCAGAAAACGAACTGTTAAAAAAGATTCGTTTTTCAGAAAGGGGGATGAAGAAGTAGTTCTTCCTCCTTTCCAAAAATATATCCTAATTCGCTCCGTGATTGAAAAATATCAACTAAAACATATGGTGAAATACCTTTGTAAAATAGTCGGTGTTTCAAGAAGTGGTTATTATAATTACTTCTCAGTGAAATCACAGGAAAAAAGAATTCGAAAAGATGAAAAGGATGAGGCAGTGAAAGAAATCATCATAAAAGCATTCCATTTCAAAAATCGTAAGAAAGGGGCTCGTCAGATCAAAATGACTTTGGCGGGTCAATTTAATGTTGTCTATAATTTGAAGCGTATCCGGCGAATCATGAAGAAGTACAGCATTATATGCCCTATTCGGAAGGCAAATCCGTACAGACGAATGATGAAAGCCACTCACGAGCACCGTGTGGTGCCGAATCTTTTGAAGAGGGAATTCAAACAGGAAGTTCCAGGTAAAATACTACTCACAGATATCACATATTTGTTCTATGGCCAAGGAAAGAAAGCTTATCTATCAACGATTAAGGATGCTTCGACCAATGAAATTGTGGCTTACCATGTATCAGATCGCATTACCATGGACCTGGCTACGGATACCCTCCTCAAGTTAAAGAAAAATCGAAGATTTCACAAAGCAAAGAATGCCTTTATCCACTCTGATCAGGGAACTCATTATACCCATCCGGACTTTCAGAAATTAGTAAAAAAACTGGGATTAGGCCAGTCGATGTCAAGGCGTGGGAACTGCTGGGATAATGCACCTCAAGAATCTTTTTTTGGCCATTTTAAAGATGAAGCATCTATTAAAGCATGTTCAACTTTAGATGAATTAAAAAAAGAAATTAAGCAATATATGACGTATTACAATCACTACAGATACCAATGGAATTTAAAAAAGATGACTCCTGTTCAATACAGAAATCATCTTTTTCAAGCTGCCTAGGCTTTTTTAAACTGTCCTTTACAAAGGGTACATTTCAAAATGAGTAAGGGCTTTTGATTATGCAGCAAACATTTCAGTGAAAGTCGCTTTACCTGCTATCTTATCTGCAAATAAACTTCTTCCCTTCTGGAACTCATTTAAAGCTGACTCGGTGCCTTTTCCAAAAACAGAATCAAGTGATCCAAGGGTATATTCTTCCAAATATAGTGCAGCCTGTAGGATCCATGTAAGATTGCCCTTTGCACCTTTCTCCACTGTGACAATGGCAGCTTTAGTCTGAGCTCCCCACTTTCCAACCACAATAAGACCAGCTGCATAAGGTTAATTAAAGTTTTTTGAATGAATCATATATATGACTTAGATTTGCCCACCAAACAAAAAACCCTGACACCAAAGGTGCCAAGGGTTTGAGATATTAATACATGGACATATATTGTTCGCGTTCCCATGGGTGAACTTGAGTTCTAAACATGCTCTTACCTTTAAAATAGTGTCAAACTTTCACTAAAACGCCTATTTATAAGCATTCACTAAAATTCATTTATCATAATTACTCATAATATCTCAAGAATTATCGGGTGATTTTCGGGCAGTATTTTTAGTATACTCTTCACTTTTATAAATCTAAAAACAAAAAAAGCACAGCGTGTTTAAGTTGTGTTGGTAGCACTTCTTAAACCGTCCGCCTACTCACGATAGGCAAACACTTGCTGAACCCTTGGATGTAGTTTAATACATTATGGGTTTCTTCGCAACGGTTTGCTAATCAATGGTGAATCGTTGCTTTTTTGTTTCCTAAAGGAGACTATATTAATGAAGAAACGTATTGATGTAATCGCAAATGATGAGGCATATGACAACTTATCATCTTTCAATGACATTGAAGAATTAAATAATACGGTAAGGTCGTACAGAGACATCATTCGTGTGTCTATTAAGCGTGCGGATGTACAAGCTAGACTTATTGCATTACTGGAAGTTCTTTAACGCCACAGCTGTAAGCAATTTGGTGTAAGCTACATGTGCAAAAATACCATTGCAGCTTAACTTGAAGTATCTTATAAAACTGTTCAACGTTTAATGAAGCAGCTTGAAGACCTTGGCATGATCCGCCAATACCCATGAAGAGAAAAAAGGATATGATGCAAACAGCCAATGCCATCATTATTCAACCTATGAAAGATGAAATGACCGGCAAGCCCCCTGTGAAAAGGTCCAAGAAGTGTCCGGCCATTAAAACAACTACTGTTTTCTTAAAACAAAATATTAAAAACAATAAACGTAAAGCCGTTGTTCAATTCTCTTGTGTTGATAAATCTCCAGAAACCTCATTAAAACAAGCAAACTTTGTAGCCCATTGGGTTCCAGGTGTATTTAGTAATCTAGTTGGTTCTTTCTACGAAAAAGCTGAAACTATACAGGAATTCTGGAAGGTAATTAAGCAGAGTAATAGAGTGGTTGATTATTCTACTAACAAAAGAGCATTTACAAAAGCTCAGGAAGTAGAAATCGGCACCAAAGCATTCAAAGAGTTTGCTATGAAGGTTAAGAGTGGAGTTAAGATGCACAAAGGACAGTTTGCTTATTTTAACGGGATTGTGAACAAGCTTATGAACGATCTTTACTTTGATGCTGATTTTATGGACAATCTTAATTAAGATAAGGTTTTTCCTGCCTATGGATCTTATTTTCTTATGGAACTATCGGGGCAGGTTAATTGAAGAAGAAAACGAATTGATTGGTGTTGAATTAAATACCTAACTATATTTTTTATATAAAGATGTAACTCCTGGGCAGGAAAAAATAGTTAGACAGTTGGAAAGAATATATTGAAAAGAAAAAAGAGTCGGCAAAGCGACCCTCCTATAGTTCTACGTGATTAACTTGTTAAATATTTATTCAACGCTTGTTGTAAAGTTCCTAATGTTTGTGCCTTTTCATTTAATCTCATTCCTAAGTTTATCATATTTCTAACCACTTCAGCCCTTAACCCGGTAATCACAGTGGTGCATCCCATTAAAGAAGTGCCGTCAATAATCTTCATTAAATGATTCATTACTTCAGGTTCCATTTCCATAATTCCAGATAAGTCCATAATCAATGTTTGAATACGTAATTTTCCAATCTCTATTAAAACTTTTTCCTCGAGAATATTCGTCCTGTAAAGATCAACCGCACCAATTAGAGGTAAAATACATATAGTGGGTGTTATTGGTATTATAGGCACCGAAAGATTTTCAACCAATTCTTTTTGAGCCATTATCAACGAATCTTTGTATTGAGAATATGTGATAAAAAACACATTTAAAAACCTATCTACTTGATTATTAACTTGTTTTTCTACCAAAAAAAATTCTTCAGTAATAACTTTATTCTGTACCTCATTATATTTTTGTAGGAACTTCCACAAGGTTCTTCGAATGGCTTGTACCCACTCTAATTTGAAATATAACGGTATTTCGTGTGTCGCCCAAGCTATACCTTCTTGTTTAGCAAATGATTGAAGTTCTTGTTCTTCACCCTTAATAATGTATTGAACCAGCTTATGGGCATTATTTATCAGGTCAATATTACCGATTGTTAAAATTTCTTCAATTTTGTCTTTCACATTAAATGCTTCGTTTAATAATGAACCTTCAAAATCCTCTTTATTTTCTTGGATGAATTCCAAAAATTTATATGTTTCTAGTGACCCCTTCATAATTTAATCCCCCTATTATTGTATACCAAAAATACTATTACCCTGTTATTATAATTACTAAACCTGTTTACACTATTTTTATGTTAATTAATATTGTAAAACTAAAAACTCTTGGGTCAATGAGGTATTATTGTGAACATTAATATCAAAGTTTACTTACATTCAAAAGGAACGAAGTTTTTACAGAGTGGAAGCTTTCCTCTTCCTAATTCAGAATATAAAAAGGATCCAGATTGGGCAGCTGCCGTTGCGGCATACGAGTGGATTCAACAAATATACGTAGTTACGCAGCTAGTGAAGATTTCCGAATAGACCAAGTGGTTTATAACGAGGATAATGATATTACGGAGTTAGTTGAGAAGGTTAAGTCTATAATTTAGGGGGATATGCCTTTTTATAGTAACAGGGACGATCGTTTAATACGAAGATTGTTTCCTGTCATTTATTTAAGGAGAATATTAATGAAAAATATATGGGCAGAAGATGATGAAGATTATATAGATGAAGAAATTGAATTAGCAAAATTGACTGAAGAAGATATTAAAGAAGCAGAAAGAGAATTCAATGTTAACTTTCCAAAAGAGTATATTGAATTGCTGAAGATTAAAAATGGTGGGTACCTCAAATATCAAGCGTTGCCGTAAATTGTAAAAATTCATGGGCTAATGACCATATACCTTTACATTATCTTTATGGCATAAAAAAAAATAAAGGTATTTTCACTTCAAAAGCAATACTTAAAGAATGGGGGATTAGAGAGAAAGACTTCATTACTTTATCCGGTGATGGACATACCTGGACTGTATTAGATTATAGAAAAAATAAAGAGGAACCAGAAATAACTTTTATAGACACTGAAGAGAACAAAATTTCTGTTATCTTTAAGACTTTTAAAGAAATGATTGAAAATTTATATGAACCGCCAACAGAAGATTTGTCCGCATATATTGGTGGATATGAGTTATCCGTTGAACGTGCAAAAGAGTTGTGCAAAAGTAAAGACACTGAGGAGATTTTAGAGGGTATAAGCATATGGGAATGTAGTTATAAAGATTTGACAGAATTCGCATCTACACTGATCATGTTCCTTGAAACTAACTCAGATATATATATTCAAGAAAACGCATCTGAAAGTTTAGTTAAATTAATTACCGATGAGTTTGTAACTGACGAAATCATAATAAAAAAAGCGTTGCATATTTTAGGCTCTGTAGAGGATAGTGAAATAAATAGTGATATAAAATATTCACACAAATTATTACTTGACTTTATAAACAAGAACTAACAAATATAAAATAATTATTGAGCCCCTCTCACCAAGAGAAGGGCTTTTTACAATGAGTGAAAACTTGCGAGGGCCTGCCACATTGTATTTCACATTAGTATTATAACCAATCAAATCCTTTATATTACTGCTTTTAAATTATGCATCAAACAATTCAGTGAAAGTTGCTTTGCCTTCCTTCTTGTCTGCAGTAATCTTTTTAGCTTTCTGGAATTTTAATAATGCTGATTCAGTACCTTTTCCAAAGATAGAATCGAGTGATCCAGGACTATATCCTTCCAAGTAAAGCGCAGCCTGCAGGATCCAAGTTAGCTTTCCTTTTGCACCTTTTTCAACAGTAACAATGGCATCCCTTGTTTTAGCTCCCCACTTACCATCCACAACAAGTTTTTTTTTGACTTGTTTATTAAGCTCTGTTTGTAGAGCTTTAATAAACGCTGATTTGGTTTTAGGGCCATTAAATCCATCAACAATAAGACCAGCTGCAAACGGCTATTTAAAGTTTTTTGAATGGATCTTATTGTTTCATCTCCACAGTTTGAAGTTTCGTCCTTCTCATTTATATCTGGTTGTACAATAACCTCTTTAGCATTTTCAAAATTTATTTTCTGACCTATTTTTAATTTAGTTGGATCTATACCAGGATTCGCTTTATTAAATCTTCAACTTGAACCCCTCCTGTTCCATCCTTATGTGCAATGCTTCATAAAGTATCACCTTCTTGGATTGTATAAACTTCAGGAGCCGGTGCTGGTTTGGCTGGAGTTTTTGAACCTTTCCAATCAAAAGCATCTCTGTAGTTATACTGACAACATGCTTTCCAACTATAACCTAGCATTTCATTATGGGCCTTATCATATTTCCCAATCCCATCTTTAACAAGTGCAGCGTGAAGTTCTGCAATACTGGCAAGTGTGGCATCATCCATAGTGTCATATCGATATTCTCCAGCAACGCAGATACCTAGAGAGAACTGATTGCTATTCCCCACATGATAGGTCCTGCGGTCGATATCATTCACATATACAATCCGAGCTCTTTTACCGTTTGGTGTGTTAATAGCATTCTTAGGTTCGATAACAAATGTATACCCTATCCCCGGCCACCCCAGCGTGTTTACATGGTAACCCGCGAAGCTTGCAGCATCAGAACCACCCAAATCTTTTTTTGTTAAGGAATGGTGCCAAACTCGGTGGGTAATGGATTTGGTTCGCTTTGAGTATGAACCGTTCGATTCTAATTTGCCTCGCATATCGACTAATTGTGGAAGGTTAATAAAGTTCATTTTCCATCTTCTCCTTTTAATTTAAATAAGGCTTTGTTAAACGTTAAGTGTCATTTTCCTGATTAGAGCATAAGGTAATATAACCCATTTGAGTTTTACCTCCTTAATAAACAAAAAAGGAGATGTCTTTATGTCAGGTTGTGAATCAAGTTGTGATGGCGGTATTGGATTTGGTGGAGGTTTCGCCTTTATTGTCGTTTTGTTTATACTCTTAATCATTGTTGGAGCTAGCTGTTTCGGTGGCGGTTTCTGTTAGAGAAATAGTATGAAAAATGCTGACCTTTATTGAACTATACCCCGGATAACGGACACACATAAAAAAGTGTCCCTTATCCGGGGTTTTTTATGTTTCAATAGGTGTAATGAGTATGGACGGAGGGTTTCTATGAGTAAGAAAATATATACTGAATTTCAGATTAAAGAACTTGAAAAGAATCCAAATATCATAAGTGCTTCAGAGCGTTCTATTTCATATAATCCTGAATTTAAAACAAAAGCTGTTAAGGAATATAAAAAGGGGAAATCCCCCTCTCAAATTTTCATAGAACAGGGATTTAATCTCGAAATAATTGGTAAGGAACAACCTAAGCGTTGTCTACAGCGCTGGCGTGATACCTTTGAAAGGTTTGGTGAGGAAGGCTTCCTTACGGAACGCCGTGGAAAAGGAAGTACAGGCCGCCCTTCTTCCAAGCCACAGTCTGTAGAGGATCAACTTAGGAAGGCCGAAGCGAGAATCAAATTCCTTGAAGCAGAAAATGACTTTCTAAAAAAGCTGGAAGAGTTAGAAAGGCGGGCGTTGAAAAAGAAATAATTCTAACTACAGCTGAGAAGTTCTATCTGATTGAAAGAACGATCAGGACATACCAGTTAAAGAAGGCTGTTTCCTATCTATGCAAATTGGCTGGTGTAAGTCGAAGTGGTTACTACGATTGGTTAAAGGCAGCTCCAAGCCGTGAGTTACGCGAGGAACAGGATGTTTTGGACATAGAATTAATTAAAAATATATTCCTCACTAAAAAGGAAAAAGTAGGCGCTCTCCAAATTAAAATGGTTATGGAAAATGATTATTCGGCCGTCATGAATCATAAGAAAATCAGACGGTTGATGGCAGAATATAATCTCTTCGCAAAAATCAGAAGGGCCAATCCGTATCGAAAGATGGCTAAGGCAACCCAGGAGCACCTTACTTGTCCAAATCTTCTTAATCGTGAATTCAAACAGAAGGAGCCAGGAAAAGTTCTGCTTACTGACATTACCTACCTTTATTATGGAAAGGGTCAAAAAGCGTATTTGTCATGCGTAAAAGATGCGGCTACAAAAGAAATAGTTACGTATCATTTATCCACGTCATTAGATATGAATATCGTTTATGAAACGTTAAACAAGCTAAGGCAGGCTGTGAATCACGAGTTCCATACGAGTGCAATCCTGCATTCTGACCAAGGATTCCATTACACCCATCCTCTATTTCAAAACAAAGTGAAGGAACTTGGGCTAACCCAATCCATGTCCCGTAAGGGAAACTGTTGGGATAATGCGCCGATGGAAAGTTTTTTTTGGCCACTTAAAAAATTTAGCAGAATATAAAACATGTACTAATCTAACGGCTGTGAAGGAAGAAGTTGATCGAGTTATAGAAGAATACAATGAGTGTCGTTATCAATGGGGACTAAAGAAAATGGCCCCGGTACAATACCGGGACCACCTATTAGCCGCATAGGCACTTTTTTATACTGTCCGAAAAATGGGGCATAGTTCAATATTGGTCGGCCTTTTTTATTTATTCCGCCCCATTTGTTCCATAAGAAAATCAGCAACATCCTTTAACAGAGCCTGAAATAAAAAGCCACCCGATGGGCAGCTTATTTTAATCCATTCTTTTTCAAGACTTCTTCTTGTTTTTGAGCTTTCTTAGTCACTAAATATTGATTCTTATATACTCCATATAAAGCAAACCCTAGTGGGAGAGCGCAGAAAGGAAGTTAATAAATGAGTTGTTTGATGCCAAAATCCACCTTATTTAACGCATTCATCCATATCTTAAAAAGGGCTGAGTTGCCCTCTCTTCCCATCCATTCCCTCCGTCATACACATGCAGTGCTCCAACTTGAAGCTGGTTCGGATATGAAATATGTTCAGAAAAGATTAGGTCATCGCAGCGTTGCTATAACTTCTGATGTTTACGCACACATATAAGCAAAAAACTTGAAAAGAAAAACATGAATAAGTTTGAGGAATACACCAAGGGAATCATCGATTAAATTTTTTTTGCTGAATTTGGTGGGCAAATATCTACTTCATATATATGACTTAGATTTGCCCACCAAATAAAAAACCCCTGACACCAAAGGTGCCAAGGGTTTGAGATATTAATACATGGACATATATTGTTCGCGTTCCCATGGGTGAACTTGTGTTCTAAACATATCTTCGCCTTTCGTTTTTTTTCAAAAAGATACATAAAGGCTTATTTAACAAGGCTTTCTATAACCTGTATACAAATTTCTTTTAGGTTATTTCACCTTTTTATTTTTATTTGGTGGTAAGAATGTGGTCATTTTTTCATAGTGATACATTCATTCTTTTTCATCTATAACGAAAACCAGTTCGAATTTATGTTAATATATGGATTGATTACATTTTTAGAGAGAGGAGTGCTTTGAATGACAAAATGGGAGAGAGGTAAATTGCATAAGAAAAATATTTTATTCTTTTACTGCCGGCATTAATTATAGGAATAATTTTAATAATATATCAATATCATCATTCAAAGGAATTTAACGCTTATGTACTTTTAGTACCCTTGGTTTTCTGGCTGTTCTATTATAGTTGGGTATATATTGAAAAGAGGCAAATGAAGAAGTAAGAAAATAACTAACATGTGGCCATAAAACTATACTAACTCCAGGAGGTATTTAGGGTTGAACATAAATATCAAGGTTCACTTACATTCAAGAGAAATTAATTTCTTGCAGAGTGGAAGCTTCCCCGTTCCTAATTCAGATTATAAGAAGGATCCAGATTGGGCAGCTGCCATTGCCGCATATGAATGGATTCAGAAGATTAAGTCAGAATTTGCAGCTAGCAAGGATTCTCGTATAGTTCAAGTGATTTATAACGATGATATGATATTACGGAGTTAGTTAAGAAGGTCAAGCCTATCAGCATTTGTTATGTACAAGATATATAGAGTACCTTCTATCAGGAATATATGTTATATTTACCATTAATATAATTTCTTAATTATGGGTTATATGGAATTAATAGTGATTTTTAAAAGAAATCAAAAGACTATTTTTACGAAAAAGATAATAATTCATACTTACGAAATACATAGAAGGAGAGATTTTGTGTTCAAGTTTGTAAAAATATTTTTTGTTGTACTTCTTTATTGGTATGTTGTACGGTACCAGAAAAGTTCCCCGGCGGATTTTGTATTTTATTTGGCCAGTATCTTGTTTTTTTTATCAATTATTTTTAGTTTGTTTTATAAAAATAAGCATAGGGTGAACATTTTTTTAATCATTGCACTATCAAATCTTTCAATGATTTTTGCACTATACGCTCATTTTTTAAGTGGGATTCTAACATTTTTCACTTTTTCTTTAATTCTATTTTTTTACTGTTTTGTATTTATTTCCTTTAAAAAAGATTAATAGTATGTTAGTATAAGACTCGCTGCTTAACCGAAAACATAAAAAGGGAGTTTTGGAAAAACATTAAAAAAATTTCAATCTTAATGAGCTTTATCCTACTTGTAGGAAGTCTAGCATTCTCTATTCCGAGTAACACAGCATTAGCAACTTCAGGTTCAACAATCATACCTGAAGATGGTATGGAGATTATTACGGATACTGAAGAAAAATCTGAGTACATATTGACAATCTTGGGTGTTCAAACACGTTATATAGAAACAACTGAAACAATTGATGAAAACACAATAATAATACACACAAAAGTTTATAATGAAGACAACCATGAACTTATACAAGACTTTTCAACAACTCTTACTAACGATAAAATAGTAGATCAAGATGTAATTCTTTTCGAAGAAATACCAGAACCTAAAACACAGGAAGAAGCGAGTGGTTTTTATCCAATGGCTTCTACAAGTGGTAACAAATCAATGGTTACAATATTGAACATTAGTTACACTAAGAATTTCACTACTGGTAAAGGTACTGCTCGTTATCTAAAGGAACCAAATAAAACTGCTAAATTAGCAAGTTCTAAACCTTTTAATACATATGCAAATAATGTGGATTCTCTTAGAGGTACTGAGAGTTCAACCACGGTTGGTTGGCTAGTTTCTGGATTTAGTGGTGGTTCATTAGTAGCAGGGAAAATAATTTCTTGGGCAACAGCGAAAACAATATTGACAAAAATTGCAGGACCAGTGGCTGTCGTTAGTAATGCTGTGGCATTATCTTCATGGTTCTATTATTATAATAAACTTGAAAAAAGTTGGTCGAATTTAAAATAATATAAAAAAGTTGTGTGTGAACTATATGATCAAAAGTAGACAGCTATATTAAAGATTCAAGGCTACTGCTATAAGATGACTTCGGCAATGTGATCCGGGGTCATCTTTTTTTAAGCTCCGATTTAATTATTTCCTCATAATAGTCCTTAATTACCGTAGCATCATGTAAGGCATTATGTTCCACTCCATCTATTCCAGCAAGCTCTTCACGATTAATATTAGTATCAATTCCCTTTACCTTATACAAGGTACAAATATCAAATCAAGCCCTTCACTAATGAGAAGGGCTTTTTTTAATCCTCTACAATCACACTAATAACTTCATCGAATTTAATTTTCTCAAAGGAACTATCTCTCTTCTGAATGCGTAACTCTTTTGTGACAGGATGAATGTACACACAATAACCATCCAATTCTTGTGGACTTCCCTCGTTATGTAATCTAAATCTTATCGGTAAATGATATTCCATTGCATAATGAATGTTGTTTTCAAACTCTTCAACCTGGTATTCATCAAGGATAGGTTTTTTATTTAAGAAATAATCAACCTCACCTATTTTTTTATTTAAAGCTTTATGTTCAGGCATGATTAATGCTGCTTGCCATTTAACAAGCCCTCTATCACGAATTGTACTCATAAGAAGATCCCTCCTTTTTATTCATTATAAACGAACATACGTTCTCGTTAAAGACAGAAAAAAATTCCTTCCCCAAATAAGTTCGGGCTAGAGAAATGATCGGAATTGTATTGTCCCTCGTATTTGAAAAGTGTTTAATAACATCCTCAAAATTCATACCACTTCCCGTTTTTACTACAAATTCCTTATAAATCATTTCCGAAACTTCTATTATCTTATCAGGATGGTTTAATAAAAAATCAAAATCTATTCAAATCCCCCTACTTTTATATGTATTTCTTTATTATATTGAATTGACCTTGTTAAAAGGGCGATCAATATCAGACATGACTAATATGGATCGCCCTTTTACTTCATAAGAAAACTCCTTATTCAAATACAACCATTTCTCCAACATCTATAAACCCAAAGCGCTTATAGATATTTTTCCCATCCTCTGATGCTTGTAGGACAACGGGTTTTTGTTTATCTTTTGTTTGAGTAAGAAGGTATTGAAACATTTCACTGCCATATCCTTTACCTCTAAATGTTTCTTTTGTCATAACATCATAAATACCATAACTTTCTTTGCTATCTATTAGTAAAGCAGTAGATACAGTTAATTCACCGACGCGTCCAATAAACATTTGAATTTCTGAACCCAAATTTACTTCAGAAAACTTATTAAAATAATTTTCTAACGCATCTTTTTCTGGTGTACCTTCAAATAGGCTCATAAAAACCTCTTTATATTCCTTAAGTTCTTCAAAATTTCTCACATGAGTAATCATAAGCTGATGGGACTTTCTTTGACCAACATTAAGAGTATTTTCAAGTTTCATCATTACATTACGTTCTGCTTCTTTTAGGTCGTATTCTTGCATTAGGTCTTGCCAGTCAGCGTTCAAATACCGGGAGTCAATCCACGTACTAAAGGGATATTCTTTAAGAGACATATTTTCGATGCTACTTCTAATATTAAATGCATTTTTTATATGTGAAGATTTCGGCAAAAGTACATTGAATGTATCAGTTGGTACTTCTGTATTCGCCAAAACGAAATCTTCTTCTTTGATAAGCTTTCCATTAACCGCATGAGAGAATATTCTTATTTTTTCTTCAAGATTGTTTATAACTAATTGTTGATTTGCAATCATTTCTTTGCTCCTTCAAATTAAATATTTAGCGCGCGCTCTTTTTTATTATAGGAGCAATTCAATTATAAAAAAACAATGTTCACAATTTTTATATCCTCCCAGAATTTTCAGAAAACTAACCCCTACTCAATACGAGTAAGGGCTATTGATTAAGCACCAAACAATTTAGTGAAAGTATCTTTACCTGCTTTCTTATCTGTAGAAATTCCCTTTGCCTTTTGGAATTTATATAAAGCCGATTCAGTACCTTTTCCAAAGATAGAATCGAGTGATCCAGGACTATATCCTTCCAAGTAAAGCGCAGCCTGCAGGATCCAAGTTAGATTTCCTTTTGCACCTTTTTCAACAGTAACAATAGCAGCCCTTGTTTTAGCCCCCCACTTACCATCCACAACAAGTTTTTTATTAAATTGTTTATTAAGTTCTGTTTGTAGTGCTTTGACAAGTGCTGATTTGGTTTTAGGGCCATTAAATCCATCAACAATAAGACCAGCTTTATAACTGCTTTTTAACATTTTTTGAATGGAACTGATTGTTTGATCTCCACTGTTAGAAAATTTATCTTCATCTTTATCTGGTTGAACATTAACCTTTTTAGCATTTCCGAAATTGATTTTCTGACCTATTTTTAGTGTAGTTGGATCTATGCCAGGATTCGCTTTTATTAAATCTTCAACTTGAACCCCTCCTGTTCCATCCTTATGTGCAATGCTCCATAAAGTATCACCTTCTTGGATTGTATAAACTTCAGGAGCCGGTGCTGGTTTGGCTGGAGTTTTTGAACCTTTCCAATCAAAAGCATCTCTGTAGTTATACTGACAACATGCTTTCCAACTATAACCTGGCATTTCATTATGCGCCTTATCATATTTCCCAATCCCATCTTTAACAAGTACAGCGTGAAGTTCTGCAATACTGGCAAGAGTGGCATCATCCATAGTGTCATATCGATAATCTCCAGCAACACAGATACCTATAGAGAACTGATTGCTATTCCCCACATGATAGGTCCTGCGGTCGATATCATTCGCATATACAATCCGAGCTCTTTTACCGTTTGGTGTGTTAATAGCATTCTTAGGCCCGATAACAAATGTATACCCTATCCCCGGCCACCCCAGCGTGTTTACATGGTAACCCGCGAAGCTTGCAGCATCAGAACCACCCAAATCTTTTTTTGTTAAGGAATGGTGCCAAACTCGGTGGGTAATTGCTTTTGTACGTTTTGAATAAGTGCCTTTGGGTATTAATTTACCTCTTTTATCAACCAATTGATGAAGTTTAGTAAAATTCATTTTCCATCGTCTCCTTTTAATTTAAACTCATAATAAAAAGCCACCCGATGGGCAGCTTATTTTAATCCATTCTTTTTCAAGACTTCTTCTTGTTTTTAAGCTTTCTTAGTCACTAAATATTGATTCTTATATACTCCATATAAAGCAAACCCAAGAGGAGAGCAGCAGTAAGGAAGTTAATGAATGAGTTATTTGATGCCAAAATCCACCTTATTTAACGCATTCAGCCATATCTTAAAAAGGACTGAGTTGCCCTCTCTTCCCATCCATTCTCTCCGTCATACACATGCAGTGCTCCAACTTGAAGCTGGTTCGGATATGAAATATGTTCAGAAAAGATTAGGTCATGGCAGCCTTGCTATAACTTCTGATGTTTACGCACATATAAGCAAAAAACTTGAACAGAAAAACATGGATAAGTTTGAGGAATATTTGAGGAATACACCAAGGGAATCATCGGTTAAATTTTTTTGCTGAATTTGGTGGGCAAATATCTACTTCATATATATGACTTAGATTTGCCCACCAAATAAAAAACCCCTGACACCAAAGGTGCCAAGGGTTTGAGATATTAATACATGGACATATATTGTTCGCGTTCCCATGGGTGAACCTGTGTTCTAAACATATCCCACTCGATTTCTTTTGCTTCGACGAAGTGTTCAAGTAAATGTTCACCTAATGCTTCTTTAATGACTTCATCGGCTTTTAATGTTTCCAATGCAGCATATAAAGTAGCTGGTAGATCAACGATACCTACTTCTTCACGCTCTTCTTTATTCATAACATAGATGTTGCGGTCAACTGGAGCTGGAGGAGTCAAGTCGTTCTTGATACCGTCAAGACCAGCTTTTAGTATAACTGCAAGTGCCAAGTATGGGTTTGCTGCTGGATCGACACTGCGTACCTCTACGCGAGTACTTACTCCGCGTGATGCCGGGATACGGATTAGTGGGCTACGGTTTTTAGCGGACCATGCAACATAACAAGGAGCTTCGTAACCAGGAACTAGACGTTTGTATGAGTTAACAGTTGGGTTTGTTACCGCAGTGAAGCTTGGAGCGTGCTTAATGATACCTGCGATAAATTGCTCAGCTGTTTTACTTAATTCCAATTTACCCTCTTTATCATAAAATGCGTTTTCTTTGCCTTTGAATAGAGAAACGTTACAGTGCATACCAGATCCGTTAACACCGAACAATGGTTTTGGCATGAATGTCGCGTGTAAACCATGTTTGCGGGCAATCGTTTTAACAACCAATTTAAATGTTTGGATGTTATCGCAAGCTGAAACTGCATCTGCATATTTAAAGTCAATTTCATGTTGTCCTGGAGCTACTTCATGGTGGGATGCTTCGATTTCAAATCCCATTTCTTCAAGTTCAAGAACGATATCTCGACGGCAGTTTTCTCCTAGGTCAGTAGGTGCAAGGTCAAAGTATCCGCCTTTATCGTTCAATTCTAGAGTCGGCTCGCCTGCTGCATCCAGTTTGAATAGGAAGAATTCAGGTTCAGGTCCAAGATTGAAATCTGTGAAGCCCATTTCCCTAGCTTCTGCAAGAACACGTTTTAGGTTTGCACGTGGATCTCCATCAAAAGGTGTTCCATCCGTATTGTAAATATCACAGATTAAACGTGCGACTTTACCTTTTTCGGAAGTCCAAGGGAAGATAACCCATGTATTTAAATCAGGATATAGGTACATATCAGACTCTTCAATACGTACGAAGCCTTCAATGGAAGATCCGTCAAACATCATTTTATTATCAAGTGCTTTTTCTAATTGACTGACTGGGATTTCAACGTTTTTAATTGTCCCTAAAATGTCAGTGAATTGTAAACGAATGTACTTAACATTTTCTTCTTTCGCTAAACGAGTGATGTCTTCACGTGTGAACTTTGTCAATTTCTATTCCCCCTAATAATCATTCATAAATCATATTTTTATTGGAAAAAACGGGACATATCCCCTTGTCGAAGAGATGTTCGATGCTTGCTTCCTTGTAAAAGCTCGGTACGCAGAAGCTTGCGAAGCTCCTCGTCACTAAGGTCCTGTCTTATCTTTTCCGCTTGCTCTAATTCTTGAGTTTTAGGTAAATTCTGTTCCTTTACAGTGAAAATCTTTTTGATGCCGGCCAGATTGACTCCTTGTTCGATTAAGTCTTTAATCTCAAGCAGTCGATCGATATCGTTTAATGAGAAAACCCGACGATTTCCATCTGTTCTCATAGGAGTAATAAGTTGATGCTCTTCGTAATATCGAATTTGGCGTGCAGACAACTCAGTTAGCTGCATGACGATTCCGATGGAAAAAAGAGGCATCGAACGCCGAATGTTGTTGCCGCTCATTCTTAGCATCCTCCTTTTGTTTATCTAAAATTATCTTATATCATGTTATTAAACTTGTCAATACGATGTTACATTTCATGACATGATTCTTTCAGAAAAATTAAATGATTTGTTACTACTCAAATATTATGACTATTGTTTTTGCAGGAATCCAATTGTATTTGGATTCCCATAACATTCCTAACTTAATTTCGTTTACAATTGAATCAGCTTTTTGTCCATTAGCGCATTCACAGCAGTCAATACAGCTACTTTAACATGGGCGTATGTCAAGCCGCCTTGAACGTAGGCAACATATGGAGCCCTAGTCGGACCATCTGCCGTAAGTTCAATGCTGGCCCCTTGTATAAAGGTACCCGCAGCCATGATTACATCGTCTTCATATCCTGGCATATAGGCAGGATATGGGGTCACATGTGAATTGATTGGTGAAGCATATTGGATGGCCTGACAGAAGGCAACCATCTTATCCCGGTCATTAAATTGGACGGATTGAATTAAGTCAGTTCGCTTCGCATCCCATTTAGGAGATGTATTCATACCGAGTTTTTCTAAAAAGGCAGCTGTGAAGATGGCTCCTTTAACAGCTTGGCCCACGACATGTGGTGCAAGGAAGAATCCTTGGTACATTTCCTGCAGACTATAAAGCGACGCACCTGCTTCAGCCCCTATTCCTGGTGATGTTAACCGATAGGAGCAAGCTTCAACCAGGTCCTTTTTACCAACAATGTATCCTCCGGTCTTCACTATCCCGCCACCTGGGTTTTTAATGAGTGAACCTGCCATTAAATCCGCTCCGACGTGACATGGTTCTTGCGTCTCAACAAACTCTCCATAACAATTGTCCACGAATACGACGATTTCAGGGTTAATGTCTTTTACAAAAGAAATCATTTCCCTTATTTCATCAATCGTAAAGGATGGACGTGTAGCATACCCTTTTGACCGTTGTATACCGATCATCTTCGTATTTGGTTGGATGGCTTGTTTGACGGCTTCGAAATCAACGGTTCCAGTTTCCCTTAATGGAACGGCCTTATAGCTGATCTGAAAATCACGCAAAGATCCGATACCCGAACCCCGGATACCTACAATTTCTTCCAAAGTGTCATACGGCTTTCCAGTTATGTATAACAATTCATCCCCTGGGCGCAATATGCCGAAAAGAGCGGTGGAGATGGCGTGAGTGCCTGAAATAATTTGGGGGCGAACCAATCCAGCTTCCGCTCCAAATACATCTGCATATATCAATTCCAGCGTATCGCGGCCCATATCGTCGTATCCATACCCTGTTGTCGGGATGAAATGGGAATCACTCACTCTATGTGCTTGATAACTTTGTAATACGCGGAATTGATTTTCTTCAATTCGTTCGTCCACTTGCTTATGTAACGGAGAAATCATTGCTTCCACTTCCTCGGCAATGTTTTTCAACACTTCTCCATTAGTTAACTGCTGATACATCAAAATTCCCCTTTATAATGAATATTTCTCCAGCTGCCCGGTTATTGGATGATCAGCTAGACAAAAACCTTTGCATTCATACCTTTCCGATTCTTCATTAAAGGAGAGAGTGCGCAATATGGTTTCATTTTTCAGCTGTGATAATAATTTACCCTCACTCGACGGCAGGAAAACATGATACGGGACCATTTCTTCAATCACGTACTTTTCAATTTCTTCCATGATTTGATTCAAGTCCGATTTTTCATAGGCACTGATCATCAATGAAGCACGACTTGCTGACCTGACAAAATCAGTGTGAATCATATCTTTCTTATTATACAACGTTAGCTGTGGAATGGAAGGGACATCTAAGTCATTTAGCAAATCCTGCACCGTTTTCTGATGATTAAAGTAATCTGTACTTGAGGAATCGACCACATGGAGCAACAGATCCGCTTCTTTCACTTCTTCAAGGGTAGAACGGAATGCAGCAATTAAAGATGTCGGCAAATCTTGTATGAATCCAACAGTATCCGTCAGCAGTACGGTAAATCCGCTAGGAAGAATCGCCTTTCGTGTCATGGGATCCAATGTAGCGAACAATTGGTTCTCTTCGTATGAATCCGCCTCTGTCAAACGGTTGAACAGTGTTGATTTACCTGCATTCGTGTATCCTACAAGTGCTATTTGAAAGGTCTTATTACGTTTCCTTCTATCACGATAGCGTTCACGATGCTTCACTATTCCACTCAATTGTTGCTTAATTTCATCTATTTTCCCACGGATGTGTCGTCGGTCGCTTTCCAGCTTCGTCTCCCCTGGTCCCCTGGTGCCGATTCCGCCTCCTAGCCTGGACATCGCCGTCCCCTGTCCGACCAAACGCGGCAATAAATATTGGAGCTGGGCAAGTTCAACTTGCAGCTTCCCTTCTCTGGATCGCGCCCGCTGAGCAAAAATATCCAATATTAGCTGTGTCCGGTCAATGATCCTTGCCTCCAATTGTTTCGAAAGGTTCCGAATCTGGCTCGGGGATAGTTCATCATTAAAGATAAATAAATCCGGCTCCAGCTCCTCTTCCAGATTCCGAAGTTCCTCCACTTTCCCTTTTCCTATATATGTAGCGGGATCAACACTTTCCCTTTTCTGGGAGATGGTCATTAAAACTTCACCATTCGCCGTCTTCGCCAAAGAAGCCAATTCATCGAGTGAATATTCAAAACGTTCATTAGCCTCAGTTGTTTGACAACCAATCAACACGGCCGTTTCCTTTTTTGTTTCTTCCAAATCACAAGCACCACTTTCTGGTAGATTTCAGTTAATCATAACAAAAAAATTGAATATATAAAAATTCCCTCAAAACGAAGCTTTTAACCGTTTTAAAAATTCCGATAACATGCTAAAATCAAATTTGGCTTTACCATTAAAATCGAAAAGACATAGAGGGACATTCATATGACATGGGAAGTATTAAGCTTAATAGGTACGATTGCATTCGCTATTAGCGGAACCATCATCGCCATGGAAGAAGAGTATGATATTTTAGGAGTTTATATTTTGGGAATCATAACCGCCTTTGGCGGAGGGGCAATCCGCAATCTGTTGATCGGTGTCCCCGTTTCAGCGTTATGGGATCAAAGTTTCTATTTTGTCATCGCTTTAGTATCCATCACCATCGTTTTTGTTTTTCCTACAAACCTTTCAAAGCACTGGGACAAATGGGGAAACCTCAGTGATGCCATTGGCCTTTCAGCCTTTGCCATCCAAGGGGCGATGTATGCCGTGGAACTTAATCACCCAATAAGCGCCATCATTGTATCAGCTGCATTAACCGGATGCGGCGGCGGGATAATCCGTGACGTGTTAGCTGGAAGAAAGCCATTGGTCTTCAGAAAAGAAATCTACGTAGTATGGGCCATCATTGCAGGCTTGGCTCTAGGCAGTGGTGTATTATCCCAGTCATGGCAGCTTTATTCGCTCTTTGCCGTCATCACGATATTGCGAGTCCTATCTTACACCAATAATTGGCATCTCCCCAATAAGAAATGGGTGCCTAAAACATAAATTTGAAAAGCCCGCCATCTCGGCGGGCATTTCCATGTCATTCTTTCTCATCATCCTCGAAAATCAAATCTTGGCTGGTAAGCGTCAGTAAATCGGATTTTTCAAATGAATCTTCCAGTAAAAGCCTCATCGCCTGCGCCCTGATGGACTTTTCAAGTACATTGCGGATATAACGTCCGTTGGAAAATGAAATAGGTCCCCGGAATGAACGCAATATGATTAAATGTTCTTTTAATTTTCTTTCGGCATCCCGATTCATTAGATACTCCTTTTCCTGCAGCATCCGATCGGCTATTTCCATTAACTGTTCAATCGTATAATCCGGAAAATCAATCACAAGCGGGAACCTGGAATGAAGACCAGGATTAAGGCTGAGGAAATAATCCATTTCCCTCGAATATCCAGCAAGGATCAAAATGAATTCGTGCTGACGATCCTCCATATGCTTGACTAGGGTATCTATGGCTTCTTTTCCAAAATCCTTTTCGCCGCCTCTTCCCAAGGAATAGGCTTCATCAATAAATAGGATCCCGCCAATGGCCTTTTTAATTAGATCCCTTGTTTTTTGGGCAGTATGACCAATGTATTCCCCGACTAAATCTGCCCTCTCCGCCTCAATTAAATGCCCTTTCGAAAGGACATTCATTTTTTGAAACAACTTACCGATTAAACGTGCAACCGTTGTTTTCCCTGTTCCGGGATTTCCTTTAAACATCATATGCAGTGCTTGCCTGCCTGTTTTCAACCCCTTTGCCTCACGCTGTTTATTGATGTAAATCCAGGCATATATCTCTTTTATCATCCGTTTCATTTCTTCCATTCCGACCAGCGATTTCAGTTCATCTTCAATCTCTTTCAATGCCACATGCTGGTGGGGGATTTCCTGTACCAAAATTTCTTTTATCGGCAGATCCTTTTGTAGCGCTTTTCTGTTTTCCGCGTTAAACACAATATTGATTTGCCCGTTATTTTTCATACGGATCGGTTGTTCCAATGCATTCACCTCTCCATCTTGGACCCTAACTCTAACACCACAATTTTCAATTTATGATGGTCATAGGCATATATTGCCTAGCCAAAACTACCCCATCGGAAAATTCGTTTTTTTCTTTTCGAGAATAAGCCCCATTCCTACCTGGTAAGCAGCTTACTCTGACAGGATTATTTCCTCGAAGGATATGTTTCGACAAACTCCATTTCCGTTCACCATTTTATTAGGGGTAATGTCATTTCCTGCGGTTTCCCGGAAAATAATCCGTTCCTTAATATATATTCAAATCAGGTACGTAAAATTATCGATTCTTTGAAAAAGAACAGAGAAGTGCATGCAAAAAAAACAGGCCGCTATAAGCTAAACCTGTTTTTTACATTCATATATATGATTATTCCTTCACTTCGTAATCAATCTGAACATTACGTTGTGGAGCAAATGTAGAGATCGCATGTTTATAGACTAATTGTTGTTTGCCCTCTGATTCAAATAAAACGGTAAAATTATCGAACCCTTTCACTTGTCCTCTAATCTGGAAACCGTTTAGTAAAAATACCGTCACATACGTACCATCTTTACGTAATTGATTAAGAAACTGATCTTGAATATTTACTGATTGTTTCATGTATTAGTCCTCCTCTTTTCTCTCTAAATTTATGTATTCGCCTTCACTGAAAAGCTTTCCTGCTACAAATCCAGATATTTCATGTATTTTTTTTGGAAAACCCTCGAGATCGGTCATATCAAACCAAATTACATCCATTTTATTCCGAAACCAGGTCAATTGCCTTTTTGCATATCGACGGGAGTTTTGCTTCAATATCTCAACTGCTTCGTCCAAAGAAGCCCTACCATCAAAAAAATCATAGATTTCTTTATATCCTATAGCCTGGATTGATTGGCAATCCCTCAAACCTTTTTCATAAAATGACTCTACCTCTTGAATCAGCCCTTCTTCCACCATTCCATCAACACGTTGATCGATGCGTTGATATAACTTTTCACGTTCCATAGTCAATCCAATGATGCACGTATCATATTTCAATTCTGTAGGCTGTTCATTCAACTGCTCACTCATTGTTTTACCAGTACAATGAAAAATCTCTAGTGCCCTGATCACCCTTCTTACATTATTAGGATGAATCCGATTCGCGCTTTCCGGGTCAACGCTGCGTAAGTGTTCAAAAATGGGATCAATCCCCAACTCCCTAACCTGTTTTTCGAGTCCCTCCCTATAAACAGGGTCGGATGGCGCCTCCGAAAATTGGTAATCATAAATGACCGATTGTATGTATAATCCTGTTCCACCGACGATAATGGGAAGTTTCCCCCTGCTTTGGATCTCCTTGATACAAGCATTAGCCCGTTCCTGGAACTCCGCCGCACTAAATGGTTCATCAGGGTCTTTAATATCAAGTAAATAATGAGGAATTCCCTCTGTTTCTTCCCTTTTGATTTTCGCAGTCCCAATATCCATCCCCTTATAAACCTGCATGGAATCCCCGCTAATAATTTCACCATTAAATAACTTTGCCATCTCAATACTCATCTTCGTCTTCCCAACAGCAGTCGGTCCAATGATAACGAGAAGTTTTCCTTTTTGTTTTTTCACAATCTCACTGCCTTAAATGATTTTTCCCTATCTTATCATAATCTCGATGAAAGCAGCTAAACATCTACCCATTATGTCCAATTCAGGTACTTTTATTCAACTCTTCCCCCCTAATAATCGACATATTTATATCTCTCAGATTGTCAGAGTGTAGAATTGCCGAAAATAATTTGAGGCTCGCAGATCCATTGCCCTTCCCTTGGCAGAAAGGGATATAATTTAGTTAATGGAATCGCAAAAAAAGGTATGATTCCTTCTGCATTTGAGGAATCATACCTTTTTTTCTATTGTCATTTAGGCGATTTTTCCATTTACGGGTATGATCATCGTAACGGTTGTTTCTTTTTCTGAGGAATGTACATGAATCTCTCCATCATATCTGTTCACTAAGTCTTTAACGATGAACAATCCTTGTCCGCGAACTTTGCCCTTTTGTGCCTTTTTGGTTGAAAACCCGCTGGCGAATATATTCTCCAGATCTAAATCCGAAATCATTGGTCCGGTGTTCTTTACCATAAACGTATACTTTTCATCATTAGCTTTGCAGGCAATATTCATTCGGCGTTCTTGCTCTGGCAATTCAATTGTTGCCTCAATAGCATTGTCGATAACATTTGATAATAATTTAATCAAATCGATTGTTTTAATTCGATTGAAGGATTCGGGTGAAACATCAACCTCAATATCGATGTTATAATTCTGGGCCGAGAGCCTTTTTGTCTCTAACAGGACAGATAAGCCTGGGTGAGTCACATCCAATTTCATCGATTCAATTGAATGCACTTCTTTTGAAAGACCGGTTAAGTATTCGAGTGCTTTTGCGTTCTCCTCTAATTTAAGCAGTCCATGTATCACCTGAATATGATTGGAAAAATCATGCCTTAATGAACGGACTGAAGCAAAGAGCGATTGAAATTCCGATTGATACGTATCTTCCGTATCCCCCACTTCACGTGTCAGTTCCTTTTGATACCATTTTTGAATGACAAAAAAGGTAACCAGCAGCATGATAACAAATCCACCATTATAGACAAGAATGGCAATGCTGCTTTTCAATACCTTGCCGTTAATGGCATTTATATCTTCTGCGCTCACATCAATGCCCAAAAAACCAATTATGTCGCCATCTTTATTTTTCATTGGCACTCCCACAGTCAAATACTCACCATATTCCGGATCTTCTAGAATCCCGGTAATGAAGCTTTTGCCTTCATACCCCTGTTTGACCTGCTCCGGCGGAACAGTACATGCACCACCGATAGGAAAATTCCCTTTATGATCTTTAGAAAACCCAGTAATCATAGCCTTAGATACTTCCGGATTATCAATCATGATCGTATAAACATATAATGCTCCTATTTTTTCACGGGCGTCCTCTAAGTAAGCTTTTATATCCCTATAATCCCGGCTCCTTACTTGGTTATTGAGAAATCGCTGATAGGCCTCTATATCCATCGAGTCGGCAATAGATCTAGCAGCTACCAAGTTTTGATTAGCAACGGATTTTTGGACAGAATTTTTAATGCTTAAATATGTTGAAAACATATTTAGAAAAATGAAAACAATCAATAAAAGAATGGTCAAATAAAGAAATGCCCTTAACTTTTTATTTTTCATAGGATTAAACTTACCTCATCTCTAGCAGCTAAAAGTTAACGAACCTATTCTGAGTTTACTATATAAAGTGACAAAGAAATAGAGAAAAATCTAATATTCTCTATAATTCCAGGTATATAATACTATAATTAATCAAGTAATTAACAGATTACCCACTAACTTTCGACCATATAACTTTTTCATATTTTATCTGCATTGAATCAACTAATATTTTTTTCTAATACAACATATCATTTCCAATAAATAATTATATTAATATAATAAAAAGGGGGGGGGATTTGACGATGTTGGGTTTGGTACTTTCTCTTCAAATAAATAATTTTACCCTTTATATGAAAATATTACAAGAACCTAAAGATTCCGTCTGTAAAGTTACACCATAATTCACATTTTTTATATCAATTTTCGCACAAAAAATGAATCGTTACCTTTTCAATAGTACATATTAACTAATTTGTCATATACGAAAACAAAAAAAAGGAATCAGGGCCTGCCCCCTGATTCCTTTTATAAATGACAGCTTTTATTTAATCGAGTTGATGACTGCCCGCTCATACATCTTTTTTGTTACTTGATAATATAGCAGTTGAAAAAGAAAATACATTCCGATGACCATAGCAGAATAGACGAACAAGTTGGACCCCAATAAATTGCTTAATGCCACGTAGGCGATGATGGCATGAATCATCCCTATCAGAAAAGGAGCGAAAAAGAGGGTGCGTATTTCCGCACTTAAAATTTGCCGTATTTCTTTTTTTGTCAGTCCCAATCGATGAAGGGCATGAATTTGGATTTTTTTATCTTCGAAATTCGTAAAAACTCGGAGATACATCATGCTTCCTTGGACGATAAAGAATAATAAACTGACAAACAAGCCGATAAAAAGTATCAAAATGCTTCCCTGTTTCATTTCTTGATAGATCGGAGCTCTTGTTTGCAATTGATTATGGCCTGGATTGCTAGACATTTTTTCAATTTTACTGGATGTTTCCATTGATTCTTCCCAATCTCTAATTTCGTACCCGCGTACTCTTACCTTTTCTTTTAAAGGCACATCAGCAGTTATTTCTTGAAACAGCCGATCATCGACCACCATCAGGGTCGTTGCTGACTTTAGGGGGGTGACTATGGATTGATTGCGCTGACCAATCATTGTTACCTGCATGGTTTGTTTACCATAGTGAAGTTCCTTTTTTTCTCCCTTTTGGACGAAGTGATAATCCATTCCTCCATAAGGAAAAATGTATAACGCTTCCTTTCCAGTTAACTTTGCCGGATCAATCTTTCGCAATGCAGCCACATTGTTATAATCACTTTCCGAGATTAATAATGACCTATTTTCATTGGATTCTCCCGTTCTCATATGGGGTAACATGTGGGTAATGGGTACACCCGTCATATTTACTTCATAAAGGATCTTGAATCCATCTTCCTTTAATGCTTCCTCTACTGCTGATGGTTCAATAATGGAATATATAGAAGCGTCATTTTCCACCCAGCCAATTGATTGCGGAATGTTATTCATCCCTTGCTTTTTTAAGTCTGCACTGAACATGAAAAGTGTGCCTGCAGCTGTCAAAATGACGGCTGTTATGATCGAGGTCAAGAAGAATAATCTCGAATAGTCTTTAATATTAAAGATCAGGTTTGTTTGAGTGATTAAATTCGTTCCGCCATATAAGCTTTTCTTCTTCCGGTAAAGCCTGCTGCAAAGAGCGACAATACTTTGGCTGAATAAAAAATAGGTGCCTATCAGTACGAAGAATAAAATGGGCATTACTCGAATATAAGAATTGTTCAACGACATAGTGCCTGCCAAATAATAAGAAACGCTTAAGCAAACTGCTGATAATGCAATTAACCACTTTGAAACGAAGGGCGTCTTTTTTGGTTTTTGTTTATCTTTTAGTAAATCGACGACCTCCGCATTTCCAATGTGAAACAATGAAAGGAGCGATAATAGCTGAAATAGCAAAACGAAACCAACAATCGTATAAACAAAGGCCTCAGGGACAAAGACAAACGATATTGGTCGCTCTACAGCCAATAACCAAGAAACTGCCATTAAGAATAACTTTGAGAACAAAAAACCCAAACCTACCCCAATCAGGATGGATATGAGGGAAACCATCGTTTGCTCCAAGTAAATCAGTTTTCTAAGTTGGGATCTGGACATTCCAAGCAGTGTCAACAGCCCAAACTCTTTTTTTCGCGGCAGTATAAATGCGGCATTTGAATAAGCGATAAAGAAAACCGAAAATATGATGATCACTATTTCTGCTGCAATGAGTCCCTTACTAATTAGCTGTCCCCCCGGAATATTCGCATGGACCACATCAGGATGAAAGATAAATGATGCGTAAATAAAAAAAATTGAGACGGAAAGGACGATACTGAAAAAATAAGCTAGATAACGTTGTGCATTTCCTTGGATATTTCTCTTAGCGAGAAGCCGGATGTTCATGATAGACTCCTCCTAAAACGCTTAACGTATCTAAAATCCTTTGATGGAAACTCTGTCTTTCCCCTCCGCTGTGCACCTCCGAAAAGAACTTGCCATCCTTTATGAATAGAATCCGGTCACAGAAGCTGGCAGCAGTCGGGTCATGAGTGACCATGAGGATGGTTGCTCCCTTTTTCTCCTGAAGTGTCGTGAGGGTGTCCATTACCTGCTTGGCGGATTTGGAATCCAAATTACCAGTAGGTTCATCCGCTAAAATAATGGAAGGTTCATGAATCATCGCTCTTGCACAAGCCGTTCGTTGCTGCTGACCTCCGGAAATTTCATAAGTCCGCTTTTCTAAAATCCCTTCTATACCAAGAAGGTTCGCCAACTGATTTACCCTATTTTCCATTTCCTCCAATTTATAATGATCTAACGCTAAAGGAAGGAGGATATTTTCGCGAACGGTAAGTGTATCAAGAAGGTTGAAGTCTTGAAAAACAAACCCAATCTCCCTCCTGCGAAACAAAGCCAGGTCCTGATTGTTTAATTCATTAGGGTTTTGATCATTTAGAATGACTTTACCTGTGGTCGGCTTATCAATCGTGGCCATTAAGTTAAGCAGAGTGGTTTTCCCGCTGCCTGATGGACCCATCACCCCGACAAATTCCCCTTTCTGTACATTCATGGTGAAATTATGTAACGCTTTATGAAATAAATTCCCCTGCTTTTGAAAATATGTTTTGGATAATTGCTCCGCTTTTAAAATCGACATCCTGAATACCTCCCTTTCTTACCGTAAGTATATTGAATAAAGCGGGAGGTTCCCATCGAAGTTTATTACATTATCGTTTAACACCCTTACAATTCTGTCACCTTTCATGTAAGGTATTTGTCTTAAAGAGAAATTCCACAGTAGTTCCTTCCGATACATTCGATTGAATGGTAACACCATGCCCAAGCCTGTTAACGATTTCCTTCACTAGATATAATCCCATCCCGGTTGACTCCTGTTGGGCTCGCCCGTTCTCTCCAGTAAAAAATGGATCAAACACCCGTTTTACATCATGTGGGACGATTCCAATTCCTTGATCTGTTATCCTAAGGATAATCTCCGACTCTTTTTCAACAACGCTGAACGTTATGCTGTCATGCTCTTCCTGCCTTGAATACTTCAATGCATTAAAGACCACCTGACTAATGGCAAAGTGGAGCCACTTACGATCCGAATGCACATATAAATTCTCAAGCTCCGTGTCAAGCCTGGGATATATGAACCGTTTGATGAACTGTTTCTTTTCCTCGTTAATCACTTGCTTGACTAGATTAATTAAGTCAACCCGCTCCGATTTTACATCATCCGAAAAACGCTGCAGCCTTGCTCCATGCAAAATAATTTCCAGTCCTCTGCGAAATCGATCATTTTCTTCTTCTATCTCTTTAAGATAATCCTTCATCGATTCACTCGAAATTGTCCTTTTGCCTTCTTGAACCAGTAAGGAAATGACTGAAACAGGTGTCTTCATTTGATGAACCCATTGATGGATCAACAGCTCATATTGCTCCTTCTGTTTGACTTGTTCTTGTAATTGTCCAATTGTTACCTGGTTCATTTGTTGAAAAAGTTCCATCCACAACTTTTGTTCATTTGACAGGGGTTCCCTAAAAGCTTCGACATATTCAAACGACAAGCTCGGTTCTTGCTTCATCCTTGCTAATTGATTAAGAAAACGGTAATGCCTTATATAATCCGCCCCTAAAAATAGAAGCATCATAAACAACGCGAGAATAAATAAATAGAAGATATTCGAAATCGATAGGTGATTCCCCGCTTCCAGAACGGCTAATGCATAAGCAATGATAAGCAGGCTTACCAATAGAACGGTATAAAAAATAAAATAAAGGCGGTCTTTTATAAAGGATTTCAGCTTCACTTTTCTTCACCTTGCACTATTTTAAGTCGATATCCTTTTCCCCTGCTAGTTGTTATGGCGTGATTGATGCCAATATCCTCAAGTTTTCTCCGTACCCTTGTGACATTGACGGTCAATGTATTGTCATCAACAAATGAATCATCATTCCATAATGCTTCAAGTAAATCTTCACGCGAGACAATGTTGTCATACTGACGCAGTAAACAACTCAATAATTTCAACTCATTTTGAGTTAACGATACCCGCTTGTCCTGATATTCGATCATCGCTTTTTCCGTATAAAGCGTTAACCCATCCATTTCCTTTATTTTTTGGTGGGATGAGGATATTTCCGCATATTCACCATACACCCTGCGTAGGACACTCTTTATTTTCGCTAGTACCACTTCCAAATGAAACGGTTTTGTTAAATAATCATCCCCCCCATATTCAATGGCCATGACTTGGTTCATTTCATCTGTCCTTGCAGAGATGAATATGATGGGAACCTTTGAAACCGCTCTTATTAGGCGGCACCAATGAAAACCATCATAATAGGGAAGATTAATATCCAATAAAACCAGATCTGGCTTTACCTCTTGGAACTCCGCAAAGACTTGGTCCAGTTGCTTCACTTCAAATACCTCGTACCCATACCTTTTTAAATAATTGACTAAGATTCCCGCTATTTTGAAATCGTCTTCAACCAATAATATTTTATACATCTTTATCTCCTCATTAACATGACAATCCTTCATATCATTCCATTTATTGAAATGAAAATAAAAAACCTTGAATGGTATGAGCCAATCAAGGGGATTCAAATAAAATTAGATTTCTTCCGGGATTTTCAATCCCTCAATGAAGGATTTAAAACTCGCTGCTACTTTATAAATATTTTCATCCTGACTTGATGGATCCGAATACCAACCCTGATCCCAGAAATAAACTCCCTTTTCCTCTTCGTTATCTATCAGCAAGATTTTACCTGCACATGTATCATTACCTATTATAATGCAATTCTTATGTAAGTTTTCCCTATTTTCTTCATGCCATTTCTGTAGATCCAGTTCCTTATCCTGAATCTCTAATCCATAAAGTACATTTAAGCAAACAAGCGTGTCTAATCCATCTACATAAAACTTACTGTTTTGAACAGCAGTTGTGCCGCCATTATGTGTAAGGAGAAATTGTTTATAATCTGCAGGGATCTCAAAACCCACAAATTGCTGAAAATCATTCACTGCCTCTTCTGTCGCTTTTCCATATCCCGTAATATTAACCATTCTACCACTCCATTTCAGTTTATTTTAGCAAAATCAATTGATAATCTTATTCTGTAAGCCTGCTAAGGTCAGGCCCTAGACTCCATTTATGGAAATCGTTTAAAAAAAGTATTATTACTTAGAAAATAATACTTTTTTTAAATATATTAACATAATTTTACTTTCCTTATCAGTATTTTCTGATATTTTTTTTGACAATTTTGTTGCATTTTAATAAAAAATAGCTTTTTTAGTAAAATTTTTGTCGAAAAATCGATAAAACGTATAATTCGTAGATAAAGGGGCAGTTTTCGGAGATATATTTCCATTTTCGAAGATATATAGGGGGCTGATGATGAAACTTAGCATTATTCCTCCTTCTTTCATACAATAAAAAAGGCGCCCAACCATCATCTTCTAGGTTATGCGCCTTTTTTCTATTTATGAATTATCCCTATACATCTCAGACAACTTTATAGTCATCATAAGTAATTAGTAACCTGCTCATAGAAACGGTCTCAGCACGAAGCCTATTCTTATCACGACAATAAGCAATGATGGAACTATTGGGAATTTTGGCTGTACAATTCCATTTACTATATTTTTCATTATACCTGGAGGATATTTCGATATTCTCACCACGGACCTTTAATATCCTGCGTTCTACCAAGGGCATCAACTCCAATTCCGATAATATTCTATACCCTAAACCAGATAAAATATTCCTGGGTCACACTCAGGCATGGCATATTCAAAGATTATGGACATTATAGCAAACCAAACATTTATTCAAAACAAAAGATGTCTACATATTCTGCCGGTAGTCGATTGAATCATGCCCCCTATATAATAGGAAATGCGGTGAACCCCCAATCGTAATCTTATAGAATGTCTCTTTATATAAGGTATTATAATTAGAATAATCTTAATATTTTTTTGGAATATTAAGAGAAATCACAAAATCCACCTAATAACTGTTAATAATAACTATAAAAATTATATTCGTATCACAAAAGAAATATTTGAAATTAAGTGGTTAGAGTCGTATGATTAGTAGTATCGGCGGAAAACACATTAATCAAAATAATCAAGTATAAAGGGGAATTAGATATGGTAGATGTAGTCTCAAAACCTGAACATGAAACACTTAATATTTCTGCAAACCAAGAACAATTGGATATCCTTGATCAGCTTTTAAAACCCGAGGTTCAGGAATCATTGAACACTTTAGTTGAGCAGTTACCAAAACTGACTGAGTTAGTGAATATTTTAACAAAGTCTTATGATTTCGCTCAATCGGTTGCGACTGATGATGTTTTGAAAAACGATACGGTCAGCGCCATTTCGGAGATCGCGACACCTGTAGTCGATTCAGTGAAAGGGCTTGCGGTTACTGCCATCGAAGCTAAGGATCGTGCTGAAGTGAATCATGACGTGATCGGTCTTTTTGGTCTGTTAAGAATGATGAAAGACCCACAAGCACAAAAACTTTTCCGTTTCGCCCAAGCTTTTCTTGAAGTCTCTTCAGAACGCAAAAACCAAAAATAATTTGATGAATTTTCAATCAGTAAGGACGGGGGATTAACTATGTCAAAACAAATCGTCATCTTAGGTGCAGGTTACGCTGGATTGCTATCTGCCTTATCCGTACGTGAATATTACAAAAAAGATGAAGTACAGGTTACAGTGGTGAACCAATTTCCAACACACCAAATCATCACTGAATTGCACCGTCTTGCAGGCGGATCCATTTCTGAACAAGCCGTTTCCATTCCGTTGGAAAAACTTTTCAAAGGAAAAGATATCGACCTTATCATTTCCAAAGTGGATTCTTTCTCAGTCGATAACAAAGAAGTGAAACTTGCCAATGGTTCCACTTTATCTTATGATGCCCTAGTTGTTGCTTTAGGAAGCCAAACAGGATTCTTCGGCATTCCGGGACTTGAGGAAAACAGCATGGTCTTGAAATCCGTAAACGATGCAAACAAAATTTACAAACATATCGAAGATCGCATCCGCGAATATGCACAAACGAATAATGAGGCGGACGCAACTATCGTGATCGGCGGCGGCGGATTGACAGGCGTCGAGTTAATCGGTGAAATCGTGGATCATTTCCCTAAAATCGCCAAAAAATTCGGAGTGGACTTCAAGGACTTGAAAATCAAGCTTGTAGAAGCTGGTCCAAAAATCCTTCCGGTCCTGCCTGACCACTTGATCGAACGTGCGATGACAAGCTTGGAAGCACGCGGTGTTGAATTCCTGACAGGTCTGCCTGTAACGGGTGTTAAAGGAAATCAAATCGAATTGAAAGATGGACAAACGATAACGGCCAATACACTTGTTTGGACAGGCGGAGTTGCGGCTCTTCCTATCGTGGGCGAATCAGGCCTTGAAGTGGATCGCGGCAAAGCGACCGTTAATGAGTATTTGCAATCCAAATCTCATAATGACGTATTCGTTGTCGGGGACAGCGCCGTTGCGTTCCCTCCAGAAGGCGGCCGTCCATACGCTCCTACTGCACAAAATGCTTGGCAAATGGGTGAGCTTGTTGGATACAACCTATATGCAGCCTTTGAAGGCAAGAAACTTGAAGAATTTTCACCTGTAAACTCAGGTACACTTGCGAGCCTAGGCCGTAAGGATGCGGTGGCAACCGTTGGGGCCAATAACACTTCCCTTAAAGGCCTGCCGGCTACATTGATGAAAGAAGCAAGTAATGTTCGCTATCTATCACACATCAAAGCCCTATTCAGCTTGGCTTATTAATTTTTAGATATAGCACTCATTGAATTTAAAAGGACCATTCATCATTTGATGAATGGTCCTCTTTTGTAATGATCAAATCTTAACTTGGTTGATGCTGAATCTAAGGGAAAATCCCTCAGGTAATTTTGCTTGTGTCAAAATCCGGGTTTCTTTCAAGCGTTTATCATTATAAGAGGAGACTTCCATCAATTCTTCATCCATATAAGCAGGATGGGTCATTATCTCCACGCTCGCCCCATCCGGTACCCTCCCCTTCAAGTTTTGAAAATAATCTTCAACCACCATATCTCCATAAAAATCATCCAGGAATACATCTGTAACGGTTTGAATCCCAGCCAGGTGCCTTCCGGCATTACGTACTGGCAATCCGTATTTATCAGACAGCTTTTTTATTACAGGTAGAAATGCTGTGATCCCATGTACATGATGGTGGCTGTCGAAATGAGTCGGAAATAGACCAAATTCCAAGAATCTTTCGATTTGTGCTGACCACTCCCTCTCCAATTCCCTCAAGGAAATACCGGCAGGATCCCCATATATCAACGCTTGCTTTTTAAAAAAACCTGATTCGTCAACTAAACTCGGAACATCACTCAATAAAGGTTTACCCCATGTCAGCACTAAGTGTATACCTACTTTCAACGAAGGTGTCTTCTTTGCGATTTCAATCGCATGCTCCGTTGCTTTCGCATTCATCATGATCGTCGCCGAATTGACAATTCCATATTTGTGGCTATCCAAAATCCCATAATTCACCGCTTTAGTCAACCCGAAATCATCTGCATTTACAAGGACTTCAATCATGATAAATTATCGTGCAACTCCTTTTTTTCAAAAAACTGCGGCAAATACTCTTTATGCGCCTCCAGCATTTCGTCTAAGATAAGTTTTGCAACCCGATCACTTGGAACGAGTGGATTGATCGTCATGGCAAGCAATGCAGTATCATAGTCGCCTGTAATTGCGGCTTCGATGGCTACCCTTTCAAAGGATTTGATTTGCTGAATTAAACCGCGGACTGCGACAGGAAGCTCACCTACATTGATAGGCTTAGGACCATCCTTAGTTATCACGCAACTGGTTTCGATCGCCGAGCCATAGGGGATGCCTTCAATCGCACCATGGTTTATGGTATTTACCGCTTGTATATCTCGCTTATCGGTATGCATCGAGCAAATCAACCTCACAGCAGCATCACTGTAGTACGCACCTCCGCGCTCTTCAAGCTGCGGCGGCTTGATGGCCAGATCCTTGTCTTTGTATAGCTCAAATAAACCTGTTTCAAGTCTTTGAACGACCTCTGCACGTGTTTCCCCTTTTTCTGCATCCTTCAATTCCTGGGCTAGCACATCTCCCGTTTTATAATAGTAGTTGTGGTATGGACACGGAAACAGGTTTAACGCTCTTAGGAATTCCGGTTCCCAGCCCATTGCATGGATATTCTTCATCGTGACAGCATTAGATGGATCTGTAATCAAATGGATGATTTGATCTTTGACACTCTCGCCATCAACGAATACATCCAAGCCGTAAACCATATGGTTCAAGCCAGCAAAGTCGATCCGGACTCTTGATGGCTCTACATCCATTAAATCCGCAACACCTCGTTCCATACCAATCGGCACATTGCAAAGGCCGATGATTTTGGAAATATTACTGTGACGCAGAACTGCTTCCGTTACCATTCCTGCAGGATTCGTGAAGTTAATCAGCCATGCTTCCGGACATAATTCCTCCATTTCATGAGCAATATCCAGAATGACGGGAATCGTTCTAAAAGCCTTGAAAAGCCCGCCTGGTCCGTTCGTCTCCTGTCCGATCACTCCGTGTTTCAATGGAATCTTTTCATCAAGCGCCCTTGCTGCTAGCTGGCCAACCCGCAGCTGGGTTGTTACATAATCAGCGCCTTTAAGCGCTTTCTTTCTGTCTAGCGTGAGATGGACTTCAATATTCACGCCAGCCTTTTCAATCATCCTTTTTGCCAAATTACCGACAATTTCAAGCTTTTCCTTTCCAGCTTCGATGTCCACGAGCCAAATTTCACTCACAGGAAGTTTTTCATGATATTTGATGAAACCTTCGATCAGTTCGGGCGTATAGCTCGAACCTCCGCCAATCGTGACAATCTTCAGCCCCTTGCTCATTCAGCAGTCCTCTCCTTCACAGCATCTGCATGTAAGAATTCTTCGCGTAGATCAATCATTTCAATTGCAAGATCCTTTATAGTCATCGCTGTCATCAAATGATCTTGTGCATGCACCAGGATAATGGGAAGATCAAATTGGTCCCCGCCCGCCTCAGCATGGATTAATTGGGTTTGGTATTTATGGGCTTGCAGTAATTCCGTTTCGGCCTCGGCTATTTTCACGCGAGCAGAATCAAAATTCCTTTTCTTTGCTTCCTGCATGGCTTCCATTGCAAAGCTTCTCGCATTCCCGCTATATAAAATCAATTGAAAGGATAGTTGGTACAATTCTTCTTTTTCCATTTTCATCACCGCTTTCTTAAACGCTTAGCGTTTCTGAATCTTTTGTAAGCTCTGTTTTATTTTTGGTATCTATCTTCACTTGAGCATAGACGAATGGTAAATAAATCACTGTTGAAATGACTAAGTTGATTGCAGCCAAGACCGCTCCGGACATATGCCCGCCTGTCGCTAGGAATCCGCCCACGATCGGAGGGGTAACCCATGGAATCTTGGCTACGATCGGGAAAACCATTCCGCTGCTTACCGCGATATAAGAGATCACGGTTGTAATTACCGGGCCGAGAACAAATGGGATGAACCACATTGGATTCAGAACGATAGGCAATCCGAAAAGGATGGGTTCGTTAATCTGGAACACTCCTGGTGCCCCTCCGAGTGCAATCATCTGTTTATACCGTTTCCGACCGGCAATGATCATTGCAATGATCAGGCCCAATGTTGCACCAGATCCGCCTAAATAAACAAATGCATCCAGGAAAGAACCCGCCAATACCCCGTATTGATCCATGTCTTTTACCCCTTTTGCATATAAATCGATATTTTTCACTCCCGAACTTTCAAAAAGCGGTGTCGTGATTCCGCCAAGGATATTGGGTCCATGCAAACCGATCATCCATAATAAATGAACAAGAAATACTAGTAAAATAGCGAATGGCAATGAATCTACTGCACTTTGTAATGGAGATACAATCACTTTACCAAGCCAGTCATTCAGTATCTGCCCATCCGTAATTTTACGGAATAGCAGTCCGAATACACCAGCAATAAAGATCGTCGCCATACCCGGCACTAACTTTGCAAATGAACGGGCTACCGCTGGAGGTACTCCATCAGGCAGCTTGATGACTAAATATTTCACTCGTGAAAGTCTCACAAAGATTTCAGTGGCAATTAAGGCAACGACAATTCCTGTAAATAAAGCTGTAGCATTAAAATAGTTAACGCTTACAAAACCCCATGCCCCGCCTGTTACATCCTTATCATCGATGGTCAAGGTGACATTTCCGATTTGAGGCAATAATAAGAAGAAACAGGCTGCGGAAACCAGCATCGCTTCAAAACCATCGTCACCGTATGATCGTGCCAATTTATAAGAGATGCCGAATACAGCGAATACAGTCATGAATGCAAAGGTTCCAAACCAAATGTCACCGCCCAGCGTATTCCATGCAGGACCAAAGATGGCCTCCATCATTCTACCGTAAGGCTTGATGACTTGCCCTAGATTATTAAACAGGACGGCGAATGACCCAATCATTGTAATCGCTATCATTCCAATCAATGTGTCACGAATCGCAAGCAAATGCCGGTTATTTCCTACCTTTACCGCCCCAGGCATAATATACTTATCAATAAAAGTCATCATATCCTTATTCTCCTTTTATTAAAGTAGTGGCTTGTTTTAATACTTCTTCACCATTACATAGTCCATAGAACATTGGATTGATGGTTGCGACTGGAATCCCCTTATCTTTCCCCGCTTCCTGTAACTTGGAAAGAAGATATCTAACCTGCGGACCTAATAAAATCACATCGGCCTTTTCTATTTCATTATTCACTTCTGTAGAACCCACAGCCCATATACGACATTCTATTCCTTGTTTTTTAGCGCTTTCCTCCATCTTGGTAACTAATAAACTAGTAGACATCCCCGCAGAACAACATAATAAGATATTCATTGAAATTACCCCCCTTTTTAATGATTGATTATTCAGTATTTTTAAGTAAGACTAAACCACATTTTTGTATAAATCCATGTTACTTTGTTTTATCACTTCCCTTGAAAGGCTATATGAAGTGGGTATTATTACCTCCATACATATATTGTAGTTACAAATCAGGAAAATATCAACACAATTTTAAATTTGTTACTACAAATTTTCGATTTAAAGTTGATTATTAAACTTATCCGAGATAATCTATATGTATATATTGGAATGAACATAGGAGGAATCACTGTGGAGACCATGAATAAAGAAGCGGCATTGCATTCCATAGTTAAGGAATCGATTATCGATCTCATAAAAAATGGCGAATATCAACCAAATACAAAATTACCGACCGAGGCTGAATTTTGTAAAATATACGGAGTAAGCAGGACAACAGTTCGTACGGCCTTACAGCAATTGAACGTCGAAGGCTACATCTACCGTGTTCAAGGCAAAGGGACTTTCGTTTCGGAGAATAAAGTGAAGCAATTTCTTACAAGCACGGTTGAAAAATTCTCTGAGCAAGTCACGATGCAAGGAAAAAACCCTTCTACGAAGGTCATTAGCTTAAAGGTGATTGAAGCAAACGCTACCCTAGCCAAGCTTTTCAAACAAAATATTGGAGACCCAGTAAATAAACTGGAACGGATACGTTACGTAAACGACATCCCCCTTCAATATGAAATTGCCTTTCTCCCTTGGTATAAAACACCCGGGCTTAATATCGAAGCCTGCGAAAAATCACTCTTTAAAGTACTTGAGACACAATTCAATTTAAAAGTAAAAAAAACAGTCGAACACTTGGAGTTTTCACTTGCCGACGATTCCATTTCTGACAAATTGGAGGTTCCGAACGGTTCACCTTGTTTTTCCTTAGAAACTTACACATATGAGAATGACGGATCGGTCATTGAATTCTCTAAAACTCTCTTTAGAGGCGATCGTGCACACTTTGTCATCGAGCGAAACTATTGATTGTAAATATATAAAAAATGACGGATGCCTAATTAAGGCATCCTTACAAGAAACTCTAATGGATTCCGTAAACGTCCATATGAGAAGTGATGTTCCGGTTGGATCTTTTCTATCAGGCGGAATTGATTCATCATTTATCTGCTCCATCGCAATAGAATCAAAACTTTTTCTGTTGGGTTCGAAAGAGAAGGATATAGTGAAATAAACGTTGCCCAGGAAACAGCGGCCGCTCTAAATTATAGAAATATTAGTTATATAATAAGTCCTGAAGAATTAGATTATATCTCCGGTTTCGGCATTTTATCAGCGATTTCGGAGTTATATCGTCAATTTTTGAAATATATCTGCGATTTTCGGTCTTATATCTCCGATTTTTGAAATATATCTGCGATTCCACCCATGGTGATATTTCAGAAAGTGTTGAAGGCGCTTTCCTCTGTTCTGCCAGAGGGTGTAAGAGGAAAGAGTTTTATAGAGCACGAAGTGGCGCATTTGGAAAACCGCTATATCGGAAACGCAAACATATTCCCGCGGGATAGTCCCGGAACATGTATGGAGCAGAAAGAAGCTAAGCTTTCCTGTTCAGATACGCCATTGGTTAAAGGACGAATTATACGATTGGGCAGTAAGGTAAATCAAGGAAAGCCCGGCCCGACTATCTTTTTAACAAAGCGCAAATTATCAAATTACTTGAAACCATGTAAATAATAAAGCGGACAACAGCCGGAAGCTCTGGACCATTTTAACTTTTATGATTTGGCATCAAATTTATATAGAAAAATAATATGAAACACAGTCTTAAAAGAACTTACAATATGCTGTAAATCAATCATCTTTAATGGCTTTACCCATTGCACTCAAGCAAGCACCAATGATTGCTTGGGTACTGTTAATATTTACCTGATCATCACCATAAAACGAGTATCCATTCAATTCAATAATTCGTATATGACGAATTTCTCAAAAGGATTAGATTCAGTCAAGACAGGTAACATCACTTCTTTTTTCAGCCTGAAGGCAGTTTGATTTTCAAGGAAAAAAATATAATCCTGTGAAGGATAAAATAATATAAGTTCGATTTGGCGCGGTTCTTTTTCAAAGGAAAGCAAAATGTTATTGATGATTTTCATGAAAATCTGTACCGAGAACGGATTAAAGAAATAAAAACGATTGTCTTTCGTATCAATATCATAATCTTCTGCCAAACAACAGTGGAATTCTATATTGGCATTGTTTTTTTTCCTTTTCTCCATATAGCCATTCAGATTCTCGATCGCATCTTTATAAAAACTTTCATTCATCTCCACGCCAACCCCAAATGATTTATATAAATGATGGATAAAAAAATTCAAGCGTCCTTTACCGCATCCAAAATCTACAATGCGATCATTTCCTTTCAGTGCATATTTTTTGAATAAATGTTCTAATGCACTGTATGGAGTAGGTTCATAGCGGTGATAATGCAAAGAATCATTGAATTTTTTTTGTTCACCTTCCGTCCTGATGTTCAGCATTTCATCATAATTCGTTTCTTTCATTATTATTTGCACCTGCTTCATGTTTTTTAAAATAGTGGGCTTCATAATTAAAAACCCCCGGATAAGGTTGATCTTATCCAGGGTAAGGTTTTGATATAAGAATGTCCAGACAATTAATTGGATTTTGCTTTAGTTACATAATCATTAAAATCAGAGATGCTTGGGTTGGCTATATAATGACCGCCTTCCACTTGGATCGTCTGACCTGTAATGAATTTGGATTCGTCAGATGCAAGGAAGAGAACTGTATACCCGATATCTTCCGCTTCACCATGATATGGCAATGCATTGAATTTGGCAAAAATATCGAGTACGGCCTGAGGCATATTATTTTTCGCTGCAGGAGTTAAAATAAGGCCTGGTGCCACTCCATTACAACGAATATGATCTTTACCATACTGTGCAGCGATATAACGGGTCAAATTCACTACCCCCGCTTTGGACGCACCATATGCAGATCGTACGGAGTCACCTGTAAACCCAGCCATGGAGGCAGTATTGATTATCGCTCCCCCTCCTGCTTTAATCATGTGAGGAATTGCAAACCTGCTTCCCAATAGGACACTTTTTAAATTCACATCCATAAGTCGGTCCCATTCTTCCAAATCTAAATTCACGACATCCAGATCTTTATGGAGGTTAGTTAAACCCACGTTATTAACAAGTACCGTAACCGTACCATATTGTTCAATTGTAAAGTCGACTGCTGCCTGGATAGAATCTGCTTGTCCAGCATCCAAGAATACTCCAGCCGCTTCCCCACCTTGTTTTTTTATGTTTTCGGCCGCTTCTTTTGCTCCTGCTTCGTTAAAATCAGCAATCACGACTTTAGCGCCTTCTTTAGCCATCAGAGTGGATATGGATAACCCTATACCCGAAGCTCCACCTGTCACTAATGCTACTTTACCTTGTACTCTTCCCATAATAAATAACCACCTGCTCTTCAAAATTGAATATCACTGCTTTATTACTCATGACTACCAGTACAAGGATATAATATCTATAAAGTTATTACAAATAATTATACCTATGTTCCAATTCGTTGAAGGGAGATTATTAGAAGTTCATAAATCTAAAGAAAATTTCGTTTACCAAAGGGAAAACAGAAAAAAGCTGAAGCATCAAAAAGAGCTTCAGCTTTCTTTCATTTTTCTTCTTCATCATCCCATATGATCCAATCATGAACCTCAAGAATCTCCAGAAACTTCATCAACCGAGGTAAGGCTGGTTCTGCTTCCTCACCAAAATGTTCACTCATCGCTTCAGAAATCTGATTTACATTCCTTTGGAACTGCATCTGTTTAATGGCATATGCCCCAAACTTATCAAGCTTGATTTTACGGACTGATGGTTGTTTAAAGAAACGAATTGTAATTCGTTCCACAAAATTTGTCCTTTGAATGACCAAAAAAGTTGCTTCCGAAGATTCATGTACCATAGTGACGCGTCTTTCCAAAAGGGGAACCATAGTTAACAGGTTCCTCTTTTTTGATTGGCGTTTACGATGCATCTTCTTTTTTCCCTTTGCTGGATACGAACCAAAGCAATCCAGCTAGAGCAAGGAATAGTAGGAATGGCAGCAAATTGCTGGCTAATTTAGCCGCAGCCGGAACTTGGACACCTGCTGCGATCAATATGGCAATAAGAACACCAATCAATGATTCACCTGCTATTAATCCAGAGGCAAATAATACACCTCTATCAACCCGAGCTTTAAGCGCTTCTTTTGTTTTCGAGAAGAACTCAACGAAGAATCGTATAAATCCACCGATCATGATTGGGACACTAGTATGAACCGGTAAGTAAATGCCGACTGCAACAACAAGTGAATTCAGACCGAAAAACTCTAATGTGATGGAAATAGCAGCACCGATAAAGATGAGGGTCCAAGGCAAATCCCCCCCTAGAACACCTTCAGCAAGTATTTTCATTAGTGCCGCTTTAGGTGCAGGTAGTTCTGCAGAACCCATCGTATATGCATTATCCATCAGAACAAGGATAAAACCAATGACGGAAGCGGACGCAACAACACCGATCATCATGGCAACTTGTTGTTTCCATGGTGTTCCGCCAACGATATATCCTGTTTTTAGATCTTGTGAAACATCACCTGAAACCGCAAGTGCTGTACAAATGATTGCAGCGACGGTCAATGCGGCTACCATTCCAGTTGTACCAGTAAAACCAGTAGCTTTATAGACAATGGCCACAATCAATAGTGTAGCTATCGTCATTCCAGAAACAGGGGAAGAAGAACTTCCGACGATTCCAACAACCCTTGAAGCCACTGTCACGAATAAAAATCCAAAAATCGCAATTGCAATCGCACCGATGATCCCTACATCTGTTATAGGTGTGAAAGCAATGATTAAAATGACGATGATCGTTCCCAACCAAACATATTTAGCAGGCATATCCTGTTCTGTACGGATCGAACCTGATTTTAGTTGTCCTTTATTGGCTTTTACGCCTTTAATAGTATCAAAAACTGAACTGAAAAGTATTGGTAATGTTTTGATCAATGTGATCAATCCGCCAGTTGCAACGGCACCAGCACCAATATAGCGTATATAATTATCCCAAATTCCCCATGCATCCAATTCACCGATCGGTACATCGGAAGGGAAAATGGCTGTTCCATTGCTTCCGCCGAAAAAACTGATGGCCGGTATTAGAACGACCCAGGCTAATAAACCCCCACCTAGCATTTGTCCTGCAACACGCGGTCCAATAATATAACCTACACCCAAAAGGGAAGGAAAGGCATCAAGACCAACCACTGCATTTTTAAAATTCGTGATTCCCGTTTCAACCTCTGTCTTGAAGAGTTTAAACCCATCACCAAGCCCTTTAACGACACCGCCGATAACCAAACCGGCTCCGATTAGTTTCGCGCTTGTACCACCCTTTTCTCCTGACTTCAGGACCTCGGCACATGCCGTACCTTCAGGATATGGTAATGTTTCATGTTCCCTTACAATCAAAAGCTGGCGAAGGGGAACCATCATGAAGACCCCTAAAAATCCCCCAGTTAAAACAACGAAAATGATGAATGCTTGACTCACGTCCATGTCCCACATGAATAATGCTGGTATGGTAAATACAGCACCGGCACCAATAGCCTCACCTGCCGTGGTCATCGTTTGCACAATATTGTTTTCTAATATTGAATCCCTGCGAAAAACCCCTCTTAAGATAGCCATTGAAATTACCGCTGCGGGTATTGAAGCAGAGACAGTTAAACCAATAAGTAGGCCTAAGTATGCATTTGCCGCCCCGAATACGATTGCAAGAATGATCCCTAGAATAATTGCAGTTGCAGTTAATTCCGGTAGAGATTTAGATGCAGAGACGTACGGGACGAATTTACTCTCTTTTGAATTGTTCGACAATTTAGCCACTTCCTATGTTAAACTTTAAAATCATAAAGAACATTATATCACTGTAATTTAAAGTCATGCAATGGGAAAATTCTGCTTATTTAAAGTTTGATTATATCTAATAATCAGATTAGTAGTTTCGGTTTTAAAATATATAAAAATACCATTCATCTCATAACCATCTTTTTGGGCCCATTCGTTACAGGAAATCACTGCACCTCAATCATTCAATGGCCGGTTCCATCACACTCCTTATTAGCTCCATAAGCAAATAACCCATTGGGTTATTGCACATTAAAATGAGATTTACATATCCTGAAAAATCAAGTCTTAAATAAAGGAATGATAAATTCATGGTCTCCTATATGGACTATACTTCACCATCCACACAATACTTTTTTGATGTTAATAAAAGCAATTTAATGAAAAAAGACAATCAAAACTATATAAATGTATTAGGTATCAAACAATTGAACACACTCGAAAATGTTTCTTTATTAGATATTTACCTTAGTTCAAACAATGTCGTAGAACCGCATTATCACCAAAATGCTGCAGAACTTGTGTATTGCATTTCTGGAGCGGCAACCGTTTCATTACTGAATCCTTTTACTAAGCAAATACAAAATTATCCTATTAAACCTGGCCAAGTAGCCAACGTTCCCCAAGGTTGGTGGCATTATGAAGTGGCTAATACGGATAATACTCACCTGCTGGCCATTTTTAATGCACCAACACCTGAGGTGATTTTAGGTTCGGATATCTTGAAATTGACACCTGCAAATATTATGGCACATACGTATTGCCTGGATGAAAACCAATGGAAAAAAGCGATTGCACCGGTTCAAACCTCAACATTCATCGGTCCGCCAGCCAATTGCCAACGAGCTTCCGAAGAAGACATGCAGCAATATCCGCAATATAATAATCACTATGATAACCAAATGTATACTGCCCCTGCATATAACTATCAATTCCAGCCCACTCCCCCATATTATTATTATTGAAGATATATTTTGGGAACTTGCTTAAACCTGTCCAACTCCTATCCCCCCTTCAAGGATGGGCGTCTAATAAAATCAAAATCGAAAAAAGCAATGGAGAATCCCACTGCATAAGGGTTCTCCATTGCTTTTCATTACATGACCCGTTTAAAAAACCGAATTCATTTTACTTCTCAACATCTCACATTAGTTGCATTTACTGATTTATTTAAATTTATTCATCCCTTTTATCAGAACATTTCATTTCCTAATAGAAAATTTATGGTCAATTTGGCGGTCACCCCATTGAAAAATCCAGCACACACTTGGATACAATTATTCAATACTAGGATTTATCTTATACAATTTCTATATATTCCACCGAGTTTCTTCTATTTGTAGCAGAACCGCCGCGCTTTCTTGGTTTGCGATTCGATACTTGCAGTGCCTAACACATTATAATCAAATCGGGAATTTCGATAGAAGAAAAAGCTGCCTTAAAGACAGCTCTGGTCTTCAGCTAACGCACCTGTTGGTTCATTAAGAAAAATCGCTAAGCTAAAACATGATTATTTTAGTTATTGCTCTCATAAATTCTTGAACTACTTCCCCAAGGATGGTATCCGTCACCTATGTAAGTAAATCCGTATTTTTCATAGTATCCAATGTGGTCAGTACAAAGGAAAACTTTATTGAATCCTGCTTTTTCGGCATCAGCTTTAGCACGTTTAAGTAGCTCTTTGCCTAAAGACCTACCACGATAACTATTTTCAATATAAAGGGCACATATCCAAGGCCATAAATCCATACGACTAATAAAATCATTGCTAATAAGACCTGCGCAGCCAATAACTTCACCATAATCCTCCATTAAATACCAAATAGGAAATGGACTATCCGTTGTTATGCTGTGTGTAATACAGTCCTCATATACTTTCATACTGGTTTCGTTTGCCCATTTGCATTGAATATATTTTATTGCTTTTTCTTTATACTCTGGATGTTCTCTAACGCTAATTATTTGCATAAGACTTTCCCTTCGGGTATCTTATTAGCGCGATACTTACTAGAGAATCACGCTACACCCATTCATTTTATCTTCATCCCATATACGTTCCAAGATCACTTCATTATTAATACAGTTTATTTGAAAAACGTCAGGATTACTAAGATTCTCCCAACACTCGAAATCAAAGTCACGATTATAATTCTTAAAAAGTAAGGATATTATATTTCCGTGACTGACGATTACTGTGTTTTCAGTCCTACTTTTAAAGACTTCTTCAACAACATTTACGATTCGATTCATCGCTTCTTGACTTGACTCTCCTCCTTCAAATTTTAATTCCATATCATTAAATGTTGCTTTTAGTTTTTCATACCAATCAGGTAAGTCCGTTGTGCTTAGTGTTCGTTCCGAGAGGCGTTCATCAATCTCTATTTTAATATTTGTTTTCTCACTTAATGGTTCTACTGATTGAATAGCACGCAAAAAGGGACTCGATATTATTCGGTCAATTTTTGCATTACTGAAGAAATCAACTAAATATTTCGCTTGTTTCGAACCTTTTTCTGTTAAATGAGATTCCGAAGGTTGCCCCTGTGCTTCGCAATGTCTTACAATGTAAATCTTCTTTTGCATACAGATCCTCCCACATAAGTAGTAAATACTAGTTTCTATATTTCTCTATAATTTTCCTTCTTGAACTAATCTGCCCCGTTAGTTCTATAAAAAAAGCGACTCTTATTAAAGAATCGCGCCCAATTGTGGAATACATTCTATTAGAGTTCAAGAATCATACATATTTCATCTTGCTTTTTTTTATGACCAATAAATTTCGGTTGCTAAAAACCTCATTCTAACTTCACCGTTCATGTTCCAAATAAGATTATTTCATCATGTAACTATTTAAGCATTGAATTGTTTTTCCGGAATATCTTTTTGAACGTTTATTCTTCTCACAATAAAGATGAGAACAATTGCACCTAATAAGCAGGTTGCCCCTCCTGCTCCTATCAAGACGAAAGGAACTCCAAGCCATTTGGCAAGAAGAGATCCCACCGCAGGGGCAATAAGCATAGAAAAGGTTTGTAATGATGTAGCCGCAGCAGATACTCTGCCCATCATTTGCTTAGGTGTCTCAGATTGTAAGATAAATCCATAAGGGACCGACTCACCGGAGCCCATGAAACCAAGGAAAAATGCGCCAATCACCCAGGCCAATGCAGGGAGATTTACAATCTCCATACTACCAAGACCCATTACAATGATTAATGAACCACTAAAAAGGAATGCACTTGACATAAAATGAATAGGTTTTCTTTTCCAATGAGTCCAGTTGCCCATTAAAAGGGAACCTGCCACGCTTCCCATACCTACAGCACTAATTAGTAACCCAAAATTTCCTTCAGTGAAGCCAAGATTTTGGGCAATAAATATGAATAGTCCATCGTACAGGAAAATGATAAAAAACGCTACAGACGATAGGATAACTGAGATTTTTAATAATGGGGTATATGAGATGTGCATAATGCCATCTAATAATTCTTTCCAATAGTGACCATTTTTCTTATTTATATTTTCTGATTTAGTCCCAGCATTCCTTTCTTTTTCATCCATGTTGGGAAGAGTTAACAAAAAAAATATGGCGATGAAAAAACCTGCAGCTTCAAATAAGAATGGACTTTTTGTTCCAAATAAAGCTATGAGGCCTCCCCCTAGGGCAGGACCAATAATTTTCATTGTATTAACGGACAGCTGGCTAAGTGTTACGGCCTCTGGAAGGTGGTTATCAGGGACAGTAAACCTAATCATACTTTGTCTTGCTGGGTCGTAAATCGCTGAGACTGTTCCCTTCAAAAATACAAATAGTAAAAGGATATAAAGGTTTGGAGCAAATAACAGTCCACCTACAAACATGACCTTTAAAAATAAACAAATGATCATCATTTGCTTTTTTGGAAGTCGATCGACAAATACACTGGCAAAGGGACCTATGATGACCCAAGGCAGCCCTAATGCAATAATCACTGCGGCAATGGCTGTTTCATCTAACCCCCAATGATAAGCAACAATAACCTGTAAAGCTATAAAATCAAGCCAATTACCCAGATCAGAAAATAGCTGCGCGCCAAATAATGAACGAAATGGACGGAATTTTAAAGGCTCAAACATTCCAGCTTTCATGTGTTATTTCTCCTTTTCCCCTTGGGTTGCCCCTCTTCGTCTTGCTAGCAGTTTTTCTGTATTCCCGTTAGGATCCTGCCCTTTTGAAAGTTGATTATTTTCCAAAGCATTTATTGATTCTTCAATCCATTTCAACTCCGCTTCCAGTCGTAATTCAGAATAGCGAATGGTTAGCATACCCACTTTACTGATGTAAGAGGTTCCGTTTGTCGGCCAGTCTTTTACAAATTCAAGTAAATCTTCGGTTGTCTTTTTTCTTCTTAGTAGATGACTGATTAATACTGAGCTTTCCATATCTTCATGCCATGTGGACATCTTCATTAATAATTCGTCTCTAATTATTGGGTAGGCAGGTGGGAGTTGAAGCCAGTTTTCAAATTCCTCCCACCCTTTTGGGGTAAGTTCATAAAGTTTCTTTTTACGTCCCTCTTCCTCTTGTTCAATAGGATAAACAAGTCCTTCTTCTTCAAGCTTCTTTAATTTCGGGTAAATACTCCCATAACTCATTCCCCAGTATAAGCCGGCAGCTTTATGCTCAAACTCTGCTTTTATATTGTAGCCTGTACTGGGCCAAAAGCTTAATATAGCAAGTATAGAACTTTCAATTGACAATGTAACAATCCCCCTTCCACATATCACTCTGATATATCATTATGATATGTCTAATTACAGGTAAAAACAACCATATCATAATAAATTTTACATAGTTTCAAGAAAGTTATCTTTTTACCAATGAGAGGATCGAAGAATTACAATCTCACAAAGTTAAGAAACAGGAGTGGGGTTGAAGTTAATAGCGGATCACTTTGTCGTTTCTGCTTTTGGTGGAGAGTCAGTCAATCCCAATACGATACACAAGCAGCTTCTTTATGATATTATGCTTGCCGGAATGAAGAGGATTCGATTCCATGATTTACGCCATACACATGCAACTATAATGTTGGAGATCGGAGAAAATTCCAAGGTGGTATCAGAAAGATTAGGCCATTCAATAGTTTCTATCACATTGGATAAATATACCTAGTTACTCAGAATATACAGGACTCCTCTGCAGAAAACTTTTAAAAAGCTTCAGGAAAAAAGAGCACGAACCAATAAAAGTGGTCATTTAACTAAAAAAGCAATGGAGAATCCCATTGCATAAGGATTCTCCATTGCTTTTCATTACATGACCCTCTTGAACATTTTCTCCATTTCATAAATGGAATAAGAGATGATGATAGGTCTTCCATGAGGACATGTGAAGGGATCGGTTGTCCGCCTTAGTTCATCCAATAATGCTTGGATTTCATCATTGCGCAGATGACGGTTTGCCTTTATTGAGGCTTTACAGCTCATCATGATGGCTGCTTCTTCACGCAGTTTTTTGATGTCGACCTTTTTCATCGATAGCAATTGTTCTATCATTTCTTCAAGGATTTCCTGTTCAATTCCTTTAGGGAACCATTGTGGATGCGATCGGACAATATAGGCGTTATAGCCAAACTCTTCTAAATAGATGCCTACTTTTTCCAATTCATGCCTATATTCATTTATCCTGATACATTGGTCTGTTGAAAATTCAAGGGTGATGGGAACTAGCATATCCTGTAGCTCGTTTTCAACACGTCCGACCTTTTCTTTAAAATATTCGTATTTGATCCGTTCCTGGGCAGCATGTTGGTCTATAATGTACAATCCTTTTTCATTTTGGGCGAAAATATAGGTTCCATGCATTTGCCCAATTGGGTACATGGGAGGGATGCGGCTATCCGGTTCATTCACCTCAATTTCTTCCTCTTGTTCGACCGTATAGGTTGTATACTTTTCAGCTGACTCGTAATTTGGTTTGCTTTCATCATCTTGTAAAACCGGAATATAAGCATCTGCCATTTGCTGCTTTTCATTGCTATAGATTATTTCCTTTATTGGTTCTAGATTGAAATCTTCATTATGATCCACATAACTCTTTTGTTCCTGCTTTTCCCGAATCAAGGTATCCTTCAAGAGTGAAGCTTCTTTCTTGGCTTCTTCAAGGACCCGCTTGCCGCTTTCCACAACATGGTCCAATTCCAGCTCGGTTTGCTCACTTTTCACCTGTTCCGGCTTTGGTGTTGGTGTATATCCACTTGGTATTAGAGTCATCTTTTTAAACGAAGATTTGATCGTTTCCGATACAAGACTGTACAATTCCTGTTCCTTGCTAAGCCTTACCTCCATTTTGGATGGATGTACATTGACATCGACAAGAATCGGATCCATTTCAATATTCAACAAAGCAATTGGAAAACGCCCAATTGGAAGGAGTGTATGGTACCCATCCAGGATTGCTTTCACGAGCGCATAGTTTTTAATGAAGCGGCCGTTTATCATGGTTGAAATATAATTCCTTGAAGCCCGGGTGACCTCAGGCATAACGATATATCCGGATAATTTGAAGTCCAAGGAGCTTGCCTGAACCGGAATCATCTTTTTGGCAATATTCGTACCATAAATTGCGGCTAGCACCTGCCTGACATCACCGTTACCATTCGTATGCAGGATTCGCTTCTCGTTGTGTGATAACCGAATAGAAACATCCGGATGCGAAAGTGCAAGCCTGTTAGCGACATCCGTAATATTTCCTAGCTCGGTATGAATCGTTTTCATATATTTCAACCTTGCAGGAGTATTGTAAAATAAATCGGAAACCAGGATATCCGTTCCTTTTCGGCTGGATGAAGCTTCGAGTTCCTTAACCATGCCGCCTTCAAGAAGTATGCGTGTTCCCACACCTTCGCCTGTGCTGCTTTTCATTTCAAAACGGGAAACTGAAGCAATACTGGGCATTGCTTCACCGCGGAAGCCAAGTGTTCGAATTCGGAAAAGATCATTTTCATCTTTTATTTTACTTGTGGCATGGCGTTTAAATGCCGCTTCTATGTCATCAGCCAAAATTCCATCGCCATTATCCACGATCCGGATGGAACCAAGTCCAGCCTCCACCAATTCAATCTCTATAATGGTACTGTTTGCATCTATTGCGTTTTCCACAAGTTCCTTAACGACTGAGGCTGGGCGTTCAACAACTTCGCCAGCTGCGATTTTATTAGATAAAGCCTCATCAAGCTGTATGATTTTTCCCATTTTTATCGCCTCGCTTTAATTCTCATTTAAGTTTCTTTTGTAATTTATAAAGGGTATTCATTGCCTCAAGCGGCGTCATTTCAAGGATATCCAGTGATTTTATGTCATCCAGCACCTTTTTTTCCTTAGGTGAAGAATTCACTCTTCCTTTAGGAGCCTCTTCCCCAAAGAAGGAAAGCTGTGCCTCATTGACGTCTGTTACCGGGGCAGCTTCGGCAATAGGTGCTTCTACAGCAGTAGCAGCAGGCTGTTCAGGCATCGCCTTTGCCTGTCCATTTTCATTTTCCAGCTGCGCTAAAATAGCGGCCGCCCGATCTATTAACTGCTCTGGTAAATCAGCTAGCTTAGCCACATGAATTCCATAGCTTTTATCTGCTGGCCCTTCTTTAATTTTATGAAGGAAAACGACATTCCCATTTTGCTCAATGGCACTGACATGGATATTTTTCAATTTTGGCAGTTCTGCCGCCAATACAGTCAATTCGTGATAATGGGTCGAAAAGAGAGTTTTTGCCCCAATTTCCTCATGAATATATTCAATGATGGCCTGAGCAAGCGCCATCCCATCATATGTTGATGTTCCCCGCCCTATTTCATCAAATAATATCAAACTGTTTTCTGTCGCATTCATGATGGCATTTCTTGCTTCGAGCATCTCTACCATGAATGTACTTTGACCGGAAATCAAATCATCTGCCGCCCCAATCCTAGTAAACACCTTATCAAAAATAGGCAATTCAGCTATACTTGCTGATACGAAGCATCCAATTTGCGCTAGAATCGATGTCAGCGCAATTTGACGCATATACGTACTTTTACCCGACATATTGGGTCCTGTGATCAAGAGTAACTCCCTGTCTCCATCCATAAAGCAGTCATTGGGGACATACTCCTGTGATTGAAGGACTTTCTCAACTACTGGATGCCGGCCCTCCTTCAGTACGATTCTTCGATCATCAGAAAAGACTGGCTTCACATAATGGCGTTCTTCGCTAATCGTTGCAAAGCACTGCAGGACATCCAGTTCACTGACGCCTTTCGCTAAATCCTGTAAGCGCGGGATATAGCTTTTGACCTCTTCACGAAGATTGAGGAATAGGTCATACTCCAAACTGATGCTTTTTTCTTCTGCTTGTAAAATCAAAGCTTCCTTTTCTTTCAATTCAGGTGTGATATAACGTTCGGCATTCGTTAAGGTTTGCTTCCGTTCATACCGGCCTTCTTCAAGCAGATGTAAATTGGCTCGTGTGACTTCAATGTAATAGCCAAATACACGATTATATCCGATTTTCAAAGATTTGATCCCGGTCCGTTCCCGCTCTTCGCGTTCAAGCTGCGCAATCCAGGTTTTCCCGTTTCTGCTGGCATCCCTGTATGTATCCAGCTCCTTATGGAAACCATCCTGAATGATATTCCCTTCCTTTACGGACAATGGCGGGTTTTCTACAAGCGCCGTTTCAAGCAAATCCGTCACTTCTTCGCAAGGATCCAATTTATCGGCCAGAATTGAAATATCCTGATTGGAAGCCATTGACTTCACGATTTCACGAATGATCGGCACCTGTTGTAATGAACGCTTCAGTTGAATCAAGTCCCGAGCGTTTACATTCCCGAAGGCAACCCTGCCGGCAAGCCGCTCCAAGTCGTACACTTCCTTCAGGCGTTCACGTAAGTCCTGCCGTTCGAAGTATTGATTTTTCAGGGTCTCAACAAGGCTTTGTCTCCGCTCGATCTGTTTTTTATTAATGAGCGGCCTATCAATCCACTGTTTCAACATCCTTCCGCCCATGGCTGTTTTCGTTTCATCAAGCAGCCATAATAATGAGCCTTTTTTTCCTTTGGAGCGAATGGTTTCAGTTAATTCCAAATTGCGTTTGCTATAATAATCTATTTTCATATATTGTGATGTTTCATATGCAAGCACAGGCTGTAAATGATCCAGGCTGCGTTTTTGGGTACGGTAAAGATAATTCAATAAACGCGAGGTCGTTGTCGCCAGTTTCTGGTCTTTTAACAGATGAAGTAATGCAACGAATGACTCGCTTTGAACCAAATTATTCTCTAGGGATAGAGCGGCAGCGCCCCGTTCTTGCAGCCTTTTTTTCCATTCTTCATTGAAATCCTCGGCAATGACCACTTCACTAGCACCAAGGATGGCAAATTCATTCAGGACTTCCTCAAAACTCTCAATCAAAGTGACCTTATTTTCCCCTGTCGATAAATCATTGTATCCAAAGCCAAACTGCCCATCGGTGAAATAAGTGATGGTGGCAATATAATTATTTTCCTTTTCACGCAGACCCTTACTATCCATTTTCGTTCCCGGAGTAATCAGCTGTACAACTTCCCTGCGTACCACACCTTTGGCTTGCTTCGGATCTTCGGTTTGTTCACAAATAGCTACTTTAAAACCTTTTTCTATCAATATATCAATATAATTAGCAGCCGAGTGATACGGAATGCCGCACATCGGAATTCGCTCTTCACTACCGCCTTCTCGGCTCGTTAATGTGATTTCGAGCTCTTGTGATGCATTCAGTGCATCGTCAAAAAACATTTCATAAAAATCACCTAAACGAAAAAATAAAAAGGCATCCTGATACTCTGCCTTAATTTTTAAATATTGCTGTATCATCGGAGTATATCCAGCCATTCCTTCAAAACCTTTCCAAACTAAAATCTATTACACATTTATGTCCTTCATTATAACATACGGGAAAGCAACATTGCCTGTATTCGAAATTGCATGGTAAATCAATTATACATTGAATTCAAACTTTTTTTGAGCTGCCTATGTAGAGCCATACGCACGGATATAGTAACATTGCATCCCTATTTTTGATCATGGCCAGGCCTGCTTGTCCCGCTTCAAATTAAATAAAACCGGATGAAGGGAATGTCATCCGGTATTAATTTCTAAATTCTATTCGTCTTCGAATTCATCAAGGAAATCCGGATCTAAATCTTCGAAATCCTCATCATCGAAATCAGAGCCCCAGTCATCCTCACAGCGGCCATCTGGACTAACAGCGACACAAATTTTCGTTTCGCCGACGACTTCCACAAAGAATTCCCTTTCCACATGGACAATGATTTTTTGTCCACATGGGGAGATGCAAGCTTCTAAACAATTCGGCTGTTGGACAGCTTTTGCAACGATTTCATGGTCATCAAGACAATCGGGATCACGGTATTTCAGCGAAATAACGTCGGTATATTGCACTTTTTCAGTTACAACTTCCGTCTTCGAATTATGGTTATAAGAATACCAGACGTTGATTTCGTAGCTGCCGTGAATTTCTACCTTTTTGCCGACTTTCTTTGCATCGTATTTATGGTTGATGATCCAACAACCTAGAATGCTAGAAGGATGATGAGCCGGGCAAATGGTGTGAGAGGACTTTGTGAACTTACGTCCTTTTGCCACCACCGCTTTAGTAATTATCTCTCTATATTGTGACATGCTAGCGAACCCTCCTCATACAGTTTCCATTCATCCTATGCGTGGTAAAAGTCTAGTGTGCGTAGAATTTTAATTGTTTGAAAACTGCTGTAATGTTTTAAACCTAGGTTATTTTATGCGCAAGTTTTGGGATATGTGTCACGAATGGGCACTGTATAAGGATTTCCGCATATAGAAAAAGCCCTTCTGAAATCAGAAGGGCTTTTTTTCTATATTCATGAACAGCTTCCGCCGCCAGCTTGTACCTGTGAACCTGTCTCACCGCGAAGGATGTCCCCTTCGGTCGATTCAATGATCAGGTCCGTCACCTTGTTCGATACTTGTGATGAGACCATTTGTAAAAGATCATTTACATCCACTTGGGATTGTTTGAATTCCTGCACGATCGGAAGTTCATCCAATTGCTTTTCCAATGCATCAATTTTGGCCTGGACTTGGCTGTATGCTTTCTCTTTGCCGTAATGCTGGAAGTTTACAGCCTGTTTTTGCAAGCTCTTGATGCTGGCGATCATTTCCCTGATTTTTTGGTTTTCATTGATGTGAGCTTCTGCCCGTTTAAAGAAATCGACTTCTTCCGTGCTGGCGATCATTTCAGCAAGCTCGGCCGCTTTGTTCAGAATGTCATCTTTAGTATATTTAGTCATATTACTCCACCTCAATCGCCGTTGCTTCTTCAACCATATCCCCATTTAATGACCATGTTTTCGTTCCGGTGATTTTCACTTTTACGATTTGGCCAATAGCGGATTTTGGTCCTTTGAAGTTCACGAGCTTATTTTTCGTTGTATAACCTGCCAATACTTCCGCATTCTTCTTGCTTTCGCCTTCAACTAGCACTTCAACAATCTGTCCATCATACTCTTTCATTTTCAATGCGCACGTTTCATTGACAAGGGCATTCAAGCGTTGCAGACGTTCCTTTTTCACTTCCATCGGTACATTATCCTGCATTTTAGCAGCCGGTGTTCCCTCACGTGGTGAATAGATGTAAGTATATGCTGCATCGAAACCAACTTCACGATATAAAGACATCGTTTCTTCAAAGTGCTCTTCCGTTTCATTCGGGTAGCCTACAATGATGTCAGTGGTTAGCGATACACTTGGAATAGCTTCCTTGATCTTTTTTACTAGCTCTAAATATTGTTCTCGTGTATATTTACGGGCCATGATTTTAAGTGTGTCCGTACTTCCCGATTGGACTGGAAGATGGATATGGTCAACGAGATTGCCGCCTTTAGCCAGTACTTCTATCAAGTGATCATCAAAATCACGGGGATGGCTTGTCGTAAAACGAATACGTGGAATATCGATTTTACGGATTTCATCCATCAAATCGCCGAAACGATATTCGATATCCGTAAAATCTTTACCGTAAGCATTCACATTCTGTCCAAGCAGGGTTATTTCCTTGTAACCCTGTGCCGCTAAATGACGGACTTCTTGGATGATATCTCCTGGTCTGCGGCTTCTTTCTTTCCCTCTTGTGTAAGGTACGATGCAGTAAGTGCAAAACTTATCGCAGCCATACATGATATTGACCCATGCCTTCGTTTTTCCTTTACGCACTTTCGGAAGGTTCTCGATTACATCACCTTCTTTGGACCAAACCTCAATGACCATTTCCTTGGAAAGATAAGCTTCATTAAGAATTTGCGGCAGCCGGTGGATATTATGCGTTCCGAAAATCATATCAACAAAATGGTGCTTCTCTAGAATCCGCTTTACAACTGACTCCTCTTGTGACATACAACCGCAAACCCCAAGCAGTAGATCCGGCTTTTCCAATTTCAATGATTTTAAATGCCCCAATTCACCGAACACTTTATTCTCTGCGCCTTCCCGAATCGCACAAGTGTTAAGTAAAATGACGTTAGCATCATCCACCGTGTCTGTCGGCTGATAACCAAGTGCCATAAAGATGCCCGCCATGACTTCTGTATCATGTTCGTTCATTTGACAGCCATAAGTACGGATGTAAAACTTTTTACCTTCTCCCATTCCACGGAAACCTTCAGGAATTGCAAAGTCATCATGATATTCTACTTCTTCTTTTCCTCGCTTTTTCGCATCTTTTAAGGAAGGCGGAATATAAACGGCTTGGAAGTACTTACTGAAGTCCTTTTCGGATTTTTTGTCCGCTGGATTCTCAGCCTGTACTTGTTGTGATTCTAATCGTTGTTTCTCGTTCATGGTTAATCTCCTTTCAAAATAGTTAGTTTATTTCTTTCACCAACTATTTCAAGACCTATCTTCAAATGGTTTTATACGGATTCCTTTTTAAGAATTACCAGTAAATATTAGCTATTAAGTGTGATATATCCACATTATTATAGTATAAAGCTTTTAACAGCAAGAAACAATCATTCTGTCGTGGCTTCTTCAATTGTAAGAAATTTTTCATAAATAAGGTAATTGTGAACTAAAAAAAGAGACCCGATTCGCATATTCTAACGAACTTAGCCCCTTCTTACTATTCCTTCACAGCTATTTCAAATGCAGACCATGCACTTTACTCGTGAGTTTGACCGCTTTACTCGTGTTTTGGGCACTTTATTCGTGAATTTGACCGCTTTACTCGTGAGTTTGGGCGTTTTACTCGTGAGTTTGACCACTTTACTCGTGAGTTTGGGCACTTTACTCGTGTTTTGGGGACTTTACTCCTGAGTTTGACCGCTTTACTCGTGAGTTTGGGCGTTTTACTCGTGAATTTGACCGCTTTACTCGTGAGTTTGACCGCTTTACTCGTGAGTTTGGGCACTTTACTCGTGTTTTGGGCGCTTTACTCGTGTTTTGGGCACTTTACTCGTGAATTTGACCGCTTTACTCGTGAATTTGGGCGTTTTACTCGTGAGTTTGGGCACTTTACTCGTGTTTTGGGCACTTTACTCGTGTTTTGGGGACTTTACTCCTGAGTTTGACCGCTTTACTCGTGAGTTTGGGCGTTTTACTCGTGAATTTGACCGCTTTACTCGTGAGTTTGGGCACTTTACTCGTGTTTTGGGCACTTTACTCGTGAATTTGACCACTTTACTCGTGAGTTTGGGCGTTTTACTCGTGAGTTTGACCGCTTTACTCGTGAGTTTGACCACTTTACTCGTGAGTTTGGGCGTTTTACTCGTAAACCTTCTCACTCTTTAAGGTATCAGAAGAACCTTACCACACTGACCTTTGGTCATCAATTCAAATCCCTTTTCAAAATCGCTTAGTGAAAAACGGTGGGTAATCATCGGTTTTACATCAACCTTGCCACTTTCAAGCAGACTTGAAACCTGTTGCCAGGTTGAAAACATCTTCCTTCCGGTTATCCCTTGGACAGTAAGGCCCTTGAATACAATATCCTCCGTTATATTAAGCGTGACGGGCTTAGAAGGCAGACTTAGTATTGATATTCTTCCACCATTCGTAGCCATCTTAAACCCTTGTTGGATAGCTGCAGGATTACCGCTCATTTCGCAAACAACATCCACCCCATCCGCACTTGTGAGGCCTTTCGTGATTTCCAATGGATCCTGTTTAATTGAATGAATGATGTCTGTCGCACCCATCTTTTTGGCAAGCTGAAGTCGATAATCATTAATATCTAGAGCGATTACTTTATCAGCTCCCGCAGCCTTTGCAACAGCAATCGCCATAAGTCCAATTGGACCACAACCGATTATTGCCACCGTTTTACCCAGCACCTCGCCAGCTAGCACTGAATGGACTGCATTACCCATCGGTTCTTGGATGGTAGCTATATCGAGTGGCATATCACTTGGATTTTTCCATAAATTTTTGGCTGGCAGAGCTATATACTCTGCAAAGCATCCTTGTTTATCAACACCGATAATGTTTGTTTTTTTACAAATATGGAATTGACCCATTAAACACTGCCTGCATGTTCCGCAAACGATATGTGTTTCTGCAGATACATAATCACCAACTGAAACATTGCTGACCCTTGCTCCTGTCTCGATTACTTCCCCAGCAAATTCGTGCCCAAATACGTATGGTGGACTCACTCTTCCCCGTGACCATTCATCCCAGGTGAAGATATGAATATCCGTTCCGCAGATCGAGGTCATTTTCACCCGAATCAAGACCTCGTCATCACGAATATCCGGTATATCGACAACTTGTAACTGTGCCCCATAACCTCGGTGGTGTTTGACGACGGCTTTCATTTTACCTCTCAACATGTACATTCCCCCTGAAATAGGGCTGCCCTCTTCATATTCCTTAATATGTAAATATATGAAAAATCCGTCACAAAAATACCATAATCGCTTTTCACATTAATAATGGTGATTTTTAGGGCATTCGTACATTTTCGTTAAATGGGTCATGTTTCTATAGCATCCTGTCCGCTCTTGAATAAGATATCTTGTACAAACAAAAATTATGAAGGAGTGACTTATATGTCATGTGAAAGCAAAAATCATGATCATCATGATAACCGCAATAATAACGACAGAATCGCAAACGATTTTTGTCGTGCGGTGAGGGGCTGTAATAGACGCGACCATGACCGCGATCGGGATCGGGACCGGGACCGGGATCGGGACCGCGATCGAGACCGCGATCGGGACTGCGATCGGGACCGCGATCGAGACCGCGATCGGGACTGCGATCGGGACCGCGATCGGGACCGGGATCGTGACCGCGATCGTCACCATCATCATCATCATCATCACGACAATGAACGTTGTTGTTGTAGAAGAAGGAATCGTTGTTGCTTCGGTTTCGGTGGCGGTTTCTGTGGCGGTTTCGGTGGCCGTTGCGGTGGCCGTTGCGGTGGCGGTTGCTTCTTTTAACCGTAACTTCGGCGGATGCAACAACGGTTGTTAAGCTAAGCCAGTCGAAAGTCTTCTAGCATGTGGCACATCTACTGGAGAGCCTGATAATTAACCACAAAAAAGGTTCACCCCATATTAAGGGGTGAACCTTTTAACTTTTTACATAAATTCAGCAACAAGCTTATCAAAGTGTTGTTGATCCAGTGTCAGCTCTGATTTATTCAACGCTTTTTCAGCATACCCTGGCACTAATTCCTGGTACGAAGGGCGTGAAGAGTCTTGATAAATAATCCCTGTCACAAGGCTGTCATGTTGCATCAAAGTCTGCATGGCCTGTTCTTTATTTGATGAATCATAGCCTTCTATCGTGTTCAATTTAGTTAAGTTTTGTTTAAACCAATCATACGTATTGATCTTATTATATGTTACGCAAGGAGAGAAAACATTGATAAAGGAGAACCCTTTGTGGTTTATCCCTGCTTCAATGATTGCCGTCAGGTCTTTCAAGTCAGTGGAAAAGCTTTGGGCGACAAACGTAGCACCAGCTGACAATGCTAATTCCATAGGTGAAACAGCTTGTTCTATTGATCCTTCTGGTGTGGATTTAGTTTTAAATCCAGCAGCGGACCTAGGAGAAGTCTGGCCTTTTGTCAATCCATAAATTTGGTTATCCATGACTATATACGTAATGTCGATATTACGGCGAATCGCATGGATGGTGTGTCCCATCCCGATAGCAAAACCATCTCCGTCACCGCCTGAAGCTATAACGGTCAATTCACGGTTGGCCATTTTTACTCCTTGGGCAATTGGCAGTGAGCGGCCATGGATGCCATGGAAACCATAGGACTTGATGTAACCCGATATACGACCTGAACAGCCGATACCGGAAACAACGGCCAAATTCTCCGGCTCCAATCCTACATTGGCTGCCGCACGCTGCATGGCAGCCTGAACGGAGAAATCCCCGCAACCAGGACACCAGTTAGGTTTTACATCATTCCGAAACTCTTTAAACGTTGCCATATTCGAACATCTCCTTGCATTGTGTGTGAATTTCATGCGGGAGGAATGGGTTGCCATCATATTTTAGGATGCTTTTAATTTTATTAACATGTCCAACATTCATCTTGATAATATTAGCCAATTGTCCAGTCGCATTATTTTCAATAACTACTACTTTCTTAGCACTTTGCACCAATGATAGGACTTCATCTGCTGGGAAAGGATGAATCAAACGGATATGCGCATGATTCACTTTCATTCCATCCGTTTCTAACCGGCCGATCGCTTCATCAATCGTCCCGCGTGTTGAGTTAAAGCCGAGAATTAATAAATCCGCTTCTTCATGCGGTGTGTTTTTGTATACTGGTGTTTGGAATGTGTTAGATAAATTATTCAGCTTACGCATCCGTTTATCCATTTGCAATTTACGATTCAAAGCCGTCTCGGAAGGTCTGCCCGTTTCATCATGTTCAACACCTGTAACATGGTGAATCCCATTTTTCATACCAGGCACTACACGTGGTGAGACTCCGTCTTCCGTTACTTCATAACGCTTGAAGTAAGATTTGTTTTCAGACTCTTCAATTTCAAAGTCAACCAATTTTCCGCGTCTTATCTCCACTTTGCCGTAATCAAGCGGCTGAACCGTTTGTTTACCTAATGATAGCTGTAGGTCGGATAAAACGATAACTGGACATTGATATTCCTCTGCAAGGTTGAATGCTTCTGCCGTATCGTAAAAAGCTTCCTCAACAGTACTCGGAGCCATGACGATTTTAGGTATTTCACCATGTGTACCATAGATCATCGCCATTAAATCGGATTGCTCCTGTTTTGTAGGAAGTCCCGTGGATGGACCGCCACGTTGAGTATCGACGATGACAATTGGAGTTTCGGTAATGCCCGCTAAACCAATCGCTTCCATTTTCAAGGAAAGTCCAGGTCCAGCTGAAGCTGTGATGGCACGTACACCGCCATAGTTTGCACCGATTGCCATTGTAGCCGCCGCGATTTCATCTTCAGTCTGTATGACCGTCCCACCAAATTGAGGGAGTTTTTTAATTAAGTATTCCATAATTTCAGAGGCCGGAGTAATCGGGTAAGCTGCCATGAAGCGGCAACCGCCTGCAACTGCTCCTAAAGCGATGGCATCGTTACCAATCATGAACATTCGTTTTTGGCCATCCGCCTTTTCCAGTTCCATTGCTCCCAGTTTTTCTCCAAGCAACACTTCCATTGCCTTATAGCCAGCAGTAATGGCATCCATATTCTTCTTAACGATTTCTTCACCTTTACGGCCGAATATTTCATCAACCACATCGTTGAAGACGGATATTTCCATACCTAGAACAGCACATGTCGCGCCGATTGCCACCATATTTTTCATTAATGATGTTCCTAATTCGGCTGCTATTTCCGTAAATGGAACAATATATAATTCTGCCTTTGTATCTTCTGGGCAGACAGGTTTGAATTTTGCATCTGCGATTATGATGCCACCCTCATGTAATTCTTTATAATTGACGTCAATTGTTTCTTGGTCAAAAGCAACTAAGATGTCTAAATCATCAGAGATAGCACGAGTTTCCGTAGTACTTACACGAATTTTGTTATTCGTGTGTCCACCCTTGATTCGGGATGAGAAATGACGGTAGCCATACAAGTAATAACCTAAGCGATTGAGGGCAATACAGAATATTTCTCCTGTACTTTCAATACCTTCACCTTGTTGTCCGCCAACTTTCCATGAAAGTTGATTGATCATGTCTTACACTCCTTTAGGACGTTCGTATATAAATGCATTTAACCGCACCTCTCTTCAGAACATTCAACTATGTATAATTAATCGTTCTATTTTAGGAAAGGTGTACTAAACGCTTTCAATTCTATCGGTTAAATCATTAAATTGCAACCTTTTTGCTTTTATTTTTTATATTTTCAGAATAATAATTCATATCTATATAGTAAGAATTAAAAATCATTTAAGATATTACCTTTTCATGCGGAAAATTACGGGTGAAATTATCAAAAAGGAGTCCTTTTACAAACTCACTGGAATAAAGCCTGTTCAGTTCATTGATTAAGTTATGATAATCCTTATAAGACATTAAATTTTCTACCATATGATCGATTCCATCGAAGTCCGACCCTAATCCAATTTGTCTTTCCCCTCCTAAACTGCATATATGTTCTATATGTTTCAAGATATCCTTTATCGTAGCCGAACCGCCATTTGAAAGAAATTGCGGGACAAAGGTTACGCCGATCACCCCATTTTTCTGCAAAAGGGCTTTTATCTGCCCGTCCTTTAAATTTCGTGGATGCGGACAAAGATGATAAGCATTCGAATGGGAGGCAATTGGGAATTCCGACAACTTTAGGGTGTCCCAAAACCCTGCTTCAGATAAATGGGATAAATCACACCAAATTGACTTCTCATTCAATAGTGCCACTACATCTGTTCCAAACCCTGTCAAGCCGCCCCCTCTTGTTTCTAATGCCCCATCCGCTACCAAATTAGCGTAATTCCAAGTTAGTCCTATGGAGGAAACTCCAAGATGAATAAGTGTTTTCAGTTTCAACAAATCATTCCCAATGCAATCGCACCCTTCCAAAGTTAGCATTGCACCTATTTCATTTTCTTTTAAAGATTGAATGTCTGCCTGGGTCTTTATAAATTTCATTTCAGGCTCTGATAAAATTTTTTCATAAAAAATATCCACCATCGCCAAAGCGGCTTGAAACCTCATATCAGGGTGGACTTTTTCAGGAATATATATGGCAAAACATTGGACCTTTCCCCCTTCATCCAATAATCCCCGCTTTGTTATATGCAATTTATCACTATTCGTAAAAGTAATATCCGGATCGATGAACATTTTCATCAGCACATCACAATGTGCATCAAAAATCGCCAATGTAATTCTCCTTCCTGTATCTTTTTAAGATTATACATTCCATTATAATGGGACATGGATTTTTCGTCATTTTGATTTCAGGACAAAAAAGAGCCTGCTCGCCTTCCGACAAACAGGGCACCCAAACATGAAATTATCTTGGTTCAATGATTAGTTTTATTGCCGTTCTCTCTTCGCCATCAATAAGTATATCTGTAAAGGCAGGAATACAAATCAAGTCGACTCCACTAGGTGCGACAAACCCTCTCGCGATTGCTACTGCCTTGACGGCTTGATTTAACGCACCTGCACCGATTGCTTGAATTTCGGCTGCTCCTCTTTCCCTGAGCACTCCCGCTAGTGCGCCTGCTACAGAATTAGGATTAGATTTTGCTGAAACTTTTAATATTTCCATTCCTAGTCCTCCTTGTTTTCCCTGCCGATTCTAACTTGGCTCAATAGTTATAACACTTTCCACTGCTACTATATTCATCAAGTAAAACTTGTATGACAAAGAAAACCTGGATTGTCCACCATTTATTAATGAATGGAAAAAGGATGGACAGTTTGACTGTCCATCCTTTTGAATCATTGATAGAATGGATGATCTTCGTTAATCAGTATCCTGTCTATTTTTATTGCCTTGCCGGTTTTATCATCAATTTCAAGGAGAACCCCACTTAATAGGGTCCGCCCCTCTTTAGGCACTTCGAAACGAACAGGAAGGCTGGTTAGGAACCGATGGATGACTGCCCCTCTTTCCATACCAAGAATGCCATCATATGGTCCTGTCATGCCTACATCTGATATGTAAGCGGTGCCTGCAGGTAATATACGGTTATCGGCTGTCTGGACGTGCGTGTGTGTACCGACAACGGCTGTAACCTTCCCATCCAGGAACCATCCCATAGCTTGCTTTTCACTTGTAGCTTCTCCATGAAAATCGACAAAGATGATCGGTGTCTTTTTTCGAGCCTCCGCCACGAGTTCTTCCGCCTTTTTGAACGGGCAATCCAAATCAGGCATGAACGTTCTCGCTTGCAAATTGATGATCGCTATTTCATGATGGTTCAATTTTAAAAATTTCATTCCTTCTCCAGGTGCCCCGTCTGGAAAGTTTGCTGGACGGACGAGATATTTCGCTTCATCAATAAAGTTGAAAATATCCCGATTATCCCATGTATGGTTTCCCATGGTCACCGCCTGCGCTCCCCACTCTAAAAAACTGCGGTAAATCTTTTCTGTAATTCCCCGGCCACTTGCTGCATTCTCTCCATTGATGACCGTGATATGCGGACGATACTTTTCTTTTAACTTAGGAAGGTATTCTTGGATCATGTCACGACCAGGAGACCCCACAACATCTCCAATAAATAGCAATTTCATTGTAAAATCCTTTCTAGATTCACCTAATTATATGAATTATTCAAGTATGTATTGTAACATAATTTGGGGTAATTATAGGAATTACGCTTAACGACTAATTTCGGAAATAGAAAAAACGAAGTGGTTTGCACCACTTCGTCCTTCATTTACAATTATTTGGCGTATTCGACTGCTCTTGTTTCACGGATGACCGTGACTTTTATATGACCTGGGTAATCGAGCTCTTCTTCAATCCTTTTCCGGATATCACGTGCGAGTCGATGTGCAGAAAGATCATCGATTTGTTCTGGTTTCACTAGAATCCGCACTTCTCGTCCGGCTTGAATCGCAAAAGATTTTTCCACTCCATCATAGGATTCAGAAATTTCCTCAAGTTTTTCAAGTCTTCTAATGTAATTTTCAAGCGTTTCACTTCTAGCTCCCGGTCTTGCAGCTGATAATGCATCAGCGGCAGCCACAAGCACTGATATGATGGAAGTTGGTTCCGTATCGCCATGATGTGAAGCGATGCTGTTAATGACAGTTGGATGCTCTTTATATTTGGTTGCTAATTCAACGCCAATTTCAACATGACTGCCTTCCACTTCATGATCAATCGCTTTCCCAATATCATGCAATAAACCTGCACGACGGGCAAGAACTTCATCCTCACCAAGCTCAGCGGCCAGTAAACCTGAAAGCTGGGCCACCTCAATTGAATGTTTAAGTACGTTTTGCCCATAACTGGTACGGAACTTCAAACGTCCTAGTATTTTGATGAGATCTGGATGGAGACCGTGAACACCAACTTCAAAAGTTGTTTGTTCACCAATTTCACGAATATGTTCATCTACCTCACGTCTTGCTTTGTCAACCATTTCTTCAATGCGAGCCGGATGGATCCGTCCGTCCTGAACAAGTTTCTCAAGAGCCAAGCGTGCCGTTTCCCGTCTAATTGGATCGAATCCGGATAAAATGACAGCTTCAGGAGTATCATCAATAATAAGGTCAATACCTGTTAGCGTTTCTAACGTCCGGATATTTCGTCCTTCACGTCCGATTATCCGTCCTTTCATTTCATCGTTTGGAAGATTTACTACAGAAACGGTGGTTTCTGCAACATGATCAGCCGCACAACGCTGAATGGCAAGAGAAAGGACTTCTTTTGCTTTTTTATCAGCTTCTTCTTTGGCACGGGTATCACTTTCTTTAATCATAAGCGCTACATCGTGAGCCAGCTCGTTTTCCATTCGGTCGATAATGATTGCTTTAGCTTCTTCACGAGTTAAACCGGAAACACGTTCAAGCTCTGTTTGCTGCTTACGAACCGTCTCGTCCACTTTGCTTTCCATCTCTTCAATATGCTGTTGTCTTTGGTTTAGAGAATCTTCTTTTTTCTCCAAAAGGCTCTCACGTTTGTCTAACGTTTCATCCTTGCGGTCCAGATTCTCTTCTCTTTGCAATAACCGATTTTCTTGTTTTTGTAATTCGTTCCTTCTTTCACGGGCTTCCCGATCCGAATCGGCACGAACTTTATGAATTTCATCTTTTGCTTCCAACAAGGCTTCTTTCTTAAGTGCTTCCGCTTCACGTTTTGCATCCTCAAGGATGTGTTCTGCAGAGCCCTTTGCCCCTGCTATTTTACTCTCAAATTTTGATTTGTGAATAAAATAACCAACAACTGCACCGACGATTAGGCCAAGCAAAGTGAAGATGATTGTCATGGGTTCCATCGTTTCACCTCCCCTTGCTATGAACTTTTTACATAAAATGTTGAACTGTCGGCAAGTACATTGCACATAAATTCAATATACAGCACTTAATTTTCAAAATTTTAGTTTGAAAAATTGTAAAATATACATATTAATTGTATAGTTGAGAATTTTTATTGTCAAGCGTTTGTCCCTTATGTATCAATGTTTATTCAAGTTTTCTTGATAACAACCATCATAATCTACAGCATTCATTATGGAAGAAGTCTGTGAATCTGATTTCAACGCCCTTTAATCCGCTGAAAATTTCGCACTTTTCTCAAAATATACATAAAAGGCCTAAGCGAACAAGCTTAGGCCTTTTTTAAATATCATTAATCAAGCAATTCAAAATGCTCTTCTGGTTCATTTTCTTCTGGCGGTAATTCATGCTCTCCATCGAGGTTATAGTGATCTCTGATTTTCTGAGAAATTTCCTGAGCGATATCCTGATTTTCTTTCAAGAACAGCTTCGCATTTTCGCGACCTTGTCCGACACGCTCTTCATTGTATGAATACCACGAGCCACTTTTAAGGACGATATCAAGATCTGCACCCATATCGATGATTTCACCTTCCTGTGAAATCCCCTGACCATACATGATGTCAACTTCTGCTTGACGGAATGGTGGAGCAACCTTGTTTTTTACAACTTTGATTTTCGTTTTATTACCGACGATTTCATTACCTTGTTTTAATTGTTCCGCACGGCGCACTTCCAGACGAACAGTTGAATAGAACTTTAACGCCCGGCCTCCCGGAGTCGTTTCCGGATTTCCAAACATAACACCGATTTTTTCACGGACTTGGTTAATGAAAATGGCAATGGTATTTGATTTATTAATGGAACCAGACAGTTTTCTAAGTGCCTGAGACATCATCCGGGCTTGAAGACCCATATGGGAATCTCCCATTTCGCCTTCGATTTCAGCTTTAGGAACAAGTGCTGCCACCGAGTCAATGACAATGATATCCACCGCTCCGCTTCGAACTAACGCTTCAGCGATTTCTAAGGCTTGTTCACCCGTATCAGGCTGTGAAAGCAGTAACTCATCGATATTGACACCAAGTTTTTCTGAATATGCTGGATCTAAAGCATGCTCGGCATCAATGAATGCAGCCGTGCCGCCAGTCTTTTGTACCTCTGCAATAGCATGTAATGCAACAGTCGTTTTACCCGAGCTTTCAGGTCCATATATCTCAATTACACGGCCTCTTGGATATCCGCCCACTCCCAATGCTACGTCCAATGCTAAGGAACCGCTTGAAATCGTTGAAATCCTACGATCAGTCTGTTCCCCAAGTTTCATAATAGAACCTTTACCAAATTGTTTTTCAATTTGTTTTAACGCCATATCTAAAGCCGCTTGACGATCACTCACTCAATTTCCTCCTCTATATTCAAATAATCGGCTGCCCGATTAAAGGTGTACTTACGTTAGCAATTATTTGAGATCAAGGTTTGTACCCTGTCTCAAAACCTATCTTTACTATATACTCTTTTTACAATTTTGCCAAGCAAAAAGTCGAACATTCATTCGTTTTTTTCTTTCGGGATATTCTTTGTAAAAAAGCGTTTTATCTAAAGGAAATCTCCATTTCATTTCACTTACTCCCTAAAAAAAACATTTTCATTGAATTAACTTTTTTCTTTTTTTCCCTATTTTTCAAGAAACAAACTTCTAAAACCAAAATAAAAAGCAGAGCTGTAAAAAGCTCTGCTTATAGAGTTTATAAATCCCTTAATAGGTAATGACAGCCGTATTTCACACTCCGAATACGGTTTTGCGCCCTGCTTCCTGAAAGATTCAACTCCTTGAAATGAGTGTTTCCATCCCGATAGGAAATGCCAATAAATACTGTACCTACAGGCTTGCCTTCTTGTTCATCCGGCCCTGCAACGCCCGTAAAGCTTATGCCTACATCCGCATCGAGCTTGTTCCGGACATTAGAGGCCATTTCCATAGCACACTCACCGCTGACCACTCCATACTCGGATATGGTATCATCACTGACACCGAGGACATTAGCCTTCGCATCATTCGTATAGCAGACTATTCCGCCTTTGAAAACTTTACCGGCGCCCGGGATGGTTGTCAGCTGTTCTTGGAACATCCCTCCGGTCAAGCTTTCAGCTGCCGAAATTGAAAGCTTGCGGATCGTTAATTCTTTTACAAGTTCCTTTATTAGCGAGGTATTATCACTTCCATAATGGAACTTGCCGACCCTGCTAAGAATTTCTTTTTCCGCTTCCAAAATAAGCTCTTCGCATTTTTCTTTAGATGAGTCTTTAGCGGTGATCCTTAACGTCACTTCCCCTTCGGCTGCCAGCGGGGCAATTGTCGGATTCGTTTGATTGACAAGAAGATCTTCAATCACCGTTTCCAGTTCGGCTTCACCTATACCGTAGAACCGAAGAACCTTGGAATCGATTCGTTCATGCTTTTCCAATTTATTCATGATCTTTTCATAACCATAACTTAAAAACATCGGCTCCATTTCACTTGGCGGCCCAGGTAGAAGCATATATGTAATCCCAGATTTGGACAAGACCATTCCCGGTGCCATCCCATGATCGTTTGCCAACACTTCACTGCCTTCTAAGACGAGGGCCTGCTTTTTGTTGTTTTCCGTCATCGGACGTTCCCTTTTTTGGAAGTAGGCTTCAATGGATTGCAATGCTTCATCATTAAAAACGAGCTTTTTCCCTATATGGCGAGCAATCGTTTCTTTCGTTAAATCATCTTTGGTTGGACCAAGTCCACCGGTAAAGACAATCAAATTTGCCCTTGATTCAGCGATTTCTATAGCTTGTTGTAAACGGCGGTCGTTATCCCCGACCACAGTATGGTAAAAAACGTTGATCCCCATTTCCGCAAACTGCTGCGATAAGAATCTTCCATTAGTATTATTGATTTGCCCTAAAAGAAGCTCTGAGCCCACTGCAATGATTTCTGCATCCATCTTTTCAAAACCACCATTCGTTTTACTTTGAATTAACAAATACTTCTTTGTTTTTTATAAAATAATCCAAACCTGACCAGATTGTAAAGATTAATGCAATCCATAATGCGATATTAGCAAAAGGAAGTGAAATGAGGGCAAATGGAAGGTTATGCAGCAATAAAGCCGATATAGAAACAATTTGTGCCCATGTTTTAATTTTTCCAAGCTGGTTCGCTGCAACCACTTCCCCCGTACCCGCTAACACCAAACGTAATCCGGTGACCGCAAATTCACGACTTATGATCACGATGGCGATCCAAGATTGACCGTACATTAAATCTAGATCAACCAAAACGATTAAGGCAGCCGAAACCAGAAGTTTATCAGCCAATGGATCTAAAAATTTCCCTAAATCAGTAATCATATTATATTTTCTGGCAAAATGGCCATCGATCCAATCCGTAGTGGAAGCGATAATAAAGAGGATGGCTCCAGCCAGATGCGCCACTGGCAAACTGTATTCTCCCCAAGTTAGTGTCCCCCATGAAAAAGGAACGAGCATGATGATTAAAAATACTGGTATTAAACAGATTCTTGCTACTGTAATCTTATTAGGCAGATTCAAAACTTTTACCTCCAAAATTTACGCCTGCCATTTGGGCAATGCGTCTTAGACTAAAATAATGCTTATATGTATAATTTAACTCAAAATCCAATCTTATATGCCGGGTAAACCATTTACTGCAGCCTTACTTTTGTATATATAGAGCAAAAATAGTCATCTATAAGATGACTATTCGGCTTTCGTAAATTGTATCGTAACCAATTGCGTATTCACTTCAGTCGGTGAAATGGAATACTCCAGCTTCTCATCATTCACATAAATCTCAGTTTCATATGCCCTGCCTATATTGATGACAGCTTCTTTCTCATTGGTGAAATCAATTTCCTGGCTCTTGTCCTTGTCGATGGTGCCCTGGAAAAGTAATTTACCTTCACCATTTTTTATGCCTACCCATGGTGAGCCTTTGGAGGTCACCTTTAATTTAAAGGTATCGGTATTTTTTAATTCATACGTACTATTTTTACCGCTGGAACTGGTGACGGCAAGGTTTTGCTCTTTCTTTTCATCCTTGACAACTGCATCATCTTCATTCTTCTTATCAGATGAATCTGATTTTTCTTCATTCTGTTTTTGGTCTGCATTCTCTTCTTCTTTGTTAAACTCTTCACTTTTATTGTATCCCACGGCATCGCTCTGTTTTGGGTCCTTTTTGTCATCGTTATCCGGATTACTCATATAATTCAATACAAGCACCCAAATCAATACGGCCACACCAATGACTAAAACGGCAGCCAAGATCTTCGGTAACATTTCTACAACTTTTGAATTTCCTGCCGGTATGGTTTTCCGGGATTGGACCCTTGAAAGCTGTTCTGGCAATTCCTCGCTATAGACCGATGGTATCTCACTCTTATATTGTTCGAAAATCTCTTCTGAATCCAGTCCGACCGCTTCACAATATTGCTTTATGAATGCCCGTACATAGAACTTCCCAGGCATCATGCTGTAATTTCCCTCTTCAATGCCAATGAGGTAACGTTTTTGAATCTTAGTTAATTCCTGCAAATCATCCAAGCTAAGGCCTTTGGCTTCCCTAGCTTCCTTTAATCGATTACCTAACTCAGTCAAATAAAACACCTGCCATTTTAAAAGTCAAAGGAACCAAAATCCGACCCCGAAAACTGGTCTTTTTGGTCGACAACTTCATATGTTATTTCTTCTTCAGGATTGTTTCGCAATTCAATAATATAATCAAAGTCTTCAAGAGTATACTCCGTATTTTGGACAAAAACATCCGGATGTTCGATTACTTTGACAGCATCAAGCCTCATAATTTCGCGAATCAACTGCCAATGACGTTCATTTGCACGGCGAGTTGAAACAATCCCATCTAAAATGAACAAATTATCATTATTATATTCATCCTCAATTAGCTGACTGCGGATAGTCTGCTTTAAAAGGGTCGATGACACAAACAACCATCTCTTATTAGCACATACACTCGAGGCTACGATAGATTCAGTTTTCCCGACACGTGGCATTCCTCGTATCCCAATCAATTTATGACCTTCCTGTTTAAATAGCTCGGCCAGGAAATCGACAAGCAAGCCTAGTTCATCACGAACAAACCTAAAGGTGTTTTTCTCATCAGCATCGCGCTGAATATAACGTCCATGCCTGACTGCGAGGCGATCACGCAATTTAGGTTCCCTAAGCTTAATGACCTTTATCGTATCCATCGTACGTAGGATTGACTCGAACCTTTCTATATTACGGCTGTCTTTCGCCAACAAAAGTAACCCCCGCCTGCCTTCATCGACCCCGTTGATGGTGATGATATTAATGGAAAGCATACCCAGAAGGGATGATATATCCCCTAATAAACCAGGGCGGTTGACTTGAATTTCATATTCAAAATACCATTCTTTATTATCCACGATAACACTCCTTAAGCCTAAAAGTCTTTACCCTCTCAGGGGCAAAAAACTCATCCATCGGAAATTTCAAGGTCTGAACACTTTAATAGTAATTGTCTAGCTTCTATAATATAGCATTTCGTGATAAGTTAAAAGGAAAAACCCTAGAAAAATATTCATTTTTATATAAGGGGATAAATAGGCATCCACTTCAATCCAAAAGGCCCTGTTATTTAATAACAGGGCCTTTTGGATTGATATTTTACTTCGTTCCATTGTTCTCGACTAACCTGACCATGACGCTTGCCATGGCATGCTTTTCTTGATCGTTTGCGACCGACCAAAGATCAGCAAGCACTTTTTCTTGATCATTCTGGGGCTCAACCTGATTAGCCAGGTAATCACCGATTTCGAAAGCCAAGTTGTTAACAGCACTTTCTGACAAACCTTGTTGTTCACCTTGATTTAATCTGTCGCCTAAGAAATTTTTCCATTGATCCCAATTGTCCAGTACAGACATGAATGGTCACCCTTTCCTTCAAAATAGTACATAGATATTTTGTGAAGGAACCGAGAAAATTATACATGTCTAAAAAAAATCATGTGTACCATCCGCCATTTACACCTAAGATTTGCCCGGTTATATAAGACGACTTGTCGGAAAGCAAATAGTATACGGCCTCTGCGACTTCTTTTGAATGGCCCATCCTGCCCATCGGAATATCGCCTTTGATGATTTCCAGGTCTTCCGCACTGAATGATTCGAGCATGGAAGTGGAAATCGCACCGGGGGCAACGGCATTCACCCGGATTCCATTGAGCGATACCTCTTTGCTAAGCGCCTTGATAAAAGCATTTTGACTGCCCTTGACCATAGAATATAACACTTCACAAGATGCACCTGTCTGCCCCCAAATCGATGTGACCGCAACGATGGCAGCCTGTTCTTGGTACATGAGCTTTGGAAGCAGTTCCTTTGTTAATTGGAAAGGGCTCGTTACATGCAGCTGGACCATTTCATTAACGATTGTCTCATCCATGTCCGATATAAGCCCATAATAGCTATTGCCACTATTAAGGACGATTGCATGGAGGGCAAAAATATTTTCCGCCAATTTCTTGTATCCATCCGCTGCAGCCAAATCCGCTTGAACCGGAATAAGTTCGACTTGATGAGGCTTCAGCTCTTCAATCAGTTCAAGTATCGCTTCTTCATTGCTGTTATAATGTAAATAAAGTGAGTAATTCTCCTCGGCGAGCTTTATAGCTATTTCCCTGCCGATTCCTCCGCTGGCTCCAGTAATAAGGGCAAAACGTTTCCCCACATTGCCGCCCCCTTTATATTATTTAGGAAGTACCTGGCAGACAGTCATCCGTTGATCGGATATTAAGTCCTCAGCGACCTCCCTGATATCTTCAATCGTTAGTTTTTCCAATACCGATACAACATCGAACAAGTTCATATCATTGAATGCATATCTGGTGAATTGATTCGCTATATATTCCGGCGAGTTCAGGGAGCGAAGGAAAGAACCGATTTTTTTCTTGATTGTCCTTTGCAGGCTTTCTTCATTCAGGCCAGTTCCGGCTTTTGATTTTTGCAGGATACCAAATAAAGACTCCCTCAACTCATCAGGTTTGGCACTGTCCCCGCCAATTAACGCAAACCCAAAACCTTGTTCCTGGGTATAATCATAAGAGAAGGTTTGATCGATCAACCCTTCCTCATATAGCTCCTCATGCAAAGGTGAACTTTTGCCAAATAGCATTTCCAAATATATATTGGTCGCCAATTCCCTTTTCAAAAGCTGTAAACCGGATTGGTGCACATTGATGGCCTTGATGCCCAGCATCACTTTTGGTGTCTGGACATTCATTCTTAAGACTTCCTTATCCTTGGCAACGACTTCCGGCTCTTCGTCAAATTTACGTTCCACTGCAGGTTGTTCGTTGTACCCTTTATTATTTTGATTATCCCTAATCAGTTTCATGGTGCTTTCGACATCTACCGGTCCTACAACGAATAGGAGCATGTTGCTAGGATGGTAAAAAGTATTATAACATTCGTAAAGCATATCCTTCGTAATATCCGCAATCGATTCCACAGTTCCGGCAATATCGATTTTCACTGGGTGTTGATGATACATATTGGCTATCGTCCCGAAATATAATCGCCAGTCTGAATTATCATCATACATATTGATTTCCTGCCCAATGATTCCTTTTTCCTTCTCTACCGTCTTTTCCGAAAAGTAAGGTTCCTGGACAAAGTCAATTAAGGTAGTTAGATTTCTATCGAAATCGGACGTGCTTGAAAATAAATAGGCTGTACGGGTGAAAGAAGTAAAAGCATTTGCAGATGCTCCCTGCTTTGAAAATTGCTGAAAAACATCACCATCTTCCTTTTCAAATAGCTTATGTTCAAGGAAATGGGCAATCCCATCAGGTACTTTAGAGAATTCCGTTCCATTCAATGGTTTAAAATGGTTGTCAATTGAACCATAATTAGTCGTGAAAGTCGCAAATGATTTATTGAACCCACTTTTCGGAAGAATATATACTTCTAGACCATTATCCATTTTTTCATGGAAAAGTTCTTCTTTCAATTGAGTGAATGCTATTTTTTCCATTACCCTTGCACCTCCGCTTCCGTTAGGAAATAAATCGTATCAAGCTGAATTTTTTGACCGACTGCAATGATTTCTTCCTTTGTCGTCCGCTCTGTTTTTGCAAACCAATCGTCGAGCGATATATCCTGCCCGGAAACCACATTATGATATAAAATTTCCACAAGACCTCTCGAAACGTCAATGGTTTCAAGGAGTTGGTTCTTAACGACCGCCTTTGTCTGTGCCAGTTCCTCTTCGGAAAAGTTCCCTTGCTTCATTTCCTTCATTTGTGCATGGATGATATCCAATGCTTGCTTGTAGTTGGCATTCTCAATGCCCGCCATGACCATTAAAAGTCCTTTATGACTTTCGAGCCTTGAAGCTGCATAATAAGCAAGGCTGGCTTTCTCCCTGACATTAATGAAAAGTTTCGAATGTGAAAAGCCACCAAAAATCCCATTGAATAGCTGGAGAGCATAATAATCCGGATCACCGTATGCAACTTGGGTTCGATAACCGATATTCAATTTACCTTGTTTTACATCCGAATTTTCGATTATTTCTTTTTCCTTCTCCACTACCTTGCCCGGCTTCCTTTGCAGTCTCACAGGCACTCGTTCTTGCAACGACACATGCTTGTCAGCTAGAGCCTCCACTTCCGATTCATTGATGTCACCGATTACATATAAATCGATTTCATCCTCCGTCAGCACTTTTTTATAATAGGCGTAAAGGGATTCTGGAGTTATCGTTTCCAAGTCTTGAAGATTGCCGCTCGCTTCTAGAGCATATGGTTCCTTTTTGCACATTTCCTCTACAAGGCGTGTAGCTGAGTATCGCATCTTGTCATCGGAAATGGATTGAATCCGCTGTTTTAAAGAACGGATTTCATTGGAAACCGTTTTAGAGTCAAAGGCTTCGCCGTTCTTCTTCGGATTAAAGATCACTTCTGATAATAACCCAAAAGCCTTTTCGAGAAGGGGGGTTGAATCACTAAGGAACTTTTCATTGACGATATCGATCGTAAAACTTATGATTTGATATTCTCCTTTTTTAGCAACATCGACATAAAACCCTGCTCCATATAAATCATCAAGATACGATCGAAGCTCGGGTGTTGTAGGGTATTTACTTGTATTGCTTTGTAACACATATGGCAGTAATGCACGATATGTAACGTCCTCTTTTGTCAACGGGGCTTTCATCTTCAGCACGAGAGTATTCGTTTTATATTTATCCGTCTGGACTACATGAAGCTTGTAACCGCTTTTTTCCGTAATTGTATCGGAAGCAATAGACATGAATAATCCTCCTCATTATATAAATCACCTTTATTAGCTTATTGTTTGTAGATTGGAACCCTTTTAAACATCTACTTAAAATATACATGTGAAAGGAAAAATCATGCAAGTTACAGCTACTTTTTTTGGTATTTCACCAGCCTCACCATCACTTATGGCTCAAGCTCAAAAGACAAAACCGGCCAGCAAAGTTTGCTGACCGGTTAAATATTTATCTTTTCCCTTTGATATATGGCTGTCCGGATGCCTTCGGAGCATCTGCACGTCCAATAAAACCAGTTAGTGCAATGATCGTCAGAACATAAGGAGCGATCAAGAGATAAACCGATGGAATATCCTTGAAGAAGGGAAGGCTCGAGCCAACGATACTTAAACTTTGTGCCAAACCAAAGAATAACGCAGCACCCATTGCCCCGATCGGGTGCCACTTACCAAAAATCATGGCGGCAATGGCCATGAAACCTTGACCATTAATTGTCGCATGATTGAATTCATTCGAAAAGATGGTAGCATAAATCGCTCCGCCGATACCGCCAAAAGCACCTGATAATAAAACGGCGGCATAGCGGATTTTCGTAACATTGACACCCATCGTGTCAGCAGCCATCGGATGCTCACCCACTGCACGGATCCTTAACCCGAAAGGTGTTTTATAAAGTACGTACCAAACGACAAAGGATATTAGAATCGCTATATATACGATATAATAACCATTTGAGAAAAAGATGGGTCCTATAAATGGAATATCACTTAGTAACGGAACATCAATCCGTGGGAATGTTTCTGTGATTCTATCAGTTTGACCTTTGTCAAAAATCAGCTTCACCAAAAACATGGTCAGACCTACTGCCAACAAGTTGATGGCGACCCCACTGACCGTTTGATCCGCCCTGAACGTAATGCATGCCACAGCATGCAGAATGGAAAACAGCAAGCCGGCAATCATTGCCGCCAAGACTGCCAGCCAAGGAGTCCATTCCCCAAATACATCAGCAAACATTAAGTTAAAAACAATCCCTGTAAAGGCACCAATGACCATCAAACCTTCTAAACCGATGTTTATGACACCTGCCCGTTCAGAAAACACTCCTCCGAGTGAAGTAAAAATAAGTGGAGCAGCTAGAGCAATCATTGATGGAATAATAATTTGTAATACTTGGTAAAAGTCCACTTATTTCACCCCTTTCTTAAATCGAGCGGCAATCCAACGAATAAAATAACTGGATGCGACAAAGAAAATGATCAATGCTATGACAATATCTACTATTTCACTTGGTATGCCGGTTTCCAGCGGCATATTTAAGGCACCTGCTTTCAGCCCCCCAAATAATAAGGCTGCCAGCACGACACCAATAGCCGTATTCGCTCCTAGTAAGGCTACTGCAATCCCGTCAAAGCCCATACCTGTGAATCCGCCTTTAACTGCGGCATAACCGAAAGTTCCAAGGCCTTCCATCGCACCTGCAAGCCCTGCAAACGCACCTGAAATAACCATGGAAAGTATGATGTTCTTATTTACACTCATCCCTGCATATTCGGACGCGTGCTGATTGAAACCTACCGCTTTCAGTTCAAAGCCGGTTTTTGTCCTTTCAAGAAGGAACCACATGATGATTACGCAAATAATCGCGACCACTATTCCCCAATGCATCCGGGAAAAATCCGTAATGCTTTCGAAAAAAGGAGACCGAAGTGATGCTGTATCGGCAATTCTTTCTGTTTTATCCAGTTTGTCAGTCATTACATTCCTAATTAAATAATTCGTCACATATAAAGCTGTATAATTCAACATGATAGAAACGATCACTTCATGTACGCGGAACTTAGCTTTTAAATAACCAGGGATAAATGCCCACAAGGCGCCAGCAACTGCACCAGCTAAGATGGCAAATGGTAAATGGATGATCCTTGGAAGATCAAAAGCAATTCCGACCCAAACTGCCGCCAGCCAGCCTACAATTAATTGCCCTTCCACGCCGATATTGAATAGGCCCGTGCGGAAAGCAAAAGCCACTGCCAAACCAGCAAGGATATAAGGGATGATTGTCCTGACGGATTCCCCTACATAATAAGAATCCCCAATAATTCCATTTATCATGGAGCCATAGCCGGCAACTGGGTCATAGCCGCTTACTAACATGATTATTGCCCCAACGACCAAGCCGAGGATAACTGCTATTAACGGACTCGTTAATTTAGATAAATACTTAGACATTTTGTTTTCCACCTGCTTCCGTCCGTTTACTGCCGGCCATAAGAAGGCCAAGCTCCTGTTCAGTCGTTTCTTTCGGATCGACAATTGCGACGATTTCCCCTTCGTATATAACGGCAATTCTATCGCTCACATTCATGATTTCTTCCAATTCAAATGATATGAGAAGTACCGCTTTTCCTGCATCACGCTGTTCAATTAGACGTTTATGGATAAACTCGATCGCTCCGACATCAAGTCCGCGTGTTGGCTGTGCGGCAATCAATAAATCCGGGTTCCTATCAACTTCCCGGCCGATGATAGCTTTTTGTTGATTCCCTCCAGAAAGCGCCCTTGCCGGGGTATATTCACTCGGGGTGCGAACATCGTAACTTTTGATCAATGAACGGGCTTTTTCGAAAATTTTCTTTGAGTTCAAGATACCTGCTTTTGAAAAAGGCTTTTGATAGTAGGTTTGCAAGACAATATTTTCCCCAATGCTGTAATCGAGGACCAAACCATGCTTATGTCTGTCTTCCGGAATATGGCCGACACCTGCTTCAGTGATCTTACGCGGCTTAAGGTTCCTGATCTCTTTTCCATTTAGCTTTATCGAACCTGCTGTTGTCTTCCTTAGTCCAGCCAATGCTTCAATTAGTTCGGATTGACCATTTCCATCTACACCAGCGATACCGACAATTTCTCCTGCACGGACTGTTAACTCCAAATTCCGAACAGCTGAAACGCCCCGGGAATCCTTGACTTCAAGTTCACGAACTTCAAGAACTACATCCGAAGGAGTGGCTGCCGCTTTTTCCGTCTTGAATAGAACTTCCCTACCGACCATTAAGCTGGCCAATTCGTCAGGGTTCGTTTCGTTGACATTCACTGTACCGATTCCTTGCCCTTTGCGTATAACCGTTACCCGGTCACAAACCTCCATGATTTCCTTAAGTTTGTGTGTGATTAAAATGATAGATTTCCCTTCTTTGATAAGGGCTTTCATAATATATATCAATTCCTTGATTTCTTGAGGAGTCAATACAGCGGTCGGTTCATCAAAAATCAATATCTCCGCACCGCGGTAAAGCGTCTTAAGAATCTCGACACGCTGCTGCATCCCTATTGAAATATCGGCAATTTTTGCGTAGGGGTCAACACGAAGCTGGTATTGTTCTGATAGTTTCCTAACTTCCTCGCTCGCTTCTTTCAAATCGATCTTACCCGCTTTTGATGGTTCTTTTCCTAATATGATATTTTCCGTTACTGTAAAAGGGTCAACGAGCATAAAATGCTGATGGACCATCCCAATCCCTAAATCATTGGCAATGTTAGGACTGGTAATCTTGACTGGCTTGCCATTCACACGGATTTCTCCCTGCTCAGGCTGATATAAGCCGAATAAAACATTCATCAAAGTGGATTTACCCGCGCCATTTTCACCTAATAATGCGTGAATCTCCCCTTTTTTAACCTGCAGGGTAACGTTATCATTTGCGACGATGCCGGGGAATTCCTTACGGATATTGAGCATCTCAATTACATATTCCACGTATTATCAACTCCTAAAATGAGTGTACATATTCTTAAATCATTTAATTGCTGCTAGTAACTTATTGATTTTTAAAAAAACCAAATGAAAAACTACGATTCTATCATAGTTTTTCATTCGAAATTTTTCAGTGCAAAGAGTTATTGGGAAAAGAAAGAATAGAGGGCAATCCTGCCTCCCTATTCTTTCTGGCATTACAGCTTATAAACCAAGTTTTTCGAATTCTTCATCCGTACCCGGAACTACGAATTCACCTGATTTGATTTTTTCTGTCCACTCTTCGACCGCTTTTAAAGATTCTTCTGTAACGTTATCTTTTGTATCGGAAATGCCTACACCGTTTTCTTCGATACCGTACTCAATTACTTTTCCGCCAGGGAAGTTTCCTTCTTTCGCTTTCTCGGAAAGGTCTTTAACTGCTACGTCAACTCGTTTCAGCATGGAAGTCAGTGTGATATTGTCGTCAGTTCCCGGAACTGCCCCTAATTTAGCTTGGTCGCTATCTACACCGATAACATAGATTTCTCTTTTAGGATCTTTTTGCTTTTGCTCTACAGCTTCAGTGAATACACCTTTTCCAGTTCCTCCAGCAGCGTGATAAATGATATCGATACCAGAAGAATACATGGAGCCTGCAGTGGATTTACCGATATCAGCTTTATTGAAGTCTCCCGCATATTTAACTTCAACTTTCGCATCCGGGTTTACAGATAATACCCCAGCCTTAAAACCAACTTCGAATTTCTTGATTAATTCAGATTCAACACCGCCGATAAAACCGACCTTGTTTGTTTTCGTTTGCAATCCGGCAATTACACCTACAAGGAATGAACCTTGCTGCTCTTTAAAATTAATGCTGGCTACGTTCTTTTTATCAACAACAGTATCCACGATAGCAAAGTGTGAATCCGGACGTTGGTCAGCCACTTCACCAACAGATTCGGCTAAAAGAAAACCGATACCATAAATAAGTTGGTAATCTTCACGTACAAGCGTATTCAGGTTTTTAGCGTAATCGGCATCTGATTTAGATTGCAGGTAGTTATAGCCATCTTTACCTTTTTCCAGACCATTATCTTTACCGAATTCCTGAATGCCCTTCCAAGCGGATTGGTTGAACGACTCGTCATCCACGCCGCCTGTATCAGTTACCATCGCAACCGTGAAGTTATCTTTGTTTTTCCCATTTGAAGATTCTTTATCATCATTCTCTGAATTACCACATGCCCCTAGTAGCGTACCGGCTGCAAGAACAAGTGAAAGAGCTAGTCCTAATTTGCGCTTTTTCAATTTTTATCCCCCTAATTTACATAGTTTTTTGAGCAGGAATGTTCTGAAAAGTCATTTATGTTTGCGTTTTCACTTCTCGTTAATTTTTTTTGCTTATGTTTGATTTGAATTTTACGGAATCAAAACAAACGCTTGCATTCACCCGTATGCAGAGTCAGGGCCTACACACGTTTACGAAGAACATGAAAGCTGAACATATTGGCTTTAAAGTAGTTAACAGAATACAGGATAGGCTGGTCCCAATCATCCAGATGCATCTGCTTTAAAACGAGTAGTGCGGCTTCTGGAGAGCATTTAAGGATAGGAGAAACTTTCTCATGGTATCCAATAGGCTCAATCTCCGCTACGGCATGCGTAATTTTCCGATGCGCATCTCTTTCCAAAATATCAAAAAGAGACTCATCGTTCCGGTCAAAATTTTCTGATAGTATAGATTCAGGAATTTTGTCAATGCAGTAGACAACTGGCTCCCCATTCGCTGTCCTTACTCGCTCGATGATGACGATGCGTTCATCTGTTGAACATGAAAACCTGCGTATATCCTCTTCTGTAGGTTCTTGGGCCGTCGAGCTTAAGAAAATCGTACCCGGTTTCATTCCTGCCTCTTCAATCATGTTCGTGACACTTTTTAATTGCTCGATACCTGAAGTGAACCGAGGTTTCGGATTGACGAAAGTCCCAACTCCATGGCGGCGAATGATGATGTTTTCTTCTTCTAAAATTCGCAGCGCTTCTCGAAGTGTCGCCCTACTCACTCCCAATTTTTTTGCAAGATCGAATTCTGAAGGGAATTTTTCATTTTCCTGATAGACTCCTGCTTCAATATCCTGCTTCAGGTAATCAATGACCTGCAAATATAAATGTCGACTATCTGATTTTATTGACATACAGTTTCCCCCAGCTAATTTCTTAAGACATCAGACCTCTGATGTTGAATCATTCCTACTAATCGAAAATAATATAACATTTTTTTTGATATAAATAAATAGTGTTTTACTATTTACTTTAAAAGAATTTAGGAGAAATTACCCTTACATGTGTCTTTCAATCTAGATAAGACCGCGAAATTTGTACGATTATTCTCCTAAATCAGATAAATTCATTTTGAAAATGCAAAATGAATGCCGCTCTGTTCAAGATGATGTTTTCCTGTATAATAAGATTTATCTTCTTTGAAGGGATGTACACAAGATGTTAAAGATTACAGAATACACGATCGAAAAATTGAATGATCCATTTGGTATTTTGTCCGGGGAACGTTACGAGTTGTTCTTGGATATTGAAGTGCCTGAAGAGGATGAGCTCTTTTCAGAAAATGGTTTATATATCAGGGTGCTTTTTGCTGTGGAAGAACAAATAGGCAAATTGATTAAATATGATATTTTTGAAAAAGGGAACGAAGGCGCACTCGAATTTGATTTAGAAGATGATGAAGAAGCGATGATTACCGACTTCTGCCTTAAACATTTGGACGAGGCGATGAATAATTAAAAAACCGGGCTGCAGCCCGGTTTTTTTCAACTATGATGAATGCGCTTCATCCTGTTCATCTTTAGTAACCAATACATTTCGTGGTTTACTGCCTTCATAGGGACCGACAATTCCCCTTGCTTCCATTTCATCGATCAATCTTGCTGCCCGGGTATAGCCAATCCGGAAACGGCGCTGCAGCATGGAGACAGATGCAGTCTGCATTTCTACGATCAAGGACACCGCATCCCCATATAAATTATCTTCGACTTCACCATTAGAAGTTTCTGCAATTTCATCTGGTATCATCTCTTCGTTATATTGTGCTTTTTGCTGTGAAATGACATATGTGACAACTTCCTCGACTTCATTGTCGGATAAAAAGGCCCCTTGAACGCGAACCGGTTTTGAAGCTCCTGCAGGCAGGAAGAGCATGTCACCCCGTCCTAACAGTTTTTCGGCTCCACCCATGTCGAGAATCGTTCTTGAATCGGTCATGGATGAGACACTAAAAGCGATTCGAGATGGGATGTTCGCTTTAATGACCCCTGTAATTACATCTACGGATGGCCGCTGAGTGGCAATTATCAAGTGGATGCCCGCGGCACGTGCCATTTGTGCAAGCCGTGTGATGGCATCCTCTACATCATTTGAGGCGACCATCATCAAATCCGCCAGCTCATCGACAATCACTACGATATAAGGCAAGAGCGGTTGTTTGGCATCTTCTTCAATGTTATACCGGTTAATATAATCATTGTAGCCTTCAATATTACGGGTACCGGAATGAGAAAATAGCTCGTAGCGCCTTTCCATTTCACTGACCACTTTTTGCAAAGCCTGTGCAGCTTTCTTTGGATTGGTCACTACAGGCGCGAGTAAGTGGGGGATTCCATTATAGACATTCAACTCCACCATTTTTGGATCGATCATCATCATTTTCACTTCATGCGGTTTTGCGCGCATCAGAATACTCGTGATAATCCCATTGATACAAACGGATTTCCCGCTGCCGGTGGCACCAGCAACTAGTAAATGCGGCATTTTATTAAGCTCCGCCTTAACCGCTTCACCAGAAATATTCCGCCCTAAGCCTATTTGCAGTTTTGCGTCAGGCTTGTCAACTTCTTTGGCCTCTAAAACTTCCCTTAATGACACCATTGCCACTTCGGAGTTGGGCACTTCTATTCCGATAGCCGATTTCCCGGGAATCGGAGCTTCGATCCTAATATCCTTTGCGGCAAGTGCAAGAGCCAAGTCATCGGATAGGCTGACAATTTTACTTACCTTCACCCCTACATCCGGATGGACTTCATATTTGGTTACGGCTGGGCCTAAATGAACTTGAGTGACCCTCGCTTTCACTCCAAAACTATGAAAGGTGCGCTCAAGTTTTGCCGCATTCTCATGGATCAATTGGTACTCTCCGCTTTGGTCCGTTTTTTTGGGCTGCAATAACAAAGAAAGAGGCGGTAAAAGATATTCTTTATTCTCCACTTCCGTAAAATTCATAGGCGGAACGGCGTCATCCTGTTCCTCTGCACTTTCGGCTGCAGGTTCCGTAACTACTGGAGTTATTTCGTTTTCGTCGCTATAGGCTTTATCAGCAAAGCTGGAAATGATCCGTTCGGTCGCCATTTGCTGTGTTTCCTCTTCTTGATGAAGGGGCTGATCGGTTTCCTCCACCGGATCGTTTTCCCGTTTCTTCTTTTTCACGGGATTCTTTTTCTTTTCTTTTTTGTCGTCATTCCACGTTTTCATATCATCTCTGAAAGCAGACCATTGCTTTTTGAAAAAGACGCCAAGACCCCTGAAAAACTTCCCGAGGGTTTCACCTAACGTTTTCCCGGTTAATAGGACGGCACCTACTATGATAAAAAGGAATGAAACGATTTTCGATCCAGCTTCGTCGAATAAAAAGTATGAGGCTGCAAATAATATCGCTCCAATCATACCGCCCCCAAGGTCCTTTGTGCTGGCCTTGCCGGTCACTTCCATCCAGAATAGTTCCCATGTATTCGAAATGACACTTGGCTTCGTAAACGGCCCTCCATCTGCAAGCATGTTAAACAGTGTGACATGACTTAGCAGGAGCATGCTCGCGACAAGAAAATACATCCCGACGAATTGCCGTTTTAACAGGTATGGGACCTCCCTTTTTATCATCAAATAGAAGCCAGCTGCAATTGCTCCCAACAAAAAGAGGATATACCATTCCCCCATGAAGAAGCGGATTAAAAAGACCGTCCCGTTTCCCACAGCTCCAAGCTTGGCAATGGCAATGATGGCCAGACCTATTAAAGTTAGGCCGATCAATTCATATTTAAGCGTTATTTTTAATTTCTCTGTACTATTCTTTTTTCTGCGTTTCTTTTTTGCCATAATATCACCTGATTCTTCATGAAACTATTCTAACTTTCCTATTCAACATCACTACATGATTTCCCTTCTCGAAACAAACGTTCGCTCACTGATTATATCAAATATATATGTACCTGTCCTTGATATATATACCATTTATTATTTAGACAAACATTTTGCCCACATAATGAATAAAGCAGCCAAGCGGCTGCTGATTTTCATACCAGTATATCATAATTTACCTCAGTTAGTCGTTTTTACTAATGATTCATCTGTTCGAACACATTTATGACAGCCCCCGGCTGTATGTGTACATTCATATAATCTTCAGGATCCGTGCTTACTATTCGATCAATGCGAAACGTGCGGCCTCCGTCATGTTCAACCATTACATGTACACCATTATAGATCATTTCTATTAAATTTGCCGTCTTTTCATGGTGATGAGGGAAAATTATTTCTTCAGGAACGATTGTATAAAGCGTCATTGCAGAAGCCCCTCCTCTTCCCCGGCAATTTTTGGCCTTCTTTCTTCCATGAAGCTATTTAGTTTTCTCATGGCCTGGCCTACTCCTCCTACATCATCGATCATACCGATTTCAACTGCCTCGGCCCCGATTACATTCGTGCCGATATCCCGGGTTAAATTTCCTTTAGCAAACATTAAATCCTTAAAACTTTCTTCCGATACGTTGGAGTGCCGCGTAACAAATTTAATGACTCTTTCCTGCATTTTATCCAAGTATTCAAAGGTTTGAGGCACGCCAATGACTAGCCCTGTCAAACGAATGGGATGAATCGTCATCGTTGCTGTTTCTGCTATATAGCTATGGTCACACGAAACGGCAATAGGCACACCGATCGAGTGACCTCCCCCAAGTACAATCGAGACAGAAGGCTTTGAAAGGGAGGCCAGCATTTCTGCGATGGCTAGTCCCGCTTCGACATCTCCTCCGACTGTATTTAAAATGACAAGCAGCCCCTCTATATTGGGATTTTGTTCAATTGCCACAATTTGCGGAATAACATGTTCATATTTGGTCGTTTTATTTTGAGGCGGCAGCTGCATATGTCCTTCAATTTGTCCAATGATCGTCAAACAATGGATTTTTGAGTCCTGAGATAGTTGCGGAACATTAGTAGCCCCCAGCTGCTGGATTTTTTCGATTAAAGTTGAATTCTTACCTTCCTGTTTGCCTTCATTTTCATTTGGTAATGGTGCATTATCCACTATGCCAACCCCTTTCTCTTAAGCCTATAGCTTTATTATGTCTCGAGTCTCGGACTTCATTCTTCAAGATATAAGAGGTTTGACACAGAAAAAAGAACCCCTGACTGTTTAAACCAGGGGTTCCTTACTTAATATTCCATGATTATAGGTAAAATCATTGGGCGGCGTTTCGTTTTCTCATAGAAGAATTGGTTTAACGCATCACGCATTTCCTGCTTCAGCGTGGACCAATCAAAAGGTTGGCGCGACCCATTTTTCTTTACGATTTCACTTACTATTTCAGTTGCTTCCCCAATCATTTTTTCAGATTCGCGAACATATACGAAGCCCCTTGAAATGATTTCGGGTCCTGCTGCAATGCTTTTATCCTGACGGTTCAACGTGACCACTACAATCAAAATGCCATCCTGGGATAACAAGCGACGATCACGAAGAACGATATTACCCACATCTCCAACACCACTGCCATCTATCAGGATATTTCCTGCAGAGACTTTGCCGGAAAGACCCATTTTATTGCCCTTTAGTTCGATGACATCACCTTTTTCGGCAATGATGATGTTTTCACGTTCAATTCCCGCAGCAACCCCAACTTTTTGATGGGCATATAAATGGCGGTATTCCCCATGTACAGGGATCAAGAATTTAGGATTCATCAAATTGATCATCATTTTAAGTTCTTCCTGGCTTCCATGCCCTGTTACATGCACTTTATATTTATTGGCAGATACCACTTCAGCACCTACCCTGTAAAGCAAATCGACGGTTTTGGATAAAATAAGTTCGCCGCCCTGTAGGGGTGATGCACTGATCAAAACTGTGTCTCCCTTTTTGATCGTCACCTGCTTGTGGGTCTGTTTTGCCATTTTTTGCAGTGCCGCAATGGGCTCCCCCTGATGACCTGTCGATAACACGACGATTTCACGGTCGTCATACTGGCGAATTTCATTAATCGGGATTATCAGCTCTTCTTCGACCTTTAAGTAGCCAAGGTTCAAGGCTGTTTCATAAACGCGTTGCAGGCTTTTTCCTACAACTGCCACTTTTCTGCGACTTGCTGCCGCTGCATTGAAAACATGTTGAATCCGGTTAATGTTCGAAGCGAAGCACGCTACGATGATCCTTCCGGATGCTGCATGAAAAACCTCTGTAATATCTTTGGCCACAACTGCTTCTGATGTCGTATAACCTGGCCTCTCGGCACCGGTACTATCCGAAAGCAAGCATAGGACACCTTCTTCACCGATACCAGCCATTTTACCGATTTCCGGTTTATATAAATCTGTTGCTGCTTGATCGAATTTGAAATCCCCAGTATAAACGATTGCACCTTCACGAGTGTGGATCACGACTCCGACGGAATCGGGAATACTATGGTTTGTCCGGAAAAAAGACACAGCCGCTTGAGGGAAACTTAAAAGAGAATCCGAATCGATTTCAGTGAATGTTGCCCTGCCGTTAAATCCGTCTTCCTTTAATTTCGTTTTAATTAAAGCTAGTGTAAGCTTTGTTCCATAAACAGGTGCCGGTAAATATTTCAAGACATAAGCAAGCGCTCCCATATGGTCTTCATGACCATGGGTAATGAATATCCCCTGCACCCTTTCCTTATTATCCATCAAATAAGAAATATCAGGGATGACCGCATCGATTCCGAGCATTTCGTCTTCTGGCAGCATTAACCCTGCATCAAGAAGATAGATGTCCTCGTTCACCTCAACGACGTACATATTTTTACCAAGTTCCCCTTGTCCTCCAAGAGAAATGACTTTTATTCCATTATTTTTATCTTTACCCAATCGAATATCCTCCTTAAAAATTCCCGTTCATAATTTCCCAATGAATTCATTATAACCGATGTTCAAAAAACATGACAACACTTACCATTTTCAGAGGGACATTTTCATATAATTCAAAAAAAACAACCTATTTTGTAAGAGATCCTTTGTACTTTTATCCAGTTTCAATCGATAATAAAAAAATTTAAATAGAAATTGGAAAGGATATCCCATTCATTTACATCATTATGTAAAAACAAGCCAATCTTCAACGATCAGCTTGTTCCGTGTCATTTTATTTATTTAATACCTTAGTTAATGCAAGGCGCTCCTGTTCCGTCAATGGCACGATTGGAAGTCTCACAGAGCCAACGTCAATTCCATTTAACTGAAGCGCTGTTTTGACAGGTGCAGGGCTTGGCGCTGCAAACAAACCTTTTATAAGCGGTAACAGTTCCTGATGCAGCCTCGCTGCCTCTTTCAAATTCCCACTGATGAAGGCCTCCACTATTTTCTGCAACTCATTACCGGCAATATGTGAAGCAACCGAAACTACACCCACACCACCAATAGCCAATACTGGGAGTGTTAATGCGTCGTCCCCACTATATAACGCAAAATCTTCATCCGTGCCGGCTATGATTTGGGTCATAGCGTTTAAATCCCCGCTCGCTTCTTTAACGGCTACGATATTAGGAATTTTTGAAAGGCGGATGATCGTTTCCGGTTCAATGTTAACCGAAGCGCGCCCAGGGATATTATATACCATAACAGGGAGAGTCGTACTGGCAGCAATAGCCTTAAAATGCTGGTACAGACCTTCTTGATTCGTTTTACTATAATACGGGGCCACCAGCATTATCGCATCTGCGCCATTTTGTTCCGCTTTTTTTGTCAACTCGATGGAAGCATACGTATTGTTGCTTCCTGTCCCCATGATGATGGGCACACGTTTTTCTACAACCTTAGAAACATGACGCAATAACGCAATTTTCTCCTCCGAAGATAAAGTTGGAGATTCCCCTGTCGTTCCCGAAAGCACAAGCGAATCGGTTCCATTCTTTAATAAATAATTAACCAATGAAGTCGTCTTTTGAAAATCGACATTTCCCTTGCCATCGAAAGGGGTGACCATTGCGGTTGATACTCTACCAAATATCATCATCTAACACCTCTTTAATTTTTAAAACCTTTATTCAATAAAAAGCCAAATCATTGGACTTCCCTTTCATGCAATTGAAATGCATAGTGCAGGGAATTAACAGCTTCTATTAAATCTTCCTCTTTCACGAGTACCCAAATTGTCGTATGGCTATCCGCAGACTGGAGAATGGCAATTTCCTTTTCGGAAAGCGCTGTGACAATCTTCGCTGCAACGCCTGGCACTCCATTTATACCTGCACCGACTACTGAAACCTTGGCACAATTTCTTTCAATGACCGGTTCATGACCAAGCTCGGCCAAAATCGAGAGGGCATGTTCTGTCATCTCTTCCGAAACGGTATACACTACGCCGCTTGGATATATATTTATAAAATCCACTGAAATAGAGGCATTGGCCATTGCTTTGAAAACTTCTGCCTGCAGATTATATTGATCTTTTTTCGCACGTACCTTGATTTGAGTGATCTTTGGTACATGGGCAATCCCGGTCACGAGCCTTTCACGTATGTCACTGCCCTGGCTTCCCTTGTTCATGCTTGTAACAAGGGTCCCCAAACCTTCACTGTATGTTGACCTTATCCGAATAGGGACTTTCGCCTGCATCGCAATTTCAACAGCTCGCGGATGAATGACCTTCGCCCCTTGATATGCCATATTGCAAACTTCCGTATATGAAACGATAGATAATGGACGAGCTTGATCGGCAATACGTGGATCTGCCGTCATGATTCCTTCCACATCCGTAAAAATATCGACCCGTTCAGCTTGCAATGCTGCGCCTAATGCAGCGGCAGAAGTATCACTTCCCCCACGGCCGATGGTCGTGATGTCGCCGTTTTTAGCCGCTCCCTGGAAGCCTGCTACAACGACTACATCCTTCACCTCAAGTTCCTTCATGAGACGGTCGCATTTCATTTCGATAATTTTCGCACTTGAATAGTCGGTATTCGTCAAGAATCCCGCTTGAGCTCCAGTATAAGCGACCGCATCAATACCATGTTCCAAGAGCATGTTCGTGAATATGACAGATGATATCGTTTCTCCAACTGACATAAGTAAATCCTGTTCCCGTTTTGAAAGGCTGGCTTTCGCTCCATTTACTAGGGAAAGTAAGGTATCCGTTGCATAAGGATCGCCTTTTCTTCCCATTGCTGAAACCACAACCACCACTTTATAGCCTTCTTTGATCGCATTTTCAATATGCCCCTTGGCAAATAAACGGCTTTCCTCATCCCGAACGGATGTCCCACCGTACTTCTGGACGATAATTTTCATAATATGCACCCCAAATATAAGCCAGCTTCCCAATCCGGGAAGCTGACAAAAACTCTCTATCCTATTGGAATTTAATTTTTTATCTAGTTATTAAAAATAAATTATTACTTAACGGTAACCAAACCTAATTTTAAAAGGCTCTCAGCAATTTGAACTGAATTCCAAGCTGCTCCTTTTAATAGATTATCGGAAACCACCCATAAATGGAAGCCTTTATCTTCATCCAAATCTTTGCGAATCCGACCGACGAATACATCATTCTTGCCGACGGATGAAGCAGGCGTAGGGTAAACTTGTCGCTCGGGTTCATCTTCTAACACTATTCCAGGTGCCGTTTTCATTAAATCCTTGATTTGAGAAGCCGCTATGCCTTCTTTTTCAACTTCAATGTATACAGATTCCGAATGACCTGTTACAACAGGAAGCCTCACACAAGTTGCAGCCACTGGAAGGTCTTGCATATGCATGATTTTCTTTGTTTCATTAATCATTTTCATCTCTTCGAATGTGTACCCGTTATCTTGGAATTTATCGATTTGGGGAATGACGTTAAATGCGATTTGATAATGCTTTTCGTCCCCTTTTACCGGTAAAATCTTCGGATCTATTTCTTTTTCATCAAGCAAGTCGCGAGCCTGTTCCTTTAATTCATTTATCGCTGCTGCACCTGCACCGGAGACAGCCTGATAGGTTGAAACAACAATTTTTGATAAGCCGTACGTCTCGCGGATCGGTTCTAATGCCACAACCATTTGGATAGTTGAACAATTCGGGTTTGCAATGATCCCATTATGCTGTTTCAAGTCTTCTTCATTTACTTCAGGAACGACTAGCGGAACATTTTCATCCATGCGGAATGCGCTCGTATTATCCACTACTATCGCACCGCGTTTCACTGCTTCTGGAGCCAATTCCTTAGACACGCTTCCTCCAGCACTGAATAAAGCGATATCTATGCCTTCAAAGCTTTCAGGTTTTGCTTCCTGCACTTCGATTTCCTCGCCCTTAAACGTAAGTTTGATTCCAGCGGAACGAGCCGATGATAAAAAGATGATTTTCTTTATCGGTAAGTCCCTTTGTTCGAGTGTTGAAATCATTTGTTGTCCTACTGCTCCAGTTGCTCCCACAACTGCAATACGCAATCCCTGTGTCTCAGTCATTTATCCATACTCCTTTTCTATCTCTTAAATTAGTTATTTACTGGATTTACTGCTTCTTGTTCAGAATATCATTTATTTTATCACATTAACATTCCAAAGGGTCGCACTTTAACAAAATATTCTGGTAGTGGAGTGGTTTTTCATAACTTCAACCTGCAAATTTATGCATATATGTTAGTCGTTAGAATGCGGGATGGAGGCAGAAATACTTGTTCAGACTAAATCATCCTTGAACCTTTCGACGATGACAGGTTGAATCTGTTCCCTTTCCAGTGCAGCTATGATCGTATCCCTTATCATGCTCATCCTTGCAACCATGGAACTTGGTTTGCCTTTGGGATTATCCTGGCCATATGGAACGAAATAAATATCTTTTGCAGCCATCAGCCTCATTAGATTGACACCATTTAACCCAAGTGCATCATTCGTTGAAATCGCGACCACGACCGGACGGTGATTTCTCATCGTCGCTTTTGCAGCCATAAGTACTGGCGAATCGGTAAGAGCATTTGCCATCTTACTCATTGAGTTACCCGTTAAAGGAGCGATCACCATGCAATCAAGTGGCAATTTAGGTCCTAAAGGCTCTGCTTTGACGATTGTATCAACGACATGATTCCCCGTCAATTTTTCTATTCTTTCGACCCAATCCTCGCCCTTTCCAAAACGGGTTTCCGTGTTTTGAACTGTCGATGTTACGATTGGAATGACTTCCGCCCCTTCATCTACAAGTTTTTCTATTTCCGGGAACACTTCATCATATGTGCAATGTGATCCTGTTAATCCGAAACCAATCCGTTTACCTTTGAGACTCATATCTTTTTCCCCTTCCTTTTCGTGAACTCACCTTGTATCAATAGTCCCAGTGCATTCGCTAATATCTGACCAGCTGTTTTCGGGGCAACTATTCCCGGCAGGCTTGGTGCCAACAGCGCCTTAATTCCCCTTTTTTCAGCGTAACGAAAATCCGTTCCCCCCGGTTTTGAAGCAAGGTCGATGATTAATGTATGAACGGGCATTTTAGCTATAACTTGTGCAGTAATTATCGGAAAAGGAATCGTATTGATACATATATCAACATTTTTCATTTCAGCAGCAAGATCATTTAAATGAAAAGGGGCTAATGCCATTTCACTGATCCTCGCAATATCTTCGCTTTTTCTTGCCCCCACCTTCACTTTTGCTCCCAGTGCATGGAATGACCGGGCTACACTCATACCGACCCTTCCCAGTCCGAGAACGGCTACATTCGATCCATGGATCGTAAAATCCGTATGTTGAATGGCCATCATGATCGTACCCTCAACAGTTGGAATCGAATTATAAATAGCCACATCATCACGTTCGAACAATAGTACAAGTTTGCGATCCACTTTCTTGAATATCCCATCGAGGTAATCGTTACTGATTCCTGCATAAAAAGTGCAATGTGCCGGGGTCTCTTTTATCATTTCTTCAGTTAAAACAACCTCTTCACTGGAAAAAATCGTTTCTACTTTCCCATCTGAATCGGTGCCCCGGACAGGTAGGATAACTGAATCTATTTCCTTGAAATTTATATCCTCCATTTTTTCCTTAACCGCTCCGGTAAAAGCATGGTCGAGCTGTTCGAAACCTACCAATAATAGCTTTGCATCAAGCTCTGTCAGTTTACGGACAACTTCAAGCTGACGCGCATCTCCACCAATTACAGCGATTTGCATGCCTGTGAGCATTAAAACCGTCACCTTCTTTATATAAAAGATCCTAAACATTCCTTGCCCTGCGATACAATCCCTTCAGGAAGCAATTCGGTTTTTGCTACATTCTCTAGTTACCCTGCCATCTTATGTTTTTAGTTAAAAAACGGTGATAAGAAATCAAAAAACGCCTTAGCTATTGCCAGCTAAGGCGTTTTCGGGATTGCATTTCGTGAAATTCCAAGGAGTAGGCGCGAGCATCCTCATCCATCCATTTGCTCTCCGTCTTTAAGTGAAAGTCCTTCTTGAAAATCAATGATGACCATATCCGCACCGATTTTTTTTATGTGATCCCATGGCACTCTTATTTCACTGCCACTCCTTAAAAGGCCGAACCATTTGACAGATGGGATGATCAACGAGGTAATTTGTCCAGTTTCATCTATTTCCAAATCCGTCTGACCAAGGATTCCTAATCTTTCCGCCCTATTCACATCGACTATTTCCTTACCGCTCAGTTCGCTTAACCTCATATTTGGTTCCCCCTTTTTCGTCTTCTATTCAATCTATATCCGAAAAAGGTAAACTTAGAAGGCCTTTATCCAAATATTGTCCAAAACACTGGCCCCTCCCACATTCAAAGAAAAAAAGCCTGACCTCCCTTTAACAAAAGGAAGGTACAGGCTTAATCGTCATTATTTGTCCCAGTTTTCCAGCGGGCTCACTAATGACAAGGAATGTTCCGTAAAGATCTGATTTGCCAATTCATTGACGGTATCCTCTGTCACTTCGTCAATCTTGATGATGATATCATCTAGGGTACGGTGCTCACCTAACATTAGCTCATTTTTTCCGTTCCGGCTCATGCGGCTATTCGTGCTTTCAAGGCTGAGCATCAAACTTCCTTTAAGTTGCTCTTTACTATTACGTAATTCCTTTTCCGTTATGCCATCCCTTTTTAAAGTATCCAATGTTTCCTGAATGGTTTCATACAGGCTGTCAAGCTGGTTTGTGCCTGTCCCCCCATATACTGTCACCATTCCGCTATCTTGATAGCTGGAATGATAGGAATAGACGGAATAAGCAAGGCCGCGTTGCTCCCTGACGTCCTGGAATAGGCGGCTACTCATGCTTCCCCCAAGAATATTATTTAAGGTAATCAGGCTGTATGTTTTATCATTGCCGATTTCCAACCCTTTGTAACCAAGGCATAAGTGGGCTTGTTCCGTATCTTTTTTACGGGTGATCCTATTTTCATGGAAGGAAGGTTTGACCAATTCAAGACGGTCTTCCCCTCCTTGATACGAGCCGAAATAGTTTTCGACCTCCTGAATCAATTTTTCATCCACATTACCAGCAATGGACACTACTACTTTATCGGGTGTGTACATGTCATGCACGTATTTTTTTAATGTATCACTATTGAAGGTTTCAAGCGTATTTTCCGTTCCAAGTATAGGATAGCCAAGGGGATGGTTTTCATATACCGCCTTGCTTAAAAGGTCATGGACAATATCATCGGGTGTGTCTTCGTACATTTTGATTTCTTCGTAGACGACATTTTTTTCTTTTTTCAATTCTTCCCCATCAAATGTTGAGTTAAAGAACATATCAGCAAGGATTTCAAGCGCATAGCTTGCATGGTTATCCATTACTTTAGCATAGTAGCATGTATACTCTTTTGAAGTGAATGCATTAACCTGTCCACCAATACTATCGAACGACTCAGCAATTTCACGCGCATTTCTCGTAGTTGTCCCTTTGAAGAACATATGCTCCAGGAAATGTGAAACCCCATTCAATTCTGGTGTTTCATTTCTTGAACCTGTTTTGATCCATACGCCAATTGCTGCTGAGCGTACTGTCGGAATATTTTCCAATACAATTCTAACTCCATTTTGACACGTGTATTTCTTAATCAACTAACATTCCTCCCAATCATTCTATGCTGCTTTCGTTACCAATGTTTTATGGATTCGATCGCTCTTCATCTACTGCTTCCGAAAGTGTAACAACATCTAAATCTTTCTTTTTTATTTCAATTATTAACGTCTCCAATGATTTTGCAGTAGATTCCGTCGGATGCATCAATATAAATGCTCCAGGGTGTATCTTAGAAAGCACTCTTTGTTGAAGGACTTCAGGGCTTGGCTTTTGCCAGTCGATCGTATCCACACTCCACATGGCGGTCTCCATACCGAAAGAATCGGCGATTTTCACCGTTTCATCCCGGTAGCTTCCACTAGGTGGTGCGAACCATTTCATTTTCAAACCTGTCACCGCTTCAATGACTTCATTCGTTTTTCGAATTTCCTCACGTGTAGCTTGTGCGGATATGTTTTTCATATCGGGATGTGAATAAGAATGATTTCCAATTTCATGCCCGCCGCCCATAATCATCTTGGCCAAATCAGGATTTTTCTTGGTCCAATTCCCTTCAAGGAAAAAAGTTGCCTTGACATTATTCTTTTTTAACACGGCCAACATATCTTGTAAGTATTCATTCCCCCAGGCCACATTGATTAAAAATGAAACCACTGGCTTTTCGGGGTGGGCCCGGTAAATCGGAGCCGGATCCAGATCCTCCATATGAATCTTTGCAGGGACCTGCTCAAATACCAGCTTATCCTTATCGAACACGCCCTCCTTCTTCATGGCTTTATACGATTCATCAATATTTACCTTCAGGCCGTTATATGCAGGCACGGTTTTCCAAACAGAATCTATTCGTGCATCCTGTGGTGCAATCTCATATTTTTTTGTTGATTCTTTTATTTGTAAAAGAAGCTCGTCTTCTTGCTTCATTGAAGCAACTGAATCATTGGTTAATTGGGTCAAATAAACTTGTGTATATGGATTTTGCACTAATAACCATGATATACCTGCAATGGCACTTATCGCAACTATCTGCTTCCATTTATTATTCATTTTTTACGCCCCCTTCATACCAAAATGTATGAAGAAAACGGACAAGGTAGAACATGACATGCTTATAACGCCATCTCGATATCGATATTCCAATATTTTTAAACAAAAAAAGCATGCAGATTCACAAGGAATCGCATGCCGGATTTTCATTTTCCATTACGATTGAGAAGGATTGGCTGCCTCTTTTTGCTCTTTCAAGACCGCTTTACGGGAAAGGTTTACCCTTCCTTGCTTATCGATCTCAGTAACTTTGACCAATAATTCATCGCCAAGTGAAACGACATCTTCCACTTTTCCGACTCTTTCTTCAGCCAGTTCAGAAATATGTACCAAACCGTCTTTACCATTGAAGATCTCAACGAAGGCACCGAACTTTTCGATACGTTTAACTTTACCTAAGTATAGTTCACCCACGACGACTTCACGTACGATATCCTCAATGATTTTCTTCGCCTTTTGAATCATTGGTTCATCAGTAGAAGATATGAATACCGTTCCATCCTGTTCGATGTCAATTTTCACGCCAGTTTCTTCAATGATTTTGTTGATATGTTTTCCGCTCGGTCCAATTACATCACGGATTTTATCCGGATTTATGGACATAGTAACGATTTTTGGAGCATATTTGGACAACTGCTCACGCGGTTGATTGATTGTTGACATCATTGATTCTAAAATATGCATCCGGCCATGTTTGGCTTGTAGTAAAGCTTCTTCAAGAATCTCTCTCGAAAGACCCTCGATCTTAATATCCATTTGCAGGGCAGTAACACCTTTTGAAGTCCCTGCGACTTTAAAGTCCATGTCCCCCAGATGATCTTCCATACCTTGAATATCCGTTAAGATTGTATAGTGCTCACCTGTTTTGACAAGACCCATAGCAATACCGGCAACTGGAGCTTTCAATGGAACACCGGCATCCATCATTGCCAAAGTGCTTGCACAGATACTTGCTTGTGATGTTGAACCGTTTGATTCAAGGACTTCAGAAACAAGTCTGATTGTATATGGGAAGTCTTTATCGTTTGGAATCACAGGCTCCAATGCTCTTTCACCAAGTGCACCATGACCGATTTCACGGCGTCCTGCCCCACGGATAGGGCCAGTTTCACCAACACTGAAATGCGGGAAATTATAGTGGTGCATAAAACGTTTTGACTCTTCGGTACCAAGTCCGTCCAGAATTTGCACATCACCAAGAGCACCTAATGTACAGATGGATAGCGCTTGGGTTTGTCCGCGCGTGAACAATCCGGAACCATGAGTACGAGGCAGAATAGTAACCTCTGATGATAATGGTCTGATTTCGTCAGGATTACGGCCATCCGGACGTACTTTTTCTTCCGTAATTAAACGGCGGACTTCGGATTTCACCAATTTATTCAGGATTTCTTTGATTTGCTTTAATTTTTCTTCATCAGTCTCTTCTTCATAATTAACCAACACACGATCTTTTACTGCTTTGATGGCGTCTTCACGAGCATGTTTTTCCTGAACTTGTACGGCTTTGTTCAAGTCTGCTTCACATAGGCCTTTCACTTCTGCTTCCAGTTCAGCATCCACTTGATATAAAGTGACCTGCATTTTCTCCTTGCCGATTTCAGCAACGATTTTCTCTTGGAATGCAATGATCTTCTTGATTTCATCATGTCCAAACATGATTGCTTCAAGCATGGTTTCCTCTGGTACTTCATTTGCTCCGGCTTCAACCATGTTGATAGCATCTTTAGTGCCGGCAACCGTCAGATTGATGTCACTTTTGGCTAGTTGGTCAACAGTAGGGTTAATAATGAATTCATTGTTGATTCTCCCTACTACAACTCCAGCAATTGGACCTTCGAACGGAATATCGGAAACTGAAAGTGCAAGGGAAGAACCTAGCATGGCTGCCATTTCCGTAGAGCAATCTTGATCGACACTCATGACCATGCTGATGATCTGAACATCGTTCCTGAAGCCATCTGCGAAAAGCGGACGGATTGGACGATCGATTAAGCGGCTTGCAAGAATTGCCCTTTCACTTGGTCGTCCTTCACGTTTTATGAAGCCTCCCGGAATTTTACCGACTGCATAAAGTCTTTCTTCATAGTTCACTGTCAAAGGAAAGAAGTCGACATTTCTAGGTTCCTTTGAAGCTGTTGCAGTACTTAATACAGCAGTTTCTCCATAACGGACTAAAACTGCCCCGTTCGCTTGTTTGGCTAATTGCCCTATCTCTACCGTTACATTACGGCCGGCCCAGTCAAATGAATACGTATGTTTTTCCTGTCCCATTTATTAAACCCCTCTCTGAATCTTCACTTAGAGGCTTAGTTTACCTAAACCTGTATTGGATTAAATCATTTATATGTGAAAGTAACTAAACTCGAGTTAAAACCAAACTATTCCTATTATGCACGAAAAAAACAAGCATTAACAGTAAAATGAATAAAAATTTCATTCATTTGATTATGTATATCCTGATCATTTATAAATGGAAAAGGACCCGGCTCCTGCCGAGTCCCAAGGACGAAGGCCCAGCCTTAAGTAGAATACGTCCAAATCATTTGATTAACATCAAAAAAGCGGGAAATTTCCCGCCTTCCTGAAAAAATTATCTACGTAGACCTAATTTGTTAATTAGTGTACGGTAACGAGTAACGTCTTTGTTACGTAGGTAAGTTAAAAGGTTACGACGTTTACCTACCATTTTTAGAAGACCGCGACGTGAATGGTGGTCTTTTTTGTGTGTGCGTAAGTGACCGTTCAAGTTGTTGATTTCTTCTGTTAATACTGCGATTTGAACTTCTGGAGATCCAGTGTCAGTATCGTGAGTTCTGAACTCAGCGATAAGTTCGTTTTTGCGTACTTGTGTAATTGCCATGTTATTATTCCTCCTAAAATTCTGTAAAATCACCTATTACCGAGCCAGCGTCGGAGTCTCGACTAGCCAAGCAATGGTTATTTTCATACATACAATAGAATACATGTTTTTCATTAAAATTGCAAGTCTTGTCTTTTATGCTTCAAGACTTGCAAAATAGGCTATTGCATTTTGCTTATCCGTTTCAATCTGAGCGACCAATGCTTCAAGTCCGGAAAATTTCTGTTCACTCCGAAGTCTTGTATGCCATTCCACCGATACCTGGTTGCCATAAATATCTCCCGAGAACTCCAATGCATGAACCTCTACAGTGGGATACTTAGGTTTTTCTTCGTGGAACGTAGGCTTGTAGCCAACATTGCAAACTCCATTATACCATTTACCGCTTATTTTGATCCTGACGGCATATACGCCTGCAGCAGGGAAGATATAATCGTCACTTACTTCAATATTAGCGGTGGGGAAACCCAGCTTCCTTCCCCGCTTTTCACCGTGAACGACATGACCTTTCGTTAAATAGCGGCGGCCAGCCAAATGATAAAAGTCGGAAAAGTTGCCATTTCCGAGAGTTTCCCTGATTCTCGTCGAGCTAACCTTTTCATCTTCAAGTGTCTGTTTTTCAACGACTGTCTGCGAAAACCTTCCCTGTGCGTAAACAGGCAAATCCTCCATCGACCCTTGACCATAGCGGCCGTATGAATAATCAAAGCCTGCAACTACGTGACGGACATTCAGCCCGGCAATGTATTCGTCAACGAACCGCTCCGGCAGTACCGAAGCAAATTCCTTGCTGAAATGGACAATGAATAAATAATCGATCTCCATCGACTCTATGATATCCACCTTATCTTCAAGTGGAGTGATATAGCGGATATTTTCCGTTTTCCTACCCAGTACTGCAGAAGGATGCGGGTCAAATGTCATGACTGCTGATTTAAGATTCATTTCATCGGCTTTTTTCTTGGCGGTTTGAATAACAATCTGATGACCTTTATGTATCCCATCAAAAAATCCAAGCGCCATTACAAGCTCGGGAAAATCATCCGAATTAAATTGATGAGGATGCTCTATTGCGATCACTTTCACCTTTCAATCTCCTCTTTCCGGCGGTAAAACGGTCTATAATTCTTGTACCAATACTTTTACAGGTTTAATTAATCCCACTTTTGTCGGATGTATTTGATAAATGGCAATGGCCTTATCTGCTGGATCGACCATCACAAAAGGCTTTCCTTTTTCAACAACAACATCCTTTGTTTGTTCCAATACCGCACCGTTAAGTACTTTCTTTGCTACTTTATCACTAATCTGAAATTTGGGCAAATGAAATAATCCCCGCTCCAAAGGCAACAGAAATTCATCCGTTTGTCCACTTTCCATGAACTCTTCCACTTCAGCAAATGTAAAACAGTCCTCCTGCTTAAAACCTGCTGATTCAATACGCGTCAAGTCTGACATATGGGCAGGAAAACCCAGTTCTTCACCCATCATGACTGCAAGCGTCCGAATATACGTTCCTTTGCTGCATTTGACGCGAAAACGAAAAGAAATGGTTTCCCCTTTAAATTCAGAACGATCATCAAGAAGGGTAATTTCATGGATGGTGACCTCCCTTGTCGGCCTCTCCACTTCTATCCCTGCACGGGCATATTCATATAACTTTTTCCCGTTTACTTTTACCGCCGAAAACATTGGCGGCGTCTGTTCAATTGTTCCAGTCAATGATTCCAGCACTTCAAGAATCCGTTTACGCTGAATCACTTGATCAATCTTTTTCTCTTCCACTTTTTCACCGCTTGCGTCTTCAGTTGTCGTTGAAAAACCAAGGGTCACTTCACCTTCATACGCTTTACCGGCTTCTGTCAAATATTCGGCTATTTTAGTTGCCCTGCCAATACAAATAGGCAAAACCCCTGTTACATCAGGATCTAAAGTACCTGTGTGCCCAACCTTTTTTGTCTTTAAAATCTTTCTTAATTTAAAAACACAATCATGGGATGTCAATCCCTTGGGTTTCCATAATGGAAGAATACCGTTCACGCTTTCACCTCATCATTTATAAAACACCCTAAACTATTATCATAAAGCAAAATGAATTCCAATTCCCAAAGGTGTTTTTCCTTTTTCAAAAAAAAGAGACCGACTTCAAGAAGTGCAAAGCACTTATTGAGTCGGCCTCCTTTTACTGCTTGCTTATTCCTCGTCTTTTTCAGCCGGTTTATCCTCTGAATTGATTTGGGAAATCAACGACTCGATGCGATTACCATAATCGACCGATTCATCAAATTCAAAAAACAGCTCAGGGGTTTTGCGCAGGCGGATTCTCTGCCCAATTTCTGAACGCATGAATCCTTTCGCCTTAGCAAGACCTTGCAGGGTTTTCTCCCTTTGTTCCTGGTCACCCAAAACGGAAATATAAACTGTTGCCTGTTGTAAATCGCCTGTAACCGCGACATCCGTCACTGTTACAAATCCGATTCTTGGATCTTTAATTTTTCGGCCGATAATTTCACTCAGCTCTTTTTTCATTTGTTCGCCAACACGATTTGAACGAAGGCTCATAATATCACCTCGATAGCCTAAAGCCAGTCTATATCTGTTATTGTTCGCTCTAGTTCCGGAAAAGAATCTAGAAATTTAAGGGCATTTTGAAGTTCCCGTTCAGTAGCCTTCCTTGAGGATGTTACGGTTACGATAGTAATCTTTGTCCGCTGCCATAAATCCTGAAAATCGGTCTCTGCTACAGAAATATTGAACTTCTGCTTAAGCCGTGTCAATACACGCTGAAGCACTGCCCTCTTTTCTTTCAAAGAATGGGTGTCATGGATGATGCATTCACATTGGACAGAGCCAACGATCATTTACGTTCGATCTCTTCCATTACATACGCTTCAATTACATCGCCTTCTTTAAGGTCGTTGTAATTTTTAATCGTAATACCGCACTCATAGTTCGTTGCCACTTCTTTTACATCATCTTTAAAACGTTTCAATGCATCAATTTCACCTTCGTAAATGACGACACCTTCACGAATTAAGCGAATTCCGCTATCACGTGTAATTTTTCCTTCTGTAACGTAAGAACCGGCAATCGTACCCACTTTGGATACTTTGAAAGTCGTACGAACTTCAGCCTGACCGATAATTTTTTCTTCGAATTCAGGGTCAAGCATCCCTTTCATAGCCGACTCGATCTCTTCAATTGCTTTATAGATGATGCGGTGAAGACGGACATCAACATTTTCTGATTCAGCTGCACGCTTCGCATTCACATCAGGACGGACGTTGAATCCGATGACGATTGCATTTGAAGCTGTAGCAAGGATGATGTCAGACTCTGTAATAGCACCGACGCCAATGTGTATGATTTTAACTTTAGCGCCTTCCACTTCTATTTTATTCAGGGAAGCGGCCACTGCTTCCGCAGAACCTTGAACATCAGCTTTTAGAATGATGTTCAATTCTTTGATTTCCCCTTCTTTCATTTGCTCGAATAATGTATCCAGGGTTACACGGGATTTCTCATTACGTTGTGAAGCAAGTTGTCTCTGTGCACGCACTTCCCCAACTTGACGGGCCGTTTTCTCATCTTCAAAGACGATGAAACGATCGCCGGCCTGTGGCACTTCGTTCAATCCAGTGATTTCAACCGGTGTTGAAGGACCTGCATCCTTAACACGGCGTCCAAGATCGTTGACCATAGCACGGACACGTCCGAATGTATTACCGATAACAATCGGATCACCGATTTTCAACGTTCCGTTTTGAACAAGCAATGTCGCAACGGAACCGCGGCCTTTGTCCAAACGTGCTTCGATAACCGTTCCATTTGCTTTACGGGACGGATTCGCTTTATACTCCTCCACTTCACTAACAAGCAGAATCATTTCAAGCAAGCTATCGATACCCTCACCGTTTTTAGCTGAAATTGGTACGAAAATTGTATCCCCGCCCCATGCTTCAGAAACTAAACCATGCTCTGTCAATTCTTGCATGACGCGGTCTGGATTAGCTGCTTCTTTATCCATCTTATTAACAGCGACGATAATTGGAACTTCCGCTGCTTTAGCATGGTTAATCGCTTCAATCGTTTGAGGCATTACACCATCATCCGCTGCTACGACCAAGATTGTGATATCCGTAACTTGTGCACCGCGGGCACGCATCGTTGTAAACGCGGCATGACCTGGTGTATCCAAGAAAGTTATTTTCTTATCGTTTACTTTAACTTGATATGCACCGATATGCTGAGTGATCCCGCCCGCTTCGCCTTCAGTAACTTTTGTATGGCGTATAGAATCAAGCAATGTCGTTTTACCATGGTCAACGTGTCCCATGATCGTCACGACAGCCGGACGTTCAATCAAATCTTCAGAAGCGTCCTCAGTGACAAGTGATTCAAGGTCTGTTAGGTCGACACGAATCTCTTCTTCAGCCAATACACCGTATTCCGCACAAATCAATTCAATTGCATCTTTATCCAAAGTTTGGTTGATTGTTGCCATAACACCAAGCATAAAGAGCTTTTTAATGATTTCAGAAGGTTCACGGTGAAGTTTTTTTCCAAGTTCCATAACTGTCAAAGACTCATAAAACGTAATTTTCTCTGGAAGTTCTCTTTCTTTACGTTTTGTAACAGGTGCCGCCGGCGCTTGTTGTCTTTGTTTATTATTTTTATTCTTGTTATTGCGGCCCTTGTTGAACTGACCTGTTGGTTTTTTCGTACCTACAGGTTTAACTGGTGGTTTCTTCTTCAGCTTTTCTTTATTGACTGTGCTCTTTTCATCCGCTTCAGCTTCGTACTTCGCGACTGTAGCGTTAGCTTTTGGTTCAGCAGCTTGGCTTTTATCTTCGTTTTTAGGTTTGATTGAATCGTTTAATTTATTTACAGTTGAATCGTCTAATGCTGTCATATGGTTTGTTACCTCTATATTCATTTCTTTAAGTTTATTTATTACATCCTTGCTTGAAACGTTCTTTTGTTTTGCATATTCATATACACGCAATTTTGTCATACGTTCACCCCCGTAAAATTTAATCGAGCAGCGTTCGGAGTTTTTGTGCAAAACCTTCATCCAGAACTGCGACGGCAACTCTAGCATCCTTGCCTATCGCATGGCCGAGCATTGACCTGCTTTCGACTCTTTTTAAAGGAACCTGATAAAATGCGCACTTATCAGATATTTTTTTTTCAGTGTTTTTTGAAGCGTCCGCGGATAAAATAACAACTTTGGCATTACCGCTTCTAATCTCTTTAACCACTAATTCTTCACCCGAAATTAGCTTGCGTGCTCGATTGGCCAAACCTAATAGAGACATCCATTGTTGTTGTTGGGTCATGTTGTTAGTTTTTCTCCTTATTCACTAATTCAAGCAATTGTTCATAAAGGGAAGAATCGATTTGGGTACTAAGGTGATTAGCCAGCACATTTTTCTTTTTGGCCAGCTCGATAACATCCCGATCAAGAGTCAAATAAGCTCCCCTTCCCGATTTTTTTCCGGTCGGATCAAGGCTGACTTCCCCTTCTTTAGATCGAACGATGCGAATGAGTTCTTTCTTCGGCTTCATTTCACCTGTTGCCACACATTTACGCATCGGGATTTTTTTTCGGCTATTCATCTTTTTCACCTCGAATTACTCGTTATCCTCTTCGAAATCTGTTTCCTCTTCAGTAACATAACTATCTCTGCTCAAAAGGAATTCCTGTTCTTCCACAGGATAAATACCAGCTTCGCGGGCTTCCGTTTCACTCTTGATATCAATTTTCCAGCCTGTAAGCTTGGCAGCTAAACGGGCATTTTGTCCACGCTTACCAATTGCCAGGGAAAGTTGATAATCCGGAACGATTACAGTAGTCGCCTTTTCCTCTTCTTTAACGATAACTTCAAGTACTTTTGAAGGGCTTAATGCATTCGCAACGAAAATGACCGGATTCTCCGACCATTTAACGATATCGATCTTTTCACCTTTCAATTCATTGACGATCGCCTGAACACGCTGTCCCTTTTGGCCTACACAAGAACCGACAGGATCGACTTCTTCGTTATCGGAGTGCACGGAGATTTTTGAACGGTCGCCTGCTTCGCGGGCAACTGACTTAATTTCCACTGTTCCATCAAAAATTTCAGGCACTTCTATTTCGAATAAACGTTTTAAAAGACCAGGGTGTGAACGGGATACAAAAATTTGCGGGCCCTTTGAAGTCTTTTCAACTTTAGTGATGAAAACTTTAATGCGATCATGAGGTTTATACTGTTCATTCGGCATTTGTTCATTCACTGGGAGCAAAGCTTCGATTTTACCTAGGCTCACATAAATGAATCGGGAATCCTGGCGTTGAACGATACCAGTCATGATATCCTCTTCACGATCGATGAATTCGGCATAAATGATGCCCCGTTCAGCTTCACGCACTCTTTGAGTGACGACTTGCTTTGCTGTTTGTGCTGCAATACGGCCGAAATCCTTTGGTGTTACTTCCATTTCGACAATATCCTCTAACTGATAGTTGGGATCAATTGCTCTTGCTTCTTCAACAGAAATTTCCAGACGCGAATCAAACACTTCGTCAACAACGTCTTTTCTGGCAAATACACGCATAGTTCCTTTACCAAGATTCAAGTCGATACGTACATTTTGCGCTTGGTTAAAGTTACGGCGATATGCCGATATAAGGGCAGATTCAATCGCGTCGATCAAAACCTCCCTGGAAATTCCTTTTTCGTTTTCTAAAATATAGAGAGCATCCAATAACTCATTGCCCATGGTGATCCCCCTTACGGATATTTAAATTAATGATTTGCTTGACTTAAGAGAAGGTAATCGCCAATCTCGCTTTGGCTACCTTTTCGAATGGTATGACGATTGTTTTCTTTCTTGTTTTGATTCTGACTTCGATTGTCACTTCTTCACCATCGAAACTGGTTAAGATTCCTTCGAATTCTTTTTCATCTAAAATGGGCTCATATGTTTTTATGTAAACATTTTTACCGATAGCATTAAGGAAATCCTTCTCTTTTTTCAGAGGCCTTTCAGCTCCGGGTGATGAAACTTCGAGAAAATAATTTTGTGGAATCGGATCAACCTCATCAAGCTTTTCACTGAGTTTTTCACTCACATTTCCGCAATCATCAATATCTACGCCTGTTTCTTTATCAATGTACACTCGAAGGAACCAGCTTTTACCTTCCTTCACATACTCCACTTCGACTAATTCAAGCTGCAATTCTTCAAGAATTGGTAGTGCTAATTCCTCTACGACTTCCGTTACCTTTTTACTCATTTGTTTCCTCCATACGTGCGTTGTATGCGCTTGGTTTCGGATTCAAAATTAAATGGTCAATACAACACGAAAGAGTGGGTTTCCCCACTCTTGCCATTGGTTCCTCTTAGTATTTCCAATAAAAATATACCATAATCAAGATATTTATGCAAATATCATGTCTGTTTCTTCCTTTTTGGAATCAGTTTCCTCTTTAAAATAAAGATAACTGATTTTGTTCAGGCAATGACTCCAGACAACCTTGTTTATCAAGGTATTCAAGGATGGTCTTCGAAACCTTCCCCCGTTGTTGAAGGTCTTCTTTGGAAAGGAATTCACCATTTTCCCGTGCGTTGACGATATTGATCGCCGCATTCGTTCCAAGACCAGGTATCGAATTGAAAGGCGGTATCAAAGTATTTCCTTCAATCAAGAATTGATCTGCACTGGATTTGTACAAGTCCACTTTAGCGAATGAATATCCGCGTTCACACATTTCCAAAGCAAGTTCAAGAACCGTCAATGTATTCTTTTCCTTTGTGGATGCATCCAATCCCTTTACCATAATTTCTTCCATTTTTGATTTGATCGCTTGCGATCCCCGTGTCATGGCGTCGATTTCAAAATCATCGGCACGTACTGTGAAATAGGCTGCATAATACAATAAAGGCAGATGCACTTTAAAATAGGCAATCCGAACAGCCATTAAGACGTAAGCTGCAGCATGGGCTTTCGGGAACATGTATTTAATCTTTTTACATGAATCGATATACCATTCTGGCACCTCATTTTTCCTCATTTCCTCTTCGAATTCCTCCGAGAGCCCTTTCCCTTTACGAACAGATTCCATGATTTTAAACGCTAGTGAAGGATCTAGGCCTTGGTATATCAGATAGACCATAATATCATCCCGGCAGCCTATAACCTCACTTAGTGTACATATGCGGTTGTGGATCAATTCCTGTGCATTACTCAGCCATACATCCGTACCGTGGGAAAGCCCCGAAATCTGAACAAGCTCGGAAAATGTCGTAGGTTTCGTATCTTCAAGCATCTGCCGGACAAAGCGCGTACCAAATTCCGGTATGCCAAGCGTACCCGTTTTACACATGATCTTTTCTTCGGTAACTCCTAAAGATTCAGTACTGCTGAATATTTTCATTACTTCTGGATCATCGGTAGGGACGGTCTTTGGATCGATGCCACTTAAATCTTGAAGCATCCGGATTACAGTCGGATCATCGTGACCAAGTATATCAAGTTTCAAAATATTATCGTGAATGGAATGGAAATCAAAGTGAGTTGTTTTCCACTCAGAATTCCTGTCATCCGCAGGGAACTGAATTGGTGTGAAATCATAGATATCCATATTATCAGGAACAACGATAATTCCCCCCGGGTGCTGTCCAGTCGTCCTTTTCACACCAGTACAACCGGCAACAAGGCGATCAGTCTCGGCTCCACGCATGTGGATGTTATTATCAGAGGAATACCCTTTTACATATCCATAAGCCGTTTTTTCAGCGACCGTACCAATCGTTCCGGCACGATATACATATTCTTCACCGAATAAGACCTTCGTATAGTTATGGGCCTTCGGCTGATACTCACCGGAGAAGTTCAAGTCAATATCCGGAACCTTATCCCCTTTAAATCCAAGGAAGGTTTCAAACGGGATATCATGCCCGTCTTTTGTATAAGCAATGCCACAATCGGGACAGTCTTTATCAGGCAGGTCAAACCCGGAACCTACAGAACCGTCATTGAAGAATTCGGATTTCTTGCACTCCGGACATACATAATGCGGCGGAAGCGGATTCACCTCTGTAATTTCAGTCATGGTGGCAACGAAAGATGACCCAACCGATCCCCTTGAACCAACTAGATAACCATCATTCAAGGATTTTTTAACAAGTTTGTGGGAAATTAAATAAATAACGGCAAAACCGTGGCCAATGATGCTTTTCAATTCTTTCTCAAGACGGGCTTCCACGATTTCCGGCAGGTTCTCTCCATAAATCTTCCTTGCCATTCCATAACTCATTTGACGCATCTCTTCTTCTGCACCTTCAATTTTAGGTGTGTATAACTCATCCTTGATCGGCTTGATTTCTTCAATCATATCAGCGATTTTATTCGTGTTGGTTACCACGACCTCTTTGGCTTTTTCAGAACCGAGGAAGGAGAATTCCCGCAGCATTTCATCTGTCGTCCGAAAATGTACGTCAGGAAGCTTATGACGATTCAGCGGATTTGCGCCACCTTGTGAATTCACAAGGATTTTACGGTAAATTTTATCATTCGGATCTAAATAATGCACATTTCCCGTGGCTACGACTGGCTTATCCAATTTTTCACCAAGCTTGACGATATTGGAGATGATCGTTTCCAATGATTTATCATCCCGTACATATTCAAGCTCAATCAAATGCTTATACACTTCCTTCGGATGGATTTCAAGATAATCGTAGAATTCGGCGATATCGACGACTTCCTCAAAACCCTTCTGCATCATCCCTTCAAAAACTTCCCCTTTATCGCATCCCGATCCGACCAAGATTCCTTCACGATACTTTTTAAGTTGTGAGCGTGGTAGCCGGGGCACACGATAGAAATAATCTATGTGTGATATTGAAATTAATTTGAAAAGGTTTTTTAAGCCAGCCTGTGTTTGCGCAATCAGCGTACAATGAGACGGCCGGGAACGCTGATAAGCGTTTCCTTTACCCATATTGTCATTAAGTTGATCATGATGGGTAATCTCCTTTTCCATTGCATCCTTTAGCATCTTCAGCATAAGGTAACCTGTAGCTTCGGCGTCATAAATGGCCCTATGATGCTGGGTCAAATCAATATCGAACTTTTTACATAATGTATTTAACCGGTGATTTTTAAACTCCGGATATAAGAAACGGGCAAGTTCCAATGTATCAAGAACAGGATTGGAAGCTTTAGGATAACCCAAGTTTTTATAGCCTATATTCAAAAATCCCATATCGAAGGCTGCGTTGTGGGCAACCAGAATCGCATCGCCCGCCCATTCCTTGAACTTTTCTAGTACTTCCGAGACTTCCGGAGCATTTTCTACAAGATCATCAGTGATTCCAGTCAATTCTATCGTTGTATTGGATAGTGGATGATGCGGATTAGCAAAAGACTCGAAGCGATCAATGATGTCACCATCACGAATTTTCACTGCAGCAAATTCAATGATCGTATCATATACGGCTGATAGGCCTGTCGTCTCTACGTCAAACACAACATAGGTGGCATCTGCCAAAGCGATATGCGCCTCATTATAAACTATGGGTACACCATCATTTACAAGATTCACTTCGACACCATAAAGGATTTTGATACCATTCTTTTTCCCGGCACTATAAGCTTCAGGGAATGATTGAGCTCCCGCATGATCTGTAATGGCCACAGCCTTATGCCCCCACTTTGCAGCCTGGGCAACAAGCGCAGAAGTAGGCGTCACTGCATCCATTTGGCTCATTGGGGTATGCATATGCAGTTCTACACGCTTTTCCCCTTCTGGAGCCTTATCCTGCCGTCCTTGTTTAGAAATTTCATTTATATCATTTGCGATCATAACTAGGTCACGTACGAATGTATCATTTTGGATGCTGCCTTGGGCACGTACCCACATCCCTTTTTTCACACGGGCAAGTATGGCAGCATCTTCTTTATCACGCGAAAACATTTTGACCAATATCGAGCTCGTATAATCTGTGACTTTAAAAGTCAACAGGCTTCGTCCGCTGCGTAACTCACGCACTTCTGCATCAAATACGAAGCCTTCGATAGCAATCCTGCGCTCTTCATCAATAATTTGTTCGATTCTGCGGAAATCCGCATCTTCTTTAATCGTATAGCCAATTTTAACCGGTCCATCGTAGACGGCATCGTCCCCGCCTTTTTCCGATTCTTTTTTCTGCATTTCCACTAGGGCAGCAAGTCCCTTTTCTGCGTCTTCCTTTTGTTTCTCTTCTAAGAACTTTTGGTAATCAGGATTCGAAACCGTTTCCTTCACTTCCGCTTCAAGTGTCAACGGAGGAAAACCGAATGTTTGATAGATATTCGAAATGATGCCGGAGTATTTTCGCTTCAACTGTCCAGCCTCCGTATCATTCCGGGCGCTAACGATAAGCTTATATCCATTTACCGTTGGAACTTGTTCATTTAGAAGTGATAACAGTGCAGGTGACATGCCTTCAAGCTCGCCAATGCAGTTTTTCCAATACTCCTTCACCAATTGTTCCGTCACTTGCGGATTGGCCACATTCAAGTTGAATGTGACCTTTGCAATATGGGAAAACGTACTTGCCAGATGAGTAGCAAGTCTTGTATGAACACTGCAAGGAATTAATGCAGGTATATTAAAGGCAAAATGCCATGTTTTGGACTCCCTCTCGATTGAGAGTTTATCAATTTCGGCACCTATGAAATAATTCACAAAGGCATCCTCAGTCAAGCCCATTTGCTGGAGCAAGAGTTGAAATCTCTCTCTACCGCTATTTGGATTTTGATCCATTCCCTCTCTCCCCTATCTACTATCTCTTATTTTTCACAATCATTTTCTTTTGATACCAGAGGCTATTATAACATATCATGAATGTTTCACTAGTATCCAAATCCATGAAAAGGAAAGGCATCATCCAATTGAATGATGCCTAAATCCGCTATTTTTAAATTATGCCATTATTTCGTGAAGCTTTTGAGTCAGTTCAGCTCTTTCAACTTCAAGAACCTCACCCGTTTTACGGATTTTCACTTCAACGATTCCCTCGGATGCCTTTTTACCAACAGTCACCCTGACAGGAAGACCCATCAAGTCAGAGTCTGCGAATTTTACGCCCGCACGTTCTTGACGATCATCCATAAGAACTTCCATGCCTTGTGCCTTTAGATCATTATATAAATCTTCTGCCAGTGCAGCCTGAGCCTCATCCTTCATATTGATTGGAATCAAATGGACTTGGTATGGCGCTAAATTCACTGGCCAGACCAACCCTTTTTCATCGTTGAATTGTTCAGCAACAGCGGCTAGTGTACGGGAAACACCAATGCCATAACAGCCCATGATCATAGGCTGCGTCCGTCCATTCTCATCCAGGAATGTCGCATTCATAGCTTCAGAATATTTAGTTCCCAGTTTGAATACGTGGCCTACCTCAATCCCTTTGGCAAATTTAATCTTTCCGTTTCCGTCCGGTGATGGGTCACCCTCTTGGATGAAACGAAGATCTATATAATTATCCACGTTAAAGTCACGAGCGGGATTTACGTTCACATAATGGTGGTCTTCCTCATTTGCACCACAAATTCCATTAACCATGGCCTCGACGGCAACATCCGCAATCACTTCGACTTCAGAAGTGACATTGATTGGTCCAAGAGATCCAATTGTACATCCTAAGACTTCTTTCGTCTCATTTGGATCGACCAATTCAACGATTGAAGCGTTATAGAAATTCTTCAGCTTGATATCATTGACTTCATGATCTCCTCTTACCAAAACAAGCACATACTTTTCATCCACTTTAAACAATAACGATTTTATTAGTTTCTCTGCACTAGTATTCAAGAATGAAGCAACTTCTTCAATCGTTTTTTGACCTGGTGTATGAATTTTTTCAAGTGCAATTTGTTCTTCGGAGCTTTTTTCATATTTTACGCTCACAGGTGCCATTTCAATATTAGCTGCATAATCGGAAGTATCAGAATATGCGATGGTATCCTCCCCAATTTCAGACAGGACCATGAATTCATGTGTATCCTTACCACCCATTGCCCCAGAATCGGCAATGACGGCACGGAAGTCCAGCCCACAGCGGCTGAATATATTCGAATATGCCGCATATAAATTTTTATAAACAGCATCCAGGCTTTCTTGATTAGCGTGGAAAGAATAAGCATCCTTCATGATGAACTCACGTCCACGCAACAATCCGAAACGCGGTCTTTTTTCATCACGGAATTTGGTTTGGATCTGATAAACCGTTAATGGAAGACGCTTATAGGATTTCACTTCATCACGAACTAAGCTGGTTATCACTTCTTCATGTGTGGCACCAAGCGCAAATTCACGGTTGTTGCGATCCTTAAGCCGCATCAACTCTGGACCATAGGTATACCAGCGTCCAGATTCCTGCCAGAATTCGGCTTGTTGCAGAGCAGGCATCAACAATTCTACCGCACCAGCATTTTCCATTTCTTCCCTAACGATAGCCTCAACCTTTTGAAGCACCTTTTTTCCAAGCGGCATAAAACTATATACCCCGCTGGAGTTTTGTCTCATAAATCCTGCACGTAATAGCAGCTGATGACTTTTGATTTCAGCATCTGCAGGCACTTCCCTTAATGTAGGGATCAACGTCATACTTTGTTTCATATCTGCACCTCTTCAATATTTCCTTTAAATTAATTGCGGCTTCGGTAAAATTCATACCGCAACATTAATACGGTCATTTTCATACAAAAAAGACTTTCCGCGTTTTTCAGAAAAGCTAATTTAATATACTCATTCTCGATTATACTTACGATTTCCCTAGAAAACAAACAATTTCCCCAAAACGGTTAAAAAACTAGGAAATCTCTTCAGATAAGAAAACGGCCAACAGATAAATCTGCTGGCCTGTTTTTGCATTATCCAAACTTATCTTACAGGAAGAATCGCTGGATATCATTCCATGTAACGACAATCATCAATAACATCAGCAAGGCAAAGCCGATGAAGTGGACCATTCCTTCTTTTTGACGGTCAATCGGTTTTCCTCTTAAGAATTCGACCACAAAGAATAACAGTCTTCCTCCATCCAATGCCGGCAGCGGAAGCAGGTTCATGATTCCCAGGTTAATGCTGAGCAGCCCAGCCCATTTCATTAACGTGAATAAACCTTGTTTCGCTACTTCCTCAGTTGATTTATATATTCCTACAGGACCGGATAAACTGTCGATCGTAAATCCACCCGTTACGAGGTCACCAAGGATGATGAAGATTTGTTTTGTCCAAAAATACGTTTCTGTGAAACCATATTGTATTGCTTTAATCGGTGCTTTTTCAACCGGAGGGTAAACGCCGATAATTCCGATTTTCTTCCCTTCCCTCTCCACTTCTTGTGGAACAACCGGAACTTCTAATGTTTTCCCGTCCCTGTCAACGACGAACTCGATCTCTTGCCCTGGGTTCTTTTGAATGCTTTCCTGAACATCTCCCCATGTGGAGACTTCCGTACCTTCGATGGATTGAATGATATCCCCCGATTTTAAACCGGCATTTACAGCCGAACCATCTGGAGTCAACTCACCAAGTTTCGCTTCATCCACCACGACTCCTTGAAACATGCCGATCAACACAAAAATGACAAAAGCCAAAACGAAATTCATTGCCGGTCCAGCTACAATCGTCAGGAAACGATGCCCAAGCGACTTTGAGGCAAATTGCCGATCAAAAGGAGCAATCTGGTTTTCTACACCATTTTCAACGATCACCGCTTCTTTATGAATGGCAAACGTTTTTAGTGTATCTTCCTCACCCTCCTCATAACCTGTAAGGATCAGTTTATGATCAAGATCGATCACTTCAACTTCCACAAGACGGATATCAGGATATTTATCTTTATTGTTCAAAATGATTTTTGTAACATTCTCTTCATTATCAAACATTAATCCCACCCGATAGCCGGGCTTCAATTCAATATTCTCTGCGTCTTCGCCAGCCATACGCACGTACCCGCCAAGAGGGAGCAATCGAATGGTATATACGGTTTCCTTCTTTTTATAAGTGAATACTTTTGGCCCGAAACCGATTGCGAACTCACGGCATAAAATTCCTGCTCGCTTTGCAAACACTAAGTGCCCAAGCTCATGGAAAAATACTAGAGCTCCAAAAATGATGATGAACGCTATAATCGTTTCTAAAGTCTGCATGTTCCGGTCACCTATCTTTCACTAAAGATTCTATATACTGCCTTGTCATATTATCGACTTCCTGAATCGTTTCTAAATCTGGAAGGGCTATGACGGAATGCTGATTAAGCGCCTTTTCAATCAATGTTTCTATATCAAGGAAGGTTACCTTTCCAGATAAGAACGCAGAGACTGCGGCTTCATTGGCGGCATTCAACACAGTAGTCATCGTTCCGCCCATTTTACCCGCTTTATATGCGAATTGCAAACAAGGATATCTGGTGAAATCCATATCGCTGAAGTGCAGTTTGCCTGCTTCAGCAAGATTAAGCCGTTTGCGACCTGTTAGCGGAATACGGTCTGGATAAGTAAGTGCATATTGTATCGGAACCCTCATATCCGGTGTCCCCAGTTGTGCCATCACGCTGGAGTCATGAAACTCAACCATGGAATGGATGATGCTCTCCTTATGAAGCAATACATCAATTTTATCGTAGGGAAGGTCGAATAGCCAGTGGGCCTCAATTACTTCCAATCCCTTATTCATCATTGATGCCGAATCTATGGTGATTTTAGCTCCCATTGACCAGTTCGGATGGTTCAGTGCCTCTTCCACCGTTACACCCTTCAATTCTTCCCTGGTCCGATCCCGAAAACTGCCTCCTGAAGCAGTAATGACAAGACGTTCTATATTTTTTTCCTTTTCACCTTGCAATGCCTGAAAAATAGCTGAATGCTCACTGTCAACCGGCAGTAATCTGACCCCCGCTTTTTTTGCTTCACTTATGACTAAATGACCTGCAGTCACCAAAGTCTCCTTGTTGGCGATGGCTATATCTTTTTTAGCCTTTATTGCTTGAAGTGTCGGATGAAGACCCACGCTTCCGATGACGGCATTGACCAATATCGTCGCTTGACCATAAACGGCAACAGCAGTCAATCCCTCATCTCCATACATGAACTCGATATCTTTGCGGCTGGAGAATTCACTTTTCAAAACATGATAATCTTCTTCCGTTTGGACTGAAACCAGTTTCGGTTTAAATTCTTTTATATAAGTCCTGACCAATTCTATATTCTTTCCAGCAGAAAGCGCCACAATCTTGAATTGATCTGGATGGGACCTTACTACATCCGCTGTTTGTTGACCAATCGATCCTGTCGCGCCCAAAAGGCTGATATTTTTCAAATTGTTCATCTCCTAATTCAATAACGCTTGCCTATATATATATTATAAAACATGCAATAAATGCAAAATCGGTAAAATGAATATCACGCTATCAAGCCTGTCCAAAATTCCCCCATGTCCCGGGAGAAGCTTCCCTGAATCTTTAACGCCATAGTGACGTTTATACGCCGATTGGACAAGATCACCCAATTGCCCGAATACCCCAATGATTAATGAAATCAATAATAATTGTAATAACGTGTAGTCAAGGTTGGAGAAGACGTAAAATAGAACACCCACTACCATAGCGGAAAATAACCCGCCGATAAATCCCTCCACCGTCTTGTTTGGACTTATTTCTGGCCATAGCTTTCTTTTACCAAGTGATTTACCAATGAAATAGGCTCCGGAATCGGTTGCCCAGATCGTAAATAGGGTAAGCAGGATATAGATTAGCCCCAACCCCAAAGAGTCCCGTGTTTCAAATAGGTAGTAGAAACCTATCCCCAAGTATAGGATTGAAATCACGAGAAAGCCTGCGTCATCAAAAGTGAAACGGTTTTTTGAAACGACTGTATAAAGTAACAGCAGCAAAATCCCGATTAAGAAGACTTGAACTTTATCGTAATTTATTTCCGCTAAAAAAGCGGTATGCTCATTAGGCAATAAAAGCACCCACAATAATATGTGTGCAAGAAATGATTCAAAAGACAATACACGTAACTTTTTCATTTTCATCAGTTCATACAAACCAATTGACCCTAACAGATAAACCGTCAGTAAAAAGGGAGTGCCCCCTAAAATGACTAGTGGAATGAAGATAGCGGCAACTACGACCGCCGTAATAATTCGTTGTTTCATTATTCCATTTTCCTCGCCTTCTACATTAAACGCCACCGAATCTTCGTGAACGCTTTTGATACTCCTCAACTGCCTGCAATAAATGCTCTTCACTAAAATCCGGCCATAGCACTTCAGTAAACCACATTTCAGTATAAGCCGACTGCCAAAGCATGAAATTGCTTAAACGGATTTCACCGCTTGTACGGATCAGTAAATCAGGATCCGACAAATGTTTGGTCATCAGATAACTGGATAACATTTCCTCAGTTACAGTTTCCTTTATTATACCATTCTTAGCATCATTCAAGATGCTATTCACTGCAGATACAATCTCCCCGCGGCTTCCATAATTCAGGGCAAAATTCAGAATCATCCCATCATTGCCTTTCGTGTCTTCCATTGCCCGTTTAACGGCACTTTGAGTATGTGACGGAATGAGAGACAAGTCCCCTATCATTTCAACTCTTACATTTTCGGAAATGAGCTCGGGTAAAAATGTCCCAAGAAATTCCTGTGGAAGCTTCATCAAAAAGTCTACTTCACTTTTCGGACGTTTCCAATTTTCAGTTGAAAACGCATAGACTGTCAAAGTCTTGACCCCTAATTTATTGGCAACTTTCGTAATCCTACGAACGGTTTTCATTCCTTCATGATGACCCGCCACACGTGGCAATGCACGCTTTTTGGCCCAACGGCCGTTTCCATCCATAATGATGGCTATATGCTGAGGAACATCAAACTGTTTAATATGCTGAATCCTATTTGTTACATCGGAAGAAGCATCTTTTTTAACGAAACGCTTCCAAAGTGAATACATATGTTAGTCCCCCATCAGGTTGTACTTATCTCTCTACAAAGGCAAAGTTGTCGTGCACTATGTATATCAAGCTTTCTGCCGCTTAAAAAGAATCTATATTATAATATCAAAAAAAAACTGGTTCTCATATTATTATTATGAAAATTATTTCTTCATTAGAAGCTAGAAAGGGAGAAATCATTACTTCTTTTTTTCTAAAACCGGTTTATGAATACCATGAAAAATGCAAAAAAAGGACCACCTCCAACGTTTGCATGCAACATACTAACTAAGGAGTAATCATAATCGGAGAAACCTTATTATAACAGTTTTCTCCTTTAAGCACACCTATATGTTAGAACCAAGACATGACCCGGTATGGATTCGGCCCTCTTTATTTAATCAATTCTTCAGCGAAAATTATACTTCCAAAATTTCTTTTTCTTTATCTTTTGTAATTTCATCGATTTTCGTGATATTGCCATCTGTCATCTTTTGGATGTCATCAGCATAGCCACGTAAATCATCTTCAGTGATTTCACCGCTTTTTTCAAGCTTTTTCAAATCATCATTTGCATCTCGACGCACATTACGGACAGCTATTTTCGCTTCTTCCGCTTCTTTTTTCACAACTTTCACAAGCTCTTTTCTACGCTCTTCAGTTAACGCCGGAATGGCTATCCTGATGATCGATCCATCATTGGAAGGATTTAAGCCTAGGTCTGATTTCAAAATCGCCTTTTCGATTTCACCCAACACCGTTTTATCATATGGTTGAATGACTAATAATCTGGCTTCCGGGACAGAAATGCCAGCCACTTGATTGACTGGTGTCTGCGAACCATAATAATCAATCGAGATTCTATCAAGCAATGAGGCATTTGCCCTTCCGGCACGGATGCTTGCTAATTCACGTGTGTACGCTCCAATGGCTTTTTCCATTTTCGTTTTCGCATTCGAAATAACTTGTTTCGGCATCTTTTATTTCCCCCTTACGATAGTTCCAAGCGTTTCGCCTAAAACGGCCCGTTTAATATTACCTTTTTCCATGATCGAGAAGACGATCAATGGAATATCATTGTCCATGCATAGCGAGGACGCAGTTGAATCCATTACTTCTAACCCTTCTTTAATCACATCAAGATAGGAAAGTTTATCATACTTCACTGCATTTTTGTCCTTAACCGGATCTGCATTGTATACGCCATCCACATTATTCTTCGCCATCAAGATGACATCAGCTTCAATTTCAGCAGCACGCAGGGCGGCAGTGGTATCCGTTGAGAAGTATGGATTACCTGTACCAGCTGCAAAAATCACCACTCTCTTTTTCTCCAGGTGCCTGATTGCACGGCGTCTAATGTATGGTTCTGCGACTTGTCTCATCTCAATGGAAGTTTGCACGCGCGTTTCAATTCCAAGCTGATCAAGGCTGTCTTGTAATGCCAATGAGTTCATGACTGTAGCCAGCATACCCATATAATCGGCATTAGCACGATCCATGCCCATTTCACTGCCTATTTTTCCGCGCCAAATGTTTCCGCCGCCGACAACAACAGCCACTTCCACATCAAGCTCAGCCACTTCCTTGACTTGTTCAGCAATGGATTTAATTACTGCAGGGTTAATTCCAAATCCTTCTTCACCGGCTAATGCTTCGCCACTTAGTTTTAGAACGACACGTTTATATTTAGCGTTACTCATGAGAACCTCCAACTATGTAATCTTTTCATTCGTTCATCATGTTTTCTTGCAATACTACCAAAAATTCATGACATTTCAAAAAATAGGGAACACAAGAGTGTTCCCTATTATTAATTATCAAACAATTAGTCTTTTTTAACTTGATTCATTACTTCTTCAGCAAAGTTTTCTTGACGTTTTTCAAGACCTTCCCCTACTTCATAACGAACGAATGATTGGATTTTTCCACCTTTAGATTCAACGAATTGTCCCACTTTTTGATCAGGGTTCTTAACGAAAGCTTGTTCGTTAACACAGATTTCTTCGTAGAATTTATTGATACGTCCTTCAACCATTTTTGCAACGATTTTTTCAGGTTTTCCTTCATTAAGTGCTTGCTGAGTAAGAACTTCGCGTTCGCGTTCTAGTTCGCTGGCATCAACTTGGTCACGAGAGATATATTTAGGGTTAATTGCAGCGATATGCATTGAAACGCCTTTAGCTGCCTCTTCATCAGTTGTACCTTCAAGAACTGATAATACGCTGATGCGTCCACCCATGTGAAGGTATGCACCAAATGCGTCGTTATCTGTTTTAGAAACGACTTGGAAACGGCGAAGAGTTAATTTTTCCCCGATTTTTGCAACAGCAGCATTGATATGATCTGCAACTTTTGCTCCATTTTCCATTGTTTGCTCAAGAGCTGCTTCAACGCTTTCAGGTTTGTTAGCAAGAAGGAATGAAGCCAATTCTTTAACAAGAATTTGGAAGCCTTCGTTTTTAGCAACGAAATCAGTTTCTGAGTTCACTTCAAGAATAACCGCTTGGTTTCCTTCCACAACGATTGAAGTTAGACCTTCAGCAGCAATACGGTCGCCTTTATTAGCTGCTTTTGCAATCCCTTTTTCACGTAGGAAATCGATTGCCTTTTCCATATCGCCTTCTGTTTGTACAAGTGCCTTTTTACAGTCCATCATGCCGGCACCAGTTTTTTCACGCAATTCTTTAACTAATTGTGCAGTGATTGCCATAATATATATCCTCCTCAAATTAAATGCAGTTTATTCAATCTTTACCCATTATTGCCAAAAAATACTTGTTATCATCAAAGAAAATAACGAGCTTTGACAATTTTCCTGAAAAAACATCAACTTTTTCAGTCAATTTGACGGAGCTAAACTAGTTGATGATTTTCATCCCTCAAAAATCGCCCATACCTTTTTATAAAGACATTCCGTACAGTGATTTTATGTAAGTTCATTTAGTGCAAAAAAAAGGGATAAAAGGCATTATCCTCTTATCACCTTTTTTCTTACTGAATAAGCAACCTTTTTTACTTATTAAGCAGTAGTTGTTTCAGTTGCTGTTTCTTCGCCTTGTTTAGCTTCTAAGATAGCATCTGCCATTTTACCTGTTAATAATTTAACAGCACGGATTGCATCGTCATTCGCAGGAATAACTACATCGATTTCATCCGGATCACAGTTTGTATCAACGATACCAACAAGTGGAATGTGTAATTTGTGTGCTTCCGCAACAGCAATACGCTCTTTGCGAGGGTCGATAACGAAGATCGCATCTGGAAGAGTCTTCATATCTTTAATACCGCCTAAGAATTTTTCTAAGCGATCCCATTCTTTTTTAAGTTGGATAACTTCTTTTTTAGGAAGGACTTCGAAAGTTCCGTTTTCTTCCATTTTTTCGATATCTTTAAGACGAGTGATACGTTTTTGGATTGTTTCAAAGTTTGTTAAAGTTCCACCTAACCAACGTTGGTTTACATAGTACATACCAGAACGGATAGCTTCTTCTTTAACAGATTCTTGAGCTTGCTTTTTAGTTCCGACGAAAAGAACAGTACCACCGTTAGCAGCTAGTTCTTTCACGAAGTTATAAGCTTCTTCAACCTTTTTAACTGTTTTTTGAAGGTCGATGATGTAGATGCCGTTACGCTCAGTGAAGATATATTTCTTCATTTTCGGGTTCCAGCGACGTGTTTGGTGTCCGAAATGCACACCAGCTTCAAGCAATTGTTTCATAGAAATGACTGACATTTTAGTTCCTCCTAAATGGTTTTGTTTTTCCTCCGCACCGATCATTTTCATACAGAAACTGTCGTAACAGCACCATCTGCAAGAATCACGGGGCGTGTGTAATAACACCATTTCATAATATATCATAATGACTCTGTACAATCAAGAGATAACTTATCTATTCTCACGAAACTTTAGTAATAGCTCTATCTCCGTTTGACCGCGACCTAACTTTTTGGCGATTTCCTCTACTGAATTCCCTTGATCCGCTAACATATCCACTTTTTCATCCAATGACCATTCATTTAACGAAGCCTGCAGCATGTCCGAAAATTCCATGCCAGCCGACTTCCCCTCGCTTTGAGGGGAAGTCGCTGCCGATGAAAGCTCCAATTTGTCCTCGACTTTAACGGGTAGAGCATTGGCCTCATTTTCTTCAGGCACTATTTTATAAGCGTTAATCGCCTTCATTTTAGCTGCGGCACGATTTCCCTCTTCATACTTACTGTTTTGTTCTTGTTTTTCATCTTTATCTTCCTTTGTTTCCTTGTTTGAACCATATTCTTTTTCTTTGTGTCCAAGATCGTGATTCATAGCCACCGAATTGGTGAATGCCTTTACCAATGTCTCGTTGTCCTCTTTCATCTCCATTAAATAACCTGACAAAAGTTGTTCCATTTCCCCAATGATGGCTTTTTGGTCTTTTTCCAACTTACTTAAAAGATTTTGGCGAAGATATAAAACGATGATGGCAAAAATGGTGAATATGTTTAATACAAACAACAGAAATATAAAAACCGCTGACATGTTGCCTCCTATTAACCGGAATAGTCAATCCTGTTACCTTAATACGGACGGGGATCTTTTTTCACTGTTGTTCTTCCTTGATTACTTTCTCTATGCTTTCATGAAAAAGTACAGTTCGAACATTCTGTGATTTCGACATTTATTGATCCGGGTACCCGTAAGAATTTTTTCAATTTGACATATAGGGGCTTTCTTCGTTCTCCAAAGCCCACTTCAAAAAAATCATGATTAAATCTTTTGATCTTGCATCGTGTTTCTTAATTTATATATCGCTTTCGAGTGAATTTGGGATATCCGGGAAGTAGATAATCCCATCACTTGTCCGATTTCGGTTAATGTTAGTTCTTCCTTATAAAAAAGCTGTAAAACCAACTGTTCTTTTTCATTAAGCGTTTCTATGACTTTGGCTAATTCGACATACAGTTCTTCCTTTAACACATGTTCCTCAGGTAAATCCGCCTTTTCATCTTTAATATGAAAATTCGCGCTTTCTTTATCGTCCTCTTGGGGATTTTCATCAATTGAAAGTACATTGGCAAAGAAATTCTCATTTAATGCAGCATATACTTCATCTTCCGGGATTTTCAATTCAGCGGCAATCTCATTTGGCGAAAGGTTCCTCATGTATTGCTGCTCCAGCCTTTCTATTGCAGATTCAATTTTCTTGGCTTTATCTCTTGCACTCCGTGGAAGCCAATCCTCTTTCCTTAATCCATCTAAAATAGCACCACGGATTCTAAAAGATGCATATGTGTCAAACTTCAGGTCACGCTTCGTATCAAAGCGCTCCAGGGCATCGAATAACCCCATCATCCCTAAACTTCTTATATCATCCCGGCTCACATTTTTAGGAAGACTTACCGAAATACGTTGAACATGATACGATACGAGAGGTATGTATTTCTTTACCAAAATGTCCCCGGCCAGCGGATCTCTGCAATCCACCCAATTTTTCCAACATAACTGCTCTTCTTCGATGGTCAGATGAGACATTGGACATCCTCCTAACATTGTTATATGATTTGTGATCAAAACGGCCCCTAAAGCCATAAATGATTATTGGTTCAGTAGCAAGTGTACCTGTCATATTTTTGACTTTTTAAAAGCCAATTCCGATCCTATATGTTTTTAGTCCCTTTAGTAACGGTCCGAATTTTTAGCAAACAATCCTTTAAATTGAATTCGATCGTTCTTCCGCTATTCCCGCCAACATCTTCGGCAACGACTCTTATCCGCAAGTCAGATAACTCTTTCCGGACAGCTTCCACATTCCGGGGTCCTATCCTCATTAAATCCCCTCCAGAGGCAAATTGAAACATTTGCGCTCCGCCAGCCAACTTCGCTTTTAGGAAAGGCATTCTTGCGCCTTCTTTTACTAAGATCTGCACTAATTCCTTAATGGCCGTATCTGCAAATTTGGCAATGTTGATCTGTCCCGATTTAGCGAGTGAAGAGTCAGGCAGCATGATATGGGCCAAACCTGCAATTTCTTTTTTTTCATCATAAATCACGACTCCAACACACGACCCCAACCCGGAAGTACGAATCGTATCGGGAGGTTTTATTATATTCATATCCGCTATTCCAACCTTAACAACCTGGTCCTTTAACAATTCAGTCATTAGGTGACACTCCTAAAGCAGAAAAAATGATATCAAGAAATTCGGGATCAGGTAATAGAAAGAAATGACCATTAATGGAGTCATCAAAAAGTTGGTCTTTTTCAAGTACTGTATCAATGACGATGGCTGCGTCACTTACTTGAGATAATTCCAATAATCCATAACTGATCGTTGCCCCTACCATATCGATGCTCAAGGAAGGAACGGATGGATGGATATTCAATCGGGTGAAATCAGAAAGGGAAGAGAGATAGGATCCCGCTAATATATTCCCTAACTCCTGAAGGCAAGAGCGTGCCAATTCATTATAGGGTGCTGAATCTATTAAAAAGGTCACATCACCAGTCATCTTACGAATCAAGTATTCAGCTACGGGTAGCGCAAGGATAAAAAACATGCTCCCTGAAGCATCACCTTCCATTCTAAGGAAAACGCTGGCAACGACGTGATCTGCCCCGCCAGCCATTTCCATCATTTCATCAAAGGAAACGATTCGGACATTAGGAACATTCATAGCAATTTTCCTATTAAGGATGGCAGAAAGCGCGGTTGCTGCGTTCCCTGCACCTATATTACCGATTTCCTTCAAAATATCGAGTTGAAGCGGGTTAATTTTCTCAATGAATGACATATGATTATCCTTCTCTTAACATATTTTCAGTCACTTCTAGACTTAAGGCCTTCTCCAAATTAATTAGGACGAGCAGTCGTTTCTCAATTTTAGCCACTCCGCTAATATATTCTGAAGCTAGATGTCCCACAATTTCAGGCTGAGGTTCGATACTTTCCACGGGAATATCCAAAACATCATTAGCAGAGTCCACTATTAGCCCCACTTCCATATCATCCAGAAAGACGACTATAATCCTTGTTGACTCATCGTATTCCACCTCTTCGAAACCAAACCGAACCCGTAAATCAATAATTGGAGTGATTACACCCCTTAAATTTATGACTCCCTTAACAAATTTTACAGTCTTTGGAACTCTGGTAATATGCAGAAGCTTTTCGATACCACTGACCTTATCCACTGGAATTGCATATTCTTTATCCATAATTTGAAATACAATTACTTTCATATCCTCCGACATCTATTCCCCTCCTTTTAAAAAACACATGATGATTGTAAAGCCTTGATACGCATCGGCACGGTCGAACTAACGCCCCATTACCCTGCCCCATTTATCTATCATTCAATGAATCAATGTGTTGCAATCTATGATTAAAGCAACTTGCCCATCACCAAGTATCGTTGCCCCGGAAATTGCAAATGCACTAGTTAAATAATTACCTAATGACTTCAGAACGATTTCCAGCTGCCCGATAAATGAATCAACGACTAATCCTGCTAATTTATCACCTTTTCTTACAATGACCACAGAGAGGGACTCTTCTTCTTCCTGACTGATAGGAACTTCGAATATATCTTTCAAGAACAGAAGCGGTAGAACCTTTCCCCTGTAGTCAATAACTTGTTGATTATGGGCATTCATGATATCTGCTCTTTTTATTATTGCTGTTTCAATAATGGAAGAAAGCGGTATGGCATATTTTTCGTTTTGGATTTCAACCAGCATGACAGAAATAATGGACAATGTAAGCGGAAGTTGAATAAGGAAGATGGATCCTTCATTCTCTTTGGAATCGATTGTGACAGTTCCACCGAGGGACTCAATAGTATTTTTAACCACATCGAGCCCCACACCCCGTCCCGATACATCTGAAATGGTTTCCGCTGTTGAAAAACCAGAAGCGAATATCAATTCATAGATTTGCTTATCCGTTAGGGTGGCGGCAGTTTCCTTAGTTAATATCCCATTGGATAGGGCCTTGTTCAAGACTCGATCTTTATTGATGCCTGCGCCGTCATCCTCGATTTCAATGAAAACATGATTACCGCTGTGATATGCTTTTAAGAGGATTTTACCTTCTTCATTCTTTCCTTTAGCCAAACGTTCTTCAGTTGTTTCAATTCCATGATCCATGGCGTTTCTTATTAAATGGACGAGTGGATCACCGATTTCATCAATGACTGTACGATCAAGTTCCGTTTCGGCACCGTTGATTTCCAAATTGACTTTCTTGTTTAAATCCCTTGCCAATTGACGAACCATTTTAGGAAAACGATTGAATACAGTTTCCACGGGCACCATCCGCATGTTCAATACGATTGTTTGTAAATCACTTGTTATACGGGACATTCTTTCTACTGTTTCATGCAATTCTTGATTATCCAAATCACTGGAAATTTGATCAAGTCTGCCTCTATCGATTACTAGTTCCTCGAATAAATTCATTAATATATCAAGCCGCTCAATGTTCACCCGAATGGTCTTGCTTGATGCCGGCTTGACGGGAGTCTGTTTTTTCTTATCATCGTTATCAGTTGGTAGCAAGGCATCATTTGACTCTTGTTTTAGAATTTCAGTAACATTATCCTCGTTAGATTTAGCTTCATGCCGCACGCATTCTAGATCAATTGCATTTACAACAACTTGATCCACTTCGGTAACCTTCATGATTTTTTTCTTTATCTCTTCACCCGATTCTGTTGTTACCATCGTGACTGTAAATTGCTGATCGAATTGCTCTTCTTCCAAAAGTTCGACGGGTGGGTGGGACTTGATTACTTCACCTGACTTTTCAAGCACTTCGAAAACCATAAACACACGGGCAGCTTTTAAAAGACAGTCCTCACGCAACCCTATCGAAATTTCGAAGCTGTTAAACCCCTGATCCTTTGACTGTTGAAGTACTGTCCATTCAAATTCATCATACTCTCCCGCAATCATTTCCTTCTTTTCCAGGACGGCAGAAGCTGCTGCAATCTCTGCATTGGTGGAAGAAAAGGGCGACTCCCCTTTTTCAATCATTTCCAGCTGATGGACAACATCCTTCACATTTCTTTTTCCATCTCCACCTTCAGCAATGGACATGACCATTGCTTCTAAATGATCAACCGCTAAAAATATCACATCAAACAATTCAGGCGAAAGGGCGATTTGGCTGTTTCGGATCGCATCCAGCACATTCTCCATTTTATGAGTTAAGTTGGCTAGATCCTCATACCCCATAGTTGCCGACATCCCTTTTAAGGTATGGGCGGAACGAAAGATTTCGTTTACGATCGAGAGGTCTTCCGGGTTCTTTTCGAGTACCAGCAACTGTTCGCTGCACGTTTGAAGATGTTCTTTACTTTCCTCTATAAATACCTCTAAATATTGATTCATATCCATACAATCTCACACCTCCACGTGTTAACAATAGCTTATTATCGCTTTAGCTATTTCTTCTACATCCTCTACGCTATCTATTAACTTGGTATTGATTGCCGCTTTAGGCATACCAAAAACGATTGATGTCTCCTGTGATTCGGCTATCGCTTTTAAAGGACCCTTTTGTTTAAGATTTGTAAGCCCTCTCGCCCCGTCCTTTCCCATCCCGGTCATGATAACGGCTATTTTCGCAGAATCATTCATTTCACTTACCGATTCAAATAGCACATCAACCGACGGGCGATGTCCATGACGCACTTCGGATTGATCCAAATGGATTGCCCAGCTCATCCCGACCTTCTTCACTTTCAAGTGAAAACCTCCAGGTGCGATGTAGGCGATACCTTTTTGAATCAGTTCTCCCTCTTCAGCTTCCTTCACTTTAATCTTGCATAATGAATTCAGGCGTGTTGCCAAGGATTTTGTGAAACCGGGGGGCATATGCTGGACAATGAGTATGGGTGCATCAATTTCTTCTGGGAGTCCTGTCAAGACTGTCTGCAGCGCTCTCGGGCCTCCTGTTGATGTGCCGATAACGATTATCTTTTTATATCCATAGGACCATTTTTTTATATTTTTTTCGCTTTTAGGTATTTGTATTGAATCTATTTTACTATATTTTCCCCAAACGGATGGGCTTCTTTCAATATTTTTCGCATGTTTTTCTAGTTTGTGAACATTTGCCCTGCTGGCAGCCATAACTTTTTCTTGGAGTTCTTTCTTGATTTTATGTAAATCCAATGAAATGGCTCCCGAAGGCTTAGCCACAAAGTCAAAGGCTCCACTGTTCATGGCGGCAAATGTATTTTCCGTTCCTTTTTTCGTGGTGCTTGATAACATGACTACAGCGGTCGGACATTCATTCATAATCCGGTTTAATGCTTCCAAGCCGTCCATTATCGGCATTTCCACATCCAAAGTCACGACATCGGGTTTTAAAGCCTTTATTTTGTCAATGGCATCTCTTCCATTCCTGGCAGTCCCGATGACTTCCACCCTGCTATCTTCTGCTAAAAACTCTGAAATTAACTTTCTCATAAACGCAGAATCGTCCACTATCAGCACTTTTACTTTACCCATATAAGGAGACCTACTTTCCAAAAAAATATCTCTTCATATTTTGGAGGAAATGACTTTTTTGCAAAGTCAATTCTTCCCCAAATGAATGATTTGCATATCTTGAAGCAATGTCCAAAATGGCTTTCGATACATCGGCTTCAGAATCGAAAAGGAGAAAGGGCATTTGTTTGGTAACAGATTTAGGTACGGTTCTATCATCTGGCAAGTACCCTAGAGCTACAGTTTCCAGCCCCAAAAATTTCACTAGTGCATTTTGGAGCCGCTTAATCGTTTCTTTGCCGTCCTTACTCGTGAAAACCCGATTGCAAACTAGGAACAATGGAATCTCTTTATTTACTGAATGGATATATTTCATTGCGGAGTAAGCATCCATGATAGAAGTTGGTTCCGGCGTCGTGATAACGACTAATTCATCCACACATAACAGGAATTTCATGGAATCCTTAGTGATGCCTGCTCCCATATCAAATAATATATAATCGTAATTCGCCAACAATAAACTGAATTCTTCATTAAAACGGGTATAATGATCTTCATCAAGTGAAAAGAGATCCGTCAACCCTGTCCCACCTGTAATGATTGAAATATTTCCCGGTCCTGACATGATGATATCCTTCAAACTACAATCTTTTTCAAAAAAATCAATAATACTGCAGGGAGAGTGTTCACCTATCAAAATATCAATATTCCCCATACCGATATCCATGTCGAACAACAGTACCTTTTTGCCTCTTTGGGATAAGGCAATGGAAAAATTCAAAGTAAAGTTTGATTTTCCCACTCCACCTTTACCGCTTAAAACGGCAATCGTTTTGGCCATTGTCTTATTTTGGCGGGCTTCCAATCTTTTTCGTAAATTCTCAGCTTGATCTTTCATATTTTTTAGCCCCGATAGCCATTTTCAATAGCTGTGATGATGTAGCTATTTCAATATCGTCTGGCACATTCTGTCCATCTGTTATATAGGCCGCTCCCAATTTATGAGTGTGTATAAAATTAAAAATCGGTCCGAAAGTGGAGGTTTCGTCCGCTTTTGTAAAAATCACCTGTTTAATCGGTATGCTAGCAAACTGTCGGTAAATATCTTCCATATCCTTTTGTTTAGAAGTCAATGACAACACTAAGTAGGTTTCCATCTCATCAGTAAAATGGATGATTTCATTAAGATCCTTAACATATTGCGGGTTACGGAAATTCCTTCCTGCCGTATCAATAAAAACATAATCGTAATGGGAGAAGCGTTCAGCCGCTCTTTTGAAGTCTTCCAGGTTATAAGCGACTTCAATGGGAACGTTTAGAATCTTGGCATATGTCTTAAGTTGATCTATTGCAGCGATCCTGTACGTATCCGTCGTAATGAAAGCCACCTTTTTATCATGCTTCAACATGGTTTCCGCAGCTATTTTTGCCAAGGTCGTTGTCTTTCCCACACCTGTTGGACCAACAATATTAATATACTTTTTTTGCAGCCCGTTTTTTCCATTTTCGGCCTTTTCCAAAATCGCGAACATGGCTTCTTCCAACCAAACTTGAACCTCTTCATCAGTGGATTGCTGTTTAAAAACGAACCATTTTTCAAGCAGTTCATCCATGATTTGGCACCGAAGTGATATATCCACTTCCTGCTCAGTTAGGTATTCATGGATTTTCTGCAGTTTCGCCGGATATTTTCTATCAAGTGAATAGGTTTGCAAACTCTTTATCATATCTTTCAAACCTTCGATCTCTTTTACTAAGTCAGCACTTTCCCTATTGCCTTCATTAGGCTCATGGGCATGACTTGCCACTTCCAGCTTTGATGGCAACTTCTTCGATTTTTGTTTGGTTACGGTTTGGACAGGCTGTGACACGGGGTCTATGGCTGCAATGACTTCAATATTCCTCTTTTTGAATAATCCTAAGAAACCACCAGTATATACAGCCTTTGAACTTAAGATTACCGCATCACTGCCTAGTTCCTCCCTTATTCGCTTCATTGCCTCGTTCATTGATGGTGCCAAATATTTCTTTACCTTCAATCGAAATTCACCACCCCTACACTTTGTACTTCTACATTCGATTCGAGTTCATTGTATGAAAGAATCGGTACATTAGGAAAATATCGTTCAGTTAATTGCCGGGCATACATCCTTACTGCTGGAGAACAGAGTAAGATCGGTTGGTGATCCATTAGGGTCAGCTCTTCCAATTTGGCTGCAATTGCCTCCAATATGGATTGTGATATAGTTGGATCCAATGATAAAAAATTACCATGTTCGGTTTGCTGTACACTATCCGCGATGGTCTTTTCCACTTTCCCTGATAATGTTATGACTTTAATTCTATTTTCATCCGAAAGAAAAGAATTCGTTATTTGCCTGGCTAAATTCTGCCTTACATATTCAGTAAGCAAATCTGTATCAGTCGATAACTTGCCATAATCAGCAAGTGTTTCGAAAATGATCGGTAAGTTCCTTATTGAAACTTTTTCCTTCAATAATTTTCCCAATACCTTTTGCACATCTCCTATGGACAAGGGGTTCGGAGTGACTTCCTCTACTAGTATAGGTGCCGATTCGTGGAGATGATCGATCAATTGTTTCGTTTCCTGCCTGCCCAATAATTCATGCGCATTGGCTTTTATCACTTCCGTCAAGTGAGTGGATACAACACTTGGCGGGTCCACAACTGTATAACCCAACATCTCGGCATGTTCTTTCATATCATCCGTGATCCACTTGGCCGGTAAACCGAAAGACGGTTCTATCGTATCGATTCCTTCTATTGAATCATCCTCCATCCCTGGACTCATGGCCAAGAAATGATTTAGGAGCAATTCCCCCTTGGCCATGACACTTCCTTTAATCTTCAGCCGATATTCATTGGGATTCAACTGAATGTTGTCACGTATTCTGACCACAGGGATCACGAGTCCCAATTCAATTGCAAGCTGCCTGCGGATCATGACGACCCTGTCCAGCAGGTCTCCCCCTTGATTGGCATCCGCAAGCGGAATCAATCCATATCCAAACTCAAATTCGATCGGGTCGACACTTAAAAGGTTAACAACGCTTTCTGGACTTTTCATTTCATCGGTTTCCAATACTTCTTCCATTTCTTGTATTTCATTTTCGTCCTGATTTGGTATCCTTGAAATTGTATACCCTCCAACGACTAATAAAGCAGCGATCGGAATCGTGAATAGGTCGGAAATGGGAGTGAATAAACCTAAAAGGAAAATGGTTGCAGCTGTCAGGTAAAGCATTTTGGGAAATTGGAATAACTGTTCAACAATATCCGCTCCGAGGTTTCCATTCGAGGCTGCCCGGGTTACGACAATACCCGTAGCTGTAGAAATCAATAAAGCAGGTACCTGACTCACGATACCGTCACCAACCGATAACATGGAAAAATGGACGGCTGCTTCTCCAAAGCTCATGTCCAATTGCATGACGCCAATAATCATACCGAAAATCAAGTTTATGATGACAATGATGATGCCCGCTATGGCATCCCCTTTAACAAACTTACTCGCTCCATCCATGGATCCATAAAAGTCTGCTTCGTTACTGATTTTTTCCCTTCTGCCACGTGCTTCGTTTTCGGAGATCATCCCAGCATTCAAATCTGCATCTATGGCCATCTGTTTCCCTGGCATCGCATCCAGCGTAAACCTAGCCGCTACCTCCGAGACCCGTTCGGAGCCTTTGGTGATGACGATGAAATTGATGATGACCAAAATGATGAATACAACTAATCCTACAAGCACGTTACCGCCGACTACAAACGACCCAAAGGTTTCTACAACTCCTCCAGCATCACCATAGGTCAAAATGGCACGAGTCGTCGAAACATTCAACCCCAGCCTGAACAATGTCAGTAAAAGGAGCAAGGAAGGAAAGATTGAAAATTCGAGAGGTTCTTTCATATTCATCGTAGTCAATAGAACCAGCAACGCAAGAGAGATATTTAAAAGGAGTAAAATACTTAACAACCATGTTGGCAATGGAATGACCAACATGGTAACGATCATGATGACGCTTGATATAACAACTAAATCTCTTGCTCGCATGTTTTTTCTCTCCTAACTAGCGGGTTACCCTATTACTTCTTTACAGTTTACCTTTGGTTTTATATACAAAGGCCAGTATTTCAGCGACCGCCTTAAAGAACTCTTCAGGTATCGCCTGGCCTAATTCAGCTTGATCATATAATGACCTGGCCAAAGGCCGATTTTCCACCATGGCCACATCGTTTTCTTTAGCAATGAATTTAATTTTCTGAGCAACAAAATCAACGCCTTTTGCCACTACGTACGGAGCCTCAGCTTTTTCTTCATCATATTTTAAAGCAATAGCAAAATGCGTCGGGTTAGTGATGACGACATCCGCATTGGGAATTTCCTGCATCATTCTTTGTGCGGCCATCTGCCTTTGCTTTTGCTTTATCTTGGATTTGATGAGCGGGTCCCCTTCGGAGTTTTTATACTCATCCTTAATATCCTGTTTGGACATCCGGATGTTTTTTTCAAAGTCATATTTTTGGTACAAATAGTCTAATAGAGCAATGAACAATAAAGCCACGGCAGCATAAAACCCTACTTTAATCGTAATATCCGCCAATGTTGCCATCGCTTCTTCCACAGAAATCTGTGATAAAATCATAATCTCGTCCATGCGCTGCCATAGTACATAAAAGGCAACAAAGCCAACAAATGATATTTTAAGAATGGATTTCAATAATTCAACGATGGCCCTCATTGAAAAAATACGTTTGAATCCTTTAATGGGATCCAATTTATCCAGTTTGAACTGAATGGATTCAGTCGAAAACAAAAAACCGATTTGCATGACATTAGCCAGTATCCCAGCCACTATCGCTGCTGCGAAAACGGGTCCCAGGATAAGGCCCATCTCCTTTAAAACCTCAATCATGATAATTTGCATATTCTCCTCACTGAATCCAGTCAAGGTAAAATGTTGCAGATATTCTTTCATTAGACCGAGCAGATGATTATACATGTATGGTCCCATAAGCATTAGCACAGAAAACACTGCAATTAAATTCACAGAGGTATTTACATCCTGACTCTTTGCCACCTGACCTTTTTTCTTCGAATCCTGACGTTTTTTGGGAGTCGCCTTTTCGGTCTTCTCTCCAGCGAAAAACTGTAAATCCAGCTGAAACCTCTCCATATCAAACGCCTCCAATCAACTGCATTAGTTGACGCATGGTCAAAAGCAAGAAATTGAAGAGTTGTGTTACAACTGTCATCATCATCCCCATTACCAGTATGATAACCGCTAAGCCGGCAATGATTTTCACTGGGATCCCGACAACGAACACATTTAATTGAGGGACCGTCCTGGCAAGGATCCCTAACGTGACATCCACTAAGAAAATACTTCCCACTACAGGTATGGACATTTGAAAAGCAATCATGAAAGCTTTGCTGAAAGCTTTGGCCAAATATTCTATTAGTGTTTGATCTCCGAATGGTACAAATAATTGGTCAATCGGGATGAACTGGTAACTATAAAATATTCCATCCAAAAGCAAATGGTGGCCGTTCGTACTCAATAGAAATAATAAAGCGATTGTATATAGGTATTGTCCCATCAGCGGGCTTTGCGCCCCCGTTTGGGGATCGATGACATTCGCAATTGAAAAACCCATTTGAAAATCAATCAATCCTCCAGCGATTTGAACGGCTGATAAAATCATATAAGCGGCAAACCCGATGAAAAGCCCAACCAGCGCTTCCTTTATGATCAATAAATAAAATGTGACATCCAATACCAGAACCGGGGCATCAATGGTATAGTACATGATCCAGGCAAGGAAGATCCCAAGCCCTACCCGATGTTGTACCGGTATTGAACGGTAAGAAAAAATCGGCATGGCCACGAAAAACGTAGTGACCCGTACCACAATTAATAAAAAGGCGGGAAAGTGCGGAAATAGTTCCTCCATGTCCTACCCTACAAATCGATTCAGATTACCGAATATTTCATTTGCGTATGATAATAGGTGGCTCAGCATCCATGGAGCCAATAAAATGAGTCCCAATAAGACTGCCACGATTTTTGGAACAAATGCCAAGGTTTGTTCCTGAATCTGTGTAGTCGCCTGAAAGATGCTTACTAGCAGTCCTACTATAAGAGCGATGACCATCAATGGGCCAGCGATAATCAATACCATATAAATTCCTTTTTCTGCTATATCAATAACAAAATCTGCACTCATTTTTTCTCACCTGCTTAAAAACTCTGTAATAAAGACTTCACTACTAAATACCATCCGTCAACAAGAATGAAAAGGAGGATTTTAAATGGCAGGGAAATCATGACTGGCGGCAACATCATCATCCCCATTGACATCAGGACACTGGCAACGACCATATCGATAACCAGAAATGGTATGAAAATCATAAAACCTATTTGAAAAGCCGTTTTGATTTCACTGATAGCAAAAGCTGGTACAAAGGCAGTCAAGGGTATGTCCTGTATCGTTTCCGGCTTATCCACCTTGGCATACTCCAAGAATAACGCCAGATCCTTTTGCCTTGTATGGGCACTCATGAATTCCTTAAATGGTATCGAGGCCTGAACATATGCCTCTTCTAAATCTATCTCTTCATTAAATAACGGGGTTAATGCCTTTTCATTCACTTCCTGAAAAGTCGGTGCCATTATGAAGAATGTCATGAAAAGTGCCAGGCCGACCAGTACCTGGTTCGGCGGCATCTGCTGGGTAGCTAGCGATGTTCTCACAAAGCTCAGGACAATGATGATTCTTGTAAAACAGGTCATCAAGATTAATATGCTTGGTGCCAGCGATAAGACAGTCATTAGGAGAACAAGTTTTACGGAAGTAGAGACATTAGTGGGATCACTGTTATTAAAAAACTCCATGAACTCATTCATTCATTGTCTCTTCCTTTCCTACCAAGCTCATTTAACAGCCTTTTCCTGCTATCGGACATTTGATCAAGTTGATTTTTGAACTCTGCAGAGATACTGGCAGTTCCGGATTCGCTTTTCTTCGACCACTTATTTTTCAACTTCATGGCAAATTCCCCAGGCTGGATCATTTGATCGATCTTATCGTTGTGATCTTTCAAAAGCTGTTCATATTCCTCGGGATCATCTATTTCTTTCAAGAGCTGAATGTTTTCGCCAACCCCGATCACCAATATTCGCCCGCCTACTTTAACAAGCTGGACTGAACGATTTGCCCCAAGGCCCGTACCGCCTAAATTCTCCACTGAATTTGCCTTTTGATACGATTTATTTTTTTTATTGATGAATTTCAATAGGGTATATAGAAGGGCCACAACAAAAATAGTAGCAAATATCATCCTCAGAAACTCCCAAACGGTTATCCCCACTTTATCAGGATTAGAAGTCTGTCCGGTAGATTTCGAGTCTATTGATTCATCTTTATCCACCTTTAAATCATCTGGCTGCTCATAAACATCCTTCACTGTTTTATCAAGGTCTTCCGCATGGGCCTGTATGGCCCCAGAGAAGAATACTGCTATCAACAGTGAGACCTGAAGCCATTTTTTTATTAAAAACAATATGAAGACACCCTCTTAACTTAATGCTTTATTTATTGCTTCCAATACCCGGTCTGCCTGGAATGGCTTCACGATGAAGTCTTTTGCACCCGCCTGGATCGCATCAATGACCATGGCTTGCTGCCCCATCGCAGAACACATAATGACCTTGGCCTGAGGGTTTACCTTTTTAATTTCCTTTAACGCTGTAATCCCATCCATTTCAGGCATGGTAATATCCATCGTAACAAGATCCGGATGGGTTTCTTTATATTTTTCCACAGCTTGGGCGCCATCTGCTGCTTCCCCGACTATTTCAAAACCATTTTTAGAAAGGATATCCTTTATCATCATTCTCATAAATGCTGCATCGTCCACAATTAAAATTCTATTAGCCATTATTCTCGTCCCCCAAATTATCTTATTTTATTTAATCGTTCACTTTGACTCATGATATCCGTAACACGTACCCCAAAGTTTTCATCAATCACCACTACCTCACCTTTCGCTATCAAGCGGCTGTTTACCAAAATATCCACTGGCTCTCCTGCTAATTTATCCAATTCAATGATCGATCCGGATGACAGCTCCAAAATATCCTTTACGGAGCGTTTCGTTCTTCCAAGCTCCACAGTTACTTGCAAAGGGATATCCATCAGCATGCTGAGGTTTTTCGTTTCAGACTCCTGAAGCTGATAAGGCTGAAAACTAGTGAAACTGGCAGGCTGAACATTTACCGGCTGTCCTGTTGGTACGGATGGAACTCCAAAATGTTGCGGAACATTCGGCATTTGGTTCGCAGGTTGGGTTTGGTGACCGCCTTGTCCATAAATTTCATTTGCCGATCGATCTGACCTGGTGTCCTGGAATGATGCAGGCTCCTGATTTGGAATGTTTGGTACTGGATCACTTAGTACTTGTTGCGTATTAATATCGGTAGGCAGGCTTTCGCTCGTCCCATTTAATAATTCAGAAACTAAACCTTTAGCAAACTCTAATGGCAACAATTGCATAATACTGGAATCAATTAAGTTGCCGACACGGAGGCGGAACGAGATTTTTGCAAATAAATCCTCGTCAGGTATCGCATTTTCACCTACACCGTTTAAAAAATTTAGTAAGTCTATGCTAGGTGGAGAAATATCCACTTTTTTACTGAAAATGGTCGACATGGATGTCGCCGCAGAACCCATCATTTGATTCATTGCTTCCTGAACAGCACTCAATTGTATTTCCCCAAGCAGGTCAGAAGGATTCTCCCCATCTCCTCCAAGCATCAAATCTGCAATGATAGCAGCATCGCTTTGCTTGATGACCAGCATATTTATACCTGAAAAACCTTCTGTATATTGCACTTGAATCGCTACATACGGATGCGGGAATTCTTCCGCGATCTGTCCCCTTTCAATTAAAGAAACCGTCGGGGTGGTGATATCAACTTTCTGATTCAATAAAGTGGATAGGGCAGTGGCCGAACTTCCGAAGGAGATATTACCAATTTCACCGAGGGCGTCGAGTTCCATCATTGATAAATAATCGTCAATCGAGAGAGGGAACACCTCATCCTCAATATCACTTGTACCTTTTAAAAGGGCATCTATCTCGTCTTGTGAAAGCATTCCATCACTTACCATCTTCGTCTCCCCCTTTCAAAATATCAAGAATCTGGATAGCATGTTTTTTTCCTACTTTTCCTGGCTGCCCACTGAATTTTGGGATCCCCCCAATTGTAATCGTCAAAGGTTCATCGATTGCCTTATTCAAATCGATGACATCGCCAACATCAAGCAGCAAAAAGTCCTGAATGGTGATATCCGTAGAACCAAGTTCGGAAATAATGGGAAGATCTGCGTTTCGGATACGCTTTTCCAAAATCATGATTTCCTCTGGAATTTTTTCCTTTTGGGAATTTTCCATCCAATAATGAGCGGATAACTTTGGTATGATCGGTTCCAATACGACGTGAGGGATGCAAACATTAATCATTCCGCTCGTTTCGCCAATCTGTGTATTTAAGGAAATGACCACAACAGTATCGTTGGGTGAAACGAGTTGCAGAAATTGTGGATTCACCTCGAACTCTGTCATTACCGGTTCGATTTCAACAATCGTTCCCCAAGCCTCCTGTAAATTTTCAAAAGCCTTCTCGAATAAATTCGACATGATTTTCGTTTCTATTTCGGTTAAACTATCTACCTTATTCACGCTTATGCCCCGCCCGCCCAAAACACGATCCATCATGGAATAGGCGATATTCGGGTTGACCTCAAGAATGATTCGGCCATCCAAGGGCGGTACCTCAAAAACATTCATGATGGTCATTTTTGGAACTGATCGGATAAACTCTTCGTATGGTATTTGATCTGCCGAAGCAACGGATATTTGGACATATGTTCTAAGTTGAGCAGAAAAGTATGTGGTCAGCAGCCTCGCAAAGTTCTCGTGTATTCTAGTCAAACTGCGGATTTGGTCCTTTGAAAACCGAAGCGCCCTTTTAAAGTCGTAAACTTTCACTCTTTTTTCTACTTCTTCTTTTTTTAAATCATCTGCATCCATTTCACCTGTGGAAATGGCCGATAACAGTGCATCTATTTCATTTTGCGATAATATTTCCCCGGACATTAACACTCACCTCCAAAGCTTCCCCTTCTTATTTAATGAAGCAAGGATGTTCTTATTGCAGAATCGAGGAAGTAATATAAACCTTTTCAACTTTTCCTTCTTCCATTAATTCATTCATTCTGGTCTTCAAAGTTTCTTGAAGCTTTTCCTTACCTTTTTTACCGGTTAACTCTTCCGCTTTCATTTCAGATAGTTCGGTTATAATTATATTTTTCACTTGGAAATTTCTTTTTTCCAACTCTTCTTTCGCTTTTTTGTTTTCTGTTTGGACCATAAAAGAGATTTTGATATAATCATTGCCGGCAAGATTCGTAGTGATTTCAGGAATCTCAACTGATGATTTGACAATTTCGTCAATGCTAGGTTTACCTTCGGCAGATGTGGGATCAGATAACTTTGTCACAACCACGACTGCTATGACACCTACAAGCGTTATAGCCACGAGTATAATCAACATAATAGTCATTAGATTTTTTTTCATGAACTTTCCTCCACATCCTTACGCAAACCGAGAATATTGACGGTACGGTAAAATTGTATAATAGCTCCAACCAGTTCTTCTTCCTTCTCTAGCACAACGATTTTCTTACCATTTGTAAAAGTAATGGTCGTATCTGGCAATGACTCGACTGTGTCTATGTACAATGCATTGATATGAAAGCATTTTCCATTGAGCCTTGTGACTTTGATAATGATATTTAGGAGCCAAAGCACAAGCACCTGGCTCCTCCCTCCCTTAACTTATCGTTTTAAGTTAACTAATTCCTGTAAAATTTCATCCGACGTCGTGATGATTCTGGAATTCGACTGGAAACCACGTTGTGCAACGATCATTTCAGTAAACTCTTCGGATAAATCCACATTGGACATTTCCAATGAACCTGATGCAATCACTCCACGCCCCTCACCTGCGATATTGATGTTTGCCGTACCTGAATTGATTGATTCCTGAAAAGTGTTACCACCCGTTTTCGTCAAGCCTGATGCATTGGAGAACTTGGCGACGGCCAGTTGGCCTAAGGTTGTTATCAGACCGTTGGAATAAACGCCATTTATTTCCCCTGATGCGCCAATATTGAAGCTTTCCAGTTTTCCTTCTTTATTACCATCTGGATTGACAAGAGCTGTAGTGGAACCTTTAACTTGAGTAAGGTTGGAGAAGTCAAAATCCAACTTAACTTTTTGCACGCTTTCATCAACTGTTGTATCCGAGTCATCCTCTTTGCCGCTTGAAATGTTAATCGTTTGTCCTGCCTGGGTTTTATCGGCTGCCACTACCTGACCATTTGCATCGAATTTCACAGAAGTGAACGGTTTTGGTTTAGTTGTTGATGTATCCCCCAAAGCAGCAGGTTCTTCATCAAAAAGCTCCCATTTATCATCACCGTTTTTTTGAAAATAGATAGTAGCCGTTTGTTCTTTTCCGTTTTCATCCACAACTTTCATTTGCTGGCTAAATACGGTACCATCAATTGCGTCAGCAGCTAGATTTCCACTTACTGATATTTTAGTAGTGGCAATGGCAGGTAAAATCGCATTGACGTTAACAGCAACGTCGCCAATCGTTTTTGATCGTTTACCGTTTGCATCAACCTTGTAAGCCTGTACTTTCAATCCATTCGCGTTGACAAGTGTACCGTTATCATCCAGATAAAAGTTTCCTGCACGTGTATATGAAAGTGAATCGCCTTGCTTGACGACAAAATAGCCATCACCAGATATTCCTAAATCAAGATCGCGGCCGGTGGTTTGCAGGCTTGACTGTGTATGGATCGTATCGATTGTAGCTATCGTGGAGCCCAATCCAATTTGTTTAGAATTGGTTCCGCCTTTATTGGCTGTTGCTGCACTTGCACCAGATACCGTTTGGTTCATCGCATCGCTGAATGTCACACGGCTTTTTTTGAAACCATATGTATTGACATTGGCGACGTTATTACCGATTACATCCAATTTTGTTTGTAAGTTTTTTAATCCGCTTATTCCCGAATACATTGAACGAAGCATGTGAAAACTCCCCTTTCATTTATCGACTGCTTCCGTCATTCCACAGTCCAGGCTTCCTATTCCAGGTCCAGCCTATTATGGTTCCATTGATGTTCGTGAAGATTTGTGATGTTGCTACATCCCTGTCCATGACCGTAATGACCTTGTTGTTTTTCGTGCTTACTATGAGTGCCTCATTATCAATAATGATAAGAAATTCAGTTACACCCATCTTTTTGGCCTCATTGACTTTATCAGCTATTTTGTTCCAGGTTTTTGGTGCTATTTCTAAATTCCGTTGACTCATCCGCAATTGAGCATGTTTACTAATGCTCAATTTTTCATTTGTGGAGACAGCAATTTGAAAAGGCTGTCGAAAGTCGCTTTGGATCATCCGCTTTTGCCTTAACAGTAATCTTGTTTGTGGCAAAAGCTGAGCGGAATTTGCTTGAAAACCAAGTTCATTGATATTTCCATCCCTTAAGCTTTAGCGATCTTCATCAATTGCTCTGATGTTAACTTGGTGTTGTTTTCATCATCCACTTCAATTTCCAGCTTGCCATTACTCATGGATACCGAAATTACGACAGCAGACGACTCACCATTTTTATCGTCCTTCCAGGAAACACGCTTGCCTATTAATTCACTTGCCGCCGTCAGACTATTCGACGTCGAACTTGGTTGTTTCATTGCTGAAATATTTGCGGGTTCAAGCTTTGTGCCATCTTCTAAAAGAAAATAAACACCATCACCCTTATATTGAATCGATTTAACGATGCCTGTCCCTTCTTCTATCGCAAGCTCATCATCGCCTTCATCCAATTTGTGCCAAGTGACTTCCTTACCGACAAAAGAGTTATAGTTCATTAAACTATTTTGTTGATTGATCCCGATTATTTCTTCCATTTGGGCTCCCATATTCATCATCTGTTCCAGGGAAGAAAAAGTGGCCATTTGGGCGATGAATTCCGTATTGTCCATCGGACTTGACGGATCTTGATTTTGAAGCTGGGTAAGCAACAATTTCAAGAAATCATCCTTTCCCAATGCATCCCCGTTTTTTCTGTTTTCAGTTTGAGAATTTGATAATAATAGTGACGTATCGATGGTCGTCATTTTTTCACCTACACTTCAAGATTTAACAGAGCATCGGCAAGGGATCCCGTAAACTCGCTTTCCGTTTCCTCATTGCTTTCTTCCTTACTCTCCTGTTGTTCATTATGTTCATCCGCATCTTTATGGCTGAATTTCTCAGAGTTAAAAGCATTGAAGGCCTGTGATATTTCAATTCTTTCAATTTGAATGTTTTGTCCGCTAAAGGCTTGTTTTAAGCCGTGAATCTGATTCTCCAGCATATCTTTGGCCTGAGCAGTAGAAGCCATAATCTTGGCTGACAGCATACCATCCTTTTGAATCAACTCGATTCTTAAGGACCCTAAATGTTCAGGAGTCAATCTGATTAAAAGTTTATTTACACCGTTGGTTCCGTTAAAGTTCGCCTTACTCAAAATATTTTCAAATTGTTTAATAAACTCCTCTTGACTGACAGTTTGCTCACCCTTGGGAGCTGCCAAGACGAATTGCTCCAGTTTTGTCATGAAAAAAGGCATACCAGTCCCTTGATGTTTACCACCATCCGAACTTTGCAAAGTAACACCGCTGCTGACTGTCCCATCTTTATTTACCTTGTCGCTCCCGGATAATTGCGAGAATGCACTTTTCAATGTTTCCATTGTATGAGTTTGCCCTTTCCCCAGAGCGTTGGATTGATCAGGTTCTGCTTTTGACTGATTGGACAGCCATCTCTCCAACTTTCCCGTCAACCCTTCAAGCAGGTGTTTCAATTGTTTCTGGATGGCCGCTTCATCTTGGGTCATATCCTTATTTTCCGAGAGAAGATCATGAGTTTTCACCAGTTTCAAAAGATTCACCACACCGGATAATGAGGGGTCATGCCATTTTTCTTCGCTTAAAACAGTAATTTTTTTCAGGATGGTATACAGATCCATGACATTGGCTGATAACAAACTTTGTGGATTCAGGCTGAAGTCGTCGTCCACTCCTTGTTCTAAATCCAGATCCTCGATGCTCCCAAGGAAATCATCAAGAGCACCCTCATCATTTCCGGCTACATTTTTTAGGACCTGTAAAATAAGGTCGTTGTCTTGTTGGTTTACAGAAGGGGCAACGGCTGCACTCTCTTCCCCTGTTTCACTTAGCCTTTCAAGTTTCAAAAAACCAAGTAGATCCTTTATTACAGACATTCGTCTTTCAGTAAGGGCGCCTATATCCGATGGAATGGGAGGTTCTGTCCCAATGGCTGATTGTAGGACTGAACCAAACCCTGAATCAGTTTGCTGATTTGGCTTAACTGGTACCTTTAGACCTAATGATGCCAAGGGAAGGAAAGAATTAATTGCTGAATTCATATATTCACCTCCTCACTCTTTCCACTTAAGAACTTTGTTCCGTTAGTTTCTTCGTTAACCTTGCAGCATCAGCCGTTGTCATTTGCTCCAAAACCTTAGCTAAAGTGGCAGCCTTCATACTTGAGAGAATCTCCACTGCATCTTCATCAGTCATTTCCATAATGATAGGTGCAGCCTTCTTAGGAGCCATCGTTTCATAAGTGCGGATTATATCTTTAAACGCTTGTTTACTATTATTCTGACTATCCCTAAGTTGATTCTTTTCTGTTTGAAGCTGCTGTTTTTCCGCTTCTGCCTTTGCAATGGCCTTATCACGTGAATCAATGATGCCCTCAAGCTTTTCTATCTCTTTTTCCTTGTTTTCAATCTCGGTTTCTAATTTTTCGAGTTTCATGGAAACTTTCTCATCATTCTTGGCAGGTTTCCCCTTCTCTTCATCCTTTTGATCCCATTCAATGAAGGGTATTTTCGAAGACATTTCCTTTGCCTTTTCCACTACATTCACCCCTGCAACTGTAAAAACGATCAACGCTACAGTTACCGCAAAGATTAATGGAATGAAGATGACAAGAAACCATTGAAACTTACTTATCTTTCTTTCTACCAATTCTTCCGATCCATTAGATTCACTTTTTTTACGCATTCCATCACCTTACGCCTTTGCTTAAGAATTGCCGGATAGATATTTCATCCATTTGTTTGTTCTCAGCTTCTTTAATGACATCGAGGAATTTAAGAGAACCATTTTCTTTCATTTTTTCGTACTTTTTAACCTCGATATTTCTTTCCATTAATATATCCCGTTGATTATTCATCTTGTATCGCGCTTCAATGACTTCCTGTTGACAGTGGCCTAAGAGTTTTTCCAAGTTGTCCATAAATAACTGATGATGGCGAATTTCCTGAACGGATAATCCATTTCGCAGCTTTTCCTGTTGAAACTCTAGCAACTCTTCTTTTTTCTTTAAAAGCTTATATAACTTTTCTGCCACTTCTTCAAATTTTTTTAAAGCAGCATTATATTTAGCTAGTGCATCGGTCTTTTCTTTTTCTTTGATGGTCAGGATCTTCTCGAATTTATATTGATAAATCATTATTAATCACCTTTCTCCATCAATTCGACAAGGGCGTTGATACTATTATCTTTGGAAGCTTTTTCATGGGTTCCTTGTTTCAAAAATGAAATGATTTCCGGATAGCGTGTAATCGAGTTATCAATTTGTTTAGAAGAACCCTTCTTATAAGCTCCTATATTAATCAAATCTTCCGACTCCATATAGGTTGATAAACTTGCCCGCAATTTTTCTGCGGCGTTTTTATGCTTGTCACCAACAATATTGTTCATGACACGACTAATGCTCTTTAATACATTGAGCGCTGGAAACTGTCCTTTATTGGCCAAGTTACGGTCTAGTATGAAGTGACCATCCAAAATCCCCCTGACTGCATCAGCAATCGGTTCATTCATATCATCACCGTCGACTAGTACCGTATAAAAAGCCGTTATGGTCCCCAACTGATTTGTTCCCGTTCTTTCGAGTAACCTTGGAAGGATGGCAAAAACGGATGGCGTATATCCTTTGGTCGTCGGCGGTTCCCCGATAGCAAGCCCAATTTCCCTCTGGGCCATCGCAACCCTCGTGACCGAATCCATCATCAGCATCACATTCAATCCCTTATCACGAAAATATTCCGCAATGGCAGTTGCCGTCAAAGCCCCCTTTATCCTCATCAACGCTGGCTGGTCAGATGTGGCCACTACAACGATTGATCGTGACAGCCCTTCTGGTCCAAGATCTTTCTCAATGAATTCTCGAACTTCACGGCCACGTTCACCAATAAGACCGATTACGTTTAAGTCAGCCGTCGTATTCCTTGCCACCATACCAAGCAACGTGCTTTTCCCGACGCCGCTCCCTGCAAAGATACCAACACGCTGTCCTTTTCCAACTGTTAATAAACTATCAATCACCCGAACTCCTACATCTATCGGTTCATTAATGGGGGGGCGTTTCATCGGATTCGGCGGATCTTGATCCACAGAAATTGTCGCGAGACCTTTTGGAAGCATTGAGTCATCAATGGGATGTCCCAATGGATCGACTACTTTGCCAATTAGCCCGCTTCCCACCTTTATCTCAAGGCTCCTTCCTCTCCCTTCCACGATACAACCCGGTGCAATATCACTAACTGCTGTAAATGGCATTAAAATAACCATTTCATCACGGAAACCGACAACTTCAGCTAAGATTCGATTTTTCTTTTTTTGTATACCCGTATAGATATAACAAACATCACCAACAGAGCTTTCAGGGCCTTGAGATTCTATCATTAACCCCACGACACGTTTGACCCGTCCATAGTGTTTGAATGGATCAACTTCATCAACTAAGGTCAATAGGTCTCTAGTTTTCATCTTTACTCCCCTTCCAGCAATTCAGTTAGTTTCACTTTTATTTCCTGCAGCTGGCTGTCGACACTCGCGTCCATCCTTCCGTTTTCGGATTCGATGATACAGCTGCCTATTTCAAGCTCATCATCCGGAAAGATATACAACTCAGTATCTTTCGGAAAGATTGCCATCAACTCATCTTTGTGAGAAAGAATCGATTGATATTGGATCGGATGGATATGCAATTGCACTTCACGGTAATCCCTCACCTCTTTGATGGCTCTTTTGACGATGGATAAAAAAGACTCTTCATCTTTTTCAAGCTGTTGCCCGATAATTTTCTCTGCCACCTTCAGGGCAAGATTCAAAATAACGGTTTCAGATGACTCGATATTGTGCCGATAATCTTTTTTAGAGGACTCCACCACTTCTTTTGCGAAGGCTATTTCCGCTGCAATCTCGTTATAACCCTTTTGGATCCCATTTTCGACTCCCTGCTGATACCCTTCTTTTTGAGCTTGTTCAATAAACATTGATTTTTCTTGATTCTCCCATTGTTCTCGGTCTTGCTGGATTTCAGCAGCAATTGCTTGGGCTTTTTGTTTAGCTTCGCGCAATATCGTTTCCGCTTCCTGTTTAGCATCATTGAGCAATTCATCAGATTGAATATAATGAAGTTTTTTCCGCTCATCTGCATCATCATTTTGAAGAAAGTCGAAAGGGCGAACTTTTATTACGATCTTCTTGCTTTTCTCCTGGTTAGCCTGCTGGGATTTGATAATCCTAGACAATGATATCATCCCCTCCGCCGCGGGCAATCACGATATCCCCAGTTTCCTCCAGACGTCTAATGACGGCAACAATTCTTGATTGTGCTTCTTCTACATCACGCAATCGAACCGGCCCCATATATTCCATTTCTTCCTGGAAGGTTTCAACCATACGTTTTGACATGTTTCGGAAAACGATTTCCTTCACTTCATCACTAGCCACTTTAAGAGAAAGTTTAAGATCTTCGTTATCAGATTCCCTGACTACTCGCTGAATCGCTCTGCCATCAAGGGTCACGATATCTTCAAAAACAAACATTCGTTTCTTGATTTCCTCTGCAAGCTCCGGATCTTGAATTTCAAGTGCATCCAAAATCGTTCTTTCCGTTGAGCGGTCAACACCATTCAACACATCTACAACAGCTTCCACTCCACCTGTCTGTGTATAATCTTGGGTTACAGTCGCAGAAAGTTTTCTTTCGAGTATTTGCTCCACTTCATTGATGATTTCCGGAGAAGTGCTATCCATTAAAGCAATCCTTCTTGCAATATCCGCCTGCACCTCTTGCGGAAGTTCAGACAATATTTGTCCAGCCTGTGTGGGATCAAGATATGACAAGATCAATGCAATGGTCTGCGGATGCTCGTTCTGGATGAAGTTCAGGATTTGTCCAGGGTCTGCCTTTCGTGCAAAGTCGAATGGCCGAACCTGCAAGGATGATGTTAAACGGTTAATGATGGCGGTTGCCTGATCAGTACCTAATGCCTTTTCAAGTACCTGCTTTGCATAACCTATCCCGCCCTGCGAGATGTAATCCTGTGCTAAAGCAATATTATGGAATTCTTCCAGAATTGCTTCTTTATCATGGGAGTCCACTTTTCTCACTCCCGAAATTTCAAGGGTCAATCTCTCAATTTCCTCTTCAGAAAGATGCTTATATACGGATGCAGAAACATCCGGGCCTAAAGAAATAAGGAGGATGGCAGCTTTCTGTTTGCCAGTCAATCCGGCCTTTTTTTTTCTATCTGTCACTTTCAAAAGCCTCCTAGTCTTCCGCTATCCAGCTTCTTAATAATTTTGCAAATTCATCCGGCTTTTCTTTCGCAAGTTTTTCCAGTTGTTTTCTTTTTAAAGATGCTTCCGTTTCCTTCTCTTCATTCAAATCCGGAACATCGAATACGACTTCTTCCTCTTCAACCACGTACTCCTCTTCCATTTCAGCTTGCTTTCGGGATCTGAGGAACAAGATTAAGAGAATGATAATGGCAAGTATTAGCACTCCGCCTACGATGTATGCCCATATTGGTAACGAAGGATTCGTTTCGCCTTTTTGCAACGTCATTTTTCCGTTAAACGGCTGAACGGAAATCGCAATTTTATTATTAAGCTCCTCGTCCGTCAGTTCTTCACCTTCAGCTTTTTTCTCGATTGTCGTGCGTATTATCGTACCAAGGATTTGTGTAATATCCTCCACACTCTGTTGAGATAAAGAATTCGGATCATCAGCGGTGGGCGGTTCGACCATGACCTGGATACCTAAATCTTTAACCTTATATGGGCTTTCGACTATTTCCTTCTTGATTCGGTTCACTTCACTATTTATCGTTTCATCCACTTTTTCATAATCACCGGATCCGTTTGTACCTTCAGCGTATTTGGATCCCAATGAATCTGAGGAATCCTCACTTTGCGGCACGCCTCCTGCACCTGCTGCATCCCCACTATACGATTCATTGATCCTTTGCGCAGAAATCTCAATTCCAGCCATATTTTCTTCATCGACCGGTTCAACTAAATTCTCTTCCCGGTTTTCTTGAGTGAAATCAATGTCTGTCGTGACTGAAACAACCACTTTGTCTCTCCCCATTAACGTTCCAAGCATATTTTGCACCTGTCTTTGAATATCACGTTCTATTTCCTTTTTTATTTCATTTTGTGTGGCGAATGCCGACGCGAAAGAAGTATTTTCATTTTCAAGATCGAAGTACTCAAACTCTTGGTTCATTATGACGATATTATCAGTAGGGAGATTCGGAACACTTTTTGAAACCAAATGATAAAGGGAATTGATTTGACTTTCTTCAAATTTATAACCTGGCTTCGTATTCAATACGATGGATGCTGACGCTTCCCCAGTTGAATCACTGACAAAAACTCCTTTATCAGGAAGAGTGATCATTACACTGGCATCTTCTACTCCATCAATCTTTTTTATTAAACTGGCCAATTCCGTTTGCATCGAGTCCAGTTTAATGACATTGAATTCATTTTCAGTCATTCCAATACCAGCACTTTGACTAAAAAAGGAATAGTCGATATTGCCTGATTCCGGAATTCCTTCAGCTGCCAGTTCCACTTTAAGTGAATCAAGTCTTTCTTCAGGAACTTTTATGGTCGTACCATTTTCAGAAACTTCATTTGTAATCCCTTGACTGTCTAAATTCTCTTTAATGCTACCCGTTTCTGATGGAGTTAAGTTGGAATATAAGGGCACCAGCGTCGTACGCGTGGTTAAAATTGAAACTGCCGTAATGATGATGATTATTAATGCTGCTGAACCAATCATCATGAATTTCTGTTTTTTACTGCGGCCCGTCCAATAAGCAGTTATTTTGTTTTTAAAATTCACTAGTACATCATTCATTTAAATCCCCCGGTCAGTCTATGAATTTATGATTGGGGGATTTTTTCCCCCTGGTCATTTTTCTCTATATAATGAGGTTAAAAAATGAATGCTATATACTCATTCTCATCATTTCCTGGTAGGCTTCCACAACCTTATTCCGAACCTCTAATGTAGCCTGCATGGTAATGCTGGCTTTTTGTGAAGCTATCATCACCGAGTGAAGCTCAACATCCTCTCCATTAACCAATTTGGTAGTAAGGTCATCAGATGCCACTTGTGCTTCGTTAACTTTATTCATTGATTCTTTTAATACCGACGCAAAATTTTGCTGTGCTCCGTATGGTGTATTAGTATTGCTTTGATCTTTTTTCTGCACATTGCTTACATTGTTCATTGCAGAAAGAGAAATCCCCTCCATATCAACAATCCCCTTTCAAACTTTTATTTTCCAATTTCCAAAGCTTTCATCATCATTCCCTTTGATGCATTTAAAACTGTCACATTTGCTTCGTATGAACGTGTGACACTCATTAAATCAACCATTTCCCGAAGCGGGTCGACATTTGGCATTTCAACATAACCATCTTCATTGGCATCAGGATGATCTGGATTATAATCCAGTTCAAAAGGTGTTTTATCTTTAACTATTCCAGTCACCTTCACACCATTCCCTACCTCGCTCGTTTTTTGGGATGCTGCGTTCAAGAAACTTGAAAAACCGTTTTCCTTACTTTGCAGCACAACCGATTTTCTTGTGTACGGCTTCCATTTTTTAGATTCGGCGTCATATTCCGCCCTGGTCGTATCGGCATTAGCCATATTAGCAGAGATTACATCCATCCTTAGCCTTTGACTCGTCAGGCTGGATCCGGTGATGTTTATACTTTGGAAGATTCCCATCACTTACCTCCTCTAATTACATTCTGCAATGATTGAAACTTACCCGAAAGCCTGTCGGTTACTGCATTATAATAAATCTGATTGGCAGCAAGCTCCGTCATTTCCTTATCAACGTCCACGCTATTTCCATTATTGTTATATCGGACATTTTTCTGCGTCACGATTTGAGAAGCATGACTCCCCTCTGATTTGAAGGGGAAATGTCGTTCATCGGTACGATATGAATCCAGGGAAGATTCCAGCTCTGTCTTAAAGGATTGTGTTTTGTCGACCTCTTTAGCTTTATAATTAGGTGTATCCGAATTGGCTATGTTCTGTGAAATGACTTTTTGTTTTACATTAGAATAATTAAGGGCATTTTCTAGTGATTGAAAAGTATTTGAAAATAACTCCACATCGATTACCTCTTTCTATAACTAACATTTAATTACAATATCAATAAATTAACCCAGTGCATTTACGTTTTAATTTTAAAGAAACATTATAACTATGTCCATAAACAACACATGGACTTTAGACCTATTATCGTCGAAAATTGTCACAAATTGAATAATTTTGTTGTGATTATTAGTATGATTACAGGATTAATATTACGTAATATTACATTTTAATATGATTTTCTACATATTAACCAAATTTTCCATCCATTAGCTTTTATATCATAACGAAAAACAAATCCATATACCTGATACTTTAGAACTAATTTTCACATTTACTTTCAATTAATTATCTCAAATTTAGTTGATTTCACCCTTTAAAATAAAGGATTCATAAGAAAACAAAGGATTACTGCCTTTTTTCTTTTTTTGAAAAAAAAACGTTTTTTCAAAGCGCTGATTCATTCGACAAAATCCCTTAATGGTTGAAAATCGTAATCCATAGGGTTTTAAAAATCAAAAAAAGGTACAACCACGTTCTTTTTCCCTATTACAACAGTTATAATAATATAATTACCCTTTTAAAGAAAAATTTAACTATTTTCTCAATTCTAATAGAAAACAAGCCTATATTCACATTTACATTTAATTCGAATGACCTCTTTTTCCTATCTCTCCCCTGACGTTCACCTCCTTTTGCTGATTAGTCCCAGAAAGCAACAGATTCAAATACCACAAAAAAAAGCAGCCTTTTTAAAGGACTGCCCAGACTGTAGACAAACTCGATGAAAACCGAATTTGTCTACAGTTTCTTTTCGGGGTTGTGCAATTTGAACGTTGATTGGAACGTAGGGCACTTCTTTCCGCGGGCGGTCCAATGAGTCCAATGAGCCTCCTCGACGCCTTTGCGCCTGTGGGGTCACCCCTGGACTCGCTTTTCTAAGCAGGAGTCTCGTACCTTCCGTTCCAATCAACTTTGTTATAGATAGAACCCTTTTTCCTAAAGTCTTTATTGTTTTAAAAATAGTATTAATAAAACTTGAGGTGAAGAGGATGCTTTCTAAATACTTTAGATCAACTAGTGGCTGCAACCATTTGGTTTGTAAAATTGAGGGTGCATTTGACTTCACTTTCATTTATGAGTTAGTGAAAGAGTTGTATTACAGAGATAGGACGCCCAAGTATTGATCCAGTTATATTAGTCAAATTGACTTTCATTCAATATACCTTCGGTTTTCGTTCAATGCGTAAAACAATTGAAGAAGTTGAAACAAATATGGCTTACCGTTGGTTCTAAGGCTATGGTTTCCTTGATAAAGTGTCACGTGCTCATTTTACTCACGGTGTACAGAAAGCCAAGACTATCTAAAAGTGGTGACACGGCATTTCTGGCAAAAATGTGGAAGAAGCAGATCACCTGCGTCATCATCAAGCTGTAAAACCTATATATGCGAAACGTAAAGAAACGATTGAGCGTGTATTCGCAGATGCAAAAGAAAAAAGCATGGTATACGTGGGACTACTTTAGACATAAAAAATTGTCGATGCAGGCGATACTTACTTTCGCTGCCATAAATTTAAAGAAGATGGCCAATTGGAAATGGCAAGGTCCAAATAACTTTAGGCGAAAAATCAAAAGGCAGCCCTTTTTAAAGGACTGCCTTTTTTGTATGTTAATTATTTTTAAGCTTTTCTAATTCAAGAAGGAATTTATCGTTCAATACTTTGATATAAGTACCTTTCATTCCTAGTGAGCGGGATTCAATGACTCCGGCACTTTCCAGTTTCCGTAGGGCATTTACGATAACGGAACGGGTGATGCCGACACGGTCTGCAATTTTGGATGCTACAAGCAGACCTTCATTACCTTTAAGCTCCTCAAAAATGTGCTCAATCGCTTCCAATTCGCTGTAAGATAACGAGGAAATTGCCATTTGAACGACAGCTTTACTACGAGCTTCTTCTTCTATCTCTTCTGATTTTTCACGCAGGATTTCCATGCCGACTACAGTCGCACCATATTCAGCCAAAATTAAATCATCATCATGAAATTTTTCTTGTAATCGCGCAAGGACCAATGTTCCTAAACGTTCTCCGCCGCCCATAATCGGTACGATCGTTGTTAATCCAGTTGCGAAAAGCTCTTTGTTTTCGACTGGGAAAGCAGTATATTCGCTTTCGATATCAAGATTAGAAGAGGTTTCAGGAATATTGAAGAGGTTTTTTGTGTACTCTTCAGGGAATTGTTTATCTTCCAACATTTTGTACATGCGTTCGTTTTCAATTTGCTGACTTACCGCGATGCCAAGTAATTTCCCGCGGCGGCTGACGACGAATACATTCGCTTCGATAACTTCACTTAAACTTTCAGCCATTTCCTTGAAGTTAACTGCTTTACCTGCTGCTTTTTGTAGCATTGCATTGATTTTTCTTGTTTTTGCTAATAAGTTCATTTGATTTGTTCCTCCTAAAAATACCATGGTTCACAATAACTATGAAGTTGTATTTCCGTAATTTTATGTTTATTGCATAGGCAAATCATTGCCAAGATTGTTTCTTAATTAAAGGATAAACTGGCTTAAATCTTTGTTCCGGGCGATAGAACCAAGCTTACCTTCGACATATTGGGGCGTAATTGTAATCTTCTCCATCGTTATTTCCGGAGCTTCAAAAGATAAGTCTTCAAGCAACCGTTCCAAAATGGTATGAAGTCTTCTTGCACCAATATTGTCTGTATTTTGATTTACTTCGAAGGCCACTTCAGCTATCTTACGAACAGCATCGTCAGAAAATTCAATTTCTATACCTTCAGTTTCTAATAAAGCAACATATTGTTTTAACAAAGCATTATCCGGTTCATGAAGAATCCGTACAAAGTCGTCTACAGTCAGTTTGTTCAATTCTACACGAATTGGAAATCTACCTTGTAATTCAGGGATAAGATCGGATGGCTTAGCCATGTGAAAGGCCCCTGCAGCAATGAATAAGACATGATCCGTTTTAACTGAACCATATTTAGTCACTACTGTCGAACCTTCAACGATTGGCAGGATATCCCTTTGGACACCCTCTCTTGAGACATCCGCTGATGAACTTCCTGATTGCTTACTGGCAATTTTGTCTATTTCATCGATGAAAATAATCCCATTTTGCTCAGCCCCGTATAATGCATCGGAAGTGACTTCATCCATATCAATCAATTTTGCCGCTTCTTCATTTGTTAAAACGGTTCTTGCTTCACTTACTTTCAATTTTCGCTTCTTGCTTTTTTTCGGCATCAAGCTTCCTAAAGCGTCCTGCATGTTCATCCCCATTTGTTCCATTCCCGAACCTTGGAGCATATCAAACATCGAAGCAGTCTGTTCTTCCACTTCGACCGTTATCATTTCACTTTCTAACTCACCATTAGCCAGCTTTTCAGCGACGATTTTTCTTTTTTCCTGCAAACTTAAATCTTCGGAATTTTCTTCCGAATCCTGTTCGTCTTGATTGTTATTGCCTCCAAAAAAGACTTCAAGAGGATTCTTGAAATTACTCTGTTTTTTTGTTGATGGCACTAAAAGTTCTATTAAGCGGCGATTTGCATTTTCTTCTGCCCGCTCCTTTACGCTGGCCATCTTTTCTTCCTTCACGAGGCGGACGGAAGTCTCCACCAAATCACGAACCATCGACTCAACATCCCGGCCGACATACCCGACTTCCGTAAATTTCGTTGCTTCAACTTTTACAAAAGGAGCACCTACCAATTTAGCCATTCTCCGAGCTATTTCTGTTTTCCCAACGCCTGTCGGTCCAATCATTAATATATTCTTCGGAACGACTTCATCACGAAGTTGATCCGAAAGAAGGGAACGTCGGTAGCGATTCCGAAGAGCCACTGCCACTGCCCGTTTTGCCTCACGCTGCCCTACGATATACTGATCCAGTTTTTCAACGATTTGCCTCGGTGTTAAATTAGCTTTTTTTGACATTTGCGCTCCTCCTTACAACTCTTCCACGATTATATTCGTATTCGTAAATACACAAATTTCCGCTGCAATTTGTAAAGATGATTGAGCGATTTCCTTTGCCGATAAATGGTCACTGGAAAACCTCATTAATGCCCTGCCGGCAGCCAGGGCATAATTCCCACCCGATCCTATGGCGAGAATCCCGTCATCCGGTTCAATTACTTCCCCGGTGCCAGAAACGAGCAGTAAGTGGTTCTTATCCATCACAACCAGCATGGCTTCCAGTTTTCTCAATACATTGTCACTTCTCCATTGCTTTGCCATTTCGACGGCAGCGCGCTGAAGATTGCCATTATACTCTTCAAGTTTAGCTTCGAACATCTCAAATAAGGTGAATGCATCTGCAACGGAACCTGCAAAACCTGCCAGGACATTACCATTAAAGATTTTCCTTACTTTCCTCGCCGTATGCTTCATCACTACTGAATTTCCTAAAGTAACCTGCCCATCACCGGACATGGCACATTCACCTTTATGATGCACTGCAAATATCGTTGTCATAAAGTGTCCCCTTTCAACATTTAAGGCCGCGGATGTGATGCATTGTAGACTTTTTTCAATTGGTCTTTTGTAACATGCGTATACACTTGCGTTGATGAAATTTTGGAATGACCAAGCAATTCCTGAACCGTGCGAATGTCCGCCCCATTATTCAATAGGTGTGTAGCAAACGAATGCCTTAGCATATGGGGATGAAGACTTCCATCTGCGGCTGACTTTTTTATCAATTCATTCAATATATAGCGAACTCCCCTAGGTGTCAGAGGGTCTCCACGAAAATTAACAAATAAATAAACATGCGCCTTGGCGTCAGACGAAGTCAATTCCATCCTGGCTGTACGTATGTATAAATCTATCGCTTCCTGTGCATAACTGCCAACCGGAACGTAGCGATCCTTTTTTCCTTTTCCATGGATCAGTACCGTCCCTAAGGAAAGGTCGATATCCTGCAGTTTAATCTCACAACATTCACTTACACGAATTCCTGTAGCATACAATAATTCCAGTAAGGCATTGTTCCTTATTCCTATCGGTGAATCTTTCTTTAAAGTAGAAAACAACTGATTCATTTCCTTCTCATAAAGAAAACGTGGCAGTCTTTGATCCTTTTTAGGTAAAGAAGCCAAAGAAAAAGGGTTATCCTTCACATCACCTTCACGTAGTAAAAATCTATAAAGGCTCCGCAAGCAAGAAGTTTTTCTTGCTACAGTGCGCTTAGAAAGGTTTTTCTCATATAAATTCGTTAAATATAACCGGACATCCAAATATTCAACGGACGTGATATCCTCAATGCCCTGTTCATTAAGGAACAGAAAAAATTCGTGAATATCACGTTTATAATTTTCAATGGTGTATTGTGAACTGTTTTTTTCAATCTGTAAATATTCGATGAAGGATGATAATGCCTTTTTTTGATTAATCATGGAAACACCTCGCAAAGGCTAATAAATAGTATCATACTTTAAAACAGCAGGCAAATATTTTACAAATTTTTCACAAAGTTCTGAATTGTGTCCAAAGCGCGTTTAGCATGCGTTTCGTTCCGCTCTTTTTTCGATTTGATTCTCACTTCCAGGTCTGGAAGCAATCCAAAGTTGGCATTCATCGGTTGGAAGCTCTTACCATTCGTCGAAGTTATGTACCTTGCCATGCTGCCCATCGTCGTCTCCGCAGGGAATATGATAGGCTCCAATCCTTGGACGATCCTTGCAGCATTGATACCTGCAACAAGTCCTGATGCAGCAGATTCTACATACCCTTCGACACCAGTCATTTGACCGGCAAAGAATAAATCATCCCGATTCTTGAATTGATACGTAGGTTTCAATACATTAGGTGAGTTTATGAATGTGTTTCGATGCATGACTCCATAACGCACAATTTCCGCATTTTCCAATCCAGGTATGAGCTGCAACACTTCTTTTTGCGGCCCCCATTTCAAATGTGTCTGAAAACCAACAATATTATAAAGTGTTCCTGCCGCATCATCTTGACGCAATTGAACTACAGCAAAAGGACGTTTTCCCGTTTTTGGATCTTCTAATCCAACAGGCTTCAATGGACCAAATAACATCGTTTTCTTCCCACGTGATGCCATCACTTCAATTGGCATGCAGCCTTCAAAAAAGATTTCCTTTTCGAATTCTTTAAGTGGTACTGTTTCTGCAGCGATCAATGCTTCATAAAAGCGGTCAAACTCTTCTTCCGTCATCGGACAGTTCAAATAAGCTGCTTCCCCTTTGTCATAACGGGATTTCAAATATACTTTATCCATGTTTATGCTGTCTTTTTCAAGAATTGGTGCGGCGGCATCATAGAAGTACAAGTATTCTTCATCCATGATTTGCTTTAAACTGTCAGATAGCGACTGACTTGTAAGCGGACCGGTTGCAATGACGGTAGGACCTTCCGGAATTTCCGTCACTTCTTCATTAATTACCGTCACATTTGGATGATTTTTAACCCTTTCCGTAACAAGACCGGCAAATTCATGTCGATCAACAGCTAAAGCACCGCCAGCCGGTACAGCACAAGCATCTGCTGCCGACATGATAACCGAATCCAGAATACGCATTTCTTCTTTTAAAACACCAACTGCATTTGTTAAAGTATTTGCCCGAAGTGAATTGGAACAAACAAGTTCAGCGAATTTATCGGTATGATGGGCTGGCGTTTGTTTTACAGGGCGCATTTCATATAGATCGACTTTAATTCCTCTTTTAGCTAACTGCCACGCCGCTTCACTTCCAGCAAGCCCAGCACCGATTACACTTACTTTTGTTTCTTTCATTTTTCGAACCTCCATGTATAGATATGATAAGACAGGATCATTTATCATTAAAACTGCTTTTATTAACGTTTCATTTTTAACGATATCTATGTATTTATACCCGAAATACTCATTCCTGCTAACGATAATTTTAAAGCACATGCCTCAAGCCGGCATTCTTCCTGCAATCCATCTTTTCTAAAAAGGGTAACGGACACAAATAGGAATTATATCTTTAAAAGAATGTACTTGTCCACTGAATTTTACATCACATGGCCTAAATAAAAAAGTTTCAAGCTTTATCCATTTTCTTCTTGGAACCGAATTCACATATTATTATGATATCATACTTTCCTGAACATAAAGAAACTCGGCAGATGCCGAGTCAATTTATATTTAGGTTTTTTCGATAGTTCACAGGGAAAGTAAACGATTTCACGGTCTTTTCTATGCTTGCGGCATTTCCTTGAAATCACAATCCATGCACTGGACCTGGACGCCTTTTTTGAGTTTCTTTTCAACAAGTGTACCTTCACATTTTGGACAACTCCGCGGAAGCGGTTTATCCCATGATATGAAGTCACATCCAGGGTAGGTATCACACCCGTAAAATATGCGGCGTTTTTTACTTTTCCTTTCAATGATGTTTCCTTCTTTACATTTTGGGCATTTGACACCGATTTCTTTAACGATTGGCTTTGTGTTACGGCAATCCGGGAAATTGCTGCATGCCATGAACTTTCCATAACGCCCCATCTTAAAGACCATCCCATGTCCGCATTCCACGCAATCTTCACCGGCAGGTTCATCTTTAATTTCAATTTTCTCCATCTCGACTTCAGCTTTGGCCAGATGAATTGCAAACTCTTTATAAAATTCATCAATGACCTTTATCCATTCGATACTGCCTTCCTCGACGCTGTCGAATTCCTGTTCCATCTTGGCAGTGAACTCTGCATCAAGAATATCCGGGAAGAATTCGCGTATCAATTCAAGAACGATCTCACCAAGCTCAGTTGGGATGAACCGTTTATTATCCAAGGTAACATAGCCCCGTTTTTGAATCGTATCCAAGGTAGGAGCATATGTAGAAGGACGGCCTATTCCCAGTTCCTCTAGGGTTTTGACAAGACGTGCTTCAGTATATCGGGGCGGAGGCTGTGTGAAATGCTGCTTTGGCTCGATATCTTTTGAAAAGAATTGATCTCCTTTTTTTACATCCGGAAGTGCATTTTCCTTTTCTTCCACCGAGTCATCGGACCCTTCGACATATACCTTCATGAAACCCGGAAATTTAATTTTTGAACCATTTGCCCTGAAGATGACCTCCCCGTTATGCAGGTCGATACTCATCGTATCCATGACTGCCGAAGACATTTGACTAGAAACGAATCGTTCCCATATCAATTTATAAAGACGGAATTGATCTCTGGATAAGAACTCCTTGACCACACCCGGTTCACGTAATGTGCTTGTTGGCCTGACTGCTTCATGGGCGTCCTGGGCATTCGTTTGTTTTTTCTCCTTGCGCTGTTCAGCCTGAACATAATCTTTACCATAATTATTTTGGATGAATGTATGGACTTCCTCTTTCGCAACATCGGAAATCCGGGTTGAATCGGTTCTCATATAAGTGATTAACCCGACTGTACCTTCCTTGCCAAGCTCGATTCCTTCATAAAGCTGCTGAGCAAGCATCATGGTTTTCTTTGCACGGAAATTCAATTTACGTGCCGCTTCCTGTTGTAGGGAAGAAGTTGTAAAAGGGGCAGCTGGATTGCGCCTTCTTTCCTTTTTAGCCACGGCTCCTATCGTAAATTCGCCGCCATTTAAAGAGGCGAGCACTTTTTTGACGTCCTCTTCGGTTTTTAATTCCTTCTTCTCTCCGCCAAGGCTGAAGAAGGAACCTTCAAACTGTTCTTTGCCTTTTACAAAATCAGCCTTGATTGTCCAATACTCTTCCGGGATGAAATCTTTGATTTCCTTCTCCCGGTCAATGATCATCCGTACAGCAACCGATTGGACCCGTCCCGCACTTAAGCCTTTTTTCACTTTTTTCCACAAAAGCGGGCTTATATTGTATCCGACTAAACGATCCAAAACCCTTCTTGCCTGCTGGGCATCAACCAATTTCATATTTATTGGCCTCGGCGATTTAAATGATTCTTTGATGGCCTCTTTCGTGATCTCGTTGAATACCACACGGCAATCAGAGTTAACATCAACATCAAGACTGTGAGCCAAATGCCAGGCAATGGCTTCCCCTTCCCTGTCGGGGTCAGCCGCGAGATAGATTTTTTTCGCTTTTTTCGCAGCGGTTTTCAATTCTTTTAAAACCGGGCCTTTGCCGCGGATAGTTATATATTTAGGCTCATATTCATGTTCAACATCGACACCCATTTGACTTTTAGGCAAATCTCGAACATGCCCCATGGAAGCCTTTACTTTATATTTTTTTCCCAAGTAACGTTCTATTGTTTTCGCCTTTGCGGGCGATTCCACAATCACTAAGTATTCTGACATCCAATAAATCCTCCTCAAAGAGGTAATATAAATCTTCACTATTATTAATCATTCAAAAATCATTTGTCAACACCTCTTTACTTTTCAAAGCATGCTGATTCATTTATTAATAGGTATTTTGACAAGAGGTGCCATTTGCAAAACTTATAACAGTTTTACAATATTTTCAACCTTTTTGTCTAATAATTCAACCCATCCTTCTAAAAAAGCACCTTTTTTCTATTTTCCCGTATGATTCTCCGCCTATCTTCTATATTATATTGTCAAAACTCTTCCTCGATCTGCCTGGAACTCAAAACAAGTTTGGCACCATCGGAAATCAATTGATTGGTCCCCAGTGATTCAAGGCTTGTAACATTTCCAGGAAGTGCAAATACCTCCCTGCCATGTTCCAAAGCAGCTTGTGCCGTAATAAGGGAACCGCTCCTTTCTTTTGCCTCGACCACGAATACTCCCTGTGATAATCCACTGATGATTCGATTCCTAAGCGGAAACATCCAAGGTTCCGCCTTCATTTCCGGTGGAGTCTCAGATATAAGCAGGCCTTTATTGACGATTTCTTCAGCAAGGGTAACATTGGATTTCGGATATATTTGCATAAGCCCTCCTCCTAAAACCCCAATCGTATCTCCGCCTTCCTTTAATGTGATCTTATGTGACTCTGCATCGATTCCAGCCGCCACCCCGCTTATGATCACGAACTTTTTCTTTACTAGCGGTAATAGAATCGATTTTAAGGCCTCCAGACCATACGAGGTTGGCTTACGTGTTCCAACAACACCTAGCGTATTCTTCCTTGTTAAAAGCTTCTTATCACCTTTATAATAAAGAACCCATGGAGGATCGAATATTTGCTTCAGTAAAAAAGGATATTCATCATCGAAGATCGTCAAACAATGGATTTGGCTATCTTCGTAATTTTTAAGTTTATCGATGGTATTGAGTGAATGTAAATCTTTGAGAAAGAGGTTGAGCTTATTTGAAGGGATAGGGAGCATTTTTGCCCATTCAACGTAATCCGTCGTGAATAGGGAAGATAATGACGGGTCTTTTGACATGATTGTTTGGATTGATTTCCATCCTGCCCCGCGGCAATGATGGAGATGGATTAACTTTTCTTTTTTATTCAATTTGAAACGCCCCTAACCGGATTTTTTTAAAGGTAGGTTGATGGTGATGTACTCGGTGTCTCCCGAGGATATTGGAGGAAAATAAGACCGACCCAAAAAAAGGTCGGCCCAGCTTAAATTAATGTGTTTTACAAGGTTCGTAAATCTCTTTTTCTTTCAAGACGGAAATCAATGTTTCACCCATTACGGATGGAGTTTCGGCAACTTTAATTCCACATTCGTTCATAACGCGGATTTTCTCGTCAGCAGTTCCTTTTCCTCCTGAGATAATGGCTCCGGCATGTCCCATGCGTTTACCGGCAGGAGCCGTACGGCCACCAATGAAACCAACAACTGGCTTAGTCATATTTTCCTTCACCCAGATTGCTGCTTCTTCTTCTGCCGTTCCGCCGATTTCCCCGATCATGATCACAGCATGTGTTTCCGGATCTTCATTGAATGCCTTCAATACGTCGATGAAATCCGTTCCGTTAACTGGATCCCCACCGATACCGACAGCCGAAGATTGCCCGATGCCAGCTTGCGATAATTGGTGAACGGCTTCGTACGTTAAAGTTCCAGAACGTGAAACTACACCTACATGGCCTTTTTTGTGGATATATCCTGGCATGATACCAATCTTACACTCTTCAGGAGTAATGACACCTGGGCAGTTCGGTCCGATCAAGCGAGTTTTTTTGCCTTCCATGTAACGCTTAACCTTGACCATATCCAGGACAGGAATATGTTCCGTGATACAAATGACAAGATCAAGTTCTGCGTCTACAGCTTCCAGAATTGCATCGGCAGCAAATGGCGCCGGTACATAGATAACGGAAGCATTCGCACCGGTTTCAGTGACAGCTTCGGAAACTGTATTGAATACAGGTACTCCTTCCGCTTCTGTTCCACCTTTACCCGGAGTGACTCCTCCAACGATTTTCGTGCCGTATTCCAACATTTGTTTTGTATGAAATAATGCTGTTGCACCAGTGATTCCCTGAACGATCACTTTCGTATCTTTATTAATATAAACGCTCATTATGTTCCCCCCTGCCTATTATCCTACAAGTGATACTATTTTTTGTGCTCCATCAGCCATTGATTCAGCAGCCGTAATATTTAAACCTGACTCTTTTAGAATCTTTTTGCCAAGGTCCACATTCGTTCCTTCAAGACGAACAACAAGAGGGACATCCAAGCCAAGCTCTTTAGCAGCAGCCACGACGCCTGTTGCGATGATGTCACATTTCATGATTCCTCCGAAGATATTAACGAAGATGCCTTTAACATTTTTATCGGAAAGGATGATTTTGAAAGCCTCTTTCACTTTTTCCTCAGTGGCGCCGCCACCAACGTCAAGGAAGTTAGCCGGATCTCCCATATAATGTTTAATGATGTCCATCGTAGCCATAGCAAGCCCGGCACCATTAACCATGCATCCGATATTTCCGTCAAGCGATATGTAACTAAGGCCATGTTTTGATGCTTCAATCTCTTTTGCATCCTCTTCATCCAAATCACGGAATTCCGCGATGTCTTTTTGGCGGTAAATCGCATTATCATCAAAATTCAATTTAGCATCAAGTGCCATTACATTTCCGTCGCCCGTAACCACTAATGGGTTGATTTCTGCGATTGAGCAATCTTTTTCAACGAAAGCAGTATATAAGTTAACCATCAGCTTGGAAGCTTTATTTATAAGTGAAGCCGGAATATTGATATTGAATGCAATCCTCCGTGCTTGGAAGCCAGTCAGGCCGACAACCGGATCGATTACTTCTTTGAAAATTTTCTCTGGCGTCTTTTCGGCCACTTCCTCAATTTCCGTTCCGCCTTCTTCAGAAGCCATCAACACGACACTATTCGTAGCACGGTCAAGGACCAGCCCGATATAATACTCTTTCGTAATGTCGCAGCCCTCTTCTATAAGTAAACGCTTAACTTCCTTGCCTGCAGGTCCTGTTTGATGGGTCACCAACGTCTTGCCAAGAATCTCTTCTGCATATGTACGAGCTTCATCAAGATTCTTCGCTACCTTGACTCCGCCGGCTTTCCCGCGGCCGCCCGCATGAATTTGAGCTTTTACGACAACAACTTCCGTACCTAACTCCTTCGCTGCTTCCACTGCTTCATCAACAGTAAAGGCAACCCGGCCATTTGGAACGGATACCCCGTATTGTCGCAATATCTCTTTCCCCTGATACTCATGGATATTCATTTCCCATCCTCCTTATCTACTAAAAAACAACTTCGAAATTTAATGCGTGTTTTCTCTATCATATTACAACAAAATTCTCCTTCGTGCATAATTTTCTTTCCCGGAATTTTTAAAATATTATTATAATATACTTCTATTCTCCTGTGTAAAATGGAAAAAACCTTCTTTTCCGTAGATTTTTTTCTTGTTAAAATCATTCATTTTTGCTCTGAAATTCTATTGTCATTACAGTTGAAATCTAGATAAAATGTTACTATGAAAGCCTTTTCAACATATTGACTCAGAAAACTTTTCATGAGAATCCACGGTTATCCCTTGTCTTACCCTAAATAAAAGCAAAAGGACAAAGCCATTGCCTTGTCCTTTTGTAAATAGTTTAGTATTTTTTTAGTATAATGAAAATATGATAGTGATTTCCCTAATATTCTACATAAACCAACATAACTCCATTTGGTGAAATCACAGATAACTAGGATCCTACCGATTCATGTCCTTGTCAACTTTATAAATGAATGCAAATACCTCTGCAACTGCTCCATATAATTCTTCCGGAATCGTTTGATTTATATCCAATTGACCTAAAAGTGCAGCAAGCGATTCGTCCCTCTGGACCGGTATATTCAGTTTCATGGCCGTTTTCAGAATATTTTCAGCCGTTTTACCTTTCCCCTTCGCCAATATGACGGGCGCTTTGGACGTTCTTTGATCATACTTTAAGGCAATGGCTTCTTTTCGTTGCTCATTTATCATATTCGAATATCCAATCCGCTATATGAACCGGTTTCCGAAAAAGGAATCGGTTTCACCTCTAGGACCCGCTCTTTTTCATTCACGGTTTTTACAAATGAAACCCCTGATAATCTGTAATCCATTTTTCCGAGATTTTCTCTTAGGATGTCAAGATATTGACCGGCTGCCTCTTCAAGGAGCGCACCATGCCCATTGATGACCGTCACTTTTATGATACGGTTTTGAACCTGCATGTCGATGACCGTTTCTTTAAGACGTTCCAATTCTAAATAAAATAGGACTCTGCAGTAATCCGGGTCTATTTTGCCATCTTTTGTTTTCCTTCCGCTCCATTGTAAAGTTAGGTCTGTTTGAATCGATCCCAAATTGAGTGGAAGTGTCAGGAGCAAATTCTGGATCGGCCCATTTTCCTGTGAAAGGACCTGTTGCGCAGTAATCCGATTCAGGATTTGTTCTGCCATCTCCTTGATAGATGCCGGAATTTGCTCATTCAGCAATTTAAGCAGCAGCGGTTTAAGTGTCTCTAAATCATTCGGGATCTCCTTCGTATCATCTCCAGAAAGATTAAGGAGTGCATGTTCCAGCTGAAGGCCAAGGACCTTGGTCATTTCTTTTAGTTGGTTTGCAACGGAAGACCCGTTGGTGAAATCGATTGTTTGAAGCTCAGCTTCCAGTACATGTGAAAGGACAAGCCGCTCATTATTCCTAACGTATTGGGCCTCAGAAAGCTTATTAAGCGACTGAAACAGTAATTCAGCCACCTTACCCTTCGACTCCTCTATTTGCTCTGTATCCGTATTCAAGTAGCCTATAAGGTCGTTCACTTCTATTTTTCCGCCTATTGCCTTTTTAGCTGTTGCTTCGGTAAAAGCACTCTGGAGTAAATGAAAGACAAGAGGGGAAAGTTTTTCTGCAGAAATGTTTTTTCTCTGTATCGAGTGGAGATCAGCTGGCAGGTTTGCTCCCTTATGATCATGACCGGTAAATTTGCGATCAATGGTCGGTTCGGCCTCTACAACTTTTGCAAATGCACCGCTTTTTGTCCCGGAAAGCAACTGCAATCCTTGGTGTAATTTATCAATCACTGAATTCTTGGCCATAACGGACCTTGCCTCAGTTCCATCCATTAAGTTTTCCAGAAAGACAGCTTCTGTAATTCCTTTTGGAATTAAACCCGTCTTTTGAAGCAGGGAAAATGCACCAGATTTCATTTCTGGCGTTGAATCGGGATTCAGCCAAGTGGTCACTAGGTTTTGCAAACCATTTTGTTGAAGCTGGTTCTGTTTAACAACATGCAAAGAGTCCAATACATCCTTAAGCTTGACGGCAGTCCTCGTTACTGCCCCAACATCTTGCAGCTGTTGCTTGAAGGCACTGAGTAGTTTGTGGAAAGGTTCACCTTTGGACTGCGTAAATAATGCATCAAATACATCTTTTACAAATGGCAGTTGCTGAATGTACATCGATTTTATTACAGGCAGACCAGCTTCTGCAGCATCGGTAGCTTTTAACCATTGTAAAGCGGACTGAAAGGTTTCCTTTGTTATCGGAAGCCTATTTGCCAAGAGGTATTCGGCAAGCTTCGAAGCGGCCGGTTCAGGCGTCATGCCAAGATGAGCGATCAATTGTCCAGCCGTTCCCTTTAAGCCGGAAACACTCATATCGGGGGAATCTAAAGCTTTTAACACGATCCTCCCCTCTATTGGGTGCTTCACTTGAAACCAGTACCTTTCTCCTGCCCGTAGCGGGATTTCGAGATTGGCAATCATTTTTTGATGGCCAATCTGCACTTCGGCCGTTTGGTCAGGAAAAACCTTATTCACCTTCCCGATAAGGATTTGTCCATTTTTCAAACTCACAGATCCTTTTACTTCGATGGGTGAAGAAACGGGTTGCCCGCTTGTTATGGATTGCACCCTCATCCCCCCTTAGCTCTTCGTTCTTGCAGCGATTTCCTTAACTGGTGCAAAACTTCTTCTATGCCAAGGTGTAAGCCCGTGCGTGCGGAGTGCTTCTAAATGTTGGCTCGTCCCGTAACCCATGTGCTTTTCGAAACCATATTCCGGATATTTTTCACCATATTCCTTCATCATCCTATCACGGGTCACTTTCGCTATTATGGAGGCCGCAGAGATGCTAATGCTTCTTGAGTCCCCCTTTATGAGTGAAAGCTGCGGAATCGGCACATCCAGTTCCATCGCATCGATCAGCAAATGATCAGGAAGTTCTGACAAATCGTTCACTGCGGCCACCATTGCCTTTTTCGTGGCTTGATATATATTGATTTCATCAATAACTTCGCTATGTACAACACCCACACCTATGGATAGTGCTTCCTTAAAAATCATCTCATAAAACCGTTCCCTTTTTGATTCTGGAATTTTTTTAGAATCATTAAGACCTGGCAAATAAAAAGATTCAGGCAAGATGACTGCACTCGTCACAACTGGTCCTGCGAGCGGTCCTCTTCCCACTTCATCGATACCAGCCAAAATGGAAAACCCCTGTTTTCGCAATTGCCGTTCAAACTCTGTCATTTCCGTGAAAGCATCCCTTACCTTTTGTTCTTTTTCATAAGCTCTTTGCCATTTGCCTACTAAGTCGGTTACTCCCTTTCTTCCATCCTCCTGGCATTCTTGTAAAAAAGGATCTTCGGGTTCTCTTATTGTCATTAATTTTGAGGAGATTTCCTTAATGCTCATTGTAGTTATCATCTTTTATCACCCATCATATTAATTATCGGCAGTCTTGCTTCCTTTCTTCAGTTCAGAAAAAAAATACGGAGCGGAAAAGAGACATCAAAAAGAAATACCTTTTCGACATCCAGCTCCAGCTCCGTATCACTTCCAGTTAATCGGGAATATCAACCTCTTCATAATCTAATGGGACCTCGAACGTAAGCGGGCCCATCTTTTCTGAACGGATTTCACGTACGACCAACTCCGCGGTCTTATCATAATCGATGAAGCCCCCAGATGCCAAACAGCCCCTGAACTTTCCGACCGCATCGAACAATTCTAGCGTTTCCTGCGGAATTACATCCAGGTTATAACGGGATTTCATTCGATCCGGATATTCTTTTTCCAAAAAGCGAAGACCGTATAAAGAGACTTCGTGCAAGTTTAAAATCGTATCCTTGATCGCACCTGTCAATGCAAGCTTCAAACCAACTTCTTGATCCTCGAATTTCGGCCAGAGAATCCCCGGCGTATCCAGCAATTCCAATTCCTTACCAACTTTTATCCATTGCTGCGCTTTCGTGACGCCAGGAGTATTCCCTGTTTTGGCAATGTTCTTTTTGGCAAGTCGATTGATTAGTGTCGATTTCCCAACGTTCGGAATGCCGACTATCATGGCCCGGATCGCTCTCGGCTTTATTCCTCTAGATTCCATCCGCTCATACTTCTCTTTTAAAAGTTTTTTGGCAGCAGCCGTAATCTGGTTTAAACCGTTTCCTGCCTGCGAATTAATGGCAATCGCCGTTTTCCCCTGCGATTTATAATGCTCAAGCCACATATTGGTTTTTACCGGATCGGCCATATCCGCTTTATTCAAAAGGATAACCCGCGGTTTATGCTGAATGATTTCATCGATCATCGGATTTCGTGAAGATGCCGGAATCCGGGCATCCACAAGTTCAAAGATGATGTCGATCAGTTTTAATTTCTCTGTTACTTCCCGTCTTGCTTTGGCCATATGGCCAGGGAACCACTGTATTGTCAATGGAATCCACCTTCCTACTATTCCGCCAATCGAAAGTCTTCAATCGGCCAATAAACTAATTTAGTTTTTCCTAACACTTTATCGTAAGGAACGACACCTACGCCAATATGGCGGCTATCCTTACTAAAACGGCGATTATCCCCTAGGACAAAAAGGGTGTCTTCAGGTACCGTTCCTTGTTCTATGACATCACTTAATGTAAAAGATTCGGTCAAATCCCCGCCATCAATCAATTGTTCTTTATATTCATCCAAGTATGGCTCATCATAAGCTTTTCCATCCACATATAGAGTATCATCTCTATATTCCACTTTTTCCCCTGGCAATCCGATGACCCGCTTTATGTAATCTTTTCCTTCTGGAGCTTCGAAAACGATAATGTCGAATCTTTTCGGTTCGCCGATCGAATAGGAGATTTTATTAACGATCATGCGGTCCGTATCCTTTAATGTCGGCATCATGGAATTACCGTCCACAACAATAGGAGCCAGGAGGAAATAACGAATCAGCGTCGCCGCTATAACCGCGATTATGACCGCCTTCGTCCATTCCCACAATTCATTTTTCTTTTTCGCCATCCTTACCCACCCTTTTTGAAGCATATCAACAATCATTTTAACATGTTGCGAACGCTATAGCGAGCAGGATTCTATATAGTTTTCACCGTATGTGCATTCATCGTTTCTTAAAGTGCAAAAAGGGAGCCTGATAAACAAGCTCCCTTTTTTTGCATGATACTGTTTGGTTATTCACCTTATGTGGATCATGGTAAACCCGCATGAAGATATTCGAAGGATTAACGACGAATTTCTTTAATACGTGCTTTTTTACCACGAAGTTCGCGTAGGTAATAAAGTTTCGCACGACGTACTTTACCGTGACGGATAACTTCTAGTTTCGCAATTTTTGGTGTGTGAACAGGGAAAGCACGTTCTACTCCAACGCCGTAAGAAATCTTACGTACTGTGAAAGTTTCACTAACTCCGCCGCCACGACGTTTGATTACAACGCCTTCAAACAACTGGATACGTTCGCGAGTTCCTTCAATAACCTTTACGTGTACACGTACTGTGTCACCAGGTCTGAATGATGGAAGATCTGAGCGAAGTTGTTCTTTTGTGATTTCGTTAATAAGATTTTGCATCGATTTCAACTCCTCCTGGACGCTCTTGCAAATACATATTGTTTGCAGCGGAACATCGTTATAAGACTGAGCATTTTGCCCAAGTCACAAGTTATATCCTATCATACTATAAACGTCGATGCAATAGACATCAGTCTTCTTTTTTAATCTCGGATAATAATTTTTTTTCAACTTCCGATAGTTCATAACTATCGAGCAAATCCGGACGTCGAATCCAAGTTCTGCGCAGAGATTCCTTCATCCGCCATTCATCGATTTTTTTATGATTCCCGGATATTAACGGATCGGGAACCTTCATCCCCCGGAAATCTGCAGGCCTAGTATAATGGGGATGCTCTAACAAACCAGAAGAATAGGAATCAAGAATCGGGGAGTCAACATTTCCCAGAACGCCAGGCAGCAAACGCACAACGCTGTCAATAATGACCATCGCACCCAATTCCCCGCCTGTAAGTACAAAGTCTCCAATCGATATTTCATCAGTGACGACATGCTCCCGGATGCGCTCATCATACCCTTCATAATGCCCGCAAATGAAAATGAGATGTTCCTCTCCGGCAAGCTCTTCGGCTTTTTTCTGCGTGTAACGCTCTCCCTGGGGACAAAGCAGGACTACCCTTGGGGTTAGCTCACCTTGCCCTTTTAAAGCTTCCACAGCATCAAAGATCGGCTGTGCCTTCAATACCATTCCGGCACCGCCGCCATACGGATAATCGTCTACCGTCGAATGTTTATTATCTGCATAATCTCGAAAATTGGTCACCTTATAGCTGACAGCCTGCTTTTCCGCTGCCTTTTTTAAGATGGACGAACCAAATACCCCTTCGAACATTTCTGGAAAAAGCGAAAGCACATCGATTTTCATCAGTCCAAAAGTCCTTCCATCGGTGTAATGATGACCTTTTTAGCGGAAATATCCACTTCTTTTACAATTTGTTCAATATACGGGATCAGGACGTCCTTACTGCCAGCTTTCTTAATCACCCAAACATCATTGGCACCAGGCGTAAGAACCTCAATGATTTCCCCAACTTCCATGCCTTCATCAGTAAATACCGAACAGCCGATGATTTCATGGAAGTAGAACTCACCTTCGTCCAATTTGCCAAGCTGTGCTTCCTTGACTTTCAGGACCCCGTTTTTAAAAGCCTCGACCTGTCCGACGTTATAATAATTCTCGAATGTCAACAGGTTAAAGTTTTTATGGGTGCGATGCGACCTGATGATAAGCGGCAAGGGTTTTTTCTCCGTGTCCCTAAACAAATACAGAGTATTTCCCACTTTGTATCGTTTTTCTGGAAAGTCTGTTGAAGAAATAACACGGACTTCTCCTAAAAGACCATGTGTGTTGACAATTTTACCTACATTAAACCATTTTTCCATTCTTTCACCTCTAACGAATTTCCGAGACGATTCCATCTTTTATGACAATGGTCTTCGTTGCCATAATTTCGTCCCAATCTGCCCCAATTTCCACATCAATGATACTTTGAACTTCCCGTTCCTTCAATTCACTTCCTGCGGGAAGGATCTCCAACTGCTCCATTTGAAATTCAAGCAGTTTAATTTTTTCTTGCCTCTGGTTTATTTCTTTTTCAAAATGAGCACGGAGACTAGCAGGTTGGAGAGTTCTTGTTTTTTCAAGTTTTTTCAGTTCAAAGCGAAGCTGTTCACTCTCTTTTTGAAGCTGAAGGCGTTTTGACTTGTATTTCTCGAGGAGCTGATTCTTGCTGGATTCCGTTAATACTTGGTTAACGATTACATTTTGGAGAATTTTCATTCCAGCACCTCCTATTATCTATGATTTCTTATTTCCTTCAAAAAATATGTATGATGGGGTAATCTTTTTGAAATGGGGGTCATTCTCTTAAGTATAACGTAAATCGGTAAAAGATGCGTCTTAAAAAGGCGTAAAGTTTAAAGTCCTGGTCTATTCAATTAGGATCCGAGTCGGAATTTCACTTTCTTGAAGTACAAAAAAAGGAGGGGTATTAACCCTCCTTATTCGGAAATCTCCAAATAGATTTTCTTCTGCTGTGAAGATCCTGCTGCATATACCACAGTCCGAATCGCCTTAGCAACACGCCCTTGTTTACCGATCACCTTGCCCATGTCCTCTTTATGAACGGAGAGGATATAAACAATCCGGTCGGATTCTTCCTTGGAGGTCACGATGACCTCTTCCGGATAATCCACAAGTGCTGAAACAATCGTTTCAATCAGTGCTTTCATCAACTACCGTCGATTACTTGCTGTTTTTCGCAACATGGAATTTTTCCATGATGCCTTGTGTAGAGAATAAGTTACGAACTGTATCAGATGGTTTAGCTCCATCTTGTAACCATTTAAGAGCAAGCTCTTCGTTGATTTCAACTTTAGCTGGTTGAGTCACCGGGTTATAAGTTCCTACCACTTCAATGTAACGTCCGTCACGTGGTGAACGGGAATCTGCAACTACAATACGATAGAAAGGAGATTTTTTAGCTCCCATACGTTTTAAGCGAATTTTTACTGCCATTTTAAATAAGCACCTCCGAATAGTTTCACACAAGATAGTATAATATCAAATGTCTTGCATGTTTGTAAAGGTTTTTTTCTTAACAGGTAAAAAAAGTGTTGAAACACATGGATTCGACCCGTATTTCACTTCAGTTTCGACCTGAAATAAACCTTACATGAACGGGAATTTGAATCCCTTTTTCTTTCCTTTTTGCATGTTCGTAACCTGTTTCATCATCTTTTTCATTTCTTCGAATTGTTTCAGTAGACGGTTCACTTCTTGAATCGATCTGCCGCTTCCCTTGGCAATCCGTTTCTTGCGGGATGCATTCATGGATTCCGGATGTTCCTTCTCATGCGTAGTCATTGAACGGATGATAGCTTCTACATGACCGATCTGTTTCTCATCGATTTGAAGATTGTCCATCCCTTTCATTTTATTCGCACCGGGAATCATTTTCAGAATATCATCAAGCGGTCCCATATTCCGCACCTGACCAAGCTGATCAAGGAAATCATCAAAGGTAAAAGTGGCTGTACGCATCTTTTTCTCTAATTCTTTCGCTTTTTCTTCATCTACATTGGCCTGTGCTTTTTCGATAAGGGTCAATACATCACCCATGCCGAGAATCCTTGACGCCATCCGTTCTGGATGGAAAGCTTCAAGTGCATCCAACTTTTCCCCCATACCGACGAATTTAATCGGCGTGTCGGTGACTGAACGAATGGAAAGTGCCGCACCGCCACGTGTATCCCCATCAAGTTTCGTTAAGACGACTCCTGTCAGGCCTAGCTGTTCATTGAAGCTTTGGGCTACATTGACCGCATCCTGACCTGTCATCGCATCGACAACCAAGAAGATTTCATCAGGTTTTGTCAACTCTTTGATATCCTTCAGTTCACCCATCAAGTTTTCATCAACATGTAGGCGGCCTGCGGTATCAATCAACACATAATCATGATGTTCTTCCTTTGCTTTTTCAATTGCCTGTTTGGCAATTTCAACAGGGCTGACCTGGTCCCCAAGGGAGAAAACAGGCATGCTTAATTGTTTGCCAAGTGTTTCAAGCTGCTTAATCGCCGCCGGACGGTAAATATCAGCCGCAACGAGCAATGGCTTGCGGTTGTATTTTTTTCTAAGAAGATTGGCAAGCTTTCCGGTGGTCGTCGTTTTACCAGCACCCTGAAGCCCTACCATCATAATGACAGTCGGTGGTTTCGAGGCAACGGCAATCTTGCTTTGTTCGCCGCCCATCAGCTCCGTCAATTCTTCCTTAACTACTTTAATTACCTGTTGACCGGGGGTTAAGCTTTTCAGCACTTCCTGACCTACCGAACGTTCACTGACACGTTTTACAAAATCCTTCACGACTTTAAAGTTAACATCAGCTTCAAGCAGGGCCAATCGAACTTCACGCATCATTTCTTTTACGTCCGCTTCGTTGACCTTCCCTTTTCCGCGGATTTTTTGCATCGTGCTCTGCAGTCGGTCGGCCAATCCTTCAAATGCCATATTGCCGCCTCCTAATCCAACTTCTCAAGCGTTGTGATTGCTTCAAGCAGCTCCTCTTTTGAAAAGGAATCCTTTTCTATGAGTCCCTTCATATTCGCAATCCACTGGTTACGCTCTTGAAATTTTTGAAATAACAAAAGCTTTGCTTCATATTCCTCAAGCATCGCTTCCGTTCTTTTTATATTATCATAGACTGCCTGCCTACTGACTTCGTATTCTTCGGCAATCTCGCCAAGAGAGTAATCATCCAGATAGTAGAGGGACATGTAGCTCTGCTGCTTCTCTGTTAACAACGATTGGTAAAAGTCATACAAATAATTAATCCGCGTTGTCTTTTCAAGCATCTTAGCAAGCCTCCCTGCTGTTAAGTGAAAACCCTTTACAAGTTTATATTGTAAAGCCTTGTTTATTTGATGTCAAGTTAAACTCCTTACCACATGTTTGCAAAGCATTATTTTTTTCTTTTTCATCCTCTTTTTTGTACCTTTCTGCAATTGTTCCTCCAAATAACCACTGTGAACAAAAAACCAGAAGAGAATTATCTCTTCCGGCTTGCATTTTTTCTAAACCTCTTCTTTATCGATGATATCAGCAAAAAGGCCGTAAACATATTTCTCAGCATCGAATTCCTGTAAATCGTCCATTTTTTCACCTAGCCCGACAAATTTAACGGGAATGGCCAATTCATTGCGAATTGCCAAAACAATCCCACCTTTTGCAGTGCCATCAAGCTTTGTTAGAACAATACCGGAAACATTGGTCGCTTCCTTGAATGTCTTGGCCTGAATAAGTGCATTTTGCCCAGTCGTAGCATCAAGGGCAAGCAACACCTCGTGTGGTGCACCTGGTACTTCACGTTCAATTACACGTTTCACCTTTTCCAATTCCTTCATTAAATTCACTTTATTCTGTAAGCGGCCGGCCGTATCGCAAATCAGTATATCCGCTTTTCGTGCCTTGGCGGCCTGAATGGCGTCGAACATGACCGCTGCAGGGTCAGAACCTTCACCCTGTTTGATTACACTGACACCGACACGCTCTCCCCAAACCTCGAGCTGTTCGATTGCACCGGCACGGAAGGTATCACCGGCAGCCAATACGACAGATTTACCTTCTGTTTTGAATTTATGGGCAAGTTTACCAATTGTCGTCGTTTTTCCTACCCCATTAACCCCTACAAACAAAATGACCGTCAAACCTTCTTCTTGTATATTCAGGCTTGAAGTCGCTTCACCATCACCTTGGTAGATTTCTACAAGCTTTTCGGAAATAACGGACTGCACTTCCCTCGTATCAGAGATATTGCGAAGCTTGACTTCCATTTTTAATTGATCAATCAGTTCCATCACAGTATCAAAGCCTACATCAGCCTGTATCAGGATTTCTTCAAGTTCTTCAAAAAAGTCCTCATCCACTTTCCGGTATCGGGCAACAAGTTCATTAACCCTTCCCGTAAAGGAATTCCTCGTCTTTGTCAAACCTTGTTTGAATTTTTCCCCTATGGATATTTCTGCTTCAACTGATTTTTCTTTTTCTTTTTCTTCCTGGGTCGTAAATTTCTCTTTTAGCTTTTTGAAAAAACTCATTGTCCCACTTCCTTTAATTCATGAATTTTAAACTTCAATAAAGTTTTCTGATTCTTCCATCCGGACGGAAACAAGTTTGGAGACACCTGACTCCTGCATCGTAATGCCATATAGGACATCCGCCTCTTCCATCGTGCCTTTGCGGTGAGTGATCACGATGAACTGCGTTTCCCTGCTGAACTTCCTTAAAAATTGACTGAACCGGACGACATTCGCCTCATCAAGCGCTGCCTCGACCTCATCAAGGATACAGAAAGGCACAGGACGCACTTTTAGAATGGAGAATAAAAGGGCTATGGCTGTCAATGCTCGTTCTCCCCCGGATAAGAGGCTCAAATTTTGCAGTTTTTTCCCAGGAGGCTGTGCAATGATATCTACTCCTGTATTTAGTAAATCATCCGGATTTGTCAGCTTTAGCTCCGCTCTGCCACCGCCGAATAAGGCTTTGAAGACTTGTTCGAACTCTTCACGGATTGAATAGAAGGTATCCGCAAAGCGCCGCTTCATTTCATCATCCATTTCATCGATGACTTGGAATAATGTATCTTTCGCCTGTTGAAGGTCTTCCTTTTGACTAAGAAGGAATTCATAGCGTTCAGCTACTCGTGCGTATTCATCAATTGCACCTAGATTCACCGTCCCCAGTTCCTCGATTGCAAGCTTGATCAGCTTCACCCTTTTTTGAGCTTCTTCTGCAGGCATCATCAATGGATACTGTTCTTTAGCACCCTCAAAGGAAAGGGTATATTCTTCTCTCAAGTGGGCGAGGCGATTTTCCAGTTCGACATCCAGACGAGTTAATTTCACTTCTTCATCCTTTATCACTTCGACAATGCCTCTATAAAGCCTATTTTCCTCTTTCAAGGACAATTCAAGAGTTTCAACTTGCGTTAGAAGCTCGTCTTTTTCCTGTTTTTTCATGGCGATTCCTTCAATTGCCCCATTTTTATCGAGCAATTTCTGCTGAGCCATATCTTCCAGGGACTCTTCCCCGCTTGAACTGTCTGTCATTTCATTGGTCAGGAGCCCTAAATCATCTTTGTTTTCGGCAAGCCTGCTTGTTTCCTTTGAAAGATCCGATTCAATGCGTTCCATCTTCTCTTTTTGGTTTTGCAGCTGGCCGCGCTTAGAGGCAAGCATTACCCTCAGTTCATTCGTTTCTTCAGCAAGGCTCTCTTTTGAGGATTGTTGAGATTGCTTTTGTTCGGTCATTTCTGAAATCAACCGGTCCAGCCCTTCAATCTCAGTTTTACACGATCCCAAAAGTTCTTCCAGCTCTTCAAGTCTTGCAGTTTTTTGCTGTTGTTCTTCCAAATATGAATTTTTATCCAAATCATAAAGATGCAGCCGTTCATTCACATTTCTTTCCTGCAGCTCCACTTCACGGAGTTCGCCCTTAAGGGTTTGTTCTTGTAATCGAAGTCTCTCTCCTGTTTTTCTGGTTTGTTCAAGCGTTTGCTCTTGAACACCCAGATCCACTTTGAGCTGTTTGACTTGCTTTTCTAGCTGATTTGTTTTAGCTTCCATTGCAGCAAGTTTTTGATGGAGCTCTTCCAATTCCGTTTTCCTTGAAAGCAGGGAGGTCGTTTTTTGCTTTAAGGCTCCACCAGTCATTGAACCACCTGGATTGACGATATCTCCTTCAAGTGTTACGAAGCGGAAACGGTGCTGCATCATTTTGGCCAGGTCATTTGCACCTTTTAAATCGGTCGTTATCATTACGGTTCCTAATAGGTTTTCAGCAATCGCTGCATGCCTATCATCATATTGGATCAATGAGGAACCCGTCCCCACAAAAGCTGGATGGCTCTTCAGCATCGATAGTTGGTTAGCTGATATCTCTCTTGCCTTTATGACTGATAATGGCAAGAACGTCGCACGCCCATACCTATTTTTCTTCAAGAAGGAAATGGCTTCCCGTGCATGCTCTTCGCGTTCCACGACAACATGCTGCATCGCTCCGCCCAAAGCCGTTTCGATAGCCGTTTCATATTCCTTTGGAACCTTTATCAATTCCGCAACTGCCCCTTCAATGCCTCGAAGGGTTTCTTTCGCTTTCAAAACCTCTTTTACCCCTTGAAAAAAGCCTGCATAATCATCTTCCATTTCTTCAAGTAGTTCCTTACGAGATTTTGCCTGTTGAAGGAATTGATAGGCCTTATAAAGGGTGGTTTCTTGTTTTTGATACGTATCTTTTGCAGCAATCAATTTATTCTGCTGATTTCGGAAATAAGTGACATGCTCTTCAAGCTGCTTGGTCATATTTTCCATCAGCTGTGAATATTCCATTTTTTTAGCAGCGATTTCCATTCTTTCAGTTAAGAACTTTTCATTTTCCATATCCAGTTTAGCATTTTTATGTTCCTGCTGCGTTAATTGCTGGAGCAGGTATTGTTTTTCGTTTTTAGCCGATGCCTGCTTGTTCAACCACTCGATATAGTCACTCTTTTTCGCTTCGATCATCGCTTCAATATCACTATTGAATAGGCCTAGGCTTTTTTGTTTTTCATGTAAGGTTTCAGAAATCTCTTTCACTTCCATGTTCAGTGCATTGAGGATTTCCGTTTCTCTTTCCTTTTGCAAAGACAACCGCTCGACGGCAGCCTCACCTTCCACAATCGCTTTTTCTAGCTGTGACTTGTTTTGGGCAGCATTTTTTTTCCGTTCTTTCAAAACCTCTTTACGGCCTTCAAGCTTTTCAAGTTCTTCGCTGGCATTCAGGAGAACTTCCTGAAGCCCATTGATCGATGTCTCAAGCGCAGCAAGACTATCCCTTAGTTTTTTGAGATGCCCTTCCCTGTCATGAAGCTGTCCTGCCATTTGCTGTTCCATTTCATTATGTTTTTCAAGTTCTTGAGAAAGTTTTTTCCATTTCTCATAAAGCTCTTCTATTTCAAAAACGGTTAAAGCCACTTCTATTTGCTCAAGCTCTTCTTTCTTCGCCAAAAATTCCTTGGCGAGGGAAGACTGAATTTTTAACGGCTCCACCTGTCCCTCCAATTCATGGAGGATATCATGGACACGGTTTAAGTTATCCTGTGTTTCCGTCAGCTTCGATTCCGCTTTTCGTTTTCTAGTTTTATACTTAAGGACACCGGCTGCCTCTTCAAAAATCACTCGTCTTTCTTCAGCCTTACTGCTCAGGATTTCTTCCACTTTCCCTTGGCTGATGATGGAAAAGGCTTCTCGCCCAAGACCAGAATCCATGAAAAGGTCTATGATGTCTTTAAGACGGCAACCTTGATTATTAATGAAAAATTCACTTTCTCCCGATCGATATACACGTCTTGTCACACTGACTTCATGAAAGTCGATCGGTAGGGAATTGGTCTCGTTATCAAGGGTCAATGATACTTCCGCAAAATTCAACGCTTTCCTCGTGTCACTTCCCGAAAAGATGATATCTTCCATTTTTGCTCCACGCAGTGATTTCGCAGACTGCTCTCCAAGTACCCAACGGACTGCATCGGTCACATTACTTTTACCGCTTCCGTTTGGTCCAACCACTGCCGTGACACCAGGTACAAAATCAATCGAAATTTTCTCTGCGAAAGATTTAAATCCTACAACGTCCAAACGTTTGAGGAACATGACCTTTCCCCCTCTACTGTTCAACTATCTTGTTGATTTTTTATCTTTTAAAACGATCAATGCATGCTCGGCAGCATGCTGCTCCGCTTCTTTTTTTGACTTTCCTATTCCAGTGCCCAGCTCTTCCCCATTAAGGGAGACGGTCGAAACAAACTCCCGATTATGAGCCGGTCCTTTTTCCTGCAAGATTTTATATTGCAGGACACCGATGGCATCCCGCTGGATCAGCTCCTGAAGCTGGCTCTTATAATCCATCACATGAGAAAAAGCACCCTCGTCTATCTTCGGAAACACGACATTCGTCAAAAACTGCACAACCGGCTCTAATCCTTGATCAAGGTACAAAGCACCAATGTAAGCTTCGAATACATCCGCAAGCATGGCAGGACGTTCTCTTCCACCTGTCATTTCTTCACCTTTTCCGAGTAATACATATTCCCCGTAAGAAAGGCTGTTGGCAAAAGCAACTAGTGAAGGCTCACAAACAATGGCAGCCCTTAGTTTGGTAAGTTCACCTTCGCTCATCATCGGATATTTTTGATATAAGTATTTAGAGATGGTCAATTCAAGTACAGCGTCCCCTAAGAATTCAAGCCTTTCATTATCTTCATAAGGCTTACGGCGATGCTCATTCACATAAGATGAATGCGTAAAAGCTTGTTTTAATAGATTTTCATCTTTAAAATGAAAACCCAGATTTTCTTGCAGCTGTTTAAAATTATTATCCTTGATTGATGGTTTACGATTGTTTCCGTTCCTACGCATCACACAAAACCCTCCACAACGGTTCAAAAAGCATATTTTTCCAATATATATAAAAAGAAACCTGGCAGGAATTCCTGTCAAGCTTTCCTATGTACCATCATACATTATTATCACCTTAAAGAAAACTAATGGCAAAAGACCACTGCCATGCAGGCGGAACTTACCGTGTACATGCTCATTTCCTTATCTGCTGATGCAACAAACTTCTTTAAGCAATAAGAGAAAGCCCCGTTAAAAAACGGAGCTTTTAGTCAAATGACAATTCATTACATAGTGCTTTGTATGTAATTCACAGCATCACCTACTGTGGCGATTTTTTCAGCGTCATCGTCCGAAATTTCCATATCAAACTCGTCTTCGAATTCCATGACTAGTTCAACTACATCAAGGGAATCGGCACCAAGATCTTCTTTGAAAGAAGCTTCAAGTTTTACCTCTGATTCTTCTACGTTCAAACGATCTACAACGATTTTAGTTACTCTTTCTAATACATCTGCCAATGTGTTCACCTCCCCTCAAAACATTATAAATTAATTTCGAAAAAAATCAAAGAAAACTTACATGACCATGCCGCCATCTACATGAAGAGTTTGCCCAGTCATATATTTGCTGGCATCAGAAGCGAGGAAAGACGCCACTGCAGCAATATCTTTAGGGTCACCGAACCGCGCAAGCGGAATTTGGTCCAGCATGGCTTTTTGGACGTCTTCAGGCAATTCACCCGTCATATCCGTTGAGATGAAACCTGGGGCAATAGCATTGACCGTAATGCCTCTTGAAGCAAGTTCCTTTGCCGTGGTTTTAGTCAGGCCGATCACACCAGCTTTAGCCGCTACATAATTAGCCTGCCCTGCATTACCGCTGACGCCGACGATCGATGCCATATTGATGATCCTGCCGCTACGCTGTTTCATCATTTGCCTTGTAACCGCTTTGGTGCATAGGAACACGCCTTTAAGATTCGTATTGATCACTGAATCCCATTCATCTTCTTTCATACGCATCAATAGGTTATCACGTGTGATGCCAGCATTATTGACCAGGATATCCACTCTGCCAAACTGTTCGATGACCTCTTTGATCATACTTGTCACCGATTCACTATTTGCAACATCGCATTGTATGGCGAATGCATTACGCCCCAATGCCTTGATTTCTTCAACCACTTCATTCGCTTTAGCTTCACTGCCAGAATAGTTGATGGCAACATCTGCTCCCTGACGGGCAAGTTCCAATGCAACTTCCTTGCCTATACCTCGTGAGGCTCCCGTTACAAGTGCTTTTTTTCCTTCGAGGATCATGATTGTACCCCCTTCAATGTTTCAATTGTTTTAGTTAGAGTATCTAAATCGGATACCGAATGAATTTGAACGGAACGATCAATTTTCTTTATCAATCCGCCCAATACTTTCCCAGGGCCCACCTCGATGAACGTATCCACGCCCAATTCAAGTAGATTTTTCACACTGTCCTCCCAAAGGACCGGTGAATACAGTTGTTCGATTAATTTTTCTTTTATTTCGGCAGGAGCTGTAATGGGCTTGGCCGTTACGTTTGAAATAACAGGAATTTCTGCCTGTTTGATGCTTACTTCATCGAGGACACCCTGTAATTTTTCTGCTGCCGGTTTCATCAATTCCGAATGGAACGGTCCGCTAACCTCAAGAGGAAGAGCCCGTTTAGCGCCATTTTCCTTGGCTTTTGCACTCGCAAGTTTAACCCCTTCCGAAGTGCCTGAAATGACGATTTGCCCTGGACAGTTAATATTGGCCAATTGAACGGATTCCCCTGTGGCCGTAATTTCAGAAGTGACTTCAGATAGGGCTTCCCGGTCCATTCCCAAAATCGCAGCCATTGAGCCTTGACCATTCGGTACCGCAGCTTCCATGAATTCACCACGCTTACGCACTGTATATACAGCATCCTCAAAAGAAATTGCACCAGATGCCACTAATGCCGTATATTCACCTAAACTGTGCCCGGCTGTATAATCGGGTTTGATTCCCGCTTCTTCCAACTCCTTGACGAAAGCATAACTCGTGGTCAATAAAGCAGGCTGTGCATTATAAGTCACCGTTAATTCTTGTTGTGTGCCATTAAAGGTCAATTCGGAAAGTGGAAAATCAAGTTTTTCATCAGCTGTTCGAAAAATTTTCTGAGCACGCTCGTTTTCCTGAAATAAGCCATGCCCCATTCCTATTGATTGTGAACCTTGTCCTGGAAAGACAAAAGCAATTTTACCCATCTGTTACTCCCCTGCCTCTTTGATTTATTATTGTTTTTCTATCGTCTCCGCAATTGTCGATATGACGTCATTTCCAACCATATTGCGAGTCTGGCGTATTGCATTATAGACCGCATTCGCATCTGAAGAACCATGAGCCTTAATGACAGGGGCCTTCAAACCGAATAGGCCCGCACCGCCATACTCCGAATAATCCATTTTATTTTTTATGCCTTTTAGTTCAGGTTTTACCATTGCTGCGGCCAACTTACTCTTGAGATTGCTCATCAAGGCCGTTTTCACCATTTTGAATACGCTCATAGCAGTACCTTCAAGCGTCTTTAATACCATATTTCCCGTGAAGCCGTCCGTAACGACAACATCTGCCGGCCCGTTCAGGAGGTCCCTTGCCTCTACGTTACCTATAAAGGATATCTCCGATGATTGCTGCAGTAATGTAAAGGCATGCTTTGTCAGATCATTCCCCTTTTTTTCTTCCGTGCCAATATTAAGTAATCCGACACGGGGCTTTTCGATTCCCCGCACTTTTTGGGCATAAACAGACCCCATTATGGCGAATTGAAGGAGATGCTCCGGTTTCGCATCGGAGTTCGCACCTACATCCAGTAACACAAAACCTTTACCATCGATTGTCGGAAGGGTGGGAGCCAATGCCGGACGTTCAATTCCTTCTATTCTTCCGACCACAAACAAGCCCGCAGCCATTAGCGCCCCCGTATTGCCTGAGGAAATGCATGCATCTGCTTCTCCGTCAGCCACGTGCTGTGCAGCCAACACCATCGAGGCGCTTTTCTTGCGCCGGACCGCACGAACCGGTTCGTCGGTACTCAATATTTTTTCATCAGTATGTATAACCCTTATACGGTCATGTTTTGCTAAGTATTGGTTTATTTCAGCTTGATTGCCTATCAAGGTGATTTCCACATCGGAAAAATTCTCGACAGCTTTCATCGCCCCCAAAACCTGCGCCTCGGGAGCATTATCGCCACCCATGGCATCTATCGTAATCTTCATTTTCTTTCATCCTTTACTAGAAAGTTAAGAGCGATACATTTCGAACTCGCCTTTAAAAACCAGTTCATTACCCACGTAGCTTCTGACTTCCACCACGGAACGATCGTTGGTGTGATCCACGCTTTTAACCCTCGCTTTAGCTACCACTCTTTCATTTTCCTTTACAGAACGAGTAAATAAAATGGATGCTTTTGCAGTCAAGGCCAGTTCATCATTTATGACTGCCACAGCCAATGAATTCGCTTGGGCAAAAAGGTGATGCCCCCTTGCAATTCCATTCCGCTTAAAGACATGCTCTTTATTTATATCTAAAATCGAAATTGCATTATCATCTAAATTAAGGTCAATTACTTCCCCGATGATTTCATCCAAAGGCAATGCCCTGATCTCGTCACTGAATTTTTTCTCGGCCACGCTTTTAATACGCTCACGCAGTTCCGGTATCGATAATTCAAGACGGTCAAGCCTAATGGTCTGGACGCTCACCGAATATTTTTCAGCCAGCTCCTCATCCGTTACAAAAGGATTCTGTTTAATCGTTTCGATTAATAATTGCTGGCGTTCCTTCTTATTTCTTCGCATTTGAAGGTCACCATCCGTAGTATTATGACTAGGTACTAATAGTAGTATATATATTTTAAAAACAGATTGCAAGATATTGAGTAAAATCTCACAATCTGCTATTGGTTTTTCATTCAGTTCAGTCCAGCTTTTCTCCCGTGAATACACCCGTCCCCTCTAGATAGTTCCGAAGCGGAGCATACTCCGGGGAATGCCAAAAGCTTTGGGAGGCAATCAATTTTGCTGCATCCATCCTTGCCACTTCCAGGGTCCTGTAATCATGGACCATGTCTGCTACCTTGAACTCGGGAAGGCCGCTTTGTTTTTTACCGAAGAAGTCCCCGGGGCCACGAAGTTCCAAATCTTTTTCGGAAAGGGCAAATCCATCGTTTGTCTCGGTCATGATTTTCATCCGTTCTTTCCCGACTTCCGTTTTCGGATCAGCCAGCAGTATGCAAAAGGACTGATCACTCCCCCGTCCGACCCTTCCGCGTAACTGATGCAACTGTGAAAGCCCAAAGCGCTCCGCATCATAAATGACCATTACCGTTGCATTTGGAACATTCACCCCAACCTCGACAACCGTCGTGGAAACAAGGATTTGTGCTTCATTGGCACTAAACTGCTGCATCACTTCGTCTTTTTCATCCGCGGGCAGCCTTCCATGCATAAGACCCACTTTGTACCTGTTCGCAAAGTATTGTGTCAGCATTGCATGAACATCGAGAACATTCTGTAATGAATCGAGTTTCTCCGACTCTTCAATCAATGGACAGATGACGTATGCCTGTCTCCCTTTCTTTAGTTCTTTTTCGACAAATGCTAAGATCCGATCAAGCATCTGGTGTTTCGCCCAATAAGTTTCTATCGCTTTTCGCCCGGCAGGCATTTCATCGATCGTGGAGACGTCCATTTCCCCAAACACTGTAATTGCAAGCGTTCGCGGAATCGGTGTAGCAGTCATGAAAAGGACATCTGGATTCGTACCTTTTTCACGAAGGATGCGGCGCTGTTCCACTCCGAAACGATGCTGTTCATCCGTTATGACAAGACCTAGGTTTTGAAAATTCACTTCATCCTGTATCAATGCATGAGTTCCTATCAAAAGATCTAGCTCCCCGGATTCCAGCATTTGCAATAGTTCCTTGCGTTTTTTGCCTTTTACCGAACTGGTCAACAATGCAACCTTTACTCCACTCGGTTCCAACATTGCCTTCAGGGATTGTGCATGCTGCTCAGCCAAGATTTCCGTCGGGACCATAAGTGCACCTTGGAAACCTGCTGTAATCGTCGCCTTCAGGCATATGGCGGCAACCACCGTTTTTCCAGACCCGACATCCCCTTGAAGTAGACGATTCATCCGGTAAGGAGATTTCATGTCATTCATTATTTCCTCGACGACCCTATTTTGAGCGTTCGTCAAAGGAAAAGGTAGAGTTCCAATGAAGGCCTCCAGCTGCTTCATATCAAACTCCTGTCCTATCCCTTTTGACTGCTCCCTCTGCACTTTACGAAGTGCCTGCATTTTAAGTTGAAACAATAAAAACTCTTCATACACAAAACGGCGTCGAGCCTTTTTCACCTCATTGGCCGATAAAGGGAAATGCATGGTACGAAGAGCATCGTTACGAGGCATCAGTTTGTATGCCGCCAGTAATTGCGGGGGCAGATTTTCTTCTATCATTGCCCCATATTCAGAAAATGCATTGGAGATAAAGCGGCGGAGACCCTTGACAGTAATGCTGCCTTTCACTGAGTATACCGGTTCGAATTCTTTCTCACGGCTGCGATCACCAACGTGGCATTCCGACCCTGTAATGGTTTGGCGATGACGATCCCACTTCCCTGTAACCGTTACGGTTTCACCTATAGCAAGCTTCGGCTTCAGGTATGGCTGGTTAAAAAAAATGACATTTATTAAATATCTCCCAGTCAATACTTTAATCGTAAGCCTGGATTTTTTCTTTCCGAAGTATCCTAAAGTGGGCACCGTATGAACCTTGCCTTCCACGGTAACCCGCTCATCGTGCTCGACCGTTTCCAAATCCCTCAACCGGTAATCTTCATAGCGATATGGGAGATGCTCAAGGAGATCCGCGACGGTATGGATCTCCATTTCCCCCAACGCTGCCGCCGTTTCGGCCCCAATTCCTTTTACTGCTGTTATAGGTTCCTGTAAAGTTGCTTTCACTTCTTATTCAGCGGCAAGCCAAAGATTTTCGCTTCCAACTCCCGCCCAGTCGGTGTAGCCGCTAAACCTCCTTGTGCAGTTTCCCTAAGTGCCGATGGCATCGTTTGCCCGATTTTATACATCGCATCAATTACTTCATCACACGGTATCCGGCTTGTGATCCCGGCTAACGCCATATCTGCAGCAACCATTGCATTAGCTGCACCCATGGCATTCCGCTTCACACAAGGCACTTCTACAAGCCCAGCAACAGGGTCACATACAAGACCAAGCATGTTCTTCAATGTGATTGCCATCGCCTCTGCACTTTGTGCTGGTGTCCCTCCTGCCATTTCAACGATGGCTGCCGCTGCCATGCCCGAGGCAGAACCGACCTCCGCCTGACAGCCCCCTGCGGCTCCAGAGATCGAAGCATTATTCGCTACAACAAAACCAAAAGCCCCTGCTGTAAATAGGAACTCGATTTTTTGTTCCCGAGTCGGTTTTAATTTATTTTGCAAAGCAAAAAGCGTTCCAGGCACAACACCAGCAGATCCGGCAGTCGGTGTCGCACAAATCGTTCCCATGGCTGCGTTCACTTCGTTTGTTGCCACGGCTTTGCTTACCGCATCCAACAGCAGCTCACCGGATAAGGAATTTCCGGATTTAATGTAATTCTGAAGAAGAACTGCATCCCCACCCGTCAGGCCGGAAACGGACCGTACACCTTGAAGTCCTTTTTCAACTGCCTGTTCCATTACATCCAGGTTGACTCCCATCTGGCGGATGATTTCTTCACGGCTTTTTCCCGTTACTTCCATTTCCTGCTCTATCATCAGCGTTGAAATTCTTTTCTGCTTTGATTCAGCCAATTCTACTAATTCCGCTACATTTCGAAACATGATTCATTCTCCTTCCTAAGTGGAAACGATTGCCCTGTCAATCCACAATCCTTGCTACTTGAGTGATGTTGGGGAGTGCCGTAATTTCAGCGATGACTTGATCCTCCAGGTTATGGTCCACTTCAATCGTCATCAAGGCCATCTTCCCTTTCTCTTTTCGGGAAACTTCCATCTGGCCAATATTGATTTGATGCTTGGCTAATATGTTTGAAACATTGGCAATGGCTCCATATCGATCATCATGAACGACGAGTATGGCAGGATTGTGCCCGGAGAGCCTCAATTTAAATCCATTCAGTTCGACGATTTCGATTTTTCCCCCGCCAATCGATATTCCGACAAGTTCCAGTTCACCATCATCATCACCAACGGTTACTTTTGCCGTATTGGGATGTTCCGGTACTGCTTCTTCTTCCCGAAAAGTAATTTTCATTTTCTTTTTGCGGGCTAGTTCCAGCGATTCTTTGATTCTCTCATCAAATGTATCAAAATCAAGTAAGCCACCTACAATGGCTACATCCGTTCCATGGCCTTTATAGGTTTTGGCAAATGATCCGTAAAAAGAAATATGGGCCCATTTCGGTTCCCGGTCGAATAAACTCCTGGCAACCCTACCGATCCTTGCAGCTCCTGCTGTATGGGAACTAGAGGGACCGATCATAACAGGACCAATTATATCGAATACACTTCTAAATTTCATGAATTGTTCCTCCTTCTTCACACTGGGAGTAGTTAAATAATTAAAGCCTGATATATTGTAATTACAATCACGCTGTCCGTAATCCTTCTTTTCAAAAAAATAAAACTGCATAGCCTAATGACATATGCAGTTTATTGCCTTTTATTTTTTTCAGGATCCTACCAGAATTTGGACGAACAAGTTTCCCATATCTTCCTGATCCTCTACTTATTCAATTGAAAAAATAAAAGAATATAAAGGTTGTTTCCCATTATGGACTTCAACTTCAACGTCTTCAAAATTCTCATTACAAAACGCAACAAGACTTTCGACATCTTCAGCAGTGGCATCTTCTCCATATAAAATGGTAAGGATTTCCGAATCTTCGTCAATCATATCTGTCAGAAGATCTTTTGCCGCCTGAGTCATGTCTTTATCCTTCACTTTGATGGTGCCTTCAGCAATTCCCATGAAGTCCCCGGTCTCGATTGCTAGACCGTCAATGTTTGTATCCCGGACAGCATAAGTGATCTGTCCCGTTTTCACATGCGAAAGGGCTTCGATCATCGCTTTTTTATTCTCATCAGCATCAAGTGAAGGGTTGAACGCCAACAATGCAGCCATTCCCTGCGGCACTGTTTTCGTTGGAATGACAGTCACATGATCGCCAAGCACATCTGCAGCCTGATTGGCCGCCATGATGATATTTTTATTATTAGGCAAGATGATGACATGATCTGCATATGCCTCTTCGACAGCCTTAACGATATCTTCCGTGCTAGGATTCATCGTTTGTCCGCCTTCGATGATGGACTTAGCTCCGATGCTTTTGAATAATTCGCTGATGCCAGCACCCATCGCCACTGACACTATAGCGTACTTCTCTTTGGTGGACGGTTTAGTTTGAAGCGGTGTATTCGTCTCACCGACAATCGCAGTATGCTGTTCACGCATATTATCGATTTTCATTTTAATTAAACTGCCATATTGCTGTCCATAATTCAGGCACGTGCCAGGCTGTTCAGAGTGAATATGTACTTTGACGACTTCATCATCTGAGATGACCAATAAAGAATCTCCGTATTCACTTAAATCATTTCTGAATTTTTCTTCATCAAATGGTTTATTGGCAAGTTTCTCACTTTCCAATCGGACCATGAATTCCGTACAGTAGCCATACACGATATCTTCCGTATTCATATGCCCTTGTACATTCATGTGATGTTCGGCACTGATCATGTCGTCCATGCTTGGACCATTTGAAGATCGGACTGGAAGGGCTTCACCTTTCAGCTCAGCAAGGAAGCCTTCATAAACGAACACCAACCCTTGCCCACCGCTATCAACGACTCCGACTTCTTTTAAGACTGGAAGAAGATCAGGTGTGCGTTTTAATGAGGCATTGGCCTCCGTAACGATTTCTTCCATTACTTGAATAAGGTCTTGGTGCATTGCTGCTGATGAAACCGCTTGCTTGGCCGCATCTTTTGCAACAGTTAAGATGGTTCCTTCAACAGGTTTCATTACAGCTTTATAAGCTGTCTGTACCCCTGCTTCAAAAGCTTGGGCAAACTCTTCACTATTGATTTCCGATTTATTTTCAATCGCTTTAGCAAAACCGCGGAACAGTTGCGATAGAATTACTCCTGAATTGCCACGTGCGCCCATTAGCAGACCTCTTGAAAGGGACGTACCCACTTTCCCGATGTGTTCCTGGACGTTATTTTGCACTTCCTTCGCTCCCGAAGTCATCGATAAATTCATATTCGTTCCTGTATCTCCATCTGGAACAGGGAAAACATTCAACGCATCAACCATTTGGGCATTAGCCGCTAAATGGTTGGCACCTTGAATGATCATTTCTGCAAAGCGCTTTCCGTTTAAACTTGTAATTGACACAAAACTTTCCTCCTAATATTTAAGGGTTCGTCACGCGAACTCCCTGTACAAAAATGTTGACGGAATCAACAGCTAATCCTACAGTTTTGTCCAGAGTATACTTTACCTTTGATTGCACATTATGTGCAACTTCCGAGATTTTCGTTCCATAACTTACGATAATATACATATCGATATGAACTTCTTCCTCATCTTGACGGACTATTACACCCTTAGTAAAGTTTTCTTTTCTTAAAATTTCGGCAATGCCGTCTTTAAATTGTTTTTTGGAAGCCATTCCTATAATTCCGTAGCAATCCACGGCTGCTCCGCCTGCTACAGTAGCGATAACATCATTAGAGATGTCAATTTGTCCATACTTCGTTTGTAATTCGATAGACATTTTCTTTTCCCTCCCAAAAAATCAAATCAACTAAAGACATTTTACTATAATGTCTATGGTTTTAAAAGTAAATGTCATACGGTACTATATATAATTCAATTTTGAAGTATGTATGTCAAGGTTTTTTTCTTGAAAGTAATTAACTGAAGTATTGCATTCTAACGGTAGGTATGATAAATTATTAAAGTATTTTACAAAGACTTAAGACGACTGCGAAAAACTTAAGCTTGTTGTAGTTAGGAGGGAATTTGACATGGCACGTAAATGTGTAATCACTGGAAGAAGAACTCGTTCTGGTAACAGCCGCTCTCACGCAATGAACGCTAGCAAGCGTACATGGGGCGCTAACCTTCAAAAAGTACGTATTTTAGTTGACGGTAAACCTAAACGTGTATACGTTTCTGCAAGAGCTCTTAAATCGGGCAAAGTAGAACGCGTATAATGTTACGGCATCCTCTTAGGATGCCTTTTTACTTGTAATGGCCGATATTAATGGGGATGGTTTCAATTCGGTGATCAAGGCTGATCTGAATCAAGGAAGAAAGCCTTCACCCATTAATGGATGGCCGCCCCTTTTTACCAAAAATAACACCTCCCTGTATTTGAGAGGTGTCATGGAGATAAGTATCAGCCTTTTTTAAACGCTCCGAGCATAGCCCTTACCAAACTGCCCAGAACTTTTGGCAATTTAATCGTATAAAATTTCATCATGCCCCTCCTCTTTGCATCCCACAATAAAAGATGAAGTGGAATTTTTCTATTACAACATAAGCTTTTAAGCGGATATAGGATGATCGTAATTATATCCGAATCTGCTCTAAGCATGAATTTTAATCACTGCTTCTTATCACCATTAATATGCCTTTCTCAAATGAAACATTCCCAGATTCGGAAATTAGTTCATTGCTGATGCAAAGCGTCGAACCTATTTCCACGCTTGCATCATTCAGTGGGTATTTAAAGCCCGAAAGTGTAATGCCGGTGACTTCTGCCGTTACAGGAAGCAATGACAAGTATTTCTTATCTTTCAAAGCAGTGACCTCATATGAACCCGCTGTCTTTACTGTGAATATATTTTGCCGATCGACTATGTATATTTCTATATCGCCATGATAAGGGAGGACACTTTCTTTTTGCAGCAGCTGGATATTTCCAAGAAAATGGTCCATTCTTCCCCCTGTAGCGCCCAGGATATGAATTTCACTTGGCTTTTGCCCTATTGCCCATTTAAATGCGATCTCTAAATCCGTTTCATCCTTTTCCGAAGAATATAGATTGATTTGTTCCAGCCTTTGCTCAATCTTCTTGTATTCGCCTTCCGAAACTGAATCAAAATCCCCAAAGCCGTACTTAGGTTCGATACCTTTTTCAAGCAAGGACCATACTCCCCTATCAACCCCAACCCAAAGATCAGTCTTCTCCTCATACCATTCCAGATCCGGCCAAAAACATTCCGGACCTCCAGCCATTATACTAATAATCATTGAAATCATCCTTTTCTATATCTAATCATATCCAAGGTGCCTTTGTTTAATTGATAAAAAAAGCCGACCACCATCATACGAATTTGATAGTGTCGGCTTATATCACTTTCCCCGAATCTTTTGAATCGCTGCGTGTCGATCTTCTTGATTATATATTGCCGAGCCGGCCACCAGGACTGTCGCCCCTTGTTCAATACATAGTTTAGCCGTTTCTTCATTCACTCCGCCATCAATCTCTATTTCGAGGTTTTGATTATACATTTCTGCCATCGCCTTCACTTCGGCAATCTTCGGCAGAACGGATTTAATGAACCTTTGCCCGCCAAAACCCGGATTGACCGTCATCAACAATACCATGTCAATATCTTCGATTATAGGTTGGATCATGGAAGCCGGAGTGGCTGGATTAAGCACCACGCCTGCCTTTACACCAAAAGATTTAATCAATTGTATCGTCCGATGCAAATGAGTGCATGCCTCTACATGTACAGTTATATAATCGGCTCCCGCTTTCGCAAAGGCCTCGATATAACGATCAGGTTGTTCGATCATTAAATGAACATCAAGCGGAAGTTTTGTCACCGGGCGGATAGCATCAACAATTAGTGAGCCTATCGTTATATTCGGCACGAAATGCCCATCCATGACATCCACATGGATTAAATCCGCTCCGCCCCTTTCGACATCAAGAATTTCTTCTCCCAATTTTGCAAAGTCAGCTGATAAAATGGATGGTGCGATTTTAACCATTTTAATACCTCGGCTTTCTATCTCTGATTTCTTCTAAGAATTGCATATAATGCTCATATCGATAGCGTGGAATTTCCCCGGCATCAACCGCTTCTTTCACTGCACACTTCGGTTCTTTATCGTGCAGGCAGGCACGGAATTTACAGTCTTCCCCATACTTATGCATTTCCGGGAAGCAATAAGATAACCGTTCAGCTTCCATTTCCATGAATTCAAGGGAACTGAACCCAGGAGTATCTGCGACTAGTCCAGAGCCAATATGAATCAATTCAACGTGGCGGGTGGTATGCTTCCCACGTCCCAGATGTGATGAAATATCATCCGTCTTTAAAGCCAAGTCAGGATTGATTGCATTCAGCAAAGACGATTTCCCGACGCCTGACTGACCGGCAAATACACTGGTTTTTCCTTCTAAATACGGCACTAGTCCTTCAATTCCTCCAGCAGTAACTGAGGATGTTTCCAGTACAGTATAGCCAAGTTTCTGATAGTCCTTGATATACTGAGACAATTTCTTTTGGTTTTCAGCCGTAACCAAGTCAAGTTTCGTCACGACGATAATGGGTTCGATTTCGTTATCTTCGATCAGTACGAGGAATCGATCAAGCAAAGCCGGACTGAAATCAGGCTCTACTGCTGAAAAGACAAGGATTGCCTGATCTACATTCGAGATTTGCGGACGAATCAATTCATTCTTTCGTGGTTTTATTTCGGTCACGGTCCCGTCCGTTTTATTTTCCGCTTCAAAAACCACATAATCACCCACAAGCGGCGTTACCTTATTCTTCCTGAATACGCCCCGTCCGCGGCATTGATACACCTCTTCACCATCAAGGACATAATAAAATCCACTTAATGCTTTGATAATTTTTCCCTCGGGCATAACCACACTCCTAATTATTAAATTTATTCTGGATATGAGACGGATTCGTCAATGATGACCTGATTGTCCCGCATGACTTTATATCCTGCTTTCTTATCCGGGGAAACCATTAATTCGATCGTTCTTTTGGCATCATCCAAGATAAAGAACGTTTCTTGAGGCTCCGTCATGCTATTGTTGATATCCTCGATGAAAATTTGTATTTTTTGCGTTTTGCCTGGCTCAACCGGATCATACTCGATTTTGATTTCCTCCGTTACACTCTTGGGAGGAATCTCTTCTTTCCCTTTTGAAATGACCACTTTCACAGTACTGCCCTTTTCCACCTTCGTAGCAGGTTCGGGTGACTGGGAAATGACAAGCCCCTCTGCTACGGAATCATCATAGATTTCTTCTTCGACATCGATTTTTATTCCACTCTCATTGGAATAATCATTAAGGCCTGCTTCATTGAACCCTGTTAAGTTCTTCAAGCTCAGCAGATCTGCCCCTTTGCTGACCGTTAGCTCAAGCTCCGTTTCGGATGGTACGACCTCAGTGGCCCCCGAAGGCGATTGTTCTATGATCGTGCCGGCAGCACTGTCATCATATTTTTCGGTCACGCTTATGTTTTTGAATCCCATTTTTTCAAGCAGGGATTTAACATCAGAATAGTCTCGACCTTCATAACTGGACAATGAAATCGTCTCTTTACCAATGCTTTGATAAATATCGATCACTGCACCTTCCTTGACTGTCTTACCTTCTTTAGGATTGGTTTTGATTACAAGACCAGCTTCAACCTCTTCATCTTCGATCTCGATCGTTTCTCCAATTTTCAAATCCAATTCAAGCAATTCAGTAATGGCATCATCCAATTCTTCCCCTTTGAGGTCCGGGATCGTCACTTCCTTCGAAACAAGGAGGGGAGGTAAAACAGTGACAGATAAAACAGCAAGCAGTGCGAGAACTAAAAAGGTGGTCACCAAGATCGCAGGGATGTTCTTTCGTTTTTTACCTTTATGTTCCGACTTGATTTTTTGTTTTTTCTGTTTCTTTTGTTTTTTCGGTTTCGTTTTCGATTTACTCTCTGCTTCTGATTCACTTTCTTCATCGTCCGCATAGACCAATGTATTTTTTTCCGGACCCCTTATGATTGTCTCATCGACGCTTGAAATCTGATCATCCGTTATGACGGGGATGGCTTTCGTTGCATCATGATCTTCAGGAATGGCAAAAGGCAGTTCATTTGAACGCTCAGGATTAAGCGAAGTCCGCATGTCATCTTCCATTGAATCCACGCTATCATAGCGGTAATATGAATCTTTGGCTGTCGCTTTCAAGATAATATTTTCCACACTCTGAGGTATTTCAGAGTTCCAGCGTTTTGGCGAAGGAGTTTCCGATTGTAAGTGTTTAAGAGCTATCGAAACGGCTGATTCACCCGAAAAAGGCAATCTCCCCGTCAACAATTCAAACATGACGATACCCAGTGAATAAATGTCGGATTTCTTATTGGCCATACCGCCTCTGGCCTGTTCCGGGGATAAGTAATGAACCGAGCCCAAGACTGCGTTGGTCTGCGTTATGTTTGTTGCACTTAGTGCCAATGCAATGCCGAAGTCCGTAATCTTGACGGTTCCTTCTTTATCAATCAAAATGTTCTGTGGCTTGATGTCACGATGGATGATCCCATTATGATGGGCATGGGAAATCGCTGCCGTGATTTGCTTCATGATATCCAGGGCTTCATCAACTGGAATTGGATAATATTTTTGTATGTATTGCTTTAGTGTAAAACCGTCCACGTATTCCATTACAATATAATAGATTGAATCTTCTTCACCAACATCATAAATACTTACGATATTGGGATGGGCCAAACTGGTTGCCGATTGGGCTTCCCGATTGAAGCGCTTGATGAACTCTTCGTCATTATTAAAATCCATGCGAAGGATTTTCAATGCAACGTCCCTATCCAAGATCATATCCCTTGCAAGGTAAACATTTGCCATACCGCCGCCACCGACCATCTCGATCAGTTTATAACGGCCGTTGATTCTTCTACCAATCAACATTCAATTCACCTGCTTTCACTTTCTTCAGTAAATTGAACAAGCACAAGGGTGATATTATCTTCCCCACCGTAGTGATTGGCCTTATCTATTAATGAAATCGCCTTTTCTTCAAGTGACTGTCCATTGGTTATGGTATCTTCCAGTTCCTGTTCACTCACTTTGTTCGTCAATCCATCCGAACAAAGCAATAGTAAATCATTTTCTTCGAAAATGACAGTCATAACGTCCATTTCCACTTGCATTTCTGTTCCCAGGGCTCGTAATAAAACATTTTTCCGTGGGTGGTTTTCGGCATCTTCCTTTGAAATCTGCCCGGAACGGACCAATTCATTAACAAGTGAATGATCTTCCGTGACCTGCTTAAAGCCGCTCTCATTATACAAATAACATCGGCTGTCCCCGATGTTGGCAATGGTAGCAAACTTGTCGGTGCAAATGGCTGCAACAATGGTGGTCCCCATGCCCTTACATTCCGTATTCGCTTCAGCATGTTCAAAAAGCAACTGATTGACCAGAACGATTTGCTGCTTCAGCCAATCCTCGGCATCATTTGCCGTTTCGATACCTGTAGATGCTTCCCAGCCCTTTTTCAGAAGGTCTATCGTCATTGCACTGGCTACATCCCCGGCACGGTGGCCGCCCATGCCATCTGCAACGATGGCAAGGCGAACGCCTTCCGAGTTCTTAAAGATTCCGCCATTATCTTCATTATGCTGGCGGACTTTTCCACGGTCTGTCTTAAATATTGCCCTCATAGGGTCACCTCGTCTCTTCTTTGCGCTCCTTGGCCCGAAGCTGGCCGCAGGCTGCGTCAATATCACTGCCTTGTTCCCTTCGGATCGTTACATTAATGCCGCGCTTCTTCAATGTTTTTTCAAACTCAAAAATTTGGTCCCGAGGTGTACGTACATAGTTGCGTTCAGGTACATAGTTAACCGGTATTAAGTTAACATGGCATTTTATCCCTTTTATTAAACTTGCTAATTCTTCTGCGTGCTCCACTGAATCATTTTCGCCACCGAATAGACCATATTCAAAACTTACACGGCGACCTGTTTTTTCTGTATAGTATTTGATGGCTTCAATCAAGTCTGGAAGTTTGTAGGCCTTATTGATTGGCATCAATTTACTTCTTAATTCCGTATTCGGTGCATGAAGGGAAACAGCAAAGTTTATTTGCATGCTTTCTTCGGCAAACTTATAGATTTTAGGAATGATTCCACTTGTGGAAACGGTAATATGACGCGCCCCGATGTTCAAGCCTTTTTCATGGTTTATATTCTTCAAGAATGACATCATATTATCGTAGTTATCAAACGGTTCACCGATTCCCATGATAACGACAGAACTAACACGTTCTTCCGATTCGTCAAGTGCTTGCTGAACTTTAACGACCTGGGCAACAATTTCCCCTGATTCAAGATTACGCTTTAAACCGCCTAATGTCGATGCACAGAATGTACAGCCAATTCTACATCCTACCTGCGTTGTCACGCAAATGGAGTTTCCGTATTCATGGCGCATCAGCACTGTTTCAATCGAATATCCATCATGGAGTTCAAATAAAAACTTCATCGTTCCGTCATTGGACGTTTGCTGAATCAAAGTCTTCAATGTGGTGAAGGTGAATTGTGATTCAAGCTTATCCCGTAATGTTTTCGAAAGGTTGGACATACCTTCAAAACTGGAGACACGCTTTTTATAAAGCCAGTCATATATTTGATCGGCCCGGAATGCCTTCTCTCCATTTTGAACAAGCCATTCTTTAATTTGGTGAAGCTCTAATGAGTAGATCGATGGTTTTTCTGGTGTCGTGTCTTTTCTTACTCTAGATGATTTAGTGATTTCTGCCATTACAGCACCTTCTTTCTAAAACTCGCAATAAAGAACCCGTCACTGCTAAAATATTGCGGAAAAACTTGCAGCGTATGACCCTCGATAAATGGCTGAACGCTTTCAGGCATTCTTGTGGACAAGGTTGCATCGCTTTCAAAATCCGGATGGCTTTCCAAAAATGCTGCAGCGACTTTGTCATTTTCTTCTTTATCCACCGTACAGGTACTATATACTAACCGTCCGCCTTGCTTAACAAGCGGGGCAGCCGATTCCAATAATTGTATTTGTATACTTGAGAGTTTCATTATATCATCTTTTGTTTTAGTGTACTTTACATCAGGCTTCCGGCGCATGACTCCCAACCCGGAACATGGTGCATCGATCAGCACCCTGTCAAACCCTTCTTTATTAAAGTGTTCTTGCACTTTCCTGCTATCAAGGGCCATTGTTTTAATATTGTTTCTGAGTTTTAGGCGCTCAGCCTGTTCTTTAATGAGCTTGACCTTATGCTCATGAAGGTCGAGCGCATATACTTGTCCAGTGGTCAAGCCTTCTGCGATATGTGTCGTTTTCCCTCCAGGTGCAGCACAGCAATCGAGTACAGCATCATTTTCATTCGCACCTAATGCATGGGCTACAAGCATTGAACTCTCGTCCTGAATCGATAAATACCCTAATTTGTAGCTTTCTGAATGAGCAAGATTCCCTTTATAGCTGACGATTGCTTCGGGAACGACTTCACTTGCCTCAACATCATATCCTTCTTCCGTTAATATGCTGATCAGTTCACGGCGTGAAATCTTCTTTAAATTAACCCGTCCCGTCTGTAAAGGCGCAGTTAAGTTGATCTCACACATTTCCTTGGTTTTTTCATAACCAAATTGCTCTACCCAACGCTTGACCAACCAAATTGGGTGACTTACTTCTATGGAAAGCCGTTCCAGATCATCTTTAATATCACCTAAAGAAGGAACACCATTTCTTTGAATATTACGAAGTACACCATTTACCATCGAAGATGTACCTTTATGCCCGCGCTTTTTGGAAATTTCGACGGCCTCGAAAATGATTGCATGATCAGGCACTTTATCTAAATAGACCATTTGGTAAACGGAAAGTCTAAGTAAATTGATGACCCAGCTTTGCGTTTTTTTCGGTTGTTTAATATATGGGTTCAAATAATAATCCAAAGTCATCTTCCGCTGTATGGTACCGTAGCTTATTTCTGTAAGCAGTCCGCTATCCACGGCGGATAACTGGTGCTTTTTAATCAAATTGTTCAATAATAGGTTACTGTAGGATTGGTTTTTCTCTACAGATTCCAAGATATCGAGAGCGATTTCACGCACTCCCTTTTTAGTTTGCTTCATTTTGTTCTCCTAACTTCATGCCTGCTTTAATGAACGATCCGGCTCCGCGCAAATAATCTTTCGCCGGCATTTTTTTCTTCCCTGAAGGCTGCAGTTCTGTAACTAGTATTGCCGTCTCATTGCCTGTCGAAACGATGAAACCATCACTTTGTACATCAATGACCGTGCCTGGCACTGCCTGATTGCCATCTGCAAGTTTCTTCACCTGCCAAATTTTCAAAATGGCCCCGTCTAAGGTTGTATAAGCAACAGGCCAAGGATTCAGGCCACGTACATGGTTATAGATGTCTTCCCCTGATTTCGACCAGTCGATTTTTTCCTCAGACCGTTTTATGTTAGGCGCAAAAGACGCTTTTGCCTCATCCTGCTTGATCGCCTGCAGCTCCTGATTTATAAGTTTCGGAAGCGTCTCTGCAAGTAAATCCGACCCTATCTTGCTTAATTTATCATGCAGTGATCCTACATTGTCTTCTTCCTCTATAATCACTTCCGCCTGGGTCAATATATCACCGGCATCCAATTTTTCCGCCATATACATGATGGTTATTCCCGTCTTTTCTTTCCCTTGTAAGATGGAATAGTGAATTGGCGCCCCTCCACGCAGTTCAGGAAGCAGGGAGGCATGTACATTAATACATCCGTACTTAGGGGCATCCAGCAATTCATTCGGAAGGATTTGACCGAAAGCCGCCGTCACCACTAAGTCAGGATTCAATGCAATGATTTTTTCAAGTTCTTCTTTTTCTCGGATTTTTTCGGGCTGATAAACGGGAATCCCCTGCTTTTCGGCTTCGACCTTAACTGGCGGCGGCGTCAGTACCTTTTTGCGGCCTACTGGACGATCGGGCTGCGTGACCACAGCGATCACATCATACCCTTCATCAATGATTCTTCTCAATACCGGCACTGAAAAGTCCGGCGTACCCATAAATATAATTTTTGTCATTCTTCCCCAAACCTTTCTAACTCTTCTTCCGAAATATACCGGGAGACCTTACTTGTAAATAAAACGCCTTGCAGATGATCAATTTCATGCTGAAGGGCCCTCGCGAGGAAATCTTCCGCTGCTATCTCGAAAAAAGATCCTTTTCGGTCTTGTGCCCGGACTTTGACGCGGTATGGACGCGATACTTCGCCATATAAACTCGGGAAGCTCAAGCATCCTTCAACACCCGTCTGTTCGCCTTCCACTTCCAGCACTTCCGGATTAATCAATTCGATAGCACCTGATCCTTCTTCTATTTCAACGACGGCCACTTGCTTTTTCACGCCAACCTGAGGTGCTGCAAGTCCAACGCCATCCGCCTCCACCATCGTTTCATACATATTATTTAACAGCTTTGCCAACTTTTTATCAAAACTTGTTACTTTATCGCATTTTTGTTGTAAAATTTTTTCAGGAAACAAGACAATCGGTAAAATAGCCAAAATTAAAGGTACCCTCCTAGATATGAAAAACAACACTTCATTATAAAAACGCAAGCTGCAGCAGCTCGCGGTAATCATCCATCTCTCAAACAATTACATCATGATCTGTGGATTTAAATCTATTGAAATCTGCAGATGATTTTGAGCGGTTTCTTTTTGGTAATGCTCCAAAAGTGTGCGTAGATGCTGATTAAGGTCCGGCTCTCGTTTGTATTTTATCAGACATTGATAGCGATATCTATTGTTGATTCGACTAATGGGCGAAGCAACCGGACCCAGTACGATAGAATCCCGATTCAATCGTGAGCCTAAATAATTGGTGATTTTTTCAGTAACACTTACCGTCTTCATTAAGTCTTCATGTGAAACGGTTATAAGGACAACATAATAATAGGGAGGGTAATGACTTTGCCTCCTTAGATGCATCTCCCGTTCATAAAAAGCATCAAAATCCTGTAAGGCTGAAAGCTCGATGCTGTAGTGCTCAGGCGTATACGTTTGTATGACCACTTCTCCCGGAAGCTGATGACGTCCCGCCCTTCCACTTACCTGTGTCAGCAGCTGGAATGTCTTTTCAGAAGAACGGAAATCAGGCAGATGCAGCATCGTATCAGCTGATAGGACTCCAACAAGAGTGATATTAGGAAAATCAAGGCCCTTGGCTATCATTTGGGTGCCAAGCAATATATCTGCCTTCCCTTCACCAAAGGCATTCAGCAACCGCTCATGTGAACCTTTCTTGCTCGTCGTATCGACATCCATTCGTATGACCCGTGCTTCAGGGAGAATTTTTGCCAACTCTTCTTCAACCTTTTGAGTGCCCGTACCGAAGAATCTTATATGTTCACTTTCACATTCAGGGCAAACGGAAGGCATTCCCTCTTCAAACCCACAATAATGGCATTTCATTATATCATTAAAGCGATGATAAGTAAGTGAAATGTCACAATTAGGGCAGTTGATGACCAATCCGCAGCTTCGGCACATCACAAAGGAAGAATGTCCCCTTTTATTTAGCATCAGGACTGTTTGCTCTCCCTTCTCAAGCCGGTCTTTCAGCTTGGTAAAGAGCAGCTCCGAAAACATGGAACGATTTCCCGTTCTTAGTTCTTCCCTCATATCTACAATATCCACTGCCGGCAACGCATTTTTATTCATCCTCTGGCTAAGGGTCAATAATTTATAGACATTTTTCTTGGCACGCGCAAAAGATTCAAGTGTAGGTGTGGCGCTGCCAAGAATTACCGGACACCTATATGATTTTGCTCTTTCAATGGCAACATCCCTGGCGTGGTACCTAGGCGTTTCTTCTTGCTTATAACTGGATTCATGTTCTTCATCAATGATGACCAGCCCCAGGTTTTCAAAAGGAGCAAACACGGCTGAACGCGCCCCCACCACCACTTTAACTTCCTTACGATGGATTTTCCGCCATTCATCATATTTTTCACCTACGGATAAACCGCTATGCATGACAGCTACCTGCTCTCCAAATCGTTCCTTAAAACGCTTTACCGTCTGTGGCGTTAAGGAGATTTCAGGTACAAGCATGATGGCTTCCTTTCCTTTTTCAATGACAGAGGCAATTGCCTGTAGATACACTTCTGTCTTGCCGCTGCCGGTTACACCATATAAAAGAAAGACATCATGTTCATCATGACGGATTTTCTCGTTGATGGGCTTCAAGGCAGCGGTTTGTTCAGCTGTTAGTGTAAAGGGTGTGGATTTTTCGAACACACGGTTTTCATACGGATCACGATATATTTCTTGATCCATTTCCGCCAAAGCCCCTTTTGACACTAGGGATTTGACGGTACCGCTTGATGTGTTTAACAATTCGAGCAATTCCTTTAACGGAATGGGTTCTTGATGTTCAATAAAGTATTGAAGTAGTTCCTGTTGTTTTTTTGCATGGCTGGACATGGCTGATGCCATTTCCTTCAGTTCCTTAGGGGAAAGCAAAGATTTAATGACACGGACCGTCTTCTTATTTAGCCGGTTTTTCACATTATATACGAGCTCAAGATTGCCATTTTGCATTTCTTTTTGAAAGAGGGAGGCGTTCTCCCCTTCAATCACGTCTTTCCATGATATTGAATCATTTTTTCCGAAAAGGTTTTGGATGAAGAGAGGCAGCTGATCCTTTTTTTCTTCAACGACTTTAATAACTTTTTCATACTTTGCTTTCATCGCTGCCGGAAGCATGGCCTGCAGCGATGAAATTTTAAAACACATCGCCTCTTTGGTCAACCAGTCACCAAGCTGCAGCAATTCATCATTAAGGATGGGCTCCAAATCCATTGGTTCCTTTATATTGCGTAATTTCGCAAAGTCGCTTTTAGCTTTTAAGCCTGTGACGAATCCCTGCACCATTCTTGGTCCGAACGGGACGATGACTCGCATTCCGGGTTTGATGACTTGGTTCCACTTTTCAGGTATGCGATAGTCGAATTCTCGATCCGTTTGTTTAGCAGGTACATCCACGATTACGGATGCTATATCCATAAGACATCATTCCTTTTGCATGCGGGATACTTCTGCCAGAATGCTTTTAGCTATATCCGCTTTACTCATTTTTGGAAGTTCGGTCGCACTTCCATCTTTATCGTAAATGGTCACGATGTTCGTATCCGTTCCAAACCCTGCCCCTGCGATGGTAACATTATTGGCAACGATCATATCTGCATTCTTTTTGACTAATTTTCCTCTTGCATATTCTTCGACGTTGTTCGTTTCAGCCGCAAAACCTACCAAAATTTGATGAGTTTTATTTTCACCGAGTTCCTTAAGGATATCCTTTGTCCGTTCAAATTCAATCACATTTTCCCCTGGCTGCTTTTTCATCTTTTGAGCATGATAAATCTTTGGTTTATAGTCCGCAACTGCAGCCGTCATGATTACGACGTCGCTGGAATCGAACTGTTCGAATGCCGCATCATACATATCCGCTGCAGATTCCACTGGTATTACTCTAGCTTTGAAAGGTGGCGTCAAGTTCACGGGACCAGTAATCAATGTCACTTCAGCTCCCATTTTAATTGCCTCTTCGGCTAGGGCATAGCCCATTTTGCCGCTGGAATGATTCGTCACATAACGCACCGGATCAATCGCTTCACGAGTCGGTCCTGCCGTTATCAAATATTTCTTTCCTTTAAGAGGCTGTTTCTGTGATTTGCGTTCACCGAAATATCGATTAAGATGTTCCACGATTGTTTCCGGCTCCTCCAATCGCCCTTTTCCTACATAACCGCAGGCCAAATACCCTTCACCCGGTTCAATGAATTGATATCCAAATGACCGAAGTGTCTCCATATTTTTCTGAACCGCTGGATGGGCGTACATGTGCACGTTCATTGCCGGCGCAACCCAAACAGGAGCTTCCGTTGCCAGCAGAGTGGTCGTGATCATATCATCCGCGATTCCATTGGCTACCTTGCCAATGACATTGGCTGTAGCTGGAGCCAAAAGGATGATATCAGCCCAATCAGCCAAGTTGATGTGGGCAATGACTGAAGAATCCTTCTCATCAAAAGTATCTGTATAAACATCATTTCTCGAAAGTGCCTGAAAGGTGAGCGGCGTCACGAACTTACGTGCCGATTCACTCATGATCACTTTTACATGGGCACCTTCCTGAGTTAATTTACTTGTCAGGGCAGCAGCCTTATATACAGCAATCCCGCCGGTGACACAAAGAAGTACTTTTTTATCGATAAGCATGCAAATTTCCCCTAACTATTCATTCTTTTTTTCTAATTATGACGGAAAACCGAAGAAATTTCATTTGAAATGCGCAATAACATATGGATTCCCCCAGCATTCCATATCTTTCAGGGTTTCATCCATGACTTTGGTTACTTTTAAAAAATCAAAACAAACAGGCCTGACACCTTGGCCGCAGGAAGGAAGCACTTTCCAAATGCAATGCTCCTGTTTGCTTTAGGGTGTCAGGCCCGATAGGTCAAGCTATGTGTTCTCTTAGTTTTCCTCGTAAGAATTATCATAAGTCAATTTACCGGAATGAATTTCTTCAAGGGCACGACCTACCGATTTATGGGAAACCGGTTTCGTTACGAGGCAGTTATCTTTAATTTGCATTTCCCTGGCCCGTTTAGCCGCCACTGATACAAGTGAGTATTTAGAATCGATTTTAAGTAATAGAGAATCAATTGATGGATATAACATAATTTATTCCGCCTCCAACATTTTTTTATATAAAACAGCAACTCTTTCCCGACGGCAATGCTCGGCAATTACAATTGCATTAATTCGCGCACATGCGGCATCCACATGATCATTTTCAACAACATAATCGTATAGATCCATAAGTTCTATTTCTTCCTTAGCCACCTTCATCCTTCCTTTTATCGCTTCCTCCGTCTCGGTTCCGCGAGTAACGATGCGGCTTTCGAGTTCAGTTAAACTTGGAGGAGCAAGGAAAATGAAAAGTCCTTCAGGGAATTTCTCCCGCACCTGTTTAGCTCCTTGCACTTCTATTTCCAGAAATACATCTTTTCCGGAATCGATTGTTTCACGGACATAATCCACAGGTGTTCCATAATAATTACCGACGAACTCAGCATATTCCAGCAATTTACCTTCTTCGATAAGTGCTTCGAATTCTTCGCGTTTTTTGAAGAAATAGTCCACTCCGTCCACTTCACCATGGCGAGGCAGCCGTGTCGTCATCGAAATTGAATATTCGAATGCCGTTCCTGGCTGAGAAAAAATTGCCTTCCTTACTGTTCCTTTACCAACACCGGATGGACCGGACAAAACGATTAATAAACCTTTTTCTCTCATATTGTTTCAGTTACCCCTCTTCTACGCTGTCATCTCTGTCTTGGAGCCGTGCAGCAACCGTTTCCGGTTGAACGGCAGATAAGATAACATGGTCGCTGTCTGTAATTATTACGGCCCTGGTTCTTCTACCATATGTAGCATCTATTAAGGATCCGCGGTCCCGGGCGTCCTGGATGATCCTTTTGATCGGAGCCGATTCCGGGCTCACGATTGATACGATCCGGTTTGCGGAAACGATATTCCCAAAACCAATATTAATGAGCTTTATTGACATTTTTGTCCCCCATTCATATCTATTGTCACCTTGTTAGGTTCATCATAAACCGACTACTCGATATTTTGAACCTGTTCCTTTAATTTTTCAAGAAGACTTTTCATTTCCACCACTTCTTTGGTAATGGCCGAATCATTTGCCTTCGATCCAATCGTATTGACTTCCCTGTTCATTTCCTGGACAAGGAAGTCAAGTTTTCTTCCAATTGGTTCACTATGGGTAAGCGTTCTTGAAAATTGCTGTACATGGCTATCGAGTCTGGTCAGTTCTTCATTTATATCACATTTATCAGCAAAAATGGCCGCTTCTGTAACAATCCTGCTATCTTCAATCAACCCTTCAGTCAACTCGGCCAGCTTGAGTTCCAACCGGGCTTTATATTTCTCGACGACTGAAGGTGCATGCATTTTGACCCCTGCTACAATCTCATCGAACCTTTTCAGCTGGCGTTTCATGTCCAAGGCCAGTTCCTGACCTTCCAGATTCCGCATTATTTCCAGATTTTCCAATGCCCCCGTGACAGCCTTCAATAACAGGGATTCCAAATCGGCAGGAACCGCGGGTACTTCTTCCGTCATGAAAATCGATTCAAGTTGCAGCATATCCTGTAATGTAATCGAACTTTCCAGATTATACTTTCGCTTGACTTCATCCATCAAACCCACATACTGATCCGCAAGATTCCAATCGATCTTCACCTTTTTGGAAACCAGGCTCTCACCTTCCACTGTGATGAAGATTTCCACCCGTCCCCTTCTTATGTATTGATTCGCCTTCTTCTTCACCTTTTCTTCCAAAACCAAAAGCTGGCGCGGCATCCGAATCGTATATTCACAAAAACGATGGTTCACGGTCTTAATTTCGGCAAAAACCTTGACCTGTTCGTTTTCCGCTTCTTCTCTTCCATAGCCCGTCATACTGGTAACCATGGTTCCACATCCTATCAAACATAATGTAGTAATTTGGCCTTTAACATTCATTATATATTAGCTACAGCACGAAAACTTTAGCTCACAAATAAAATACTACAAAATAAAAAGGCAATAGAGCATGACTCTACCACCTTAATGATTATACCATATATCATTGTGCTTTTCTTGCTAAAAAGGTTCCAGCCAGTAAAAAAGTTGGAATGGATGCCATCCCTATAACTAATAGCCAATCCCTTCCCGAAATCGGTACTGTATGAAAGATTGTTTGTAAAGGCTGCACATACATGACGGCTACCATCAATAATAGGGATGACAGTACCGCCCCCACTAGATAAAGGTTACCGAATGGATTTCTCGAGAAGATCGAACGTTCGCTTCGGCAATCGAATACATGTATTAGCTGAGCCAGGACCAAGGTGGCGAACGCAATCGTTTGTGCATAAGCAAGATTATCCGGATTTGCACGATATACTACATAAAATGCGATCAATGTAGAAATCCCGATCAGAAAACCACGAGAGATGATCTTCCAGCCAAGCCCTCTTCCAAAAACACCTTCATTAGCATTTCTTGGATTTCTTTTCATTACATCTTCTTCTGCGGAATCCAGTCCCAATGCCATCGCAGGCAGTCCGTCGGTAACAAGGTTCACGAATAAGATCTGGATTGGTATCAAAGGTAACGGCAAGGCACATAGCATCGCAAAAAACATGACCAAAATCTCCCCAACATTGGAAGCAAGCAGATAACGGATGAACTTCCTGATGTTTTCGTAAATATTCCTGCCTTCATTGATGGCCGATTTAATTGTGGCAAAATTGTCGTCAACCAATATCAAGGAAGAAGCTTCCTTAGCGACATCAGTACCCGTGATACCCATGGATATACCAATATCCGCTGATTTTATCGCAGGGGCATCATTGACTCCATCCCCTGTCATTGCAACGACATGTCCTTTATTTTGCAAGGCTTTTACGATTTTTAACTTATGCTCAGGGGAAACGCGGGCAAATACAGAAACACTTTCAACAACTTCCTCAAGTTCCCCGATTTCCATGTCGGCCAATTGCCGTCCTTCCAGTACACGGTCTTTTCCTTTTAAAATACCAAGTTCTTTAGCTATTGCCTTTGCGGTTATTACATGGTCGCCAGTAATCATGACAGTTTTGATCCCGGCATCCCTGCATTCCTTAACTGCCTGCTTCACTTCCGGACGTGGGGGATCGATCATGCCCTGCAGTCCCATGAAGGTCAAATTGCGCTCAGCTTCGGTTTCATGAAGCAAAATCGTTCCTTTTGAAAGGGGTTTATAACCAACAGCAATCATTCGAAGTGCCTGCGCGGCAAGCCCATTCATGTCCTGTTGCACCCTTTCCTTACTCTTCTGATTCAATATTTCCGACTTTCCTTCCCAAAGAATCGTGTCGGACTGGGCGATTAATACATCAGGTGCCCCTTTTACGATGACGAAATGATTATCTTTATCATCCTTCACTATGACACTCATCATTTTGCGGCTCGAGTCAAATGGAAACTCCTTGACTATCGTAAACCTCTTAGACAAGTGTTCCCTCGTCAAGCCCGCTTTCATTGCCGCGACCAGCATCGCCCCTTCTGTCGGATCACCGTCCAAAATATATCGTTTACCATCCTCCTTTAACTCGGCTTTATTACAGAGCATGCCAAATGTAATCATTTGAAGCAAGGCATTATGGTTTTTCGGGGCAACTGAAACTCCCTCTAAAGAAAACTCTCCGACCGGATTATAACCAGTACCGCCGACATCCCAAGTTTTCCCTCCACTCCAAACCTTCGTCACCGTCATTTTGTTTTGTGTAAGTGTTCCTGTCTTATCTGAGCAAATCACCGTTGCGCAGCCAAGCGTTTCTACGGCAGGAAGCTTGCGTACTATCGCTTTTTGTTTGATCATACGCTGAACGCCCAAAGATAATGCTACAGTCACAATGGCTGGCAAGCCCTCGGGAATCGCCGCGACAGCCAAAGATACCCCGGCCAAAAACATCGTATAGAGGTCATGCCCTTGAATGACACCAGTCAGGACCACTATTACTGTTAATATTAAAGCCGTGACGATCAAAATTTTCCCTAGCTGCTCCAGCCTCCGTTGAAGTGGTGTTTCTTTTGTTTCAGCAGTCTGCAGGAGATCCGCAATCTTGCCCATCGCCGTATTCATTCCTGTAGCGATTACGATTCCAACCCCATTTCCTCTTGTTACCATCGTTCCCATAAACGCCATATTTTCCTGATCACCGATACCTTCAACCTCATTCATCAATGGATCAGAACACTTAACTGCCGGGAGTGACTCACCGGTAAGTGCAGACTCTTCTATTTCAAGGCTTGAATGCTCGAAAATCCGTAAATCGGCACCAATTCGGTCACCACTTGAAAACTTCAGGATATCCCCTACTACGACTTCTCTCGAAGGGACTTTCAGCCACTGGCCGTCCCGAAGTACGTTAACTTGCGGCGCAGCCATTTCCTTTAGGGCATCCAGGGATTTCTCTGCCTTCCGTTCCTGAAAAAACCCAAGTACTCCATTCAAAAAAACAATCGCCATGATGGCAATCGCATCGATATATTCACCCAATATCCCGGAGACTAAGGTCGCGGCAAGTAAAACTATGACCATGAAATCTTTGAATTGGGCGAAAAATAAAAGAATGGCTGACTGTTTTTCTCCTTCTTTCAATTCATTAAAACCATGCTTTCGCAGCCTGTCCTTTACTTCATCATCGTCCAAACCGTGTGTAACGTTTGTTTGAAGCGCTTTCTCCATTTCTTGATTATTCATTTCCTTGAACTCCATCAAGTATCACACATCCCTTTGAATAGAATGAAATAGGCTCCTGTATACATCTCAACAGGCGCTTTTTGCTTTACTCATCCAACACCTGCCTGCTTACCGATACATAAAACAACCTGCTCTTCTTCCATGATTATTCAGACTCGTCCAAAATAATGCTATAATTAAACAGAATTGCGGAAAGAAGAACGATCCGGATAATTTAATGAATGAACGACCGCTAATCATGATGAATGGACTAAATTTGCATTTAATCTCAGAAACAAAAAAATCAGCCATTCAATTTATCTGAACTAACTACCCCAGCTTTTCACTCAGTTCGCTAAAAAATTGGGATTAGCTAAAATGGGCAGCCCCTGATGCTTTGATAACGCCCGGCAAAAATGAGTTCTTAGAAAATCTTATGTAAAGGAAGTAAAAATAGAATGTCATTTGATGGATTATTCACGAAAGCGATGACAGAAGAAATCGCTTCTATATTAAAAGGTGGACGAATCAATAAGGTACATCAGCCTTACAAAAATGAAGTAATACTGGTTGTTCGTGCTGGAGGTAAGAACCATAAGCTCTTACTATCAGCCCACCCAAGTTATTCGAGGGTGCAAATGACCGAAGAGAGTTATGAAAATCCCAAAGAGGCACCCATGTTCTGTATGCTTCTTAGGAAGCACCTTGAAGGCTATACGATAGAAAATATATATCAATATGGACTTGATAGGATGATCATTTTTGAAGTGAAGGGCCGCAATGAGCTTGGTGATGTCTCTCAAAAGCAGTTAATCATCGAAATCATGGGGCGTCACAGCAACATTGTTTTAGTCGATAAAGAACGAAATATGATTTTGGACAGCATTAAGCATGTTTCACATGCTGTTAACAGTTATCGCGCAATATTGCCCGGCCAGGAATATTTGGCCCCGCCCGCACAAGAAAAGAAGAATCCCTTCGAGGCTACCGAGGATGATATAAGGAAGAATATTGACTTCAATGCAGGAAAGCTGGATCGACAGCTTGTTTCCCATTTTTCTGGGGTTTCACCATTAGTTGCAAAGGAAGCCGTTTACCGGGCTGGACTTGCCAACAGCACGACCCTTCCAGCAGCTTTTTTAAAGATTATCCAAGAAATCTCGGAGCAAAACTATACCGCGATGATCAGGCAAGATGGAAATAAAGAAGTTTTTTATATGCTTTCACTCGATCATCTGACTGGGAATCAACGTACGTTTCCTTCATTGAGCCAGATGCTCGACCGCTATTACTTCGGAAAGGCAGAAAGAGATCGGGTTAAGCAAAAGAGCCAGGATGTAGAACGTTTCATTACTAATGAAATAGAAAAGAACTCCAAAAAAATCGGGAAGCTCGAACGTACATTAAAAGATACGGAACGCGGAGAACAGTATCAGTTATTCGGTGAGCTGCTTACAGCTAATCTATATCAAATGAAAAAAGGCATGAAGGAAATCGATGTCGTCAATTATTATGATGAAGAACAAAGTATGGTCACCATCCCGCTTGACCCGTTAAAAAATCCATCAGATAATGCACAGAAGTACTTCTCCAGATACCAAAAGTCCAAAAATGCAGTCGGAGTCGTCCAAGAACAAATCCAAAAAACAAAATTGGAATTGGCCTACTTTGAAGCCTTGCATCAGCAGCTCCAATCAGCTTCACCCAGAGATATAGAGGAGATTCGCGAAGAACTTCAGGAAGAAGGATACATTAGGCAAAAAAAGAAAAAAGGCATGAAAAAGCCTGCAAATGCAAAACCGCAGCTTGAAACATACTATGCTACAGATGGAGATCTCATTTTTGTCGGGAAAAATAATAAACAAAATGATTATCTAACGAATAAGTTTGCACGCCGTGATGAAATATGGCTTCATACCAAAGATATACCTGGCTCACATGTTGTGATTCGAAATGAATCGCCAAGTGAAAAAACGATAAAAGAGGCAGCCGTATTAGCAGCTTTCTTCAGTAAAGCACAGCAATCGAGCTCAGTGCCCGTTGATTTCACACAAGTTCGCCATGTTAAGAAACCGAATGGTTCCAAACCCGGGTTCGTGATCTACGACCAGCAGCAGACCGTTTATATTACACCTGATGCCGATACTGTCATACGCTTAAAGGAAGCGGTAAAGGATTGAAAGGTAAAAAAATAGAGGTGACCCAATCCTTTGTGATGGGGTCACCTCTATTTTCATGCAGAAATCCAAGCCGTATCAGCCGGATTCTCACGCCATTTTTTTAGCTTTTCCAATTCTTCTGCTGTGATGTAGCCTTTTTCATTAGCGACTTTTATCAAAGTCGAGTAGTCACTCAATGAATGGTTAATAATGCCCTCAGCATCGAATTTTTCTTTTCCTTTTTCCAATTCGTATGTGAAGATCGAAACGACTCCTAGAACATCACAGCCAGCTTCTTTCAGCGCGTTAACAGCAGTAATCACACTTCCCCCGGTTGAAATCAAGTCTTCCACAACCACCACTTTTTGTCCTGGAACAGCACGGCCTTCAATTTGATTGCCCTTTCCGTGCTCCTTGGCTTTGGATCGAACATAGCACATCGGTGCATTTAATTTTTCACTCACCCAAGCTGCATGCGGAATGCCGGCAGTTGCTGTGCCTGCAATCAGTTCAGCCTCAGGGAAATTCTGTTCAATCAATCCTTTCAATCCTTCTGCTATTTCATTGCGAACCTCTGGGTATGAAAGGGTTAAGCGGTTGTCACAATAAATGGGTGATTGAATTCCAGATGCCCAAGTAAAGGGGTCATTCGGTTGTAGGTACACTGCTTTTATTTCCAATAGATGTTCAGCTATCTTATTATTTAACATGATATTCCCTCCCAAGCTGCTTTCATATCCAAATACGCCTTTAATGGATCTGCCGCCCCCGTTATGGCTCTCCCTACAACGATGGCATCCGCTCCAAAATCCCTAGCCTGTTCAGGCGTTGCAATTCTCTTTTGATCATGCGCCTGTCCACCTGCACTTCGGATTCCAGGTGTGACCGTTAAAAATTCATGACTGATGCGTTCATGTATATTCTTTACTTCATGGGTGGAACAGACGACGCCATCCAATCCTGCCTGTCTAGTAAGTTTTGCATAATGGAGGACCGAATCCTCCAGAGATCCGGCAATGTTTTGCTCAACATTCATTTGTTCCTGTGATGTGCTCGTCAGTTGGGTAACCCCTATGCATAATGGACGTTTTTTACCAGCGGACGTTCCCTTATCCAAACCTTCAATGGCTGCTTCCATCATCTTTTGTCCACCCGCCGCATGGACATTGACCATGTCAGCCCCTAAAGTTGCCAATCCTGTCATGGCCATTTTGACCGTATTCGGAATATCATGAAGCTTCAAGTCCAAAAACACATCGTGGCCTTGCTCTTTTACGAAAGAAATTATTGATGGTCCATTCTGATAAAATAATTCCATCCCCACTTTTACAGCCAATTTTTCCGAATGGAACTGTTTTAGGAATTCTTCTGTTTGAATGAGGTCAGGAAAATCAAGAGCGATAATTAGGGACTGTTTCATTCTGCTTCCAGCTCCTTCCGGTACATTGTGAAATATGGTCAAATCCGAGCTCATCCAACAATTTCGGTAATTCTTCGATGATGGTCGGGCATACAAAGGGATCCACGAAGTTAGCGGTTCCCACCGCAACAGCACTTGCACCCGCATAGAAAAATTCAATGACGTCTTCCGCTGTAGCGATGCCGCCCATTCCGATGATCGGAATAGACACTTGCTGGCTTACCTCATAAATCATCCGGAGCGCAACAGGCTTTATTGCAGGACCAGAAAACCCACCCGTCCTGTTAGAAAGGATCGGTCTGCCAGTTTTTAAATCCAATCGCATGCCGACCAATGTATTAATCATTGTCAAACCGTCGGCACCGCCCTCTTCTACGGCTTTGGCCATTTCCACAATATTACTGACATTCGGTGAAAGCTTCACATACACAGGGACGGAAGACACTTCCTTGACCGCCTTGGTCACCTCTTTGGCAACTTCCGGCACCGTACCGAAAGCAATGCCACCTTCTTTTACATTCGGACAAGAGATATTCAATTCAAGTGCTTTTACATTCCCCACCTTACTTATATCACTGGCAACCTTTACATAGTCACCTATTTGCGAACCGGCAACATTGGCGATGATGGGTACATCATACCCGCCTAGCCAGGCCAATTCTTCACTGATGACCTTTTCTAAACCTGGATTCTGCAGACCGATGGCGTTCAGCATTCCCGAAGAGGTTTCCGCAACACGCGGAGTCGGGTTACCGAACCTCGGCTCAGGAGTGGTCGCTTTGATCATGATCGCCCCAAGAATATCCAAGTCGAAAAATTGACTGTATTCACGGCCGAATCCAAAGCATCCAGATGCTGGCATGACTGGGTTTTTCAAGTTTAATCCTGGTAATTCCACTGAAAGCCTGCTCATAATACCACCTCTCCTGCCCGGAATACGGGTCCATCACTGCATACCTTTTTATAACTGAAACCAGTTGGATCATCCCCTGTATGACACACGCAGGCAAAGCATGCACCGATGCCGCATCCCATCCTTTCCTCAAGGGACAGGTAAAGCTTTTTCTCACGATAGCCCGCTTCCAACGCTCTTAACATTGGTGTAGGCCCGCATGAAAAGATCGTTGCAAACTCTTGCTCGAGGTTATCTATTACAGTCGTAACAAATCCTTTTGTCCCATATGAACCATCAACCGTGGCAATATAGGTATCACCTAATTCACTGAATTCTTTTTCGTAAAAGATGGCTGACTTTGTCTGGAAGCCTAATACATGGATTACCTTAACACCTTTTGCAACCAACATCCGTGATAATTGATACAGGGGCGGGACCCCAATCCCGCCACCAACCAATAATGCCGTTTCGCCCTTTTTAGCCTCATGAACGGGAAATCCGTTGCCAAGGGGTCCAAGGATATCGACCGATTCCGCCTCTTTACGCTGTGATAACAGCGCCGTTCCTTTACCCTCAGCCCGGTATATCATCGTGAACTGTTTTTCACTGTTGTCGTAAGAAGAAATTGAAATCGGGCGTCTTAGCAATGGCTCGGTGCCATCTGTTGTCTTGACTTGGACAAACTGGCCTGGCTGATTCATCTCTGAAACCAATTCACCTTGCAGAGTAAGTTCAAAAATGGATGGGGCCAGTTCCTTATGATTTAACACCTTCATTCTTTCCTTCTTGATCATATATAGCTCACCTCACGACTTTTTTCCGTTTTTCCCATTGCTTCTGCTGAGAAAGTCATCGATTCTATCACTCTTAAAATAGCTTCTGCCGTATCAAGTGATGTTAGGCATGTCACCCCATTTTCAACCGATTCACGTCGGATTCTGAAACCATCTCGGGCAGGCTGCTTACCTTTTGTCAAAGTATTTATGACAAATTGTGCTTCCCCGTTCCGGATAACATCCAGCAGGTTTGTACCTTCTTCGCCAATTTTACCGACAATCGCAGTCGGGATGCCGGATTGCTTCAATAAGGCAGCAGTTCCGCTGGTGGCTATCAGCTTGAAACCGATATTATGGAAACGTTTTGCTAAAAGTAGCGCTTCTTGCTTATCTTTATCAGATATCGTCAATAACACCGAACCATGCCCCTTAATTTTGAAACCGGAAGCGACCAGCCCTTTGTATAAAGCCTTTTCAAGGGTGCTATCTTTCCCCATTACTTCACCAGTCGATTTCATTTCAGGTCCGAGTGAGATGTCCACACCTCTTAATTTTGCAAAAGAGAAGACCGGCACTTTCACATAGACTCCAGTTTGTTCTGGCACTAGCCCCGATTTGTAACCTTGGCTTTCAAGTGTGTGGCCCAAGATGACCTTCGTGGCTAAGTTGGCCATCGGCACGTTCGTAATTTTACTTAAGAATGGAACGGTCCGGCTTGAACGTGGATTTACTTCAATCACATACACTTCTTCATTGCTGATGACATATTGAATGTTCAAGAGACCAATTATATTCAAACCTTTTGCCAACCGGGTCGTATAATCGATGATTACTTCTTTTTGTTTTTCCGTTAAATTTTGAGGCGGATAGACTGCAATCGAATCACCTGAATGGACGCCGGCACGTTCGATATGCTCCATGATTCCAGGGATAACGACGGTTTTGCCATCAGAAATTCCATCAACTTCAATTTCCTTACCCGTTAAGTAGCGGTCGATCAGGACAGGATGATCCGGATTTATTTTCACGGCATTTTTCATGTAATGCAGCAATTCATCTTGTTTATAGACGATTTCCATCGCTCTTCCTCCGAGAACATACGATGGCCTTACTAAAACCGGATAACCAATATCTTCAGCGATGACGATTGCTTCATCAACCGATGTTGCAGTTTTACCCTTTGGCTGCGGAATGCCTAAATCCTTAAGTGCTCTTTCGAATTTATTGCGATTTTCCGCCCTATCCAGGTCTTCAAGTGAAGTACCAAGGATCTTCACTCCTCTTTCAACAAGACCATCTGCAAGGTTGATTGCTGTCTGTCCACCAAACTGGACGATGACCCCTTCCGGTTTTTCCAAATCGATGACATGCATGACATCTTCAATAGTCAATGGTTCGAAATAAAGTTTGTCGGAGATACTGAAATCCGTCGAAACTGTTTCTGGATTGTTGTTGATGATGATCGCTTCATATCCCGCTTCTTTAATGGCCCATACCGAATGTACGGTCGCATAATCAAACTCTACTCCTTGCCCGATCCTAATTGGGCCTGATCCCAGAACAATGACACTTTTCTTGTCAGTAACGATGGATTCATTCTCATCTTCGTATGTCCCATAAAAATACGGTGTTTCCGATTCGAATTCCGCAGCACATGTATCAACCATTTTGTAAACAGGGATGATTCCTTGCTGTTTCCGGTACTCATAGACGTCAATTTCGGGAACTCCCCATATTTCTGCAATCGTTTTGTCAGAAAACCCTAGTTCTTTAGCCTTTTGCAATACTTCACAATCGAAAGAATGTTCTTTAAGCTGCTTTTCAAAGTCGATTATTTTTTTCAACTTATGCAAGAAGAATAAATCGATCTGGCTCCATTCGTGTATTGTTTCGATCGTTACTCCCCTTCTTAACGCTTCACCGATATAGAATAACCGTTCATCTCCCGCTTTCCTGATCCGTTTCTCTATTTTTCCATCTTCAAACTCGTCATTCAAATTAAGATGGTATATACCCGCTTCAAGGGAACGGACAGCTTTTAAGATTGATTCCTCGAATGTACGGCCGATTGCCATGACTTCTCCGGTCGCCTTCATTTGGGTCCCGAGTCTACGGTTGGCGCTTTCGAACTTATCGAAAGGCCAGCGCGGAATTTTCGTAACGACATAGTCCAGTGCCGGTTCGAAGCTGGCATAGGTTTTGCCAGTGACAGGGTTCATCATTTCATCAAGCGTCAAACCAACGGCTATCTTTGCTGCAAGCTTTGCAATTGGATATCCTGTTGCTTTTGAGGCAAGTGCCGACGAACGGCTGACCCTTGGGTTTACTTCGATGACATAATATTGATAGCTGTTTGGATCTAGCGCCAGCTGAACATTACATCCACCTTCAATCTTCAAGGCACGGATAATCTTCAAAGACGTATTTCGAAGCATTTGGTACTCTCTGTCACTTAATGTTTGGCTTGGTGCGGCAACAATTGAATCGCCTGTATGGACACCGACAGGATCGAAGTTTTCCATATTACAAACGACTATCGCATTATCATTCGAATCGCGCATCACTTCATATTCCACTTCTTTGAAACCGGCAATGCTCTTCTCAAGCAGACATTGGTGTACCGGGCTGCTTTTCAGGCCACCCTCAACAATCTCGATCAGCTGCTCTTCGTTATCACAAATCCCACCGCCTGTTCCGCCAAGCGTGAAGGCAGGACGAACAATGACTGGGTAGCCGACCCGTTCAACGAATGTATATGCCTCTTTCAAGTTATGAATAATGTCGCTATCAGGTACCGGTTCCCCTAGATCGTTCATCAGCGTACGGAAAAGGTCACGGTCTTCCGCTTGTTGGATAGCTGAAAGTTTGGTCCCAAGAATCTGTACATTGCATTCTTCCAGGATTCCTGCTTCAGCAAGCTCGACTGCCATGTTCAAGCCGGTCTGTCCGCCCAAGGTAGGTAACAGTGCATCCGGGCGCTCTTTACGAATGATTTTGCTGACAAATTCCAATGTGATCGGTTCAATATAAACCGCATCAGCCATTTCACTGTCTGTCATGATTGTAGCAGGGTTAGAGTTAATCAGGATCACTCGATAACCTTCTTCTTTTAAGGCTATACACGCTTGAGTTCCTGCATAATCGAACTCGGCGGCCTGTCCGATGACGATCGGACCGGAACCAATTACTAGGATGCTTTTTATATCAGTGCGTTTTGGCATGTTTTTTCCCCCTTGTTGGTTGCAGCTTCAATCATTTGTAAGAATTCATTGAATAAGTAGTTGGCATCTTCCGGCCCTGGTGATGCTTCCGGATGATATTGTACGGTGAAAGCCGGATACTTTTTATGGCGCAGGCCTTCAATCGTATCATCATTCAATGCTGTATGTGTCACAATAAGATCTGTATTTTCAATGGAAAGCTCTTCTACTGTATACCCATGATTTTGAGATGTGATGGATACCTTTCCGGTACGAAGGTCCCTAACCGGATGATTAGATCCTCGATGGCCGAATTTTAATTTTTCCGTATCCGCCCCGTTTGCAAGTGCGAATAATTGATGTCCTAAACAGATTCCGAATAATGGCACTTGCGTTTGGATTGTACGGATCATTTCAAGCGTCTCATGAACACTTTTCGGATCTCCAGGACCGTTTGAAAGCATCACGCCATCCGGATGATATTGCATCACTTCTTCGGCCGTGACGTTATAAGGCACAACCACGACATCACAGCCGCGCTTCGTCAACTCACGTAAAATCCCGTGCTTCATGCCATAGTCTACAAGAACTACCCGCGGGCCTCTGCCCGGGCTGGAATATGGTGCTTTTGTTGAAACCTGTTTCACTTGATTAGAAGGAATCACCGTTGCTTTCAACTGGGAAACCACTTCTTTTGCATCTTTATTGATATTGCAGAGCGCCCCTTTAAGTGCACCTGATTTCCTGATGATCCTTGTCAGCTTTCTCGTATCGATTCCGCTTATTCCAGGTATGTTCTTCATTTTCAGATATTCATCAAGTGATAATTGGTTTCTCCAGTTGGAAGGAAGTTCTGCTGTTTCCTTAACGACGAATCCCGATATAGCTGGATTGATGGATTCAAAGTCATCCCGGTTTATTCCGTAGTTCCCGATTAATGGATACGTAAGTGTAACGATCTGACCGCAATAGGATGGATCGGATAGAATCTCCTGGTACCCTGTCATTCCTGTGTTAAAAACGACTTCACCAATTTTTTCTACTTCCCCTCCGAATGCTTCCCCAAGGAATACTGTCCCGTCTTCTAAAATTAGCTGTCTTTTCATCCTTGAACACGTCCTTTTTCCCAAGCTATTTTTCCTTCCGCAATCGTCATGACTGGCCAGCCATAACATTTCTTTTCATTAAAAGGTGTATTTTTTCCTTTTGAAGCAAACTCTTCAGCATTAATTTCTTTTTCTGTTTCCAAATCGATGAGCGCGATATCCGCAATAGCACCTTCCTTTAGCTCTCCATAAGGAAGGGAGAAACTTTCAGAGGGTTTAATTGTCATGAAATCAATCAATTGCTTTAATGTAATGACGCCCTTTTTAACCAATTCGGTGTAAAGCAGCGGGAAGGCCGTTTCCAATCCCACTATTCCGAAAGGAGCCAGCTGCATTCCCTGCGCTTTTTCCTCTGCCGCATGCGGGGCATGGTCTGTTGCTATAAAATCGATGGTTCCGTCAAGCAGTCCTTCTATCAATGCATCCCGATCTTCACGGCCCCTTAATGGCGGGTTCATTTTATAATTCGTATCAAGTCCCGGTATATCATCCTCACACAATAATAAGTGATGCGGTGTAACTTCGGCTGTGACGCGGATACCGGCGCGTTTGGCATCCCTTACCGTCCTTACCGATTCCTTCGTGGATATATGGCAAACGTGATAATGGCAATCCGCAGCTTCAGCAAGGAGGATATCCCGGGCAATATGTACAGCCTCACATACGGACGGAATTCCATTGATTCCCTGTTCTTTTGAGAATCTTCCTTCATGGACGGAGCCTTTGTTGATTAAGCTATTGTCTTCACAATGAGCAACTATGGCCATATCTTGAGCGGCTGCCCGTTTCATCGCTTCCAGCATCATCCCAGCTTCTTGAATTCCCACGCCATCGTCCGTAAAGGCAAAAGCACCCGTTTGTTTTAATGAAGAAAAGTCGGTCAACTCCTTGCCAGCTTCCCTAATTGTAATGGATGCATATGGGAGTACCCTTACATGAGCCGTTTCTTCAATTTTCCTGTTTAGCGCTTCAAGGTTTTCCACTGTATCGGGAACTGGCCTTGTATTGGGCATTGCCGCTACCGTAGTGAAACCGCCTCTTGCCGCTGCAAGCGTTCCACTTGCGATTGTTTCTTTATGTTCACCGCCCGGTTCGCGTAAATGGACATGCAGATCAACGAATCCTGATGTAATAAGTAACCCTTCAGCATCAACTACTTTACAATTTTCCGTTGCCAAGTTCTCGCCGATTTTTGTGATGACCTTGCCTTCCATTTCAATGTCCGCTTTTTTGAATGAGTTTTGATTATCTAGCAATACTCCATTTTTGATTATTGTTTTCATGAATGTTTCCCCCTTCGGATTGTTCAAGCACATTTTTTAATACGGCCATTCTAATAAACACGCCATTTTCCATTTGTTTGAAAATTCTTGAGCGGCTGCATTCGACTAAATCACTGTCTATTTCAACACCGCGGTTTATTGGTGCAGGATGCATGATGATCGCACCCGGTTTCATATTTTTTTCACGTTGTTTGGTCAGACCGAAACTTTCCAGATAATCTCCATTTGCCTGATCGTATTTTTCAATATGCCTTTCATGCTGTATTCTGAGCAGCATGACCACATCAGAGGTAGCTACCGCATGGTCGATGTCTTCATACCTTCCCAAACTGTTTGTTCTGTCAAACCATTCAGGCGGACCCGAAAATACGACATTCGCTCCTAAACGGGTTAATGCTTCTGCATTCGATTTCGCAACCCGACTATGCCTCACATCACCTATTATGGCAATCTTCAGACCTTTGAAACTTTTAAACTCTTGTTTTATCGTCAATAAGTCCAGTAATGATTGGGTTGGATGATTTCCGCAGCCATCCCCTGCGTTGATTATTGGAATCCCGATCTTCTCATTCAATTCATCAAAATAATTATCCTGTTCATGACGGATGATCAAGGCATTCACACCTATTGCTTCTAACGTTTTAACAGTGTCATATAAGGTTTCACCTTTTAACACGGATGATGTACCCGCATCAAAAGGAATGACCTCAAGCCCCAATTTTCTTTCAGCCATTTCAAAGCTTGATTTTGTACGTGTACTTGGTTCAAAGAAGAGATTGGCAACTGTGGTCTGCTGCTTTGGATTCCAGCTAGATCCGTTGGCAAAACCCTCTGCCTCATGTAAAATTCTTTCAATATCAGTTAAAGCTAATTCATTCATGGTCAATAATTTTTTCATCGATCCTGCTCCTTTCACATTTGTGATGCGGGGCATAAAAAATACCCCGCCATTAAGGACAGGGTGTAGGTCATAAAGAGTGTGAGGACACGGAATGGTTTACACTTTATCCCGTTCTCATTCTCTTTACAGCAACACCCTTTTAAGCCTCTCTGGACTTCTTTTAAAAGGTGATTTATTGTTTTGATGCAATATCTTATTTTTCAAATATATCTCCGGATATTTTTTCACGGTCCGGAAGAATCAAGTTAAGAAGGATTCCGACGATGGCTGAAAGTGCCATTCCGGAAAGCGATACCGTTTCCGATAGTTGTACAAACGCCCCTCCTATTCCTAACACCAGGATGACTGAAGCTATCATCAGGTTCCTTTTCTTGTCAAAATCGACCTTATTATCAATCAGCATCCTCAATCCACTTGATGCGATGATTCCGAAGAGCAAGATGGAAATCCCCCCCATCACAGCTGTAGGTATCGAGCTGATGACTGCTGAAATCTTACCGTTAAAGCCAAAGATGATTGCAGTCAATGCTGCCCCACCGATGATATACACACTGTACGCCTTTGTCATAGTCAGGACCCCAATATTCTCGCCATATGAAGTCAGCGGCGGCCCACCGATAAAGGATCCGATCATGATTCCTGCTCCATCTCCTAAAATCGAGCGATGCAAACCAGGATTTTCTAAAAAATTCCTGCCGACTACTTTGCTCAGTACCATCTGGTGCCCGATATGTTCTGATAAAGTTACGATGGCAACCGGTACCATGATGGCAATGACTTCCCATGAGAAGGACGGAGTATAGGTTACATATGGAAACATGAATTCAGGCATTTCCCACCATTGTGCTGACTTGATCGGTTCATAATCTATTATTCCTGCAACAGCCGAACAGCCGTAGCCGACTATGATTCCCATTAATATGGGGATCAAGTTAATGAATCCCTTAAAGAACACGTTACAGATGATGGTTACCGCTAAGGTGATCAGCGCTATCACTATATATGTGACGCTGTATTTATCTTGTGGATCATACATTGCCATGTCCACGGCCGTTCCTGCAAGGCTTAATCCGATTACGATAATCACCGGACCCACCACAACCGGAGGAAGTATATTCATTAACCAGCGCAATCCGACTTTTTGAATAATCAAAGCTACTATCCCATATATGAACCCTGCTGCAAAACAGCCGATCATGGCCGCTTCCGGACCTCCTAGAGCCTTAGCTGCTATGATTGGCGTAATGAAAGCGAAAGATGAACCGAGATAAGCTGGTATCTTACCTTTGGTTATCAATAAGTATGAAAGTGTGCCCAATCCGCTTGAAACCAGTGCTACCGCCGGGCTTAATCCTACCAAAAATGGCACCAGCACCGTTGCACCGAACATGGCGAACAAATGCTGGATGCTTAACGTTATCCACTGGCCAGCCTTTGGCACGTCCTCGACATCCAGTACGATGTCCCTTTTAGTTTCTTCCATTTCTGTATCCCCCTCATGAAAATCCCATCAAAACTGCAAAAACCCTCTTTGCAATATACAAAGAGGGTTTCTCGGAAGGCAAATGTCCATGCGTAGACACAACTCTCCCGATTGACTCCCCTTTGCCAGCCTCTCTGGACTGTCTTTAAAAGGGTAATATGAAATTTTCATGTTGTTTAGTTTTCTAATATAGTAACTTGGTCTACTTCATCTACTTCTGTTAAAGTAACCGTGATTTTTTCAGATTGGGAAGTCGGAACGTTTTTACCGACAAAATCCGCGCGAATCGGCAATTCCCTATGTCCCCTGTCTACTAATACGGCGAGCTGGATTTGCGAAGGTCTTCCCAAATCCACCAGAGCATCCATTGCCGCTCTTACGGTTCTGCCTGTGAAAAGAACATCATCCACTAAAATCACTTTCTTGTCAGTGATGTTGACCGGAATGTCTGAGCCTTTTACGATGGGTTCCCCATCATTGGTCTTTTTCGAAAGATCATCACGATAAAGTGTAATATCCAGTTCACCAAGTTCTATTTCCTTGCCTTCTATTTGATTGATGCGCTTTGCAAGACGGTCAGCGAGGAAAATCCCGCGAGTGCGTATCCCGATTAAGACGCAATCCTCAATACCCTTATTTTTCTCAATAATTTCATGGGCAATTCTCGTCAAGGCTCTGCTAATGGCCTGCTCATCAAGTACTATGGCTTTCTCATTCAACACGTCGGCCACCCCGATTCCTTTTTTCTGATAGTCAATTTCAACAAAAAATCCTCATGCCAAGAAGGCATGAGGATTTACTCACCATGGGCATGGTTATCCCACTTTGCGTATCCGTTTCCTTCTCAGTCTCTCTGAACTGTGTTAAAGGTTCTTATTAAGTTGTTATTATAATATATCAAAAAAAAGAATTTGTCAATCCTTACTTCTACGTAATTGATTAATTAGATTTTCAAACTCTTCCGGAATCGGAGCTTCGAATTCCATATACTCATTTGTACGAGGATGGATGAAACCTAGAAGACCCGCGTGCAACGCTTGTCCATCTAATTTCAGTGTCTTTTTCGGACCATATTTCGGATCTCCCGCCAGCGGGAAGCCAATGTATTTCATGTGAACACGGATTTGATGTGTTCTTCCTGTTTCAAGCTGGCATTCCACCAAAGTGAAAGCTTTGAAGCGTTCGATGACACGGAAATGCGTGACAGCATTTTTGGAATTCGAATCTGTGACAGTCATGCTTTGGCGATCTTTTTTATCGCGGCCAATCGGTGCATCGATCGTTCCGAAGTCATGAGGGATCACACCATGAACTACAGCTTGATACTTACGGGTAACCGTTTTGTCAACAAGCTGCTGTACCAGTTTCTCATGTGCCATATCATTTTTGGCAACCATCAATAAACCTGATGTATCTTTGTCGATCCGATGGACGATTCCAGGCCGCATGACTCCGTTAATTCCAGAAAGGTCCTTGCAGTGAGCCATCAATCCATTTACAAGCGTGCCAGATACATGTCCCGGTGCCGGATGGACGACCATGCCGCTAGGTTTATTAACAACGAGTACATCTTTATCTTCATAATAGATATCCAAATCCATTTCCTCTGCTACCGCATCCAATTCCTCAAGATCAGGAATCGTCACTTCGATTGTATCGCCAGGAATAGCTTTGTAATTCGTCTTTATCGCCGTGCCATTTACCAAAACATGATCATCTTTAATCCATTGCTGGACCTGAGTACGTGACCATTCCTCATTCAAAGTGGACAGAGCCTTATCAATCCTAACTCCTTTTAGTGTTTCATCGATGCTGTATAACCTTTTATCCATTATCTTTCTCCTTAGCGTTTTTTTCTTCTAAAAACATATGAATCACGAGCAGTCCGACACCAATTGAAAGCGCAGCATCAGCAACATTAAATACCGGGAAACTGTAGCTGAAAATATAGGCATGAACGAAATCCACTACTTCCTGACGAGCAACACGATCGATGAAATTACCAATCGCACCGCCTAGCATGAGAGCAAGTGCAACTCCAAGCAAAATGCTTCCCTTCGCCATTTTCTGAATATAATAGACAAGTCCAATAATGACAGCGATGGTGATGATGTAGAAAAACCACATTTGACCTTGTAGAATTCCCCACGCTGCCCCACGATTACGATGCGAGGTGATATATAGAAGGTTTTCAATAATTTCAATGCTTTCTCCGTACTCCATTTTTTTCACAATCATCCATTTTGTCAGCTGATCGAGAGCTATGACCAAAAGGGCAATCAAATAATAAAACACATTTTTTCCCCCAAACTAATCAAATCTTCACTTTTGAATTGTAGCATAAACTAGAAATAATGACTAATCCGAAAAGCATAAGTCTGCTAACTGTACCTGAAGAATATCGGGAAGATTGGATAAAGGTAAAATTCCCTATTGTGGTTTTAGCTTCATTCCCACAAAAAAAATCCGGCCCTTTATAAAAGGACCGGTTTTTTTGCAGGTATTATTGATTCACGTAATGCTCTTTCACGACTGTAGCACAACGCGGGCAAAGTGTTGGATGTTCTTCCACTTGACCTACTTCCTTCGAAACATTCCAGCAACGTTCACACGTTTCACCTTCTGCTTTTGTAACAAGGATCGCTATATCCTCAAGTTTAACCGACTCAGCTGGGGCATTTGCCACATCGCCAGCGACTTCGAATTCGGATACGATGAATAGCTGTTCAAAGCTTTCCTTGATGCCATCAAGCAGATTCTTCGTTTCTTCATTAACATATACCATCACTTTAGCGTTCAGTGATTTTCCGATGACCTTCTTGTTACGGGCTTCTTCTAATGCTTTCAGAACATTATCACGGACATCCATGAACGCCGTCCATTTTTCTTCAATAACTTCAGCATCGTCAACGTTAATTTCTTCAGGCATCAATGTCAACTGTACACTTTCTTCCGTTACACCCGGAATGAACGCCCATACTTCATCAGCTGTATGAGAGAGGATCGGTGACACCAATTTGGTTAAGCTGACCAATGATTCGTAAAGGACCGTTTGAATGGCCAAGCGCTCTTTACCATCCGGAGCCTCACAATAAAGAATGTCTTTTGCATAATCAAGGTAGAACGAACTTAAATCCTGTGTACAGAAATTATTGACCATATTATAAATTGTAGCAAACTCATAATTTTCATAACTTAGCTTAGACTGTTTGATCAGTTTATTCAATTTAACGAGCATGTATCGATCGACTTCAGGCAATTCTTGGACTGCCACTTTATCGGTTTTTGGATTGAATCCATCCAAGTTCCCTAACAGGAAGCGGAATGTATTACGGATTTTACGGTAAACTTCCGAAACTTGTTTTAAAATAGGATCGGAAACCCTGACATCCGATTGATAATCCACCGAAGCTACCCAAAGGCGTAAGATATCAGCACCAAGTTGGTTCATGACCTTGGATGGCAGTACAACGTTCCCGATCGACTTACTCATTTTACGGCCTTCGCCATCCAATGCGAAACCGTGGCTAAGTACACCTTTATATGGTGCTTTGCCTGTAACTGCAACACTTGTTGAAAGTGATGAGTTAAACCAGCCGCGATATTGATCGGACCCTTCTAAATAAAGGTCAGCAGGCCGTCGCAAGTCGTCTCTCTCTTCAAGAACCGCTTGATGAGAAGAACCGGAATCGAACCAAACGTCCATGATATCCGTTTCTTTCGTGAAGATACCATTCGGGCTGCCTTCATGTGTATAGCCATCAGGCAGAAGATCTTTCGCATCACGCTCAAACCAGATGTTTGAACCGTGTTCGCGGAATAGCTTTGAAATATGGTTGATTGTTTCATCCGTAATGATCGGCTCGCCATTTTCTGCATAAAACACTGGGATTGGCACTCCCCAAGCGCGCTGGCGGGAAATGCACCAATCCCCGCGGTCACGGACCATATTGAATAGGCGCGTTTCGCCCCAAGCCGGTACCCATTTGGTTTCTTCAATCGCTTCCAGTAGTTCATTGCGGAAGTCTTTGATTGACGCAAACCATTGTGCTGTTGCACGGAAGATCGTTGGCTTCTTCGTCCGCCAGTCATGTGGGTAAGAGTGTGTAATGAACGTCAAATTCAATAACGCGCCTGCTTCAGTTAATTTTTCGGTAATAGGTTTATTTGCTTGATCATAAAATAATCCGGCAAATTCCCCTGCCTCTTCAGTCATGACTCCTTTTTCATCTACAGGACAAAGTACGTCCAAGCCGTATTTTTGCCCAACGATAAAGTCATCTTCACCATGGCCAGGCGCAGTATGAACACAACCCGTTCCAGCCTCAGTCGTTACGTGTTCACCTAACATCACTAAAGATTCACGGTCATAAAGAGGATGTTTGGCAACTGCACGGTCCAACTCGCTTCCTTTTACTGTTTTCAGGATAGACGGGTTTTCCCAGCCTAATGTTTCCGTAACCGACTCAAGCAGTGCCTCAGCAAGTAAGAATTTTTCATTTTCGACAGCCACTACTACGTAATTTAATTGCGGATGCAATGAAATACCAAGATTCGCCGGAATCGTCCATGGAGTTGTCGTCCAGATGATGATTTTGACGCCCTCTTCAATTACACCTTTGCCATCTGTTACTTCAAAAGCAACATAGATGGATGCAGAACGTTTGTCTTGATATTCAATTTCCGCTTCGGCAAGAGCTGATTCACTTGACGGGGACCAATAAACAGGTTTTTTCCCTTTATAAATATAGCCTTTTTTCGCCATTTCACCGAATACCTTGATTTGCTGTGCTTCATATTCAGGCTTTAATGTGATATAAGGATTATCCCAATCACCACGGACCCCTATTCTCTTAAACTGCTCACGTTGATTGTTAATCTGACCATAAGCATACTCTTCACAAAGCTTTCTGAATTCGGCAACGCTCATTTCTTTCCGTTTCACGCCTTTTTTTGTCAATGCCGTTTCAATCGGAAGCCCATGCGTATCCCAGCCAGGTACATACGGAGCTTGAAAACCGCTCATTGATTTAAATCGAACAATGAAATCCTTTAAAACCTTGTTCATTGCATGGCCCATATGGATATCGCCGTTTGCATACGGAGGTCCATCATGCAAAATGAATAAAGGACGCCCTTCCGTTTGTTCTTGCACTTTTTTATAGATGTTCATTTCATTCCATTTTTCTTGGATTTCCGGTTCACGCTTCGGCAAATTCCCCCGCATTGGAAATTCAGTTTTAGGCATCAATAAGGTATCTTTGTATTCCATCATAAAATCCTCCATCCGTCTTTACATAAATTCATTCGAACCGATGACTTGATATCCGGCCAAAATAAAAAGCCCTCTCATCCCTAAAAAAGGGACGAGAAAGCTTAGCTTCCCGCGGTACCACCCTGGCTAGAAAGATTCACAAAGTGAATCCAACCTCTCGAGCATTCGTAACGTGAATGAAACGCTTCATTTACTTACTGCAAAAGCAGGTTCAACTCAGAACTCAAGGGTGATCTTCAATATCTTCGCTTATTCCGGGCTTTCACCATCCCCGGTTCGCTAAAAATAAGTGTGTGAAGAATTTACTTTCCCTGTCATCGTCTAATTTCATAATGAATAGTATTGTTAAAAAATTATATGCGAAAAAAGTGTTCAAAGTCAAGGAATCGTTTAAATTTCCTCTTCCACTCTCTCATTTAATTCTATTTCAGTCGCATCCACTTCATAATCAAGAAGATGATCCCAATCGTCATTGTCCAGCAAATCGAGCTGTGCACCGACAAGCATTTTGAAACGCGTCCGGAATACTTTGGATTGCTTTTTCAAATCCTCTATATCCATCGCTATTTTCCTTGCTTTCACGAGTGACTCATTGACGATCCTGTCCGCGTTTTTCTCTGCTTCCTTTATGATCAGTTTCGCTTCTTTTTGGGCATTGCGCCTTAATTCTTCGGCTGCTTCCTGAGCGACAATAATTGACTTGTTAAGTGTACCCTCAATTGTCGTAAAATGTCCCAAACGATCAAAAGTCTCGTTCAGTTTATCTTCAAGTTCTTTCTTCTCCCTCAAAATCAGTTCATAATCTTTAATGACCTGGTCGAGAAATTCATTAACTTCATCTTCATCATACCCACGAAATACTTTGTTAAATTCCTTGTTATGTATATCTATCGGGGTTAAGGGCATTACGGCACCTCCAGAACGGTTTCTACTCTAGTATGTTAAAACTCTATATTCGACAATAAATTTATAAATCCTGCTTTTTATTGAATTATTTTTGTCTGCCTAACGAGATTCTCCACTTATCCTTCTTGGTTTTTCCATCGATTGAAGCTATTTTACATCTGCCAAAACCTCTGATGGAAAGTGTATCACCTTCACGGCATTCTTCCGAGACGTTTTCCGTTTGCTTGAAATTCACCTTTACTTTACCTGACGCTATCAAGGCCTGCGTTTTTTGACGGGACATGTTCAGGACGGACGAAAGCACACTGTCAATCCTAAGAGAACTGACGGTGGTTACTTGCTCTTCCCATTTTTCTTTAATTTGGACGATATCCTCGATTGGAAGCCGTCTGATGGAAACAGAAGCATTACCTATTTTCTCCAGATTCCCTGTGAGATACGAATCCATCTCCTCGGCAGCTATAAACTGAGTGTGCTCCTCCGTCACTATTATATCACCAAATTTTTCACGTTTTACCCCTAGTGACATTAAGGTTCCAAGTATTTGCCTATGTTCAAGCGTAACAAACTTTTTTGGATAGGAGATATCGTATAAGGAGATATTGAAATCCGATGGTTCAGGAGAATAATAATCAGGGTAAATGAGCGCACGTTTTCGCTCTACGAAATCGCCCCCGCCATTGAATTGCAGTTTCGCATCGGGATCATTCCCCAATAAGGAAGTAAGGATTTCCTGCTGACGCGGATCAAGAAAATCAGATAGTTTCGGAGCGTAGGAATTTTTAACCTGATCGATCCAATTCATAGCCTGGTCAATAAAATCTTTTTCCTCCGGCCTGAAATGCTGATAAATACTCATGATTGAATAAATGCTCCTTAGTTATCAAATTAATGGACGATCATAAGGAATTGATTAAACGGCTCTGCGTTGCTACTACACAGCGGAGAATCTTCCGACTGTGTAGTAAGATCATGTCAGGTTAGTTGTTGATCATCCTATTAAAGTCTGTAAGTAATAGATTCCATAACCGCTGGCAAAATTAAGTACCAGCAAAGCCACAAGAGGTGAAAGATCGATCATGCCAAGTGGCGGGATGAACTTTCTGAACGGTTCTAAATACGGTTCGCAAATCTTTTCCAGAAATTGACCAATCGATGTCTCCCTAGCATTAGGGAACCATGACATCAATATGTAACCGATTAATGCCATTGAATAAATTTCAATTAAATAATATAAACCCTGAAGCACTAAACCCATTAACCATTACCACCTCGCTTCTTCGTACTCCTCTTCGGCGGCGAAGCCGGTAATATTACCGGAAACATCGACGTTGTCCGGGGTACATAAGAATATATCTGTTCCGATTTTTTGGATATCCCCGCTGATTGCATAAACAGTCCCACTTAGAAAATCAATGATTCGCTTTCCTTGGTCATGCTGGATCCGTTGAAGGTTCACGACTACAGCACGCCTGTTTTTTAAATGGTCGGCTACCTCCTGGGCTTCTGCATAAGCTCGGGGCTCCAATAATACTACTTTAGAAGATTTCTGTACGCTTTGCAAACTTACGATATTCTGATTGGCATGATTCCCTGCAGAAGCGGACTGATGCTGTTTAGCTGACTTCACCACTTTTGGTTCAGCCTCCTCTTCCTCCATCACTTCATCCTTGTACTCATACTCATCATCCAGCGCGAAATAAGATTTAAATTTTGATACGAACGACATCTATAGGGTACCTCCTTAAAATTATTCGCCTACAAGTGCTGTACCAATCCTGATCATTGTAGCGCCTTCCTCGATGGCAATCATGAAATCATTGGACATCCCCATGGACAATTCAGTACAGGGGGCATGCTTCAACTCTAAATTTTGTATTTCAACCTGGATGCCTTTCAGTTTTCGGAAGCATTCCCGCAAAACCTGTTCATCATCGGTCAGTGGAGCCATTGTCATCAATCCTGCAACATTCACCTTATCAAACTTGGATAATCCTTTGATGAAATCCATCGTCTCCTCAGGACCCAGGCCATGTTTTGATTCCTCACCAGAAACATTCACCTGCACTAAACAGTTTATCGGCTCATTTGCACGTTTTTGAATTTCTTCTGCCAAAGAAATGCGATCCAATGAATGGATATACGAAATTTTATCGATGACATTCTTTACTTTGCGTGTTTGCATGGAACCGATATAATGCCAGTTTGGCTTGTCCTTCAGCACTTCATATTTAGTCAAAAGCCCTTCGTCACGGTTTTCACCCAAATCAAGTATTCCCGCTTCCAATGCTTCATTCGCTCTCTCGACCGAAACATATTTCGTCACCGCGATCAACTTTATCGCTTCACGGTCCCTTCCGCTATTCTCACATGCTCTATTTATCTTTTCTTCGATGTTTTTTAAATTGTCCACTACTTTCACTGTTACTCTAAATCCTCCTTCCAACCGATAAAACTCATCAACCTGCCTGTCTTCCCGTTATCACGGCGATGTGAAAAAAACAACTCATGATCACAGCTGGTACAGTATGATGTAACGTCGATATGACTTTTTGGAATTCCTGATTTTTGAAGAATCAATGCATTAAGTTGCTTAAGGTCTAACTGATATTGTCCTTCACTGATTAAATTATAGGGCTTTTCGTCAATATCTACCAGCATATTCTGCACTAAATCCATGACATAATCATCAACTACATAGCACTTCGAACAAATCGACGGTCCAATAACAGCAAATATCTCACTAGCTTTTATACCCTCACTCAGCCATGCCTCAACCATTTTTCGTGCAATTCCATTAACCGTACCCTTCCAGCCGGCATGTGCCACCCCAATCATACCATGTGCCGGAGCAAGAAAGTATAAGGGCACGCAGTCTGCATAGCAAAGGGTCAATAGAGCATTTTGGTCCTTCGTATAGAATCCGTCAGTCGCTTTAAAGGCTGAATCATAATCCGTAGCACCTCTCCCGCCATCGCGGCTGGTAACTTGATGGATTTTCGTTTCATGTGTCTGCTCGGCGCCTATCCATTCATTAAGCGGGAACGTCAGCTTATCAGCTATAATCCTGCGGTTTCCCTGGACATCTTCAAGTTTATCACCTACATGAAAACCGGTATTCAATGATTGAAATTCACCTGTACTGACTCCCCCATTTTTTGTGGTGAAGCCCGCTACGAGCTGGAGATTTTTTTGTCTCCAGCTGTCAATGAGCATATATTGATCTTTGATTAAAACAAATGGCTCTTTCATGCTATAAACCTCTTTATTTTTAGTCTAGTGTATCATATATTTGGGCCACGCACCTTTAAAACCGTTCATCTTTCACTTCTGCTTGAAAAACTGTCTGATGCTCAACAAGGATGACATCTGCACCGATTTTTTTTATTTTACGCCATGGGATCACAATATCTTGTTCCCTGCCAAAAAAACCCATCAATCTAGTTCCATTAGAAACGATGATGGCCTCTATTTTCCCCGTGGCCGTATTGATTTCAAGATCTGACATATTACCTAATTTCTTGCCATCCGCTATATTGACGATATCCTTAATTTGAAATTCGGAAATCCTGGTCACATCACTCAGCTCCTCAAAATTTCATCATAGATGAAGGTCCTATTCCTATGTATATGACATGATGCGCTCAAGGATGAAGAATACGTTAAATAAACGTCCATTCGATCACGATCCCTTCCGGAAGGGATTTTCAACAAAATAAAAAAGCCGCTATGGATAAGTAGCGTTAAGCGGGTATTGACATTTTTGCCCTACCCGCTTCAGCTAACTTTTCTCATGCCCAGCTTCTACTGTTGGATATTTTTATTCATTTGTTTGATTGCCGCTTTTTCCAATCGGGAGACCTGTGCTTGTGAAATGCCGATTTCCTCGGCTACCTCCATTTGCGTCTTTCCTTGGAAAAACCGTTTGCGAAGGATCATTTTTTCCCGGTCATTCAACCGTCTCATGCCTTCATTTATAGCTATTTCATCAATCCAGGTACTATCTTTATTTTTTTCATCACTCAGTTGGTCGAGTACATAAATCGGATCCCCGCCATCATTATAAATCGGTTCAAAAAGTGAAACTGGATCTTGTATAGCATCTAGTGCAAAAACAATTTCTTCATGAGGCACTTCCAACACCTTGGCGATTTCTTCAGCTGTCGGCTCACGAAGGGTCTGGCTTATGAGCTTTTCTTTTACCTGCAAAGCTTTGTAAGCGATGTCTCTTAAAGAACGGGATACCCGAATCGGATTATTGTCACGAAGATATCTTCTGATTTCTCCAATAATCATCGGAACAGCATACGTTGAAAACTTAACATTTTGACCTAGGTCAAAGTTATCTATCGACTTCATCAACCCTATACAGCCTACCTGAAATAGATCATCTACATACTCTCCCCGATTGTTGAAGCGTTGAATGACGCTTAGAACGAGTCGAAGATTCCCGTTTACCAGTTTCTCTCTTGCTGAAATATCGCCATCTTGCAGTTCTTTAAAGAGTTTTCTCATTTCTTCATTCTTTAAAACCGGTAATTTTGATGTATCCACACCGCAGATTTCAACCTTATTACGAGACAAAATTATTCCCTCCTCACAGGAGCGCTGTACAAAAAACAGTATTTCCGCGGGAGGAAAAAATATGCACATGGCTAGAACAGAAAATCCCCATTATTTTTCAATATAGGTATCAAAGTATTGATTTGATTGACATTTAAGCACTTTATTTTTTTACACCATTTTATTAAATTCTTTACGAAGCCTCTTAATAATCCTTTTTTCCAAACGTGAAATGTAAGATTGGGATATCCCCAGCATGTCGGCAACATCCTTTTGGGTTTTTTCTTCTCCGCCTGCAAGCCCAAAACGGAGTTCCATTATCTGTTTTTCACGTTCGGATAACTGTGTAAGTGCTTTTGTCAGCAGCTTACGGTCAACATTTGCCTCAAGGTCTTTCGTGATAATGTCATCGTCCGTTCCAAGTACATCGGATAACAGAAGTTCATTTCCATCCCAATCAATATTGAGGGGTTCATCAAAAGAAACTTCAGAACGGATTTTGTTATTTCTGCGTAAATACATTAATATTTCATTCTCGATGCATCTCGAAGCATATGTAGCGAGTTTTATTTTCTTCTCAGGATTGAATGTATTCACAGCTTTGATCAAACCTATGGTTCCAATGCTGATTAAATCCTCAATATTGATCCCAGTATTTTCGAATTTCCTGGCAATATAAACCACCAGCCTTAAATTACGTTCAATCAAGATCGAACGTGCAGCTTCATCGCCATTGGGTAATTTATTGATCAGTATTGCCTCTTCTTCCTTCGAAAGGGGCGGGGGCAGTGCCTCACTCCCTCCTATATAAAATATTTCGTCCGTTTTCAATCCGAGCTTGAACAATAGTTTGTACCAAAAATAAGTGAGCCGAAGAATGAATTTCTTCAAAATAATTCTCCCTTCTAATAAACGGATTATGGGTCAAATTAAAGAGTGAATTGATGGTTCAGGAGGCATTTTGCACCGGTATCCCGGTTAACATTTTCGGGTGAACGATAGATTGATAGCTATTGTCGGGAGAGAGTTGCTGAAAAGTAAACGAAACGAGACCCTGCTTGACATGAAATTCTTTTTCTCCTTGAATGATTTTAATGTAATCCGGTTTGATTGCGGTTAACAGCTGATGTTCATGGCCCACGACTTTATAAGGGATGACACGCATTCTTCCTGTCCATGAATATTCTGGCTGCGTTTCCTGACTTATCAGGTTATCAGGATTTTTAAAGAGCTCTAGCATATCGTCCGGAATTCCTGCTTCCCTTCCTGAAAGAGAGATGATCATGACCGGGGAGCGTGTAATCGGATCATATAGTTGATTGCCGCTATCCACCAATCCATGAAATTTCCCTTCAAAGTCAGAGATTTTTACCGAAACCGAAACCATTTGTTCATGTGTAAGCTTGGTCATCTCCATCCCTTCTAGTGTTCGCTTGGAAAATTGCCATGCGAGCGGGAACCCGATCATTACGAATATCCAGCTGACAGGGTCGCCAAAACGGTTGATTCCTGCATATTGACCAGGGTCCTTGGACACGATTTGGAATTCAAATAAGTAGTGAAGTCCCAGAAGGATACCTCCCGATAAAAACGTCACGAAATATAAAGTGGCCACCGATTTCATGAAAAGTTTCAACCTATTAAACCCAAAGGTTGCCAGCACCATGACAAGGGATACTAAAATCTTCATGTACACTCGGTCGGCAATTGCATAAAAAGGAGTGAATGCCAATACGATAATGAAGGAACCAATCAATCCGCCGATGCATACCCGCCAAAGAGCTACCCTTCGTTTAAGAATGATTGCGGTCCAATATAAAAGGAGGCAGTCAAATAACCAATTCAACAACCAGATCACATCTAAATATAAAGTCAAACACCCTCCCCTCCTTTTATTAACAAACCTTCCACTAGCAAAAAGTATAGCGTACCTGCCGTTAGAAAGTGTGTCACTTTTTGTACTGAAAACTTAAGAGTTTTTCAGTCATTTTTACCCTTTTTGTAGAAAAACAGCCATTGATATTTTTAATACCGTCTTAGAGACTATCCTGCTCCCTTTTACTTCTGTCGATTTATGTTATAAAAGTTTAATAATTTATTGCTCTTTCATCTTTCATCTTTTTACATTTATGAATGAAAGTGAACAAATGATGTGGACTCCCTTCTGCCAAGTCATTCCCCCCAGTACAATTCCGTCTTCCAGCTCACAGGATAGCCAGAAAAGATCATGGATCCAATGATGCAGAATTCATTCATCACTTCGGTCCGAGTGAAACGCCCCATTATAAGGTCAATTGACACCAATTGCTTTTGAGAGTTCACATTATTAACGACAAAAAACCGTCCCCAAATGGGAACGGCAAATGACGTCGGTATTAACGGCGTCTATTACGGTTACGGAGGAAGGTTGGAATATCCAAGGCCTCATCACCTTGATTGGCATTACGTGCAGGCTGTTCATTGACTTCTTCTCTCTTCACTTCACGCTTCACGTTTGACTGTGGCGTTTGTTGTGTCTGAGGTCTTGATTGCTGCTGTTGTCCGAGTGTTGGACGTCCAGTAGGCCTAATTGAAGCTTCAACCTCGTTAAAACCTGTTGCAATTACCGTAACGACGATTTCATCTTTAAGGTTTTCATTGATAACCGAACCAAAAATCATGTTTACGTCTTGATCGGATGCAGTAGCCACGATATCGGCCGCTTCCTGGACTTCAAAAAGACTTAGGTTCGTGCCACCTGTAATATTCATCAGTACGCCTTGGGCACCATCAATCGATGTTTCAAGCAACGGACTGGAAATGGCTTTTTTCGCCGCTTCCGCCGCACGGTTTTCCCCTGAGGAAATCCCGATTCCCATAAGTGCGGAACCTTTGTTTGACATGATTGTCTTCACATCGGCAAAGTCCAAGTTAATAAGACCTGGAACAGCAATTAAATCTGAAATCCCTTGTACACCTTGGCGAAGTACATTATCGGCTTCACGGAATGCTTCAAGCATCGGCGTGCTTTTATCGACGATTTCAAGGAGGCGGTCGTTCGGAATGACGATCAGTGTGTCAACCGATTCCTTCATGGATGAAATCCCGCCTTGTGCCTGTGTTGCACGTTTTCGGCCTTCGAAAGTAAATGGACGTGTAACTACACCCACTGTAAGAGCCCCTAGATCTTTAGCGATGCCCGCTATGACAGGAGCAGCCCCTGTTCCCGTACCGCCGCCCATTCCAGCCGTTACGAAAACCATATCTGCCCCTTTAAGCGCTTCTTCAATCTGCTCTTTGCTTTCTTCGGCAGCTTTTTTTCCTACTTCGGGATTGGCACCTGCTCCCAAACCACGAGTAAGTTTGCCACCGATTTGCATTTTGATTTCTGCTTTAGATAGATTAAGAGCCTGTGCGTCAGTATTGACAGAAATAAACTCAACACCCTGTACACCATGCTCGATCATTCTGTTTACTGCATTGTTTCCGCCGCCGCCAACACCTATTACTTTTATCGTTGCTAATTGTTCTAGATTAGAATCAAACTCCAACATGACAATCCTCCTATTTTGACGAAATTCCCGATTCTTAATGATTGTTATTCAAAAAAGTAACCCAGGATTTTTTTGAATTTAGATTCACCTTTTTCACCTTGTTTTTTAGCCGTGTTCTCTTTGTTTTTCTGAGAAACCTTCTGGCTGCGCTGGTCGTTATCTTCTTGAGCTTGTCCAGCTGCTACAGGAGTTTTATTAGCGGTGTTTTTTTGCATTCTCTCTTTCTTGCATGCGTGTTTAATCAAACCAACAGCTGTCGTGTATTGGGGTTCCCTGACACCGATGTAATTCGGTTCAGCTGTCCTTACCCGGTTTTGGAACACATATTGAGCAAGCTCCAGAACTCCCGGCATCTTGACGACGCCCCCGGTCAACACGAAACCACCTGGTATATCCTGGAATCCAAGTCTCTTCAAATCATCTTGAATCAACTCGAATATTTCGGTCACCCGCGCTTCAATGATATCCGAAAGCATTAACTGGTTGCAGGTCTGCTGCTGATCGCTGCCGATGATCGGTATTTGGAATACTTCATCTTCAGACGCGTCATCATAAAAGGCATGTCCATGCTTTACTTTTATTTTCTCAGCTTCATCCATCGTTGTCCTTAGAACGATGGAAAGGTCCTTCGTAAGTGTTTCCCCGCCTATAGGTATCACAGACGTATATTGTAAATAGCCTTGTTCGAAAATTGCCAGTGTCGTGGAACCACCGCCAATATCGACAAGTGCCACACCAAGTTCTTTTTCATCCTTGGATAAAACAAGGGAACCTGCGGCTAACGGCTGAAGGGCAATATCGGTTATTTCCAACCCTGCCCTTTCCACACAGCGCAGTGTGTTATGTAAAATTGTCCGAAGACCTGTGATTAAAATCCCCCTCATTTCCAACCGGACACCTATCATGCCCCTTGGATCACTGATTTCATCAAGTTCATCAACTTTGTAGTGAATCGGCACCACGTCGATGATTTCCCTGTCGGATGGTATCGTTATTAACTCCGCTGCTTCCCTAACACGGAAAACGTCATGCTCGGTAATCTCTTTATTGTCACTGGATACCGCTACTACCCCATGACACGGCTGAAGCGTCACGTGATTTCCGCTTATGCCGACGATTACCTTCTTAATCTCCATCCCTATCATCCGTTCTGCTTGCTCTATAGCCTTTTGAATGGATTGGACGGTTTCATCTATACCGACGATCGAACCCTTTTTGAGCCCTTCTGATTTAACATTTCCTACGCCGATTATATTTAATGTGTCATTGACCATTTCCCCAATGATAACTTTTACACTGGATGTACCGATGTCAAGACTTACGTATATTTCGTTGCTGTTCATTCCATGGCACCTCCTTCAGTTTTATACATGTATTGTAGATTAACATTTTTATATCGAAGTCTTATACATTATAGAATAACAGAACTGATTACAACAACTCGCGAATTTCATGGATATTCGGTTCATTTTGTATTTCCCGAACAAAACTCGTAGATTTCCCACTTTATGGTGTTTATTGTTCGCTTCTCAACGAGACTGATACACTTAATAAACTAGATACTGCCATAAACTATTCGTCATTTATAACTTAATTCCCTTTAAAATTATAGATTTTTTTTCTGCTTTTTCCGGGAAATGGACCATTTTTCAATTAGGATCCTTCTAATCAGGGCTATATTTTGAAAGAGCCTTACACCGAACACAAAGATTGCGGCTAAATATAAGTCTACACCAAGATGTACACCTAGAAAAGCCAAACCTGCGGCTAAAACAATATTAAAGAAGAATCCTGTTACAAATACAACTTCATCATAAAGATTTTGCAAATGAGCCCGTATGCCCCCAAATAAGGTATCAAAAGCAGCAAGCACGGCAATGGAAAGATAATTTGAATATTCATGGGGAATATCAAAATCCACCAAAAAGCCAAGGGTGATTCCAATTAATAACCCAAAAACCGGAAGCCACATTACGATTCCCCCCCATCCATAATGGGTTCCATATCTTCCACATTAATAGCATTTTGGTAGGCCGGCAAAGTCAACTCACCGGAAGGTACATCGATCTGCACTTCAAAATTATCTATAAAGAAATCATCCATAAGTTCGGAACCTTCAATGCGTTGCTTCAGTTTCTTTGGATTAACGGTTATCGCCTTTATTTCGACCGGGTAATGAACAAGAGGATAACCGTCCATTTTCGGCTGCCCATTAATATCACGAATAACCGATGTTGATATATACCTTTGTCCTGAAATGGAAATTTCGTCAGCGCCATATCTATACATTTCATTAATGAGCCGAATGATCAAAACAGGTGAAATATACTCGACCTTCTCACCAAGTAGGATATCTGCTTTGATGGGCTGTATAGATACGATTACCCCATTACCTTTAATTTCGGTCAAACCTGCGTCTGTCTTTAATTCGGTCAGGGTGTCACGCAATACTTCTTCTTTACTCTCATTTTTCTTTGTTTCATAGGATGCTATTTTTCCCTCAAGCTTTCTGATACCCTCTATTAAATCCGCCTGGGTCTGCTGTTCTTTCAATAAATCATTTTTCAGCTCCCACATATCCCTTGTATCGGAAACGACAGGCTGATTCACCAAATTGAATTGAATAGCGAGCATGAAGCCAGCAATCAACGTAACCAAACTAAAAGAAAGCTTTTTTTTCATTTCCAGTTTCTCACCAATCTTTCATCGAATCCGGCGGTCTGATCACCCTCCAATAATTGGATCAAAAATGATATTCTTTTGCTTTTCCACTGTAAAGATAATATTCTCATTAACCAGCTGTTCCTTGATGCCACCAGGTAAGTCCAGTGAAGCACCCAGGACATCCGGGTCCCCAATCGCAGATATGATGAAGGGAGCAGGATGTTGATGACCATCGATTGTAATCACAGGCCCATTACAGATTATGTATGAATCATGATTTAACCTTTGACCGTTAATCGCAACAGCCTCTGCACCTGATATGTATAGTTCATTGACGACCTTGAAGACATGCTGTTCATGGACGAGGTAATTATTAACATTGGCTTTTGAATCCATATCCGTACCATCTTCAAGAGTCACCTGCAGGCCTGAGCCTTTTACTTTCACTTTCCCGAGAAACATACGGTATTTTTCCGTATCCTTTGCCAAATTGAAAAAAAGCTGCTTTTCCTGCGCTAGGTCTTTTTCTATTTGGGATACATTTTCTTGCTTCTGAAGGAGTTCCTTCTGAAGTTTCCGGTTCTGCTTCTCTTGTTCAATCAGCTGCTGCCTGAGTTCATATTCCTGATCCCAGGCCTTGTCCTCCCCTGCACCCTCACCTTCTTTGGTCAGATTGTAAGAGAAGGCAATCATGAATCCGAGAACTACGCAAACCAGGGGTAAAACCACCCGTTTGCCATTAATTTTCCTCATTAGTGTCTTCCTTTTGTTCAGCGTCTTCATATGCCTTAAAATAAGAACCCACTTCCAGATCGATGACTCCCTTTACATTCGGATCCAACTGGCTGACAATTGATGGATAGTGAATCATTTTCTCGTATAAAGTCCGGCTTGTCGCACTTACTTCAAACCCATCGTTCATATACATGACGATATGGTAGACATCAGTTTTGGTTGGAGCGTAATGAATTTCTGAAATGGCATTCTGAATCTCGACAGGAAGCTTGTCCAGTTCTTCTAAAAGCAACTTTAATGCTTTACCCTCTTTGAAACCAATTAAAACAGGGGCAAATACTGGAATTTCGCCTGTTGCCAACTCCTCTAAAACGGACCCGTTCTCCAAAATGGGAGCAATCTTCCCATTATTGGACAGATATGCCATCCTATTATGTTCCGACACCGTAATTTTTATGGAATTAGGAAATATCGGTGTCACCTTAACGCTTTTTATTTCTTGATTTTTTTTGATATTGGCTGCAGCTTCCCCTGTATCAACCTTCCAGATGCTTCGATCTTTCTTCACCTTACTCAGTTTAATGATCTGTTTGGAAGTAATATAACGATTTCCCTCTACCTGCACGGATTTCACATAGCTTAACGGAGATAAGAAATATAGCACACAAGCAACCAGAATGAAGAAAAGGGAAAGCAAAAGAACAAGCCGCCTGTTTGCTTTGCTTTTTCTTAATTGTTTTAATTTCGGGATGCGGTCCTCAATGGAAACGATTTTCCCCTTTTCCATCCCCTTCACCTCTTCCTGAAAAAATGGATGGTTCTTGACAGTGCGAAATCAAGACAAACTCTATATTTGGTCATTAACAAACTTTAAAAGGTAACACATTATATCACAATATTTGGATATAATGAATCTATTATTTTCTGCCGATAATTTCCACTTCTGTTTCCATTTCAACTTCAAATTTATCAAACACAGTATCCTTCACATGCTGTATCAACGCTTGAACATCCGCTGCGCTTCCATTACCTGTGTTAACGATAAAGTTCCCATGCATTGGTGAAATCTGAGCTCCGCCAATAGAATGTCCCTTCAGGCCTGCATTTTCGACCAATTTACCAGCATGGTGTGGAAGTGGGTTTCTAAATATGCTCCCGGCACATGGAAGATTATACGGCTGGGTATCTTTACGATAATTCTTGTTATTCTGCATTCTTTCAACGATTTCGGTTCTATCACCCTCTGTCAATTGAAAAATTGCTTCCAGTACAATACCAGGTCTTTTCTTCTGAAGCAGAGAAGTTCGATAAGAAAACTCCATTTCTTCTTTCGAAAGCCAAGCTAGGGTTCCATCTTCAAATAGAACATGTGCCTCCTTGAGAATTTCACTCATATCGGAACCGTGTGCACCAGCGTTCATATAGACTGCTCCGCCGACGGAACCGGGAATCCCACTGGCAAATTCCAATCCTGCATATCCTTTTTTACTGATTTGTACGGACAGGCTGACAAGCGATACCCCAGCTCCTGCTTTGATCTCCGGCCCATTTATCTCGAGATGATCAAGTCCTTTACCCAATTTAAGCACGGCACCTTCAATTCCGCCATCACTGACAAGTAGGTTCGAGCCCCTGCCGATCACCGTCCATGGAATCTCATTTTCTTTGATGACCTTCATTGTTTTTTCTATATTTTCAATGGATGACGGCACGATGAATAAATCAGCCGGCCCCCCAATTTTCATAGTTGTATGATTTGCAAGCGGTTCCTGTTCAAGAACTTTGCCGATTTTCATTTCAGTTAATTGCTTTATCACATTATCCATGATAAACCTCCTTGTTGTTCCAAAAATTCCAAGTTATAATTTTCATTTCCTCTTCCATGAGGTCACTTAAATGACAAGATTAATTACGCCTTTTTAGCAGAAAATGAGCAGAAGCAAGCCCCAGTACGGCCTAACCCTCTTATACTATAGTCTAAACAAAGACGTATTGCCAATATTTATTGTGGATTCCTCAACATTCATACATGGTAATATTTAAGCGGCATTTCATTTATTTCTAAATTTCGGCAAAGCACAATCCAAAATCGTTTTCCTGCAAAGGTTTTCAACGTAAAAAAGGAAGCCCTGCGTTTAACAGAACTTCCCTTTAGCCAAACCCTTTATTTCACTTATTTTCAGAACCTTGAATAACGGCTAATATTCAGGAGCACCCCAATCGCCATCAACATGAGCGTCAATGATGAACCGCCATAACTTAAGAGGGGCAAGGTGATACCCGTAACTGGCATCAAACCCGTTACCACACCTATATTGATCATCACTTGAATGGCGACCATTGCAATGATCCCCACCGCTACAAGGCTCCCATATAAATCAGGGGCGCCAAGTGCGATCCGAATGCCCCGCCAAAGCATGAGCGCAAATAATAAAATGACCAGAGAACCCCCGATGAAGCCAAGTTCCTCGGAAAGTATGGCAAAGATGAAATCAGTCTGCGGTTCTGGTAAATAGAAAAACTTTTGGCGGCTTTGCCCGAGTCCCAATCCGAACAATCCCCCGGGTCCGATTGCATAAAACGATTGAATCATTTGAAATCCACTGCCCAAAGGGTCTTCCCAAGGATCCAGAAAAGACGTGATCCTTTTTATCCGGTAGGGCGCTGATAAAATCAGACCAACAAAACCTGCTACCCCGATTAGCCCCAAGCCGACAAAATGACTGATTTTTGCCCCGGATATAAAAATCATAACGATGCACGTTCCAACCATCACCGTTCCCGTTCCAAGGTCCGGCTGTAACATGATCAATCCAAATGCCAAAAACACTAAACCCAAGGATGGAAGCATCCCTTTTTTAAAGGAGGTGATCAACTTTTGCCGTTCTGATAAAAACTTAGCTAAAAAAGCGATCATCGCCAGCTTCATGAACTCAGAGGGCTGCACCGAAAAGGCACCCACACCAATCCAGCTCCTCGAACCATTTCTCGCCATTCCTATACCTGGTACAAGCACAGCCAGTAACATAATGAAACAAATGATGATAAGGATTTTGGCCCATGTCCGCCACGTCCAGTAATCCACATTCATGATGAAAAACATGGCTATGACACCAACGCAGGCAAATAGCAACTGCCTTTTAGCAAAATAAAACGAATCATCAAATTTATATGTTGCCCAAATGGCACTCGCGCTGTAAACCATGATTAATCCAACAGTCAAAAGACTTAAGGTGACGATAATGAGAATGAGATCAGGATTCGATTTTTTTAATGGCACGGACATCCACCTCTAGGAAGTTTTTCGAGCCTGCGAATATAAAACATCAATGCTGATTGCTTGTCAGCACTTTAGTCAAAAAAAAAGCGATAACGGCTCATTATCGCTTTTTTCCATGGTGTCAACGTAGAAGCAAGTTAACTTCTCTCTGCGAAAGCTCTTACTTAAGTTTATGCACAGCCTCCATAAACATGTCTCCTCTTTGCTCAAAAGTTTTATATTGATCCCAGCTTGCACAAGCCGGGGAGAGAAGAATGCAGTCGCCTTCATTTGATAATTCAAATGCAGCCGGCACGGCCTTTTCTACATTATCGACACGTTTTATATTCGCTATTCCTAATTCTTTTGCTACCCGTTCAATTTTTTCTGCCGTTTCACCAAAAGTTATCACGGCTTTGACATTTTCCATCGCCGGTTTCAACTCATCAAATTCATTTCCGCGATCCAAACCGCCCGCCAATAAGATGACAGGTTCCGTAAAGGAAGTTAGCGCTTTGGATGCTGCTAGAATGTTCGTCGCTTTCGAATCATTATAAAATTTACGGTGATCGATCGTTGCCACAAACTGCAGACGGTGCTCCACACCATAAAATGTTTTCAATACAGTCTGAATGGCTTCGTTAGCTACACCCTTGAGTTTGGCCGCTGAGATGGCCGCAAGCACATTTTCCAAATTGTGCTTACCAGGAAGGGCTATTTCTGAAACTTCAATGATTTTTTCTCCTCGGAAACTGACGGCACCATCTTCCACATAGGCTCCATTCTCATGTTTCACTTCAGCTGAAAAAGGAACAAGTTCAGCCTTGGTCTTTTTCGCCATGGACAAAACAAGATCTTGATCTGCATTAAAAATCATGAAATCTGAGGCTATTTGATTTTTCGTAATCGCAGCTTTTGCTTCGACATATTCCTGTTTGGAACTGTGATAATCCAAATGTGCATCATACAAATTTGTCACGATTGAAATTTCAGGACGGAATTCGTCTATTCCCATTAACTGAAACGATGATAATTCAATGACGATCGAATCATCGGGTTTTGCATTTTCAGCAACACCAGAAGCCACTGTCCCGATATTACCTGCAACCAGCGGGGATTTTTCACCGGTCTTCAACATTTCGTATATCAATGTTGTAGTGGTCGTTTTCCCATTTGTACCAGTGATTCCTATGAAAGGCGCCTCACTTATCTGATAGGCCAGTTCAACTTCCGTGATAACAGGGATCCCTTTTTCCAATGCCCCTTTTACGATAGGGTTCCGATAGGGGATTCCCGGGTTTTTCACGATCAGCTCGAAACCCTCATCAAGAAGCTCGATCGGATGACTGCCGCAGATGACTTTGATTCCCTGTTCAAGAAGTCCTTGAGCCTCAGGATTTTCCGATAATGGCTTCATGTCATTAACCGTCACGAAAGCACCTAATTTATGTAGAAGCGAAGCTGCAATCACTCCGCTTTTTGCCAAACCCAATACTAATATCTTTTTCTCTGAATACTTTGCAGTCTCTTTCAATTATATCCACACCTCTAAATAGATTCCGAGTACCGCACACAGCAGCCCCACTGTCCAGAAAGTAACGACGACGCGCCATTCCGACCAGCCGGAAAGCTCATAATGGTGATGAAGCGGACTCATTTTAAAAATACGTTTACCAGTCGTCTTAAAAGATCCTACCTGCAAGATGACCGAGAGCGTCTCAATCACGAAGACTCCGCCGATGATCACCAGGAGGATTTCAAGCTTCGTTAACAAGGCGATGGTTGCGATCGCCCCCCCAAGGGCCAAGGAACCCGTATCCCCCATGAAAACCTTTGCTGGATGTGCATTGAATACCAAGAACCCGAGTACTGCACCAACAACCGCCACTGAAAAAATAGCGACATCATATTGTGACTGACTCCAGGCCAAAATGGCAAAAGCACCAAAGGCAATGGCAGATGTTCCTGAGACAAGTCCATCAAGCCCATCCGTCAAATTGACGGCATTCGAAAAACCTACGAGCCAGAAAATAACGATAAACAGATAAAACCAGCCAAAATCAAAAGCAAAGTCAGTACCTGGAATCGTCAATTCTGGATTAAAACGGTCTGTCTGCTTAAAGACGAAGTAAAAGATGACAGAAATCACAATTTGTCCAAGCAGTTTTTGCTTGGAAGTCAATCCTAGGTTTCGCTTCATGACCACTTTGATGAAATCATCCAGGAAACCTAATAAACCAAAACCTAAAGTAACGAATAATAATAAATACGTTTCAGTTGAAGGTGACGAAAATTTCAAAGTCATGACTAGTGTAGCGATGGTTACAGATAATAATATGACCAAACCGCCCATGGTGGGTGTGCCGGTTTTCTTCAGATGCGATTGTGGGCCTTCTTCCCTAATACTTTGCCCGAATTTCAATCTTCTTAAAAACGGGATGAAAATCGGCGAAAGAAGAACGGTTACTAAAAACGCCACCAAAATCGTATAAAAAATCACTTGTTCCAACATTCCTTACTCCCTCATTCCTAACACAATTCAAATATAAAAATCTGCTTGATGTCTTTTCTTATTTTTCGCAAAGGCAATTTCAGCTTTGGTTCAAACTGAACCCAGACGACTTTGAATCGCCTTTTCCGCTTCTTCACGGTCATCGAAGTGAAGCACTTCGTCACCGACCAATTGATAGGTTTCATGACCTTTTCCGGCTATTAATATAACGTCGCCCTCTTCCGCCTTGGTAACAGCGTAAGCTATCGCCTGCCTGCGATCTTCAATAACGGTATATTCTTTGCCTGCTACACCAGCTTCCATATCCCGGAGGATCTGGGCAGCATCTTCACTGCGCGGATTATCCGAAGTGAAGATCGGGTCAGTCGCCAAGCTGCATGCAATTTCGGCCATGATGGGACGCTTTGTCTTGTCGCGGTCCCCGCCGCAGCCCACTATCACGAAAATTTTCTTTCTGGCAAACTCGCCAACAGTCTTTAGAACATTTTCTAAACTGTCCGGAGTATGGGCATAGTCTACAATGACAGCGAAGTCCTGATTCGCTGTAATGAGCTCAAAACGGCCTGCAACACCTTTTATATCCTCAATGGATCTAATTGTCTCATCTAGATCGTTACCGGCGCACAAAGCAGCTGAGATTGCTGAGAGCACATTATAAACACTGAATTTACCAATTAGCTTCAGCTGAATGTAACGCTCTTCTTTACCTGCTGTCAAGGTGAACGATGTGCCATTTGCATCAATTTGTATATCCTTGGCCCTGATATCCGCTTCTTTGTCTATGCCGTATGTTACGACTGTAGCAGCAGTCGCTTTAATGAAATCAGCTGTTGCCTCATCATCGGCATTAAGCACAGCATATTTAGGACGATTTTCTATGTAAGCATTGCCTAGCTGTGAGAAAAATAAGGATTTTGCCTGCCTGTATCTGTCCATGGTTTTATGAAAATCCAAATGATCCTGTGTGAGATTCGTAAAGACGGCAATATCATAATCACAGCCATGGACGCGTCCAAGCTCAAGTGCATGCGATGAGACTTCCATAATCGCAGTGGTAACGGATGCTTCGGCCATTTCATGAAAAGCCTTCTGCAGCGTAACGCTATCTGGCGTCGTATTCTTAGTTTCATATACCGTATCGGCAATTTTTGTATACATCGTGCCAATCAAGCCTGTTTTTTCTTGTCGATCCTCGAAAATCTTTTCCAATAAGTGACTGGTCGTCGTCTTTCCATTCGTACCTGTAATTCCGATCAAGCGCATCTTTTGAGTTGGATGGCCATAGAATGCATCGGCAAGCACCGCCATCGCCCTGCTCGAATCCCTGACTACGATCACGGGAACATCGAGGTCAAGCGGCCTTTCGGCAATGACTGCTGCAGCTCCATGTTCTACAGCAAGTCGGGCAAAATCATGACCATCGACTGTATAACCTTTTATACAAACAAATAAACTTCCGTCTATGACTTTACGGTTATCATTTTCAATGGAGGTGATTTCAGGATTTTCTCCTTCATACGTAAATAAGGAGTGTAAATAAGATAATAATTTGTGAAGCTTCATTTTTCCATCCCTCTCAACTTAATTTGAGGATTCATTATATGTGATTAGCCTTGGCTTGTCGAGAAACCAATTTCAATTATACGGGGTTATCCCGACTCCGTAAACAAAGCGGCTGATGATTCTTCAGCCGCTTTAACTATTCATATATTATATTATACTTATTCTGTATTTTCGCCAAGATAAATTCTTATTGTGGAGCCTTGTTTTACTTTAACACCTGGATCGGGGGCTTGATTTATGACTTTATCCCCATTTCCGGCAATATCCAGCTTAAGATCGATGAGCTGGGTTTGCAACTCTTTTTTGCTGATACCCACAACGTCAGGTACCTCGACCATGACCGGATCTGTCCAGACCGTTTCCTTCTCAATCTGGTTTTTTCTTGGCTTGACGCCCATGGCCCTAAGTGAATCCTCCATGATATTCCCAACGATCGGTGCGGCAACGACCCCGCCGAACTGTACCGTTCCTTTAGGATTGTCCACAGCTATATAAACGACGATTTGCGGATCATCCGCTGGAGCGACCCCAATGAATGAGAGAATATAATTATTTTCAAGGTATCTGCCATTTTCAGCTTTTTGGGCTGTACCCGTTTTCCCGCCGACTCGGTACGACTCCACGAATGCTCCTTTACCGCTACCTTGGGCGACAACGGATTCAAGTGCTTCACGGACTTTCTTAGAGGTCGCTTCTGAAATCACTTTTTTCTTCGCCTGTGGGGTCTTTCGCATCAGTACTTCCCCATTTTTTGGATTAACAAGATCCTTCGCGATATAAGGTGTATACAAAGTTCCGCCATTCACAGCCGCCGATACCGCTGTCACCTGCTGAATGGGCGTTACAGCTACACCTTGTCCAAACGCTGTCGTTGCCTGCTCAACCGGACCCACTTGATCCATGTTGAACATGATTCCTTTTCCTTCTCCGGTTAAATCAATCCCTGTCTTTTGCCCAAACCCGAAATCATTTATATATTTAAACAGCTTGTCTTTACCAAGCCGGTTTCCTAATTCTACAAAACCAGGGTTACATGAGTTCTCGACGACTTCAAGAAAAGTCTGGTCCCCATGTCCTCCTCTTTTCCAGCAATGCAGTGTAGACCCTGACACTTCCACATGTCCGGAATCGTAAAAATGTTCCTTTTGTAAGTCGACCTTCCCTTCCTCAAGCGCCGCAGCAAGCGTGATGATCTTAAAAGTCGAACCTGGTTCATATACACTCCAAACGGGTAAATTACGGTTATATACTTCTGAAGGTACATTTTGAAAGTTGGCCGGATCGAAGGTTGGCCTGCTTGACATTGCCAATATTTCCCCTGTATTCGGATCCATCGCAATGGCAATTATACCATCGGGATCATATGTCGCCTCCGCATTATCGAGCTCCCTCTCCACAATTGTCTGGATTTTACTATCGATGGTTAGCTTCAAGTTATCACCATCAACAGGGGGCTTATAGTCATCGGCCATATTTTCAAGTCTTTTCCCTTTAGCATCGGAGTAAAATTTTACGAATCCCTTTTCCCCGCTTAGTTCCTTATCATATGACAATTCAATACCCATCAACCCTTGATTGTCAGAGCCAGTAAAGCCAAGAACATGCGAAAGGTATTCACCAAATGGATAATGGCGCTTTGAATCCTCAGCGATGTAAACGCCCTTTATCCCTAATGCTTTAATTTCCTTCGCCTTTTCATGAGATATCTTTCTGCCTTCCGGAATTCTGACGCTCATCGCCTGTTTCGTTAACCATTGATAAGCCTTTTCCTTTGTCATATCCAATATTGAAGCAAGCTGTTCCGCCGTCTCCCCAGGATTCTCAATCTGTCTTGGGATGACATAGACTGTTGGTGCAGATATATTCGTTGCCAGCTCAACACCATTCCGATCCAGAATTTCTCCTCGTTTGGCTTCAAAAGGAATATTCCTGCTCCAGGAGTCTTTAGCCAGCCCCGTCAACTTATCCCCTAGATAAAACTGTACAATTCCCAATCGGATATCAATGATAAAAAAAACAACGATACCGATCGCCAATGCGATTGCCAGCCGTTTTCGGACAGTAACATTCGAAACACGCAAAAACAGGCACCTCCATTTCATACATGCTTCAATATATGCTTGTCTACTCGATGCTAGACTACAAACTTTGTTTGAAAGAATTAAAGAGGGGATCCATTTGGATCCCCTCTTTATCTTCACTCTGTTTTCCCTTTTGTCGGTATATCTTCACCAGCCCCCTCAGGCTGGGATAATTCAATATTGAATGTCTCTCCTTCCTTTACTTTTTTCCCTGGCTCAAGACTTTGTTTACTCACATATCCAGTACCTTCAGTTTTTAGATCCAGTTTTGCGACCTTAGCCAATTTCATAACATCGCGCAGGGACCATCCCTTCATGTCAGGAACTTTCATTTCGCCTTCCGTCCTGAGGATTACCTTTTCACCCTGTAAGAGTACGCTCCCCGCTTTTGGGGATTGATCGAGCACTTTACGTCCACTTCCTAACGTACTTACATCATAGCCAAGTTCCTTCAGTTCTTTGACAGCTGAACTCTCGGTTTGATTCGCATAGTCCACGATTTTATTTGCTTTTTGTTTTTTCACCTCAGAAGGTTTTATGTTTAGATATTGCAGGCTATTTTGCATGACAGGATTAAATATCTCTGACAATGGATCAGCCCCAACATAAGATACACCTAACTTCGGCTGCTTGACCGCCACATACATGACCAACTGCGGATCATCTTTTGGAGCCATGCCTAGAAAGGAGAACACATAGTTATTTTTCCCTTCTAAATATCTACCTGTCGGACCCGCAATTTGTGCAGTACCGGTTTTCCCCGCTACTTCATATCCTTCAATGGCATATTTTTTCCCTGTTCCTTTTTTCGCGGAAATTACCGTTTCCAAATAATCACGTACTTGTTTTGCAGTTTCTGCCGAAATCGGTTGCCCTGTAACTTCCGGCTTAGTTGTTTTCAGAGTTTTCCCCGTATCCTGATCGGAAATGCTTTTTATCACATACGGCCGCATCATTTTCCCGTCATTGGCTATTGCGGATGCAGCTTGGATTTGTTGAATCGGTGTAACGGTCGAACCCTGTCCAAAGGAAGTGGTAACTTTTTCAAGCTTATACTTGTATTGAATTTTTCCAGTTATCTCGTTTGGTAGGTCAATTCCCGTTTTTTTATCAAATCCGAACTTAGTCAAATACTCACGGAAAGTATCCGCTCCTATCTTATCCATTGCAAGAGTAGCAAAAGCGACGTTTGAGGAACGTTGAACCCCTTCAAGAAAGGTCATGCTCTTCCCTCTTTCGATTCCGCTATGATCTCCGATTTTCCCTGATCCGGCTTTGTAGGTTCCAGCGACAAAGCTTTCATTCGGATTAAAGACCCCTTCCTCAACAGCCGCGGCAAGGGTGAATGTTTTCATGGTTGATCCAGGTTCGAAGGTTTCTTCAATAGCCAGGTTCCGCCAAGTATCCGTAAGACCGACTTTCGTTGTCGGATGGAAGGTAGGCCTTTGCCCCATCGCCACGATTTCCCCCGTTTTCGGATTGGAGACAATCGCTATGATTTGTTCAGGATCGTATTTTTCCTGCACTTTGCTCATCGAGTCTTCCAGGAATGTTTGTATTTTCTTGTCGATGGTAAGCATGACATCATTGCCATTATCCGGTGCAACAACCTTTTCTTCCTTATCAGGTAAGAGGAAGCCCCATGAGTCACTGTCATATGTCAGCTTCCCATCCGTTTCCTGCAGTTCTTTATTGAGGTACCTTTCGATGCCGAATTTACCAGCCATTTCTCCCGTTTTTTCATCCTTTTCTACATAGCCAATCAGATGGGAAGCGAAAATCCCATTAGGATAAAAACGTTTATTGGTCCTTCCGAATGTAATTCCCGGCAGTTCCAATTTTTCTATTTTCTGCTTTGTGACCTGAGTCAAATCCTTGCCGGCACTGCCAAACTCCACCTGGTATGCCTCTTTTTTCGTAAGTCTTTCATAGATGTCCTGTTCATCCATATCGATATATTTAGCAAGCTTATTCGCAGTCATTTCCGGATCCTTGACATGCTCCGGCTCCTTTTCACTGAGTACCGCCCTTAAGATATAGGAGGAAGTATCCTCGGCGATGACTTCACCTTTAGTATCGAGTATGCTTCCCCTTTTTGCTTCTATGACCTGTTTTTTTTCATATTTCTTGTCGATTTTTGAAGCCAGTACCTCCCCGCCTGCTGTACCTGTCACCTGAATATACAAAAAGCGGCAGATTAACACAAAAAAGAGCAGGCCGAATAAGAAGAATAATCCGGCTGCCCCATGCTTCATATTTTTTTGTTTCTGCATTATCACTGCACACCCTTCACATTATTCTCATTTAACTTGAACCCTAGCGCTGCAGCTTTTTTCCAAATTCTTTCGTATGTACTAAGTTCAGCAACCTGCACTTTCAAATCATCATTCACTTTACCCTGTTCTTCAATCGACGTTTCCACTAGCTGGATTTCTTTATTCGTTTCATAGATGGCCGCTTGATTAGAGACTATTTTCACTCCCATAAAGGTAACCATGATAGCAAGGGCACATAGTAAGAAAACTTCACCAATGGATATCTTCGCTTTACGGATGACCACTGTTTGGTGCGTCTGTTGCTGCTGTTGGTCTTCATATTGCTGTTCTTGTATTTTTTTGGCTATGGAACTCATTCATGTTCCCCCTCTACTGATTTTTTTCTGTGATTATTGCTTTTCGGCGATTCTTAGCTTAGCCGACCGGGAACGATTATTCCCTTCCAATTCTTCTTCTGATGGCAAAATCGGTTTTCTCGTAATTATTTTCATAGTTGGTTTGAATTCATCCGGGATAACTGGAAGTCCAGGCGGAAGGTCCGGCATGCTGCTGGCTTTTTTAAATACCGTTTTACAAATTCTATCTTCTAGTGAATGGAATGTAATGACAGATATTCTTCCTTCTTTATCCAAAAGCGATATGGCTTGCTCCAAGGAATCTTCAAAGACACCAAGTTCGTCATTCACAGCGATTCTTATTGCTTGGAACACTCGTTTCGCAGGATGTCCGCCTTTACGTCTTGCCGGGGCTGGTATTCCATCCTTAATTAACTCCACAAGCTCGAAGGTCGTTTCAATCGGTTTTATTTCACGTGCCGCTTCAATTTTCCTGGCAATTTGTTTCGAAAACTTTTCTTCGCCATATTGGAAGAAAATTCTCAGCAAATCATGGAATGACCAAGTATTCACGACATCATAGGCAGAAATGGCAGCACTTTGGTCCATCCTCATATCCAAAGGTGCATCATGGTTATAGCTGAAACCACGTTCTGGTGTATCCAATTGTGGGGATGAAACACCCAAATCATATAGGATCCCGTCCACTTTCTCGATTCCGCGGGCATTCAACTCTTCTTTTAAGTATTTAAAATTATTAGGAACAAGAACAATACGTTCGCCATAGCTTTCCAATTTTTCCTTAGCATTCCGAATCGCCGTTTCGTCCTGATCAAAAGCATAAAGCCTACCCTTGTCAGAGAGCTGTGAAAGTAAGTATTCGCTGTGACCGGCTCCTCCTAAAGTACAATCCACATAAATTCCATCAGGTTTGATGTTCAATCCATCAACCGTCTCTTTTAATAACACTGTTGTATGTTGAAACATGTTAGACATCCTTCCAATCGGTTATTGAGTGACCCTATTTCTGGGGGCAGCCTTAAATATCAAAGCCAATCATATTTTCTGCTATCTCAGCGAAAGAATCCTCAGAAGCTGAAAAATAGTTTTCCCAAAGGGATTTGCTCCAAATCTCAATACGATTGGTAACACCAAGAATTACACATTCTTTTTCCAATTGGCCATATGAAGTAAGCGGCGTGGGGATATTAATTCGCCCTTGTTTATCAATTTCGCATTCTGTAGCTGCAGAAAAGAAAAAACGGGTAAAGGCTCGGGCATCTTTTTTTGTTAAGGGCAGGGCTTTCAGCTTTTCTTCAAGCAGCTTCCACTCTTCCATAGGGTAACCAAATAAACATTGATCGAGTCCGCGGGTAAGGACAAATTGCTCCCCGAGATTTTCCCTGAATTTCACCGGGACTATCAAACGGCCCTTTATATCGATGTTATGATGGTACTCTCCCATGAACATACCCAATACCCCCACATTCTAATCTCAATGTACCACATTCCCCCACCTTTCTCCACTTGTTTTTACTTTCTCCTTCCAAGTAAAAATTCCCTTCTTTTCTACTTAAGTTTATTTAGCCAAATTATTTACATAAACATGCACTTCCCTCGAATGGACTCAGACTAAGACGCAGCCCCACAATTCCTGTCGAAGATACTACCTGACAAGTGCCCAGGAAACAGAAAAAAAGACAGGCTTTAGCACCTGTCTTTTTTACATTTATAATCCATCCGGCGGGATTGGTTTGTGGCAACCTTATTCAAAATGATATGTCCGCCACTTTTACCCAAAACGGATGGTTTTTCTAAATGAAAATCAATTTATGCTGATTATTGAACCGGTATTCCAGTTTCATCATATCCCGTACGAACTCTGGCCCGTATTGATTCAAGTAATAAAACACATTCCAAATCCTTTCTTGGGGTGATCCAAGAGGGTACAGTGAATTTGCGATCCGTTCATATTTTTTCAATGTGACCGAATGCCGTTCCTTTGTACGGTCACCGATTTTGCCATACATGAAATTCAATTGCTTTTGTATGAATTCAATGTTTTTATTCAACATCGGCTCAAGTGCTCTATCTAAAGAGACAGCGTGGGCAAATAGCTTTTCATGGTTCTCTTCAAGCTGTGATTTCAGTGTCCCGAACAGGGTGTCAATCGTCTCATCTTTCACCGAATCAAGGTAACTTTTCACAGCATTAGCGGTTCCTTCAGTCAGAACAGTTTCCAAACTGAGTTCCATTTCTTCAAGGTCGCTATGGATACTGCGCTCTACCAGCGTGATGTTTAACCTAGGAATGATTGGGGGCATCTTCATGGAAAACAACTCAAATGCCTTTTTTAATTCTGCCCAATAAGCTATTTCCCCTGGTCCAGAAACGAAAGCCAATACAGGGAAAAGCATTTCCTGCATGAGCGGGCGTGTAATGACATTGTTGCTTAATCGTTCTGGATGATTTTTGGCAATCTGCAAGAGTTCCTCCCCGGTAAATGATACCTCACCGTTTTTACCGCTGAAACCGCCTTCTACACGTTCGAGTAAACATCGATCTTTTTTTTCTGGATCATAATAAAATAAATTAGCTGCCCGATTATCCATTTCAATCATTTTTGCATACCCTTTCGCATGCATGAATGATTGCTGTTCCTCGACCACTTCAGCAATCCGTCCACTTTCATTGATCATCGATTCAAAGTATGCCTTCTCCATTCGCCTTAACTCCGGATCTCCGGCATCAACTAGTAAAAGGCCATATTCTTTGAACCATTCATGAATCAGTCTGGCAAAGAAATCGACGAAAGTATTCGATTGCTTAATGGTTTCCTTCATATCAATCAGGAGTTTATTCGTAAAGGCCGTTTCTCCATAAGTTTCAATGATTTCCTCAAACCACTTCTCAGCCTTATCCGTTTCCAGCTCTACATCAGAAACCATTGTTTTATAAGGCTGATAGGAAGGATAGGTTTTCTTATCGGGTTTACCGTTTTTCATAACATAAACATGATTGACTTCAGCCAAATCATGATCTTCTCCAGCTATCCAAAAGACTGGAATGACTGGCTGCCCCAGTTCTTTTTCCTGTTCTTCCGCAAGCTTAATGATCGAAATCACTTTATGAATGGTATACAGCGGCCCTGATAATAACCCAGCCTGCTGTCCTCCAATCACCACAACGGAATCATCCTTGCGCAACCTTTCAATATTCGCCTTAACTGCCTCACTGATTGCAAAACGAGACATGTATTGTTGTATGTAATCCGACAATTCATCACGTAAAAAAGAGCGGTTCATCAATTCATTATATCTATTGAGATAAATGTCAGGCTTAGACAAGTCATAGTGAAAATAATCCTCCGTTTCAAGACGGTTTTGTAAATAGTCCGATGCAAAACGGTTTAAAGATGGTAACGCGAGATCTTTCATCTCCATTTCTGTTCTCCCTTTCTCTGCAACTACAATTCTTTTTAGAGTATAACATTCCGGTTTAAGAAAACAAAAGAAGTTGCCCAGCAGCAGAAAATTGATGCGATGTTCTATGTTATGTAGTAAATATCTTCGTAATACTTGTTATTATTCCAATGGAAAATAATAGAAGGTAAGCTACAAAAAAGAAGGCGAAGTTCACTCTCCAAAAACCCTTTAATACCTTATGAAAAATGATTTCTTCTTTTACCTTGTAATGGACAAGGACCACCACGAATGCGTTGATGATCATGATCAGCATGATCACCCAAAGTATTTGCTTATCCCAAATCGTAATGATCAAATAATGGACGGATAATACGAACAGCAGCGTACTCATGTCCATAGCAAATTGAACGGAGCGCCTATGGTTTCCAGTAAATTGTTTGGCACTGATAAAAAAAAGTAAATACCCCACGAATGGCAAGGTAATAAATATCGCGGCAAGGCTCGAAACTACGTACGGCACATTCTCATCCCCCCTGAGACTCTTTTCCTTTGACCATCTTATATAGAGAAGATGTCAGGCAATCACTTTTCCCTTTACTCTTTGCCTCCGAGAGGATATGACCCAAAATAGCATCAATTTCCGTTTTGCGGCCATTTTCTATATCTTTTAGCATTGAAGATCGATTTTCTGCAGTTGACATACAAACGGATTTCACATGTTCAAATGACTCATCCTTATTATGAACCTCCAAAATACTGGAGATTTCCCCAAAAAGTTCTCGAAATAATTGGTAATAGTAGGGGTTAGTGATTAAACCGCCATTTTCCACACCAAGTATCGCCGTTAATGGGTTTATCACTGCATTAACGACAAGCTTATCGATCAGCATCGAGTGAAAATTCTCACTCTTCGCAAAAGGAAAATGGTCGATCCTTTCATTCACTAACGATAGTTGCTCAAGTTCCCCTTTAAAGGAAGCGACCCTTGTAATGCCGTGCCCAGTATGCTCCACGGTATTCCCGTCATGTTTCATTGCCCCATGCTCCACTACCCCCACATATATGGTCGGGGATTGAAGCTGCTTTAAATAAGAAATATGCCCATAGCCATTCTGCAAGAATAGCATTGGAACCTGAATACCTTTGATCCTAGGCAATATTTGCGGCAGGTGATATTGCTTGACGGCCAATATTAGAAGCTCCACATCCGATATCCCATCATCCAGGCCCTTGGAAATGATGCCTGTCAGCAGCCTGCTTTCACCATCCGTAATAAGACGGATTCCTTCACGTTGGATGATGGACGCCTGATCCGCAGTATGAGTATAAAGTGTCACACCATGTTTTTCACTTAAATGAGACGCAAAAAGCAGCCCTATGGCCCCTCCCCCAATGATTCCAATTCTCATAGTACCCTTCCTTACTTTTTGAAATATATTCCCTATTTTATCACATTATCTTTTTTATCCTGCATCAATTTTCCCATCGCCGGAAAACACAGCACACCTATTTGATTGAAATTGAACTGCCATTAACAATGGCTCGTCATAAAATACCAATGGAAAGAACGATTAATACGCCATTGAAGATATATTTTCTTCTTTAAGCGTTAATTTAATGGTATATTAGATACGAAAAGCTTAGCCATTTTGAATACTTTTAGGGTACAAAAGATAACTCCAAACTCAACCCACGGGAAATTTAAGGGAAAAGGACGGGGATAAAAGGCTATAAGCATTTAGACAGCTAGGTTTAGTCGATGTTGTCATACTAGATTTGACCTAAGCTGGAATTCCACATGGTAAGGATCAGTGGGATGACTTTCAAAGGGTACTATCGGAAGAGGTTTATCAGAATTAAGGGGGAGCTTTTTTATGGAATACAAGGTGGAACGATTACTTGTAAATTTTAAAACGCTTGAGGAATTCAAAAAATTCAAAGAATACGGGATACAGGAACTGTCAATGCTAGATGATTTAGAAGGTAACATCATCGAAAATGACAGCCAATCACCTTTTTACGGAATCTTTTATGGCGACAAACTTGTAGCACGCATGAGCCTGTATAAAAGAAGCGCTAAATTCGACGAATATTTTGACAAGTCTAGGGACTTCCTTGTTCTTTGGAAACTTGAAGTCCTGCCTAACTATCAGAAAAAAGGTTATGGAAGAGCTTTGGTCGAATTCGCCAAAAGCCTGAACATGCCTATCAAAACCAATCCAAGAGTTCATTCACAAGACTTTTGGAAAAAGATGGGTTTTTCTGCTGTTTCCTATGATTTGGACAGGGACCTTGGAGAAAACCCGCTGATTTGGAGCCCATTTGACATACAAGATAATAAAGAAATAGATACACAAGAATAAGGAAGCACCAAGAAAATGCGGGCGGATTTTCCCACCCGCATTTTTTATTTATTGACCCTTTCCAGATTACCATTCTTATCCATTTGAAAACTCACCTTCGGATTAGTCTTTTCGTCCTCTTGTACACTAAGTTTTCTTGCGCGCTCCATAATCTGCATTAACGCACGGTAATCTTCCTCAACAGCTCTCAGGTTTTCTTTAAGCAATTCATTTTCTTCCAACAACCGGACATTTTCCCGTTCAAGAAATAGGGACCGCTCAGAAATCCGTTCTTTTTCCTTATTATCAAGCTGAAAGAATTCATCCATTTTAGTTAAATATAATATAACTTCCTGAAGGGTAATAGATTCTTTATCTTCATGCTCGGGCGCTTTTTCTCCAACCGTGACATTCTCCACCGCTGCAACCGAATCCCTTTCCATTTCAGGATTATCGACTACCTGTTCTTTCCTTTGTTTTTTCGCCAGCTCTATCCCTGACTTATATTGCTTCCTTACAAATGAATTCCAACGGAACCCACAAGCGGCAGATGTCCTCGATAACTGTTTCCCCACTTCTTCAAACGCCTTTAATTGTGTACTGCCTTCTCGTATATGCCTCAGTACCACTTCAGCCAACAACAGATCCTCATCATGAGTCCATGCATCTTGTCTCGCAATCGTCATCTCTCTACCTCCCAGCAAGTTTTAATTCATAATATGCACCTGCTAGGAAAGATAGAAGATATATAGAGCGTGTAATATTTATTTTTTCTTTTTTAAAAAGCGATCGACCGCAGCATGATGCTCATCACTTGCCCACAGTTTAGCACATTCCCGGATTTCCGCGTCCATTCTTCCTTTAAGCCCGCTACCCTGCCATTTACGGACCAGCAATCGTTTATAGGCCATCAATACCCCTATCTCATGGCTGAGAAAATCTTCTGCGAACCTTTCCCATCCTTCCGTACCTTCTCCGACTATCTCATCTACGAAACCAAATTCCTTTGCTTCCTCAGCTTTATGTATTTTTGCATCCAATAATAGCTTTAGCGCTGTTTGCTCTGGTATTTTTTCAAGTAAAAGTGAAGCACCGCCCCAGCCTGTCGTTATTCCCAGGGTACCTTGCACAAACCCTAGCTTGACTTCGCTCTTTGCTAATCTGAAATCACAAGCTGTCGCTATTTCGCATCCACCGCCGAAAGCACTTCCATTGATGAGCGCTATTGTTGGTTTTGGGAAAACTGCTAGTTTATACAGAATTTCACCCATTTTTGATAACATAGCAAAGGCCTCTTCTTCTGTGTGCAAATCCTGAAATTCCCTTAGATCCCCGCCTGAACAGAATGCCTCAGATCCCGCCCCTGTCAGGACTAGCAACTTAACTTCATCATCGAATGCAGCTTCTGACAATATCGACTCAAGTTCGTCCATCAATTGATAATTCACGGCATTCCTTTTCTCCGGTCTATTAAATAAGAGCTTCATGAAACCGCGTTTATCCTTTTCAACTTCAATCACCTGATCCATGTAAACACCTTCTCCAAAATCATCGGCAAACACAAATGATTCAAAATATTCTGCCAAATATATTTGTAAAAAAAGCACAGAGAAAAATCCCTGCGCTTTGATTAGCGTGTTGCATCAAGAAAGCAAAGCTCTCAAGTAGGTCAAGAAATTATTTTGCGACAACTTCTTTTCCTTTATATGTTCCACATTCTTTACAAACGTGATGTGAAAGAGTCATTCCACCACAGCTCGGGCATTCTACCATACCAGGTACTTGAAGCTTGAAGTGCGTACGACGTTTTCTTTTTACAGTTTTCGACGTTCTTCTAAAAGGTACAGCCATTATTCCCACCTCCTTAAAAAATATAAAAAAGCTGGAAAAATCGGATTAACGATTTTTCGTTCCAATCAAGATTCTTTATTGTTGTCAAAAAAGTCGGCAAGCTTTGCAAATCTCGGATCAACCTTGTGCTCATTTTCCTCTTCAGAAATAACGGCCCAGTCTTTCCCGGATTGAGGAGCAGCTTCGTTCGAATCGACATCCTCACAAAAAACCTGCATCGGAATTTCTAGCAATAAATTTTCTTTAATTACCGGTATTAGGTCTACAACTTCACCTTCCACAACAGTGACATCATCTCCGTAGAAATCAGCGCCATCTGCCTTTAAAAGAAAGGTTTCCTTTGTATCAATATCAATCGGATATTTAACGTCTACCAGTGTACGGGAGCAAGGTAATGTTAATTCACCTGAAAGATGCAAGTGAAAAGTAATCTCGGTCGAGCTGATATCAGCTCTTCCTGCTACTCTGATCGGAGAAACATCGCGAATTTGCGGGTCTCTTTCTCTAATGTCCAAGACATCCACCAGTTCATCAAACCGTAAATCTTTGTCCCGAATTTTTTGAAGTTGACTAATCGTCCATTTCAAATGAAATCACCTCAAGGCAACAAAAATAATTATAGCTTTCAATTATAAGTTTGTCAATATTTTTTCTTTACACTATAATGTAGTCATCCTAACTGATTGTCTAAGTTTAAGAATCATTTCAAACAAAGAATCCGGACGATTACTTATAGTAATTTTACTTGAAATACTATTTTAGCACTAAGTTGATAAAATACAAAGTTTTTCTCTGAGGTGAACGAATGAAAGCTTGCGGTTTAGTAGTCGAATATAACCCTTTTCACAATGGACATGTTTTACATGCAAGAGAAAGTAGAGAAAAAACAGGGGCAGATGTTGTGGTCGCTGTTATGAGTGGACCCTTCTTACAGCGTGGCGAGCCCGCTATCGTCAGCAAATGGACACGTGCCGAAATGGCCTTGAACGGCGGCATAGATCTTGTCATTGAGCTGCCCTATGCTTTCGCGACACAGAAGGCGGAAATATTTGCAAAAGGATCTATTTCTCTTTTGGAATCCCTTGGCTGTGACTCCTTTTGCTTTGGTAGCGAGGATGGCAGAATTGAACCATTCATAACCGCCCACAGAATCCTATCGGATAATTCCGCTGCATTTGATGCTGCAATTAAATCGGCTATGGATGCCGGTAATAGTTACCCGGCCAGCGCTGCCCAGGCTTATCGATCGATCATCAATGATGATGCCGGATTGGATTTGACGAAGCCAAATAATATTCTTGGCAAGGAATATGTAAGTACTGCACTTTCAAACGGCTACTCCATTCGTCCTTATACGATTCAAAGGGTCGCTGCCGGATACCATGAAACAAAGTTATCCAAAGAACCTATTGCCAGTGCAACGGGGATACGTAAAGCCATCCATGAACATCAGGAGTTAAATTCCGTTTCCAGTTATATTCCTCAACCGACGCTGAATGGTCTTGAGCAATATTTAACGCACTACAATGCTTTGCATGACTGGGAAATGTATTGGCCCATGTTGAAATACCGAATCCTTTCTTCCTCTTTAACCGAATTGGCAGGGATTTACGAAATTGAGGAAGGGATTGAACATAGGATAAAGGAGATGGCCAAACGATCTTCGAGCTTTTCGGGATTCATGGCAGCCCTGAAGACAAAACGCTACACATGGACACGGCTGCAACGAATGTGTGTCCATATATTGACTCATACAATAAAGGAACTGATGATTCACAATGACCAGCCAGCCTATATCAGACTTCTTGGCATGAATGGCCGGGGGCAAGAATATCTTCGCACTGTAAAAAAAGGCTTATCCCTCCCGCTCATCTCTAAACTTTCGTCCTATCAGAAAAAGGACATCGATACGGACTTGCGAGCGGCACAGGTGTATGCACTGGGCTTGCCGGAACCATATCAGGCTGCATTGATGAAACGGGAATATGAATCTCCCATCATTTTTAAATGAAGAATGGTTTAAGCTTGGCCCGTCCATCCTTAAAAGTAAAAACAATCATCAAAAAAAGCGCAAACAGTAGATGACTGCCTGCGCTTTTTTTCATTTTTCTTTTCCTTTTAGCTTCGTTAAATAGGCTATTGCATCATCAAAGTTGTCCACCGGCACGATCTTCATGTCCGTGTCGATATCCTTTGCTGCAATAAGTGCATCTTCATAATTCGAACCTGCTGCTCCGTTTTCATTCGGGGCAAAGAATATTTCGGCTCCAGACTTATCGGCTGCAACTATTTTCTGTTGAATTCCGCCAATTGGACCGACTGTCCCATCGTCGGACATCGTTCCTGTACCCGCTATGTCATATCCTTTTGTAAGATCGCCCTTTGTTAATTGATTATAAATTTCCAATGAAAACATTAAACCAGCAGAAGGACCGCCTATTTGTTCTGAATCTATGGAAATCGCCGGTTTTGTGTTCACTTTTCGATTATCATCCAGCGAAATGCCTATCCCTACCCTATTTGGGTCATTTTTAAAAGGCTGCAAAGAAAGAATGGACGTTTTCTCCGTCTCTTCCCGCTTATACACTATTTTAACTTTGTCTCCAGCCTTCTTTCCGTTAATATAGTTCATGAATTCCTGCGCAGACTTGAATTTAACATCATCGACCTGAATGATTTGATCGCCCGCTTTCAGCTCTTTAGCTGCCGGCATTCCTTTTAGCACGTCCAAAACATAAACACCCAGGTACTCGTATTCGACCTCTTTCCCTGCTTTTTCATATGCGATCTGAATGGCATTATTTTTAGAACCATCCATTAAGTGCAGCTGCCTGATATTATATTCTTCATCTGTTTCATCTTCGCTTCGAATGGAGGTTTCGGGATAAAGTTCCTGATATTTGCTCCACTTCGCCATCATGTAGGAATATACATTCGCCCGGCCCATCCTTACCGTGGTTAACATAAAGCTTCCTTTTGCTTCATCTCCTCCGGATACCTCAATGATTGGCTCCAATTCTTTGGCCATTCCTGGTTTTGATACATAAAAAGGTAGGGAATAAAGGGCTGATGCTATGAGAAGTATAGCCACCACCAGGAAAGTGCGTACATACATTTTACGGCTCATCTTCAAAGGACTCCTTCCAAGTAACAATACTCTGCTTAATTTGATCTATCTTTCCTCTTGCAGCTTCTTCTCCAATACTAATTATTTCCTGTACGTTTGTAAATGATTTCGAGCTGTATTTCTCCACCCTGGGACGTATCATGACGTCTGAGGCAAACTCCCTGCTTTTAACCAGCTCCATTTGCAGAATATCGAGGCTTTGCATGATGACGTCATAAATGGAGTTTATCTCCATATCCTGTTTTACGTGGGCTACATCCACACCAATTATGATGTCTGCTCCCATATCCTTCACAACTGAAACAGGAACCCTGTCAACCACTCCTCCATCAACAAGCAGTCTGTTTCCGATTTTTTCGGGAATGAAAATGCCAGGAATGGAGATGCTTGCCCTTACAGCCGGTGCGATGGGACCTTCCTGAAAAATGACTTTTTCCCCAGTTTTTATATCAGTGGCGACCACTGCCACAGGAATATCAAGTTCTTCAAATTTTTTGCCATATGTAAATACCCTGATTAAATCCTTTGTCCGTTTTCCCGAAATGAAGCCCATTTTAGGTATGGTGAAGTCTAAATAATACTTTCGCTTAAATGCACGGGACAACTTATATAGCCTCTCGATATCCGAACCCGCTCCATAAAAGGCAGCAACCATGGCCCCCATGCTGCTTCCGGCAATCATATCTATCGGAATGCCTTCTTGCTGCAATACCTTTATCACGCCAATATGTGCAAACCCCCTAGCTCCTCCTGACCCAAGTGCAAGCCCGACCTTTGGTTTCGCCAAAGATATCCCTCCCGCTGTAACTAGTTCAAAATATTGAAATAACACTCATTCAAAGTTATGGTCTTAAACGGATTTATAGAAGCATATTATTTATATTGACAGTGAAACAAGCATGGCGGATATAACCCATGTAGCCAATAAAGTGAGGTCCTTATTGAAATCCCATTGTGCGGATTATCCTCATTTATACATGTCGGTACAATCCAAATTCCATCATGCGCTTACTTTTCGAGAAAAGGAAGTTCATATTTTATTATATACAAAACGAACTGCCCTTATTTAGAAACCTTCAAGAGGAGGCTGAATTTTGCTAAAATCAAAATCCAAAACAGTACTGTTAGCTACCTCCGTCACGATGATGGCAGTTGGCTTGATCATCTTCCCCCAAGAATCCTTTGAGGCTTCCAAAGGCGGACTGAATATTTGGTGGACAATTGTTTTCCCTTCGCTTCTACCTTTCTTGATTCTCTCGGAGTTATTAATCAGTTTCGGCGTTGTCAGGTTCATTGGCGTCATGCTCGAACCATTTATGCGTCCCTTATTCCGTGTACCAGGAGTGGGCGGTTTCGTTTGGGCGATGGGACTTGCATCAGGGTTTCCCGCTGGAGCGAAATTCACTGTAAGGCTTCGTCAGGAAGAACAATTGACCCGCATCGAAGCTGAAAGACTCGTTTGTTTTACTAATTCATCCAATCCATTGTTCCTGTTCGTTGCCGTTGCCGTTGGGTTTTTTCATAATCCTCATTTAGGTATCATCCTTGCCCTTTCCCACTACCTAGGAAATTTTTGTGTAGGCATCATCATGCGTTTTTACCGTTGGAAAGAAGAAAAATCCCATACAAATGCAATGGCCAAGCTCCCCTCCATAAGACAAGCCTTTAGCCAAATGCATCGAACCAGGATAAAAGAAACAAGACCATTTGGCAGTTTACTTGGAGATGCGGTACTCTCCTCCATTCAAACCCTATTAATGATCGGGGGGTTCATCATTCTCTTTTCGGTGGTGAACAAGCTTTTATTTCATATGAATATTACCGGATTGCTAGCTAACGTGGTCGGAGGAATTTTACGTATTTTCAGTTTCCCCGATTCCTTAAGCCTTCCCTTCATATCAGGCATGTTTGAAATGACTCTTGGTTCAAAATTAACCAGTACGGTCGAAGATGCGACACTCTTTCAACAAACTGCGATGACAAGTTTCATCTTAGCTTTCAACGGTTTCAGCATTCAAGCGCAAGTTGCCAGCATCATTGCCGTAACAGACATTCGTTTCACTCCCTATTTTCTGGCAAGGATAGCACATGGCCTTCTGGCATCCATTATTACCATCTTACTTTGGGAACCATTCTATAAAGGCAATATGTACAGCGGCAGCCCGATAAACGCATTCCCAGTCAGCGGTTCAGGTGAACACGCGAATTCACTATATCAGAACATGCTTGATTTCGGACCCATTCTAACACTCGTATCTTTGATCCTATACATCATCATATTTACCAAAAGGCTATTCAAAGGCCTTTCTTAAACCGAAAAAAGAGCATTGCTCGTTGGCAATGCTCTTTTTTCTATCCTTTCAGTCCCTCGTATTTTTTGGCCAGAGCCTTCTCGACGACGCTCGGCACTAGTTCGGAGATATCCCCGCCATACTTCGCAACCTCTTTCACGATACTTGAACTCAAGAAAGAATATTGATTTTTCGTCATGATAAAGAATGACTCTATTTTATTGTTTAGGAATCGGTTCATCGAAGTTCCCTGCATTTCATATTCAAAGTCGGAAGTCGCCCTCAATCCCCTGATGATGGCATTCGCGGAAACGCTTTCAGCATAGTCGACCGTCAATCCCTGATAGAAATCCACTTTAACATTCGGCATATGGGCCGTCGCTTCAGTAATCAAATCCAGTCTCTCCTCCACAGTAAAAAGTGAATTTTTCGCTGAATTGTTCACGATGACCACATATACCTCATCAAAAACATTCGCTCCCCTTTGAATGATATCAAGATGACCAAATGTTATTGGATCAAAACTCCCCGGACAAATCGCTATTTTGGACATTCATAGTTCCCCCTGTTCGTGTACGTTTCCCCATTGATAAATCGTAACGGCAATGACGCCATAAACTTCTTTTCTCTTAACGGTAAAGTCACCAACTTTTTCTGGCAATGTAACATCATGGCCATGCTCACAAACAATGTGTCCCATATCGTTCAGCAATCGGTATTTATGTATTTCTTCAAGAATTTCGACAAGCTTTTGTTTCTTATAAGGTGGATCAAGAAAAATCAATTCAAAAGTCATTTCCCTTTTCACCAAAGCCTTCAGTGCACGCTCTGAATCATTTTTATAAACTTCTGCACGGTCTGAAAACTTGCATAGTTCCAAATTGGCCTTAACCGTTTGATTCGCTTTAAAATCACGGTCGACAAATATGGCTTTATCCATGCCTCTGCTTAACGCTTCAATTCCCAGTCCACCGCTTCCGGCAAACAAGTCGAGGACCAGCCCTCCTTCGAAATAAGGACCAATCATATTGAAAATGGATTCCTTGACTTTATCAGTAGTCGGCCGGGTTCCTGTACCCGGTACAGCCTTAAGTGGTCTTCCTTTGCAAATTCCGGAAACGACCCTCATAATCTCACCACATTTTATGACAAATTTCTGTTACTTTCCTATCCTAACATATTAGAAAAAGCTAGCCAATATTTAATCAGATTTGGCTTCATTTCCAAGATGAAAATCGACTTATCATTTCGGACCATGAAAGGAAGATATCCATTCTTTTTATAAATCTTTTACATTTTGAATAATAAAGTGGTTTTTGGCAATAATGTGAATAACAACATTCCTTTTTAGGTGTTGTTGCCAACCGCGGAGAAGGCTTACGTTTCCCCATAAGTTCTTCCTCCGGTTTCTCCTCTCCCTTTGCCTTCTGGTCCATAGTTAGGCTTAGAAGGACCCTGCATATTTTTGCAGGGCTTTTTTTTTTGATAAACCTCTGATATCTAATTTTCATTGTCATGATTCGTCAATGAAGTTGTCCTTCTCTTTTATGAGGGATAATGATAAAGTAATGAATAATAAGTTAGTTAGGAGAGGTTTAATTGATTCAACGTTTTATTGAAATTGGACAAGGATATTCCGATATATATGAGTTGCTGGAAGTGGGCCGCAATCAGAAACATCGAGTAGCAAGGCTTTTGGCCATGCATACAACTATTGATGATAAAAAGGTAACGTCATTGGTTATCGTCATGCAGCCCACAGATCCTGGGAAATTCCAGCCACTTTACATTTGCCGTGAAGGTATACCGAACCCTCATGCCACCAAAAACAAACGCTATGAGCTTTTTGAGAACTTAGCCGAGGAACTGGATAGACCAATTATTGAAATTGACGTGAAACCTTCGGTGCTCTTTGCAGAAATCGAGTTGTACTACCAACACTTAATCGGCATTTTGCGAATGAATAGATATCTGCCCCCATTAGGTTGAAAGATAACTGATGCCAGAAATTGAAAAAGGCTGACTCCGCATGAGTCAGCTTTTTTCAAATCCCCATTTTATAATCATATTCTTTCGCTTTATCCGGTTTGGAGTTTTCGAACTCAACCTTCAAAAAAGGCTTGTAAGATAGGTCCACTTTTTTAACGAACGAATAATTATTCAGCTTTTCCACTAGTGGTTCCACTTCATCCATATTCGTATAAAGCACTACATATTTCAGTTTTTTTGAAACATAATGGATATTTCCAAATTTCCTAAGCATTTTGGCTTGTTTCAATGTATGTAAATAGACGATGATTCCCTGTCTCGCTCCAAGCATATCAATAACTCCCTTTTATAAAGGTTTTAACTAAGTGTAGCATAGCAGAATCTTTACTTTCAACCAAGAAAAAAGATTATAAACAAAATTCTCTCACTATTATGAATATAAACACTGTGAAAGGAGCCAAACAACGATGGATTTAAACCAAATTTGGAGTCAATTTATTGATCATCTATTAGATAATGATGAAATTACCCAAGCTTCGGTAAAAAAGTTCACAGGTATACCATTTATATATATCCATTATCATCCGATACAAAATGGTAATAAGCTTTCTTTCTTAATAAAAAAAGCCGCAAGCCTTTCAATGCGTGGCAAGCAGCTTCATTGTGAAACCATTTTCGTACGGCAGGAAGAACGTATATATGTCTTCCGGCATCGTTTTTTTGTACCGCAGCAAAAGATGTTTTGCTGCGGCAACCTTTGTCCGGATTGTATCTTATATCGCAGTTAATCGCTGTATAACGTATCCGGTTGACCCTCTAGACGAAGCTTCCTTACATGACACAGCCAACGAACTCCGTAGCAATGTCGAATTTCAAATGGCTGCATGTTCTATATACCGGCCTGATTGTTTACGATTCTTGCCATTAGCTTAAGCAGAGCATCCACAACTTCCGCCGGTTCCGCAGCTTCCCGTTGAACATCCACCTGATGAAACAAAAAATGGATTCCCCGCTGGGGTTTTGACCTGTTCAGAAACGGCTCGGCCAATTTTTCCGCTTATTTCATCAAGAACGGATTGTAATTCGGTCTCCGCCCCCTTAAACCTTGCCACGGCAGGATGCATATCCATGTCTCGTTTAGCTTGTCTGGTTTCTAAATTGATGCGTTTATAATCCGGATGATATTTACCGAACCTTTGAACATCTTCAAATAGATCCTTTAGCGAAGTAAACTTGGAAATTTTCCGCTGTGCCTCTTTGTCGCTTTGTAATTTATATAAACTAAGGAGATATTCTTCCCCTATTTCAGAATGAAGGATCATTTCAGCTAATCCATCAGCCTGTTGTAAAATGTCGACGATTTCCATAGTAGCAAGCATAAACAAGCTCACCTCCACATCCATTTTACCATTTCTCCCTTTTAGATGCTAATGGTTTGATTAAATCGAGGAAGTGATATGTACCTCAATCTCTTTTTGCAACCCTGTTTTTTCACCTGAACCATTCAAGACTTCCAGCTTAATTTTATGCATGCCATTCGGGACATCCTTTAAAATAAATGCTGCCGTTTTCATATTGACTTTCTTTTGATTATCAATAGATACGGACACAGTTGCCAATTGTTCAGGATTTGATACAGAAAAACCATAGTTTTTCAAGTAGCACTCGACATAGACAGAGCTACCTTTTACAAAAGTTTTTACCCGAAAGTCCTCATCTGAGTTTCGGATGCTCGATACAGTGGTGGCAGCTGTAACTGTAGAAACACCTTGCATGGCTACGCCTGAATTTTCAGGTTCTGGTATTTTCTTTCCACAACCAGCCGCTGCCACCAACACTGTGAGAGCCAAAATCAATTTTCTCATTCGATCGTCCCCCTTTTGCCTTTATTGTTCGCCAAAAGGAGTAATTTACTCTTATTTTCTTCATTCACCCGAAGCATTCATCGCTTGAAACATATGAAGCATCATTGAGGCAACCTGAACGCTTTCCGAAAATTTAGAGACCCGATGTGGAATCGACTTCTCAAAATGATATTTCGCTTCGGTTTCAAACACATCAACCTCATGGGGATTACGCATTAACCTTTTGTACCAAGCAGGCTGAATCCTCAAGTAATTACGCATATCTTCGTTCGTTTGAATGAATTCATATATATTCTGACGCATGAAAAACCCTCCTTAATCTTTGGTGAATAAAAAAGGGTTAGCTTTCTGCTCTTTTTCTTTTGGGGGAGGACTGGTATCACCTGATTTATTCCCTTGGAAAGCAGATAGCACTCCTTGGATTGCACCGATGGCCTGATTGGCATTCGTAATATATTGTTGAATCTGCCCCATATCCATATTTTTAACTGCACTCATTAACGAACCGATCAACTCAGTGCTTTGTTCTCCCTTTTCAACCGGCGGAGATGGAGATCCTGAATTCACTTTGGACTCGCCCACACTGCCGTCAGCCTGCCAGCGTGGATGATCTTCTCCGAGTAAATACCACTCTTCAAAAAGTTCCTGCCATGTTGCTTGTTTGCTTCTCACTTCATTCACTAAATGAGGATGTTCCTTTACAAACACCCGAAATCCATCCACGGAGGGCCGCTTTCTTTTTGCCATTACTCTCACCTCACACTTAGACATCGCCTATTGCACCATATGCTAAAGGTAAATAAAAAGTGCATAACATTTATTTTAAAATGCAATTGGATGAGATGAGTACCCATATAGTTCCAAAAGGGTATGCTGCCGTTACTGCGGATATCCAAGTTCATAATGTAAAATTATCCATTGGCGATCGATTCGGTGCAAATTAATACATAGGCATACGATCATCATCGAGGAATGGTCCACCGGTGATGATATCGACAGGGACCTATTTTATTTTCAAAAAATATCCAGTACAAAAAAACGGACCCAGATCGGATCCGTTTTTTTATCTCTTTATGAAATTCTGGGTGTAGTACTTTTTATATACCCCGACGCCCAGACCGGTAAATTCCTCGTTCAGCAACGCATCCCGATGCCCTTTGCTATTTAGCCAACCTTCCATGACTGCAGCTGCATCAACATAATTAGCCGCTATATTTTCACCTGCTGCCCTGTATTTCACATGGCCCGCATCGAGACGCTTTTCCAAATCCCCCTTTGTTTCAGAAACATGGGTTCCTTCAGGTGCGTCCGTCATTTCCCGGCTATGAAGGTAAGCAACCTCCGCAGTTGGCGCATCCCATTCTAAAGGCTTCAAATCAAACCTGCTGCGCATTATATTCGTAATATCGAATATTTGCTGCTCATTGCCATCTTCCACTTTCGCCATTTCCTCATCAGAAAGGTCCTTAACTGTCACAAGTTCACCATGATAGGTCAACTCATACGGTTGTTGCTTCAATAAGGCGGAATCACTCAAAAATCGGATGCTTGAAACAGTCCCCGTGAATTTATCCAAATACAGCTGAACATTTATATTCCCTAAATCAATCAACGGCCTCATGTTCATATCTTCCTCCGACAATTCAAAACGATATGAACTGTGACCAACTTCAATATCAACAGTGGGTTCCACATATAAGCTGGAATAGATAGCATCAATCGATTGTCCAATTTTAAAAGGAGCGACATTGACCTCATCACCGATTCCATAAGCAGATACCACTTTTTCATTTTCAACGGCTAATTGGAAATAATTATTATAGTCCTTTTTATAAACCCACCATTCATATCCATAGGCGGACATATCTATCCGATCTGGTTTACCATATTCCTTTTCTATCTCTTTTGCATTTTTCCCGATCGTTACCGCCAGACCTTCTGTCACTTCAGTAATCCCTTCCTTTTCAGAGGAAGGGATTTTTTCATTTATATGTCCATTGGGGTTAACACCTTTGTTACCATCAATAAGAGGGTTTCCTTCATCTTCATCGCCGATATTAAGATAAATACCGATTACGAAAAAAATAATAATTAACACCAACACCTTACCTAAACCGCGCAGAGGAACACTCCCTCTCTCTATCTAATTTATGTATCCAATGCAAAAACCTTTCTTTTCTGATTATATCACTGTTCAATCATAATTTTCTAATTTACGATAGACTGTCCCTTCATTAAATTTATTTAAAAAGTGGAACTTTTGCGAATGATTAAATTACCATGGTTGAGTTCATTGCAACTTCCACCATTTCGTACTATTATAAAATATAGGATAAAATGGTATATTATAAACATACTTGGAGATTTTTAATATATTCATGTACATAATATTTTCCCGGTATGTCATTTTAATTCTTAATAGTAAACATAGGAGGTACTACTCGTGAAATTTGAAAGCTTTGGAATCGAAAACATCACAGCCGACTTAAACCGATTAGATGACCTAATGCCGCAATATGGTTTAATACGTGCAGAACAATGGGATTACGAAAGAGTCAGTTACGATCGTAAGTTCGACTTAAAAGAAGGCACGTTTTACCTGAGAATACTTGGCTATGCTACAGAGGGCGATGTAGGCGCTCACAGGGCCGTCATCAAACTAATGGTTCCTCTATTAGGAAAACACTATTATCCACACGGAGTTGAATATGGTGAAGGAGAGGATTTCCCTGCATCACTAGTTAAACAAAGTGAAAAAATCCTCGCTCAAATCAAAGAAGAGCTTACACAATTCAACGGCCTGTAAAAGCCGTTAGTGAAAAGCAGGTACAAAGTGAGAGGATCATACGTGATGCTCTCTTTTTTTATAGGCATTACAAAAGCCTGATGCTTTTATTGCACCAGGCTTTTTCGTTATTTTAAAATCCTAGGATCGCCTTTATTAAAGATGTTGTTTCTCCGCCATGATAAATGACATAAAGCAGGATGTAAACAGCTACTCCAGTAATCCCGGTGAAAAACCAAATGATGCTTGTCGCAGGCCCGATTTTTTTATGGATGGCGAATTTACCTTTAAACCCAGTGGTAAGCATGATGATCCCCAAAACAGCTCCAGTTGTAGCAAGAGTTATATGGAAAATCAAAAAAATCGTATAATAAATTTTAATGTCAGCGGGTCCGCCAAATGACGTACTACCAATGAATACCGTCCGGGAAAGATATATAGTGAAAAAGATTACCGCAAAAACCGCAGCTGCCATCATGGTTTTTTTATGGGTCTCGATTTTGCGTTGTTTAATTTGATACCAGCCTATTGCAACAGTGATGGCACTTAATACAATGAAGGCTGTACTTATCGTTGGAAGGATTGGTAAAGACATATGAATTGTAGTCCTCTCTATATTTATTAATCAACTACCATTTTATAAGAGGCAATCATAAAATTCAATAAAATCAAGGATTATTAACAGAATGCTCACTTTTATAGAATAGGCAAGTCAATTCTCTGGCTATTTGGTTTATATCGAAAAGCAGGCAAAGGCAGATAAAAGACTTGTCCGCCCCAAGACAAGTCTTTTTTATCGTACAATTATTTTACAGTCTGAAGATCCGAAGGTATCGGATCGATATCATTTTGGCCGCCATTCTCCTTTTTGAACCAAGCAAAGAAAATGACACCCAAAACATAGCCTAAAACGATTTCTTGGATCACCTTCATCAAAACCCCACCAAGCTGTTGATCCTCAAGCAATGGCAGTCCATTGAACATTTCTGGACCACTGAGTGTCAAACTTGACAGTGCTGAGGCGGGAACGCAAAGTTCCATGGCACTTGCCCAAGATTCCGCATTGGTAAACGTATCATACATCGGATCATTAGCAAAAATGATTAAAGCGCAAGCTGGAGTCATTAAAATGCCACTGCCGAAAATATAAGCTACTTTTTTTACACCCGTTAGACTTTCGTGCTCCGGCAATTGATTGACAAGCGGGAACCACATCAAAACTGCAGTAGTAAATAAAAGCACCGTGTATCCGGCATGTATCCACATCCCCGTTTTGATATAGTCAAACACTAACGGGATATGGTACAACGAAAAAAGAACATTAAATAGTAAAAGGGCGACAAGAGGTCTCGTGAAAAATTGAAATAACGCCTTCACTCCCCTTGAATTTATGAAAGTTCTCAAAAGCCAATCCGGAATCGCAATGATAAATAAAGGCGGAATCACAAGATAGAGCAATGCCATTTGAAACATGTGCGCACTGAACATAATGTGGCTTAATAGATCCAGTGGCGAACCCTTTACCACATAAAGAAGGAACATGGCTGTCAAAAAATAAGTTGCCTGTTTGACGGAAAGCGATGAACTGCCCGGAAACTTCCCCCCTTTTTTTGTCACCAGCCAAAAATATCCTACGGTTATAAGTACGAGGGCGGCAAAATAATAAGGACTCCACAAAGCTCGAAATCCGAAAATATCAATAGACAAAAAAATCACCTCGTTCATAAACTTTTTCTTACTTTTATTATACCTAAAATGAAACATTGTAACAAATATAGATAAACTTGGATTGTTTTTCTGGAAAATCACCCCATAAAGAAAAACCGGCTATCATTCAATAGCCGATTTTCTTTATGGTTTATAACCAAACAATCGTTGTGAACACAAGGACAGTTATCAGGCCGACTGCAAGGCCGGAAAATAAGAACAATGCAATAGTGCCATGCCCTTTATGCTTCATGTGCATGAAATAATACAATTGGAAAATCACTTGTACAACTGCCAGCAGCAAAATGACTGGTTTAATGAACCAATGTGAAAAGCCCTCAATTCCTACTGCAGCAAAAGCAAGTAATGTAAAGAAAATCATAAGTGTAAATGATATCACTTGGTGTTTCATCTCTTCAGCATTTTTCTTACGGCGATATTTTAAATCGACATTCGGGTTCGCTGAATTTGATTGTTCATTCGCCATCAGTTATCCCACCATTCCCATTAAGTATACGACAGTAAAGATAAACACCCAGACTACGTCAATGAAATGCCAATAAAGACTCGCAACATAAAATTTAGGAGCGTTATATAAATTCAAGCCCCTTCCTGCATTACGTACCATAAGAGATATGATCCAAACCAAACCGAATGCAACGTGTCCTCCGTGAAAACCAACTAACGTATAAAACGCGGAGCCGAAGGCACTGCTCGTAAATGTATGATGGAATTCATGAACATAGTGATTAAATTCATAAATCTCGAGTCCAAGAAAACCTAAACCAAGTGCAACCGTAATGACAAGCCAAGCCTGCATTTGTTTGAAGTGGTTATTTTTCATATGGTACATCGCATACACACTAGTCAATGAACTGGTCAATAACAGCATGGTTGCCACAAACGTAAGTGGTAATTCGAATAAATCTTTAGCTAGGGCTGCATCACCATTTGGAACTTTATCCTTCAATGCTAGGTAAGTTGCAAATAATGAGGCGAATAATACCGTCTCTCCACCAAGAAACAACCAGAATCCTAAATATTTATTTTTACCTTCTAAAGTCGCTTTCTCGGGAGAAGCAGGCCAGGTAGCATCCGTGAATCTTTCATCTGTCTGCATTATGCCTTACCTCCCTTGTCTTTATCGTCCATAAGGTCTTCTTTATGAATATGGTACCCATGATCGTCTTTAACGGAACGGATAAACATTGAACCAAATGTTACCAAAAGTCCTACTATCATTATAGGCAGGGTCCATGACTTATCATCCATATGGTATAAAGCACCGAATGCGGCGATAAATAAACCGGAAGCAATCGTTAAAGGAAGAATGGATGAATTGGGCATATGGATATCCCCAAGTGGTTCTGCAGGAGTCATTTCCTTTTTCCCTTCCATTTTTTCAACCCAGTAAGGATCTAATCCGCGGACTAGCGGCAGTTGTTTAAAATTATAAAAAGGCGGTGGTGATGGAATGGCCCATTCCAGCGTACGGCCATCTCCCCAAGGATCATTGCCGACTTTTTCATTCTTCACAGATGTAATGATGATATTGATGACCATAACCAAGACACCAAATGCCATCAAAAAGGCTCCAACAGTACTAATCATATTACCTGTATTGAGTCCTTGATTGTCCAAGAACGTGAATACCCGGCGCGGCATCCCCATCAAACCTAAGAAATGTTGAATGAAGAACGTTAAATGGAAACCAATCAAGAACGTCCAAAATGTGATTTGACCCAATTTTTCGCTTAACATCGTCCCAAACATCTTCGGCCAATAGAAATTGATTCCAGCCAGTAAGCCTAATACAACCCCACCGACGATTACATAGTGGAAATGAGCAACAACGAAATAACTATCATGGTATTGATAATCAGCAGGTGCAGAAGCGAGCATGATACCTGTCACGCCACCCATTGTAAATGTAGGGATAAAGGCAACTGCATAAAGCATCGGAACCGTGAACTTGACGCTTCCTCCCCACATCGTAAAAATCCAGTTGAATATCTTAATACCTGTCGGTACAGCGATAGCCATTGTCGCCACCGCAAAGATTGCATTTGCGATCGGACCTAGACCAGTGGTAAACATATGATGCGCCCAAACCATGAAACCTAAGAAACCGATTAAAACGGTTGCAAAGACCATCGATGAATAACCAAACAATCTTTTTCTGGAGAATGTAGCGAAAATTTCGGAAAAAATACCGAACGCCGGAAGAATCAGGATATAAACTTCCGGATGACCGAATATCCAGAATAAATGCTCCCAAATAATCGTATTTCCCCCAGCCGCTACATCAAAGAAATTCGCGCCAAACATCCGATCGAACATCATTAACACCAATCCCACGGTAAGCGGAGGAAAAGCGAATAAAATCAATGCAGAAACGACGAAAGTTGACCAGGTAAACAGCGGCATACGCATATATGTCATACCAGGCGTACGCATATTAATAATGGTTACAAGGAAATTGATCCCTGCAATTAGTGTTCCAAAACCTGATATTTGTAATCCGAGGACGTAAAAATCAATGCCATGACCTTCGGAATGCAAGGAAAGCGATGCATACGATGTCCAGCCTGCATCTGGAGCCCCTCCTAAAAACCATGAAAGATTCAGAAAGATTCCCCCAAAGAAAAACAACCAAAAACCTAACGAGTTCAAAAATGGGAACGCAACATCACGTGCCCCTATCTGTAATGGTACAACCGCATTCATTACAGCAAACACTAATGGCATGGCCGCCAGAAATATCATTGTCGTACCGTGCATGGTCAAAATTTCATTATAAAATCCGGCACTTACGAAATCATTGTTTGGGATTGCTAGCTGGATACGGATAAACATCGCTTCCAAACCGCCGATTACAAAGAATAACCCGCCAGAGATAAGATATAAAATGGCGATTTTCTTATGGTCTACGGTCGTCAGATAATCCCAAATAGTAGCGCCAAATCCTTTTTTATTAGCGTACGTACTCACGATTTAACCTCCTTAATCAATGTTCTATTTGTCTTCCACCTTAAGCTCCAATAGATAAGCTGCCAGTGCATTAATATCTGAATCTGAAAGTTCGCCGTAAGTACCGGTCATCGTGTTGCCCGGTTTATACTTCTCAGGATCCTTGATCCATTTTTTTACATTCTCTTCCGTATGATCCAATACGCCAGCTACTTTTTGACGCTCACCGAATGTAGCCAGATTCGGAGCCTGACGAGCTGCTTCAGGCCTGCTGTCATTTGGAGTCACCGCATGGCAGCCTATACAGCTTTGATTAAAGACATCTTCACCCTGTTTGGCTAGATCACCTGCAACGACAGGCTCCTTCGCGGCTTTCATATCTTTAGTCCACGCTTCAAAATCGCTTTTAGACTTCGGTACGACCTTAAAATCCATCAAAGCATGGGAAGGACCGCAAAGTTCAGCACATTTCCCGTAAAATAAGTTGTTCGAATCTTCTGCCTTTTCACTATCGAATTCTAAGAAAAACTGATTGACTCCATCTGTATTTGTATCCATCTTTCCTCCGGCAGCCGGTATCCAGAATGAATGCTTAACATCAGAAGCAGTTAGATTGAAGTATACTTTTTGATCGGTAGGCACAACCAAATCCTGACTTGTGACAACGCCAAGGTCAGGATATTCAAACTCCCACCAATAAAGATTTGCCCTAACATTCACAACAAGAGCATCCTTCGTTTTTCCATCCTTATCTTTCTTATCCATTGCCTTTGTGTCAGCTAAGTCGAATGTAGTGACGACGGTCGGAACAGCCAGAACAATTAAAAGAAGGATAGGAATAACAGTCCAGATAATTTCAAGTTTATGACTTCCTTCAATTTGTTTCGGTATTGTTTCGTCGCCTTTCTTCCGACGGAAGCGCAGTAAAACTACAACGAACAAAATAATCACAACAATAATTACCAGAACCATGATTAGTGTACTCAATATCAGTAAGTCAAACTGAGATTGCGCAACATTGCCTGCTGGCTTCAGCGCGGATAGAAATGGTTCGCCGCAGCCCGAAAGTACAAGTCCTACAATACCCAGCAGAGCAATCAGGCGCCATTTGTGCAGCCTTTTTTTCATAGCTTCAGAAACCCCTCTTTCGTCAAAATTTTCTCACAAAAATAAAAATGGGCGCAATTGCGAATATTCTCTCTATGTAAATTTCTAAAAAAGAAAGAATCCCTAATTTAAGGAATTATTACGATGACTCATGTAACCGCTCTTATGTATGACCCTGTTGGTTACGTTAATATGTATGAATGGCGGTCAGTGCATTATTTATCAGTAAGCTGGAGCCTGTAAAGGAACAGGCCGCCAGCTTATTTAAACCAAAACTAGATGAGAGTGACAATAACCATCGCTACAAATAAAATGGTCATATAATTTAAAGAATATACAAACATGGATGTTGCCCATTTAACATCATCTTTCTTTTTATACCCCTTAATCCCCAAAACAAGCCAACCCGTGCTCAATAATGCAGCAAGAATAACTAGCGGGGTTCCTAATGGAGTTAAAAAGAAAGGAATGAACATTAAACAGATGATCCATAGCATAATCGATCTTTTTGCCGCCTTGAACCCTTTTACTACCGGAAGCATGGGTACTCCAGCTGCACGATATTCTTCGACACGCCTCATTGCAAGTGCATAAAAATGAGGAGGCTGCCACAAGAACATGATCGCGAACAGGACCCAGGCGATCTTATCAAGGCCCGGGTCGACTGCAGCCCACCCGATAAGTGGAGGCACCGCTCCCGATATACTGCCTATAATCGTATTCGAGACAAATCTACGTTTGAAAACCATAGTATATAAAACAACATAGGCGAAGACGCCGAATGCTCCTAGTATGGCAGTTGTCATATTAGTCAAAGCAAGTAAAATCAGCCCTGCAGCAATTAAACCGAAACTTAATGCCAATACCTTTGAAGGCTGTACTTTCCCAGTTACCGTTGGACGGTTTTTCGTTCTTTCCATTAAATGATCGATATCACGGTCATAATAATTATTGAAACTGCAAGATCCCGCCATTATGAGCGCCGAACCTGCAAGTGTATAAAACACTACATCTAGATTGCTTAAGAAGCTAAGCCCCGAAAAATGAAGAGCTAACCACACGCCGGTAAAAGCTGTAATTATATTTGAATTGACAATCCCCACTTTTATAAGTGCGAGAAAATCCTTCCAAGCTGTTGTTTCAGGTATATCCGATTGAAGGGCGGCTTTACTGTCCTCCATGACAGCTTCTGACAAACCCCTTGTTTCTGACATTTGTTTTCCTCCTTTAAATCATTCAAAACAGACGCAAATGCAAAAAAACGTTACATATGCTATAGAACATTATTTCATACTTTTTGATATTTGTAACCAAGGAAGCGTAAACAAAAAGTAAATTATTTACCAATGACCGTTGTCAATGGAATCCATCGAGAGCTATCATTCTTAATATCATGCTTATTAACAGTAAAATTTAGTAAAATCATTTCTTCAATATATTAAAACACATTTTTGGAAGCTTTTGTGAAAATATTTCGGTTATTTTTTGACCAATTTGTGTCTCAATAATTTACTTCTCTTGTATGATGTTCATCAAGAACTTGAATATTATGCTATTATCATCATCCCCTAGGCTTATTCCCTATTTTGCTCCTGCTTGAAGGTTTACACTCCCTTTATTTCTATCAAAGTCTTATGTAACTTTCAACTATTTCAGGCATTTTAATTAATAGTTATAATATTAACTGAACTTGTAAAATCATTCTATTTTGTGTAATATCGAGGAAGTTCGACAAATATTATGAAAAACCTTATGCTATTATTAATTTTATGGAATAACCCTAAATTGCTACATAGAAAAAGGTGGGGCTACTAGTGAAATCGTCTCTTAAATGGTTTGCTGTTTTAACAACGGTTGTAATGCTTTTCATCTTACTTGGTGGAGCTTTAGTCACGAAGACGGATTCCGGCATGGGATGCGGCAGGTCCTGGCCATTGTGCAATGGCCAATTGATCCCTGACAAAATCACGATTGAATTGGTCATTGAGCTTTCCCATCGACTCGTTTCAGGTGCTGGAGGTTTCCTTGTTTTAATATTATCGTATATGTCTTGGAAAAAAATCGGCCATATCCGTGAAGCACGTTTCTTATCCGTCCTTTCTTTTGGTTTTCTGTTACTCCAAGGATTGATCGGAGCCGCTGCCGTCATTTGGTCACAATCCGATTTCGTCCTTGCCCTTCATTTTGGCATATCGCTCATTTCTTTTGCTGCCGTCTTTTTACTGACACTGTTGATTTTTGAAGTGGACAAGAAGTTCGAAGCAGAAAGACTTATCGTTGACAAACGAATGAAATTCCATATTATTGGCGTATTGATTTTTTGTCTGGTGGTCGTATATACAGGTGCCCTTGTAAGGCATACAGAATCAAGTCTTATCTGTAAGGATTGGCCTTTATGCGTAAATGACAGTCTTGCACTCCCCTCCAACCTTTATGAATGGATTCAGATGGGGCACCGTGCAATGGCAGGCGCTATTTTCATTTGGGTATCATATGTGGCTTATATTGCAAAAAAACATTACAAAAATCAAAAAGTGTTATATGGCGGTTGGATTGCTGCATTCATTCTCGTATTTTTACAAGTTACCGCTGGAGCTTTTATCATTTTCTCAAGGCAAAACTTATATATCGCACTTACACATGCATTATTCATTGCCTGCTTTTTTGGTGTAATGAGCTATTTGATGCTATTGACATCGAGAAGCAAAAAAAATGCCCTGGCCAAGCAAAAAAGGAACTCCGCGCACTCTGTCAAAGGTCAGGAGGAACAGGATATAACGCCAACGGTACCCGCCCGTTAATGTCTGATTGTTCAATCAATAATATAATTAAGATAAACCAAAACCACCATTCCCGGGAATGGTGGTTTTGGTTTATCTTATAGTGAAGATCAATGACCGTACACTGCCTAAAATGAGGGTATAGGGCAGCTTAAAACCTCAAGCCTACCCCATATACCCCAAATCATTCACAAGGTCACAGGCAGCGATATTACTTGGTTATTTCAATCAATAAGTCTCCAGTACTGATCGCTTCTCCATCTTTTACATAAATATCCTTGATGGTCCCGGAGAATGGTGCTTGAACGGTAGTTTCCATTTTCATCGCTTCCGTAATGATCAGGTGATCCCCCTGCTTGACCTGATCGCCTTTCTCGACCACTACACGAATAACCGTACCTGGCATTGTCGCACCGAGTTGTTCTTTATTTTTAGGGTCAGCTTTTATTTTTGATACAACGGAAGATTTAATGTTTTCATCCTTGATGATCACTTCACGTGATTGACCATTCAACTCAAAATACACAACCCGTGTTCCATCAGCCAATGGCTGACCGATTGAAACCAATTTTACGATGAGCGTTTTACCCTTTTCAATTTCAACTTCGATCTCTTCCCCCAGTCTCAAGCCATATAAGAAAGTTGCGGTATCGAGGTTGGAAACATCACCAAATAGCTCAATCGTTTTATTGTAGTCCAAGAATACTTTTGGATATAGGGCATATGCAAGCACATCGAAATCAGTGACTGCACGTCCCAATTCCTTGAATAATTCTTCTTTAAGAGCTGCAAAATCCACTTCTTCCAATAATTCACCCGGTCTTACTGTTATAGGTTTCTTCCCTTTCAGGATAACTTCCTGAAGCTCTTTAGGGAATCCTCCAACTGGCTGACCTAGATAGCCTTCGAATAACTCTATGACTGAATCAGGGAAATCGATGGATTTGCCTTTTGTCAGAACATCTTCTTCAGACAGGTTATTTTGTACCATGAATAAAGCCATGTCCCCAACAACTTTGGATGAAGGAGTTACTTTAACGATATCTCCGAACATTACATTGACACGCTGGTACATTTCTTTAACTTCATGCCAGCGGTCCCCCAACCCCACTGCTTTGGCTTGCTGCTGTAAATTGCTATATTGACCGCCCGGCATTTCGTGTTTGTATACTTCGGTATGAGGAGCATTCATGCCGCTTTCGAAGTCATGATAGAATTTCCTGACCTCTCCCCAATATTCTCCTAAACGCTCTAGTGAATCGACTTTCAATTTAGGCTGTCTGCTTGACCCCTCCAGCGCATAATGAAGTGTTTGTACACTTGGCTGCGAAGTCAGTCCAGCTAAAGAACCAATCGCCGTATCAACGATATCCACACCAGCTTCGATCGCTTTCGAATACATGTAAATTCCATTTCCGCTTGTATCATGAGTATGCAGATGGATCGGAAGTGATGTCGTTTCTTTCAGTTCCGATACAAGGCGGTAAGCAGCATCAGGTTTCAAGAGGCCTGCCATATCCTTGATCGCTAAAATATGGGCACCGGCATGTTCTAATTCCACGGCCATATTTTTATAGTAGTCGATATTATACTTGCTGCGTGATGGATCATTCAAATCCCCTGTATAACAAATGGCCGCTTCCGCAATTTTGCCGGATTGACGAACTGCATCAATGGCCAATTCCATCCCTTTAACCCAATTTAAACTGTCGAAGATACGGAAAACATCAATGCCTGCACCCGCTGATTTCTCTACGAATTCACGAATGACATTATCAGGGTAATTTTTATAACCAACTGCATTTGAAGCCCTTAAAAGCATTTGTAATAGGACATTAGGTGCTTTTTTCCTGAAACTGATCAGCCTGTCCCATGGATCTTCTTTCAAGAATCGATATGCGACATCAAAAGTTGCCCCGCCCCACATTTCCATTGAAAATAAATCAGGAAGTAGTTTTGCTGTAGGCTCAGCGATATCAAGGATATCTTTCGACCTGATTCTCGTCGCAAGTAAAGATTGATGTGCATCGCGGAAAGTCGTATCGGTGATCAATACCTCTTTCTGTTCTTTGATCCAATTGACCAGTCCCTCTGCACCTTGCTCTTCAAGTATATTTTTTGTACCCGAGATAAGCGGCAGGCCATCAACATTCGGAATTGGAGCTGGATCAAAAACAGGTTTTTTCTTTTTCTCTACTCCCGGGAATCCATTCACGGTCACATTTCCGATATATGAAAGCATTTTTGTCCCACGGTCTTTTCGGACCGGGAACGTAAATAGTTCCGGTGTTGAATCAATAAAGGAAGTATCGTATTCACCATTAATGAAATTCTCATGTTTTACAACATTTTCAAGGAATGGAATATTCGTTTTGATTCCACGAATCCTGAATTCCTTTAGGTTACGCACCATTTTTGATGCAGCCTGTTCAAATGAAAGCGCATGTGTTGAAAGTTTAACGAGAAGTGAATCATAATATGGTGTGATGACCGCACCTTGGAACCCATTACCAGCGTCCAGACGAACACCGAACCCCCCACCGGAACGGTAAACCATCATTTTCCCGGTATCAGGCATGAAATTATTCAATGGATCCTCAGTCGTCACCCGTGATTGAATCGCATATCCATGTGTTTTGATTCCTGACTGTTCGGGAATCCCGATCTTTTTGCCATGGAGTTCATGCCCTTCCGCTACCATTATTTGGGATTGAACGATATCAATGCCCGTAATCATTTCAGTAATGGTATGCTCAACCTGGACCCGTGGATTGACTTCAATAAAGTAAAATTCGCCATTTGCGACAAGGAATTCGACCGTACCGGCGTTTACATAATCAATATTTTTTGCCAACTTGACGGCTGCCTCACAAATCCTTTCCCTTAAATCCTCGGAAAGGGAAACGGAAGGTGCCACTTCCACAACTTTTTGATGCCGTCTCTGAACGGAACAGTCACGTTCATATAAATGGACGATATTTCCATGAGTATCAGCCAAAATCTGAACTTCTATATGCTTCGGGTTTTGAATGAATCTCTCTACATAGACTTCATCATTACCAAAAGCTGCTTTAGCTTCTGATTTTGCGCGATCATAAGCCTCTTCAACTTCTTCGATTTTTTCGACAATCCGCATTCCGCGCCCGCCGCCGCCTAAAGAGGCTTTTATGATAATTGGAAAGCCGTATTGTTCACCAAATTCCTTTACTTCTTCAACACTGGTCACCGGTCCATCGCTACCAGGGATAACCGGAATATCAGCCAGTTCAGCTTGTGTTCTGGCTTTTACTTTGTCACCAAACATATCTAGGTGTCTTGATTCTGGTCCGATGAAGATTATGCCTTCTTCCTCACAGCGTTTCGCAAATTCAATATTTTCTGAAAGAAAACCATAACCGGGATGAATCGCATCGACTCCGCTCATTTTGGCGATCGCAATTATGCCTTCAATATCCAGGTATGCATCAATCGGTTTTTTGCCTTCCCCAACCAAATATGCCTCATCCGCTTTATATCGGTGATAAGAACCATAATCTTCCTTTGAATAGATTGCAACTGTGTGAATGTCTAATTCCGTACATGCCCGAAAAATCCGTATCGCTATTTCTCCACGATTTGCCGCAAGTACTTTTTCTATACGTTTCCCCATTGCTACCACCCTAATCAATATGTATTTTTATTGAATATATAGAAAAAAAGCGTGAAAGACTTTCACCACTTTTTATTCAAGAATTTATATCCCAACCAAGGAGACCATCCTGATCAAGCTCATTTTATCGCGGATGTAATTATTTCGATATATTTTATATTTTCGTTTTTTACATCCTATAGAGACTAAAAAGAGCCTTACACCATTAGCAAATGAAAATTTAGCTATAATAATATATTATCGATTTGACTTAACATTCAATTAATATAACCATAATACTAAAATTAACTGAATACAATAAAAAAATAAAAAATTACATATATTCGTATATAAAAACAAGGAATTAGCTCTGCCTTTCCGACTAACGTCCCATTGTTAATCAACGGCATTCGATTAAAAAAATCCCACATATTTAATGATTGATAGAGAAATTTGAAATCTGAATATAACCATTAAACATTACATTGAAAATTCAAAAAATAATAAAAACAAAAATAAAAAAACACAATTGAACTTCTACGGATTAATTAGTATGTCACTATTGAATATAGTATAACACTATCAATTAATTATGTACATAAATAAAAAACTCAAACAATCATCGAGATTTGTTTGAGTTAGTATGTTTTATCTATTATTTTTTTAATGATGCTTCATGCAAAACTGACAATTCTTGTTCAAGGGCCTCCAAAAGGGATTTACCTTCGGTTTCCTCTACCAAACCTAAGCGTACGGCAAAATCAATTTCTCTTGATAGGCCGAACATTTGTGTATCAAGTACCTCTTCATATAAAGGACATTGAGGCATAGTGAGATTTTCCATTTGAACTTTTATCAGTTTTAGAATCTTGTCAGCATCTGCTTTTAATAAAGCATAAGCTTTTTCTCGATGATTGACAAGCATATCAGATGCCATGTTAAATCCCCCCGCTCAGAGCGATTAAATCTTATCTCTAAATTCTACCTTTAGTTTTGTGAAAAAGCAAGGACATTGACAAACAATTTGCCATCGGGATATCACTCCCACCCCTCAAATGAATATATCAAGCCATGGAAATTGTTCACCATCGTGTAGATGTGACATTTCAATTATAATTGATTATAATCATTAAAGAGCAACAGAAAGGAATGAGATATTTGGAACCTATCGTATTTATAAACGGAAAAGTGAAATATCCAATTACCCTAGATCCTGGAGTATGGATTTTTGACGACCGTAAAGTTGAAATTGATACATATTTCCACGCTGAAAGAGTCCAAGTCAATGAATTAGAAGAATATACGATTGCCGCCTCCAAACATTGGCAAAAAGAAATACAGGAAGGCGCAATAATGCCGCCCACAATAAAAACGGAACGAAAGTTCGAGAAGCAAAGATTGCTGGAAGGGACTTTCGGCATCCCTTTTGAACCTTTTTTAAAAAATGCCGAACCAGAAAATGGGGTAACTGAAGTCATCGTTACAACCGATGATGAGGAGCTTACATTCCCGTTGGAAACGGCACTTGAATTTTTCCTGGGCTTTTCCAAGGATGGAAAGCCACTTAAAATATCTGAGGGCGGCCCTATGGAAATTTATTTCGGGGACGCTTCCAATATCAATGATCCGATAAAAAATGTGCGGTCTTTCACTGTTAAATAAGACTTAGTCCATTCTTCACCGAAAACTTCAGAGCCATCGGCAAGGGACATCCCTTGCCGATGGATTATAAAAGCGTAGCTGCGAGTTGGGCCAATCCAGATCTTTCCCCTTTTATCAATTTAACATGCCCGGCAATGCGTTCCGTCTTGAATTTTTCCACCACATAGGTCAAACCATTATTATATTCATCTAAATAAGGGTGATCTATTTGCTCCGGATCCCCCATTAATACAATTTTGCTCCGCTCCCCGACTCTCGTCAAGATGGTCTTGACCTCATGTTTTGTTAAGTTCTGCGCTTCATCGATGATGATGAACTGATCCGGGATGCTCCTTCCCCTGATATAGGTCAGGGCTTCCACTTCAATTGAACTCATGCCAGCTAAAATGGCATCCAATTCCCCAGGTTTTTTCGTATTGAACAAAAATTGGAGATTATCGAAAATAGGCTGCATCCAAGGTCTTAATTTTTCTTCTTTTTCCCCTGGCAGATAACCAATATCTTTACCGACAGGAACAATCGGCCTGGCAACCAGAAGTTTCTTATATTGTGACAAATCTTCAGTTTGCATCAATCCAGTAGCCAATGCCAATAAAGTCTTGCCTGTCCCCGCCTTACCGATGAGCGTCACAAGCTTGGTATTCGAACGAAGCAATAAATCAAGGGCCATCGTCTGCTGGACATTTCTCGGTTTAATTCCCCAAATATGTTCCCCTTCATACATCAATTTCTTGACTAGCCTGCAGTTCTCATCCACTATCCCAATCGCAGAAGCTGAACTCCCCAGCGTGTCCTTCATCAACAGGAATTGATTTGGATAATATGAATCCTTTGTCAGTTCCTCCAGTCCCAGAAAACTTTTTTCATAAAACTTATTCAGATTATCAATCGATACAAACACTTCTTTGTGCCCAGCGTATATATGGTCCAGTTCTACGACACGATCATTTAAAAAGTCCTCTGCCTCAAGTCCGATGGCATCAGCTTTAACCCTGACGAGAGTATCTTTACTTACCAAAATGACCGTTTTTCCATCTTCCTTCGTCTCTTCTTCCAAGGATAAGTTTTTCGCGACTGCCAATATCCTGTTATCATTCGTTTTCTCCACAAAAATTTCCTGGAGCTTATGAAATGAACGGTGGTTGAGTTCAATCCTTATGCTGCCTCCATTATGAAGCGGAATGCTCTGATGAAGCTTCCCTTTTTCACGAAAGCCATCGATCAATTTCGATACTTGCCTGGCGTTTCTTCCGATTTCATCCATATACCGTTTTTTCGAATCCAATTCTTCTAATACGACTGCCGGAATGACAACTTCATTATCTTCGAATGAATAAATCGAGTACGGATCCTGCAACAGGACATTCGTATCTAAAACATAGATTTTTTTCCCCAATATGACGCCTCCTGCCTGCTCTTTAGGATATGCCTTACCATTTACTACACTCAGAAGTTATGTAGCGGACGAGACTGTTGATAAAATATATGTTCCTTTGCATAAAGATAGAAGAACATTTACAGACTATAAAGAAAACTTCCAGCAAAAAATGCTATCCCCTACATTGATGACAATATGTTTAGCTGCATTTAATACTTACCTGAATCAGACCTGGTCATTGGTGGAAAGGCTGGAACCTACAAAAAACGTTAAGGAGGCTGCACATTGCAAAAATTCATGTTGTCGCTCGCTGCTGTTCTATTGATGACAGGTTGCTCAATGGATAATAAAAATGAAGTGTCCGAAAATAATGCGAAAAACAATTTAACGAAAGTCAATAACTCGACCATTGAGGAAGCAGACAGAAATACAGGTCAGCAAACAGCGGAAAGACTCACCGGTTTAGCTAAATCCATTCCTGAGGTGAACGATGCCACCGCAGTCGTACTTGGCAAATATGCCATCGTCGGAATAGATATCGACCAAGATATTGAGCGTTCACAGGTCGGAACGATAAAGTACTCAGTTGGAGAAACTTTAAAACATGATCCTTATGGCGCAAATGCCCTCATCGTCGCTGACCCGGATATTAATGAGCGGATCAGGGAGGTGGCCAGAGACATTAAAGACGGTAAACCGGTAACAGGGATACTAAATGAACTGGCTGACATCACAAGTCGGGTCATTCCTGAGGTTCCTGGTGATATTTTAACCCCGACTCCGTCCAAGAGCATTGAAAAGGAAAAAAATAAACTTGACGATGAAACGGAAAGAAAAGAACTCGATAAAGAGCAAAATGATCAATCGAATCACTTTAAAGAATGAATATTCCTAACCCGAAGTCAATCTTCGGGTTTTTGTCTTTATCCACCATGAACCAAGTATCGTTATCGTTCATATGTTAGTTTCACTTTATCCTCGTTTTACCATAAAAATATTGGTATACTTAAAAGCATATTCAAATTGAAGTGAGGTTCAACTAATATGAAGGTTAAATGTGTAATATGCGATCAAATTGAATCTATACCTGATGATAGCCCAGAAGCTAAGAAACTTCGCAACCGCCCTATACATACCTATATGTGCAATACATGCAACCAACGCATAGAAGAGCGTACGAACGAACGGATTGCAACCGGGAACTTCCGTCTTTACCGGACAATCAAAAATGAAGATGAATGGTAGAATACATTATAAAGTTTCCCTGATTGGTCTCATCAATGGAATTCTGCTTGGATTGATAATGAAGTGGGTCGAAATGTTTTCCGGTAAACAAGTGTATAAGCTCCTATTGAATGTGGATTTCCTTCCTGTAATCGGGGCTGTCTCCTGGAGTGAGGCAACATTGTTCTTTTTCCATCTCCTTTTCTCACTGGCAATTACGTTCAGTTACATTTATATTCTTCGTCCTTTGAAGATTTTCAGGAATTGGAACAAATACACACTTGCCTTTTTCACGATCATTCCGGCAATCATGCTTTACTTCCCATTATCGGCGCTGTCGAAAACAGAAGCTGTCCTTCCTTCTGATTTGACAGCTTTCTTTTTGTGGACAATCTTACATCTTTTTTACGGACTTTCCCTCCCCAAAGCAATATAAAAAAGGACCGTGCGCATTTCGCACGGTCCTTTTTTATCATTACTCGATATTTTTATACTTTTCTGGCTCCAACTGTATTTGGTCTAACATGATATCAATTAATTCAATCGGATAGCGTTGCTTTTTCATTTCGTCCCCCAAAAGATACTCGACGAAATAAAAAGGTTCTGTTTTTGAAACCGAATCGATTATCACCTGATGATCATCTTTCAGCATCTGCATGAAAAACATTTCTGTATCACGTGCTGCTGTATCATCAGGCCTTGCATCACAGACAACTTTGATCGTCAACCAATTGTATATAGCATCTTGTAATGATTTCATCATCTTAAGCCTGTTCTTCTTTTCTCGAATTATGAAGACGGAATCGATAAATCCCCAGAACAAGCGAAGCGATGACTAATGCTTCCCCCATAGGAAGAAACACCGCAAAGAAAGAAAGAAGGGTACATCCAAGTGCCATTACCACATAAATGACCACATTTTTTAGCAAAGGTAACTTTTTGGCAAAACCTAACTGATATACAAGGATGCATAATCCAAAGACCGTCAAATATAAATACCACATTCCCGCTTCAGGATTTTCATCCACTCTGTACAATGCTGCAAAAAATGATAATCGCTCTTGGATATCCAATCTTTTCTCCTCCTCTTGCTATTTATTTTTCTTCAACAGCAACTTTTTTTCTTTTAGCTGCTCTTTCACGTTCGTTTTTATCAAGAATTTTTTTACGAAGACGGATTGAATCCGGAGTTACTTCACAGTACTCGTCATCATTCAAATATTCTAGAGCTTCTTCAAGTGACATGATTCTTGGTTTTTTCATGGAAGAAGTTTGGTCTTTATTTGCTGAACGCATATTTGTCATTTGTTTCGCTTTAACGATATTGACAGTCAAATCGCTATCACGGTTATGTTCCCCGACAATCATGCCTTCATAAATATCCGTACCTGGCTCAACGAAAATAACCCCACGGTCTTCTACTTGCATAATACCATATTGTGTAGTTTTTCCTGATTCCATGGAAACAAGTACACCTTGACGTCTTCCGCCGACTTGACCTTGTGCCATTGGTTGGTAGCTGTCAAATGAGTGGTTCATGATACCATATCCACGTGTAATCGTTAAGAACTCAGTTGAATATCCAATAAGTCCGCGAGCTGGGATCGTGAACAGTAAACGAACTTGGCCGCTTCCGCTATTGATCATATCCAACAATTCACCTTTACGGGCTCCCATTGATTCCATGATTGAACCAGTGTGCTCCTCAGGTACGTCGATTTGTACACGTTCAACTGGCTCACAACGGACACCATCAATCAAACGAACGATAACTTCCGGTTTAGAAACTTGAAGTTCATAACCTTCACGTCTCATATTTTCGATCAGGATGGAAAGGTGAAGCTCCCCACGGCCTGAAACAATCCAGACATCCGGAGAATCAGTATTTTCGACTCTTAAGCTGACATCCGTCTGTAATTGGTTTCTTAAACGCTCTTCGATTTTACGAGCTGTAACGAATTTACCTTCACGACCTGCGAATGGGCTGTTATTTACAAGGAAAGTCATTTGTAATGTTGGCTCGTCAATACGCAGGATAGGCAGGGCTTCAGGATGTTCAGTCGGACAAACCGTTTCCCCTACGTTAATATCCTCCATACCAGAAACGGCAATTAAATCACCGGCAACGGCTTCTTGGATTTCAACTTTCTTCAAGCCAATATAACCAAAGATTTTCGTTACTCGGAATTGTTTAACCTTCCCATCAAGTTTCATTAATGAAACTTGTTGACCTACATGCATTTTACCGCGGAATACACGGCCAACCCCGATACGTCCTACATAATCATTATAGTCAAGTAAAGCCACTTGGAATTGAAGCGGTTCATCTGAGTTATCAATTGGTGCTGGGATCGTTTCGACGATTGTTTCGAAAAGTGGGGTCATGTCTTTTTCTTGTTTAGCAGGATCTGAATCCAAGCTTGCAGTACCAGCAATACCTGAAGTGAAGACAACTGGGAACTCTAACTGTTCTTCTTCAGCTCCTAGTTCGATGAATAAATCAATTACTTCATCTACCACTTCATTTGGACGTGCAGAATCTTTATCGATTTTGTTCACGACAACGATTGGTGTAATCTTTTGTTCCAATGCTTTTTTCAACACGAAGCGAGTTTGTGGCATACAGCCTTCATATGCATCAACAACAAGTAGAACGCCATCAACCATTTTCATGATCCGTTCCACTTCACCACCAAAGTCGGCATGACCAGGTGTATCCAAAATATTGATTCTTGTATCTTGGTATTGAACTGCTGTATTTTTCGCAAGAATCGTGATTCCGCGTTCTTTTTCAATCGCATTAGAATCCATCGCACGTTCTTCCACATGTTCATTTTCACGGAAAGTACCAGATTGTTTAAGCAACTGATCCACTAACGTCGTTTTACCATGGTCAACGTGGGCAATGATGGCTATATTACGAATATTTTCTCTTAATTTCAAAAAATTCACTCCTAAAAAAGTTTGTGTATAACGTATCACTAGTATTAGCTTACATATTATATCACAAACATACTAGAAACAAATACAGAAATTATGTACAATAGATATATTAGGGGTGATATTAATGAACATTAAATGGAATTTCTTAATATTAGCGGTATTGGCAACATCAAGCATCGGCTCCATTGGCATCTTCATTGCTGAGAAGAGCTTGATTGGAATATTAGCTGCAATCGTTATTCTTTGCGGAATCATGGGGTTCGGTTTCACTCAGAAGAAGAAATTGCGCGAAGCCGGGAAGTTATAATATGAAAAACTCGCTGACAGACAGCGAGTTTTTTTTGTTAATTATTTCATAATGAACATTTTAATCCATCCGTGCCAAACTGTGGTACTGCTTTCAATTAGACCCTGATTCTAATGACTGGAATTTCCTGATAAGTATTTATCGAATACTTCTTTATGGAGCCCTGGTTTAGATACGAAAAGTGAGCCACCTTTTATAAAGTCCAATTTGTCACCTTTAATATTACTAACTTCCCCGCCCACTTCCTCAACCAGTAAAACTCCTCCGGCAAAGTCCCAGGGCATGAGTCTCATGGTTATGTATGCATCTATCCTTCCAGCTGCGACGAAAGCAAGCTCCAATGCTGCGGAGCCATAAGAACGTGTCCCCCGTGCATCCCGAACTAGCGGTGCCAAAAGATTCGGATCGATCCTTCGGTTTTCCGTTACCCAGCTTGCATTAATGGAAATTATCGCTTTGCTTACTGATGCCTCTTCTAGGGATGGCAGCCTTTGATCATTCAGAAATGCTCCTTGCCCCTTAATCGCATGATATAATTCATCACTAAAGACATCATAAACCATGCCGATCTTTCCGATGCCATCCACATAAACCCCAAGGGAAATTGCAAAATTCCTCTGTTGATGAATGAAATTCAATGTTCCATCAATTGGATCGATGATCCACACAGTACCTTTTAGGTCTTTAATATCATTGCCCATTCCCTCTTCCCCGAATATGCGGTGTTCAGGGAACACTTCGTTGATTTTTTCACAAAAAAACTTTTCTATCCCCTTATCCATATTAGTAACCAAATCATTCGGATTCGTTTTCATTTCAATATTCAACTTGGTTTTAAAGGACGCCCTTAGCCTAGTACCCGCCTCTTTCATCCATAACTTCGCATATGTATCCATTTCCTTGACAGATGCCATTATAATATCCCCGTCCTTTGTGATCAGAAACTACATTAAAATGATCCTTTTCTAAAGATTAAAGCAAATATAGCTTGCCTTCAAGTTTTTAACATCTTAAATTTTCCATTTTTTTTAAATATATAAGGAAAGACGGCTCCTTGTGACCACCCATCCTTTAATCGGTTTTGCAATTATGAGCTAGCGAGCACAAATACTTTTCAAATCAATTTGAATTAACGTTTCCCTTCCTTATTAAAGGGAGCTGGACAAAATAAAATACTTTCTTATTATATATTGGACATTTAATGAAAAACGGACACATTATTTTTAATAAATAAAGTGTCCGTTCATCTATAATAAAATTCCTTGTATTGAAATTGATTCATTTCCTTTATTCATTCTCCTTCAAGATCTCTGCAGCCAATCATTTACAAGGCTTTCAATTTCAACAATTCCAAGCGGATGCGTTCTAGCCTTTGCTTGCATTGTGACCTCTTTTGGTCATTTTCTTCACCGATAGCTTCAAAAAGGGTTGCTAATTCATAGTCCATTTCCATCCTTAACACTGCAGCTCTATGTCTTTCAACTTCTTTAGCTTTTAATGCTTGGTTCATGACTTGTTTCATAATTAACATTCTCCCTTCATCAATTAACGTAATTTTCTGAATTTATCTTATCATATGACTTCCTACCTCAAATAGCAACTAATTTGTGTTATAACCTATAAGGAAATTTACATTGCCAACCCAAATCGTATTTTTTAAATTTTACTTTTACTTATGCTACAATATGTGCAGATATTACGGTAGGAGAGATGAAAATGAATATAGCAAGTTTTACAGCAAATGATTTTGATGTTTTTAAAATTGATGGTTTGGAACCGCGCATGGACGCTTTAAAAGAACGGATCCAGCCCAAATTACATGCACTTGGAGAGCACTTTTCTCAAAAACTGTCAGTTATGATCGGCGATGAAATGCACCCTCATGTTGCAAAGCATGCCAGACGGTCAGTGAATCCTCCTAAAGATACTTGGGTTGCTTTCGCTGCCAATAGCAGAGGTTATAAAATGATGCCGCATTTCCAAATCGGGTTATGGGAAACGCATATGTTCATCTGGTATGCCGTGATTTATGAAGCCCCTAATAAAACTGAAATCGGAAAGCGACTGGAGCAGCAGGCAGGCCAATTGGTGAATAGCATTCCCTCCCATTATGTTTGGTCAATGGACCATACAAAACCTGATGTCATCACTCATGGTGGTCTTGGAGTAGATGATTTGAATTCAATGTTCACTCGTTTACAAACTGTAAAAAAAGCCGAAATCCTTTGCGGTATAAAAATTTCACGTGATGACGCCATTAAGTTAAAAGATGATGAATTCATTCAAACCATTCAAGATGCGTTTGAACATCTTTTACCCTTATATCAATTAAATTAAACACAGTTGCTTCGTATTCGAATTGAATATCGGATGCCTTAAATTAAACTGGTTAAGAAAAAAGGAGAGCCTTGGCGGCTCTCCTTTCCTTATTTCTGCGCTACTCCTTTGCTTGCTTGTATCAAATCACCAATTTGATCTTCCTTACCAGTTTCCAAGCATTCGATGATCTTGCTGCCGACAATGACACCATCGCAGTATTGTACTGCATCACGGACATGATCTGGCGTCGATATGCCGAACCCAGCAAGAACGGGAACCGGACTTATCTCTTTTACCTTCTTCAAATAGCCTCCAAGTTCTTCCCCAAAGGCGTCACGGGCACCCGTAATGCCTTTGACAGTAACCGCGTAGATGAATCCCTCCGCCCCTGCAGTAATCTCAGTGATACGTTCTTTCGAAGACGTGAGTGTCACAAGTCGGATAAGAACGATCCCTGCAGTTTTGATTGATGAAAAGATGGCTTCCTCTTCAATCGGTAAATCGGGGATGATGCACCCGGAAATCCCTGCATGGAGACAGTCATTCGTAAACTCTTTAAGTCCATATGCCAGGATAGAATTCGTATATCCCATTAAAATAATTGGGATGGTCACTTCACTTTTGATTTCCATTACTTTTTTCAGGACATCTTTTAAAGTTGTTCCATTTTCCAAAGATCTGATGCCTGCTTGTTGGATAACCGGTCCGTCAGCGACAGGGTCAGAGAATGGTATACCTAGTTCGACGGCAGTCGCACCGCTGTTTTCAAGGAAAAGAAGCTGGCTCTTTAACCGTTCAAGACCTCCATCCCCTGCCATTATATAAGGGATGAATGCTTTTTCCTTCTTTGTTTGACATTCTTCAAGCGCATTTGTTAATTTATTCATGTTCACTACCCCCCATCAATGATTGGACCGTTTCAACATCCTTATCACCACGGCCGGACAGGCAAATCACCAGTCCTGTTCCTTTTTCCATTTCTTTAGCAAGCTTTAAACCGTAGGAAATGGCATGTGAACTTTCTAAAGCTGGGATGATCCCTTCCTCCCTGGAAAGCATCGCTAAAGCTTCCAAGGCTTCATCATCGGTTACTGAAGTATATTCAACCCGATTTGTATCTTTTAAGTAACTATGTTCAGGCCCTACCCCTGGATAATCCAAACCTGCTGAAATTGAATGCGCCTCCTGGATCTGACCGTCCTCGTTCTGCAGTACATACATGAATGCCCCGTGGAGCACCCCAGGTTTCCCCTTAGTCAAACTTGAAGCGTGTAATGGTGTTTCAAGTCCATGCCCTGCCGCTTCCACTCCGTATAATTTTACCGTTTCATCCTCAATGAAGGGATAGAACATTCCCATTGCATTACTTCCTCCGCCTATGCAAGCGACTACTGCATCCGGTAGGGAATGAACCGCTTCCGAATATTGACGCTTTGTTTCATTTCCTATCACGCTTTGAAAATCACGTACAATAACGGGGAATGGATGCGGACCAAGAACCGATCCCATTATATAGTGGGTGTCATCCACATTCGCCACCCAATATCGTAACGCCTCATTCACTGCATCCTTCAGTGTCCGGCTACCTTGTGATACAGATATGACCTTGGCTCCCAAAAGCTCCATCCTGAATACATTCAATTTCTGTCTCCTGATATCTTCTTCTCCCATAAAGATGATGCATTCCAGCTTCAGCAAAGCACACACAGTCGCCGTTGCAACCCCATGCTGTCCTGCACCCGTTTCGGCAATCACCTTTTTCTTGCCCATTTTCTGAGTCAGCAAAGCCTGACCGATCGTATTGTTTATTTTGTGGGCTCCGGTATGATTCAAGTCTTCTCGCTTCAGATAAATATCTGCACCTCCAGCAAGCCGTGTCAAGTTCTCCGCAAAATAAAGTGGTGTTTCCCGTCCGATATATTGTTTCAGGTAATAATTTAGCTGCCTTTGGAATTCAGGATCATTTTTAGATTGTTCATATACTTCTTCAAGCTCCGTAATCGCCGCCATTAAAGTTTCCGGAACGAAACGGCCTCCATATGCTCCAAAATGTCCAGTTTTATCAGGCTGTGTATAAGTGTTCATCTATTCATTCCTCTTTTCCGGCTGTATATTTTGCCTCATTAATAAATGCCTTTATTTTTACGGCATCTTTTAATCCGTTTGTTTCAACGCCGCTGGCTACGTCAACTGCGAATGGTGAAACGGCATTAATCGCTTTTCCGACATTTTCCGGAGTCAGCCCACCCGCTAGAATTACCTTCCCGGGTGGCAGATCCGCTTTTCGGATCATATTCCAATCCAAAGTCAATCCCTTTCCAGATGAAATCTTAGGAATATCTACTAATAGATAATCCGCTGGGTATTCATGAAGGTTTTCAAGGTCTTTCACTGAATTGACGGCAAAGGCCTTTATCACCGGTAGGGGCATCCTGCGGGCAAAGCTGGCAGACTCGTTACCATGAAGCTGAATATAATCCAACCCTGCGATTTCGGCACTTTTTATCACTTCTTGTTCAGTTTGATTGGCAAACACTCCGACTTTTTTAACCTGTCCAGCTAGATTCGCCGCGAATTCTCCTACTATCTCTGGCTCAACCTTCCTGCTACTCTCGGCAAAAATGAAACCAATGAAGTCTGCCCCTGATTCAACAGCAGTCTGGGCGTCTGCCAATGTCTTTATCCCACAGATTTTCACTAACATATTAATCTCCTTATATACTCATTTGCAGTTCGGCCATCGTTTGCGGAAGATTTGACGCAGTCATCAGTGTCTCCCCGACTAAAATAGCTTTTGCACCAGCTTCCTTCACACGCATCACGTCTTCTTTTGTTTTGATTCCACTTTCACTGATAATGATATGGTGTTTTGGATCAAGTAACTTCGCCAATCGTTCCGTTACAGCCAAATCCACTTTGAAAGTCTTTAAATTCCGATTGTTAATCCCTATTAGCTCTGCATTCAGCTCTAGAGCCCGTTCCAGTTCGGCTTCATCATGGATTTCCGTCAATACTTCAAGCCCTTTTCTTTTTGCATATTGATATAATTCATGAAGGCGCTCTTTAGAAAGTGCTGCGACAATCAATAGAATGATAGTGGCACCAGCTTGATGGGCGCGATCGATTTGTACTTCATCGATGATGAAATCTTTGCACAATCTGGGAATCTGTATGGCCTCGCTTACGCTTCTCAAATCTGCAATCGATCCTTTAAAGAAAACCTCATCCGTCAATACGGATATCGCTGCCGCTCCGCCGCTTTCATATGAAAGGGCCTGCTCGACCGGATTTACATTGATTTTAATATCCCCTTTTGAAGGGGAAGCCCGTTTTATTTCCGCGATAACCGCCATTGATTTCGCCGTTTTCAAATTCTCCACCAAAGATGGTCTGACTATGTTGATCATTACCGAATCGTCTAAGCCCCTTTCTTTTAATTTTGCGACTTCCGCCTTTTTCTGTTCGATGATTTTCGTTAAGATATTTTCCATTACATGACCACCTTATTTCTATTGCCAAAAGCAATCAGATTTTCTAACTTCGCAAGTGCCGATCCGCTATCAAGGCTTTCTTTAGCCATGGAGATCCCTTTTTTGATCGTTGTTGCCGTACCATGTGCGTATAATCCCAATCCAGCATTCAATAAAACGGTATCACGATAGGCCCCTTTTTCCCCTTTGAGAAGCCTAAGCATGATATCGGCATTTTGTTTGGCGTCACCGCCGCGAATGGCATCATTTCCGTAAACCGGCAGATCCACTTCTTCAGGGTGCAGCGTAAAGGGAATGATATCCCCTTGCTCCAAAAGCACGAGTGAATTTTCACCCTGTAGGCTCGCTTCATCCATAAACCCGGCGCCATTAATCACGACCGCGCGTTTCCTGCCTAATTTATGTAGGACTTCCGCAAAAAGCTCGAGCATATCACGTCGATTGATTCCCATTAATTGCGTGTCGAGTTGCACTGGATTTGTCAGAGGACCTATTAGATTAAATATCGTCGGGATTTTCAGTTCTTTTCTCACTTTCATAATCCGTGCAATATTAGGGTGGACCGATGGGGCAAACAAGAATGTGATTCCATTTTCCTCCAACAGTTCTTTTAACATGTCAGGCTCCAAGTACAAATTGACACCTAATTCTTCCAATACATCCGCACTCCCCGTTCTGCTTGAAATGCTGCGGTTTCCATGTTTGGCAACCTTGACACCGGCCCCGGCAAGTACGAAGGCTGATGCTGTACTAATATTGAAGCTTTGTGACCCATCTCCTCCCGTTCCGCAATTATCCATCACATTAAGAGAGCTTGTTCGTACACTTCTTGCTTCTTTTCTCATGACTCTGACAAGGCTTGCTATTTCACCTGCCGTTTCCCCTTTGGATTTTAGGGCAATGATGAAAGCTGCCATCTCGCTTTCGGTGATATCTTTGGAAAATAACGCTTGGGCTGCTCTGCTCATCTCTTCTTCCGTCAATGTTTGACGCTCTGCTAACTTCGCTAAATACTCCTTCACCGCTAACTCCCCCAGTCGTTTTTGTTTTATAGGATGGATTGTTCCTTTTCAGATTGGAAGGTTCCCGCAATCTCATAAAATTGATGTAATAATTCCTTGCCGATTTTCGTCCCTATTGATTCAGGGTGGAACTGTAAACCGTAAAGCGGGAATTCTTGATGTTTCAGGGCCATGATCTCCCCATCATCCATCGCTACTGCCGTCACAGTCAGTTCATCTGGCAAACTCGCCCTTTCAACTACAAGGGAATGGTAACGCATTACCGGGAATTGTAAGTCTTGTTTGGCAAATACACCTGTTCCATCATGTTCGATAACCGATGTTTTCCCATGCATGATTTGTTTCGCTCCAACCACATTCGCACCAAAAACTGCCCCAATGGCCTGATGCCCCAAACAAATGCCCAATAGCGGAACCTTCTCATAAAAATTACGGATGATTTCCATACTGATACCAGCATCTTCCGGCCTGCCGGGTCCCGGGGAAATGACAATTGCCATTGGATTCAGTTCCTCAATTTCCGCAATGGTGATTTCGTCATTCCTTTTTACTATGATTTCTTTTTCCACTTCTCCTAAATATTGATAAAGGTTATAAGTGAACGAGTCATAGTTATCAATTAATAAAATCATTTTGTGTGAACCTCCATTAAAGCGCGTGCTTTATTTTGTGTTTCTTCAAATTCCGTTTTTGGGTCTGAATCATATACAATTCCAGCCCCTGCCTGTACATAGGCTTTGCCATCTTTAATGATCATCGTCCTAATCGCTAAAGCCATATCAAGATCCCCTCCAAAACCTATGAACCCTATCGAGCCCGAATACATCCCCCGTTTACAATTTTCCAGTTCATTGATCAGCTCCATTGCCCTGATTTTTGGAGCACCGGAGACTGTTCCGGCAGGGAGGCAGACCGTCAGCGCATCTAAACTCGTGAACCCTTCCCTAAGCTTTCCGCTAACCTTCGAAGCAATATGCATGACATGCTGATATCTTTGAATTTCCATTTCCTCGGTAAGGTGGATTGAACCGATTTCGCAAACTCTGCCAAGATCATTCCTGCCCAAATCAACAAGCATCTTATGCTCGGCAAGTTCCTTTTCATCCATCAGCAGGCTTTTTTCGAAGCCTTTATCTTCTTCATCCGTTTTCCCTCTCGGCCTTGTACCGGCAATGGGATTAACATGAACCATTCCTGATGAAACGCTGATCAAACTTTCAGGAGACGACCCAATAATTGTATAATCACCAAATTCTATATAAAACATATAAGGAGAAGGGTTGGCTAAACGCAAACGACGGTAGGCATCGAAAGGCTCCCCATCGAAGTCCGCTTTGAACCTTTGTGATAAAACAACTTGGAACACTTCACCAGCTATTATCGCTGATTTAACTTCAAGGACCATTTTCTCGAATTCATCCTGACTGAAATTCGATTTGAATTCCAAATATTCCGACGATATTTCCTTTGACGGTTTGCTTGCCTGATTGATTTTTTCCTTCATCCCCAATAAACTTTTTTCACTATCCTCTTCCGCAGTCAAAAGATGGATTTTCTGCAGAACATGATCGAATATATACAGTTCTTTATAAAAGAGAAAATGAGCATCAGGCATTTGCAGAGAATCAGGAGGCACCGGACCTATATTTTCATAAAGACGAATGATATCATAGCCCATATATCCGATTGCACCACCGTTAAATGGCGGAAGATGTATGGGAACCTCTCCTATCTCCACTAATAATTCGTTTTTGAGAAACTCGATGATATTGATGTTCTTTACAATTTGATCACCTGTTTCAGTATCTTTCACATTTACTTGGCCAGCAAGTGATGTCACCTCCAGATAAGGTTTTGAACCTAGATAAGAGTAGCGGCCGTTGTCGTGATGCGAATTCGAGCTTTCCAATAAAAACTTCTGGTCACCATCTAATTTCTGAAATATGGCAATGGGTGTGTGGATATCCCCTTCAATCGTGTCCATCTTGAAACGGAGTATTTTTTTTTCATCCAAATTATTCATCCTTCAATTCCCTCCCGATTCTTATGCTCTCTTATAAACCCCTGGAAGGGAAAACCCTTATGGCCAAGTGCCGGAGTTTTCATTTCCTCTGGTTTTTTGATTTTTTCTAAAAGGTATATATATTGAAATCCCAATAAAAAAGTCCCCTGCAAACACACAAATATGTGTCTGCAGAGGACGGTAAACCGCGGTGCCACCTCAAGTTGGAAAAACGTATCATTTTTCCCTCTCAAGCAAGAAATGAAAAATTCTTGCGATTACCCTTTAACGGTGGCAGCCGAGTTTCCCTACTTATTTCAAGAAACCACTCATAAGTCCATTCATCTTCTTATATCGTACCGGTTTCCACCTATCCCGGCTCTCTGTTACGCATCTAAAAAGATTACTACTCTCATTCATAGATTTAATTATCATTTCCATAAAAACGCAAAAAGGCCCCTCATCCAAAGGACGAGGAACCCGTGGTACCACCTTAATTAGCTAAATTAGCTCACTTTACGGCATTAACATGCCTATCTCCACTAACGATGAGATAATCGCCAAAGCCTACTCCGTTCATCCGTTTCGGTTTGGGGCTCGGAAGTCCATTCGCTTAAATTCGTTCACCAGTTTTCAGCAACCACTGGCTCTCTGCAGAACATCATTAAGGTACTCTTCTTCGTCACTGCCTTTATCATTTTCTTGCTTATTATGTTAAAACAATCTTTTCAGTAAGTCAATGGAGTTTTCTAAAAATATTTTTAATTTTTCATTTTTATCCATTCCCCGTCATCGATTCCTTTTGCCTTCTTAATAACAAGATAGGCTGAATAAGTGCTGACTGACTCAAACTCATCCGTATACTTTTTTTCATCCGCCTTACCGGGGACTATTTCCTTGAATCTTCGGTAAGCCTTCATAAATTCTTCCTTTTGTATTTTATTTTCATAAGCCTTTTCTACAGCTTCAAAGAATTTGATCACATCTACGATTTCTTCAGTAGACCAATCAAGATCCATTGGATATTGATAATCCATACCCTAAACACGCTCCTTCTAGATAGTTTTTCATGCTGTCCGGCAGTCCATGCATCATCAGTCTGCCCATTTTGAACGAATTGCTTCCGCTTGGTCGATAATCCGACTGAATAGTTCAGCAGTCGATGGTACATCATGAATCAGCCCCATCACTTGTCCGGCCCAAGCAAAGCCTTCACCTTCGACACCGTCATGAATATAACGCTGATTCGCTTTTCCGCTTATGTAATCCTTCAATTGTTCATATCCGCCATTTTCTTTTTCTATTTCAAGAATCTTATCGGTCCAGCTGTTTGCAATTACCCTTGCTGGTGCACCAATGGAACGCTTGATGACAACGGTATCATTTTCTGTGCCGGAAACCAAGGCATTTTTATATAATTCATGTGCATGAACACATTCCTTGACCGCTATGAATCGTGTTCCCATCTCGATTCCTTCGGCACCAAGTGCCAATGCTGCCATCAAACCGCGTCCATCGCCAAAACCACCCGAGGCGATGACTGGAATATTAACGGAGTCCACAACTTGAGGAATTAACACGGAAGTTCCAATATCATCACGGCCTAAATGTCCTCCTCCCTCCTGACCAACTACCATCACCGCATCTGCCCCAAGCTGCTCAGCTTTCATTGCCTGCCTTTTTGCAGCGACAAGCACGAGTTTTTTCACCTGGGTGCCTTTGACGTAATCAAGAAATGGTGCAGGGTTGCCCCCGGTTACGGAAACAGCTGCGATATCCTCTTTCAGGGCTGCTTCCAGCATATTTTCATAAGGTCTTCCATGCTGACCGATTGCAAAGTTCACACCAAACGGTTTATCCGTCAATGATTTGGTTTTTCTAATTTCATCTGTCAGTTGCTCCGGGTTGTCCAAGGACATGGCCGTTACCTGCCCCAGCCCTCCTGCATTCGAAACTGCCGCCGCCAGGTCTGCATATGCTAAATGGGCCAATCCCCCTTGTACGATTGGATATTGAATGCCTAATAAATCGGTCACACGCGTTTTCCACTTCAAACTCCTCAGCTCCCTTTTTTAATTTATGTTGTTTATTTAGTTGAACTCAAAAACCATTAGCTTCATTATGGCAAATATTGTTTAACCGTTCAATTTTTAAACTCACCTACAATATTAATAAAAGAAGAATTCTTGAGTAAATCCAGTAAATACTAGGAAAATGGACATTTATAATCTGCTGTAATTTTATTGGGCCCCTTAACAACAAAGACATATATAAATGGTTTAAGTCAGGACATTAAAGTCACTCTAGGCATTTATTATAAGACGTGCTATAATTCATATGTTTTATGTCTATCCACATGTTTACTAACCATACGATGGAATCGGAGAAACATACGATCATTAATAGAAAGGGAGTATATACTCCCAAATATTATGTACCTATTTTAATGAAAAGGGGCCACAAAGAATTGTCACAGAATGAAACACCCTTATACACTGCCTTATTGCAGCATGCAAAAAAAAATCCCGTTCAATTTCATATTCCAGGTCATAAAAAAGGGAAAGGAATGGACGCTGATTTCCGTAATTTCATTGGAGAAAATGCATTATCCATAGATTTAATCAATATCGCTCCACTCGATGATCTCCATCAGCCAAAGGGGATCATTAAACAAGCTCAGGATCTTGCCGCTGAAGCTTTTGGGGCGGATCACACATTCTTTTCCGTTCAAGGAACAAGTGGAGCGATCATGACAATGGTCATGACAGTCTGCGGACCTGGGGACAAAATCATCGTCCCAAGGAATGTACATAAATCCGTAATGTCTGCCATTGTATTTTCCGGAGCTGTTCCTATTTTCATCAATCCTGAAATAGACAAAGATTTGGGCATCTCACACGGAACCACCGTCGATGCCGTCGAGAAAGCTTTAAAGGAACATAGCGATGCAAAAGGATTGCTTGTCATCAACCCAACCTATTTCGGCATTTCGGCCGATTTGCAAAAAATAGTGGAAGTTGCTCATTCCCACCAAATCCCAGTACTGGTGGATGAAGCACATGGTGTCCATATACACTTCCATGAAGACTTGCCGATGTCAGCCATGCAAGCTGGAGCAGATATGGCTGCAACGAGTGTTCATAAACTGGGCGGTTCACTAACGGGAAGTTCCATATTAAATGTTAAGAACGGTTTGGTTTCCGCAAATCGTGTTCAAGCCATATTGAGCATGCTCACAACCACCTCAACCTCCTATATCCTTCTGGCTTCCCTGGATACGGCCAGAAGACAACTTGCGACGGTAGGTAGGGAAATGATCGATGAAGCGATCAATCTCGCAGGGTATATCCGTGAGGCAGTTAATGAGATTCCTTATCTTTACTGTGTCGGCAGCGAAATTCTCGAGAGTGAGGCAGCCTTTAGTTATGACCCGACTAAATTAATCATATCCATCAAGGAATTGAATATTACCGGATACGACGTTGAGAAATGGCTTCGTGAAAAGCATAATATCGAAGTGGAACTTTCTGACTTGTACAATATCCTTTGCCTGATAACGCCTGGAGACTCAAAAACAGAAGCGGATCTTCTGATTGCTGCCCTTAGAGACTTGGCGGATGAGTTTAAGGAAATGGCAGCTGAACATGAAAAAATCGAAGTCCTGCTTCCTGATACACCACCACTGGCTTTATCACCAAGGGAGGCATTTTATGCAGACACCGAAGTGGTTCCCATTGAGGAATCTGTCGGCAAAATTAGCGCTGAGTTCATCATGGTTTACCCGCCTGGAATTCCGATCTTCATACCAGGTGAATTGATTACTGAAGATAATATCAATTACATCCGGAAAAACATCGAGGCCGGCCTTCCTGTTCAAGGCCCTGAGGACCCAGAAATAAAATATTTACGCATCATTAAAAATTGATTGATCCCATAAAACCAGAGCAAAGTGCTGCTCTGGTTTTTTTGCCCCTTATTATTGAGCAAGTAGCTCCCGATCAACTGAAGATTTTCACTTCATTAACATCTACAAAAAGGGTGCTCCAGATTACAACCCTGAAACACCCTTAAATTCTATTAATCTTATTATCCTTTTTTCGATTTATTTTTCAGAGGCAGCTGTATCACAGCTTTGGCAGTTGTGATTGTGTGTATATAGTACACTTACTTTTTCATCTTCAAAATGTTCAATCGTGCTATTGCAAGTTTGACATACGATAGTTCCCATTTTTACAACCCCTTCCTCTATATTGTATGCATTAATAACGTAATGTAACCGCTTTATATGAATTATAATATAACACATTTATTATTTCAAGTTAAAAAGTATAACATATATGTATTTTCCCCATTTAATGAACACTCATGTTGGAATAACTTTACTCCAATCGTTCGTTAGAATGATTCCTTTTTGGACCCTGGAGTTCATTTCATCACAGCCCTTACTTTTGCATAGCAAGGTGAAAAAGGAATTTCGCCTTTTAATTTACATATAGATATGTATATAATACATCCATAAAATGTTAATATATTCTTACATCCAATCAATCTAAGGGGGATCCACATGACTGAAAATGCCTATATCAAACTCGTTCCTGAGTCCGTGAAAGGGACTGTAACCATCGAAGACGTGAAAGAATTGCTGAACTATTATCAAATGATCACAGCGAAAACCGGAAAGCAACTGGATTGGAATTATGATAAGAAAGCATTTCCTTATGAAATGAAAGAACCAGAAAAGATGAAAGATAAGGCCATATACCTCCAATCCAAAGAAGATCGATATCACATGATATTGATAGGCGTTGACCAAGAAGTCGTTAAGGATGAAGATGGATCAGAGCGGATTCAATCCTATATCCAATTCACCCTCCCTGAAACAGCAACTTTCGGTGATAAGGGAAAAGCTAATGAACTGTGCAAGTTCCTTGCAAAGAAATTACGGGCGCAGCTACATCTCTTCAATAAACGGGTGATGTATTATTATCCAAGGAAATAAAAATACCTGCTGAAGCCGGAATTGGCTCAAGCAGGCGTTTCAATCAACTTTGGATCAAGGATCTCATAACCTTCCTTTTGAAAACCTTTCACGATATCCTCAATGGCTTCACTCGTCCATTTCCGGTCATGCATCAGTAAGTTCGCACCATTTCCTAAATAAGGGCTGTTCAACATGATTTCTGTTAACGCTGTTTTATCCTGATAGTCTTTTTCCCAGTCATATCCATATGACCAATTCATGACCAACATTTTTTCTTTCTCAGCGACTTTTTTTGAATGCTCGGTATTCGATCCAAATGGCGCCCTGAAGTACTTAGGGCTTACCCCTGTAATGCCTTCTACCATATTGTTCAATTTTACGATTTCCCGTTCTTGTTCTTTCTCGGTCAACTGTTTTAAATTTACATGGGAATAAGTATGATTACCGATAGAAAAACCCATTTCATGAATTTCTTTTAGCATCGCTTTATTTTCATCATTTTCAAGAAAGTGACCGTTCACGAAAAAAATAGCAGGTACTTCAAGGCGCTTCAGGGTCTGGGCGATTTTCAGAGAATATTTATCAGGTGCATCATCAAATGTTAACAACACAACTTTCGGATTTGCCTCCCCGATTGGTTTAAATGACCAATTCTTTTCGTCCACCTGATATTCTGCCTTTACATTCCCATCGTCAATCGTTTTTGACGTTTCGTTTTCCAAGTCTTTCTCTTTCTGGCTTTCATCTTGGACCGATGTTGTCGTTTCCACACTTTTTTGATTTTCATTTTCTGTTGGACCGGAACTCGGTCCATTACATGCCATCAATAAAAATGATACTAATGTAAATAATGCTACTCCTTTGTTAATCATGATTCCTCCGTGGTTTCTTGTGTCATAGCGACTTGAAAAGTTTAATAAAGGGGTACTAGCGTTTCCAAAAGGATTTGCAAAATACCGTAGCATAATAGACTTATCACGGTAACAAGCATTGTTCGCCTATTGGATTTTAAAATCATTTTACCAATGTAAATGGCTAGATAGGAAAAGACCAAAAACATGAATACTTTGAAAACGAATCGATCGTTAACAGACAGCCATTCAACTAAGGTATACCCACTCCAAACGATTAGTTGAAAGAGGATTACCAGATAATTTTTCAAATGATCCACCCCATTTTAATATGAATATTCAGCCATGATCTCTTTATTGGCAAAAAATATTCAATTAACATCGCTCATCTTATTTTTTATCCTTTATTACCTTTCTCAAAACCTTACAAGGAAAAAAAGTAAGAAGTCCTTTTTATAGCTTATGCCCTTTTAGCCCTTTTCATTTAACTAGCGTGAAGAAAATGATGACTGGGGAGTCATCCTTCATATTCGTATATCTGCCAAACAAAAAAAGCGTACTGCATGAGGCAGTACGCTTTTTTATAAAAATCAATTACTTGATGATGTGAATAGGAGTTCCAAGGGCAACTTCAGCAGCTTCCATTGTGATTTCCCCTAAAGTTGGATGTGCATGGATTGTCATTGCGATATCTTCGGCAGTCATTCCCGCTTCGATAGCCAGACCAAGTTCTGCAATCATATCAGAAGCGTTTGGTCCTGCAATTTGTGCTCCTATAACCAATCCGTCTTCTTTGCGAGTGATAAGCTTCACAAATCCGTCCGTATTATTTAAAGAAAGAGCACGTCCATTTGCAGCGAATGGGAATTTAGAAGCAAGCGCTTCGATTCCAGCTTCCTTCGCTTCTTTTTCATTATAACCGACAGAAGCAAGTTCCGGTTCAGAGAATACAACAGCCGGAATAGCAAGATAGTCGATTTCAGATGAATGTCCTGCAATGGCTTCAGCAGCAATTTTACCTTCATAAGAAGCTTTATGAGCCAACTGAGGTCCAGAAACGATATCACCGATTGCGTAAATGTTTTTCACGCTTGTACGGCATTGTTTATCCGTTTCGACCAAACCACGGTCAGTCATTTTGATTCCGACTTGCTCCAGGCCGATCTCTGCCGTATTTGGACGACGTCCAACTGTTACTAATACGTAATCGGCTTCAACCTTTTTCTCTTCGCCTTTTACTTCATAAGTAACGGTTACACCTGTTTCAGTTTCTTCCACACCTTTAGCATTTGCTTTAGTGACAATTTCAGCACCCTTGTTTTTAAGGTTACGCTTAACAAGTGCTGCCATTTGTTTTTCAAAGCCTGCAGAAAGGATTTCTTCAGTACCTTCAAGGATGGTCACTTTAGTGCCGAAGCTTGCGAATGCTCCGCCAAGCTCAGTACCAATGTAACCTCCGCCGATTACCACGATCGAACCTGGAACTTCTTCCAAAGCAAGAGCACCAGTGGAATTAAGTACACGTTTCGTATATTTAAATGACGGAATCTCGATTGGCGATGAACCAGTGGCGATGATTGCGTTTTTAAATGTATATGTTTGGGCTGAGTCTTCATTCATAACACGGATGCTGTTTTCATCGACGAAATAAGCTTCACCGGTTACAACATCAACGTTATTACCTTTTAATAGGCTGCTTACACCGCCTGTTAATTTTTTAACAACAGAACCTTTCCAAGCTTGTACTTTAGAAAAATCAACAGAAACTTTTTCTGCAAAGATACCCATATCTTCTGAATGCTGAGCTTCATGGAAACGGTGTCCAGCCGAAATTAAAGCTTTTGATGGGATACAGCCTACATTCAAACAAACTCCGCCGATTGTTCCTTTTTCAACGACCGTTACTTTCTGCCCAAGCTGTGCTGCGCGAATTGCGGCAACATATCCCCCTGGGCCTGAACCGATCACTAAAGTATCTGTTTCGATTGGAAAATCTCCTACTACCATTGTTTACGCCTCCATTAACAATAATTCTGGGTCGTTCAATAACTTTTTGATATGATTCAATGCATGTTGAGCTGTTGCTCCATCAATCATGCGGTGATCAAAGCTCAGTGATAATGCCAGAACTGGAGCGGCGATAATTTCCCCGTCGCGTACAATTGCTTTTTCGGCAATGCGTCCAATCCCTAGAATGGCAACTTCTGGATGATTGATTACAGGTGTGAACCATTGACCGCCTGCGGAACCGATATTCGTAATGGAGCAAGAAGCACCTTTCATTTCGTTAGGAGCCAATTTGCCGTCACGGGCTTTCGTCGCTAATTCATTAATTTCTTGTGAAATAGCAAAAGTTGATTTACGATCTGCATCTTTTACAACCGGAACGAGCAGTCCTTTGTCTGTGTCTGCCGCAATTCCGATATTGTAATAGTGTTTATGGATAATCTCACTAGCCTCATCATCAAATGATGTGTTAAGCATAGGGAATTCACGCAATGCACTTGTTAACGCTTTAACAACATAAGGTAGGAATGTAAGCTTGATTCCTTTTTGTGCAGCAATTTCCTTGAATTTCTTACGGTGAGCAACCAATAGCGTCACATCGACTTCATCCATTAATGTAACATGTGGAGCTGTCTGCTTGGATTTCACCATAGCTTTGGCGATCGCTTTTCTCATGCCGCTCATTTTTTCGCGAGTTTCAGGATATTGCCCTTCTGGAATTGTAACTTTTTGTTTTTCGGTTGTTTCCGTATCATTTTGTTGTGAAGCTTCACTTTGAGCTGCCGGTTGCTGTGGAGCAGTTTTGCCGTTTTTGAAAGCATCTATGTCATCTTTCATGATGCGGCCATTATCTCCAGAACCAGAAATCTCACGAATATTTACCCCTTGTTCGCGCGCATATTTCCTAACAGAAGGCATGGCGATGATACGTCGTGAAGGATCTGCCTCAACTTGTGGTTGTGCTCCCGCGCCCGTTACACCATTATTTTCTTGAACCGGAGCAGCCTCTTTCTTGACTTCCTGTCCAGCTTCAGCAGTCGCTTGAACCTGGGCCTCCGTATTCTTCTCACCTTCTGCCTTTGCTTCTTCTCCATGGTCCCCTTTAAACTGAAGATTTTCATAACCTGGAGCATCGAATGTTACAAGTACATCGCCAACAACGGCAACCGTTCCTTCTTGAACAAGGATTTCTTCCACGGTACCTTCCACCGGTGATGGGATTTCAACAACGGCCTTATCGTTCTGAACCTCGCAAAGCACGTCATCTTCTTGAATCTTATCTCCTGGTTTTACAAACCATTTCACTATTTCACCTTCGTGTATACCTTCTCCGATATCAGGGAGTCTAAATTGGAATGCCACTGAGTTCAACCTCCTATATTAAATCATACTTAGTGCTTTGAATAAAGTCCTTTATCTTGCATTACCGTTAATGCGATATTACTTTCCCAAGCAGGACATTCATTCCATTACTCAAGATTGTTAAAACTTCAAGACTTTAGTCGCCGTTTCAATAATGTCTTTATAATTAGGGAGCCATACTGTTTCAGCTTGTGAAAACGGGAATACCGTATCAGCAGCCGCCACTCGCAGTACTGGAGCATCCAAGCTCAAAATGGCACGTTCGTTAATTTCCGCTACGACATTCGCTGCAATACCAGCTTGCTTTTGTGCTTCTTGAACAACGATAGCGCGTCCAGTTTTTTCTACAGAAGCAATGATTGTATCAATATCCAATGGAGAAACAGTCCGTAAGTCGACCACTTCGACGGAATGGCCTTCCTTAGCCAATTCCTCAGCTGCCTTGATGGATTCCTGTACCATTGCACCATACGTAATAATGGATAGATCCGTTCCTTCTCTTTTCACATCGGCTTTTCCCAACGGAATTGTATACTCTTCTTCAGGCACTTCCTGACGGAAAGAGCGGTACAATTTCATGTGCTCAAGGAAAATGACAGGGTCATTATCACGAATAGCTGAAATCAATAAGCCTTTTGCATCGTAAGGAGTGGAAGGGATAACTACCTTTAACCCTGGTTGCTGAGCCATTAAACCTTCCAAGCTATCAGCGTGCATTTCCGGAGTATGCACTCCGCCTCCAAAAGGTGAGCGAATTGTAACCGGTGCACTGTAACGTCCGCCTGAACGGTAACGCATACGAGCAAGCTGACCGCTTACGGAATCCATTACTTCATATACAAACCCGAAGAATTGAATTTCAGGAACAGGACGGAAACCTTGTAAAGAAAGACCGACCGCTAATCCACCGATTCCAGATTCAGCAAGAGGTGTATCGAATACACGATCTTCACCGAATTCTTTTTGAAGATTTTCCGTTGCACGGAAAACTCCTCCATTAACCCCAACATCTTCCCCAAAAACGAGTACATTCTCATCATTCTTAAGTTCTGTACGTAATGCTTCTGTAATTGCTTGAATCATCGTCAATTGAGCCATGGCTTACTTCGACTCCTTCTCTTTATAAATTTCATATTGTTCTTTTAAGTTATAAGGCATTTCTTCATACATGTTTTCAATAAGGTCTGTAACCTTTTGCTTAGGTTCTGCATCTGCCAATTTGATCGCTTCTTTAATATCGTCTTTTGCTTTTTCTATTGTTTCGTTCTCTAATTCTTCATTCCAAAGTTTTTTGTTTTCCAAGAACTTGCGGAAACGAACCAATGGATCTTTCAGTTCCCACTCGTTATCCATTTCGGAAGTACGGTAACGTGTCGGGTCATCCCCAGCCATCGTATGCGGACCATAACGGTAAGTTAATGTTTCAATCAATGTAGGGCCTTCACCATTAATTGCACGTTCACGCGCTTCTTTAACAGCTGTATAAACGGCCAACGCATCCATACCATCAACTTGGATGCCAGGGATACCTGCAGCCACACCCTTCTGGGCTAATGTTTTTGCTGCTGATTGCAAATCAACCGGAGTCGAGATTGCGAAACGGTTATTTTGCACGATGAAGATAGCCGGCGCTTTAAATGCACCTGCAAAGTTAATTCCCTCATAGAAGTCACCTTGTGAGGTTCCGCCGTCACCCGTATATGTGATGGCTACAGCTTTTTTTCCGCGTTTCTTCAACCCAAGTGCAACACCTGCAGCTTGAATATATTGAGCGCCGATAATGATTTGAGGGGAAATTACATTGACGTCTTCAGGAATTTGATTTCCTTTAAAATGTCCCCGTGAGAACAAGAATGCTTGCCAAAGCGGAAGGCCATGCCAAACGATTTGCGGAACATCACGGTAGCCAGGCAGAATGAAATCTTCTTTTTCCAAAGCATACTGGGAAGCGATTTGAGATGCTTCTTGACCGGCAGTCGGTGCATAGAAACCTAATCTGCCTTGGCGGTTCAGTGATATAGAACGTTGATCCAAGATGCGTGTATATACCATACGACGCATTAATTCTTGCAATTGTTCATCACTTAAATCAGGCATTGCCGCTTCATTAACGACTTCTCCCTCTTCATTTAAAATTTGAAAAGTTTCAAATTGTTCTTCTACTTTCTTAAGCTGATCCTGAACATTAATTTTAGCTTGTTTAGTTTTTTGAGCCATTTGGCACCTCATCCTTTCATTAAAAAGGTTTGCTATTATTATTCTATAAAGCAAAAATAGTTTGCTTTTTAGTTTCTTCAACAATTCATTCTTTTATTTTTCCCTTAAGACCAATCCTCAAACGTGGATATGCTTAATATGTCTCAATCTTATTCTGTACCATAAAAAAAATCAAGGAAAATGATACAAGAATTTTTATAGATTAAGTTTACAAGATGAATTAACATCAAGTCAATCACTTGGAGTTCCTTATAATTTTGATTTAATAGAATTTCCAATACTCATACTTCTTCTCTGTATTAGTTTTCACTTTATAACTGTACCATTAAATTTCCCCTATTTTTCAATTTAAGGATTGCGAAGGATAACATTTAAAACCCCCAGCATACCGGATCGATTCCAAAACCGCTTTAACTATAGGCATTTGAGCCTTCGGAATAATATTCCAAAAGAATATTCAAACGCTTTCATATAAGTCTGCTGTTTGAATTTTGATTATCGTTTTTTTTTAGTACAGGTATGAAAATCCCACATCAAGATGGTTGCACAAAAAAGTCCATTCTAGAATTTTTCTGTCCCTACATGAACTGGATTGAACAAAATATGGGCTGTGAGTGAGAATCACAGCCCATCATTATTTATATTATTTTGTTGAATCAGCCATTTCTATGCCGGAACTATCATAAAAACTTTCTTTTTTTTGATTTGATTTTTCCGTTAATGCATTAAATTCCTCATTCGCTTTCAGAACTTTTGAATAAGAGGTATTTATTTTCTTGATTTGCACTTGTAATTCATCCATTTTCAAATCCTCTTTTTTAAAAAGTTCATATAATTCACGATCATAAGCCAGACTTTGTTGATAAGCATCATATAAATTATCGTAGGTGCTATAGCGCTCACTCATGACCTTTTTCATTTCGGTCGCTTCTTTTTTTATTTTTTCATCCTCTATTTTCCCGATTTGTTCATCTATCTGATTGAATTGTTCTTTTGAGGATTGCATACTGCTTTGTTCCTTTTCAATTATTTTTTCCCTTTGGTCGATATTCTTGGTGGCTTCATCTGAAAGCTCGACAATCTGTTCATAATCATCCAATCCAAGTTTAATGATTTTCTCATATTTTTCTTTTTCTTTTTTCTCCAAATCATTAAGAGGCTCTTGATGTTCGGTGAAATCACTTTCCTTTTCTGCAGTTTTCTCTAGGATTTTGTGGATTCTTTCTTCTGGTGAACCATTAAAACAACCAGCCAAGATCACTAAAGAAAGAAGTAAAATAACATATGGACCAAAACGCTTCAACATAGACAGCTCCTTCTAATAGTACTTCGAAGATTCATTTTTCTCTAAATTCCCTTATTAGCAGCAAACACTTGTTACAATCATATTCCGAACAGGTTTTTTTCATTACTGGGCGCTAGCCTACACCCTTTAAGCCATCCTGCATAGGCTGTAGTGACCGTTTCAAATCAGAGTGGTCAGTATTTTAATAATACAAAAAACGGAGGTATGAAATTATGTATGGAGGTTACAACCAGGATTGCTGTTATCCGGTTTCCAGTGCACCCAGCTATGGTTATGGTGATGGTTATGGCTATGGTGGTGGAGGCTGCGGCTTTGGAAGCGGCTTCGCTCTAATCATTGTCCTGTTCATTCTGTTAATCATTGTCGGCGCGTGCTTATGCTAACCAGGTAATTACTATTACCTTTACCCGAAAATGTTAACTATTTACCCTAAATAACAAAAAATGATTTATTTTTTTAAATAGACCTTAACACGCAATTAATATAATGGCTGGGATAGGAATTAATGACTTATTCCATCCCTTCCATTTTCTTTCATTAGACATCCATTAACTTTCAGTGTTTTTTTTGTTAAAATAACCCTATACATATTATTAGAATTTTTGCGGGGTGAAAGATAATGCTTACCATGGATGATTTTGTTAATGAAGACGATCCAATCTTAAGGCAAGTCGCGGTAGAGGTTCCGCTTCCGGCATCAAATGAAGATAAGCAACTTTTAGACAGCTTGATGGAATATGTCCAAAACAGCCAGAAGCCCGATATTTCTGCACTATACGGGCTAAGGGCAGGAATTGGCTTGGCTGCACCACAGGTGAATGTTTCAAAAAGGATGATCGCGGTTCATTTGAAAGAAAAAGATGGTCAACTGTATAGCTATGCACTTTTCAACCCTAAACTCATCAGCCATTCAGTGGAAAAAGCATATTTGACATCCGGTGAAGGCTGCCTTTCCGTAAATCGTCCCGTTTCCGGCTATGTTCCCCGTTATGCTCGAATAACGGTTGTGGGTACGGACCTGGAAGGAAAATCGGTTCAACTCCGCCTGAAAGGCATCGCAGCCATTTGCTTTCAGCATGAAATCGACCACCTTAATGGAATCATGTTTTATGATCATATCAATCCGGAAGACCCCTATGCCATTCCGGAAAATTCAATTGCGTTGGAAAGGTAACGCAATAAGCAAAACCCCTGCCTGTTGGTTGACGGGGGTTTTGTTTTTTTATATCAGTTCAAGTTCCTTCAAACCAAAAAGTATGCCATCATCATCGACATCCTTCGTTACAAAGTCGGCCTCTTGCTTCACAAGTTGACCGGCATTCCCCATTGCCACGCCATATCCCGCTACTTTTAACATCTCTATATCATTTAAGCCATCTCCAAAGGCGTAAACATCCTCCAAAGCAAACCCGACTTTTTCCATTAATATTTTTATGCCTTCAGCTTTTGAACCCCCGAATGGAAGTACATCCGTTGAATATTCATGCCATCTAATGAAATGAAAGTCGTCATATTTCCCAACAAAGTTCCCTTCTTCATCTTCCGAACAGAATAATAAGGCTTGATATATATCATGGTCCTCATAAAAATCTGCCACATGTTCAGGGTGGGGAAACTTCAGGCTGCTTAATGCTTCTTCAATTCTGATATGATGTGGAACACTCGATTTCATTGTCTCCTCATTCATGAAAACGATCGGTATTTCATTTTTTTCAGCATGTTCGTGGAGCCGTTTTATCTCAGGTATGCTCAAAGGGTTTTTATAAACGACTTTCCCTTCAAAAACAACGTATTGTCCATTGAAGCTTACAAATGTATCGATGCCAAGCTCTTCCCTTAAAGATTCGAACATGAACGGAGCCCTTCCTGTGGCAATTGCTACAAAAACCCCGCTATCCTGCAGTTGCTTAATAGCTTTTTTTGTTGAAGCAGGTAACTTTTTTTCATGATCGAGTAATGTTCCGTCAATATCAAAGAATACGATTTTCACTAACAATTCACTTCCAATTCTTTCATTTTTCCTTTTTTAATATGTACCCATTTAATAATTGTCATCAAGATAAGTCAAGTAACATAACCGGATTCCACTCAATTTACGTTTTTTATTCATGAATGGGCATATACTATTCTTAATAGAAACAACTCAGGCTTTCTTAGATTACTTCTCTCCCATCCTTCTTTACTCCAAAATCCCAGCCGCTTGTATGAATGAGCCTTTTTTTTCAAAAATGGGCCAAGTACCTGTAAAGACGTATTTACATTATTGAATAATCCTATACAATAATAGTAAGGGAGCGTGATCGCCATGTTAAAAAAGCTTCGTAAAAAGCTTGCTAAACAGTGGAATGATCTTTTAAGAAAAAAATCTATCGCATGATTTGCCACTCATTCCTGCCTTGGCCGTCATCCATATGCGAATTTTTTTTGGACAGCTCTTCAAAAACTTGCGAAGGGCTTCTTCCTTGTTGTAAAGTTCTTGTTAAGCATTCTTTCTATCTTGGCTTTTATATGGTCAGGTGAATACATATTTCAAATAAAGATATGAGTCTTTGTGTTTTCATGAAACGCTGACAGTCGCACTGTTTTAATTAGAAAGAAATCGTTTACGAAAAAAAGATCCCATGATTTAAGTTTTACACATGGCAAAAACGGATAGGATATAAGATAGAGGAAGACACAATTGGATTGATACCAGAATCGGCCATCTATTTTTTTATATACTTTAGACATTGGTATATTTAATTCATCAAACCCCTTCCGTTTTTATGGCGGAGCTGGGTTTATTTTTACATGATGTTGAAAAACATGAAAAAATTGTTGTTTTTATATATAATGAAAAAAGCAATGCAAACAAGTGAGGAGAGATTAAAATGGTTTTTAAGGTATACTATCAAGTAACCATATCAGAGGTTCCCATCAGGGAGAATACTAAAACAATGTTTGTCGAAGGTGAATCCGTTCGTGACGTTCGTTTAAAATTAAAAAAGGAACCTTATAACGTAGAAATCGTATTACCCGTAACCGGAGCATATTTAGAATATGAAAAACAAAATGAAGATTACAAAGTATTGGAGCTATAATTTATGAAATTTGTAAAAAACGATCAAACAGCTGTATTCGCCCTGGGCGGTTTAGGCGAAATCGGTAAGAACACATATGCTGTTCAGTTTCAAGATGAAATCATCATCATTGATGCTGGAATTAAATTTCCTGAAGATGAGCTTCTCGGTATTGACTATGTGATTCCTGATTACAGCTATTTAGAAAAAAATGTAGATAAAATTAAAGGTGTCTTCATTACCCATGGCCATGAAGACCATATTGGCGGGATTCCTTATTTGCTTAGAAAAGTGAATGTCCCTGTATACGGCGGGAAACTAGCACTTGGACTGCTTCGTAATAAATTGGAAGAACACGGCCTTTTGCGCCAGACAACCATGATTGAGATCAGTGAAGATGAAGTGATCAAGTTCCGGAAAACGTCCGTCTCATTCTTCCGCACAACACACAGTATCCCTGACTCTTATGGAATCGTTGTAAAAACACCACCTGGACAAATTGTCCATACTGGTGATTTTAAATTCGACTTCACACCAGTGGGCGAGCCTGCAAACCTGACCAAGATGGCTGAGATCGGTAAAGAAGGTGTATTGTGCCTACTCTCGGATAGCACAAATAGTGAAGTGCAGAATTTTACTATGTCCGAAAGCCGTGTCGGCGATACCATTCAAGACATTTTCCGTAAGGTTGACGGCCGGATTATTTTTGCAACGTTTGCATCGAACATCCATCGCCTTCAGCAAGTTGTCGAAGCAGCCGTGGCTAACGGCCGTAAAATAGCCGTTTTTGGCCGAAGCATGGATTCAGCCATATCAATTGGACAAGATCTTGGTTATATCGTAGCGCCTAAAGATACATTTATTGATGTACAGCAATTGAATCGTATGCCTGCGAATAAAGTAACCATCCTTTGTACAGGCAGTCAAGGTGAACCAATGGCAGCATTGTCTCGCATAGCGAATGGCACTCACCGTCAGATTCAAATCATTCCTGGAGATACTGTAGTATTTTCATCTTCACCTATCCCAGGTAACACAATCAGTGTTTCGAGAACAATCAATCAATTGTATCGTGCAGGAGCAGACGTCATTTCAGGTCCTTTGAATGACATTCATACATCAGGACATGGCGGACAGCAGGAACAAAAGCTGATGCTTCGTTTGATTAAACCAAAATTCTTCATGCCAATCCATGGTGAATACCGTATGCAAAAACTACATGCCCGCCATGCAGTCGATTGCGGGGTTCCGGAAGAAAATTGCTTTATCATGGATAATGGTGAAGTTCTATCCTTAAGTGAAAACACAGCACAAATCGCTGGTAAAATCCCTTCAGGTTCGGTTTATATCGATGGAAGCGGCATCGGGGATATTGGTAATATCGTTCTCCGTGATCGTCGGATTCTTTCCGAGGAAGGCCTTGTCGTTGTCGTTGTCAGCATCAATATGAAGGAATTCAAAATTGCATCCGGACCTGACATCATCTCACGCGGATTTGTTTACATGAGAGAATCAGGAGACCTTATAAGCGATGCTCAATCCTTGATAACTAAGCATTTAAATAAGGTGATGGATCGTAAAACTACACAATGGTCTGAAATTAAAAATGAAATTACAGACACTTTATCTCCATTCCTATATGAAAAAACTAAACGGCGTCCAATGATCCTCCCGATCATCATGGAAGTCCAATAATAATAGAAGCCCAGCCATTGATGGCTGGGCTTTTTTGTGGATAATAAGTGCGCGCTGCCCGAAATTGAGCAAAGCTTGCTTATTCCACAATTTTTTTTTCAAAGCGATTGATGTCCGAATCCGCGCCGATGACGATCAATATATCACCTTTATGAATTAAATCGCTCGCCTGTGGGGAAACATTTATATCGTTCCCCCTTTTGATTGCGACTATATTCAGCCCATAATGAGCACGGATATCAAGGTCAAAGATCGAGTTTCCATTCATCTTTTGGCTTGCAACAATTTCGACGATGGAGTGTTCATCAGAAAGCTCCAAATAATCGAGAATATTATTGGAGACGATATTATGGGCGATCCTTCTCCCCATATCTCGTTCGGGGTGCACGACATAGTCGGCCCCGATTTTACGAAGAACCTTCTCATGATAATCATTTTGCGCTTTAACCGTAACATTTCCGACACCCAATTCCTTAAGCATGAGCGTCGTCAATATGCTAGCTTGAATATTCTCGCCAATCGCTACAATGACGTGATCAAAATTCCGAATCCCTATGTTTCTCAGTACATTTTCATCTGTCGTATCCCCTACTACTGCATGTGAAGCTATTCTGGCAAATTCATTCACTCGATCTTCGTCAGCATCGATAGCCAGAACCCCTAATCCTTCTTCAGCTAATGTCTTGACTATGCTGCCGCCAAAACGGCCAAGTCCAATCACCGCAAATTCTTTTTTCACAATAAGCCCTCCAACGTCATTCGTTCTCCCTTTAAAGCATGTTCTGTACTGAAAAGCATTTTTTACGCTTCGCTTCCTTTAAACGTTATATAGTCCGTTAAGTGATTGATCGCGAGTTCAATCGCAGTTTCATCCGGACTTAACTTAGCGTGGTGCAATCCGTAATCCGATGAAACCCCCAGCCAGAACATGAATCCTGGAATCTCCTTTAACATATAACCAAAATCTTCACCAGTCATCGCTTCAGTGCAGCGATGCAAATGAATCGCGGTTGACTTCTCTGTAAATTCCATGAATTCCCGGGTCAGCCGTTCTTCATTATACACCTGATGATACATCGCACCATAGTCGATTTCAGCCAAGCACTCATATCCCACTTGTATGCCATCCACAAGCGCCTTTATTCTTGACTTGACCTTTACCATCGATTCTGGGTTAAGGGTGCGTATTGTACCTTCTAACCGTGCTGTCTCCGCAATAATATTTTGAACGGTGCCTCCAGTAATCTTCCCAACTGTAATGACAGCTGAATCAAGTGGATTGACATTCCTGGATATGATTGTTTGCAACTGCCCTACAAGCGAACAGGCCGCAATGACCATATCATTTGTTTCATGCGGATAGGCTGCATGCCCTCCTTTCCCCCTCAAATCGATGAATAATTCAGATGTATTGGCAAATAGAAGCCCTTCTTTAACGGCAATCGTCCCAACTGGGTACTCTGGGGCAATATGTAAAGCAAGAATCATATCAGGCTTCCATTTTTTCATCGTTTCCGATTTAAGCATCGGTTCAGCTCCGCCAGGACCTTCTTCTGCAGGCTGGAAGATGAATAGCAAGTCATCATCGATCGGATTTTCGGTGAAATATGTCAATAATCCCAAACCTATGCTCATATGAAAATCATGACCGCAGGCATGCATATATTCCTCGTGTGTGGAGGCAAACGGCAATCCGGTTTCCTCTTTTATCGGCAGACCGTCAATATCAGCCCGGTAGCCAATCGTTTTTCGCGGATTCATTCCCTTCACTTTCACGAATATCCCAGTCCGCCAAGTTTCTATCTCCATTCGCTCCTGGGCCAGTTTCGTTATGTAGTTAAGTAGGTATTCCTGCGTCTTGAATTCTTGGAACCCTATCTCCGGTATTTGATGCAAATCACGCCGGATCTCGGCAAAAGGACTTATTTTCACATTATTTCCTCCTATACAGAAAGCGTGGATATATTTATCCACGCTTCAGGCAATATTCACTAAAGAAATTAAAGTTGACGAAGTTCTTGCATGATTTCTGTTTTTGATTTTGTTTTTTCGTCAATTTGTTTAATGACCCTCGCCGGGATACCGGCAGCAACAGAGTAAGGAGGAATGTCTTTCGTTACAACTGCACCAGCCGCCACAACTGAACCTTGACCGATTTTCACACCTTCCAGTACGACCGCATTGGCTCCGATTAAAACATCATCTTCCAAAATGACCGGTTGTGCGGAAGGCGGCTCGATGACACCTGCTAAAACGGCACCTGCGCCTACGTGACAGTTTTTACCCACTGTTGCACGACCGCCCAGTATTGCGTTCATGTCGATCATTGTGCCTTCACCGATGACTGAACCAATATTGATTGATGCACCCATCATGATGACTGCGTTGTCTCCAATGGATACTTGGTCACGAATTACTGCGCCAGGCTCGATACGGGCTTTGATGCCTTTTAGGTCCAATAAAGGAATGGCAGAGTTACGGCGATCATTTTCAACTACATAATCCTCGATTTTTGTTCCTGCTGCCTTGATTGCTTCTTCGACTTCAGACCACTCACCGAATACAACACCTGTATTTCCTGTTATGAAAGTTTTAGAAGCTGGTCCAAAATCCATGCCTTCTAAATCGCCTTTGACATATACCTTTACAGGTGTAGATTTTTTACTATTTGAGATAAAAGAAATAATTTCGTTTGCATCCATTTTGTTCATTCCGGGTAAACCTCCTAAATATGTATCATTACTCGTTTTAAATTTACCAGACAACTGCCGGCAAGACAAGTTGAATGTCACTCTTATATATTATTCTCTCCTATTGACATTTTCGTCAGCGGACCTATAACATTCCTTGGTCGCGAATATGCTCTTTCACCACTTCCGTGAATGCTTGCACTTGCTTTAACTGGAAGGCAGATTCATAGCCGCAAAGCCATGTATCCCGTTCGATTGAGTGGTTATGCCCATCCAGTAGAGGGATTTTAAAAACATTCGTATCTTTATCATGCAGAGTGATGGCTGGCAGGATTGCATATCCTATTCCATTGAACACCATTTGTTTGCATGTTTCGATTTGATCCACGACAATAGTGTTTTTTGGTGTCGTTTTAAATTGCCGATGCCACCAGTCCTGGATTTCCTGATAATAATTCGAATCGCTTTTAAACTGAATGAATGGCCGGTCCGTTTCGAACACTTGATTCAGTTCCTTCATTTCAGTATCGACCAGATACAGCATATCCGTAAATAAATGCTGTTTTACACCTTTCCAATCCGGGGCTCCCCTTATGATGCCAATATGCACCTGTCCTTCATACAAAGACTTTAAAATCTCACTGCTCCAGCCAGTGATTAAGGAAATTTTGGCATACGGATATTTTTGAACGAACTTTTTCAATACTTGCGGCAGCCAATTTTGACCGACAATCGAAGCACAGGCTATTTTCAAAGTCCCATATACTTCATGGTCCATAGCTTGAATGCTTTCCCTGACCTTTTCTTCTTTTTCGATAACCTCATTGGCCAAACGAATTACCGCTTCACCTGCTGGCGTCAGTGACAGCCCTTTTTGTGAACGCAGAAACAGTTTCGAGCCCCAATCCTTCTCTATGGATTGTAAACGCTGTGATAATGCCGGCTGGGAAACGAACAACCGCTCAGCTGCTTTTCTCATATTCATTTCCTGAGCAAGCACGGATAATAAATGAAATTCTGAAAATGACATACACACCAACCTCTTGATAATTAAATCTTATCATGATGATTTAATTTATTTAAATTTTATTATCAACAAAGTCGGCCTATAATACAAGAGAAAAGAAACAGGGTGAATATCCTTTGACGATCATTTTACTGCTTGTCATCAGTTCTGCAGCATCCTTCGTCGGTACATTGGCTGGGGGCGGCGGCCTTATCGGAATGACATCCCTTCTTTTGATAGGTTTACCCATACACCAGGTTATTGGTTCAGTCAAATTTCCCAATATGTTTTCTTCTTTTTCTAGCTTTTATACTTTATTCAAGAAAAAATAGCTAAAATTGAAGGATGCCCTCCATTTAATCCCATTTACCCTTTTCGGTGGCTTTTGCGGTGGCCTGCTTGTTAATTCAATCTCTGAGAAGGCAATGAATTTGTTAGCCATCTGTCTCTTGACTGCAAACTCCATTTAAGGAGTCTGCCTTTTTTCGCTATTCCTTCTTATTCTTTCTTAGTCTCGTAAGTAATAGGAAGCTGATTATAGAGAAGACCAGGACAATAAGATAAATCGTCTGTAAAGACAATGTAAGTCCTTCCTGTAAAACATTTACAACGTTTTCTGGAAGCGACATGCGTTCTTCACTGTTCAACAGTTTATTCGCCGTATCTATCGTCACTCCCGAGCCGGCTGGCGCATGCTCGTTCAAGTAGGCCTGAAGCCTCATATTCATGATTCCTCCAAGTAATGCAGCACCTACAGTATTCCCTAAATTACGCATGAACATATTGGAAGCTGTAGCAATGCCCCTTCGTTCCCAGCTGACGGTTTTTTGAATGACGACAATGAATGAGGTTGAAGTCAAGCCCATGCCCACTCCGACAAAGAAGGATCCCATGGCAGCAATAAGGGGCCCAGCTTCCGGCTTCATCCACACTAGGATCAAGCTCCCAAGGATCAATGAACACCCTCCAAGGAGGGAGGTTGATTTGAATCCTATTTTCATCAATAACCTGCCAGAGACCATTGATGCGATCGGCCAGCCAATTGACATGGCTGTCAATGTAAAACCAGCTACCGTAGGCGAGCGTTCCATCACGCCCTGAACGAAGGTCGGGAGGAAACTTGATAATCCGATCATCATCACCCCTGTCGTCAGGGATACAAGATTGGCAATCAGAATGGAACGCTCCTGCCAAATTTCAAATGGCATCATCGGTTCGGCTGCTTTCTTTTCCTGAAGAATGAAGAAGATGAAGGTGATGATGGCCACTAATGCCAAGGATATGACCGGAGCTGAAGCCCATGACCATTTCACTCCTCCTTCTACGAGAATCACCATAAGAGTGGATATGGATAACGTCAATAGCGTTGCACCTAGGTAATCGATATCACGTTTTTTCTTTTCGATATTTTCATGAAGGAAAAACCAAATACCAATAAAAGATAATAAGCCCAAAGGGATATTTACCCAGAAGACAAGCTTCCAAGTCAGGGATTCAACGAGCAAGCCGCCCAAAGCTGGCCCCATGACAGCCGAAATGCCCCACACGCTCGATAGATACCCTTGTACGCGTGCCCTCTCTTCATTTTTATAAATATCGCCAACAATTGTCGAAGCCACAGGAGCGACAGCCCCAGCCCCAAAACCTTGTATAAAGCGATATATGATGAGTTCCGTCATAGAATCTGCAAAGCCGCAGAGAAGGGAGCCAATAAGGAAGACAATGATTCCAAATAATAAAACAGGTTTTCTCCCGAGAATATCCGATAGCTTTCCATATATCAAGACTGTTACCGCGTTCATGAGCAAATAACCTGAAAATACCCAGCTGTAAAGTGAAAAACCGCCTAAATCACTTACAATGGCTGGCATTGCCGTTGACACAATCGTTCCTTCAATAGCATTCATAAACATAGCCAACATGATCGCAGCTAATATGAAGGGACGTTTCAATTTTTTATTCTGCACCTTAGCACTATTCACTTCTTGGCCCAATTTCAGCATTCCTCCCCAAAGACCCTAACTGTTTATAGACTTTACCACTAGCTGGATCAAATATGTAAAAACAAGAAAACTCGCCAACTGGCGAGTCTTGAGGTTAACCATCTTTTTAAGCCTTACTTATTTATCGGGTGTATTTTGTTTAAATACCTTTTTCAGGATTGCTCTTCTCGTTAAGATACCTTCAAATACATGTTCGTCATTCTCCACACAGACAAAAGGATGATCAATCAACAATTCCACACCCTTTGTCAATGTATCATCAATATGCAGGCGAGGTATTTCTATATTCATTATTTCGGAAACTTTTTTATTCTCAAGATTATCAAATTCAATTCGTTCCAGTCCCAAGATTGAATCAAGAATGACTGGTGTGCTAATTAAACCATGCAGTTTATACATCGGATCTAACACAGGAATGGCCGTATAACCGCTCTTTGTTAATACCAATAGTGCATGTTCTAAATTATTGGTTACCTGCACGTGGGCCACGCGTTCAGAAGAAATCATTAAGTCTTTAACGCTGGATTCCAATAAATCCCCATCATGAGTACCGATCATGTTAAAACCCCTTACCATATGTTTTTATATACAGCTCTTTCTATAGTTTAACATATGTAAGCAGAAAAGGCTCATTCCTAGACCAATAAAATCCCAATCGGCAGGATGTCCGCAAGAGATTTTTAGCCTTTACTAGTTTTGATATTAACCTGTTTAAAACCGCATTCCGGGCATTGATAAATTACATTTTGGTTGGATTGTGCCGTTAATACATCATCCATTTCTCTTTCCTCACCGCATGCTGGGCATATTACCATTGGATTTTTCATTTTACATCCCTCCAATTAATAAGATGTGTAATTTTCACTGCTTCATTCACAATAAAAAAGCCGCTTCCAAAGGAGGGCGGCTTTTCGTGATTTTTTTAAGATTGAAGAAGATCAAAGATTTCAATGGTAATCATATCAATATTATCAAATTGATATTTGGATGATTTCCCTTTATCACTGTATACTTCAAGCTCGAACATTTCTGTTTTGCTGAAATATGTAACCTGGCACTTTTTCACACCATCTATTTCAAAAAAACGTTGAGCAGATTCAGATTCCTTCGCTTGCTCTTGAAGACTTTTCAATCTGGTAAGGATGCCCTGTAATTGAGACATACTCCCTCTCCTTTCTGAATAAAACCTTTTCGATAGGTTTCACTATACCATACTTTTCTATCCAGTAACCACGCCGAAATAAATTCAGAATAATTTAAAACTTCATTCTTTACATGGCACTATTAACAGAATAAAATAAGGAATGGATTTTGTACATGAAAAATTTTTCAGGGGGTAGATTCTGTTGCAAAACATTAGTGAACTTGGTTATCGCATTTCATTGATTGATGGTTTTGATTTGGATAGAAGAAATCGTACAGGTACATATGTAATTGCCGATGAAGACATCACATTAGTCGAAACTTCCGCCAGCCCTTCCATCCCCCACTTAATGAAGGGGCTCGAACATTTGGGAATCGCCCTTGAAGATATTACATATATCATTCTTACCCATATTCATTTGGACCATGCAGGTGGAGCTGGACTTTTTTTACAGCATTGCCCGAACGCAAAAGTGATCGTCCATCCAAAAGGTGCACGTCATCTAGAAGATCCAACACGTTTGATTGCTGGGGCTAAAGCAGTATATGGTGATGAATTCAACAAGCTTTTCGATCCGATTTTACCTATTCCGTTTGAAAAAATGCTGATTAAACAGGATCGGGAATCCCTGCAAACAAGTGAAAATTCAAAGTTGACCTTTTATGATACTCCGGGGCACGCAAACCATCATTTAAGCATATTCGATTCGGTTTCAAAAGGGATGTTTTCAGGTGACACCGTAGGCATCTATTATCGTGAACTCGATGAAGAAGGTCTGGAATTTTACTTACCTTCCACATCGCCAAACCAATTCAACCCCGAAGCAATGCTTGCAGCAGCGGAATTGTATGAAAGCATCGGCGTCGAACGTATATATTTTGGCCATTATGGGGTTTCTGAAAACCCTAAGGAAGTATATAAACAACTTCATTACTGGCTGCCTAAATTTGTTGCGACTGCCAAATCGGCTTACAGGGAATATGCGAGCTTTGAGGAACGAGTGGCAGCGACCAGTAAAAATATTTTCACGGAAGTCGCCTTTCATTTAGGCGAAAAAGGAATCACCACAGATCATCCTGTTTTTGAAATCATCGCCATGGACCTGAACGTTTGTTCCATGGGATTGATAGACTATCTGGTAAAACAGGAAAAAGGGAAGTAGAACGGGTGCTAGGGGTGTTTTCCTATTCAAATGTATCGGCATCCTCTATAATGAAAAAATAAACCTTACCTAAATCATAGATGGAGGATTGAAATGAAAGACGTTACGCTATACACCCAACCTGATTGCCCTCCCTGCAAAATCATGAAAATGTTCTTTGATGATAATAATGTCGTTTACAAAGAAAAGGATATTAAAGCAGATGGACATGCCCGAAAAGAATTAACGAATAAATACGGCGCCTATTCCACTCCAACGGTCGTCATCGACGGGAAAGCCATTGTTGGTTTTGAATTGGACGAAATAAAAAAAGAACTGAATATATAAAAAAAGTCTAGAGTAGGCAGTGACCTCCTCTAGACTTCTTCATTTCAGCTCCATATTTTTCAACTTAGAAAAACTTGCTTTATTTCATTTTATCACTTTCATAATTTACATCCATAACCTTCCAAACATCATTTTCCTTTTTCAAGGTAACTGATTCAACATGTTTTTTCATCGATACAGGTCCGTCCCCAATGTCCTGGAATTCCTCCTGAACATAAATGACATCACCGTTTTTCCCATATACAATTTCCGTATTCTTGTCGTAACTGAAAAAAGGGATATAATACGGAGCGAAATCTGATCCAAATGCCATATAACCGCCATCGACTTCCACTACATTCGCTTCGACAAACTTCTTGATGAAATCACCTGTGAAGTGTTTATCCAACTTCCCTTCAATCGCTTCCTTAGTACGTACTTCCTCACTGATCGAACCTTGGTTCTCCATGGCATCTTGTACTAAAGATAGTACTTCCTCTCTATGTAAGCCTTCCGCTGAAGTTGTGAACCCTCCACTGAAAAATAAAAGGATACTGGCAAGACATGCAACTAGATATTTCCTCATTACAATCATCTCCTTGTTATAGAATTTCTCCCAATGGTTCTGATTTTTGCCTATGCCTTTCAATACCCGTCATAATCAAAGCCAAACTACAAAATCAAATTCTCCGGGATACCTTGATACCACTGCCCATTCTTCACAATAAAAAAGGAGATTTCATGATATTGAAATCTCCTTCTCACAATTATCGAAAAGCATAGTAAAAGATAAAACCGGCAACCAAAATCGTCCCGACGAAAAGGGAAACCAATACCGGGTTCTTTAAATAAGGATGTTCTTTAACAGAATCATCGATAGTCGAATCATATCTGGCCTTCACTTTCTGTGCCCTTGCTACAGAATAAGTATAAAAGAGCAGATATAATGCCATGATTGTAACGATTATGATTAGAATCCAGATGTACGTGCTCAAAATATGTCTCCTCCAAGCGCATCATTTCTGCTTATCGTTACACATTTAAAGCGATTATATTCATGAATCGTTTTTTATAATAGTGCTTCATTTTCATATAAATAACTATAAGAAAGATCACAGAAAATGTATTCCTTATTATTCAGGGGGTATGAAAAGGTCCGTATGGTTTCCCCTGTTTCGATATCACTGTATAAATCGGATAGTCTTCCTTTTTTCTCATTGCGCATCTTTACGATATTTTCGAGAAAATAAGGTCTCCAGCTCCAATTTTTATTCATATAACTAGGTTGGACTAGCCATTGCCCGTCCTTATGTAGGATATTGGGGGATTTTTGATACCCCTCTTCATCACAAATATAAAGCCGAAAACATACGGAATCCAACTTTTTCGCCAAAATATTGAGAAACTCTTCATGGGAGCCGTTCCGCTTTTGCTGTTTTAAGAAATTTTGCATATTCTCGTTGAATTGCAAGGTTTTTTGATAAACCGCTTCAAGCTTCTTGGTCTCTAAAGAAATGAATGACTGACATTCTTGATGGAATTTATCACGAAGTAAATCTTTATTAATGAATTCGCCTTCCGGCTTCGCCAAAAAATACCCTTGATAATATCGTCCCCCATTCTTCCATGCAAAACGGAGCTGGTATTCGGATTCAATGTTCTCAAATAGTAAATTAGCGCCGATTTTTCGTGCAAGCATGCTTAGAGAAAACAGGATGACCTGATAGGCATCTCCACCTGAAATGCGAAGCTGGTCCAGGTTAACTTTTAAAATATTCGGAGAAATTTGTGCGATTCGGTCCAATTGCGTATCTTGTCCTAAATGATCTAAAGCTATCTTAATCCCATATGTTTTAAAGTAAGCAAGCACATGCTGCAAAGGATCTAAGTTTTCCGGACTGATCGTGTCTGATAGTTCCAGCACGATCCGGTGCATTTCCTCCGGTTGAAAATGACGATGTAAAATCTCCATGAATTCTTCGCCATGATCCAGCATTAGCAAATTAGGATCTCTGTTGATAAAGATAAGAAAATCTTCACCATAGTCTTTTATTCTCTCCAAAGCAATTTCAAGTACGTAATTATCCACTTCCACCCTATACTCTTCCGGCACTGCAGAATCGTGAAAAAAAGGTCCAAGGCTTTTATATTCCGATTGTTCCTCATAGCGCCCTAGAATTTCATACCCGATTACCTGATGTTGATCTGCACTGAAAATCGGTTGAAAAAATGGTGTCACCCTGTCTAAATTCTTTAATATCTTTTCTGTATCCATGATGCATCTTCCCCCTAATTACGAAAACACCAATATGCCAAAATTATACCATTAGTTTCTTGCATTGATAATAAATAATTTAAATTCCTACTACATAACTCTTTTTTCAGAACCACATTCATCCAATCCATTTGAAAAGAAACACATTGAAAAAGCATTGTCCATAAATGAACAATGCCTTATGTCTTATCAAAAAGGGAAGAACCACGGTATTGTGATCACCATGATAACGCCGATGAAGATCTGTATGGATATCCCGATCATGATGAAATCTTTATGCTTGTAATCACCCGCCGTCATGACAAGCGCGTTGGTAGTGGCAACCCTTGGAGTCGATAAAGCCAAACTGCCAGCAACGGCAAGGCATATAAACACAGGAAGAGGATCGATGCCTTGATTCACCGCAGATGTCAGTGCGATGGGCGTCATGATTACCGTCGCGGCTCCATACGGGATGAATTGGCTCAGGATCAGTGTCAGCAAGTAAAAGACCGCTAATATGCCGTGTGCCCCGATATTACTGAATAAAACGGCCAGCCAATCACTTATCATCCTCACTCCGCCCGTATTATCCAATGCAGCCGTTATTCCGAACATGGCGGCAATCAAAAGAACAGGTTCCCAGTTAATCTTTTGATAAGCATCCTCCATCGAACGGACACAGCCACTGATCACCATCAACAATGCGGCCGTCAATACCGATAGTACGGCAGGGACAGCCTCCATCGATAATAAAATGACCATCAATGCAGTGATTCCCAAGGCAATCCATGCTTTGCCCTTGGAGTTGACTGGAGAGCCATCTTCCGAGGTACTTCCAATGACGATGACATCCTGTAAATCCGAGGAAATCCTCTCAATGTTCTCCCATTCCCCATGTATCAGGATTGCATCCCCCGGTTTAAGGCGTTCCGTTCCGACATCCGCTTGAATATATTCGCCATTCCGATTGATTGCAAGCACATTACATTGGTATTTCTCACGAAAATGCACATCTATCAAGGTTTGATTTTCATAATCCGAGTTCGGGACGATCAATATTTCTGTCAATCCAAATCTACTGCTAAGAAAATGTTTCTTTATTTGTTCGGGATTGAAATGTTTAAACTCCAGTTCATAGTTGAGTGCCAATCTCTCAACTGCTTCTTCTTCTCCAAACACCAAAATGATATCTTCAGGATGAAGAACCTCATCCGCCCTTGCAGAAATCGTCAGCTGTCTTTGCAACAGCGGTAATTGCTTATCCTTTGGCTTCCGCTGGATTTCAATCAAAGTCAATTCATACTGAATAGGAAGCTGGAGGTCAGACAGCCTTTCTCCAACAATATCGGAAGTAGCGGGTATATGCAGGTAATGCAATCTGTCATATACTTTGTACATGCCTGCAAGCTCCCCTGCAGACAGCCCTTTGACACTATTGTTCGCGGCTATCGTCTTCTCTGGAAGCAACAGGCGTCCGAGTGTCAACATGAAGAATACCCCTGCTGCAAAGGCGATCAAGCCCACGGGTGTAAAGTCAAAAAATTCTAATGTCCCTATTCCATTTTGCCGTAATACATCAGCAACGATCATATTGGAGGGAGAACCTGTCAGTGTTAATAGCCCGCCTATACTGCTTGCATAGGCAAGTGGCAATAAATACCTTGTCGGACTTGTTTTTTGTTTTAAGGCCATGCTCATAACGAGCGGAAGCAGTATGGAAACAATTCCTGTTCCGCTTAAAAAGGCACTTAATATTCCTGCTGTAAGCATGACGATAAGCAGCGATTTCCATTCACTGCCCCCACATAAACCCAACAACTTATTTCCTGCCTTTTCCACGATTCCTGTATTTAACAAGCCGGCACCGACTATAAATAGCCCAGCCAGCATGATGACCACTTGATTCGCAAACCCGGCCACTAGTTCATCCAATGTAAGAATCCCCAGTAAACCCAGAATGGATAGTGCACTTAGTGCAATTAAATCTGCTCGAAATTTCCCTTGTATAAAAAGCGCAATCGCGCATAGAAGTATAATCAGTGTAATAAACATTGGTTCGGTCATCATGTTACCTCCGTATAGATGTTCAATTTCAAACCGGATACGGTTTCATCAAACCCCAGTTTACATGTTTTTCAAATGCTCATAGAAGATATTTTCTTCATTTTATGTATATTGTTTGTTAGTATGAGGAAGTAACATTTTTATATTAGATAGGTTGATTAATTTGAATAAACCCATATCCAGAAGAACATTCTTAAAGAAAAGTCTTGGTACATTGGCTACCTTAACCGGTTTGGGTATTGGCGGAAACTATTATGCCCATAATTTGGAACCGAAATGGTTAGAAATCAAGCATAAAATCATCAGCCACCCTCTTATCCCAAAAGGTTTTCATGGCATGAAAATGATCCAATTCAGTGATACGCATTTAGGCTTTCAATTTCAGCTTAAAGATTTACAAGCAATTGTCAATAAGATAAACCAACTGGACCCTGATGTTATTTTATTTACCGGAGATTTGATGGACCATCCTAATAAATACAAGGATCACCAGAAAATCCCTCTAGTTTTAAATCAGCTCAAAGCGCCACTTGGAAAATTCAGCATCTACGGTAACCATGATCATGGGGGATATGGCTCAGAAATTTACAGCGATATCATGGAAAAATCCCATTTTACCATGTTGCAAAATACCTCAACTAGGATTACCTTATTAACGGCTGAAGAAATAGTCATTGCCGGGATTGATGATGCCATGCTAGGAAAACCTGATTTTGAAAAAGCACTATCGGGCATCCCTGATGAAGTGTTCACCATTATGCTTTCGCATGCCCCTGACCTTGCCGACACATCAAGGACTTATGACATCCAGTATCAAATAAGCGGTCACAGTCACGGAGGACAAGTACAAATCCCCTTTGCCGGTGCCCTTGTAACTCCCCCATACGCTGAAAAGTACCGGGAAGGCACGTATGAAATCGATTCATTAACGTTACATGTTAATAGAGGGCTTGGCACTACCCGTCTCCCATATCGTTTCCTTTCACGTCCGGAGTTGACAGTTTACGAATTCCAATCCGAAAGCTGATAGGAAAAGAATACAGGGGAAAACCGCCAGACTTTTTAACAAAGCCTGTGCGAATAAAACGACTTGAATCATGTGTAATGGACTCCTCTGAATTATAGCATTAGAAGTATATCTGAGAAAACCAGGTTTTTTTTACCAGCACCAAATGGTAGTTGCCATGAAGGTTATACCATACTTAAATAGCCGCACAGGAAAGTTCCGATACACCCTAAAACAGATACCGTTATATAGATAAGGCTATCTATATAACGGTGTTTCCTAATAAGTTCAAGTGTTTCCATGCTGAATGTTGAAAAGGTCGTAAAAGCACCCAGGAAACCTATTGTCAGAAAAACCTGCAAAGATAAAGACCAGCTTTCTTTCTGTGGCAACGCCAGTCCGAGCCCAAAGGAACCTATAAGGTTAATCAGTAAAATGCTAATGGGTATCGAGATGGCTGGCAATAGCCTATTAAAAATAATCTGCAAGACATATCTTGAGGCCGCTCCAAAAAAGCCTCCTATAAAAACTGAAAGAACCTCGATCAAAGGGACTCACCTCTCCGTCTATTAAAAAGGCCCAGTCCGAAGAAACCAGCAACCAAACCAAATAAAAGCGTGGCACCAATATACAGTCCCGCCAATGCCAGTGAAGTCTGCAGTAGATTCACCACTTCTTGGGAAAATGTGGACATCGTGGTGAAACCGCCGCAAAACCCGCTGCCCAGCGCTAAAAAAACAAGCGATTTCTTTTTCGAGGCGAAATAGCCATTGATCATTCCAAGTAAAAAGCTGCCTACTATATTTATTAAGAGGGTTCCAAACGGGAAGAAGGAATGACCAGCAGTCAAGATTACGCAATATCGCAATATCGCTCCAGCCGCTCCTCCAAAACCGACTGCAAGAAAGCTTTTAAACCGATCCATCAAGGTCCCCCCCAATTTTACTCATAAGTAGATTCATTATAACAGATTAAGATGAAACAGGCTCTTTTCTTAAAAAATTCCATACTATGTAAAGAATTTGAGAAAGGAGGCAAATTATGCAAACACAGTATTTTCCTTACTACCACTATCCGCAGACCATTATGCTACAGAACGATTACAGAAATGCATATGGGAATGAATATGGACCTGAATATTGGAATGACGAGCGCTTCTTTCCTTTCTTCCCTCTATTGGCGCCTGTAGCTTTTGTTGCAGGATTGGCAATTGGACCGTTGCTATTCAATAACCGTCCACCTGTCTATGCTCCATATCCTCCTCCATACCCGCCCGCTTACCCTCCTTACCCCGCTTATCCAGCGTACCCTGCTTATCAAGGCTTTCAGGGTCCCCAGCAACAATTCGGCGCACAGGCTGCGGTATCTGAAAATATCAATATATACACACAATAAGGGTTGGACAGAAGGCGACATAAGCGCCTTCTTTTTTCTTGGACCAAAAGGCTTCGGATTGAATTTTACTTCACTATATATTTTGAAGTGGTATAATATGAAAATGAATAGATGGTAAAGTGTTGGGAAATGATGGTCATACCCTAGAGATGTACATGCAGTATTTATTCACTTTTTTCTATCTGGTTGCACACACGTCTCTATTTCAACCAATATATAAAAAACGGGTTTTAACTGAAGGAAATCTGTTTATAACGTCCTTCTAACCTCATTAAGAAAAGGAGTTTCCACAATGAACCAAACGAAAGGACATTCTGAAAGGGATGAGTTTTCGATAAACTCCCTTGCCCAAGCCGTATTTATTGTCAATAAACACGCAAAGACTGCATTGGAGCCCAAGAATTTATATAATTTAAAACGGCTAGCATTAAGCAAGCTTATGCAAGAAGGAAAAGCGAAGAAGATTGGACTTCATTTTTCTGATAACCCTCGCTTTGCAGCACAACAATCCGACGTCATTGTCGAATGCGGATCATATGTTTTTCATTTACCTCCCACAAAGGAAGATTTGAAAAAACTACCCCACCTCGGCAGCCGGGCAGCTTCCATACGGAACCCTAAAGCCGCGTTGTCATTATCCAAGGCAAAACAGATCCTGCAAACTTACGTTGGACAAGCAGGTGAAAAACTACCGAACAATGCCAACACCGAGAAAAGGGCTCACGGTCGTGGGTCGGTCAAGCAACCATTTCACAATCCATTCCCATCCTCCTTTTTAGGAAAAGGTTCCAAGTATTAATCATTGATAAACCAAACGGGCCGTGAGGTAACGCCTCATCGGCCCGTTTTCACATTCATAATACCAATCTGTCTATCAACTTTATAAGCTCTGCAATTTCTGGCTTGCTGATTTGTGCGTCAGCCCCTACGACCTGACCTTTATGACGAAGGCTGTCAGTAATCAAAGAAGAGAAAATAATCACCGGCAACCCAGCAAGTTCCCCGCTTTCCTTTATTCTTCTAGTCAAATGATGTCCATCCATTTGAGGCATCTCAATATCGGTAATCACCAGATTCACTTCATCTTCAACCACTTTTCCTGATTCAATTAAATTCTCCAGATAATTAAATGCATCAAGTCCATTTTCATAAAACTCCAAGTACTTGAATCCAGCTTCTGACAATGTATCAAAAAGCAGCTTTCTCAGTAATGGAGAATCTTCTGCAATCAGGATTCTCTTGTCTGAATTTTGCCGGGCACCAAGCTTTTTAACCTGTTGGATGTTTATTCCTGATTCCGGATTGATTTCGACCACTATTTTTTCAAAGTCAAGTAACAGTAACATTTCACTATGTAATTTTATTACTCCGATAATCTGACTTTCAAGGCCTTGATACATATCCGAAGGCTTTTCGATTTGGGACCAGGAAATACGGTGGATCTGTGTTACGGTATGGACATGGAAAACCACTTTTTGCTGATTGAATTCAGCCACTATGAATTTATCCTGCTCAGGAGTCTCAGATGGAGGAAATCCTAAAGCATCCGCCACATTCACAACTGGCAGGACTTCTCCACGAAGCTCAATGATCCCTTCCACATTTGGATGGGAATGAGGGACAAGCGTGATGGGGACAGGATTAATGATTTCCTTCACCTTGATTACGTTAATGCCGAATTTATTCTTTCCGAGACCGAATTCCACTATCTCAAGCTCATTCGTGCCACTTTCCAGTAATATTCCTTTATTTGCTTCCATTGTGTCATCTCGCCCTTCTCGTACTTTTTCATTTCATAATTCCACAAAAATTTGATGGTTTTATCAATGAACTCCTACCTAATAATTCGGTTAAATATTTCTTTTGTTTAGAACACAGATAAAAAAAGGATTCAAGAAGTGATTATCTATTGAAGCCCAACTAAAAAAGGGACCACTCAGAGTCCCCCTTTTCAAAGTTCATTTTTCACCACTGCCATCCAGCCCATCATATCGATCTTAAAGGGGCCTGTCCCTTCGACAAACCCCTCCAAGATATATCCGAACATGGGTTATGAAGCAGACCTGATGGGCTGGCCGCAAAACGTCCTGCCGCCCTTCCAAACCCTATTAGCATTAAGCGGAAAGCAACAAAGAATAAAGCTTTTATGCATGTGGAAAAGTAAGTTGATGATGGTCCCCCCGATTAAAACGAATAAACCATTCGTTTGCCCACAATTTCAAATCGTCACTCCATTCAAAAAAATACTCATCTCAATTAAACCTAGAATAGCAGGCCAGTTAGGTCATTTCATCTTTTTCGCGACCTATTCTTTGGATTGAGCCAGCCTTTTTTAACAAAGAATAAAAACATCATCAAGGCAATTCCGCCCATCATTCCAAGAATGAGGAAATAGCCATAATGCCAATTTAATTCCGGCATATATTCAAAATTCATCCCATATACGCCCACTATGAAGGTCAGCGGCATGAAAATGGTAGTGATGACAGTCAATGTCATCATTGTTGAATTCATATTATTAGAGTTCACAGACAAATAACTATCACGTATATCGGACGAAAAATCTCGATAGGATTCAAGCATTTCAGTCAATTTAAGAAGATGATCGTACACATCATTAAAATAAAGGTGCTGATCTTTCAAGTAATTCAGTCGCTCCGACGAAATCATTCTGTACAATAAATCACGCATCGGCAATATGGTCCGACGGAGCCTGGACATATCTGTACGTAAATCGAAAAGCTGATCCATCAATTCGTTAATCGTGTCATTTTCAGTATTTTCCTCAATGCTACCCAATTCGCTTTCAATTTTATAAACAGGAGGGAAGAATTCATCAACGATCCTGTCAATTATCCTATGCATCAAGAAAAAGGGACTTTGCTTCAACATTTTATTACCAGCAATTTCTTCTCGTACCTTTTCCAGTTCAAGCATATCTTCTTTATGAAAACTGACTATCCATTTTTCGCCAACGAACATATCCAATTCCACTGCTTTAAATACCTTCTCCCTTAGAGCATGAATCACAAGAAATTGGTAACCCTCATAAAAATCCATTTTGGGACGTTGATTAAAATCATCCAGGCAATCTTCAATTGCCAGCGGGTGAAAGTGAAAATGACTGGATAAAAGTTCGATTTCCTTGTTTGTGGGGTTGGAAAAATCCACCCAGAACCACTCGATATCCGGATTATTCATTTCCGTTAGCGGTATATCAAAACTGATTTCTTGATTAGATGTAATTGCGCAAGTCCGTATCAAATGTATCAACCCTCAAAATTTTCTTATCATACATTATACCTTTAATTCATTAATCTCAAAAAGTTTTCTCCCCCACCCAAACTAAATGATAAAATAGAATGAGTCAAACATGGTACATAATTCATGTAGTTAGATAAGGGAGGATATTCATAGATGGAACATTTAATAAACCCTCTAGTAAAAGAAGTTCAAATATCAGGAATCCGTAAATTCTACAATATGGTCGCTGATATCGAAGGCACCATTTCCTTAACGATAGGACAGCCTGACTTTCCAACTCCAAAGCATATTAAAGAAGCGGCAAAACAAGCCATCGATAATGACTATACCGTTTATACTCACAATGCCGGCTATCTGGAATTAAGGGAAGCCGCTTCAAAATATGTAAAGGATAAATACAAGCTTAGCTATGATCCGGCGAATGAAGTCCTTGTGACTTCTGGTGCCAGCGAAGGCATAGACATTACCTTTCGGACGATTCTCATCCCAGGGAACGAAGTCATATTGCCGGGTCCTGTATACCCGGGATATGAACCCATCATTAAGATGTGCGGTGCAACACCCGTTTATGCCGATACAACAAAAAATGGATTTCGTTTGGCTGCAGATATCATTGAAAAGTACATAACTGATCATACACGGTGCATCGTTCTGCCCTATCCATCGAATCCGACCGGGGTAACATTATCTGCCGAAGAATTATTGGACATTGCCGAACTTGTAAGGGGCAAGGACATATTCATATTGGCTGATGAGATATACAGTGAACTGGTATTCGATCAGGAGCATGTTTCGATTGCCACTTTCTTAAAAGAACAAACCATCGTCCTGAACGGATTGTCAAAGTCCCATTCCATGACCGGGTGGAGGATTGGCCTTCTGTTTGCGCCTGTGGCCATCTCTCAGCATATCCTGAAGGTTCACCAATACAATGTAACTTGTGCCGCCTCCATATCGCAGAGAGCTGCCTTGGCAGCATTGACGGCAGGCAGAGATGATGCCATTCCCATGAAGACCGAGTATGCCCGGAGACGGGAATACGTATACAGTCGCTTACAAGCGATGGAACTGGAAATAGTCAAACCAAATGGTGCCTTTTACTTCTTTATAAAGCTGCCTGAAGGCTATGCCTCTTCCCTTGATTTTTGCCTAAAGCTTGTTCAACAGGAAAAAGTGGCAGTGGTCCCTGGAGATGCCTTCTCTCCCCTTGGCGAAGGGTACTTCAGGATATCTTATGCCTATTCCATGGAAACCCTTGAAAAGGCTTTGGACCGTATTGAAGCTTTTTTAGCTAAAAAGTAACCGAAAAAAAGTGGCCTTCAATTGAATGAACAATTGAAGGCCATTTTCCTATTTTTCAAAGATGTCAGGCTACCTGAGGTTTTTCACCAAGCCAATCAACTAATACAATCTCCGTAAAAAACGAATTTCCCGATATCCTTCTTCCTTATTTGTCGTGGTAAGGCTCACTTCAACGATGGATCCAAGTAAATCAGCCATCACTTCTTCAAATTCCTTTGCGGAGCGCGGCTTTGAAAAACCTAAGCTCTTCAATTCGCGCATCAGGATCTGAAAACCGGCATTCGTTTCGATATGACTGAATTTCACCGGTAAGATTAGCGGACTTTCATTCATTAATTTCAGATCCCAACGAATGGGCTTTGTTTGATGAATGGTTTTTTCTCGTTTAAAGCCTTCAATCCTTACAATATATCGACCATCTTCTAATTCCTGGAATTTCATATTGATATCATCGAATTCGCCCATAGCTTTCACTCCTTTTTGTAAAGGCTGTCGCTATCAGCTTATTCATGGTAAAGAAATGCTAGCACTTAATTATAATGTTTATATAACGCCTGTGTACCGCTATTTTCCTCGCCAGCTTCTGCCAGCCCCTCATACAGGGATTTGCTTAGACTTAATCCAGGAGCGTCCATTCCCATTCTTTCCGCTTCATCAAGTGCAATCTTCATATCCTTGATAAAATGCTTGATATAAAAACCAGGTTCAAAATCCCCTTCAACCATCCGCGGCACAAGATTGGAAAGTGACCAGCTACCGGCAGAGCCCGATGATATGCTTCTTAATACCCGTTCCGGATCCAACCCCGCTTTTTGGGCATAGGAAATCGCTTCAGTCACTCCGATCATATTAGATGCAATGGCGATTTGATTGCACATTTTCGTATGCTGTCCCGAACCAGCCGGGCCTTGATGGACAACATTGCTGCCAATTATATCAAAAATGGGCAGGACCGTTTCAAATGCCTCACTAGACCCGCCGACCATGATCGTAAGCTTTGCATCACGGGCACCGATATCCCCTCCGGAAACCGGTGCATCCAATGATTCCATGCCTCTTTTCTTAGCCTCCTCCGCTATTTTCACTGCCAAAGACGGTGTGGAGGTCGTCATATCGATTAAATGGGTTCCTTGTTTCCCGTTCTCGATAAGCCCATTTTCCCCAAGATAGATTTCTTCCACATCACTAGGGTATCCTACCATGGAAATGATCACATTTGCTTTCTGCGCAATTTCCTTTGGTGCAGATGCCCACTTCGCGCCCTGTGAAAGCAGTTCATTTGCCTTATCTTTCGTCCTTGTATAAACAAACACCTCAAATCCCGCCTTAAGAAGATTTGCGGCCATGCTTTTTCCCATCACTCCTAAACCTATGAAGCCGATCACTTTGTTCGATTGCATCTTGCAGATTCCTCCCAATCATTTTGTTTCAAAAATCCTTAAATGGACTTTATCATTCCTCCGTCAACTAAATACGACTGGCCCGTTAAATATGTATTAGCGCCTGAAACAAGGAAAGTAACGAACTTTGCAAATTCCTCGGGTTCCCCATAACGGCCAAGAGGGATTCTGTTAATCGATTGTTCAGTCACCTTCTCAGGAGTGACGCCTAGTTTCTCCGCATTCATTTCATCAAGGTGCTGAACGCGGTCTGTTGCGATTCTTCCTGGACCGACTGTATTGACCAAAATCCGATCCGGTGCTAATTCTGAAGCTAACGTCTTTGACAATCCAACGATTGCCGTCCGGAATGTATTCGATAATACCAATCCTGGAATTGGTTCCTTAATAGATGAAGAAGCAATATTAACAATTTTCCCGCCCTGTTTTTTTAGATGTGGCAAGCTTTCACGGATCGTCCTTATGAAACTCAGTAAATTAAGTTCGAAGGATTGTTGCCATTCTTCATCATTGAAATCTGTAAATGAACCCCCTGGAGGACCTCCGGCGTTATTAATAAGGATGTCAATACCGCCGAATTCTTCAGCAGTTTTCCCAACCAGGCTTTTAATATCTTCAGCTTTTGTTATATCCGTTACCATATAAGAAACTTTACCCGTCCCAAGCTGCGATAATTCCCTTTGTACTGCGGCAAGCTTTTCTCCATCACGGCTTGCCAGCATGACATTTGCTCCTTCTTTAACCAATTCAGCTGCCATGGCCTTCCCCAACCCTTGACTTGAAGCTAAAATCAACGCATTTTTCTTTTCCAAATGTAATTCCATATTATATTTAACCTCCATTTTATTAAATCATAATTCCATTATATCGTCATAACCGCAAAGTGAAAAATCTGAATAATCATTATTTTGATTTTATTTGCAAAAAAATAGCCGGTTGGATAACCCAACCGGCGTCAAAGGGGGAAATGAGAATGTCAGCTGCCCTAATAGAGCTAAACAACTGTGCTTGCTTTTTATTTACCCCCATTTTAGTGCAATAAACATTTTCTTAAATATTCAAGAAAAAATTACAGGAAATCACCCCATCCGAAAATTCTGTGGATGGGGTGCCGTTTTTCCTCATTTTTTTTATTTCTTCAAAGCGTTAATTACCGCTTCTTTCACATTATCATTCGTATCCAACCCTAAAACTTCCTGAGATAGGTTTTTCATCTCTTCAAGCGAAAGTTGGCTAATTAAAGAACGTGCTTTTAAAATCGAAGTGGCACTCATTGAGAATTCATCAAGACCCAATCCGATCAAAATCGGTATGGCAATTTCATCTCCAGCCATTTCCCCGCACATCCCGGCCCATTTCCCTTCTTTATGAGCTGCATCTATGACCATTTTAACCAGGCGTAGAATCGCTGGGTTATATGGTTGATATAAATAGGATACTCTCTCATTCATTCGGTCAGCGGCCATCGTATACTGAATCAAGTCATTAGTGCCTATGCTGAAGAAATCGACTTCCTTAGCAAATATATCCGCCATCACTGCAGTTGAAGGGATTTCAACCATAATTCCGACTTCAATTTTTTCAGCAACTTGAATACCATTGTCAAGCAATTCCTGCCTAACTTCAGCCAAGACGGCTTTAGCTTCACGGAATTCAGCTAGCGTGGCAATCATCGGGAACATGATTTTCAAATCTCCGTAAATGCTTGCACGAAGCAGGGCACGGAGCTGAGTCCGGAAAATCTCCTGTTCATTTAAGCAAAGGCGAATCGCGCGGTACCCAAGGAAAGGATTCATTTCCTTAGGAAGCTCTAAGTAAGGCAACTCCTTGTCCCCGCCTATGTCAAGCGTTCTGACGACTACAGGCTTGCCTGACATTCCTTCCAGCACCGCTTTGTATGCCTCGAACTGTTCTTCTTCACTTGGAAAGTCATTTCTGCCCATATAAAGAAATTCCGTACGATATAATCCGATACCTTCACCGCCATTTTGATGTACGCCCTCCAGATCTTTAGGCGTACCAATATTGGCTGCCAATTCCACATGATGGCCATCATGTGTAACGGTTTTTTCATTAACCAGCTTCGCCCACTCAGCCTTTTGCCTACCATAGGCTTCCTGCTCCTCTTCGTAGCGTTTCACGAGTTCAGGAGTAGGATTGATGTGAACTTCACCCTTTAATCCGTCAATTATGACCAAGTCACCATTTTCAATGGAAGAGGTCACTGACTTCGCTCCAACGACTGCTGGAATTTCCAATGAACGTGCCATTATGGCTGAATGGGATGTACGTCCACCGATATCGGTCGTAAATCCTTTAACATATGCCGGATTCAACTGTGCTGTATCGGATGGAGTCAAATCCTCCGCAATGATGATCACTTCTTCAGCAATCATGCTTGGATTTGGAATATGAACGCCTAAAAGATGCGACAGTACCCGTTTCGTGACGTCACGGATATCCGCTGCACGTTCCTTCATGTATTCATTATCCATTTGTTCAAACATCGTAATGAACATGCTTGCGGTTTCATTTAAGGAAAACTCAGCGTTGACACCTTCTGATTGAATTTTATCCTGAATTGGAGTTATAAGTTCCGGATCAGCCAAAACAAGCAGGTGTGCGTCAAAGATAGCGGCTTTATCGGCCCCTAAATCCTTTTCGGCTTTATCCCTGATTATCTCCAATTCATTTGTTGACTTTTGAATAGCTTCCTTAAAACGGGATATTTCCGCCCCGACATCTTCTATACTTCTTTTTTCAATCGATAAATCTGGCTCTGTAAGTCGATAGGCTTTAGCGATGGCTATTCCGTTTGAAGCTGCTATTCCACTAATCAAAGTGGACATTATTCTGCTAATCCTTCTCTGTTCAACGTTTCAGCAAGTGTATTTAGTGCATCATTTTCATCGCTTCCTTCTGCAGAAATCGTAATTTCCGCACCTTGGCCAATACCCAGTGACATGACACCCATAATGGACTTAAGATTCACTTTTTTCTCTTTATAAGAAAGGTTTATTTCTGAATCAAATTTTCCTGCAGCTTGTACAAGCAATGTAGCCGGACGAGCGTGAATTCCTGTTTCTGCAGTTACTGTAAATGTTTTTTCTACCATATAAATCAATCTCCTTTAAGATAAATTAACATAAATAGGTTATGTAAGGGGGTTCTCCATCCACTCATGAAAGAAATGAAAAAAGAAATGCCCTTTTCCTTATCAGGATAGCATTATCATTCCCAACAAACAAACCAAAACTATTGGTACCTACAAAATAGTACAAAAATATAGATGGAACTGCAACTATTACTTTTCAGATTCTTCAATGATTAAATGGATAACTGTGCATTTTTGGTAAAAAAAGCCCTGAAACTCAGCATAATGAAGAGGACCACCGTTAAAGAAACACTTCCGAGAATCCCGATTATTATCGCAATCTGGTATTCAATAGCGATGAGCGGGCTTATCCCCGACAGGATTTGCCCTGTCATCATTCCTGGAAGGAAGATAATCCCCATCCCGAGCATATTGTTCAAAGTCGGGAGCACTGCGGAGTCGAATGCAGCATCCACATATTTCTTCACTGCCCTCGCTGGAGTCGCTCCAAGCATCAACATCGCTTCCACCTTTTCACGATTACTGCTAATCCCATCATGAAGGTTTTTAAGCGCCAATGTCACTCCAGTCATGGCATTCCCAACGATCATCCCTGCAATTGGAATGAAATACCTCGGCTCATACCACGGCGTGAAATGGATGACAACCACATTAAAATAAAATAAGGCCACCATGGGTCCTGACAACATACTTAGGATAACCATCCTTTTGATTTTCTTATTAATTGTATAAGGCACTTGCTTAAAAATATTATGGATGGAAAACAGTGCCATCGCACATAAAAATCCTAAAGAAAGTAAAGGGTGGGGATTTTCAAAGATATATGTCAAAACATATCCGGCGAGAATGAGTTGCACCGTCATCCTTACCGTAGCGAGCATGATTTGCTTTTCCCGTGAAATCCCCCGCCATTTCACGATTATGAGCAGAATTACTACAAAGACATAGGCTGCACAGAGACGCCAGAACTCAATATCTATTATCCCATTCGCCTCCATTAATAATCACCCTCCTTCGCCTTTTTCAGAACGATCTTCTTTTCAGCACATATTTCCGCAAGCTGTTTTGAATGGGTTATCATGATGACCGTTCCTTTTCCCCGCTTTACTTCTTCTAAAAATCGGCTCATGACCGTCAGCTCGGCTTCTTCATCAAGAGCTGAAGTCGGCTCATCCAGTAAATACACCTCGGGTTTCAATAAAAGTAACCTCGCCAGTGCCAGCCTCTGTTTCTCCCCGCCAGAAAGATTCTCCGCCCCTTCGTCTAAAGGCTTCTTCAACTTGACGGTTTCAAGTGCTTTAACCAATTCGGCTTTATCCTTTTTTTCACGTTCTGTCAATTCCAGGCCAATCTGCAGGTTTTCTTCAATCGTACCCGGTATAGTGAACGGTGACTGAGAAAGCATTGTGACTTTACGCCGGAGCTCTATCGGGTTGAATTCATCCAGCAACTGATCCTGATAATAGATCGAACCGCTATCCGGGTCATCCATCCTGTTCAATAATCGGAGCAGTGAGGTTTTCCCTGCACCGCTTTCCCCGGTCAAGCAAGTAACCATACAAGCGGATATTCTCAAATCATCAATTTTCAAAATCCCCTTATACCTAATATTTTCAAGTCTAAATATCATTTTACACGCCTGCCTCCCTTACTCCACCCTATCATTATAAGAAACTATCATGATATGAGGTAGCGATGCATGAAAAAATTTCAATGATTTTCATTTTCTTTCCCTTTTTTATAGGTTAGTATTATTCCTGCTGAATATATCCATGACGGACGTGGAAAAACCTAAATAAATGGAGGGACTTATCATGAACGGAAATTCCTTTTTACATTCTTATCTGAATGCCTTTCTCCTGACTGCACTTTGCCTGATCACGTTGTCTGGCTGCCAGGCTGCATCAGATAACCTAATTAATCAATCCAAACAGGAAGATTCAATTTCCAATGAAGACATCCGATCCAGTGCGGATTCTTCAAATGAAGAAAAAGGCAAGACATTCACAGCCGAGATCATTAAAGTTGTTGACGGAGATACAGTAAAAATCAAAATGGCTAATGGGAACGAAGAAACGGTCAGGCTCCTTTTGGTAGATACTCCAGAAACCGTCCACCCATCCAAGCCCGTTCAGCCCTTTGGACCTGAAGCAAGCAAATTCACCAAGGAACTAATGCCAGCGGGTTCTGAAGTGGAAGTAGAAACCGGCATAGGTGAAAGAGATAAATATGGTCGGCTGCTGGCCTATTTTTATGTTGACGGTAAAATGGTGAATAAACTCCTGCTTGAAAAAGGACTGGCAAGGGTGGCCTATGTTTATGCACCGAACACGAAATATCTAGATGAATTGGAAAACATTCAGAAACAAGCCCAAAAAGACGAAATCGGTATTTGGTCAATTGAAAACTATGCAACTTCAAAGGGCTTTGATGATTCGAAGTCCGTGGAGGCTTCAGTGGAAAAGCCAACTGCATCTTGCAGTAACCCGCAAATTAAAGGGAATATAAACTCTAAAGGCAACAAAATATATCACATTCCTTCGGGCCAATATTACGAAATAACCAAACCGGAAGAAATGTTTTGTACAGAACAAGACGCACAGGATGCTGGATTCCGAAAATCACAAAGTTAACAATACAATGGTTAATAGTTTGCCCGCTTTCTGAAATCACCATTAAGAACGTATAAGGGGGCTTAAAAGAGGATCAGTTTTCCTGCAGTTTTTTTTAAATAAAGTCCAGCTTGATTTCAGAAACACGCTCCCTTTTGTCGAAACTGAACACCTCCCCATGATATATGGCTTTACAATAAATATAGAAATATTGAATGTTGGCACATCCAATCTATGGATGTGTTTTTCATTTGGCCATCCCCTCATTAAAGTTCAATCGAATCAACATTTTCCTATTAATAAGATCCTCGTTAATCCCTTTAAAACTCACTTTTTATTCCTTCCATTTACCCGTTATGCCATTTGGCTTTAGCCGAAAGATTTATTTATGGTAAAAGCACCCGGGAATACAGGAAAGTGCACTTTCTAAAGGTGGCTTGCTTAATGGAAGATTTCTCAGTACTAACGTCCGAATTCACGCCGATGATCCATCATATAATCCGCTCACTTTCCATCTATAAAAATAAGGAAGAATATTTTCAAGTAGGATTGATCGCTTTATGGGAGTCATATGGGAAATTCGATGAAGAATTCGGTCAGTTCTCCAACTATGCCTTTACGGTTATCAAAGGCAAAATTCTGAATGAATTAAAGCACCACCATAAATATGAAGCCAACACCGAACCATTTGATTCCTTCCTACTAGAGATTAAAGATCCATTTTCAATACACGATGAGGCCTTTGCCATCGATAATCTCTTAACCTACACGGATGGATTGACACTGAATCAGCAACGCTGGCTTTTACAGACGTACTTGGAGAATAAAACGGTGACTGAAATTGCTGAGATATATAAAGTTACTACCGCAGCCGTCAAATCATGGAGAAGGTCCGCTTTAAATAAATTAAGGAAACAATTGATTTTTCCATAATGAATAATTTGGGGTGGCTCAATCATGAGCCACCCCAAATTATATCCATTAACTTCTCGCTTCTTCTAAATACGTATAAATTATCACACCGTTATGTTGAGCATTCCCCCGAAAATGTTTAAAGTCTTCCCTTTTAACAAGAACCTCACGAAAAGGTAAAAATTCTTCTTTTGTTATCCTGAATTCATCCATTTCCCGATTTGCCAGTTTATCGAGTACAGCTTTTGCTTCTTCTGCATTCATAAGATTATCCTCCTTAATTATCAAATGTTCTATCATTTCTACAGGAGAAATTCCGTTTTTATTTTAACATAAGCTTGCCACTTAATATAATTCAGAACTTTTTAAGGCCCACTGCTACATAATTCTTTACGAATGCTTTAAAATAGTGCAAACTGTATAGTAAAATATCATAATGTAAAATGATTGGCATTTTTTGTACATAGAATTACATACTGGTACGTAACTGCGTACATAAGATATACCAAATTATGCCATATCATTACATCTGCTCCATTACAAGAAATCGTACCTTCTTTTAAAAGTTTAGCTTACTGTACCGACATAAGAGATAACTTTTTCTCTTACTAGCACCTCCCACGTCAAAATCTAAACCGCAAGATGTTCGAATAATCCAATTACTCCATAGTTACTTTTTGATCATTGGAAACAAAATGGGAAAGGATGATTGCCATGAAGAAAGCGGAAGTTGGAAATATCATTGAATTTAGAGAAGGCTTAAAAGGAATCGTCGAGAAAGTGAACGAGAACTCAGTAATCGTAGACGTCACGTATATGGAAAATTATCGTGATCTGGAACTTGAACAGAAAACCGTCGTCAACCATAAAAATTATAAAATCATAGGATGATTGAATGTACTCAAACGGGATGGTTACTAGATGACCATCTCGTTTTTCACTTTATCGCAATCCTGCAACTTGGTTCTCCCGCTTTTTGTAACCATTTCCATTTCATTCCGTCTAATTAATTAAAGGGTAAAATACCTGTATTTGATGCAGGTTCTCCAAATTCAGATTGGAATTTCAATCAGAAAGATGAGGGAAACACATGCCTAGTTGGACACGTTATATTGGCTGTGTCACATTCGCCGTTTTTCTTCTGACTGGCTGCGGTACAGCCACAGATGAAAATACAGATGAGACACGGGAAGACACAGTAAAAGAGGGGAATGAAGGCAACACCTCTCAAAGAGATAATCACGATAACCGAAGTGATAACAAAGTAAGACTGATGGAGCAAAATCTGCAGTATACAATTAACGGGGAAGCAAAAGAAAAAACAGCTTTCCTAAAAAGAAGTGATAACCAACCGTTCAGCCTCTATGTTTTGCAACAATTCAGGTTAAGTGCCGAAGAACCAGGAAAGGATATTGTGTTCCTGACTGAAGATGACTCCATTTATATGAGAATCGAATTGTTGAAGACGGATGTCAATTGGGATGAGGTGGAAAAAAATGTACAAGCCCAGCTGAAAAGCATTTCAGAAACAATTAACGATCCTTCACTTGATGTCGAGAGCGGAACGGGCTTTGAAGTGGAAAGCGGCGATGATGTGATCACTTCCATATTGCTCAAGGATGAAAAATCACCTGTCCGCTTAACTATATTCACGAAAAAAGATAGAGATTACCGGGATGCATTTCTAGTGATGGCTAAGACGCTGATGAAAAGGTGAACATAGATAAGGAGGGCTAAGGACAGGCCCTCCATTCTTCATTACTCCTTCCCCGCCTTGCTTTTCCAGACCAATATTAAAAAAAGGAGACTTATGTATCCAAAAACCGGATAAATATATCCTAGTAATCTTCCATATCCGAATTCACTGATGATCAAAGCTATTAAAAAAATCACCGCTATGATCATCATGCTTGGCAATTTAATATAATTGCTGATTTGCCTCTGTAATCCATAAATGTTTCCGATGACCGAAGTGAATATCTCCCCGTAAATCACTAAAATGAACATCCAATATAACTGACTGGCTGCCGTTCTCATAATAACAGCTGAAGGAATTTCATATCTATTCACGTCAGGAAGTGTCATAAGTGAAAAATGCCCCGTCAATAAAATGATCGTCAGGAATATCCCTCCAAGAATTGCACCATGTTTAATGACCTTCTCATCTCGAACTTCATACGCAACCGGAACCAGTACAGCCTGTGCCAAAGCAAGGTTAAAGGCTGTATAGGCAAATGGTGACAAAATCATTTTCACGGTGATCCCTTCATCAGGAACTTTTGTAAGTGTCTTAAAGAAATCCCCATTATCCAAAGTCGAGAAAAAAAGGATCAAGCTAAAGCAGATCATGATTGGTACAACAAAAGAATTCACAGTGAAAACACCGCGCATGCCCATCATCAGGACCAAGGATGCCAGTATGATCGTAGACCAACTTCCTATACTTTTAGGCACGCCAAGTTGTTCTTCGAAAACGGCTCCTGAACCCGAAATCATGACAGCCGTCACTCCCAACAGCATGATAAGGAAAAAGAAGTTGATGATTCCCGCTATTTTCCTCCCAAAAAGAAATTGATTGAACTCCTCATAGGAAGATGCTCTTATCCTTGTGGAAATGAGCATGATTTTCGTCCCCGTGAAAATGAAAATATAACCTGCTATTAAAATCCCGATAAAGCCATAAAAGCCATAACGGGTAAAAAACTCGACAATCTCTTTTCCAGTTGCAAATCCTGCACCGACGACTGTGCCTACATAAACTGCTGCAATCTGAAAACTCCCTGACCACCTTGACAGCATACTCTCCCCTCCTCCCTACATTTATATGTAAGAAAGAGACATTTAAGACAAGCCGAGCAATATTCCTTTCGTCGGCTGTTTTTGTCTTGGGCTAACATTCTCTCATTATGAAGTATGAAACTCGCTATGCATTTCTCTGTGGAGCGAAAATCACCACTTTTCATGCCCAACATTCCGAACGTATGAAAGATAAAAAAACGCTTGGAATAATCTCCAAGCGTTCGTATCATACAACTAATATTTCATAATGCCTTATCATCTACATTGGAGAGCCATTCGTCTATCACCTTCACCACGGACTGTACAGTACCATCATCAAATGGGGAATTCAGATTCGCAGATTCAACGAGATCAAGGAACGACTTGCTGCCTCCAAGTTGGCACAGATTCAAATAATCCCCCCAAGCCGTTTCATCTTTTTCAGTCGACCTTTTCCAGAATTGGAAAGCACAAATTTGGGCCAATGTATAATCGATATAATAGAAAGGTGATTGATAAATGTGGCTTTGCCGCTGCCAATACCCGCCATTCTCCAGGAATTCATTTCCTTCATAATCCCGATGTGGCAAATATTCCATCTCGATCTTACGCCAAGCCTGCTTTCTTTCAACGGGGGAGGCATCAGGATTTTCATAGACAAAATGCTGAAATTCATCAACAGCTACCCCATACGGGAGGAATATGAGCGCACCGCTTAAATGGGAAAACTTATACTTTTCCGTATCTTCCTTGAAAAACAGCTCCATCCATGGCCAAGTTAAAAATTCCATGCTCATCGAATGGATTTCACATGCTTCATATGTTGGCCAATAATACTCAGGAATGTCAAGTTCACGGCTGCGATACACTTGGAATGCATGGCCTGCCTCATGCGTCAAAACATCTATATCCCCGGAAGTACCGTTGAAATTAGAAAAGATGAACGGAGCTTTATAGTCTTCTATAAAAGTACAATAGCCACCGCTTTCTTTTCCTTTCTTCGCCACAAGGTCCATCAGGTCATTATCAATCATATAGTTGAAAAACCGATTAGTTTCAGGCGAAAGCTCCTGGTACATCCTTTTCCCATTTTCGATGATCCACTCAGCATCGCCTTTTGGAATGGCATTACCCGTTCTGAAATGAAAATTCTCATCATAATAGTTCAGTTTCTCCAATCCAAGACGTTTGCGCTGACGTCCCTTCAGCCGGGTGACAAGCGGTACCACTTCCTCTTTAACCTGCTTGCGGAATGCAGCAACCATTTCAGCATCATAATCAGTCCGAGTCATTCGATAATACCCAAGTTCCACGAAATTCCCATAACCTAGCGCTGTCGAAATTCCATGCCTCACCTTGACTAGGTCATCGAATATACGATCCAATTCCTCCTGTTTTTCTTCAAAGAAACCGTAATATGCCTCACTTGCATTTTTCCTTAACTCACGGTCCGAGGACTCCATAAAAGGCTGAAGCTGCGCAAGTGTTAATTCTTTTCCATCAAAGCGAATTTTTGCAGAGGCAATCAATTGCGAATATTCACTTGATAATTTATTTTCTTTTTGCAGCTGTGGGATGATTTCGGGCGAAAAAGTTTTGAGTTGGGCCTCTGCCAGGTCAAATAGTTGAGTTCCCCATTTCTTCTCAAGCTCCTTACGAAATTTCGAGCGAACGAGTTCATTGTAAAATTTTGAGGTTAACTCTTCCATTTCAGGGGAGAAGTCATCTAAATAATCATTCTCAGCTTTATAAAAATCATCATTCGTATCAATGGAATGCCGTATATAGACCAAATTGAACATCGTACCCACATAATTTCGGATTTCATTTATTTCTTCCATGGCTTTTATTTGCGCATCAGCATTAGCGGCGTCAGTAAACTTTTCCAAAGCTTTCATGAATCGGGATTTAATTTCATCCATTTCAGGACGTTTATATTCATACTCATTAAATTTCATATGTACGCTCCTTTTCACGATATAATTCAACCTAAGTAACGTGATTTATCGAATTCGTTTTCAAGACACATTCACCATTATCGCGGTTATCGTAATATAATTTAATTCGCCACAGCGTTGTTAAAAACCTTTATGTCCTCAAAACAAATTCAGATTTTATCAGAAATAAAAAACCAGCACCTGCAGTCAAATCCGGGTGCTGGTTCTTTAGCTAATTTTGAGCGGAATACCCAATCTTTTTAAGCAATTCGATAACAGTGTCCTTTTCATCGTGTGTAAGTACACTCATGATATCATCGATTCTTTTTTCATGCTCAGGAAATACTCCTTCAATAAAGGCCTTTCCTTTATCCGTTATTTTTGCAAAGGTTACACGGCGATCCTCTTTACATGCTATTCGCTGTAGATATTCCTTCTGTTCAAGTTTATCCACGACATAGGTAATGCTGCCGCTAGCTAGCAGGATTTTTCCGCCTATTTGCTGCAGGGGCTGATCCCCTTTATGATAAAGTAATTCCAGTACTGCGAACTCAGTTGGATTCAAACCCTCTTCTGCTATATGTTTATTTACCACATCATTTATTGAACGATGGGCTCTAGACATCACAATGAACAGTTTCAAAGACTGTTGGATGTTATTATTCTCCATAACTTCACAACCTTAAAATTTTTAATTAAAATATCTTGAATTAAAAGTTATTATATGGCATAAAGACTTTTTTGTCAATCTCCCCTGTTAGTATGCACTATTGTTTAATCATTCATTTTGATATACTTGAAAAAAAAGCTAAAGTAGTGACAATCATGAAAACAAGGCATAAATTCACCACATATCTACTTATTGTTATTTTACCATTAATTATTCTCTCAATCATTTATTGGGTGCATTTAGAACGTTCTATTCAAAAAGAAAGACAGGAACAAGCTGAATGGACGGTAACGGTTTATCAAGAATACATAGATCAATTTATCAGAGAAACGAAGGCAAACCTTGAACTGCTTAGCCTTAGCAGTTCCGTGCTTTATATGGATAACAAAAAAACCGAACTTCTTATGAAATGGATCAAAGATACAGATTCCAGGTATGCAGGAATATATTGGCTAAATCGAAACGGTGTCTCCATTTCAGGGTCGAATAAGAATTTCAATCATTACTATCTAATTGAACAGAATGATTTAGAACTTGCAGTAAAAACCCAAAAAGCCGTTGTTGCAGGAACAAAGGAGCTATATAACCCTGATTACAATTATTTTTCCATTTTTGCTCCCATTCTGAATCATGATAAAAAAGTGCAAGGGTTTTTATTGGCACATATCAGGCTGGATCATATGGAAAATATATTAAAGATTCTCAGCCCTGGTCAAACCTTTATATTGGAAACAAAGGACAAAACCCGAATTTTAGATAGAAATGCCGAAGGATTCACTGAACATTCTAAATGGGTGGATGTTCCTTTAACCGAAGTCGATTGGAAACTATCCGTCAAATTGCCCGACAAGATTAGCACAAATAACATGAATGTTTTTTTAATGCTTGTCTTTTTCACCTTCTTTTTTGCTCACATGATTTATACCATCGTGGAGGAACTGATCATTCGCAGGAATGCCAAAAACCAAAAGTTACTAAATGAAAGGCAAAAAATAGAATTCGTCGGTACATTGGCTGCCAGTACTGCACATGAAATAAAAAACCCACTTACCGGCATAAAGGGGCTAGTGCAGTTATTGGTTGAAAAACACCCCGAAGAACAAGATCAGTTCTATTATTCTGTCATCATGAAGGAAATTGAACGGATCAATAGTATCGTCAGCGAATTTTTGATTTTAGGGAAGCCGATGGCCCAGACTTTATCCATACATGATATTCGCAGTATCATTGCAGAATTGAGACCAATAATAGAATCAGAAGCACGCCACTTCAATATTGAAGTGGAATGGAAAATCATGAAGGAGCCGATCCTGGTTCATTGTACAAAGGACCAACTTAAACAAGTCATTCTCAACATTGCCAAAAACGGTTTCGAGGCCATGGAAGTTGGGAAAAAGTTAAGGATTCGAATTCACCATGAAAATGAATGGGCTAAAATCATGATCAGCGACACCGGGCAAGGACTGAGTGAAAAAGAAATAGGCAAAGTGTTCGATCCCTTCTATACATCGAAAAAGGAAGGAACGGGATTAGGGCTATTTGTGTGTAAACGAATAATTGAATCTTTTAACGGTACCATCGAGTTTTCAAGTAAACCTCTGAACGGTACAACCGTAACAATCAGCTTACCGTTGATAAAAGACCACCATTAGCAATACTTTGAAGAGTTTCATTTTTTTATGAAGACCAGTAACGATTCCGATTTATTTAAAGGTGTCATGCATACGGTGCATGCTTCTTGAATCTATTTATGGAATAGGTAAAAAACTTAATCAGGAAGAAGGAAATATACAGATGGGAAGTATCGCTGCCATTAAAACAAAACCGCAAAAACAAGATATGACTCTGAAAATCATGATTGTCATTGGCATTTGCCATTTAATGAATGATTCTCTTCAGGCCGTCGTACCAGCCATGTTCCCAATCCTCGAAAAATCAATGTCGCTAACATATACACAGCTGGGAATGATTGCATTCTGCCTGAATATCGTCTCATCGCTCCTGCAGCCGGCAGTCGGGTTCTATACGGATAAAAGGCCATTTCCATATGCATTGCCCATTGGGTTGACCAGTACTTTAATCGGGGTCATCATACTCGCAATTGCCCCTAACTATAGCATTATCCTTGGTGCAGTCATCTTGATGGGCTTAGGGTCGGCCATATTCCATCCCGAAGGCTCCAGAGTTGCCTATATGGCAGGCGGACCAAAAAGAGGCCTGGCACAATCAATTTATCAAGTCGGCGGGAATAGCGGGCAGGCACTTGCCCCACTCATCACTGCCATCGTGCTTGTTCCTTTTGGTCAAAAAGGTGCACTCTGGTTTGCCTTGGTTGCCTTATTGGCCGTTATCCTATTGCTGTATATTGCCAAGTGGTATTCCCAAAAATTAGTTCACTTCCAGCCTAAAAAGCTTGCTGCAAAAATAATCAATAAAGAGCGGACCCATAAAGTGGCCAAAGCCCTGGTATTGATTTTATTCATAATCTTTGCCCGTTCCTGGTATGTATCGTGCATGACGAACTTTTACAGTTTTTATTTGATCGAGCAGTATTCGTTCACGATAAAATCCGCACAATTTTTCCTATTTGCCTTTTTGGCTGCCGGTGCTGTAGGTACATTTTTCGGAGGTCCGCTTGCTGATAGATTCGGGCGTAAAAATATCATATTCTTTTCTTTCTCTGCCAGTATGCCAATAACCGCACTTTTACCATTCGTACCTCCAACAGCCGCTTTTATTTTATTATTGATGGCGGGATTCATTATAATGAGCAGTTTTTCCGTCACTGTAATATACGCACAGGAATTGGTCCCTGGAAAAGTCGGAACGATGGCAGGCTTGACAGTGGGGTTAGCCTTTGGAATGGGTGCCATTGGATCCGTTTCATTGGGAGCCATTGCAGATATAATCGGAATCGGATCCATGATTAAGCTAGTGGGATTCCTGCCACTACTGGGAATCATCAGCATACTGCTGCCGACTGATCTGACATTGAAAAAATGGTATGCAGAAGAATGACTGCAAAATGGTTTTTTACTGGAACATTTTCTTTATGTCTAAATACAATAAATTATTGTTCCACCCAAAAATTCACTAATGAGTAACGATACGTTCCATACAAAAAGGAGAAATTTATGAGTGGAGTTTTATTAGGCAGCATCCTTTCTGCAATGTCTACAGGTTTTGGTGCGTTACCAATCTTGTTCATTCAAGGTTCAATCACACATCGATTCAGAGACACGCTTCTGGCATTTACGGCTGGAATTATGATGGCTGCTTCGTTATTGAGCCTGATTCCTGAGTCTCTGGCCACCGGAGGGTTTGTGCCGCTAGTCATTGGGGTTTTTCTCGGAGTAATGACATTAACGATCATGGAAAAAAACATTCCTCATATCGATCTCAGCCATACGAAAAGTGGCATTCAGTTCGATGAAAAGGCTTTGCTCATCATCACTGCCATTACACTCCATAATATTCCTGAGGGTCTTTCTGTTGGGGTCAGTTACGCCTCTGATAGTGCTGATACAGGTAATTTGATCGCTTTTGCCATCGGCCTGCAAAATGCTCCGGAAGGCTTACTAGTGGCCTTGTTTTTAATTAATCAAAAAATCGGTAAACTCACAGCGTTCCTGATAGCAACCTTAACCGGTACCATCGAAATAATTACTGGCTTACTAGGTTTTTATTTAACCTCTTACATTGGGTTCCTGGTCCCATACGGCCTAGCTTTCGCCGCCGGGGCCATGCTTTTCATCGTTTATAAGGAATTGATTCCTGAAAGCCATGGGGATGGCAATGAACGCACATCTACCTATTCCTTCATTGTCGGCCTTTTATTCATGGTCATATTATTGGAAGTTTTGTAATTCCCGAACTTCCATGGCTGGCTCCATCAAATGAGTCAGCTCTTACTTTTTATTTATCAGTGTAATCCATTCAGAAAAATTAAGACTTCTAAACCAATCCCGATACATGAAGGACACCTTCTGGTGGCCTCCCCTCGATATATACCCCAAATCCATAGGAAATTCAAAAGATATATTGTCTTGTTTATATAAGTCTTTCATTAATTGTTTTCGGATATGTTTGCAAAGGTTCATTTCACCAGAAATCACACAAAGTTGCTTGTCTCCTTGCCTGCTACTTTAAAAAGTCATGCATGCATTCAAATCCCCACTAAAAGGTAATGTCGTCATTAAAGGGCTGCTGCACAATAACGACCATTTCTTCCCGCTTATTTCTCACTTCCACTGATGAATGATGTTGAAGGATCAAATACTCATTTATAAGTTTGTCAAGCTGCTCACTTTGGCGAAGGGTATTCTCATGATTTAGCCCATACATTTTGGCCAACTCCATCATTTCCCAACGCTTCATTCGAATCTCAGAACAAATTTCCGTTGCACACCTAGAATTCATAACAACATTCACTACTCCTGCCTTTTTAAAGTTACATTATAATAAAGAAGTATTACAAAATATGCCTTATATGTAAATAGATTCGCAAAAAAAGACAAAACTTCTTAAATTGCGATAGTGCTTTAATCACCAGCAGACAGGATATGACGGAAATTTCTAATCATGGACCTCTTATAGATTAGGACAAGTTCATATGAAGCCCGCTCCGAAAATCGATTCGAAAGTTCTGCAATTTGGATGTCATTCTTATTTTCCAACTTAAACTTCAGCAGCTTTTCTATAATGGAGTTCATTGTTACAACCCTCAATTGTGATTCTAAGATAATATAAAAAAAGGAATCCAATAAAGGATTCCCATTAATTGATGAAAATTCCATATAATTTCCATTAACTAAAAAAGTTTGGAACACTCCCTTCTGCATTACTCGAATGGCAAATAAATATGAAAGCTCGTCCCTTTTCCCACTTCGCTTTCCACTTCTATATAGCCATTGTGCTCTTCAATGATTTTATAGCTGACCATGAGCCCGAGCCCGGTTCCCCTATCTTTCGTCGTATAAAAAGGTTCACCCAATTTTTTTAGCATTTCCGTTGAAATCCCCATTCCTTTGTCGGTAATAGAAATGCAAACGTATTTCTCTGAAAACCGGTTTGTTTTAATGGAAACAGATCCCCCATCCGGCATGACTTCCAATGCATTTTTGATGATGTTAATGAACACTTGCTTTAACTGGTTCGCTTCACATAAAACGTTAAATTCATCTTCTTCAAAGTCTGTCTCGAATTGAATATTTTCCAATAGTGCCTGAGCGGCCAGTAATTCCAGTGTCTCCCTCAATATGGTATGAACATCCTGTTTGAAAATTTTTAGCGCCTGCGGTTTTGCCAGTACCAAGAATTCCGTTATAATGGTTTCGATTCGCTTAATTTCGGAAGTAATCACATGAAAATATGTGGAAAACTCCCCTTTCACACCATCTTCAAGCAACTGGATAAAACCTTTTAAGGCTGTCATTGGATTCCTGATTTCGTGAGCAATTCCGGCCGCCAATTCACCAACGACATTCAAAGTATCCGATTTTCGGATTTGTTCCTGCATTTCGAGATTTTTACTCACATCACGGAAAATGCTTAAATTCAGGTTCGAATATAGATTTTTCCTCGTCAAAAATTCAATATGCTTAACCCTTCCATCTTCGAATGTTATCGGAATGATGGAAGAGTAGACCTCATGCTTATAAACATTTTCAATGTGAGCGTTCAAGACAGGAGCATTTTCAGGAATTTTTTCGATGAAGCCCTGTATAGATATAGATAGCAGTTTGCGCTTTGAAATCTCCAATATTTTCTGCCCAGCTTCATTAATATCGGTGAACCCTTCATGATTCCATAATATCAAGCCATCTAATGTTCCCTCAAAAATCTTCCTGAACTTCTTTTCACTATCCCTTAATTCCTTCTCAATCAGCCAACGCTCACTGACATTTCGAAAGATCGTTACGTTATATCCGTCACCTTCATGTTTTTTGGCAGTCAATTCAAGCAATTTAATTTGGTTATTAGGCATTTTATAAATCAGCTCACCCCGCACCTGGGTGTCTCTTTCAAATGTTTCCATCATCTGGCTAAAGTGGTTTTTATTGCTGTACACGTATTTCCAGATATGACTGCCAATCAAATCCTCTCTGCTGGATTCGAATATTTTACATGCTGAATGATTGACCCGAAAAATGATCCCGTCATCATTCCAGAATATGATTGCGTCCATGGACTGGTCGAATAATTCGGCAAAAATCCTTTCGCTCGTCTCTAACTTTTTTTCTATTATATTTGATTCTGTAATTTTTCGAAGCACCGACATATATAATTCATTTCCTACCGTTGAACTTATCGAGAAAGTGAAATGATGCAGTTCATCCCCAACCTTTATCTCTACCTCTCCTTTGAAGTTCGACTCATCAAAGGCCCTTTGTATGCTCTCATCCCAATATTCCCTATAATTTGGGGATATGAGGCCCCTCATATTCTTGCCGACAATCTCTTTTTTCGGGATGCCCAAGACATGGATAAAGGCATGGTTTACTTCCATTATTATTCCTGAACTGTCGAATAGAACGATGCTTTCTATGGCTGTATCGAAAATGTCCAAAAACATCTGCCTTGACATCCTTGTTTCCCTTGATGAAGAAACATCCAATGTCACATCCCCCAAACGGTAGAACTGCTGTCCTTCGAAAAGTGAGCCTATAGGCATGAACTCTATTTGCTTAAGGGCTCCGGTATGTAGTTGGATAATTTGCCTTTCACTTTCATTCGAGGTTTTTAGGGAACTTGACACTACCTGGTTATTTAAAGGGATGACATCGAGAAAATCAGTTATCTTCATGGACTCCAGCTGTTCTTTCGCGGTTTCCAGCAGGGCGCAAGCGGCATCATTGGCATAAGTGAGACGCAGTTCCTCATCAACCCTAATATAAGGCTCTGACATCGAATTGAAAATGTTCAAAAACCCTTCGATCTGTTTATTCAATTTTAAAATTTCCTGTTTATATTCCGATTCATTCTCATAACCGACTTTCATATTAACCCCCCTCATCAAAACCGATACTTACCAACTTTATTCGACATCCATCTTGATTTTCCTCGGTATTTTTCGAAAATCGGCGCAATCACATCATTCCAAAATTATCATCTATATCAAATTATAGTATATTGAACACTCTAAAACTTAGCGTTAAGCTTAATTTAAGGTATTTATAATAAGTTTAATAAATATTGATTTAGTACAAGGTATTTAGGGTATAAGGAATAACAACGCTTTCTAGCTACCTTAAAAATTTATTAAATGGAGGCAACGATGAAACAACGTGATTTTTTCTTCGATAACGCCAAGTTCATTCTCATGGCTTTTGTCGTCTTTGGACATTTGCTGAATACGTATATACATGACAGTGAAACGATATACGCTTTATATAAAACCATTTATTCCTTTCACATGCCTGCCTTTATCCTTGTTTCAGGGTTCTTTGCGAAAGGTTTTTATCAAAAAGGGTATTTAGGTAAAATTACGAAAAAATTGATATTGCCCTATATCATTTTCCAATTGATCTATACCGTTTACTACTATTTCTTATATGAACGTTCTGCCATCACTGTAGACCTGCTTGACCCCCAATGGTCGCTATGGTTCCTGATCAGTTTATTCTGTTGGAACATCATGCTCCTTGGTTTCTCAAAGCTAAAGCCATCAGTAGGCATAGGTTTATCTTTTTTAATCGCTTTATTGATTGGATATATTGACAATATCTCCAATTACCTTAGTCTCTCCAGGACATTCGTTTTTTTCCCGATGTTTTTGATCGGGTACCATTTAAGCAAGGAACATTTAAAAAAACTATTCACACCCAAAGTCCGTTTGGCTTCACTTAGTGTCATGTTAGTGATTTTTATCGGTTTTTATTTAAATGGCGATATCAATTATAAATGGCTGCTCGGTTCGAAACCATATGCCGAACTTGAAGATGCGACAATCGTGTCCATGTTTAAACGCCTAGGATTTTATGGATTGAGCATAATTTCAGTGTTCAGCTTCCTTTCGTTCATTCCACGCGGACAATATTTCTTTACGAACTGGGGTAAACAAACCCTTTATGTCTATCTGCTGCATGGTTTCTTCATCCGGTTTTTCCGTGAAAGCACCATCCAGGAATACTTCAGCAATACAGAGAGCTTTATCATGCTCGCCGGCCTCTCTTTCATGATTACCGTGTTATTATCTAGCGAAATGATCGCTACCATGGCGCAGCCGATCATCGAATTGAAAGCGACCAAAACAAAACGTTTCATGACTAAAACGAAAGAGTATATTAAACAAGCTTTTTAAATAAAACGGATGAAGCATTTTCTGCTTCATCCGTTTTTTCAAATTCCATTTCATTTCGCTTTCAAGCTGAAAAGATTCCCCGTCAATACCATAACCCATTTTTCAAATGGAGCACGCTATGGTAAAATTACTCGTTAGTGCTTGTTGGCTTAAAAAGACATGTACACGAAAGGAGCCAGGCGTTTCTTTTACGCCCTTTAACATGAATATAATAATCAGTACTCTTAACGCAAAATATATCCATACATCGCTATCCATCCGATATTTAAAAGCTTATGCCCAGCCCGATTATGATGTACAGCTGGCAGAATATACGATAAAAGATCCAATTATGAACATAGTTGGTGATCTTCATTCCAAAAAACCCGATGTCATAGGGTTCAGCTGCTATATTTGGAACATCGAAGAAACAATGAAAGTCGTAGCCATGCTGAAGAAGATCAATCCAGAATTGGTTATCATTCTCGGCGGACCTGAAGTCACCTATGATGTCGGGGAATGGCTTGATCAGATTCCCGGGGCTGATTTCATCGTAATTGGCGAAGGTGAAGTCACTTTCAAGGCTCTTTTATCTGAAATTGAAGGTTCGAATGACTATAAGAAGGTAGGCGGCATTGCGTATCGACAGGATGGAAAAAAAATCATCCAGCCTCAGAACGGCAAGGTTGATTTGAAATCCCTCCCTTCTCCATATCGTTTGGAGGAAGACCGCGGAGACCTATCTAAACGTGTCACCTATATCGAAACTAGCCGAGGGTGCCCGTTCAGCTGCCAATTTTGCCTTTCATCGATTGAAGTGGGTGTCAGGTATTTTGATCGTGAGAAGATTAAAGAAGATATCAGATACCTTATGGCTAATGGTGCAAAGACCATTAAGTTCGTTGACCGAACCTTCAATATTAGCCGAAGCTATGCCATGGAGATGTTTCAATTCTTAATCGATGAACATCTTCCCGGTGTAGTTTTCCAGTTCGAGATCACGGCGGACATCATGCGTCCGGAAGTTATCCAGTTCTTGAACGATAATGCCCCTGCAGGACTGTTCCGCTTTGAAATAGGGGTACAATCGACAAATGATCATACGAATGATCTAGTAATGAGAAGGCAGAACTTCGAAAAACTGACAAGGACCGTAACCATGGTTAAAGAAGGGCAAAAAATTGATCAACATTTAGACCTTATTGCCGGTTTACCAGAAGAAGATTATCACTCTTTCAGAAAGACTTTCAATGATGTTTTCGAGCTCAGACCCGAAGAGATGCAGCTCGGTTTCTTAAAGATGCTTCGTGGAACTGGCTTACGGATACGCGCCGCTGAACACCAATATATATACAGCGAACATGCTCCCTATGAAATCCTAGGAAATAATGTCTTATCCTTTGATGACATTGTCCGAATTAAACAGGTTGAAGATGTCCTTGAAAAATACTGGAACGACCATAGAATGGATCATACAACAGAATATCTTGTCAAAACGGTATTTCAATCACCATTCGACTTCTTTCAAGATTTCGGTACCTATTGGGATGAACAAGGCTGGTCACGAATCGGCCATCAGCTCGAAGACTTGTTCAGACGTTTACAGCAGTTTTTGGCTTCTCGGGAATCTGCTGAACTGAAAAACATTATCGGACTCATGAAATTGGATTATTTCATGAATCAGAAATACAAACCACGTAAACCTTGGTGGGAAGCTTCATTAGATAAAAGTGGTAGGAAAGAGATATATGAAGAGATTCTGAATAATCCTGAACAGCTTGGTTCCTCTTTCGCAGCTTTGTCGCTTAATGAAAAAGAAATACACAAACACACATTGCTCGAGGCACTTCCCTTTGATTTGGAAACGTATTTATCTGAGGGAATGATTGTCGAGAAACCTTCGTTCATGCTTGCCTATTTTGATCCGAGTGGTAAGGGATCAACGATATTCCCTCTCTCAAAATCTGGCAGCATCATTTTATAAGAATAAGGACGGACCCAAAAATTGGGTCCGTCCTTATTTACTTATCACTATCACGTTTTTTATTTTCTTTTGCCAAAATTTCATAAATTTTGGTTGCGTTCATATCGCCGCTGAATTCGATTCCAAATTCAGTTCGTACATGTTGCCCCAGCTTTTCCTGGCTGTTCTGTTTTTCTTTATCCATTAACTTCTTCCTTTTCTGCCTTGCTTCGAATTACGGTTGGCACCTTTCATTGTGTTTTCCTCCAATGCGAACTCATTGGAAAATTCATTTTCAGCTTGGTTTCTTTTTGGCGTTTTACTTGCTTTGACAGCACCATCCACATTGGCTTTCCGTTTCATTTTCATCCATCCTTTTCATATAGTTTACATTTTAGAATGGGGTAAAAATGCCTGAAATTATTCAGGGATAATATAGGGACAGAGGAGAAAAATAACCGTAAAACGGAAAGGGAGACACTACATGAAAAAGAAATTGGAGTCACCGGTTGTCGACGATACACAACCACACCAAATTAACGCACCAAGCTTTAAGGGAACCGGCATAATACCACAGGCTCCATTCGTCAATGATTATGGAGTCGTCATCGGCGACAGTAAATATGCATCTGAAAACTCTCCACTCGAAAATTGGAGCGAAAATACTGACCCGGAAATCATGGCTGGAGACGAATGGATACACCCCACCAATGATATAGGCTGGAATTCAACTGAAAACCGTGAACTATTAGAGGCTAAAAAAGCGCCGCAGCCACCTTTCATGCATCCCGATAAGGACGTGAGCACTGATACGGATTGAATCCTTCTTGAGGGTTTAAGGAACTAATGAAATCCAATTAAAATAGAAGGGGTGCATCATATACACCCCTTCTTCTCATTTCACCTGCAAAATCAACTTCCCTTTCGTTTGACGGGCGTTCATTTCCTCATGAACGGCTGCTGCCTTTTCAATTGGGTAGATGCCGCCGATAGTTAGCTTAAGTTCCCCGGACGTGACGTAAGAAAAAAGCTCTTGAATGCTAGGCAACAGCAAATCTGGATGTTTCATGATCTGTGGCAGGAAAAAACCTACGACGGATTGATTGCGCCTCATCAATTGCTGCGGATTCATCGTATAAGGCTTACGACTGGCATTACCAAAAACAACAAGACGTCCAAATGGAGCCAAACATTTCAATGTTTTATTGAAAACATCCCCTCCTGCCATTTCCAGCGCCACGTCTACTCCCTTGCCGGACGTGACCTCACGGACTTTCATTTCCCATCCTTCTTTCGTGTAATCGATAAGTTCATCTGCCCCCATCGATTTAGCCAGTTCCAACTTTTCCACTGTGCTGGCGGTGGCAATCACTTTTCCAGCCCCGAAGATTTTGGCTAATTGTACGGCAATCGTTCCCACTCCACCTGCAGCAGCATGGACCAATACCGTTTCCCCCTTTTGCATGCGTCCCATTGTCTTTAGAATATGATAGGCACTCAGACCTTGGAGGGGCAGGGCAACAGCTTCATGGAACGGAATGGAATCAGGAAGCGGAATGGCCGAGAATTCATCCGAAAGAGCATATTCTGAATATCCACCAGATTCAATTAAACTCACGACCCTTGTACCAGGTTTGATTTTGGTCACTTTTCCACCAACTTCCACCACAACGCCAGCCACTTCCGCACCTGGAATGAACGGAAGCGGCGTAGGTACTACATATTGCCCTTCCCTTCTGGCAGTATCTGCATAATTGACGCCGACACAATCGATTTCAATCAGAACTTCATGCCCAGTTGGCACGGGCCTTTCCATTTCAGTCAATTTCAGTACTTCCGGTCCGCCGTATTCTTCAAAATGAATGGCTCTCATCTTTATCCCTCCCTTATTAATTCCCTGTAAATTCCGGTTTTCTTTTTTCTTTGAATGCTGCGACTCCCTCAAGATGATCTTCTGTGGAGGCCATCAAGGTTTGCGTGATTCGTTCCTGTTCGAGCATTTCATCAAGTGTAGCCGTAAATGAATGGCTAACGAGCTTTTTCATCATCCCATAAGCTTTTGTCGGTCCATTTGCCAGCTTTTCCGCAAGTTTCAATGTTTCCCCTTCAAGTTGATTGAATGGATATATATAATTAATGACACCTAACTGGTATAAGCGTTCCGCAGAAATTGGCTCGGCAGTAAAGAAGAGCTGCTTTGCAAGGTGTGGCCCTACTAATTTAGGTAAAAAATACGAACCACCTCCATCAGAGATCAGGCCTACCTGTGAAAAACTCATGGCAAATTGACTATCATCGGAAGCCACGATCAAATCACAGGCGAGTGCCAAATTAAATCCGGCCCCTGCCGCAAATCCATGGACGGCAGCGATTATGGGAATTTCAGAAACATCCATTGCCAATATGCATTCATTCATTCTGCCAACATGATCATACAATTGACTTGCAGAAGCCTTGCCCATCGACTTAACGTCACCTCCCGCAGTGAATGATCTTCCCGCCCCTTTGATGATGACTGCCCTTATATGTGGTGTTTTTTTTACATCCTTTATCGCTTTCGTTAAGCTTGCAATCATATCCGGGCTAAATGCATTCAAGCTTTCAGGACGATTCAAAGTCAGGATCATTACATTATCGATTACCTCTGTCAATAAGTGTTCTTTTAACATTTACCCATCCCCTTTTTTATTGGCTGTTTTCGCATACTTTGTTGCTATTTACCAAGTAATGTGGTGTGTTTGATTTCCCCTCCAGATGCTCGCTTTCCGCGGGGCGAGCGGTGAGCCTCCTCGGCGTAAACGCCTGTGGGGTCTCGCACATCCACTCCAATCAACCTTAAATAGTCTCGTTTTAAAAACAACAATCTTAACGAAAAGAGCCTTTTTATTTGATCAACCAGCCGCCATCCACCAATAAATCCGTCCCAGTCATATAGGAAGCCTCCGGCGAAGCAGCAAAGGTAATGACATTACTTATTTCCTCTGCTTTCCCCACTCTTTCCAGTGCCGTATTCCGTTGAATCGACTTTACGAATTTTTCATTTTGCAGTCCATCCTCCGTTAAAGGCGTTTCAATGAATCCCGGTGATACGGAATTGACCCGAATGCCAACTGCAGCGAGTTCCAATGCCAATGATTTCGTTAAACTGATGACCCCTGCTTTAGCAGAGCTGTAATGCGGGATGAATGCCCCTGCCTGATGCCCTGACAGTGAAGCCACATTCACGATTGCCCGATTGATGGCTTTATTTCCACTGCCCGCTCCTTCTTCCATCACTTTTCCCAAGTACTTGGAAACTAGAAAGACACTTTTCAAATTGACATGTTGAATCATATCCCAATCAGCTGCAGAGGTATCCAAAAGCTTCGAGGACTTTGATCCACCTGCATTATTGATTAAAATGTGAAGGTCACGATATTGTTCCTTCACATACATGGCCAAATTCTTTACATCTTCCTCGACGGTAACATCAGCAGCGAAAATGTCAGCCATGGGAATCTTATGCCTTGCATTGATTTCTGCAGCTGCTTCCTCCAGCTTCCCTTTCGTCCTCCCTACCAACAACACTTTTGCCCCTTCGTCCGACAGGCGCATCGCTGTAGCCTTCCCAATACCGGAACCTGCACCTGTCACCACCGCCATTGACTGTGAAAACCTCATCCCCTTCACTCCTTATCCAGGTTTTGAACTACGTTTCCTGCCTTTTCAATTCGGCTTCGATCTTTCCATCCACCAACTCTGGGACAAGACCCACCGACCCTTTTTGCGCCGCCAATTCCAAATCTGCGATCAAGCTGTGTTTGTCGAACAACTGTCCGACATATGATGATTTCAGGATATCAAAGGCATTTTCGACATTCGTTCGATAAAGCGTTTTTGCTGCATTTGCTGCATCGTTGAGTATGAACGTACCTTGTGATCCAGTAATCAGGCAATCTATCAAATGACCTGCACCGTAAAAGTCTTCCAGACTGAATTCACCTGAGTTTCCCGAACATACGATGATGATCGTTTCTGTTTTATGATGTTTTTTTATTTTTTCAGCAACAGACGGATTATTTAACAAAGATGCGATATAGACCTTTTTTGCAGCGGCTGAATTCCTCAGTGCAACCGTTCCATTAGTCGTTGACAATATTAAAGTTTTTCCAGGTACCAACTTACTCAATAGCGTAGGACTTGGATACATTAAATCATCAACCGGTTTTGCTTTTAGTTCCCCTGCCACTATGGAATCCCCATGGTCCAATTCCTGGCTTTTCACCAAGGCATCCACTGGATCCATGACAGGTATCACCTGGCGTGCCCCATCCTGAAGTGCTGAAATAATTGTTGTGGTCGCTAATAACACATCCAGGATGACCGCAACTTTATCCCCCTCTTGGAGTTTTTCCCTATCTATTTCTTCTTTTTTTAGTAGCAAATGAATGTTTTGTATATATTCCATTTATTTAAACTTCCTTCGCAGCTACATTTGCAGCATGAGTGAGTAAGCTTTTCACCGTTTTTCCGAGATTGGAAAAACGGGGATCATTAGTCTGGCCTTTTTTATATCGATAATAGATTTGCTGAAGGATGACAGCTAACTTAAAGTAACCAAAGGTTAAGTAAAAATCGACGTTGGAAACATCCCTGCCGCTTCTTGCTGCATACGTCTCGATAAATTCCCGCCGTGTCAGGAAACCGGTTAAAGTCGTGATTGATGCTTGACCCACACCGAATTTGATAAGTTCCGGATCACCGCTTTCCGTCCAGTAGCTTAAAGCCACTCCTAAATCGGCTAGCGGATCACCAACGGTGGACATTTCCCAATCAAATAAACCAACCATCTCTGTAAGGTCCTTGTTAAACATGGCATTATTGATCTTATAGTCATAATGGATAATTGAAGTCTGGCTATATTTCGGGATATTCTCTTTAAAATAATCGATAAGCGGACGAATTTCCTTGATTTCATCTGTCTTTGCTCTCTCATAGCGGGAAATCCATCCGCGCACTTGTCTTTCAATGAACCCTTCAGGTTTGGAAATTTCAACCAACCCTGTTTTCTCATAGGGAATCGAGTGAAGATCAGCAAGCCGGTTGACCATCACATATGAAAGCTGTCTGCACTTTTCAACAGTAGGCTCGATTCCCTTGGGAAATTCAGTATCTATTACAATTCCATGTTTCCTTTCCATTAGGAAAAAAGGGGCCCCCGCAATCAATTCATCATCCGAGAACAGAATAGGCTCGGGAGCTGCCTGAAAATATGGGTTGATTGAAGTTAGGATATGATGTTCACGCTTCATATCATGTGCCTTTGGAGCAACAGGACCAAGAGGTGGCCTTCTGAGGACAGCCTCCCACTCACCAATTTTCAGTTGATAGGTCAAATTGGAATAGCCCGTGGAAAATTGTTGCAATTCTAACGGTTCATTTGGAAGGCCCAATACGTTTTTTCTTAGGAAACCTTCTAATGCATCAATATTCAGTTCCTCGCCGGGCCGAACAGGAATCGTATCGTCAACCATGATCTTCCACTCCTTTAGACTTTTGACATTCTATTTATGAACAAGATGTGAAATGAGCTTTTCTTTAATAACTTCAGGAATAGGTTCACTTTTTTGATTCAAAAAATCAAAACAGACTAAAACTGCACTTCCCCTGGCGATCACTTCCCCAGTTTGTGAACAGAGGATATCATGGGCCATTTCACAACTTTTCGTTCCTACTTTTGTCAAAGATGTACGGATGGTCAATAGTTGATTGAAATATACCTGAGCAATAAAGTCGCATTTAGTGGAGGCTAACAAAAAATTCCAAGATTCGACATTCGCCGCTAGGCCTAAAGCTTCAAAAAATTTCATTCGTGCTTCTTCGAGGTATATGAAATAGCTAGTGTTATTGATGTGGCCCAAAGCATCCGTTTCGGAAAAACGGACGTTGACTTCAAATTCATGCATAAGACCCCTCCTTGATTAACGATGTACGAAAGCTGGTTTACGTTTATCCAAGAAAGCGGAAACCCCTTCTTTAACATCTTCAGTTTGGAAGATTTCTTCAAAAAGATTCGTTTCAATCTCTAGACCTTGTTCAAGCGTTGCCTCACTTCCTTCATCAATCGCTTTCTTGATTCTCGAAAGTGCCTGAAGTGAGTGCCTTGTTAATCGTGAGGCCAAGATTTTCGCTTCCGATAAGCCGCAGCCTTGCTCAACAACTTTATTGACAAGCCCGATCTTTTCCGCTTCCGTGGCACCAAGCGGATCACCGGTAAATATAATCTCTTTTGCTTTTGCGTTTCCTACAAGTCTGGACAAACGCTGTGTACCGCCAGCTCCAGGAAATAAGCCCAATTTCACTTCAGGCAGACCAATTTGAACCTGTGTTTCTGCCACTCGCAAATCACAGGCCAGAGCCAGTTCGCATCCGCCTCCCAAAGTCAGGCCATTTAATACAGCTATAGTAGGTTTAGGTAACTGGTCTATTTTGGTTAGGACGGCATGACTTTCCTTTACCATTTCTTTCATGTTCGGGTTCCCCATCATGTTAGGGAATTCTTTTATATCGGCACCAGCCGCAAATGCGATATTGCCTGCACCGGTTATGAGTACCGCAACAGTTTCAGTATCTTTTGAAAGTTCATCGAATGTTTCTCCCAATTCTCTGAATACTTGTTTACTGATTACGTTTAATGGAGGATTATCGATGGTGATGACCGCAAGCCTATTTTCCTTAACCACTCTAATTAATTTTGTCATCAATTCTTCACTCCTTGGTTTGGATAATCATACCAGCCTTTTCCTGTTTTCCTTCCTAAGTGTCCTTTATTCACCTTTTCTTCAATACAAGCATTTGGCTTGTCTTCTGGATTTCCAGTTTCATTGTATCGCTGCTGCATGACAAAATATCCTACATCAATACCTGATAGATCCATCAGTTCAAAAGGGCCGATGGGGTGGCCTAAAGCTTTTCTGCAAATTAAATCGATATCCTTATAGTCCACAATCCCTTCTTCATACAAATATAAGGCCTCACGCTGCAAAGCTCCCAAAATTCGGTTGGCTACGAAACCCGATATCTCTTTCCTCAACAAAACTCCTGTCCTATTCATTTTTTCTGTTACTTCCATCGCAAGCCTCGCTGTTTCCTCCGATGTTTGATCACTCATGACAACTTCAACACAATCCATTATTAGAGGCGGGAAAAAGAAATGCATATTTATGAACTTATCCGGACGATTCGTCACACTCGCAATAAGGCTATTGACAATCGTTGAACTATTCGTGGCAAAAATGGTTTCTGCTGGGGCCAATTCTTCAAGTCTAGCAAAGACTTCCCGTTTCACATCAATTTTTTCAACAACCGCTTCAATGATCAAATCAGCTCCACTGGCCGCTTTCTCAAGATCGGTGGTATATTGAAGACGGTTAAAAGCAGCCAACTTACGATCTTCGGACAATTTTCCTTTTTGAACCCATTTAGTCAAAATGACCTCCAATTTTTCTTGGGCTGTATTCAAAGCGTCTCCCTGAACATCCTGAAGAATCGTTTCGTAACCTCCAAGTGCAGCAAGCATCGCAATTTGATGCCCCATCTGCCCAGCCCCAATTACGGTTATTGATTGAATTTGCTTGTTGGTCATGCCTTCTATCTCCCTTCTGCTAACTGGTTAGTATGTAACCCGGTCACGCTTCAATTCCCTGCAGAATCATCCCCATAAAAATGGCTGCAACTTCCTGTTCGGTTTTTTCACCTTCTGGGTCGAACCAATGATAGCTCCAATTGGCCACACCCAAAATAGCAAAAGAGATGATGGATGCATCGAGATTGGAACGTAGTTCTCCGCTCTCGATGCCGCTAATCAGCACTTGCTCGATTTTATTACGGAACTCATCCCGCTTAGGAAGGATTTGTGCAAGTTTTTCGTCACTTAGATTTTTCATTTCACGGAAAAAGACCGTTGCGCTGGATTTTTTGGTTTTGATGCTTTTTAATAACATCAATACCATTTCGAAAAGCTGGTCCTTACAGCTTTTACCAGGCTCCAACATGATTATTTCCTGCTCACTAAGCAACTCGTCTATATAAGCTAGATGAATATCCATAAGCAACTGCTCTTTGCTCGTAAAGTAATAATAAAACGTTCCCTTCGTAACCCCGACCGATTCGACGATATCGGAAATCGACGTTTCACTAAAGCCCCTCTTTTCAAATAAGCGTATGCTATGTTCTGTCATTTTTTCTTTCATGTTTGCACCCTCGCAATCTGTTAAAATTTCAGCTGAATTGATATCATACGCGTTCGTACTATCAAAGCCCTCTTATTTCCTGGAAAGTTCTTCTCTTAAAGCCCGCCTTAAAATCTTTCCGACATTTGTCTTCGGTAACTCATAACGAAATTCAACGAAATTCGGAACTTTATAAGCCGATAGGCTTGCTCGGCAGTAATCGATGATTTCCCGTTCATTTGCCGTTTTATTATGTTTAAGTACAAGCACAGCTTTTACCGACTCCCCTCGGTAAGCATCAGGAACTCCGATGACAACCGCTTCCTGGACAGCAGGATGTTCATAGAGAATTTCCTCCACATCTCGCGGATAAATATTATAGCCACTTGCGATGATCAAATCTTTTTTCCTGTCGACAATATAGAGATAACCGTCTTCATCAACTTTGGCGATATCACCCGTATAAAGCCAACCATCCCGAAGGGTCACCGCCGTTTCCTCCGGCATATTCCAGTAACCTTTCATCACTTGAGGTCCTTTGACGACCAATTCCCCCAATTCGCCAGGGGGCATTTCCTTAGTCCCGTCCCCCAGGTCCATCACTTTATATTCAGTCGATGGGAAACCAATCCCGACGCTCCCAGGCTTCCTTTTTGCAAATGCCGGGTTACAATGAGTTGTTGGCGAAGCTTCCGTAAGACCGTAGCCTTCCAATATTTTCGCACCTGATTTTCGTTCAAACTCACGCAGCAGTTCCACAGGCATCGGTGCACTTCCGCTGTTACAGACCCGAATTGAGCCCATTCCATATTCTTCTGCCTTTGGATGATTCGTCAACGCTACATACATGGTCGGTACACCAGGAAAAGTGGTCGGCTGTTCACGCTTAATCGTTTCCAGCACTTCTTCTATTTCAAATCGTGGCAGCATGATGGAATCACCCGCGATATACACGGATAAATTCATTGCGGACGTCATTCCAAAAACATGAAAAAGCGGGATGACCGACAGCGTTCTTTCAGAGCCCATTTTTAATTCATGCTTGAAGAATTCATACGATTGAATGACATTGGCCAGAATATTCCTGTGAGTCAGCATCGCCCCTTTTGAACGGCCGGTCGTTCCTCCTGTATACTGAAGAACGGCTATATCATTTTCCGGATCGATTGATACGTGATTGATATTCCCGTCCCCTGTCTTCATGAATTGGTCAAAGGAAGCATCAGGCTGGAAATCTGCATCCGAAGACTGAAGGCTTACGGCGATGATATTTTTCAGATTTGCGTGTTGCTGCACACTTTTCACCTTCGGGTATAATCCATCCAATACAACGATCGTTTCTGCACCTGAGTCCTGTAAAATATGCTGCAGCTCCCTTTCAACCAGCATTGGGTTGATTTGGGTGATAATGGCTCCTGTTGCTAACGATCCATAGTAAGCTATAACGTATTGCGGACAGTTAGGCAGCATGATGGCGACACGATCGCCTTTTTGAACACCTTTTTTTTGCAGGGCTGAAGCAAAGGCTTGCGATGCATGAAAAAGCTCCTGATAGGATATCTTTCGGTCATAAAAAGTAATAGCTGTATTGTTTGGATAGGACTGACATGCATTTTGAAGAATCCTTTGCATCGGAAACTCAGGGACTTTTATTTCCTTTGAAATTGAATCAGGATAAACGGAAAGCCATTTTTTTTCATTCATCATTTCATACCCTCCAGCCATATTTACTTATCTTTCATTACTTTGCATGTGAACCCCCATCGACAATCAAGATATTTCCAGTCACAAAATCGGATGCCTTTGAGGCCAGGAAAACCGCTGCCCCTTTCAAATCATCATCACTCCCTAATCTTTTTAGCGGCGTGGAATCCAAGATAGGATTCTTTCCTTGCTCAAGAACACCTTTCGTCATTTTTGTAGGAAAGAAACCGGGTGCGATTGCATTAACATTGATATTATGCTGACCCCATTTAACAGCTAAATCCTTCGTTAAAGTAATGACGGCCCCTTTACTCGTATTATATCCGACCGTATCGAGCACCCTCGGGTCGGTTCCCCCTAATCCGGCAACGGAAGCAATATTTATTATTTTCCCATGTCCCTGTTCAATCATGACCCTGCCTGTTGTCTGGCTCATGATAAAGGTTCCGGTTATATTGACATTCATCACCTTCTGCCATGCTTCAAGGGGCATGTCGATGGCTGGTGCCCCCCAGGATGCCCCGCTATTGTTTACTAAAATGTCGATGGCGCCAAATTCACGGTACGTTTCGTTAACAACTTCCTGTACATCTGACGGATTGGTGATATCACACTTCAGGGAAAGCGTCTTGACTCCAAGCTTTTCGATTTGTGAAGCAACTTCGTCGCATGCCTCCTTCTTCCGCGAACAAAGAACGACATTTGCCCCAGCTTCGGCAAAGCCGGTCGCTATTTGTGCTCCCAATCCTCTTCCTCCACCGGTTATGATCGCCGTCTTTCCAGTTAAATCGAATAAGTCGGTAACTTTCATATTTTCACCTCATGCTTTTGTTGGTATTTTCGAAGTTCTATCTTGGCAACTTGTGAGCGGTGAACTTCATCGGGACCATCAGCAAGCCTTAAAGTCCGTGCATTCGCCCAATGTGCAGCAAAAGGGAAATCATCGGAAATCCCAGCAGCTCCAAAGCCTTGGATGGCCCTGTCAAGCACATTCAAGGCCATATTCGGTGCCACCACTTTTATCATGGCAATCTCCGCCTTCGCTTCCTTGTTCCCGACAGTATCCATCATATAAGCAGCTTTTAAGGTCAGAAGTCTTGCTTGTTCGATTTCAATGCGTGAATCAGCAACCCACTCCATGATCACACCTTGTCTCGCCAATGTTTTACCAAAAGCGACACGTTTTTGAATGCGCTTACATAATTCTTCAAGAGCTCTTTCAGCAGCGCCGATCAGCCTCATGCAATGATGTATCCTTCCAGGTCCGAGCCTTCCTTGGGCAATCGCAAATCCTTTGCCTTCACCCCATAGAATATTCGTTGCCGGGACCCTCACATTTTCAAAAGTGATTTCGGCATGGCCATGCGGGGCATGATCATAACCGAACACAGGGAGCATTCTCTCGATTTTGACGCCCGGTGTATCCAGCGGTACAAGAATCATTGACTGTTGTTCATGCTTGGACGCCTCAGGATCCGTCTTACCCATGACGATGGCAATCTTGCATCGGGGATCGCCTGCTCCTGATGACCACCATTTTCGGCCGTTTATGACATACTCATTACCCGTCTTTTCTATCCTGCATTCGATATTGGTCGCATCGGAGGACGCCACTTCCGGTTCTGTCATCGAGAAGCATGAGCGGATTTCCCCAGCAAGCAAGGGCTTCAGCCAGCGTTCTTTATGTTCATCTGAACCGTATCTCACCAACACTTCCATATTACCAGTGTCCGGCGCATTACAGTTGAAGATTTCAGGCCCTATCGTCGACCTACCCATGATTTCACAAAGAGGGGCATATTCTAGATTTGTTAAACCCGCGCCATAACCGCTATCAGGCAAAAATAAATTCCATAATCCTGCTTCTTTTGCTTTTGTCGTCAATTCAGATAATATCGGGGGTATTTCACTCCAGCGGCTCTCCTGTGCTGCGAGCTGCTTCTTGTATATTGATTCATTTGGATAGACGTGCTTTTCCATGAATTCCGTTAACTTCTTTTCCAGATCTTTCACCTTTTGAGTATGTTCAAAGTTCAAATGAATTCCTCCTTTTAAACTAACTAACCGGTTAGTATGTTATTACTCTTAAATTATATACATAATATTCTGATTTTTTCAACGATTAAATCATTATTTTCTTGTCATTCGCGGCCATGCATCCAGACCTTTTCGTTCTCACTATTTTCTCTTTGTTGGACGGTTGGAAAGATACAAACTATTTTCGTACCTTTTTTCAGTTCACTTGTGATGAAAACCTTTCCGCCGTGCTTTTCGATGATTCTAAAACAAACGGAAAGACCCAATCCCGTTCCTGATGTTTTTGTAGTGAAAAATGGTTCTACTACTTTTTGAAGGGAGTTTTCCGGGATACCCTCCCCTTCATCCAAAATGCTCAAAAAAACTTCCCCATTTTTTTCATTTATGCCTACAAAAATATTGCCGCCGTTCGGCATCGATTCTATGGAATTTTTTATCATGTTTATTAATACTTGCTTGATTTGGTTTTCATCAAAGTACATAAAAATAGGTTCTGAATCATAATTTTTATGAATTTGAATATTGTTCAGTACGGCATTTGTCTGCAACAGCGTTACGACATGGTTGCAGCTTTCCTTTAAATCCTTCTCAAGAAAAACCGCCTCAGCAGGTTTCGATAGCAGCAAGAGTTCGTTCAGCACTTGCTCGATTCGATTTATTTCCGAAAAAATAATATCATAGTATTCCTGCTTTTCGGAACCGCCATCTTTAATCAACTTCACGAATCCCATTATCGCTGTCATCGGATTCCTGACCTCATGTGCAATCCCTGCCGCAAGTTGGGCTGCCGTTGATAATTTGCTTGATGTGATTGCCAGGTGTTCGTTTAGGCTCACAAGCTTTTCCTCAGCATGTTTACGTTCATTGATCTCCGATAATATGCCCGCCGTCCCGATGAATTTCCCATCGTCATCGTAAATTAGTTTAACGAAAGCTTCAACCCAACTTGTTCCCTTTTTCGTATTCAGTTTTATGTCCGCACGAAAATATTTGTCCCCTCGATGAAAGGAGTCCTCAAAGGTCTTTAATAGGTCTTGATAAGAAGCGTTATCCATATGTTTGGAAAAGTGAAGCCCCAGGGATTCATTCACGGTTGCACCACTCATCGATTTCCAGGCCGGGTTTAAATACAACCATTTCCCTTTCTCATCCGTTAGGAAAACGACTTCATTGAAGCTATTGATCAATTCTTTAGAATAATTGGAGATAATGCGATAACGCCCTTCGCTATCCTGCAACAAAGCAATCGTTTTCCGGTTATGATCGAAGATGGCACCCAAACACCAGGCAATGGTTAAAATTACGATTACATATATTCCTGAAAAGGCGGAAAATCCTCGTTCTTCATGCCCAAGCCACCCTATATAGGGTAATATCAATATGAAGAAAAGGGCAGGGACAAAGAACCTTCCAGTATATTTCTTCAATTCTTCCACCTCCTCACCAAAATGATTTATACTTCATCCGAATGAACTCAAAGTAAGGGGGCAAATTAAGCATATTTTTGTATGTTTAAATGGTTGAAAACTCTCACTTATAGGTAAATTTCAACATTTTGTCCATGATTCCTGCAAACAAAACAAAAAACCTTTCCTCGACGGAAAGGTCACTGTTCTACTTTAATCACTTATCCAATGATGACGCGTTCTTTAGGGTAATGGAAATTTTCCGTAACTTCTTTATGGCCAATGATATACAGGAGGGACGTTATCCCGACACGGCCAATGAACATAATGATCATAATGACAATTTTACCGGTATTGCTGAGTTCAGGTGTAATTCCCATCGAAAGACCGACTGAACCAAAAGCCGAACATACTTCAAAAATGATTTGCATCAAAGTAAAATTCTCAGTAATCGATAAAATGAAGACCGCGATTATGCAAAGGAGCGATCCCATGATCATAACTGCTGTCGCCTTTCGAATATCATCGGGATGAATCTCCCGCTTGAACACTTTAATGGAACGCCTTCCCCTCATGAAATTCCATAAAAATAGAATCATGATGGCCAGAGTCGTTGTCCGTATCCCTCCCCCGACTGAACTTGGGGATGCTCCAATGAACATCAAAATGCTCAGCAATAAAAGGGTCGGTTCCGAGAAATCGCCCACATTCATCGTTGCAAGGCCACCACTTCTCGTATTCGATGACATAAAAAGAGAATAAAAAAAAGATTCATGCCAGTTCTTACCTTTAAAAAACCCGTTCATTTCCAGCAAGTAAATCAGGATCGTTCCCCCAATGATAAGGGAAAAGAAAGTGACTGATGTCAGCTTCGTGAACAAAGAAAAATGAAACTTATAAGTACGGGCTTTATTGGATAAAAACTCTTTCAACTCAATCAAGACAGGAAACCCGATAGCTCCAAGGGTAAGCAGGATGATCGTGATGAACTGTACAAAATAATCGTCTTTAAATGGAATCATTGAAATACCGGTGATATCAAAACCTGCATTCGTGGTGGCACTTATGGCTAAGAACAAGCCATTTAAAAAGGCCTCTTGCCAGCTTGGAAAATAATTCAGAAAGTAAATGCCTAAAACTAGAGCGCCAATCATTTCAATTACGACAAATATCTGAATGATTTGAATCAATAATTTAACAAGCCCCGAAAGATTCGATTGGTTTTGATCTGTCATGATCAATTGTCTTTCCTTCAAACCGATTTTCTTACCCACAATCAACCAGAAAAACGTTCCAAGTGTCATAATGCCAATACCGCCAAATTGGAGAACAAACATTAGAATGAAATAGCCTACCTCATTATACACTTCAGGTAAACTAACAACTGTTAGACCTGTCACACTAACTGCACTTACGGCTGTGAATAATGCATCCATGAATTTAAATTCCACGCCTGGCTTAAGAGCAACAGGCAGACTCAACAGTATGGTCGAGATACTTACGGCCAAGAAGTAATAACCGACGATAAGCTGAGCGGGTGTTAACTTTGATAATATTTTTTTGATAGCAAACATAAAGAGTTTCCTTTCTTACTCCTTTATAGTTATGCGAATCACATAACCATTAAAAATCTAGTTTACCCTTTTTTCATCCTTTTTTCATTCTTTTTTCCATTCTCTTTTAAAACTGACTTACTTACAACAAATAGGTAGGTTTACCAATAAGTTTGATGCAGCTCATATAAGTAAAACTCCACATTCTACTTATACTATCATTACAGCGGCAAAAGCCGTTGAAAAAGTAAAGGGGAGATTCAAATGGCTAACAGCAGTAACAACCTTCTTGTTCCTGGAATCGAACAAGCATTAGAACAAATCAAATATGAAATTGCATCTGAATTCGGTGTACAATTAGGTTCCGATACTTCAGCACGTGCCAATGGTTCAGTTGGCGGAGAAATCACGAAACGTCTTGTACAACAAGCACAATCTCAACTTAAAGGTCAATAATTCTTATTACAATTAAATATCCATGGCTAAGAGTCCAGCTGTATGCTGGACTCTTTTTATTCATTATGTCCATTTCCGTTTCCATTATTGCCTTTACCCCATTTCGACTTGTCCCAATCATTCTTATCTTGTTTATTTTGCTGCTTATCATGGTGGTTATATTGCTTACCATGTGTATCCTGCCTAACCTGTTTATTCTGCTTGCCCTGGTTATTCTGCTTGCCCTGGTTATTCTGCTTGTCCTGGTTTTTCTGCTTGTCCTGATTATCATGCCTGTCGTGCCTTTTTTGATCGTTATTATTCTTTTCTTTGGCTGATGGAACTTTTTTCACATCGAACTTTTTATTACTCTTATCATTTTTCTGCTTGTTCTTTGATTGGTTGCTGTGATCGCTATCCGATTTTCCTTTTGACTTGTTGCTTTTTTCCTTGTATACATTTATGGCATTCCGTTTTCCAATTGTATCTACCTGTTCAGTTTGTTCCTTAGTTTTGGTAAATTGTGTTCCCGGTCCTTTCCTTTCAGTCGGTTTGGCTTCATTGGCTGGCTTTTTCTTTATTTCAATTGCATCATTCTCTTTTTTCTTTTCCCCATCCGATTTGTTTTCCGTACCCAGCGTTACGCCCTTCTCTTTCGGAATAACAACTTTTTCCTCTATTTTTTTATCCGGTGCTGGAGCAGACTCCCTCTTATTGACTTTTACCTTTCCTTTATCTTCATTCAACTTCTTTTCGAGATATCTACCCGTGGATATGCCTTGTTCCCTTGCTTGCTTCCGATCGCTTTTTGTTGCCTGGATCACTTTCATTCTTGTATCAGAAACATTATCCTGCTCAGATATTTCTTTTATTTCTTTTTTTAAATGCTTATCCAGTTCTTTATTTTTTTCCAATAACGTTGTGGAAACGACTATTTGTTTATTTCCTTTCATATACCCAAGTTGCTTCGTCGTTTCAACGATCCGATTTGTAACAGTCTTTATATTCTTGCCTTTCCAGTCCTTTAGATGATCAATCACAAGCTTGCCGTCTTCATTTAAACCGGTAAGTTCGAGAACTTCTAAATCATCGTCAAGCTCCAATTCAATGCTTGGATTCACATCTATCGTCATATATGCCGACACATGACCGGAAAAATAAGAAGGAAGAATAGAAAAGAGTATCAAGAAAGTAGAGGCAATGCTTAGCAGAGCCGTTTTTTTGAAAGATGAATGAAAATTTGAAAAAGCTAAAGTGAACCTTTGGTTAGCAGGTGAAAAAGTGATTTCCTCGCCCACTTCATATACCCGTTCCTGCCTTTTGGTTTTCAGAAATTCACCCTCGGGGGTCAATAGGGTTACATATCGCTTATTAACTGAAAGAATAACTCCTTTTTTCATCCATCGATAGCCCCTTTTATATAATCATTCAAATACAAAAAATCTCCGTTTATTATGATTGCCACAGCAATGATGTATTTTCTGTTCCGTTCAATCGTTTTTCTGCTTACTTCCACTTTTCCCTCAAGCTGTTTTACGGGCAGCCGCTTTTTTGCAAACAGTGTTTCTTTCAGTTCGTCATCTTCCATTAACAATTTAGCGATCATGATAGCTCCCTTCCTTGCATCTGCATGTTTGGGAGAGTTTTCAACTAAATCCTCAAATGACAGACCAAAATCCTGTAGATGGCTAATATAAAGCTGAATTTCTTCTTTTCTTCTTTCCGATTCCTTCTGCTTCTCGTACTCATTGATCGAATTTTCATTATCGATATATATATGGCTTCGATCATTATCATCATTCAGTGATAAATCCAATAGTACTTCTTTTTGTTTGGATTGGCTTCTTAAATAATCTATAACCCTTCGTTTAACGAGGGTTTCGGCAAATGCCAATAAAGAACGGCCTTTTTCCGGGGAATATTTATCGATTGCCTCGTTAAAAGCAATCATACCAATACTGAATTCATCATCCGATTCGTATATGTAACGTTTGCAAACCGACGAGACGGTTTTCGCAATAAAAGGTTTGAATGACTCTATAGTATCATTTCGAAGGCTAATATCGCCTTGTTGAATTTTCAATACGGTTTCTTCTAAAGAACGCTTTTTTTTGAATGCTGTAAACAACAATCCAAGCATTTGCTCACCTCGCTCCTGTTGAACATAAAATACGCATCAACATACTTATCTTAAGCGGAGGGAGTCTAAAAGACAGTACCAAAAGAACTATTTTTGCGATTTAAATGAAATCACATAATATATCAACATGATAAAATACTTAGTTTTTTCTCGTTTATTACAGTGCAATTACAGTAAATTAACTTTTTCCAGATTTTCGTCCAATACAATGGGACAATTGTCATTTTTATAACCGGAATTTAATATTCACATCTTTTAACATATCATACGTAAACATACCTGTGCTTTTGAGGGTCATCTCCATAAATACATTAAAAAGCAAAAAAAATAGGCGTGCCCAACACGCCTGTTTTTTTAAGCTCCTTGTATTTTTTCCTCTTCTTTTTCTTTTTTTTCTTTTTTGCTTGAGATGATCCATGCACCTGCTGCAATTCCAATCAATACAGTCCAGAAAATCGATTTCCAAAGAGTTGATTCAGGGAAATGATGATCGATGACAGCCAGTGAAGGGTGTGCGAGTGTGTGTACCGCCAATTTCACTCCAACCCAACCCACAATCAAAAATGCCGCCATTTCAAGTGAAGGACGCTGATGAAGCAACTTCACGAATGCAGTTGCTGCAAATCGCATAATGACCAATCCGATCAAACCTCCGAGGAACATGACAGCGAATTGCCCTCCGTCAATACCGCCGACTTTCATCCAGCCTGTTGCAGGAAGTGTAACAGCCAGTGCGACGGCAGCCAACATGGAATCGATTGCGAAAGCTATATCTGCCGCTTCAACCTTTACCACGGTCATCCAGAAGCCCGATTGCTTTTTGGGTTTCGTGATTTCCTTCTCACCTTTACCAGCGTATTTTTTATAAATGTTCTGAAAAGCAATGAAAAGTAAATAAATCGCACCGATTGCTTGAACCTGCCACACATCGACAAGAAAGGAAATAAGGAATAAACTTGCAAAGCGGAAAACAAAAGCTCCCATCAGACCATAAAACAAGGCTTTTCGCTGTTGTTCTTTTGGCAAATGCTTAACCATGACAGCCATGACGACTGCATTATCCGCAGCAAGTATCCCTTCCAATCCAACCAAGATAAGAAGGACCCAGCCATATTCCAATAATATTGATGCTTCCATCCATTCAACCTCCAATAGTTAGTATTTCCTTCCTATTGGCATTGGCAAAATAAAAAGACCTCTGCCATATAGGCAAAGGTCTTGCTGAACATGAAAACATGTCAACAAAGCCGATGAATGTTCAACATCCACGTAATGACGACTTTGTTTTAGGGCGAACCCTAACGCTACTCCCCTTTGAAAGGAAAATCAGTTATTAAGTATATTAATAGTATACGCGCGAGTTATGAAAATAACAATCTTTTTTATAAATGGATTTCATTTTCGATTCCCTTTTGATAATTTAATCAATCGCAAATATTCTTTGCCGAAACGAATCCAGTTAGGTTTGGCAGAAAAGTAGTTCTGAAACAGCGATAAAAAACTCGTGTATTTCCCTTCATATGGATACCATTGTATTTCTGTATTGTTTTTACCTTTATCGATCATGATCGCTTTTTCATGGCAGAAAATCTTCAATCCATGCTCGCCATGATAGCGGCCAACCCCACTTTGTTTGGCACCGCCAAATGGTAAATGATGATTAGCAACCGTTATCAGCACATCATTGATCGTCACCGCCCCGGTTACTAACCGTGTCGCAATCCTGCTTGCTTTTTCCCTATCCATCGTCCAAACGCTGGAATTTAGTCCATACTCACTTTCATTTGCCAGGGAGATCGCTTCTTCCTCCGTATCGAAAGGTATAACAGGCAACACAGGACCGAACGTTTCTTCTTTCATGATTTTCATGGAATGATCGACATTGGACAGAATTGTCGGCGGAATGAAATGGGTCTGTCCCATTTCCCACTCTTTCGGAGGTGTACCGGTTTCAAGAACGGCCCCCTTATTCAGTGCATCCTCCAGGTGTCCAGCCACAATATCAACTTGTGCCGGGAAAGTCATTGAACCGATATCATCGTTCAATTGCACTCCCTGCCTCATGGACTTCGTTTTTTCTTTAAGAAGCATGAGGAACTGCTTATAAACAGGACGTTCCACATAAACCCTTTCAACACTCATGCACACCTGCCCACTATTTGTGAAAGCTCCCCATAGAGCCCCGTTCACAGCACGCTCCAAGTTAGCATCTCGCAGAACGATCATCGGATCCTTACCGCCAAGCTCCAGAGTCGTAGGGATCAGGTGTTTTGCTGCGACCTCACCAATCATTTTTCCAGTCCTTACAGATCCAGTGAAAAATATATAATCTGGTTTTTGTTCAGTTAATGCCGAACCCAATTCTTTCCCTCCATGGGCAAACTGTATAGTCCCTTCTGGGAAACCAGCTTCAAGAAACAGATTTTCGATGCACACTCCAACTAAAGGAGTTACCTCTGATGGCTTGGCGATGACTGTATTTCCCGCTGCTAAAGCATTAAGAATGGGTACCATGGAAAGCTGCAGCGGATAATTCCATGGTGAAATGACGAGAATCGTTCCACGGGGCATATAATGAATATAAGATTTTTTACCAATTAACATGAGTGGGGTGGTGACCTTCTGTCCGGAAAGGGTCTTCACGGCATGTTTCTCGATATGCTTGATTGCATCAATCGTTGGCATGATGTCGGCAACCAGCGCTTCAATTTTCACTTTTCCCGTATCTTTTGAAACGACTTCAGCTATTTCATCCATTTTTTCAACCATCAATAAACGAAGCCGTTTTAAATAGTGCAGCCGTTCCTTGATGGGAAGGTTCGACCATGATTGGAACGCATGTCTTGATTTCTTATATATATGAGGAATCGACTTCAATGGCGTTGGGACGATTTCCGAAATCTTCTCACCTGTTGCCGGAGAAAACACTTCCAACTTGTCATGTATTTCTTCCATAACTACTCCCCTTGCTTTACTTTATTTTTATTGGTACTCCATATCATTTTTATCCTTGAATAAAAATCTACCCAGGAGTAATACCTTCAATGAAATGCAGCAAAACTTCTCGGCTGAAGTGCTGTCTGTCAAAAATCCCTTTCTAAGTGAAAGTAAAATAGCGCTTCAATTCCACTCCTTGATTTCCCAGGATGGTTTGATAAGAGCACCTGACTACTTTTCTTAAACAGTTCATAAACTTCACTGAACATACGAGGTTTTTCCTGAACCCTCTTAATATAATGCCAGAGACGTAGCAGCCTATATAATATAATCGATTGAAACCAAGTTAACAACCGTAACCCTCTCTCCATAAAACCCCTGTTTGTTCCCTGCAATATAATCGGGGCTAATATAAGTATACCTCTTAAGATGAGTTAGTCCTTTAACAAATTCGTTTACAGTATCCGCAACATCACATCACGTTTTACAACTCATTTGGTGAAACCCATGAACTGCATCCCAGTCATCAATAACCTTGAATAGGAATCTCTATAGCACCGGTGAAATGGAATATATAGTAAAAATTTTCCGATTTTAAAAGGAGTATTCACGTTTGCCATCGAAGGTAATATATTAGGAATCCAAATTCGGCCTTAAGCTAAAAGGAAATCCGGGAGACTAGTTTATCGGTTTTAGTGTTTAATATTGGGTAATGGAGGATAAATTCATATTATCTAATATAAATTATTATCTATATAACCGATTTTCCGTTACTATATAAGAAGGCGATTTTTTCGCGCATACATATTTGAGGTGAGCGCACAAGTGAAAAGAATAATTAAAGCATACGACTTCCCTATTTTCATCGCTGTCGTATTACTCTGTTTGTTTGGTTTAGTCATGATTTACAGTTCGAGCATGATTACTGCTGTTGCTCGATACGGTCAGCCCATGGATTTCTTTTTTGAGAAACAAAAAACGGCCTTTCTCATTTCATTCCTGGCAATGATCGTCACGATGATTCTTCCTTATAAGATGTACAAAAACAAAATGTTCTTGATGTCTATGATGTTTGGAATGGCCGGTATCCTTTTGATGCTATTTATCTTCGGCCATACAGCTGGAAATGCCACAAGCTGGTTCAAGTTAGGGACAAAATCGATCCAACCCGCGGAATTTTCCAAATTGGCGATGATCATTTATCTGGCAGCCATTTACGGAAAAAGGCAGGATCGAATCAATAGTATTGATAAAGCCGTCATCCCCCCGATTTTCTTTCTGGTATTCATCTGTTTTTTAATCGGGATACAACCTGACTATGGAACGGCAGCGGTCATTTTCCTGATTTCAAGTACCATGATCATTTCATCCGGGATGTCTTTTAAGAGCATATTCAAACTTTCATTGATCACTGCGATATTCGTTGCGATATTCGCATTAGGGGTACTCGTGACAGGTAATTTCTCATCCGTCTTCTCTCAAAATAAGGTGTCTCGTTTTACGGGGTTTGCCGATCCATTTGGAACGGCAGGAGAAAGCGGGTATCAACTCGTCAATTCATTATTCGCGATAGGATCCGGTGGCCTTACTGGAGTGGGACTTGGTGACAGTGTACAAAAATACGGATACCTACCTGAATCACATACTGATTTCATCATGGCCGTCATTGCAGAAGAACTCGGGATATTCGGAGTCGGGTTCGTTCTATTGACACTAGGTTTTATCGTCCTAAGGGGATATGTGCTTTCCGCAAAATGCAAAGATCCTTTTGGAAGTCTTTTATTGATCGGCATCTCATCCATGATCGGCATTCAAGTTGGCATTAACGTAGGCGGAGTGACTGGACTTATCCCAATTACAGGGATCACCCTTCCATTCATCAGTTATGGAGGATCTTCCTTACTGCTGCTCATGCTTTCAATGGGCATATTCCAAAATGTCGTCATGCGAATGAACTTACTTGAACAGAAAGAAAAGGTCGTGTCCATCCCAAAGGATGAGATTGCGTCTTCAAAATAAACGTTAAATCCTATACCCCCTGACATTTCTGTTCATTTCAGGGGGTTTTCCCTATTGAAGTTCATATAAAAAAACAGGCAGTCGAAACCGACCGCCTGTTTTTTTCATTTATAATGGATACCGATTTTCGTAAAGCCAGAAATCAGACTGAGCAAAGGACAAAGTAAGCAGAAGAATGCAAATGGGGCATATTCAAGGGTTGAAACACCCAATACCTGTGTCAGGAATACACCGCAGACACCCCAAGGAACCAGAGGATTCACAACTGTTCCCGCATCTTCAAGTACCCTCGCAAGCGTTTTGGGCTGTAAGCCTAAATCTTCATATTTCTGCTGAAAGGCCTTCCCAGGCAGTATAACTGACAAATACTGTTCACCCACCAGGAAATTCACGCTGATTCCTGCAAATACAGTAGCGGAAATCACTTTCGCTACACTCGTCAATGAATCCTGGACCGCTTTTAAAATAGAAGGGATGACTCCCAATTCGAACAATAGTCCGCCCATCGCCAATGCCAACAACACCATCGAAACGGAGAACATCATACTTTCAATGCCGCCCCGCGATAGGATTGAGTCAAGTTGATCCATTCCACTCTTCAGTACAAAACCCCCGTATAAGATATCCGCTAGTTTTGCAACGGTCAAGCTCGGCGTTTGTATGAAAGCAACCACGGCCGCCGAAATGATTCCTGCTGACAATGTCGGAATCGCCGACACCTTTTTCAAAGCCATGACTAGAACGATGACAAACGGAATCAAACTCCATATGCTTATATTCGTCTCCATTTCCAGGGCTTTGGTCATGGCTTCGATTTCCTCAACACGAGCCACTTTGACATTCGGTGAAAGGAAGTAAAAGCTGATAAGTGATATTAAAAAACCTGGAATCGTTGTCCAAAGCATATTATTAATATGTTCAAATAATGATGCTCCAACCGTTCCCGATGCAAGGTTGGTCGAGTCGGATAATGGAGACATTTTATCCCCAAGAAATGCACCGGAAATGATTGCACCGGCTGTGATCGCCAACGATAAATCCATCGCAGCCGCCATGCCTATTAAAGCAACGCCGATTGTGGCTGATGTTGTAAGTGAACTCCCGATGCAGAGCCCTATTAGCGAACACACCAGAAATGTGATCGCATAGAAATATTCACCAGAAATCCAGTCAAACCCATAGTACATGATGGTAGGGATCGTCCCGCTTGCCATCCAGATGGAAATCAACATTCCAATGAAAAAGAATATATAGATGGCTCCCATACCAGAAACTGCACCTTTGACCATAGCTGACTCCATAATTGAAAATGGAAGCTTCTTGATCTTTCCATAGACAAATAGAAATAGGATTGCCGCTATAATTGGAATATGGGGGGCAAGTCCATAATGTATGATACCAGTTGCAATAATAAAGAATAGAACGGCCAAAACCCCAATTGCTTCAGGTAAGGAAAGTTTCAGCTTTGCATCTTCAAGACGCATAATGTATTTCCCCGCTTTCATGTTGTATATTCTCTGAGGTAAGGATTGGACCTTTTCACCCCTCATAATTACTGAAACGCTTTTAAGCACTAAAGTACTAGCTAAATATAAAGGAGTTTAAGGAGATTGTCAAAGGAATAATTTGGTAGATATTGATCTTTCCAATGATATTTCTCTAAAAAGACTTTTATGTGATTCAATCATTATCTGGGCTAATTGAAAGCCATTGGTTGTCACATCGTTCTTCGTTAACTAATGAACAGTTTTTTCTCATCATGATGGATCAGGATCATGTAGCCTTTCTTTACGGAAAAAGATGGTCAAACTGTACTTCGCGAGAGGGAAATATGATCTAAATATCGAAGAGGTCAAATATTCTGTGTAACCGCTTCAAGTACATTAAAAAATCAAAAAGGTTTCCGAATGAGACCATTCCGAAACCCTTCTGTCTACAAACTGAAAGCCCGTGTATATTACACGGGCTTCTCCATTATTTCAAATCCATTGGATTATATAATTCCACGTCAGGATTTTTATCTTGGAACCAACGTAGTGCAAACTCATTTTCAAATAAGAATGCATATTTGTCGAACCGGTCTTTAACAAGAATGCTTCTTGAGCTATGAAGGTTTTCATCAAGCTTTTCATCTTCAGCCCAACGTGTTATCTTACTGCCCATGCGCTCCATCACGACTTCAACATTGTACTCGTTCCTCATTCGATGCTCGAATACTTCGAATTGAAGTTGCCCAACCGCACCAAGCAGATATTCTTCCATCCGAACCGTTTTGAAGAGCTGTATTGCCCCTTCCTGTACAAGTTGGTTAATTCCTTTATGGAAATGTTTCTGTTTCATGACGTTTTTAGCTGTTACCCTCATGAATAGTTCCGGTGTAAACTGAGGCAGCTTTTCAAACTGGAACATGTCTTTGCTTGTTGTGATCGTATCTCCAATCTGGTAGTTACCGGTATCATATAAACCGATGATATCTCCGCTTACCGCTTCATTTACGGTGTTCCGATCATCAGCCATGAATTGGGTAGAAGAAGACAGGTTAATCGGTTTCCCTGTCCTGCTTAAGTTTACGCTCATTCCACGCTCGAATTTACCGGAGCAGATACGAAGGAAAGCGATCCGGTCACGGTGTTTTGGGTTCATATTCGCTTGGATCTTGAAAATGAAGCCAGAAAAATCATGACTCACAGGGTCCATTTCGCCAGACGTCGTCATCCGAGCTTGTGGAGCTGGTGCAAATTTCAAATAAGCATCCAAAAACGTCTGAACACCGAATGTCGTTAAAGCACTTCCGAAAAATACGGGACTTAGTTTTCCATTCGCAATGTTTTCTTCAGAGAATTGGTTACCCGCTTCCGTCAACAGCATGATTTCTTCCAATGTTTGCTCATATAGCTGGGAATCCTTAAGTTTATGATCCACTTCAAGTTCACCTTCGTCATTCAACGGAAGGAAACGCTCTTCCCCTTCGGTTTTGAACTGTTCAATCCGATTATTGAACCTGTCGTAAATGCCTACGAAGTCTTTTCCCATCCCAATCGGCCAGTTCATTGGATATGTTTCTATACCTAATACCTCTTCGAGTTCGGCAAGCAATTCAAGCGGCATTTTACCTTGTCGGTCCATTTTATTGATAAAAGTGAAAATCGGGATGCCCCTCATCCGGCATACTTTGAATAACTTAACTGTCTGATCCTCGATACCCTTTGCCGAATCGATAATCATCACGGCGCTATCAACAGCCATTAGTGTGCGATATGTGTCTTCACTGAAATCTTGGTGGCCTGGTGTATCGAGAATATTGACACGGAAATCATCATATTCGAATTGCATCACTGAAGATGTAACGGAAATTCCCCGTTGTTTTTCAATCTCCATCCAGTCACTTGTTGCATACTTCCCTGTTTTTCTAGCTTTAACTGTTCCGGCATCACGAATCGCGCCGCCAAACAGCAATAATTTTTCTGTCAAAGTCGTTTTCCCGGCATCCGGGTGAGAGATGATTGCGAAGGTCCGTCGGGATTGAACCTCGTCTTTTAATGTAGTCATAAAATGTTCCTTTCATTATTGGAGTAATCAAAAAAAATTTATAGGAGGTTTACTGTATTTTTTACATTGGTATGGCAACCTTTCTTTGCATGCAAAAATCCTGATCCTACACAATATATGTAAGAAAAAATATATCATAAGGCATGAGCCTTGGCTACTCTCATTCTTGTCAATCAACCTTTCTATTTTAACACGATATGAAGGAAAGATGTAGAGGTGAATGAAACACCATAAGAGGATTTGTTCAGATGGCAAAACAAAAGACGCTTAATCAGCGCCCCTTATCTTAATCCATATGGTTATCTTTCATTTATTCATCGTTTAACATTTACCTTGCAGTTTTAATCGCTTTTTGATTCCGCTTGTTCTTCCAGCGTTTTTTTACTTCCTTGAATATGATGGGAGCAGCAAAAATAAGGGCCTTTTTTAATAATTTCTTCATTTCATCAGTCCTTTCTTTCTTAACCTATACCCGATTATTTTCGTGAAAAACTTAATGCCAAATAGTTTTCCTGATTTCAACTTATCAAGGCTACTGTTCTTGGACATGGTAACCCTGTCAAATTTCTATCGAGGAAATTCCTGCACGGCAATACCGTTATGCTTCCCCTTATTAAACCTTACTAAAATTATTTTCCCTAAACGGGAATGTATAATTTGCTTCCATTTGTTTTATCCTTTATAAAGGTGGGTATATACTAAAAAACTGGAAATTGATCCAGAGGTTAGTGGATTACTTTTTTTCCAGGATTTCACATATTATCAATCATCTTCGAATGATGACTTTAACTTGAATGAGGGTGCTGGATAATGTGTGAAATTGATTTTTCCATCCAGGTAAAATCATCACCATTAATATTTTTTAACTTTTTAGGAGGATTCATCGAATGACAGTAACAGGTAAAGTGAAATGGTTCAATAGTGACAAAGGATTTGGATTCATCGAAGTACCAAACGAAGATGATGTTTTCGTTCATTTTTCCGCCATTCAAGGAGAAGGTTTCAAGAGCCTTGATGAAGGTCAAGAGGTTGAATTTGAGATCGAAGAAGGAAACCGTGGACCTCAAGCTAAAAACGTCGTAAAACTCTAAAGCATAGATACACAAACATATTTGATAGGCAATGCAAAAGGAGGCCGCCATATTGGGCGGCCCCTTTCCCTGTATATATGTAAAAGCAAAATATTCACGTTATCTTTCATTAAAATGATCCAAAATGAAGCCTGGAACATGTTCGCCAGAAAAACTCTTGATATCCACATCTCTGCTTTCTTTATAATAAAAGGCAGCTGAATACTCTCCGCCCCAATCGATTTGAGCATTATCAATGGCCGTCTCGATTTCCAAAGCCGTCTTGATTTTCATGCGATTTGGCTGTTGTTCAATCTGCTGTGCAAGTTCACTTTCAGATTTCGAATGATAAAATTCCGAATCGGTTTTCGCAACCAGGATATAAGAGATATCATCAGCCATTAACCGCGCTTTTTCATATTGATCGGTACTTTCCATCCATTTTGAAAACTGAGTATATGAAGAGTCCCAATTCATATAAATGGTTTTGTTATTATTCAAAAGAATTTCGATGGAGGCATAATCACCAAAAGAAGATGTCATTTGGGTAAACGATTGATTATTCAGATCCTCCGACAATGCCTTTACAGCAGCTTCCAACTGTTGACCGTCCGTGATCGTTATTGATTTGTCCACTTGTCCGCTCGCCGTTATCTTGATTTTAGAAACGTCTACAGCGGATACATTCAATAACTCGTTAACCATTTTTTTATATTCATTCGACTCATAAATTTTCGCCAACAGTGGCATGTATGAGTCGTAATTTTGCAAATGATACTCTCTTGCTAACCGTTTTCCATTCTTGAGTTCATACATCAGAAATACGGATTGTCCATCATTCACTTCACCAATGGAAACCTTTTTACCCTTATCGATAATTTCCTGATGCAATAACCTGATCGCTTCTATATTTTCCTTCTCTTTAAGATGATTGAAAGCTTTTTTCGACGTGTCATCATCTTCAAAAAATAAAGGAGAATCGCCAATATAAATTTGTCTAATCATCTTTTCATCAGGTATCTTGGCCTTATACTGAAGGGGATCTATTCTTATAATGAGTGCCAGCACAATGATAGCCACTATAAATGCTACATAACCTTTCAGGTTGACCCGTATTCGCCAAGTCTTTTGCAGGACGATTTCCCCTAAATAATATCCAAGCAAAGAACCGACAGCATATCCGAAGAAAATCCACCCAGGTTCACCTGTCGTTTCGCTAAAATAAAGCCCAGTAAACAGCATCATGCATAATGTCAGGCCGAATTTAAATAATGGCTTAATCTTCGGGTAAACAAATGCCTGCGACACATGCTCCAGCTTTCTCCTCTCATAGAGAAAAAGAGAGCAGATCAGAAATAGAAAGGTTAATATACTATAAATTAATGTATTGATAGAGAAGAAAGTGATTTTATCCATCTCCGTTGCTGCTAATAAGGGGGAGATGCCATTCATATTGGCACTTAGATAATAATCTGCAGAAAATCCTGCTATCAAAAACTTCACATTGGCTGCAAACAAAACAAACAGCCCCACCGGCAAAGCAAGAAAAATATAGGTCAGCAATCCTTGAAATGCTGATAATCCCGTCACCATTCCAACAAGAACGGCAACAGAAAAGATCAAAGTTTCCAAAATGAATGTAGTCCCCATCCAAGACCATATATCCGTCATGGTATATAGCCTTTCTATATCAATTGCCGAGTGAAATAATATCAATATTGAACCTGTAAGTAAAATCGGCAAACCCATGAAGCCAATTCCCGTCCCAATCATATGAACGTAGATGCTGCGTCTAGTAATCGGTAAACTATGAATAAAGTCTGAAGCTTGTTTCATTTGTAAGAACCGAAAAAGGAAGATGGCAAGTAATACTGGAATAACGATGACCAAGACAAACTGTATCATCTGCTGACAGGAAAAAAGGTTTTCGAATTCCACATATTCATTATTCTCATTCAAGATAATCGCTAACATTTTCAAAGGCAGAGCAAATATGAGGCCTACGAGAGACAGGAAGCCAATCCAGCCAGTGGTTCTGAAAATATAGATAATCAGTTCTCTATTAAACCAGGTTATTCTGGATGACATAACCGATATCCCCCATTTCATAAATGAATATCTCCTCCAGAGTAAGTGGGAGAATATCTAATATTTCTGGCTGAAACTGATTAAAGTGCGATTTAATCATGGATTCTTTACCTTTAACGATGCAAACGATCACGCTGCCGCGTCTTTCCTTGTTAAGAATTTGAATTCCGCGATATAATCCGTGGGGAATTTTATGTTTGAAGGCAATTTGCACTTTATGTACATCGGCTTTTAAGTCATCCAAATCCTTCTCGATAACAAGCTCACCCTTGTGTAAAATCCCTACATGATCGGCTAAATCTTCAATTTCCCGAAGATTATGGGACGATAGTAAAATCGTCATATCCCTTTCCGAGACATCCTGAATCAACAACTGTCTCACATTTTTACGCATGACCGGATCTAATCCATCAAACGGTTCATCCAGGATGAGAACTTCCGGCATCGTCGAGAGTGCGAGCCAAAAAGCAACCTGTCTCTGCATCCCCTTCGATAGTTTATGTATTTTAGATTGGATGGGGATCTGGAATATTTCCTGTAATTGATAGAAACGTTCTTGATTCCACTCACTATAAATATGACTATAAAAACCTGCCATTTGCATGATCGTATAATTAGCCAGAAAATAAGGTGTATCAGGAAGGAAGAAACAACGATTTTTCACTACACGGTTTTCAAACACATATGATCGATCAATAAGAACTTCACCTGCGTCCTGTATCAGATTGCCTGAAAGCATTTTTAATAAAGTCGTTTTCCCCGCCCCATTTGAACCTAATAACCCGAATATGGAGCCTTTTTGTATGACTAAGGTGACGTTTTTGATCGCTTCTTTTCCTTCATATAATTTACTCACCTGTTTTAATTCAATCATGATTCTCCCCCCTTTGCCAATGGGCTGATTTCCTTTATTAATCTATAAATTTCATGTTTATCGATTCCGATATACAGAGCTTCAGCGAGTACCTTTGAGAGCTCGTTTCTGATCTTTTCTTCTTTTAATGAGTTTTTCAAATATTTAGGAGGTGCCACGAAATTCCCTTTGCCTGGCAATGTATATATAAACCCATCAGATTCAAGCTGCTTGTACGCTTTCTGGATCGTATTTGGATTGATGGTCAATTCCTGAGCCAATATTCGTATGGATGGAAGCTGATTATGTTCCTGTAAAACTTCATTGATCATTAGTTCCTTAAACTTATCCATCAATTGCTCATATATCGGCTTTCCACTTTGGACATCCAACTCAAACATCATCAACCCCTCCTGGCAAATGGGTGTATTACATCTCCTAATACAGTACATTATAAAACAATATCTTCCATTTTAAAACCGATTTCAAACAATACTATCCATACATTTGCTTTCATTTTGTTTAACACGACTTACATTAGGGAACTAAAGATAATAAGAATGAACAAAGGAGTTGTTTTCATTGAAACCATTATATACAGCTACAGTTACCGTACACGGTGGTCGTGAGGGACATGTAAAATCAGAGGACGGGATTCTGGATTTCGATGTGAGGTCACCGAAGGAATTAGGTGGTTCCGGTGAGCGTGCTACAAATCCTGAACAGCTATTTGCAGCCGGTTATGCCGCATGTTTTGACAGTGCCTTGAATCTTGTTCTGCAAAAAGAAAAGAAAAAAGTCGATACTTCCGTTACGGCAAATGTTACGATCGGTAAAGATGAGGAAGACGGTGGTTTTAAATTGGCTGTAAGGTTGGATGTTTCGATCCCGGACCTAAGCAGGGAAGAAGCCGAAGACTTTGCCAAAAAAGCTCACATGACCTGCCCATATTCAAAAGCAACTCGCGGGAACGTCGATGTCACCTTGATTTTAGTATAAAAATATGCAAGGGAATGGATACGGCATTAAGGCCGGCTCCATTCCCTTTTTACTATTTCACTTCTTCCAATCCCTTCAGCTTCAAAAGAAAGCCCAGGCCTATTACTGTCATGATGATCAGTGACCCTAATGCCATCCGGCTCGCCAATGTACCGAGGTCATGGAATACCAACGTTATCGTCCCATATAAAAGCGGACCGATTATGGAAGAAACTTTTCCGGAAAATGCAAATAGTCCAAAAAATTGCCCCCTTTTCCCTACCGGGGTCAATTCAACGATATATGTCCGTGATGTCACCCACATCGAACCTAGTGAAATGCCGAACATACTCCCTGCAATCCAGAACCAAAGAGCCGTTTGTGCGAAGACTGCAATAAATAATGCGACCAAGAGCAGAACTCCCACATATGTCACAGCTAGTCGCGGACCCTTCGACTGCGTAATATATCCAAACAGAAACGATCCGGCAATACTCGAAACTGTCGATACCAAGTAAAGCAAAATGAATCCGCTTGAGGAAAATCCAACAACAGTCTTGGCATATACGGCCATCATGCCGATAGTGGTTGCAATTGCATCGTTTAAAAAGAAATAAGCAATCATGAATGTAAAAACCGATCGATAGGATTGCATCTCTTTAAATGTTGATTTAATTTCCTTATAACCTGATAAAAAAGGTTGTTTCGCTTTTTGTTGTTTTGGAGTCTCTTTTAAAAAAAAGAATAAAGGAAGGGAAAAAACCAGAAATAAAATGGCCGTCGGAATAAAGGCTTCATGTGAACTCCCCTTACTAATGAATGGATAGATCGACAGTCCCACTAACGTTCCAAGATAGCCTACCGCCACTCCAAATCCTGATATAAGCGGCAATTGCTGTTTCGTGCCTAAATCACTCATCATCGTATCATAGAAAACAAGACTCGAATGATAGAAAAACTTTGCTATCACAAATAAAAGAATGACGATTGCTAAAGAAATTGGAATGCCCAGAAGCTTTCCTTCGAACGGAGCCCCTCCAAATACTCCCATTAAAAATGTACATACAACAGAAATGAGTGTAAAAATTATAATGTATTTTTTCATTTTTCCCGTTCGATCGATCATGACTCCGAACAGCGGGGAAAATAAAACAAGAAACAAACTGGCAATCGCATTAGCGTAGGAGATGAAGGTACTTGCAATCTGATCAAGAACGGCATTTTCCCCAATCTGTTCCTGGAGGAAGAATGGAAAGAAAATCGTATTGATATTAGAAGAAAAAATCGTATTGGCAAAATCGTAAAACGCCCAAGAGAGAATGGGCAGGGAAAAATACAAACCAAAATTCCCCTTCCATTTTTTAGACTTCGGTTTCACCTGCAATTCCATCCGCTTTCCCTCCTTTATAGATGCTTAAATTATATGTATTCCATACCTTTCCAATAAATCCTTTAAGTCTGGATTATAACATTGTGTAAAACATGATTTTTTCCTGCCTAACATGTAAAATTATGAAATGAGACTGAGCTGCTGACTTCTTCTTTATATTCTTTAAGTTTGGGTAAAGGATATTTAAAATAATGTGCCTAATAGGAGTGTAAAAGATGATTGCATTTATTCTTATTATCTTGTTAACCATACTTGTACTGTTCGCTATCTACGCTAAAAGATCAAAGAACGATTTCCCTGAAAGCTTCATAATGCAGCATTCCCCCCTTAAAATTGGACATCGCGGTGCATCTGGATATTGCCCCGAGAATACAATGGCATCTTATATTAAAGCAATTGAATTGGGAGCTGATTTCCTGGAAGTGGATATCCATCTTAGTAAAGATGATGTACTTGTGGTTCATCATGATCCCACACTGGATCGAACCACAAACGGCAAAGGGAGCCTCCGTAATTACACGGCAGCCGAATTAAAGGAATTGGATGCAGGAAGCTGGTATCATTCTCGCTATAAGAATGAGAGGATTCCTTTACTGAGTGAGGTATTGGAGAATTTCGGGTCAGAAGTTGGAATCTTAATCGAAATAAAACATCCATCTGCTTATCCTGGCATTGAACAGAAACTTGCAGAAGTATTAGAGAAATTCCGAGAATATTCAACAAGTAAAAATAGGATAATGGTACATTCGTTCGATATGGAATCCATGAAAAGGTTTCATCAATTAATGCCGGACATACAAGTGGGCGTTTTGATTAAACGGCGAATTAATGACGAAAAATTAAAAGAGATTGCCGAATTTGCATCATTTTTGAATCCAAAGCAAACGATTTTAAGTACGAAGCTGCAAATGCGAATCCAAAAGCATGGTATGAAAGTATATACATGGACCGTCAACAATAAAAAACAAATGCGCATGTTCAAAAAGATGCAGGTAGATGGCATCATTTCTGATTTTCCTGATTATTTCTTGGATTGAAACTTTGAAAGTGTTTTTCTATATAAACGTTCCAGTTGATTTAAGAACTCCTCCCCTTTCAACATCTAGCGGGATCTTGACTAGCCAGCTATTCGGTAGGGGTATTGCAAATTCCTCCAATCCAGTCAGGGTTTCATTTCAAGTCTTCTTTTATAATCATGGTTCGGGGTAAGACCATTTCAAACTCCCCCTTTGTCGACTGAACAATCCGCAAATGCGGATTTTTTTTTTAATAACATTGAAATGATTGTATCTCATGCCCACCCGTACCATAATAGGCCATCGCTGTCGCCCCGTCACCATCGATAACCTGCCACGGAATTTAACCGACAAGTTGGGGGAAAAACAAAATGAGCGGACAATCTTAAGCCATACATAAGTATGTTGGTAAAAGCGCCCATTCATTGAACCAGCGTCAATTGCCTTATACATTCCATCGTGAAGTTGTGGAATAAATAAAGGCGGAGCTATATGAGCGGGCCTCCTTTGTAGGACGGACCAGGCGGGCCAGGTAGAATCCTTTCTTCCATTATTTGATTTCTTAATGGATTATCCATGCTTCGGGGATGTGCATTTTGATATAAATTATTTTCAGTACCGTTATGGTGGTTCTGTTTTTCGAATGAATTGAGCCTCCTTTTATCCGTGTGGACGAATGACCATGTGTGAAATCTTCTCTCTCAAATCCAGGTTCTATATGACCTTTAATCATAAATTGATGCACCAGAAAATATTCCCTGTTTATTTTTTGAAAAAATCCCTATATTTTTTGGCATTCTTGTACTAGAATTTGATATAGTGTTCTTAATGATTTAAACTTATTCCAGTCCCGAAATCGTTTTTGGGACCAACCAAACTAAATTTTCTTATCTTAGAAAAAACGAGGGATTCCTATGTGGGAATTATTATTAGAATTCGATTATCAGACCGTTCGCCATGCGGTATGGGCAGGTTACTTATTTACCTTTGTCTTTCCACTGGCTGCGTTTTACTTCTTAAATAAAAAGCAATCACTCTTGAACGACAAATATCAAGCTTCCGTCCATACAGATAAAAGTAAATCCCCAGTTCAGAAAGGCAACATTTTTGACTGGCGCGGTGCACAGCGCTTTTTCACATTTATCCGGCACAAGGATTCACCAGATGATTCCGATGAGCCAAGCCTCCTTCTCGTTGTTTAAACAATAACAATTCGAGGAGGAAATTATATTGAATAAGAAAAACATGCTTTTAATTGCCGTCCTATTTTTGGCAACCACCCTTTTGACAGGTTGCTCAGCAGCAACGAGCGGGCCATTTCATACTGCATTGGTTAACCCGATGACAAAAATGCTAGAATTTAATGCTCATTTGTTTAATGGCAACTACGGTTTAAGCATCATCATGATGACATTTTTGATTCGCCTTGTCTTGCTTCCACTGACTGCCAAGCAATATAAAACACAGCTTAGCATGAAAACGAAGATGAATGGGCTGAAACCGGAAATGACAGCAATCCAGCAGAAAATCAAAGAGACGAAAGATCCAGCTAAACAAAAGGCCCTTCAACAGGAAATGATGCAGCTTTACCAAAAGCATGGAGTCAATCCTTTAAACATGGGATGCCTGCCGCTCTTGATTCAAATGCCGATTCTAATGGGCTTTTATTATGCCATTCAAGGTTCCCATGAAATTGCGACCCATAATTTCCTTTGGTACAGTCTTGGCCAGCCGAATATTGCCATGGCGATTATTGCTGGTGTCATTTATTACTTCCAATCGGTCATTTCCATGAGACAAATGCCGGAAGAACAGCAGAAACAAATGAAGCTGATGAGCCTGCTCTCACCAGCAATGATTTTATTCATTTCTTTCTCTGCTCCTGCTGCATTGCCGCTGTATTGGTCGATCGGAGGTATATTCATGATTGTTCAGTCAATCGTGCTTCAGCGAATATATAAAAAAGACCATGCCGCTGTCCCGGCTGCAAATGAAACGGTTATCAAAAAAAGCTAATCCACTTGGATTAGCTCAGACTGTAGACAAACTGATCTGACCCAATAAAGTTAGACATATAGTTTAAGTAACTTCTAAGACCTGAGTTCGATCTTCTATCGGACTCAGGTCTTTTAATTTTCCCTACATACGTTTGTGGTTATAGTAATAAATATACTGATCCAATTCCTTTTCAAAGTGCTCTGCTCTTTTAAATACTATTCTCAGCATCACACAGTCCTACTGGGTGAATAACAACTTCATTCATTTATAACCTAATGAGTTTTATAACAATATCAGTAGTCTCATTCTCTTAGATCTAAACTAGAAAGAAGGATTATTTGACGCCTGCACATATGAATGAAAAAAAGAAATTTAAATGATTGTATCCGATTTATTTACCTAATTTCAACTATTAAAAGTTTTGTATTAGTTTTATCGAATTATTTCATATAAGTTTAGAAAGGAGAATCTAATTGGGATAATAATAAGGAACTAATTACTTCAGAAATAAATCAACTTTTAATAAGTACTAATCAACACGATTCATTAAAAGGTTTACAAACAATTGGCTCCATGGGAGAACAAGCTCCAATCTTAAGAGAAATGCTCAGAAATAATGAAAACAGTGATTTAAAAACGATGGCAATTGTTGTTTTAGGAGAAAAAGGAGAAAAAGCCTCTATAGCAGTTCCTGAGTTAATTAATGAACTTGACTAGGATTGCTATTGAATCTTTATCGATTTCACTCGAATCAATCATGGCTAAAGCCCAACTAGCCCAAAAACGTACTTCTTCATTCTTACTTTTTGAGATCTCTTGTTTTAAACTATGAATGCTTTTAGTACCTATACGTACCAAGCTGAGACTAGCAGCCATTCTTATTCTACTATATGGTGAAGGAAATTATTAGAACGTGCACTCCGCAGGGCGGAATGCACGTTCTTTTATTTCTTCGGCAATGGATTTGTTGAAACCTTTTCGAAAAAACTCTCTACATATTCGAAATCCGTGTAAAAGAACAATAATAGGTCACCCGGTTGTGATGTTTCCCAGGCTTTTATGAATGCGTCCAATTCATTAGGTTCGATGAATATCCGATTTTTCTGTAACCCAGCTTCTACGGCAGCTTCCTGAAGCAGCCCGGCTACTTCGAACGGTTCCCTTCCACGTAAATCATCATCTTCTTTAATGATGAATAGATCAGAATTCATGGCCGCCACCTTGGAGAGCCTGGTAAGCTCTTCATTAATACGATCCCCTGGTCCTGCCAAAACAGTGATTAGACGATTTTTATTATAGGCACTGACCGTTTCGAATATAGCCTTCAATCCAGCTTCATTATGAGCATAGTCGATGATGATCGTGCGCTCTTTCAACTTCTTTAAATTGAAACGTCCTTTGGACAAATTCGTATCAGGCATAAATGTGGCAGCCTTCCTTCTTAGTTCTTCCATTGAAACGCCTTGTGTTTCGGCTGCGGCTAACGCCTGAAGTAAATTGGCGATATTATGACGTGCCATGCCGGAAATCGTAATTGGAATAACGGTGCAATCCATGAATGGATGGATGACTCCATCAGATGAATGACAAATCACGCCTTGTTCATTGACGAACCAAACTTTACATCCACCATTAATCGCAGCCTTAACATGAGGCTGGGTGGCATCTGTAGAGGTGTAAATGACCTCCCCATCTGTATAGGCGTTCATGGCAGCTACATTCGGATCATCTGCATTCAGCACACAATAACCTGTTTTCATTACGACTTCGGCAATCAGCCTCTTTAATTTTATGAGATCATCCAATGTATCGATTCCATCACGGCCGAGGTGATCCTCACTTACATTGGTGATGATCCCCACATCACATTTCCGAAAAGCCAGACCTTCACGCAGAATTCCGCCCCGGGCCGTTTCCAATACGGCTACATCAACTTCAGGATGGGCCAATACCATTCTTGCACTGACAGGGCCACTGCAGTCACCTTGATCCAATACCTCATCGCCGATATATACTCCATCAGAATTTGTCATGCCAACCTTTGTTTTTTCATTAGTAAGAAAATAATGAACCAATCGCGTCGTTGTCGTCTTTCCATTTGTTCCGGTCACTGCGATGATCGGTATAGCAGCCTCTTCCCTAGTCGGAAATAAGTAATCGACAATGGCTTTGCCTACATCCCTTTTTTTTCCTTCACTCGGATAATGATGCATTCGAATTCCCGGTGCAGCATTCACTTCAATAATCGCAGTCCTTGAATGTTCGATTGGCTTTGATATATCCTCACAGATAAAATCTATTCCGGCTATATCCAAACCAATCGCTTTCGCGGCAGCAACAGCCATATTTTTTATGGTGGGGTGAACCTGGTCCGTTACATCGATTGCCTTTCCACCAGTCGAAAGATTTGCATTGCCCACAACTTGAACCAATTCCCCTTGATTCGGAATGGTTTCGAGCGTCCGATTCGATTTTTCCAAGTAGCATGTCACGGTATGTGTAAGCGGGATTTTTGACATCGGCTTTTCATGACCTTCTCCCCGCAACTCATTACAATTTTCCTTTTCTATCAAACTGCGTATCGTTTCCTTACCGTTTCCAATAACATAGGGAGGAAGCCTCAAACTAGCGGCGATAAGTTCTCCGTTGACTATCAGTAACCGATAATCATGTCCTTCAATATGCCGTTCGACTATGTACTTCTCCACATGCAACTCCAAACAATTAATTACATTGAATAGCTCATCCTTATTTTTGATATGAGTGATGACACCTTGCCCCTGTCTTCCATTATACGGTTTTATGACCAGTGGAAAACCCAGCCTGTCCGCCGAGGCAAAGATATCTTCAATTGAATGGGCAACTTCCCCTTCAGGTACAGGGAGGCCACATCCTCTTAAAATTGATTTGGTCAATGATTTGTCACATGAATTCTCAACCGCAATATTCGAAGTTTGGCTAGATATTGTTGCCTGGACATACTTCTGCCTTGTACCGGTTCCTAAACGCAGTAAGCTTTCATCACCCATTCGCTCGACAGGGATATCTTTTGCCTGCGCTGCCTTAAAAATGGCTTCGGTACTTGGCCCCAGTTTATTTTTATAATATAACTGCTCTATTTGTTTTACATAAGATTGAACATTTATAAGTTTTTCACCACTCAGGATGGCTTCCACGATATCTTTTGCTGCTAAAAAAGCTTGAAAACCTGAGTGAGGCTCCTGATAGTCAAAGGTAACATAATAAACACCTTTTTTTTCCATCATTATCGTTTTTCCACGAATGGCTTCGATTCCGGCCAAGTTTTGAAGCTCAATCGTCATATGCTCCAATATATGTCCCATCCATGTTCCTTTTCTCAGCCTTTCGGCGAAACCGCCTCGATACCCTTTTGAACATGTATGGCTTCCCAAGTTCGGGAGCGTCTTTAACAATTTTTCATTGAATCCAGGTATTGAATCAGATGGTTTCTGTTCAAGTTCCCCTATATCCAATTCAATGCAAATCGTAGGTGTATAAGCAAAATAATTAGGTCCTTTTAAATAACGGACTCGATTGATCTTCATTGTTGGATCCCCTTTTTCATCAACAATTTCCTGGTAAGCAGGTCAAAACGGTATCCTCTTGTTAGGGCATGAAGGTTAAATCCCGAAAGAGTCAACTCTTCACTGCCATTATCAGAAGTTGTGATACTGATATAATCACTGGTGCTGCCATCAAGAACCAATACTTGATGTTGGCCTACAACTTCAAAATGACCGTCTTTAACTAAAATTGCTGTATTTTCATCAATGCCAATACCCATAATTTCTTTTTTCCCTGCTATCGCACTTAACAGACGGTCAAAGCGGCCACGCTGGGAAAAATGTTGATCGATTATCAGGCCGTCAAGGAAGCCGAAACCTACTCCAATTTCAACCTTTAATTTATTGTCATTCAGCATCGTGTCAGCAGCGACGATCATATACTTACCTAAAATCGAAGCGCCAGCACTTGTCCCTGCTATCACCATTCCTTTATGCCAGGCTTTAGAAAGGGCATCGTGGAACTTGGTTTTACCAATCAGTTCAGATAATCGGCTTTGGTTTCCCCCTGAAATGAAGATAGCTGAAAAAGATTTCAGCTGTTCACAAATTTCTGGATCGTCTGCATCCTGCCTTGAATCCAGCTTGATCACTTCCACCCTGTTCACGCCTAAATCCCTGAAGATCTTGATATACTCTGCACTCACTTCCTCAGGAATTTCACTTGCTGAAGGCAATATTCCTATTCCGCCGTCGTTATGGGCTGCAAGCTCGACAAATTTATTTAATACTTCACCTTCAAGGCACTTATCCTCTGCCCCTCCAATGATAAGTAATTCACCACAATTCATTCATCATACTCACCTTTACAAATGGATTGATTAACATCATGAAACAGAACACATAATGACTAGTATGGCAACTTCTTTCAGTCTTCATTCATAAAAATGGCAAACTGCATAATTTTGTTTAACTTAAAGGAAAAAGAGGAAAAGTAATAGAGTAAAAAATAAAAGGAGTGTGCAAAAATGAGCCAAACCCAAATAAAAGAAAAAGTATTGAACATCATTCGTGATCATAAAATAGGAGTTTTATCGACAGTTGAAAACAACAAACCACATTCGCGCTATATGACATTCTTTAACGATGAATTAACTTTATACACACCAACGAGTGGAAAGACGGAAAAAATTGATGAAATTGAAAAGAATCCTAATGTTCATATTCTGATCGGCTATGATAATGAAGGATTAGGCGATTCCTACCTGGAAATCTCAGGTACCTCGAAAATAAACGACTCACAGGAACTAAAGGATAAATTATGGAATGAATCATTTGAAGATTGGTTCGAAGGTCCGAAAGATCCCAATTATTTAATCCTTCAAATTAAACCGGAAAGCATTCGGTTGATGAACAACAATGGGGAACCTCCACAAGAATTATCATTATAATTTGTCATTCACGAGTATTTGAACGTAATTCAAGAATAAAACAACGAAATTCACGAGTATTACGCAGAAACTCACGAGTATAATGAAAATTTCGCTAAAAAACAGTAAAAGCCCGCACTCATCTGATATGAGTGCGGGCTTTTTTACGATTAAACCAACTCTGATTGGATATAATGCAAAATCAGATTGGCTGTATGCTTTAATGAAGAGACATGCGTCCGCTCGAAGGCATGTGAAGCATCGATCCCCGGTCCGATCAGACCATGTACGACATCATATCCTGCCCGGATCGCAGCGGAAGCGTCTGAACCATAATATGGATAAATATCGACGCGATAGTCGACAGCATTTGCTTTGGAAAGGGCGACTAGATGCTGACGTAATTTATAATGATAAGGACCCGAGGAGTCTTTCGCACAAATGGAAACGCTGAATTCATCCGTTGATTGTCCGTCACCGATCGCTCCCATATCGACAGCTAGATATTCGACTGTTTTCTCAGGGATATTGGAATTGCCGCCATAGCCGATTTCTTCATTGTTTGAAATCAGGAAATGGGTCGTATATGCCAATTTTATCTTTCCTGCGGAAATGAGGTCAATGATATGAAGCAGGATGCCGACGCTTGCTTTATCATCCAAATGCCTTGATTTTAAAAAGCCAGTATCCGTAACTTCCACCCTTGGCTCGAAGGAGACAAAATCTCCAACAGAAATGCCAATCGCTTCAGTTTCCGCTTTAGTTTTCACGACAGCATCTATCCGGACCTCAATTGTCTCATCATCACGCTTGGCATCCCCGGCATTTTTATATACGTGGACAGAGGTCTGATTGATTAATATGGTCCCGGTGATAATTGCTCCGTCAGCTGTGTGGATTTTACAATACTCCCCTTCGACTGAGTTCCAGCGAAAACCGCCGATCATCGTCAATTTAAGGCGGCCATTTGCCTTGATTTCCTTTACCATGGCACCCAGAGTATCGACATGGGCAGTCAACAATCGATGTTTGCCATCATCTTCCCCTTTTATTGAAGCAAGCAATGCCCCTTTATTCGTGATCTTGTAAGGAACCTTCCTTTGCTCCATGAAATCGGCCGCGTATTTAATGGCATGATCTGTATAACCGGAGGGGCTGGGTATGGACACCAATTCTTTTATGTAAGATACGATTTCTTCCTCTTTGATAACACTCATGCATATCTCTCCTTTCCTCTTGTTCATTATATCTTTTCATGGCAACTTTTAACATATTAAAAGACCGCCAAAAGACGGTCCTTTAATCGATTTAACTCATATGAGCCAGAACAGGCAAGATGGCCATAACTAATGATGAAATCCCATATAATGCTAAATTCTCCATATTAACTTTTCTTTTCCACTTTTCGCGCCATACTTTGTATCTGCTCATTTCTTCGTTTCCCATAAAAAAACCTCCTTCATGATGAAAGTTCAACTTACTTCAACTGTCTTTGTTTGTTGGACATTTCCTTCATATATTCCAAGAAGGCAATTCTCTTTTCGTCTGGATAGGCTACAATGTCAGTAATGATTTCCTCTTCAAGAGGCTTCAGTAACCGGCCAACCGATTCAGTAAACAATATTTCTAACTCTCTCTTTGTTTCATTAGGATTTCTCACTTCCATCAATATCACCCTTCCAATTACTTACTATTATCTATATAACCTTTATCCACTTCATTGAAACGCAAAAAAATCGACCGCCCATAAAGGCAGCCGATAGTCATCAATTAAATTATTTCGTTACACCCACATTATGCCACTGATATTGGCGGCCTGCGAGATAATCATAACCTGTAACGCGTTCATTCACTCCAGCCAATTGATAACGGAATAATGTCGGAATGACCGGAACCTCATCATGGATCAATTCTTGCCACTCATTATACGTATCGATCCGATATTGATCATCGAAAGCTTCCTCTGAAATCCCTTTATCAAGAAGCTCATCATTTTTTTCATTCACCCAGCGGGTATAGTTAAATTCCGCAGATCTAGCCCATAGACCAGATGGATCCGGATCGGAAGCGACTCCCCATGCAGCTGAATAAACATCAACTTGATCATTATCCTTTTTCAATAGGTCATAGAATGAATTGAACTCATGCAGCCTGCCATCCTGCAATTCAACGTCCAAACCTACTTGTTCCCATTGTTGGATATAATATCTTGCAAGTGGCTCGGAAACATCTGAACCGCTCATGGAAGCAAAATTGATCTTGAACTCTTTTCCATCTGCATCTTCACGAATGCCATCATTATTCGTATCTACAAATCCTGCTTCATCCAAAAGTTTTTTTGCTTTTTCAGGATCATATTCATATGGTTTTACATCTTTATTATTATATTTAAAGTTCGGTGTAATGACAGAGTTGGCAGGGAAGCGAAGGCCCTTGAACATCTTTTTGCCAACTTCTTCATTATTGATGGCATATGCCATCGCCTGACGAAGGCGTTTGTCTCCAAACTTTGGATTCTCATCCATAATATTTTCTTCTTTTTCTTTATCATAGTAGCCGAAATTGAAACCAATATAGGAATAAGCCAATTCAACTTTCCCCAATAATTCGACATTATCCAATTCCTTGGCCTGATCATATTGCTCAGCCAGGACCTCTGCTACATCGAGGTCACCATTTTCAAGTGACTTGACGACAACGGACGGATTCACGACTTTTAATGTGACACTGTCCAATTTAGGTTCACCGCGGTAATAATCTTTATTCGCTTCAAATTCGACCGCTTCCCCCTGAACGATTTTCTTCACTTTGAATGGTCCAAAACCAATCGGATTTTTACGGATTTTATCCGAAGATTCCAACTCTGCAATCGGAACATCTTTTAAGTATTCTTTATGAAGCGGGTATGTCCATAATCCAGTCGTGACGGAAGGATTCGCTTTTTTGAATGTGAAAATGATTTTCTTGCCGTCGACTTTAATGCCTGAAATCTTATCGGCTTTCCCTTCATGATACTCTTCCATACCCTCGATTAAAGCCATTTGTTCATCATAGCGTACACCTTTGTAATCTTTGCTTCCCATGACTAGATATGCATATTCTAAATCGGCACCTGTCACAGGTTTTCCATCTTGCCAATTTACATTATCCTTAATCGTCAGCGTAACCGTTTTATGATCGTCTGAAATCTCATAGGAAGCGGCACCTTCATTCGTATATACGTAGTTTTCATCTGTATCCAATAAGTCTTCATCAAAGAATGTAATAACTTGATTATCGGGTTCGCCTTGATAGAAAACTTTGTTTAATATCCCTTCAAACGGGGTATCGGATACCAAGCCATATGTCAAATGGCCGCCTTTAATCGGCTCTCCTTGATTTGTCGTCTTTGTCGGGAATTTAGAGGTATCGACCTGTTCGACATCTTTCCCTTTTTTCTCTTTCGTTGACGATTTCTCCGTATCATTCGAACATGCAGCAAGCAGTAGAGACGAAATGGCCAATGCACTTAATACCTTACTATAGCTTTTGATTTTCATATCCTACACTCCCCTTTTTTTATCCTCTTCTTTGTCTTGCATCGGCGGCGCGTTTTAACGCTTGGCCAACGAAATTTATACTCAGCATCAACACTAGAATCATGAGTGATGCGGGTACCCATATCCACCACTTGTTTTCCAGAACATCTGGATTTCGAGCATAACTGATGAGCGTCCCTAAACTCGGTGTGCTCTCCGGAAGACCGAACCCTAAGAAAGTCAAACTGGATTCTAGGCCAATATTGCCTGCAAGGTTCAAAATGAAGTTGACGATGATCAACGAACTGACATTGGGCAGAAGCTGAAACAGGATGATTTTCCAATGTGGTGTCCCCAGTGTCTGTGAGGCGTGGATATAATCCAGCTCACGCTCAGACAAAGCCTTAGAACGAATCAGCCGTGCCTTTCCTGTCCATAAAAACATCGTCATGATTAAAATGAAAACATATACATTGAAGATCGGCACAATCGTGACTACAACGATGATGAACATCATTTGCGGCAGGGCAATCACGAAATCGATAATACGCATGATCACATTATCGGTTGCCCCCCCGAAGTAACCAGCAAGAAGCCCTAATGATAAACCGATGATAGCCGTGAATAATGTAATGAATAAACTGATCGTGAATGAATTCCTGGTACCTACTATCAGTTGGCCGAATACATCCCGGCCACCATAATCGGTTCCAAGCCAATAGTCTGAAGATGGCTCCAAATAAATGGAGAGGAAATCGACCTTGGCAATTTCTTTGGCATCCATGAAGAAAGCCGCGCCATAAACGAAAATCAATATAGCAGCCAATGTAATCAAGGAGCCCATTGCAAGCTTATCCCTTTTGATTTCCTGCCAGATGATCTTGATTCCTGAAGGGCTTACATCGTTAACTTGTATGTTCTTTCCGGATTCCACTTTCATTTCCATATGACTCACCCCGCTCCTATTCTATCCGTATGCGCGGATCGACCGCACTAAGTATGATGTCCGAAAGAAGGGTGCCAAGCAGAGTGGCAAATCCCGTCATCATGACGATGGCCGTGACAACGCTGAAATCCCGCAGACTCACCGAACTAAGGAAAAGCTGCCCAAGACCCGGATAACTGAAAATGGTTTCGATTATGACCGCGCCGCCGACCAATCCAGTAATTTCATAACCTAAGAATGCTGCTATCGGTAAAAAGGAATTTCTCAGGATATGCCGTGAATAAACTTTTGATTCAGGCACTCCCTTCGAACGCGCTGTCCTTACGAAATCCTTGATTTTATTATCGATGATTTCATTACGCAAATATTGGATCGTACTTGTTGTTGCAATTAAAGCTGTACTTAAAGCTGGTAAAATCAAATGATTAATTTTGCTTACAACATAGGCGAATGTTCCTTCATCCACTTTTGAATCGACACTGCCCCCAGACGGGAACCAATCCAGGGCAAAGCCGAAAACGAATAACATGATTAAAGCAAAAATGAAAATCGGCGTGCCAAATCCTAAATAGCTATATCCCGTAACGGTTTTATCCACCCAGGTATCGTTATACCTTCCGCTAAGTATGCCTAATGGAATAGCAAGCATATATGTAAAGATCAGTGTGACCAACGCCAGGAACACTGTGTTCCAAAGCCTGTCTTCGATCACATCCATGACGGGCGTCTTATGTGTATAGGAAATACCGAAATCCCCCTGTACTGCATTGGATGCCCACCTTAAATATTGTTGGTACCAAGGGTCATTCAAACCCAGTTCTTCCCTGATCCTATCAAGCTCGGCTGGATTGGCCCTAGGATTGATTTCCTGGCCTGACAGTGCATCACCGGGCATTGCTTTTGCCATCATGAAAACGATGATGCTCAATAAAAAGAGCTGCGGGATCATTACTAATAATCGTCTTAATATAAACTTCCACATAGTCCTTCCACCTCCTTATTGTATTGCGACTCTATGTGTTGATGAGATTGGCTTCAAATCGTAAGCACGTCCATTCTCATCGAAATATTTTGAGTAGGTAGACTCATATTCCGAGGTGAGTTTTTTTCTAAGCTGCACTTTATCTTGGCGAACTTCCGGCTCTAAATCCGGAATGGCCGCAATCAGGCGCTTCGTGTATATATGTTGGGGATTTTCATAGATTTCCTCACTTTTGCCTTCCTCTACCAATCTACCGCGATACATAACACCCATCCGGTCACACATATGCCGGATTACGCCTAAATCATGCCCGACAAATAAATAAGTCAAATTGAACTCTTGTTGGAGATCCTGAAGAAAATTCAATACCTGTGCCTGAACGGAAACATCCAATGCTGACACCGGTTCATCCGCAATGATCAGTTTAGGTTTCAATGTCAATGATCGGGCAATTCCAATCCGCTGCCGCTGCCCCCCTGAAAATTCATGAGGATACTTGTAAATCGATTCAGGACTCAGTCCGACTTTGTCCAAGAAGTCCTGTACGATTTTCCTTTCCTCTGAAGGGGATAACCGTTCGAAATTCCTCAGCGGTTCGGCAATGATGTCCAGTACCCTCTTCTTCGGATTCAATGATGAATACGGGTCTTGGAAAATCATTTGGATATCTTTTCTGAATGGTTTAATTTCTCTTCTACTTAGAGAGGCTAAATCCCTGCCTTCAAATAGGATTTGTCCGGATGTCACCTCATTCAGTTTGACCACTGCCTTGCCTGTCGTGGACTTGCCGCTTCCGGATTCACCGACCAAACCATATGTTTCCCCTTGCTGCAACTCCAAGGAAACACCGTCCACGGCCTTTACGTGATCGACCACCCTTCGAAAAAAACCGCCCCTTATCGGAAAATGCACTTTGAGATTATCTAATTTGAGTAATGTCATTGGCTGTTGCATCTCCTTCAGCTTGAAAATAAAATTCTTTATAGCAGGTACAGCGCACTAAATGATCGTTGCCCACATCGTGAAGCCGGGGTGTCTCTTCATGCGCATGTTTAGGTATCCAAGGAATCCTATCTTGGAAGCGACATCCTATCCGATCCATTTTCGCTATCGATGGAACGATTCCTTCGATAACGTGCAAACGGTTTTTCTCGTTTGCAGCAGAAGGTATCGAATTTAATAATGACCTCGTATATGGATGCAGCGGATTGTTGAATATCTCTTTAACACTTCCCGTTTCCACTACCTGACCTGCATACATGACAACGATCCTGTCTGCGACCTCTGCTACGACGCTCAGATCATGTGTTATTAAGATGATCCCCATTTTTGTCCTGCTCTGGATATCTTTCAGCAGATCAAGTATTTGCGCTTGAATCGTAACATCCAGTGCCGTCGTGGGTTCATCGGCGATGACCAGTGCAGGGTTGCAAGCAATGGCAATCGAGATCATTGCCCTTTGGCGCATTCCGCCCGAGAGCTCATGCGGATATTGCTTGTACGTCCGTTCAGGGTATGGAATTCCCACTTGTGTCAAAAGTTCGATCGTCCTGTTCTTTTTTTCAGCAGTTGAGAGTTCAGTATGGTAATCAAGGTTCTCCTCGATCTGTTTTCCGATGGTCATGAGCGGGTTCAAAGCCGTTAAAGGTTCCTGGAATATCATCCCCAATTCCTTACCCCGGACTTTATTCATTTGTACATCATTCAACTTTAGTAGATTTTGACCTTTATAATTGATATTTCCTTCGGATTTCGTTCTCTGCCTATTATGTAATTGAATGATAGATAAGGCCAATGCACTCTTTCCACAACCTGATTCTCCAACAACTGCTACAATTTCATTTTCATTCACCGTAAACGAAACATCATCCACCGCTGCATGATATTTGTTGCCGATTCGAAATGAGGTAGTTAGGTTCTCTATTTGCAAAATAGCTTTCTTCATTCTTGCTCCCCCTAAACTATTTTATCGGGAAAATAATTAATCTTCTGATAATTATCTAGAATTTTAATCAATTTTTTACAATTATACAATAGGTTTTATAGAAAATAATCACATTTTTTTCATATTTTATAACTTTAAGAATAATTTTCCGCAATAAAAAATCGTTTCCTTTATAACGGTTATACAGTAAAGTTTTGAAGTCCGATTAAATGTAAAGAAGCAATAATTATTAATTTACTATTCCAAGATAATAACCTTAACGTTCATATCTATTTATTGGCCTTGTCGTTCTACATACCGCAGAATGGTTCAAATTGAATTTTTTTGATATTTCAGAAAAGTTAGTACATTTGTTAGGATATCATAAAACAGGTAATTATTTCATATATATTTCAATACTAAAAAAAAAAACACTTTATTTTCATTAAATGGCATGAAACCTTTTTAAAACAGATTCGTAGAAAACGGTAGAAAATATATAATGAGGTGTTTGAATGTATTCACAAACTGTACAAACATATATGCCGTCCGTCATGCGGACGTTCGCTATGTCACTTGCCGTTTCCGTCTTAGGGATGGCTCTCGGCACACTTGTTCCGCCATCCTTGTTTCTTCCCTTAGCGATACTTGAGATCGCGATGTTGATTGGAGCATTCATATTGCGGAGGAAAAAAGCCATCGGTTATACATTTTTGTATAGTTTCACATTGATTTCAGGAATTACGACATATCCGATCATTGCACACTACCTAGCCGCTGCAGGGGCAAATGTGGTGATTCTGGCAGGTGTTACGACGACAGTCGTATTTGGTGGACTGGCGGTTTATGCCACAACCACCAAAAGGGACCTTTCTTTCTTGGGCGGAATGTTATTTGCAGCCTTGCTAGCTTTAGTGGTCATTAGCATTTTCAACATTTTCTCTCCATTAAGCTCTACAGCCTTGCTGGTCTTTTCCTTTATTGGGATTTTAGTTTTCAGTGGTTATATTTTATATGATTTCAACCGAATGAAGCATTACGGGGTAACAGCCGAGGAAGTACCGCTCATGGCCTTGAATCTATATCTAGATTTCATTAACCTATTCATTAACATCTTGCGCTTCTTCGGTATTTTAGCAAGCGATGACTGAAAAGTGATATGATCAAACCTAACAAAAAAGACGCTTGGACTTATCCAAGCGTCTTTTCACGTTTCTTTCCCATCCGGATAATGCCCCAAAACCAATGGCATTTAATAAAAGACCAAATCACAATGAATTTGGTCTAAAATCATCAATAAGAAGGCTGAAGGAATGCGTATCTTATTTATATAATCCAGGCTTCGATTGATCGGTCCATGGCAGCTTCACACCGAAAGTACTTGCAATGAACTGTGTATCTTCCCTTCTTTTTTTCCTTATTTGTGCCCGTTGTTTTGCTGATTCATTTAAATTCATTTCCATCTCTGTTTCAGGAACCAAACGCGGGACAGGAATTGGTTTACCTTCTTCATTAATGGCAACAAATGTCAAGAAAGAAATGACACATAAATTCCGATCTCCTGTAACTAAATCCTCTGCAATCACCTTTACGATGATTTCCATTGATGTTCTGCCCGTATAAGTCACGAAGCTTTCAAGGCAAACTGCATTTCCTTCGTGAATAGGGTGCAGGAAATCGACAGAATCAGTTGATGCCGTAACGACGTTGCTTCGCGCATGACGCATGGCTGATATAGCCGCTACATCATCAATATATGCCATTAATTTGCCTCCGAACATCGTACCAATATTATTTGTATCCGGCGGGAGGACAAGGCTTGTTTTTATGACCAAAGAGTCCCGGCAATATTTTGTTTCTTCCATGGTGACTGCACTCCTTTATGTCTGATTTCTCACTATTCCACTTTATCGAATTCTTACCTGTAAAGCAATTCACATGCTTATTTTCCTGCTTTAAGTCAAAATTTATGCGGCATACATAGAAACCATCCACTATCACTGCGCTTTTGGCCGCTTGCCTTGTTGCAGCTCACGCAGGTTCAAGCCAAATGTCATTTGTAAATGCGGATAATCCTTGAACCCAGCCCAATCCCCACCCCAATCAAAACCTAACCCTTTAGCGATGGTTACAACTTCCATCCAATCCGGCTTTCCATTATCGTTGCCGTCATAATTCATATCCCAAATAGCCTCGCCTTGTTTGTTAAGGAGGGCAAAATCTATCGCCAAACCGAAATTATGCAGAGACTCGCCACCTCTTGCATTCGTTACGATGTTGCCCGAGCCTGATCTGCCCTTTTCATAGAGTTCATTTTGCTCGGCTACAGACCGGAACCCTGCCGTAATGATAATCGGGATGCCTTTGTCATTAGCCAGTTGAATGAGCTCGTCTTTTTTTTCGGCGACGATCGGATTCAGCTCGTCAGTCAGTTCGATTTCATCTAGATCAGGCGGAAGCATATACTTGAACAAGAGCCCTAGCATCAATCCGAAAAAGCCCAATACCAAACATGTCCTTACCCAAGTGGCTTTCACTGAAAAATCCTTCCTTTACGAATATCTGTCCGAAAATGAAAAACTCAACCAAAGACGGATGAGTTTTTCTTCTATTATAACTTTGCTTTCAATTCTTCAATTTGTAATAAATGCCGTTTTTCATGCAGTCCCACAAATGGGATCCATTGCTTCAAGCTTAAATCTTTAAACAAAGGGTGTGGAAAAGATTTTTGTTCGAGATCAATTTCCTTTACATCGTCAACGACCCGTACAAAAGCTTTTCGGGATTCGGACAACTTTTCCTTAATCTCACTCAAAGTTTGGTATGATTCTGACGGAATGACAAAGGACGGGGCCTGGACCTTCATTTCACGATTTAAAGTAAGCTCGATCGGTTTATCCACAGCAGGAATGCTATCATCGCTTTTCAATTTATCGGAAATGCCCTTTGTTATGGCCCTCTCCATTAAATATAAATGATCCAAAACCTGCATGATGCTCCATCTTCCTGGTTCAGGATGGGTGTTCAACTGTTCATCCGTTAGACCGATGACCGCATTTAAAAGTTCTTCCCTGACTTTTTCATTTTCATTCACTTTTAGCATCTCCTCTTATCAGCCTCGCTAATCTCCCTTAATTATTCCATGTCCTATATGAACGTGTAAAATAATAATACTTTTTGACTGAAATGAACCGCTTAAAAGTTGTCTATTTTTTGAAAAGCTCTATGATAGTCATAAAGGCAAAATTCATCTAATTCAAATGACTTTCAAAACACCAAGGTTAGTCTAAATAGGAGTGATCGCTATGAGTGGAGGACATATTCCATTCAGCCACAAAGGCCGCAGTACCATGCATGCAATCCCCTCAAAAGGAAGCATATGGTTGATGTTCAAACAAATGTTCAATCGGGTCCCATCGAAGTGGAAGTTTTGCACTTTGGTTTTATGTATCATGCTTTTCATTTCATTGCTTGAGTTCTCCATCCCCCAGTTGACGCAGTTTACGATTGATACAATCATTCCCGAAAAAAGATATGACTCATTAATCTGGATTGGCGCAGGTATTCTTTGTGCTGCCATTTTATTGGCTTTACTGAACTACTTTAACAGCTATATCGTTTCCAAGGTCGGTCAAAAGGCTATTACGGATATACGGAATAGCATGTATGACCATATTCAAACACTGGATATGAAATTCTTTGATAAAAACCGTACTGGTGACTTAATGTCGCGGTTGACCAATGATGTCAATTTACTGCAGCAGCTCATCTCTTCAAGCATGCTTCAAGTCTTGACTGACACGGTGACTTTCATTGCCGTGGCGGTATATATGCTTTTCATTAATTGGAAGCTGACCATTGTCCTTCTTTTTACATTCCCTTTCATGTTCTATATCACAAGGGTATTCGGTAAACGCATCAGGATGTCATTTAGGTCTGTGCAAAGTTCCGCAGGAGACATCAGCAACCAGTTACAGGATTCCATTTCAGGAATGCGGCTCATTCAATCTTTTACAAATGAAGAATTCGAATCAAGGAAGTTTGCGGAGCGTAATCAGGAAAATATGGCTGCAAACCTTAAGTCCGTTCGGCTACGCTCCATGTTCGGTCCGATAATTGATTTATTGAACAATATCGGTCTTGTAGCAGTCATTGTGTTCGGTGCTTGGCAAGTGATGGAAGGTGAATTCACAATAGGGTTAATCGTGGCCTTTCTCGCCTATTTGAGGTTACTGCAGAGTCCCGTTCGCAATTTTAGCCGGGTCATCAGCATTGTCCAGCAATCAGCCGCGGCCTTTGAGCGGATAACTGAAATATTGGAAACCCAACCTGAAATAAGTGACAAGGAAAATGCCATCGAACTCCCTTATATAAAAAGGAAAATTGAATTTCAATGTGTTGATTTTGCGTATGATGAGAGTGTACCTGTCCTCAGCCATTTAAGCCTGTCAATGAAAGCTGGTCAAGTAACTGCTCTGGTCGGCTCCTCTGGCGCTGGAAAATCGACCATCACGAGCCTTTTGATCCGATTTTATGATCCGCAAGATGGCATGATTAAAATGGATGGTCTTGATATCAAGGATGTGTCACTGAAATCATTACGGGGACAAATGGGGATTGTTTCCCAGGATATCATTTTATTCAATGGCTCCATTCGTGATAACATCGTGTATGGCAAACTTGATGCTACAGATGCTGAAATCATCGAATCCACCAAAGCGGCAAATGCGCATGACTTTATCAGTGCCTTTCCTGATGGTTATGATTCTCAGATTGGAGAGCGCGGAGTCAAGCTTTCAGGCGGACAAAAACAGCGCATTGCCATAGCTAGGGCACTTTTGAAAAATCCGCAAATCATCATTCTCGATGAAGCAACGGCGGCCTTGGATACAGAATCCGAACATTTGATCCAGCAAGCATTGTCACGTTTAATGAAAAACCGGACTTCAATAGTAATTGCACATCGTTTATCGACCATTCATGATGCGGATCAAATAATCGTTCTGGAAAAAGGGCAGGTTCATGAAAAAGGAACACATGAACAGTTATTGCTAAACAACGGCAGATACAAGCAACTCCATGACTTGCAGTTCCCTCAACTTAAAGCGATATCAAATTCCTAGCTACTTCTTGGAGGGCAAAAATGCACAGGAAGCCTTCCTGTGCATTTTTGCTTTCATTTGAAATCATAACTTTCCAAAACCCGGTTCGCAATGAGCTGATACCCTTTTTCATTCGGATGTAACTTATCACTGAAATACTCTGTTTTCTTTTTATCTTCAAAAAGATCATTTGTAGGAATGAATAACATCCTTTTATCTTTATCCGCTATTCCCTTTATTGACAGGTTATAATCACGAATGTCCTTTTCAAGTTTTTGATTGTCTTTTATTGGGTTATATAGTCCTACTACCAGAATATCCGCCTTATCGTTTGCCTCTATCAAGGTTGATGTAATCTTTTTGAGATGGTTGATATACTCCTGTTTCCCCTCAATGATTTTTCGGTCACTTATTTTCTCCAAGTCCCCTCCGTTACTATTGATCAAGTCATTCGTTCCAATAAAAACGATGAAAGTATCTGCTTCATCAAGTTTCGTTTTAATGCGGTAATCATCAAGCTGTTTCATCACCCCATCCGTTTCCTGGCCTTTTATACCGTAATTCCAAAAACTCACTTTTTGTTCCGATTGCGGATTATTCAATTCATCCTCAAGGCCTTCTATATATCCTTCCCCATCCTTATCCCCTTTTCCATAGGTTAATGAATCTCCAAAAGCCATCACTCTTTGCACATCTTCCGACTCCGAGGCCTGAAATTCATACGCAGCAAAACATATAACGAGTACTATAATCAATAAACCTGCCAATTTTTTCATTTGGTTCCCCTCTTGTCTCTTTACTAGAAGTATTTAATCTTTTACATACCCAAAAAATCTACAGTCTTAACATAAAAAAATTGTCATATAAAGATTCAAGAGTGTATGATAATATAAAACTTTCAATGGTTTGGGTGTCATTCACCGTCCCTAAAACAAAATACGGGATTACCCTTCATTCTGGAGATTTAATAAATGATAGTTAGGAGTTTAAATCATGGAAGAGCTCATAGAGTTTAGAGAGGCAGGACTATCCGATCTACCCAGAATTGTTGAAATATATAATTCAACAATTGCTTCAAGAATGGTCACGGCAGATACGGAGCCTGTATCCGTCCAATCGAGGGTTAAATGGTTTGAGGAACATCATTCAGAAAGTAGACCGCTATTTATCATTACTATAAAAGGGAAAACTGCTGGATGGATGAGCTTTCAATCCTTCTATGGCCGACCGGCATATAATTCCACTGCCGAAATCAGCATTTATATAGATGATTATTTCCGGGGAAAAGGAATCGGACAAATTTCGATTCAAAAGGCAATTGAATGGAGTCCAAAATTAGGTGTTAAGACTCTATTGGGTTTCATTTTCGCCCACAATACACCAAGCCTTAAGCTTTTTTCCAAATTCGGGTTTGAAGAATGGGCACATTTACCTCAAGTTGCCGAGTTGGATGGAATCGAGCGGGATTTGCTCATTCTTGGTAAACGTGTCGATATGTAATATCATTCTTTAGAGCTATTGCCTTGAGCAGTAGCTTTTTCATATTAATCGAGTGCGAATTGGCTAATTTAAAAATACCTATATGCTTTCTGGAGGTAAAAATGTTCACACTCTCTTTTACTTGTTAACGCATTTAATAGCGTATCCAATTCTTGACTTGCTTGAACAGTTAGCAGACTTGATAAGCCGTAAATTGCTGCCAAGTTGATCATTTCTTTTCTTTTCTCTTCTATTTTTTCTATAGTTACCTTACGGCAAGGCATTATATGCCACCTCCCATTTATTCAATTTTTTTACACTTTCATCATAATGAATCTACTAGTTAAAATCAACTATTTTTCAGAAATTAAATGTGTTATTTTAAAGGTTAAATGTGACAAAATGACTATTATTTCTGTAATTATGTATATTTTGTGTCATTTTCTATTAAACGCAAAAAAGCATCCACTAGTGTAGACTGTGAATGCTTACATCATATCTCTTATCCAAGAACCCAAACTATAGTCCATCGTTTACTATGTCATCCATTCAGAAGGTGACTCGGTATTTGGTTTATTTATAACAATCTTATATTCATCTTCAAGTACTTTTAATGGGGCATCATAAAGGTGCCTTTCATCAGAGGTTTTGTATACTCCATTGGCCAATAACTCTTCAATAAGCTTTGCCTTCCTCTGTTCGATCCTCTTAAATAATTCTGCCATGTAAATGGCTCCTTTCCTAGTCATCCTAGAGCCTGCTTCTAGTTAGCTAATCTTTATCAACTTGTTTTATTTTCACCAAATTATATATACCTTTTCTATTATGTCACTAAACGTTATTTCCCAAAAATAAAAGCCCCTTCTAATTCAAGAAGAGGCTGACAGTGTCCGTACGGCTCTTCTTATCTTCCAAGCATATGCTTGTTGGATTTAGCACAGTTCCCAAAACGGGTCCGCTGCCGAGGTTTCTTTGGGCCAAGTCCCTCCACCTCTCTGGATAAGAAATCGATATATAAATGATGTAGACATGATTTTATCCTAATAACCATCAAAAGTCAATTACCTGGTTCTCCCTTTTTTCCTGGACAAAATGGTCCCTCTTTAAATGCGGGTTGCATTTTCTTGTCTTTCTGATATGATGTCAGTAATTACATACAATTCACACCACTAGGGGAGTCTTTTTTTAAGACTGAGATGGAATTAGTTCCGGACCCTTTGAACCTGAACCGGCTCATACCGGCGGAGGGAAGTGGATGATATCGTCCATTTTCAGACTATATCCATCTACCCCGTTCCGTATTCAGGAACGGGGTTTTTTCATTAACAAAGGGATCCATTCTAAAGGAGGATGAACAATGGAGAATGTTAAATTAGAAACATTCAGTGATAGACTACATGCACGGTCAAAAGAGATTTGGAAAAGGAACCATTCACATCCCTTCGTCCAGGCAATTGGAAATGGTACGCTTCCTGAAAAGAAATTTGCCTATTACCTGAAGCAGGACTATATCTATCTCATGGATTATTCCAAGCTCTTTGCTTTAGGTGTAATCAAAGCTCATAACATCGAAACCATGGCAAAGTTTGCGAGTATTTTAAATGAAACCCTTCAAGTGGAAATGGATATTCATCGGCATTATGCTTCCGAATTCGGGATCACTTCCAAGGAATTGGAAGATACAGAACCTACTCCAACGACTCTAGCCTATACAGGCTACATGCTAAATGCAGCTCAGCATGGGACTTTGGCAGACTTGATCGCCTGTCTCCTGCCCTGCGCTTGGGATTATTATGAAATCGGTTTGCTACTAAAAGAACAAAATGGAGCATCATTGGAAAACAATCGCTACTCAGATTGGATAAGGTCCTATTCATCTCCTGAATTTGGGGAAGCACACAAATGGCTGATCGCTTTGTTGGAAGAGTTGACGGAAGGCATGCCAGAAAAGGAACTTCTTAGATTAGAAAAGCACTTTTTGGTTACTTCCCGATATGAATATTTATTCTGGGATATGGTTCATAATGAGCAAGATTGGCCGCTGTAGATGATGAATCCTGTCAAGAAACTGACGTTGACTGCCATGATCACGGCAATTACGACGCTGACCAGTTCATTTATTTTCATTCCTGCAGGATTTGCAAAGGTCTTTCCTATTCAGCATCTGGCAAATGTCCTGACGGCTGTTCTATTGGGGCCAGCTTATGCAGTGACACAAGCTTTTTTAGTTTCCATCATTAGAAACATGTCTGGTACCGGTTCAATTTTCGCCTTTCCCGGTAGCATGATCGGTGCACTTTTGGCCGCAATCCTTTATCGAAAAACACAAAGCTTAAAATTCGCTTGTTTAGGGGAAGTGATCGGGACCGGCATTATCGGTTCCCTAGCCTGTTATCCACTTGCCCTCCTCCTATTGGGAGAAAAAGCTGCTCTTTTTGGTTTTTTACCGGCTTTTATGCTCAGTTCATTCGCTGGTGCGATTTTAGCTTTCATATTACTTAAAATACTTCTAAAAAATACTTATATGAAGGGGTTTTTTTATGAAAACAGCATTAACCATCGCAGGCTCTGATTCAGGGGGCGGGGCTGGAATCCAAGCGGATTTAAAAACATTTTCTGCACATGGTGTCTTTGGCATGTCTGCCATCACAGCCGTAACCGCACAAAATACAATGGAAGTCCGTTCAGTACAGCCAATTGAAACAGCTATCATATCAGATCAAATTGCAGCTATCTTTGAAGATATTACTGTCGACGCAGTAAAAATAGGCATGCTTGGATCAAAAGAAATCGTGGAAACTGTCGCTGCGTCCCTTAAAACCTTCTTGCCTGCCATCGTTATCCTTGACCCTGTCATGATTTCCAAAAGCGGTCATCATTTGCTCGACGATAAGGCTGTCTCTGCCTTAAAAATGGATTTGCTTCCGCTTGCAACACTTGTAACCCCTAATGTACCGGAAGCGGAAGTACTTACTGGTTTGTCGATTCGAACGGAACAAGATTTCTACAAAGCATGCATTTCAATACAAGAAATGGGTCCCAAAGCCGTTTTACTTAAAGGAGGCCATGCAGCTGGAAATCCAAATGATCTTTTTTATGATGGGACTGACTTCCAATGGATCGAGGGGGAGCGCATTCATACTAAGAACACTCATGGCACGGGCTGTACCCTATCATCCGCCATTACATCAAACCTGGCAAATGGGCTGCCATTGCAAGAGTCGATCGAAAAGGCCAAGACCTATATTTCTGACGCGATACGCAATAGCTTTTCAATCGGTAAAGGTCATGGACCTGTCCATCATTTTCATTCATTTTCAAAAAAAGAACGGAGTGAATTAATATGAAGGTTTCTGCAGCCGATTTATTCGTGAAGGTAAAAGAAAGAAAACCACTCATTCACCAAATCACCAACTTTGTTACGGTCAACGACTGTGCAAATGCCACCCTTGCCATCGGTGGTTCACCAGTAATGACTTCGAGCCCAAGAGAAGTGGCGGATATGGTCAAATTAGCAGATGCATTGGTTTTGAATTTCGGTACGATCGATGATAAAGCCTTGGAAGCAATGGAGATTGCCGGTAAGACGGCAAATACCATGGAGATCCCGGTCATCTTGGACCCGGTGGGAGTTGGTGCCACCCCCTATCGTACAGAGCAGGTCAAAGAGCTCCTTAGTAAGGTTACTTTCCAAATCATTCGCGGGAATGCGAGTGAGATTCTTTCATTGATGGGCGGGGATACCGTTACACGCGGGGTGGATTCGGGGGAACTAGCGATTAGCCATGCAGAGCTGGCTGCACAAGCAGCTAATAAATTGAATAGCATCGTCGTGGTCAGCGGAGCAAAGGATGCAGTCAGCGATGGAAAACATACGTCCATCATCGACAATGGAAACCTCCTTTTAACTAATGTTACAGGTACCGGTTGCATGTCCACCGCTCTTATCGGCACTTTTTCCGGAGTCACCGACGATTTCTATTCTGCGGCAATTGCCGGAATCTCAACCATGAGCATTTCAGGGGAACTAGCTGCTGCAAACCTTCAAAAAGATGAAGGAACAGGAACGTTTCGTGTGCGATTAATCGATGCAATATCAAGAATGGATAGGGAAATCTGGATGGATGAGGTGAAAATGAATGAAGAAGTCCCAAATTGATTTAAGCTTGTATTTAGTTACGAAAGAGTCCATAGCATTAGAAAAATTGACCGAAATCATTGCAGAATCGGTTTCAGGAGGAGTCTCAATCGTACAACTTAGGGAGAAAAACAATTCCTCCCTTTCCTTTTATAAAAAAGCTTCTGCATTGAAACAGTTATTGAACGAGCTGTCCATTCCCCTTATCATCAACGACCGGGTGGATATAGCACTTGCGGTTGGAGCGGACGGAATTCATATTGGGCAAGATGACCTTCCTCTGACTGTCGTCAAACAAATGGTTCCTGAAGATATGATTGTCGGTGTATCTGTCTCCACACTTGAAGAAGCTCACGAAGCCGAACGAAATGGAGCAGACTATATCGGAGTCGGTTCCGTTTTCCCTACAAAGACCAAACAAGATGCAACCCTGATGGCCATTGGGGATCTGGAGGAAATTTGCCGCAGCGTATCCATTCCCGCCGTAGCCATCGGGGGTATCACTGCAGATAACATATCCGCTCTTTCTGATAGCGGGCTATCAGGTACCGCTGTCGTATCGGCGATCATGAATGCAGAAAGTCCGAAGAGCGCCTCCGAATCACTTTTAAAAATCATAAAAGACTTTACTTAATGAAAAGAGGGGACTGATTACAGTCCCCTTCCTTTTGTTCATGTCAAAACGGTATTCTTTGTTTCCTTCCCAAAAGCTACGGCAATCGCACCCACTAGTATAGCGATTGTAAAAATGGTAAAAATCGAGGATATAGGGGTGTCTGCTGCAACTAAATACCCTACAAGCAACGGACCCAGTACACCGCCAATCCTCCCGATTCCTGCAGCTAACCCAGCACCTGTACCACGAACTGCTGTTGGATACTGCTCAGGTGTATATGCATATAGTGCACCCCACGCCCCCAGATTGAAGAAAGATAGAAACATCCCGGAAACTATCAGCAGTGCCAGCCCCTCTGATGATCCAAAGAAAAAGGCACTGACGGCCGTTCCAATTAAGTATGTGATCAAAACGAATTTACGTCCCATCTTCTCTATCAGCCATGCAGCTGAAAAATAGCCCGGAAGCTGTGCAAGCGTCATGATCAAAACATATTCAAAGCTTTGAATCATGCTGAAGCCTTTTAAGACCATCACACTTGGCAGCCATAAAAACATCCCATAATAAGAAAAGACCACGCAAAACCATAGAATCCACAATACAAGGGTCTGACGGGAGTATTCCTTTTTCCAGACACTTTTCATATTGGTTAATACAGATGGCCTCTGCTTTTTTTCTAGTTCCGTATACTTCGGTGAATCCGGCAGTTTCAAGCGCAGATACAGAGCATATAAAGCTGGAACTGCGCTCAATAACAATGCAACGCGCCAACCATAAGCCGGAATGATGAAATAGGAGATGAGTGCTGCCAAAATCCAGCCAACCGCCCAAAAACTTTCAAGAAGGACAACAACCCTTCCCCTTTTACTTGCTTCAACACTTTCAGAAACCAATGTCGAGGCAACCGGAAGTTCTCCTCCAAGTCCCATGCCAATCAAAAATCGCAATATCAAGAACAAACTGAGTGTACTGACTGCTGCAGACAGGCCACTTGCGATTGAAAACAATAATAATGTAATGATAAAGACATTCTTCCGTCCGACCCTGTCAGCCATCGCACCAAAGAATACGGCTCCTACAGCCATTCCGATAGAGTTTATGCTCCCAATCCAGCCAACCTGCTCACTGGTTAAGTTCCAGTCCTGTTTCAAAGCAACAATGATGAAAGAAAGCATACCGACATCAAGTGCATCGAACATCCATCCGAGACCCGCAACGCCTAGTATCTTACGTTGCGATATCATTTTCGCATCATTTCCCATATATTCCTCCTGAAGAACTTTAGACCTTCTTGTTATTTTATCCTTATTCATTTTAACTATTAACTTTCATTTTTGCTATAGTATTTACACATGTCATGACAAAATAATACTTCATTTTTTTTATGATGAAGATATCTTGAATATTATGTCGAATGATATAGATTGAATATTCGTATTTTTTCATTTATCATAAAAATTGGCATAAATCATAGCGTTAACAATAAGTCATCATGTTCTGCCCAAGATAATCATTTTATTCAGGAGGGTAATTATGACAAATCTAACGTTAGAAGTAAGTGGAAAGCTGCAAAAATTTTTAACAGGACCAAAAAAGCTCTATATTAATGGTCAGTTTGTAGAAAGTGCTTCAAAAAAAACCTTCTCCACACCCAATCCTGCTACAGGACAAAAACTTGCCGATGTTTATGAAGCTGATAAAGAAGATATCGACTTAGCCGTCAAGGCTGCACGCAAAGCATTCGATGAGGGGCCTTGGTCTAGAATGAGTGCAGCTTCACGCAGTAGGCTAATGTATAAACTTGCCGATTTAATGGAAGAAAATAAAACCGAACTTGCTCAATTGGAAACGTTGGATAATGGTAAACCAATCAGTGAAACTACCAATGCCGACATTCCTTTAGCTATAGAACATATGAGATATTTTGCCGGCTGGTCCACCAAGATTGTCGGACAGACCATTCCAGTAAGCGGAAATTACTTTAACTACACAAAACACGAGGCGGTTGGTGTTGTCGGCCAAATCATCCCATGGAACTTTCCGCTTCTTATGGCAATGTGGAAACTGGGAGCGGCACTTGCTACAGGTTGTACGGTTGTATTAAAGCCTGCTGAACAAACTCCGCTTTCCGCGCTTTACCTGGCTGAATTATTGGCTGAAGCCGGTTTCCCTGATGGGGTCGTCAATATCGTTCCCGGTTTTGGTGAAACCGCTGGACAAGCACTTGTCGACCATCCGCAAGTAAATAAAATTGCATTTACCGGTTCGACCGAAGTTGGAAAACTGATCATGCGCTCCGCTTCATATTCATTGAAACGGGTCACATTGGAACTAGGAGGGAAATCGCCAAACATCATCCTGCCTGATGCGGATTTCTCAAAAGCCATCCCTGGTGCTTTGAATGGGGTCATGTTTAACCAAGGGCAGGTATGCTGTGCCGGTTCCAGGGTTTATATCCAAAAGAAGCATTATGATAACGTAGTTGCCGATATGGCAAGCCATGCAAAAAACATCAAACAAGGGGTAGGTTTAGATCCAAGTACACAAATTGGACCGCTTGTTTCCGAGGAGCAGCAAAATCGAGTAATGGGCTATATTGAAAAAGGGAAAAACGAGGGTGCGGAAGTACTTGTCGGCGGAAATAAACCGGGTGAACAAGGCTACTTTGTTTCTCCTACTATATTTGCTGGTGTCGAAGAGGATATGACGATAGCCAAAGAAGAGATTTTCGGTCCGGTCATATCGGCAATGCCATTCGAGGATTTAGATGATGTCATTAACCGTGCAAATGCAAGTGAGTATGGATTGGCTGCCGGCTTATGGACCAGCGATATAGCCAATGCCCATTATGTTGCAGGAAAACTCCGTGCAGGTACTGTATGGGTGAACTGTTATAACGCGTTCGACGCAGCTTCCCCTTTCGGCGGTTACAAACAATCCGGAATCGGACGTGAAATGGGATCCTATGCCCTGGACAACTATTCTGAAGTGAAAAGTGTCTGGATTAATTTGGGTAAGTGATTTTTTGACTATTAAGAAAGAGGGTCTCAAAGAGGCCCTCTTTCTTTCAGTCCATTGTTCACTGTTCCAAATAATCAAATTATTCAACTATTCAAACCTTTTCAATAGTCTTTCCCTCGATAATTTTGGTAGAATGCAAGATAGACAAACCGGCTGCTACTTGAGGTGGTTATACGATAATGGTGCCGGGGTTTGTGCTAAAGTGAATGAGCCTTAACTGATTCATTTCAATGCCGGTTATAATGAACTCCTTCGTCTAATACCTATAAGTTTTCACAAACGATGTAAAAAGTTTCTTTTTTATATGACAATTAAGTACAATTATAAATGTAGAAAATGGAAAAGGAGTTTTTGAATGATGAGTGATTTTCAAACGAATTTAGAAAAATATGCAGAACTTGCCGTAAAAGTCGGTGTAAACATCCAACAAGATCAAACCCTGGTCGTAAACACAACATTAGAGGGTGCTGACCTTGTGCGTCTCATTGTAAAAAAGGCTTATGAGAACGGTGCGCGTAATGTCATCGTTAATTGGAATGACGATATCGTTTCACGTACCAAATATGAACTGGCTCCGGATGAAGTGTTCCAAGAGTATCCAAAGTGGCGAGCGGAAGAAACGATCGAACTTGCAGAAAACGGAGCTGCCTATCTATCCGTCATCTCCTCCAGCCCTGACTTATTAAAAGGTGTAAAGCCAGAAAGGATTGCCAACTTCCAAAAAGCATCCGGGACTGCACTGAAGAAGTGGCGTCAGTATATGCAATCCGATAAAGTAAGCTGGTCCATCGTTGCCGTCCCTTCAGAAGCTTGGGCTGATAAAGTATTCCCTGAAGAGGCAGAAGAAAAACGCGTTGATCTGCTATGGGAAGCCATTTTTAAAGCAGTTCGTGTTGATGTGAAGGACCCTGTGGAGGCCTGGAAAAAACACGATGATACCCTGCATGAAAAGGTTGATTATTTAAATGACAAGCATTACCAAAAATTGCATTACACGGCTCCTGGAACAGACCTGACAATCGAGTTACCCGAGAAACACCTATGGGTCGGAGCAGGAAGCATCAACGTACAGGGTCATGAATTCATGGCTAACATGCCTACCGAAGAAGTGTTTACGGTTCCATTGAAAACAGGTGTTAATGGAACGGTTTCCAGTACGAAACCCCTTAGTTACGGCGGCAACATCATTAATAATTTTTCCGTGACCTTTAAGGAAGGACGGATCATTGAAGTAAAAGCAGAGGAAGGGGAAGAAATCCTAAAACAATTGGTTGAAACGGATGAGGGTTCACACTATCTTGGTGAAGTGGCACTTGTTCCATTCAACTCACCGATTTCCCAATCGAATGTTTTATTCTTCAACACATTATTCGATGAAAATGCTTCAAACCATCTCGCTATCGGCAGCTCCTATGCTTTCTGTATTGAAGGCGGAAAAAACATGAGTCCAGAAGAGCTTGCAGAAAATGGACTGAATGAAAGCCTTACACATGTCGATTTCATGATTGGATCAGAGAAAATGAACATCGACGGCATCAAACAGGACGGCACTTCCGAACCTGTCTTCCGTAATGGGGATTGGGCGTTTTAATTAACTGACAGTCTTGAAATCTTCTGATATATAGCCGCGTGATTCCTGAATTACTTAGGAACATGTGGCTGTTTTTTTATGCACCTTTATAATCACCCTCAGGCTTTTAGCTTTTGTACAGCCAAAGTAATTGGACTAGTTCCGTATACATAGCCTGATTTTTCAACCGCAATATATCATTGGAATATCTTGAACACATCTTTCATTCGCAAATATGTTATACTATTAATAAAGAGGGTGGCTAAATTGAGAAGCAATAAGTATAATACTGGTGAAACAGTAACTATCCAGGATACTAATGAATCAGTAACCATTAATAAATGGGCATATGTAAAAAACATGAAGAGATATTCTTACACTGTTAAAGAACATCCAACTACTTTTTTCTTTGAAGAGGAATTAAAAAAAGCTTAATGACAAGTCACTAAAACCCTACTCATTTCAGAGTGGGATTTTTTTCGCTTTCATTTTTTAGCATAATAAAAAACAGACTCCCGTCGAGGAAGTCTGTTCATATCGATTACGATTAATTTAGAAATTAAGCTTTTTGAACGTTAGCTGCTTGAGCTCCACGAGCACCTTGCTCAACGTCGAAAGTTACTTTTTGACCTTCGTCTAAAGATTTGAAGCCTTCGCTTTGGATAGCTGAGAAATGTACGAATACGTCGTCTCCGTTTTCACGTTCGATAAATCCAAAACCTTTTTCTGCATTAAACCATTTAACTGTACCTTGTTCCATTGTTGTTGCCTCCTAGTGCATAACACACATTGTATTACTATTTTTAATCATTTGGAAAATAATCATATCCTCTTCCACAATCAAAAACAATTCTTTATTAGAGTAACATGAATTGATGAAGATAGCAAATTATCCAGTGATATTTTAAAAACAGACTTCAGTTCTTTTCTACTTCCCATTTTCTTTATTTATCCAATTTAATGATTCAGATATTAATAAATGGGTATATCAGAGTAATAAGAAACAGAACCAAGAATGATCAATAAGGAGGTCAATCAATGAAATATTACAAGGTATCCAATAACGGTTTTGACAGTAAGGTAATTGTAGCCTATAGCGGGTATGAGGCACTCGGATATTATTTAATGGAAAGCAATGATCAACTTGGTTTTGTTGATGATATAGATGTGGAAGAAGTGGATGCTGATGAACAAGTCGAGATTTCCTATACGGGTTTTCCCGTTTTTAAGACACTTAAGGAGCTATATCAAGAGAAAGACTTTTGGGAAGTTCCTAATGTTGTCGTGGAAGTTGAGTAAAGAAAGCAACCTCCCATCTTTAGCCACTGGATGTTACCTTCCAATCAACTCTGTTAAATAGTAATTGGTAATTGCAAGATATTCACGGGTATATGATTTCAACAGTGACACTTTTGGTGTTTTTGCCGGCATCCCCTTCAGGTCCAAGCCTTCTTTTCTTGCTATTTCAACTGCCCGGTAGATATGAAAGTCATTGCTTACGATCAATCCTGAAGCTGCTGTATCAGGAATGAGTTCTTTTGAGAAAACAATATTCTCGTGAGTTGTTGTAGATTTGTCTTCCATCATGATGCGCGCTTCTTCAATTCCCTGGGCGATTAGCCCCTGTTGCATTGCTTTCGCTTCCGATATATCTTCCCCCGGTCCTTTGCCGCCAGATACAATGGCCACCGTATGTTTATTGGCCTTTAAATATTCTGCAGCCTTATCAATCCGGTATTGTAAGGATAATGATGGAACCGAACCTTTGACCCTTGCTCCAAGAATAATGAGGTAATCGGCATTTTCAGGAATTTGCTGGTGAATGCTTTCTTGAATTTTCATGTGTAAAAAACCAAAATACCCCAGTAATATAACAACACTCATTACGCCTAATTTCATCGCGCTTTTCAAGGTTTTTCCCCGCTTTATGTTCCTTTCATTTAACATTCTTCACTGACCCCTCTATACCCAAAATCGAAGAGCGTGAATTCCCGAAAGACTTCCCGCACTTCCAAAAATATTCAAACTGACTGTTTATTCTGCAACAATATCATCATATATCAATTTTCCAATTTTACTGATTACTTGACGGCTCTCTTCCTCTGATTTCATATCTTCAGTAAGAACTGCAGCATAGACTGTTTGTGTTTCTGAACGAATGATTGCACAATCATGGGAAACTCCGCGAATTCCGCCAGTTTTGCTTGCTACCTTGACCCCTTTGCCCATCAGTGATGGAAGTTTATCCCTTAATTGTTGATTGTCAAATACACGCAATATTCTTTCTTGGCTTTCTTTCGTTAAAAAGTTTCCTGTATGTATCGCTTTCAGGCAGGTAATCGTATCTTCCGCCGATATGGTATTGTCGCGCCCTTCTTTTAATGCCTTAAAATCCTGCATTTTTCGTTCAAGGACAGTATTTTTCAAACCAAGATCCTTGATGCATTGATTAATTTCCTCAAATCCCAACAGGTTCATCATCATGTTCGTGGATGTATTGTCAGAAACAGTTATCATCAATGTCAATAAATCCTCAACAGTTAAAAATACCTTATTCGATAAGACATGCAGAACCCCAGATCCCCCTGTCACTTCATTAGGCGGGATGGTCACTGGTTGATTCAAATAGATTTCCTTTTGTTCACTTTGACGATAACCTTCGATGATCATCGGTATTTTGATAAGACTCGCTGATTGAAAGGATTCATTCTCGTGGTATCCAATCGTTTCCCCATGACCATTTTCAATTTTATATGCGATTTTCCCATTAAATGTTTCAATTAATGCCAAGATATCATGTTCTATAGTTTGTAAGGTCATCTATTTCCTGTTCCTCCCTTAGATATCATGTAAACCTCTATACAAAACTCCCTTATCCCCTAACTTATTCTACCATGTTGAATGCAGTACAATCTTCTTCTAAATGCCAATTCAATAATTTTTTGCATAAAAAAGAGCCTTCATATCGAAAGCCCCGTTACTAACGGAATATTCATCTGGATTTAACTGCCCTGCCCTTCACTAATGGGAATCGTTTCTTTTCGGTTGTATCCACCTGTGTGATTTCACCATCATGTATGGTTATTATCACGGATCCATATTGCAGATCTTCCAAGCTTGAAATGATATGCCTGATTTTCAATTCTTCTTTCTTTTCCATGATATCTCCCCTTCACTACTGGTAATAAAGTTTCGTTTCATGCCTACTGTTTAAAGCGCACGTACGCTTCCCGCTTTCCATGTTTTCTTGAGGAAGTTGGTTTACCTATCATATCCTCACATTACTTTCCGTATAAGAATAACCAGTTAATAGGAACTCCAGATTCCCCTCCCCTCACTAATAAAAGGTAAAAGGCACCCGCCATCTAACAGAAGTAGATGTAAGGGTGCCTTTAGTTGACTAATCGGCAATATTTAGGAGTTGCATATGTTATTGAAAAATACAATCAAAAGGGAAATCACATTATTCTTACCAACTAACTTGGTATTTACTAATATAATCCAATTCCCTCGTTTTGTCAATACGAATTATAATTTTCTGATTAGTCTGCGTTTTACATTTTACTTATTTACCACTTTACCAAACTAAACTATTTGAGATATACTATTTTAGTATAAGTTGTCGGTATAAACACACACTGTATTTAAGAAAGGTTCGATATAAATGGTAAATAAAAAATGGGGTTTATTGATTTTGACCACATTCGTTATTGGGAATATGGTCGGCGGCGGAATTTTCATGCTCCCTGCTCAATTAGCACAGGTATCCAGTCCATTAGGGGCCACATTGGCATGGATCGTTACTGGACTGGGAGTTTTTCTAATAGCTTTGGTGTTTGGTAACCTGGCAGTGCGGAAACCTGATTTGAAAGCTGGACCGCAAAGTTATGCTCAATCATTATTTAAATCCCCTGCTAAAGGAAGGGTTTCAGGGTATAGCATGGCTTGGGGCTATTGGGCTGCGAATTGGGCTGCGACAGCTTCTGTCATCATTTCATTTGCTGGTTACCTATCAACGTTTTTCCCGGTGATGCATAGTGCGAAAGTAATTTATACAGCCGGTTCGTTTCAACTTGAACTAGGTAAAGCATTAACGTTTGCGGTATGTTCCATTGCCCTTTGGGGGATTCAGGCAATCTTGGTAAGAAGTTTTAACAGCGCTGGGAAAATGAATCTTTTTGCTACGGTTACCAAAGTGCTTGGATTCTTATTTTTCATCATTATCACGATTTTCATCTTCGATACTTCCAACCTAGGGAACGGGGCTGAATTTTATGATAAGGCGGGATCTGCAATCTCTTTAGGTGATCAAGTGAATGCTGCTGCAATTTCAACATTATGGGCTTTCATCGGTATTGAAGCTGCCGTCATGCTGTCAAACCGCGCCAAGTCACAAAATGATGTAAAGAAAGCGACGATCCTAGGTTTACTTATCGCTGTTGCCATTTATATCGGCATTACTTTATTGACGATGGGTGCCATATCGCAAGACGATTTGAAAATATCTCAAAAACCGCTTGTTGACGCATTGCAAGCTGTAGTTGGTTCAAGCGGTACGTATTTAATGGCTGCTCTTGCCGTCATTTCCTTATTGGGATCTACAATCGGATGGATTGTCGTTGCATCAGAGGTTCCTTACCAGGCAGCGAAATCAGACCTGTTTCCGGCCTATTTTGCGAAAGCGAACAAAAATGGCACACCCGTCCGTTCTATGACAATAACAAATATCATGACACAGATATTCTTATTCTCCACTATTTCGGGTACGATTTTGGAAGCTTATCAATTCTCGATGATCGTCGCTACACTCGCTTACTTGATCCCGTATCTTGCTTCGGTTCTGTATCAATTGAAGTTAGTCATGACTGGGGAAACCTATGACATCATGAAAGGCTCAAGGGTACGTGATGGCATCATTACCATCCTGGCGTTAATTTACTCGATCTGGGTCATCAAGACAGGTACAGCTGATATGAATACATTCATACTTGGCATAGCCTTATATGTATTCGGAATCGTCCTATACCCATTGTGGATGAGAAAAAAAGCATAACCTTAAACACCTTGGCATCCATAAGTGCCAAGGTGTTTTTTTTATATATCTTTCATAATCAATCTAGTTTTCAGCTGAACCGTTTCCCCTGAGCATAACTCCCGCAATCCAGTCATTTTTGCAGACAAATCCAAATTAGGAGCATTCGTTACCCATGTATATGGTTCAGGACAGACAAACCCCTCCTGGTTGAACAATACCCAAAACTTAAAATGTCGATCGACATGATAGATGACCTGCATTCCAGCCTCTTGGTCAGTAAGTATGCACTCGTTTTCCAGCGCTCTTTCCTCATCATAGCCAAATAGGTCATCAAATAGCCTGCCGTCCAAACTAATACCATTTTGGATTTCCAATGTATTGTCCGTTTCATGAATTGCACCAGTTGGCAATGACCTTTCATTCAACTCCCAATGTTTATTGACAGGAAGTGATATTCTGCAATTCTCCAATTTACTCCCTGTTCCAAATGGGAAATTGAATACAGTATGATAACCTGCTCCCCATGGAAAGGGTTCAATGCCCTTGTTAGTGATTTCCAATTGTATTTCCAATGTTTCTGCCTTTAAAGAGAAAGACATATTCACAGTGATATCTTGTGGAAAGCTGCCTTTTAGATCAAAATCGCTGCTTGAAAATTCAGTATTAATGACGACCGCTTTCCCGTTCACTTCCTTTTTGCAGACTTTCCACGGCTTGTCATGCAAAAAACCATGAATATGATTGGATTTTTTCATTTCATTGATTGGAAACTTATATACAATCCCCTTATATGTAAATTGACCATCTTCAATTCGATTAGGAGGAAACAGGATTGGCATTCCATATAAAATGGGAGCTTTGTTATACTCTTCTACACTATCCGGAGTGCGCAGCAACTCAATATCCTTGTGCTTGTACTTCAACGAAAGCAGATTGCTTCCCAAAGATGGCGCAAGTATCGCTTCCACTTTTTCATTGCCGAACTTTATGGCCTTTTCATTTAAAAAAGTGATATCCTCAATATAACCTTTCACTTTTTCTCCTCCTTTGACTTGAACATATATCAATCCTACTTCCACGGACCATTTTTTGCAACAAATGGAAAATATATAATTTCGAGTTTGTAATAAGCGTTGGTAATCTAGGATTTTGCTTAGTTCGCTTTACTATTTTTCTATTTCTCTTTTATCCTTTTCCTCCGCATAGATCGCCCTGTGCCTTATTAAATAAAAAAAGGATGCCGTTACGGCATCCTTTTTTTATTATCTATTACTTTCACTTACTAAAGCGACTATGCCTTCTTCATCATCCAATACAAGTTCAATACCAGAGTATGGATCTTTATTCAGATATTCATCCAGCCATAAGCGAAGCGCCTCTATCAAGTTGATGGTAATTAACACTTGTTTCCGGCCATCGACGAACGCTTCTGCCGAAAAGCCATAATCATCATCAAACATTAACTCCACTTCTACCTCATTGGGTTGTACCTGCTTTTTACGGGCAATGTAAACACAAACCGCATTGATGATATCTTGTTCGGAAATCTTTAGCCTCTCCATGGGTTTGTATCCTCTTTCTTCTTCTTATCTTTGAAATATGTGAATATTTTACGGATTACAACGATTAATACAACGACCGCTAACACGTTGATTAATAGACCAAGTATAGAACCAAGGGCTCCCATATTGGCGAATAGGCTACCAAAAAGTAAACCTGCCAGTCCACCTAGCATAATTCCTTTCATTAAGCCGCCTTTTGAGAATGTATTTCCAGTCTTGGCTTTATTAGCAGTAGTAGCATCGGACTTCTTCGTTTCTTTATTTTGGAAATTCGATTTGTTATTGTTGTTGCTGTTAAAACTTCTTTTTCCGGACTTGTAACCCCTTGCATCGACTGACTCCGAATGATCTTGGAATACATAAGTGCCGACTGGCGAGAATGCTAGTGTAATTGTAAGTAATGCAGCCATAAATTTTTTCATCATGTTTTTTTGCCTCCGTTTAATAGTATGGAATGTTGATTCTATAAATGTTTTCCCAGATTTACTGAAAGTCCACATCACCTATCCTTGTTTTATCTTATAGTATTTACGTTGAATTTCAAAATAAGTTTCATTTTTTTCGATTTTTTTCAAAAAAAAATAAGCAGGGGCATTTACTCCCCTGCTTACTTAAAGAACGATTAGTTTACACGAACGACACGGCCGTTGAATTTACTTGCCCAATATCCGCTTTCCATATTGGCGATCGCAACACCTGTTGAACTTTGGGAACCGATAAATTTGCCGCCTCCGACATAAATACCGACATGCCCATCAGTTTTATACGTATTGAAAAACACTAAATCTCCAGGTTGCATTTGACTCTTGGATACTTGACGTCCTGCACTCGTCAATGCACCCGTACTTGCTGGAAGGTTCACACCAGCTTGTTTATAAGCCCATGCAACGAATGCTGAACAATCGAATTGACCGTTAGCGATATCGGATGCCGTTCTTCCGCCACCAAATTTATAAGTGGAGTTACCGATATATTTATAACCGGCTGTAATGGCAGAGCCTGTATTTGCACTGCTAGGCTTGCTTGATGTTTCAGTTTTACTTACTGCTGGCTTACTAGCTGCTGCAGGTTTATCAACAGAACTGCTTTTAGATGAATTAGATGATGCTTCACCTTTTGAAGAACCAGATGCTGACGATTCAGCTTTAGAAGCACTTGTTGATTCTTTACTAGAAGAACTTGATGATCCATCATTGGAAGAACTTGATGATCCATCATTGGAAGAATTTGAAGAACTCACTTCTTCAGCAGCACGGTCAAGATCCGCTTTCTCTGCTGCTTTACGTTCTTCCTCTTTTTTGATATTTTCACGAATGGACGCAATTTGTGCTTCTAAACCGGCATCTTTATTCTCTAAAGATTGTTTTAGGGCCTTTGTTTCCGATTCTTTCTTTCCAACGATTTCCTTCATTTTGACAGTTTCAGCTTTTTGATCTTTAATTTGAGATTGCATGCCCTTCAGTTCTACTTCCATATCCTTTAGGCTTTGCAATTTTTTCTCAACAGTCGCTTGTTTTTTTTCTAAGTCAGCTTTATCCGCTTCCTGTTCTCTAAGAATCTGTTGGTCAGCTTCCACGATGGTGGCTACCGCTCCAACACGATTAACGAATTCACCAAAGCTTTTAGAACCTAAAACAACTTCCAGGTACTCAACGTCCCCGCCGCTCTCTTGGAATGAAAGCGCGCGCTCTTTCAAGACTTCCTCGCGTTTTGCGATTCTTTCTTCCAACGCTTTAATTTCTTTCTTTAAAGAATCTATGTCTTTTTCGGTGTCTTTAATTTCTTGTTTAGTATCTTTGATTTTTTGGTCGTTTTCTTTCATTGCCGATTCTATCTGGGCAATTTGGGCATTCATCTTCGTTTGTTCTTTTTTCAATTCCTGAATAACTTGTTCTGCCTCTGAAATATCTGATTGTATTCCCGTGCGTTGTGATTGAATATCCGTGATAGATTCAGCTTTTACAGACGGTATGGCAAAAGCGCTCCCTAATCCAAGCATAATTGTAGTGTTCAATACGATAAGTTTTTTCTTCAAACTCATTTCCCCTGCTTTCCTCCCCTTGCATTTCCATCGACCCACTTCTTTTTCTCTATGAAAAATCATTAGTCAAAATAAATTGCTGGGAACTCTTCTCTATTTTTTTTACTCTTTATGTAATCTTCTAACGTTGTGATTATATTAAATACATTTCTTAAACTCTACTATGTTTTCATCTAAGTCGTAGTATATCATCAGATTTTGTCAAATGCGTAATAACAATATTACAATTATATTTCAATTTTAACATTAAACATAAAAATTCGACTTTTTCTCGTGATATAACATCCAATATCTTACATAACGCTCTTCTTATTTTGATGCAAGACTTTTTATCTAGTGTATGGCACCATATGATCATAGACTATTGACGGGTAAAAACTCTCCATTTCCGATTGCAAGAAAGCCCTTTTATAACAGTTTGCAGCTTATTTACCTTTACGGGAAGTTCCTGCTGTCAGCACCCTTAAAAAACTAAAAAAAACCGCTTTTAGCGGTTTTTCCGTCAATATTCGACCCATTCTTAAATCCCAGCCATAAAGTCGACAAAAACTCTCAATTCTTTTGGACGGACATATACCCTTTCCCCTTTGCTTATTCCCAGATTCAAATATTGTTCTTTCGTCAGTTCGATTTCCAGCGGTTCGTTTGTATCCTGACGAATGACTTCTATCCGTACGATGGGACCAATCGTATGGATATGGTCAATGATGGATGCGATCGAGTCCTTTTCCGATGGTTCTCTTTCTATGATAAAGTTATGATTCCTTACATAACCAGTGCCCATTCCATCTTCAATGTCCGGGGCATTCATTTCCACATTCCCAGTTACCAATTTTCCTTTATGGACGTTGCCCTTTAATAGATTGACACTGCCGAGAAAATCATAAACAAAAGGATTTTCAGGGTGATCATATACTTCTTCCGGAGTTCCAATCTGTTCAATTTTCCCTTCATTCATGATTACGACCCGATCAGCAACATCCATCGCTTCTTCTTGATCATGCGTCACGAACACACTCGTAACATTGAATTCGTCGTGAAGCCTTCTTAGCCAACGCCTAAGTTCTTTGCGAACCTTGGCATCCAATGCCCCGAATGGTTCATCAAGCAAAAGGATATTCGGTTCAACCGCAAGTGCCCTTGCCAATGCGACACGTTGCCGCTGGCCGCCAGATAATTGGGATGGATAACGATCTTTATATCCTTCCAACTTGACAAGCTGAAGCAATTCAGTGACTTTTTGTTCAATATCTTTTTTACTTGGCCTTATTTTTCTAGGGCGGACCTTTAATCCATAGGCAATGTTATCAAAAATCGTCATATTTCGAAAAAGGGCGTAATGCTGAAAGACGAATCCCACATTTCGATCTTTTACATGTTTATGCGTATAATTCTCTTCATTGAAGAGGATCCTCCCGTTCTCTGCTTGTTCAAGACCGGCGATGATACGCAGTAATGACGTTTTCCCCGATCCGGAAGGGCCAAGGAGGGCTACGAGTTCACCGCTCTTTATTTCCAAATTGATGTTTTGGAGTGCTTGATAGGACCCGTAATATTTTGTAACATTTTCAATGATGATACTCATTTCATTCCTCCTAACTCGCTTTGGTTGATTTAAAGTCGGTTTTCCATTCTATGAAACTTTTAATGATCAAGGTCATGATTGCAAAGATGGACATCAGGGATGCAACGGCAAATGCAGCCGAAAATTGATATTCATTGTATAAGATTTCAATATGAAGCGGCATCGTATTGGTCATGCCCCGTATATGGCCCGATACGACCGATACAGCCCCAAACTCCCCGATTGTCCTTGCATTGCAAAGGATGACTCCATATAGAAGTCCCCATTTTATATTGGGAAGCGTCACATACCAAAATGTCTTAAACCCTCCAGCACCCAGCGTGAGTGAAGCCTCTTCTTCAGACGTCCCCTGACTTTGCATGAGCGGGATCAATTCGCGTGCAATGAATGGGAAGGTAATGAAAATGGAAGCGATGACAATCCCTGGTACTGAAAATATCACTTTAATGTCAAAGGATTGCAGCAGTGGACCAAATGTTCCATGTAAGCCAAACAGAAGAACAAAAATCAACCCAGCGATGACGGGTGAAACGGAAAAAGGCAGATCTATCAGTGTTATTAAGAAGTTTTTTCCCTTGAAATCATATTTTGTTATGGTCCACGCAGCCACAACCCCGAATATGGCATTTAGTGGCAAGGTGATGAGGACAACGATCAATGTTAACTTAATCGCAGCCAAGGAATCAGGATGGGCAATGGCCGCAAAATAGGCTTCTGCACCTTTTTCAAAAGCCTTTACAAAGATTGCGATTAATGGGACAACTAAAAACAATGTCAAAAATAGCAATACAACCGAAATAAGGACCCATTGTATCGATTTAGGCTCTTTTGTTGCGTTTCTCGTAATGCTGACTGGGTGCTTCGTTTCAGCAACCACTGAATTACCATGTTCCATCATATTTCCTCCTACTTCCCTGAATACCTTTTGCCGGTCCACCATTGCAAGATATTGATGGTGAACAAAATTATAAATGTAATCATGAGCATGACGGCCGCAATAGCTGTTGCCCCTTCATAATCATATTGTTCAAGCTTTGTCATGATGATCAGCGGGGAAATCTCCGTTTTAAACGGCATATTTCCGGCAATGAAGACTACGGACCCATACTCTCCAAGTGCTCTCGCAAACGAAAGTGCAAAACCCGTCAATATCGCTGGAATCAATTCCGGGAAGATGATTTTAATGAATGTCTGCATTCGATTCGCCCCTAAAGAAGCAGACGCTTCTTCCATTCCTTTTTCGATATTTTCAAGCACCGGTTGAACCATCCGCACCACGAATGGAAGGCCGATAAATATTAGGGCGATGATGATTCCGGCAGGAGTGAAAGCGATTTTAAAGCCGAAAAATTGCCCAATCCATCCGTTCGGTGAGTACAAGGTGGTCAAAGTAATTCCTGCCACGGCAGTAGGGAGGGCAAAAGGCAAATCCACCAGTCCATCGATGATCCGTTTGCCGGGAAACTCATAACGAGTAAGCACCCAGGCAATTAACACACCAAAAACTGCGTTCACAAAGGCCGCAGTTAACGCTGTCAGGAAACTCAATTTATATGAAGCAACAACCCTCGGCTCAGTTATGGTCGCCCAAAAGTCCTGAAGCCCCATTGAAAATGTGTTTAGAAAAACCATGGATAACGGTATCAAAACGATGATGGAAAGATAAAGTAACGTAAAACCCATCGTCAATCCAAAACCGGGTATGGTCCTCTTTTTCGTCTGTCTACCTTCTGTCACTATATTCATAGCTTCGCCTCAGCTCTTTTTCCGATTTATGAAGGAGAAGGTGATAAAGCCATCTTCTCCTTCATGCTTATTACTGCTGATAAATCTCGTCAAATGTACCGCCATCATTAAAATGTGTTTCTTGGGCCTTTTTCCAGCCGCCAAACGTATCTTCAACAGTAACCATATCGATTTTTGCAAATTGGTCTTCGTATTCAGCCAGAACCTTCTCATCCCTCGGACGATAGAAGTTTTTCGCGGCAATTTCCTGACCGACATCCGTATATAGGTATTCCAGGTAAGCTTCAGCCACTTCCTTTGTTCCTTTTTTCTCGACCACTTCGTCGACAACAGCTACCGGTGGCTCTGCTAATATACTGATGGAAGGATTGACGATTTCATATTTGTCATCACCGAATTCTTCCAGTGTTAAATAGGCTTCATTCTCCCAAGCGATAAGTACGTCACCAATACCCCTTTCTACAAAAGTCGTGGTTGCACCGCGGGCCCCTGAATCCAGGACTTCAACGTTCTGATAAAGTTTTTTCATGAAATCCTTCACTTTAGTTTCGTCTTTATCGAAATTCTTCTCTGCATAAGCCCAGGCAGCCAGGTAATTCCACCTTGCCCCTCCGCTTGTCTTTGGGTTTGGTGTAATGACGGATACATCCTTTTTAATAAGATCATCCCAATCTTTAATGCCTTTAGGGTTATCTTTTTTCACCAAAAACACAATCGTTGATGTGTATGGTGTCGAGTTTTCCGGTAAACGTTTTTGCCAATCCTTCGCTAATAGGTTACTCGCTTCATAAATGGCATCAATATCATAAGCCAATGCCAATGTAACGACATCCGCCTCCAATCCATCAATTACGGCCCTGCCCTGTTTACCAGATCCGCCATGTGATTGTTGAATCGTTACATCCTGACCGGATTCTTCTTTCCAGTGCTTCACGAATGCTTCATTGAATTCCTGGTACAATTCCCGTGTCGGATCATATGACACATTCAGTAGCTCGACTGACTTTGATGACCCATCCCCTTCCGTTTTTTCCGAGTTGCATCCTGCAAGTACACCGAAGGCTAAAATCAAACTTGTCAATAATACCATCAATTTTTTCATGGAATCCCCCCTGTTTTTTGCAACAAAAAAAGCACACTACTTCCCTTTTTATTTTTGGAGATAGTATGCCTTCAGTTCTCTGATCAGCAAATATTCTGAATTTACTTATATTAACATAAAGCAAAGTATACCAAGTTGTCAACTGTGTTTTATAAATAAACATGTACTTTTATTTCAATGCAAACTTCCCAAACGAAAAGGGCTCGATCCAACGGGGAGATCGAGCCCTTTAATACCTGGCCAACACTTATGAATTTGATGCTTTTTGATACAGCTTATTGTCCACGATATACTGATAACACTTATCAGGCAGTAAATATCTTGGCTCCCCGCCCATCGCGAATTCATCCCTTATATATGTAGAACTGATTTCCATGGAAAGCCCTTTATCTATAAGGTGAAATGTATTGCCATCATCATAATTTCTTAGCAATGGACTTTTGGAAATGATTTTCAGCATATCGATCCCATCCCGTGCCATGACGATGAATTTATGATTGGCAATCAATTTTTCCCTGAATTTCCATCGTAAGTGTACCGGTAACTCTTGATTATCAATATCTTCAAGTAAATCTGCACCCATTATGAAATAAACTTCGTCATTTGGAAATCGTGATTTAAAATATTCCATCGTGTACCAAGTATATTGTTTACTCGTTCCGGCGCGTTCATTGATTTCATAATCACTAACTTCGAATAGCGGGTTGCCCCCTATTGCCAAATTTAGCATTTCCCACCGATGTTCATTGCTTGTTTTCATCTGTTTATCGATACGGCCATTTGTGCAAGGTAAAAAAATCACCTTGTCTAGCTTTGCACGATGCGCAATGGTCGATGCTGTCCATAAATGCACATTCGTGACCGGATCGAAGGAAGATCCATAAACTCCAATTTTGCCCATCCTTATCTCTCCCCATCTGCCTTTCTTTTTCACAGCGGCCCTGACCGGACTCCCTTCCCCTCATGCAACCGGCAATGCGGCCAAATCGTACAGTCCAGGCTCCAGTCAGTCAAGGACCAGCCCTTCCATTGACCTCTTGTCAGCAACTGCCGGCCCCCTGTATGCCTTCAATATCTTTCATGCCAATGCTTCAGCTGCATCCACCACAGTAGCAGTGCCAATATACAAATAGGATTTCCTTCCATTTTCCCCTACAGTGACAGTTGACCCTTCAGCCATTGATGAATTCAGCCGATTTGAATATTGCGTATCTCCTGGCCAATATAGCGTATTTTCATTCAGGCGCTTTAAAATATCTAACCATTGATTCATGTATTTCTCCCGCAAGTCCGAGCTTACAGTTTGGTCCTTAATGTCCAAAGCTCAGGAAAAAATGGCTGTTCGACCACTTTCTTAAGATAACTTACACCGGACGATCCGCCAGTTCCCTTTTTATTACCGATGATCCGTTCGACGGTGCTCATATGATTGAATCTCCAGAACTGTTGTTGACTTCCAATATCCACGAGCTTTTCGGCCAATTCATATAAATCCCAGTATTTATGCACATCACGGTAAACTGTCAGCCACGCGTTTTCAACACTTGCATTTCCCTGATAAATTACAGACCAATCCCTGTTCCGGACCGATTGATCAATGGGAAGCCCTCTTGCAGCCAAAGCCCCTATAGCCGCATCATAAATACTAGGTTTATTCAAGGCTGCCATCATCGACTCATAAAGCTCGGGCTTGTGACGGAAAACGGCCAATATTTGCGAATTCTTTTGACCCATTGCAAATTCTATCAACCTGTTCTGAAATGATTGGAACCCTGAAGAGTTTCCTAGTTTCTCCCGGAATTCCATATAATCGGATGGCGTCAAGGTCGAAAGCACATTCCAGGATTGAACAAGTTGCTGTTGGATCCTGGCCACTCGGGATAGCATCTTAAAGGAAGGCTCCAAACGTCCTGCCTCAATAAGGGCTGTTGCTGCAGTCAATTCATGGAGGATCAATTTCATCCATAATTCACTTGTTTGGTGAATGATGATGAACAACATTTCATCGTGATGACCGGAAAGCCGATGCTGACTTGATAATATTTGCTTTAAATGCAGGTAGTCCCCATAGGACATATCTTTTTCAAAATCAGTTACCATACTTTCTTCCGGACGGTGTTCATCTCTTGGACCCTTATCCATACTATCCCTCTTTCCCTTTACATTCTTTTGATTTTCGACATCAATGCATAAACAATGCAAAGAAAGATCAGCCATGGTACACCGAACTGGAGTACAATTTTAAACGGGCCAGTGAACCAGGTGGATACCGTCAAAGCAAACAAAAGAAATGCACCAAGTAGCGTTAGATATGGAAATCCATACATTTTAACAGGTAATTTGCGTCCCCCGGATTTCTCCCACCTCTTCCTGAAAAATAAGTGGGAAATGAACACCATGAACCAGGTAAAAATGGCTCCGAACATCGATATGCCCATCATGAATGCATATGAAGTATCCGGAAGCAGGACCTTAACTCCTGCAGCAAGAAATATGCCCAAAGTGGATATGAGGAGGGCCCTTACCGGGACTCCTTTATTGCTCACTTTTTGAAAGAGGGCTGGAGCCTGCTTTTGCTCGGATAATGAAAATATCATTCTGGTGGAGGCATATAATTGACTGTTCATTGCAGATATTGCAGCGGTTAAAATAATGAAATTCATGATCCCCGATGCCCCGGGAACATTCAGGGTTTCCATAACCCTAACAAATGGGCTTTTATCAATACCGGCCGATTGCCAGGGAACAATCATTAACATGATCCCGATTGTCAGTACATAAAAAGTGGCAAGCCTGAAGACAGTTGCCTTCAAAGCTTTAGGGACGGCAATATCCGGATCCTTCGCTTCCCCCGCCGTCACCGCAATCAACTCAGTTCCTAAAAAGCTGAAGAGAGAAATGAATATGGCGACCCAGAGCCCCCAAAAACCGAAAGGCATAAAACCGCCATCATTGGCATAGTTCTCTACACCGATTCCGCTTGACGGTTCGGCGCCAAACACCACGTAGGCGCCCAGTAGTATGAATATGACAATGGCGCTGATTTTGATCATGGAAAATACATACTCAAAATTCCCGAATGTATTGACACTCGTCGCATTTACATAGATTAGCAGTGCAGCAAAAAGGAAAATCCAAACGCTCCCAGGTACATCCGGGAACCAATATTTCATATAAACAGCGATGGCACTCACCTCGACACCGATGGCAAGGACATTCGCTATCCAATATGAATATCTCACAACAAAACCCGCAAATGGACTTATATATTTTTCAGCAATGGTCCCAAAGGATCCCGATGTTGGGTGGGCTACAGTCATTTCCGCCAAACAGCCCATCAGCAGAAGGACAATGAATGCACCAATTGCATAGCTGATAAGTACACTTGGACCTGCCGTAGAAATCGCAAGGCCGCTCCCCAAAAATAATCCGGTGCCAATTGCACACCCCATGGCAATCATTGTGATTTGACTCGATGATAATTCACGATGCAGTTTATTTTTCTCCATATGTTGCTCCCATTCTAGGCAATGATTCCCCTTTTGTTTTCATAGTTTTCATATAATCTGCCGGGCTAGGCCCCAGCCGTCTATTCCATACCTTTTCCAATCTTCCAATGACAACTCATTGAAACTTTCCTCAGCCCGTTTCGATAAAAGTCCCAATGAGTTGTCATCCTTATAAATCATCCATGGATTCAAATAGAACTCTTCTCTGTAAGAAACTAATGGATATTCCTGATCCAAAATTTTCGCATAACCTTTCGTTGACATGAAATTATTGATATCCAAGTTCAACCCTCTTTCTTCCCATCCACTATTTTTCACTTGTAAATCCCCACCCCTTCCCATGCCAACCTTATCATCCTGTCAGGGTCTTTTTCAATATAATCCTTTTTATCAAAAATCATGGTGTAGTGGTTGGTTTCATCATATTTTGGCCAAGTTTCACCTTCCGGGGGATTGGGGTTTCCATGTTTCGCAAAGTTGACCCAATGGCCCTGCATTCTGTGGGAAACCTTTAGGGCAGCTGACCTTGAACCAAATGAAGTGATCCGTTTCCCAAATGCCGAGTCGAAAGTCTGGAAGGCAAAAGGGATTTCTATACCATGCGTCGCCCCTAATTTACTTATGCGCATTGCCGCCGTTTTATAATCAAAACGGTACATCCAAGTTTTTTTTTCAAAGCGGCTGTATGCCTCCGCATACCAAACCGAGGGAATATGGAAGGTCGCATCACGGCCAAGGCCAAGCACAGCTTTCTTTTCTGGGTAGTTTATATAAGCATTCGTAATTCGCTCTTTCGCCTCTGGATCTGTATTTTCGAACATTTTATGAATCATTGCCGCATTAGTTGGGATCAAAGGGGGATCCATCTGTTCGAATAAGGTCGCTTCGTCCCTATTTGTTCCTATAAGCAAGGGTATTCCCTTTACTTTTCCGGATCGAATCGAATCTAGTGGATAATCGGGCAGGAAGTCACCATCTACGACAGGTCCAAAGGATAGTGAGCCCGGCATGGCTTGTGAGTTTTCCTGTAAGATTTGGTAGGATGCCGCGACAATCTCTTGAACTGGAAGTGTTTTTAACCGATGGAATTCATTCTTTCCAATGCCCAATATCTCAAGGAACCGTTCACTGAATTGGCGCGCAAATCCTTTTCCGTAAACAGATGTCGGAGCGGGACTTTCTGCAATGGCCTGTTTAAAAAGACCTCTCGCTGATGGAACGGTAAGTATAGTGGTAACCGCATTGCCTCCAGCTGATTCACCAAATATCGTAACATTATCAGGGTCGCCGCCAAACACTTCTATATTCTCCTTAACCCATTTAAGAGACGCAACTTGATCACGTAAACCTAAATTGGTTTCAAATATTTCCCCATCACCTGCAAACTCGGTAAAATCCAGATATCCCAGTGCCCCCAGCCTATAGTTGATGCTTACTACGACTACATCTCCATTTTTAGCCAGTAAATGTCCATTGTACATATCAATGGATCCAGCTCCCGTTATATATGCTCCTCCAGGAATCCAGACCATGACCGGGCGTTTTTTATCATCAGCTCTAGGTGACCAAATATTCAAGAACAAACAATCCTCATCCATTTTTTCATTTCCGGCCATTCCTGTTCTTACCGCCCGATCCATCGGCTGCGGGGGAATGGGACCAAAATCCACTGCATCGATGATACCGCTCCACTTATCAACTGGCTCCGGTGAGCGGAAACGCAGATCCTCGATCGGCGCTTTAGCATATCTGACTCCACGCCAAACGCATATATCGTTTTCCATAGTACCTTGAAGATGTCCTTTTACCGTCGTAACTATTGATCCAATCATTCCCTTTCACCTCATCATATAGTAGTAGATATTTAAGTTCTTCTTTTTCCATTCCCTTATATCCTTCATCTTTATCGAAAAAAAGATTTATAGAGTCAGTTCAGCAAAAATAAAGTACTGCTATCGTATAAAGCTCAGTTTATGAGTTTGGATATAGATTTTCAAATCAACAGTTCAACAAAAAAAAGACCCAATCAGGTCTTTTTTGTTGAACTCGGCAATTAGCTTAAGTGAGCATGGCAATGATGCTCAATAAAGAGCTGCCCCGAACGGAAAGCTGTTGTGCAGCATATGTTAATTGCTGTTCATCGAGCTGTTCCAGTAACGGTTTTAATTCAAGCAATTCATTCTCCAGTCCTTTAAGATCTGTAGATATCTTGTCCACCATCAAGAGGACTTGCTCGGACTCAACTGTGGTTTCAGACAAGACTTGTAACCGTTCCTTGATTTCAGTCAACGGCATATTCTGTTCCTTATACCGATTAATCATTTGAAGACGATTTAAAGCATCTTCTGTGTAATATCGATATCTTGACCCAGTTTTTTCATAGTTCAGCATTCCTAATTGTGTGTAATAGTCAATGGTTCTTCGCGAAACATTCGCAAGTTCAGCAAGCTGGCCAATCCGATATACATTCACCCAGATAGTCACCTTCTTTTAAAATCTACTGTTAACGATACTATAACATAACTATCCTAAAAGGTGACTTCGAGGATGAATCTATTAGACTACTTTATCCGAATTGCCCTTCAACTGCTTCTTGGCAAAATACAGGGCATCTTCCTTCGATTTAAAAAAGTGCTGTTTTTCTATCTTATGATACAAACCTGTACTGAGTAACAATTCCTTTGGTTGCTGCTGGATTCCGGAAATGATTAATTTCCCCTTATATTTACCGATGCGATTAACAATCGCCAATAGTGCAGCCTCTGCTGAAGTGTCCATATATGTTACCCGGCGCATGCTTAATACCAACACTTTCGTCTTATTATCCAAGTTCTCCAATATCGATGACTCCAGGACGTCTATCGAACCAAAGAAGAGAGGACCTTCCAAGTTATACACATTGATCTTTGACTCCGAATTATCAATTGGGACAATCTCAGTAATCTCATGACTTCTTTCCCTAACCTTTAACGTGTTGCTCATTTTTGCAATGAAGGTGATGAATGCAATCAATAAGCCGATTCCCACTCCCATGATTAAATCAGTGAAGACAGTGATGAGGAAGGTGACCAGCAAAACCGCAGAATCCGACGTCTTCGTTTTCAATACATGAGCGAATTCCTTTCTTTCACTCATATTCCAGGCAACAAACATCAATATGGGAGCCATGCTAGCCAAAGGTATATGTGCTGCATATGGAGAAAGCACCAGCAAAACCAGTAAAACGACAATACCGTGAATGACTCCGGACATCGGGGAGACTGCCCCGCTTTTTATATTGGTAGCTGTCCTGGCAATAGCCCCTGTTGCAGGTATCCCGCCGAAGAATGGGGTTGCGATGTTCGCAATTCCTTGCCCAACCAATTCCTTATTGCTATCATGCTTGGTTCCCCCCATGTTATCGGCCACGGTAGCGGATAACAATGACTCGACACCGCCTAACAAGGCAATTGTAAACGCAACGGGAAGGAGTGTAATAATGACTTCCACTGAAAGCTCCGGCACTTGGAATTCCGGAAAACCTTTCGGAATCGCTCCATACGTGGAACCAATCGTGGCCACCTTATCGGGAAATAAAAAGTAGGCTGCCATTGTTGATAGCAGCAGGCCCAGAAGCGGTCCCGGCACTCGGGGCAGGAGTCTAGGTGCCAGCAGTATGACGACAAAACATATAATCGCAACAAACACACTATATATATTGATCGTGTCTGCTTTAATCACCAGTTCCTTCATGTTATCCATGAACGCTTCATGTTTTTCCACTTTCATGCCAAAGAAGTTGGCAATTTGCCCTGAAAAGATTATTATCGCAATTCCTGTTGTAAATCCAATAATGACTGGACGGGGAATGAACTTCATCAAATTGCCCAACTTAAGAAGACCCATCAAGACTAATATCATCCCCGCTAAAAACCCGGCAATAAGCAGACTTTCATACCCATATTGCATGACGATTCCAAATAATAAAGGAACAAACGCCCCGGTTGGTCCTCCAATTTGATACTTGGAGCCACCCAAAATCGATATGAGGATTCCAGCGATGATGGTCGTATATAACCCATATATTGGTTCGACGCCTGAAGCAATTGCAAAAGCCAATCCTAGAGGAATGGCTACAACACCTACAACCAATCCTGCCGTTACGTCCTTTTGAAAACCCTTCATATTATACCCTTGAAATCTAGAATCTTTTATCATCCTTTTCAAACTCACATCCTTAGTCGTTTTTTTTAAATATGAATCTACCATCAACAGGAAAAAATGACACTCTTTCATTCTTGAGGGAGTTGCTTGATCGAAATGAATCTAACTATTGTAGGTTGTTTCAACGGGACAAACCATGCGGGGGACTTTTCAAGACTAAGAAATAATCGTCATATGTAATCTCCTTTGTTAAGTTATTTGACATGGTCTTGACCACGCTTCAACATTATACAGTAAAACGTTAAACTGTACATTATTAGTAACATTAACATTTGTTTACAGTTTTTTCGCCTTTTTACATTTACATTACAATCCGGGACCATACTTCCAGTCTGGTTAATTTGAAGCTGGAGATTCAGACTACGAATCAGGAGATTTGAACTTTGGACTAATTCCCCATGCCGGAAACCTTATTACAATAGAAAAAGCATGTTTTGAGAAAGATTGCTCAAAACATGCCCTATAAACCTAATTTTGTATTTCGGCTCAGGCTCTAAATATACACAAAAACCTTTTGATCAAAACCAAGAGGTTTTCTTTTTAGTTTACAGCTCTTCTCCTCTCGTCTCGATAATATGCTTATACCAATGAAACGACAGCTTCTTTTTCCGGTTTAACTGATCATGATGATCTACGTAAATAAATCCGTATTGCTTCTTATACCCGTTTAACCAACTTAATAGATCAATGACAGACCATGCGTAATACCCTTTTAAATGGATGCCTTCTTTGATTGCACGTTTAATCACTTTTAAGTGTTCCTCAATATATTTAATACGGGGAACATCCACTATTTCACCATCGATAATCGGATCCTCATCACCAAGTCCGTTCTCTGTAACATACATTTTAATTTCACCATAACGTTCTTTTAACATATGCAGCCCATCTAAAAATCCTTGAGGTGAGATTTCCCAGCCCCATTTTGTATATGTTTTATCATCCATTTTTACAGTCCGATAAAAGCCATCAAAAGACGGGTTCCCTGGAGCCAGAGTAGATGTTTCTCTTGAATGCTCCATGTTTGAAGCGGCTTCCCGATTTTTTTCCACGCGAATGGGCTGGTAATAATTGAGTCCAATAAAATCATTTTTCCCCGCATTTCTTTTTAGCGTATCCAGTTCTTCTTCGGTCCAACTTGGCGTCCAGCCTTTTTCCTTTAACTGCTCAACCACATAAGCTGGATATTCACCTTTTAAAATAGGGTCATAATACCAAAAAGTTTCATATTCATTGGCATGACGAGCAGCCAATACATTCTCATGTTTGTCATTTATACTGTAAGCAGGCAGAAAAACATGGGTAATTCCAATTTCACCGTAATGATTCAGTGACTTGTATACCTCTACCGCTTTTGCGTGTGCATAAAAAACATAATGTGTCGCTTGAAAGTATTTATTTTCATCGTTTTGGATTCCAGGCGGGTGCGCTCCTTTTAAATAGCCCAGACCGCAAAACATAACCGTTTCATTAAACGTGATCCAATGTTTGATGCGGTCTCCGAATGCGCGAAAGCAAATTTCCGCATACTTGACGAATGCTTCAGCTGTTCGCTTATTCGTCCATCCCCCATCTTGTTCAAGGGTCAAAGGCAAATCCCAATGATACAGCGTAACAAATGGAACAATCCCATATTTTAAGCATTCATCTATCACATTATTATAAAATTCCACGCCTTTTTCGTTTACTTCCCTGTCACCTGTCGGCAAAATACGTGCCCATGAAATGGAAAACCGGTACGATTCAAGTCCCATCTCTGCCATTAATTTAATATCTTCTTTGTAACGATGATAATGGTCTATCGCTACATCCCCGTTTGTACCTTCATATGTTTTCCCTGGAATCTTTGAAAAGACATCCCAATTCGTTATACCTTTTCCATCTTCATCCCATGCTCCTTCTATTTGAAAAGAAGCAGAAGCTGCTCCGAATAAAAAATCGTGTGGAAACCTCATTACAACCCCTCCGTTTCCATACCAACTTATAAAATTGATAATAATATATTTTATTTATTGGTACAAATATTAACATGATTATATTACTTTCATTCATATTTGCCTACATAAACTTTGCATTAAAGATAGTATTCACTATGAAGAATGAATAAATCCAGATTCAATCTCACTTGTAGCAAAGGATGAATAACTTACATCTGTTGTTAGTTTCATATGTAAACATACAAAACCCGTCCTCCTTTGGAGGACGGGTAACATATTATTTCTGACATTAACAATCACTCCACAACCGGGAGCCAGCCTTTTATCCCGATCAACTTTTCCCAAAGCGGATCTGGAATGACCAGTTCATCCTGATCTTTTTTGGAGAGGGTAGTCCGTATTTCCGCTTCTTTTCCAGATCTGATTTTTTCAATCCAATGCGGTTCCATAAGAAGCTCACGGCCAAGGGCGATGAAAGGGACACCCGTTTCCATAGCTTCTGCTACTTCATCAGGTGTATGCAGTGATCCTACACCGACCACAGGGATACGATTACCTACTTTATCGTAAATTTTAACGATGCGTGACTTTGTCCTATCACTCTCACGGAATGAGCCATTCCAGAAGTGACCTACCGATATATGTAGATAATCCAGGTTTTGATTCGCTAGTCTGTCAACGAGTTGGATCGTATCATCTAAAGTGATTCCAGGATTGCTGCCTTCTTCAGGGGAAAGGCGGTAGCCGATGATAAACGGCTTTCTCGCATGCTCAGCAACCGTTTTCTCGACTTCATTCACAATGGTAAGCGGGAAAATCAATCGTTGTCCCAGTGTCCCACCCCAGTTATCCGTACGACGGTTCGAGTGTGGCGAGAAGAATTGTTGAAGCAAGTACGTATTGGCACCATGGATTTCCACACCATCAAATCCTGCTTCGATGGCCCTTCTTGTTGCTTCGCTAAATGCCTTAATAACCTCTTGTATTTCGTCTTCACTCATTTCCCGCGGTACAGGTGCTTCATCGTTTGAAGCAATGGCACTTGCAGAAACAGGTTGGTTATCAGGCAATAAATCCGGCGGACTTTGCCGGCCTCCATGGTATATTTGCAGAATCGCTTTTGACCCGTTGGACTGGATCGTTTCGGCTAGTTTTCTCAAGGATGGGATAAAGGAATCGTCATCTGCACTAAGCTGGCCTGGGAATCCCTTGCCTCCAGCAGATACATAGGCACATGCCGTGACCACCGCTCCTACACCAGCCGAGCGCTCAGCGTAATAGGCCAGTTCATCATCGGTTACAAAGCCTTGATCATCCGAAGAATAAGTGGTCATAGGAGCCATCATGATACGATTCTTCACTTCTACCCCTGATGGAAATTTATATGGTTGAAAGATCTTTTCGTATTTTTGATTCATGTCAATCCTCCCCCTTTACTCTTAGTGGTGATGATGTCCGTGCGGTTCTTTAGAAGGGTTCGTGATTTCAAAGCCTTCTTCAGGAACATAAAAATATTTTATCCAGACACCATCCAGAAATTCTTCACGTGAATCCAGTAAAATATCGATATCTTTATCTGTTTTGACGATTTCATCATGTTCTGCCGGTGTATCTAGTTTCATGTCATAATGGGCATGATCGCCATGCATATGGGTGATATATACACGAATCATTTTCCCTTTCGCTTCTTCAGTGCTCAGCATTTTTTGTAAGACCTTAGCTGCATTACGATTAATTTTGCATTTCATGTCCATTCCCCCAACAATAAAATTATCCCTGTACTGAATTTTACCCAATTACCGGTTATCAGTAACATCCATTTTTCCCCTTCCTTATTGGCCATGTCCACTAATATGCTTATAAGCGGTCTGAAGGAAAGACGATTCCGATTTGCTTTCTTGCTTCATCCATGATTTCCATAGTCAATAGTGAATTCGTATACGAATTTATATCGGACTCCATTTTCCCCTGCTGTATCAATTCAACAAACTCTTTCGCTTCATAATACATGGTAGGCATATCCTGTTTAACTGAAATATTTTCAATGGTTCCATCCCGATACTGAATATCAACCGCTTGCGGTCCTGAAATTTTCTGAATGATGATGCTTCCATGTTCACCTTGAATTTCCGAAGGCAAATTGGACTCAGTAATCTTGGAGAACATGACGACTGCCTCCATTTCATCATAGGAAAGCAGAATCGTACCCTGCCCATCGACTCCTGATTCAAGCATCGTTCCTGATGCCTGTACCTTATTTGGTTTACCGAACAGAACAACAAGCGGATAGAGTACGTAAATACCAAGATCCATTAAAGAGCCACTGGAGAATTCAGGATTGAATGCATTCAGCACAGTGCCTTGTTTATACGAATCATATCTAGATGAATATTGACAAAAGCTTCCCGAGAAACGCCGTACCTTCCCGATTTTATCCAGATTTCCCTTTATACTTTCAAAATTCGGCATGATGGTCGATTTCATCGCTTCCATCAATAGAACATCATTTTGTTTTGCAGCCTCAATCATTTCCCTTACTTCTTCCGCATTTGAAGCCATTGGTTTTTCACATAATACATGTTTTTTATTTTGTAAAAACAACACGGCTTGCCTGCAATGATGAGAATTAGGGCTTGCTATGTATACTGCGTCGATTTCATCACTGGCGGCCATGACTTCTAAATTCGTAAAAGTCGTATGTACTTCGTATTTATTGGCAAATTCCTTGGCTTTCTCTTCTGTACGTGAGTACACGGCGGTTAACGATAAATCCTCTACATGCTTTGCAGCCTCCAAAAATCGTTCCGTGATCCAATTTGTACCTATTACCCCTAATCTTATCAACATTCTATCCCCTTTCAAGCTAACGTAATCATGTCCTCAATATACAGACATTTCACTGAAAAACAAAGTATAATGAACACTCGCAACTGTTTAAATTGGATTTTTTAGGCAATATTCGTTTATAATTTTTCTATAATACCACTGCCATGATGTTTCTACATACTCCCTAACGGGAAAGCAAACTTAAAAGGAGCGTGTGAAGTGTATGACAGAATTAATGATAAACAAAGTTGCCATCATTACCGGTGGAGGGTCGGGAATTGGCCGGGGTGCCGCACTGAAACTAGCTGAAAACGGCGCGAACATCATCTTTTTTGACCGTACAGTCGAAAATGCCGAAAAAGTGAAGGAAGAAGTGGAAAACCTTGGTCGAAAGGCATTAATCATTAAAACGGACGTTTCCAAGGCTGAGCAAGTTGAACATGCCTTCAAGACGGCCCATGAACAGTTTGGGAAAATTGATTTTGTATTTGCAAACGCAGGCATTAACGGAGTGATTGCCCCTATAGAAGATATAAAGCCAGAAGATTGGGATCAGACACATACCATCAACCTCAAAGGCACTTTTCTCACCATCAAATATGCCATTCCCTACATGAAGGAAACGGGTGGCAGCATCGTAATCAACAGCTCCATCAATGGAAACCGATATTTCAAGAATTTTGGTTTTTCCGCTTATAGTTCATCCAAAGCTGGTCAGGTCGCTTTTGGGAAAATGGCTGCACTCGAATTGGCAAGATATAAAATCAGGGTAAATACCATTTGTCCCGGCTCCATCGATACGAACATTCACGATAACACATTCCCGGAAGATGAAAACTTAAAAAAAATCAGGATTCCCATTGAATATCCGCAAGGCTCTCAGCCCCTGGCGAAGAAAGCGGGGACTACCGAACAAGCTGGTGATCTCGTATTGTTTCTAGCATCGGACATGTCTTCCCATATTACGGGCACGGAAGTTTATATCGATGGAGCAGAATCACTATTATGATTCATACTTACGCCCCTAAAGGAAAAAGCTGAAATCCACATCAAGGATTTCAGCTTTTCCTAATTAAACTCGCCTTAACCCACGACGGGCAAGAATTAAATAAGCGAACATTGCGATGACATGACAACTTACCATCACAATTCCCATAGGCAAGGGTGACTCACCTGAGCCTAGTCCCACCAAGGGAGCCATTAGTGATCCTAATATGAAAGGAAGCAGGCCAATTAAAGCCGAAGCACTGCCTGCTGTTTTTTTCTGATTTTGCATCGCTAAAGAAAAACTCGTAGTGCCGACAATACCGACGCTGGAGACGGAGAGGAATAAAGCGACCAAGATTCCTGCCAACCCACTTTCGAGAAGGACTGAGGCAAGTAGTAATATTCCCCCAAACAATGCTAGACATAATCCCATTTGAAGCAGTTTTTCCTCTTTGACCTTCCCGGCAAGCTTCCCGGCAACTTGTGAAGCGATGATGATCCCAATTCCGTTTATTGCAAAAATCAAACTGAAGGTCTGTGGAGAAACGCCATAAATGTTCTGGAGAACAAAAGGCGATCCTGAAATATAAGCGAACATGGCGGCACTTATGAATCCTTGTGCAAAAGCATAGCCCATAAACACACGATCTCTCAATAAGTTCCCAAATGTCCTGATAGTATCTTTTACCCCACCTGCACTTCTGAGATTAAACGTTAAAGTTTCCTTTATCCCCAAAAATGCAGCTGCAACCATAATGATACTTAATACTGAAATGACAACGAAGACTCCCCGCCAAGACGTGAACTGCAAAAGCTGACCGCCAAAAACCGGAGCCAATATCGGAGCCGCCCCATTCACCAGCATTAACATGGAGAAGAACTTGGTCAAATCCGATCCTGAAAAAAGGTCACGAACTATCGCCCTTGAAATGACAATGCCCCCCGCTCCCGCAATACCTTGGATAAAACGTAATAATAAAAGCAATTCAATGGTTGGAGCAAAAGCGCATAACAGAGAGGATATGCAATAAATGGATAAAGATATGATTAACGGTGTCCGTCTTCCTTTTGCATCACTTAGCGGCCCTAAATAAATTTGGCCTAAAGCCAATCCTAACAAACAGGCCGTCAAGCTCAGCTGCGCTAAAGATGTACTGCTTTTCAGATCCTCCGCCAGTGTGGGAAGACCCGGTAAATACATATCAAGTGACAGCGGCCCAATCGCTGCAAAAGACCCCAGCATAAGAGCCATCAACAGCCTTTTGGATTTAGTCATTTCGTTGCCTGATGATATCGTTTCCTTCATTTCAATCATTATTACCCCTATCCCTTTCAACTAATTGTTTTCCTGGATAAAACCCGACTTTCTTTATTTTACAAAAGATCCGAACAATTTACGATAAGTATGCTTCCCCTAGAATTGGATTCTTCCCTCGAGCACTCAATTAAGTAATGTTCAAAACTCGGAAATCTTCTAAAAGGAAAAATCTTAAATCAGGAAATATATTTGAGGATACTGCGAACCAAAGTAAGGCTATAAAAGGTCCAAACAATTCCACAAAAAAAATGACCCCATTTTGGAGTCATTTCAAACTCTAGACAAACTCGAAGAAAAGCCAGTTTGCATTTCAGAAATTCGCTCCCTTTCCGCCGACCGTTGCCAAGCCTCATCAAAGCGAGCGCCTGGGGGTCTCGGCTAGACAGTCATTCGGGATAAGGGCATTCCGAATCCCATATTCAGAGTCATTTTGATTTATTCAACAATACTAAATTACGCGGAGTATCACCAGATAATCCATCCATCAAGTTTTGTACCGCAAGAGCTGCCATCTTCAATCTTGTGGCAATGCTGGCACTCCCAATATGCGGCAGTGTAACGACATTGGGCAATGTTAGCAGCGGGTGATCCACAGGGACGGGCTCTTCTTCGAATACATCCAATCCAGCCGCCCATATCTCTCGGTTTTCCAGTGCCTGGTATAACGCCTTTTCATCGATAATCCCGCCTCTTGCTGTATTAATGAGCACAGCCGTCCCTTTCATTAATTCAAGCTGCTCCTTACCAATCATATAAGTGGTTTCCGGTGTGAGCGGCAGCATGACACAAACGAAATCCGATATTCGGAGCAATTTTTCAAGGGACTGATATTCGATTCCTAATTCTTTTTCCTGTTCATATTTACGGCTTCGATTAAAATAAACCAAGTTCATATCAAATCCCTTAGCTCTTTTTGCAAGGGCTTCCCCAATCCTACCCAAACCGATTATACCAAGCGTTGCACCGTGTACATCCTGTCCGGTCAGTTGCATCGGCGACCATGTTTCCCACTTTCCACTCCTTAAATAATCTTCTGCCTCCATCATCCTTCTTGCCGTTGCAAGCAGCAAGCCGAAGGTTAAATCAGCTGTCGTTTCCGTTAAAACCCCCGGTGTGTTCGTGACCATGATGCCCCGTTTTGTTGCACTTCGAACATCAATATTATTATGGCCCACTGCCATATTCGCTATGATTTTCAGGTTAGGCGCCCGTTGAATCAGTGACTCATCGATTTGTTCCGTCAATAAACAAAGCAGCCCCTCTACTTCTTTCATTTCTTCTTCAAGGACCTCTCTAGGGACCGGTATATCCTCTTGTTCCCACATCCTGACATCATATTTCCGACTAAGACCTTCGATTATTTGTTCCGGCAATTTCCTTGTAATATAAATTTTTGGCTTCAAACCATAACCTCCTATACCGTTTCATTCCATTAACGCATTCTTGCACCATTTATCACCTTCAGTTTTCGTTACCCAATAATTAATTATAAGAATATTGGCTAAATTACTAGCTTGTTTATTCAATTTTAAAATAAACTAGATAAATAGACCATCTATTTCCAATCATTCTACTATTAATTTTCTCGTTTACAAGGAGGCTTCCGCTTGACAGTTTCAATTCACTCAACTAATCATAGAATAATAACCCTTTAAATCTAGTCGGTCATTAGTAATACAACAATTTTCCAGATGATGTTTATCTCGATTTAGGAGGATATGGGAAGTTCATGAAAACGAAAACAACATTTAAAATTTATCCAATCATAGCTCCAAGCGCTTTATCTTTAAAAAGTATAAACTTTTATTTAGTTAAGCAGGATGAATCTTTAACATTAGTCGATGCAGGCATGAATGATGACGTCTGCTGGAATGCACTTCAGCAAACATTAAACGAAAATGGATTTACCGTCGGAGATATCACTGGAATTTTATTAACCCATCACCATGGAGACCATGTTGGTTTGGTCAATCGGATTACCGAACTCCATCCGATTCCCGTTTATGCCCATTCTAAATCCATTCCCCGTTTAAAAAGGGACCCTGACTTCTTAAGTATGAGAATTGAATTCTATAAGCAGCTTTACATTGAAATGGGCTGTGGTGAACTTGGAGATAAACAAGTGGCTTACCTATTCAACGCTGTCGATAATAATAAAGATCAAAAACTGAATGGTGACATCATCGCAATCACGGAAAAACAATGGCTGAATTTTGAAGTGATCGAATTTCCCGGGCATGCCCCGGATCAAATTGCTTTCCTTGACCAGGAAGCGAAACGGCTTCTTGCAGGTGATTTATTGATTGAACATATATCAAGCAATGCCTTGATCGAACCTGATGAAAACGGTAATAGAATGCTGACTCTTGTAGATCATATCGATTCATTAAAACGATGTTTGGCATTACAGGTGAATCTCCTCTATCCTGGTCATGGTAACATCATTGAACAACCTGGTCTTTTGATTGAAAAAAGACTCAACAGCATAGAGAGAAAATCACAAAAAATCCTTAGCTTGATAGAATTCGGAATTTCTACCGGCAATGAACTGGCAAAGGAGTTTTATAAACAAAAGTATATAGCGGAATTCCCGCTCGTCATGTCAGAAATCATTGGACATTTGGATTATTTAGAATATCAAGGGAAGGTCACGAAACAACTCGTTGAAAATGTAGTTCATTATCAAGCTAAGTGACATCAAAAAAAAGGCTGGAATTGATATTATCCCCACTAAGTGGAAAATGTAAAAGGCTACTGGTAAACCGTAGTTGATACACTACCACTTGGAGGGGATTTTACTATATCTAGAAAAAATATGTAAACCACATTGAATCTGAAATACATAGGCCTATTTAGGTGTTTTAATTAATCGAACAGGAAAAGGGAGGGAAAACGAAGAATTAATATCTGAATATTAAATATTTTCAGAACAGGAGAATGAATGTGAAAAGAAAATTTTTAAAGGTTTTAAGTTCAACAGTAGTGGCCGCAGCATTACTCGGCCCAAATGTCAGCTTAGCTGAACGAGGACCAAATCCGACAGGTGGAACGAATCTCTCCACCGAAGCATTCCTTAATTATGACGAACTTGTAAAAAAATTAAATCAACTTGAGCAAGTGAGTGCAGGGAAAGTCAAAGTAGAAGTCGCTGGACAAACAAATCAGGGTCGTTCCATTCAAAAAGTGACTGTCGGTCATGGTGACAAAGTCGTTCTTATTCAAAGTGAAATTCATGGAAATGAAAAAACAGGAACTGTTGCGTTATTGAACATTCTTGAAAACCTTGGTCAAAGTAACTCACCTGAGGTTAAGAAAGTGCTTGATGAACTAACAATTGTTGCTATTCCAATGATGAACGTAGACGGCTCAGAGCTTGATCGTCGTGGAAATGAGATGACATGGTCTGAGGTTGTAGGGAAATTCCCCCAACTTTCTAATGTGAAACCTACTTGGAACTATTACACTACTCCCAGATCAGGCGACGACTATGCTAGCAAACCAGGATTTGATGTTAATCGTGACTTTAATCCTAACCTAAACTATATACCAAAGCCTCAAGACTTCCCGGGGGCATCTGAAAAGCCGGGCTGGTTTATTACACCTGAAGCCCAAACGGTACGTGACACATATAAAGGGTTAAAGTCGAAATTCGGGAAAGTGGATGTTTTTATCGACCTTCATCATCAAGGGTTCCCATATATCGAAGGAACTGATGAGCGTGTGACTATGTCAATATCAGGAAAATTCGTTCCTAACCCAAGCACTCCCGAAGGGGCTAAATATGCAGAGTATGCAGATGATTTTAAATATGATTTCTCCCGTCAGTTGACACTTACTGCGTATAACGCACTACAAGCAAAAGGGAATTCAGTGTTTACAAATATTTCATTGTACGATCAATCTATCGACCTGCCAGGTACTGCTTTAGGAACGTTTGCTTTAAACGGAAGTGGTACGGTTCTATTTGAAGTAAGTGGACAAACACAAAACTTTGGGCAAAAAAAGAAAGGCCAGCTAGTAAAAACAGTTGAAACGGGTCTAATGGGTATTATCAATGGTGTAACAGATGGATCGGTTCATAATCTTAATCCATCAGACTATGAAAATATTCCTGAAAGTTCATCTACACCGGGAATTTAGTCAAGTTTAAAACTTAATTTAAAGGGGGCTTGTCCGCCATCCAGCACCGGTTGAATATCGAGCCAGATGGCAGCATAGCCTTTTTTTGTTGTCAACTTGACAGGGTAAGTCCATATCCATTCAAAGATTTCAGCCTTTTCTTGATGATGGAACCTACACACACACTACAACCTCTCTGGAAAAAATGCCTTTCCTGGCCACACAGCGATCAGCAATTTCAAATCCTGCTTCTTCAATCATATGATCCATCGTGTCGATCGTTACGACGACGACCTTGTCAGCAAAGCTTCTGGCATGTTTAAGGATCGATAGCTGATCTTCCGGCGTCGCATGTGTATATAAATTGTAAGGCATATCGATAATCGCTACATCATATTTACTGGTGACCTCCGAAATCGGACCTGTAGTTACATCACCTTCGAGGCCGAAATAGGCAATATTCTCCCTGGAACCGTCGGTAACAAGCGGGTTGATATCCCGGCCATCAATATTGATCCCCATCGATAGGGCTTCTACCAATACCGTTCCAATTCCGCAGCATGGATCAATTGCCTTCACTCCATCCGGATGTGGAACGGCTATGTTAGCAATGGCCCTTGCCACTCTTGTGCTAAGCGCTGTCGAATATTCCCGGGGCTTCTTCATATGTTTTAACCAAACCGCTTCAGGCTTGACATACTTCCCAAAATACCAACGTCCGCCAAGGGTCACGATTCCAAAGACCTGATCAGGATTGCGCACATCGGCATTCCCCTGAATATGCCAGCCTATCTCCCTTTCAATTTCGCGCTGTCCATCATAATCTATTTTTGCGTCTTTATTCAGATCATTAATTTTTACGAATAATACTTTGAATGTAGAATCAGGCAAATGAATACCTTTCACTTGCTCAACGATTTCGGATATGCTTTCCCCTTCAAACATGACGTCGACACGCCCTTTTATAAAAGGGCTCCTGCTCGGTTCAATTGCTATATCACTTTTCAGAATATTCCCTGAAGTCTCAAAGCCAAAGAACGAGCGCATCTCCATTTTAGATAATGAGCGTTCGTCAGGGCTGCATGTAAACGTATATATATATGCCGGTTTGCGGCTATGATTAGTCAATCCATTCCCATCCTTCATTACTTTAGATTATATCTTTCTATCAAACATAGCTGTAATGGTATAGAAAAGCAAATGGAATCGTATGTAAAAAAGCATGAATGCTTTTCTTTCAACACTCATGCCGTTAAATTCATCATTGTTCCTTCACTATAGGAAAGGAATTATTAATCCAATTTATGCAGCCGGCTACTTATATACTTTGCACGGGCCTCAATGAATTCCAGGATGAATTTGGGCTCATTATCAAATTTCACAATATTCCCCTTGATATATGGATCTTTTGAAACATAAGGTTTTATTTGATCATGCATTTCCTGAATGATAGGTTTCATATAGTCCACGTTAAAATGATTGTTCAAAATCTCCTTAAGAAGTTCTTGGTACCGGACACGAAATCCCCTTACATCAAGGATTCTAGCAGTCAATGTATTGAATCCCTCGATTCCCACATAATCCTCTTCCATCACTTTCCCGTTAACATCCCTGCCCCATGTCGCATCATAATCCCATGGAATCATTTCAAAGAGTCCAGTATCTCCATTTCGATACAAGGCATAGTTATGAACGAACCCATCATAGTTTTGCGTAAATATGACACCGGCCAGCCAGCGCAGGTACTTTTCCACATCGACATATTTTACGATTTCCTTTTCAAAATCCACTCTTGAAATTGTATTGATTTGGAGGATCAACTCTTGTAAATATAATTCATCCTTTGCTGTCCCGCATTTTTTTTGATAGCCCATCTCCAATGATTTTTTGATCCCTTTATCCAAATCGCTCATCAATGAGAAATTGGCATCACCATCTACTGCATAGAAAATGGCACCCTTGGGCAGCCCCCTTTTCTTCAAATAATATTCATCCACTGATTCCAATTCTAGGTATATCCCTTCGTCCTTTCCGTTCAGATTCAGGAAAACGAACTGGGAGTTCGGCGATAAGGTGCCTATATCCGCAAAAAAGTCTAAAGATAATTTATTTCTTAGTAAAGATTTATCCTTATATTCGGCATTTAAATGAATTTCCTTGGCATTCTTATAAGTATTAGGTTTATAAAAGACTACATTATAGGATTTTTTTGGAAAACCGCGGATATGTGAGCCACGGTAAACAATATCAATATCCAGTTTTTTTCTGTTAAGTGTTAACTTTGCCGGTAAAGGATCATTGCACCATATATCTCTGCGAAGTTCCCTTAAATTAACTGGTGGAATAAAAAGCTGGTACACAGGCAGCTTCTTGTCAGAATTCATATAACCCTTCACTTCCCTTTCACTTTCATATTAAATTATGAAAAAAAGCGAGGGGTGTCACAAAAAACAAATTTTCATTAAAAATTGTGCTATTATCCCTGGCATATTACGTACAAGCGCATAGTTTAAAGTATAGAAAGGGGGATATGTAAATATGTCTGACATCATTCAAAATATACAAAATGCGGTAGATAGAGCCAATTCCTTCGGGTTAGGCGATTTCATGTATAATGACCCTTGTTCAAAAGGCCGTTCTTCACGTAAAAACAACAAAAATAAGCGAACTTCCCGCAGACGCACTAAACGTTGCTTTAACATGAGGAGGTCCACTTGCCGTACGCAAAGGCGCACTAGCAGGAGGAGGTCCACTTGCCGTATGCAAATGCGCACCAGCAGGAGGAGGTCCACTTGCCGTATGCAAAGGCGCACTAGCAGGAGGAGGTCCACTTGCCGTACGCAAATGCGCACCAGCAGGAGGAGGTCCACTTGCCATACGCAAAGACGCACTAGCAGGAGGAGGTCCACTTGCCATATGCAAAGGTGCACCAGCAGAAACCGGTGTTCCTCCAACCACTGCAGTTGGCTTTGCGGCAATAACTTTCGAAATAAACGGAGATGTTGCTTCTAGTTTCTTGGTTCCGTTTTAATGTACAACTAATTTTTTTTACTGGATATTAAGCTTTAATTTAAAGTCCAATTTCCAACAAAAAAAACACAAACTCGTCGTAAAGGGCGAGTTTTGTGTTTTTTTAATCACGATCGTTATATCCATTCAAATGTACCGTTCCTTAAACAATGAAAAACACTGACATTTAAAATGAAAGTGGACTTATTTGCCATGTACCCGAACCTATAACAAAGGATCCCACCCTTATACATATGGTAGGATCCTCCCAGTTTCGCTTATTTAACGGAGACCAATTCGAACTGTGCATACACATCCTTCAGCCCTGCTTGAATGGCTTGACCAGCCTTCCCACGATAATGCATTTGTACACGATCAATCAATTCTTCGATACCATCTTTCAGGCAATAACCGCGCAGCAGTTGACGAATGAATTCCCTGCCATGTTCTGTAGCAAGTGTACAGGAAGCGTCGACTATTACACCATATTTAAAGTCAAGCTCTACCGTGATCGTGATGGAATCATATAAATTTCTTGCTGCCATCCCTTGTGGAAGTTTTGCATGCCCTGCAATAAAGTATGTGTTCATCATCTGATCTCCTCTATCTATAGTTAATGGACGGAAACCTGCTCGAAGGGCCATGCAGGCAATTGCTTTCGAAGCTCTTTATCTTGTCTGTAGCCAAGTGCGTATTCGCCCTGCATTACAGTATGAATCTCACGGGTTCCTTCGTAAATGACCGGGGCTTTTGAATTCCGCAGAAAACGTTCCACTGGATATTCATCCGAGTATCCGTAGGCACCATGAATTTGAACAGCATCATTGGCCGCTTCGTTAGCAGCATTACATGATATCCACTTTGCAAGTGATGTTTCCTTCGTATTCCTTTTTCCTTGATTTTTCAAAGTACCCGCTTTAAAGACCAGCAATCTGGAAATCTCTAAATTTGCGGTCATCTTGGCAATCATCTGTTGAACGAGCTGATGCCTGCCAATCTCTTTTCCGAATGTACTTCGTTCATGGCAATATTTCAAGCTTGCTTCCAGGCTTGCTTCAATTAACCCTACTGCACCTGCGGCCACTGTAAACCGGCCGCTGTCCAATGCCGACATGGAAATTTTAAAGCCCTCACCTTCTTCACCAAGCCTATTCTCGACCGGAACTTTTACATCGGTTAAAAAGATTTCGCCTGTATTCCCGGCACGAATTCCTAATTTCCCTTTAATGGCTTTCGACTCCACTCCCTCGAAAGTCCGTTCCACAATAAAAGCAGTGATTCCCCTTGAACCGGCATCATGATCCGTCTTGGCGAAAATGAGGAAATGATCTGCATAATCACAGAGCGAAATCCATGTTTTTGACCCGTTCAAGATATAATGGTCCCCAACACGTTTTGCCGTTGATTTCATAGCCGCAACATCAGACCCTGCATTCGGTTCAGTCAGCCCAAAAGCGCCAATCTTGATCCCTTTTGCCTGCGGTACTAAATATTTCTGTTTTTGTTCTTCCGTCCCCCATTGCAGCAAGGTCATGCTATTTAACCCTGTATGTACAGAAACTGCAGTTCGGTAAGCCGTATCGCCTCGCTCCAGCTCTTCACAAACGATTGCAAGCGTATTATAATCCATTCCGACTCCACCATACTCTTCGGGTATACAAACGCCCATCAACTGCAATTCCGCTAACCTTTTTAAAATATGCGGCTGGAATTGACCTTTCCTATCCCACTCTTGAATGTATGGGATAATTTCCTTATCAACAAATTTCCTTACCACTTTCTTCACACTTTGCTGTTCTTCTGTTAATTCGAAATTCATCATTAAAATTCCTCCTAAATAATTTTATTTTCCTTGAATTTGCTTATTTGGTCTGGACTATATCCAATTTCAGCCAGAATGGAAGCGGTATGCTCACCATACAGTGGCGGATGCTTTCTCATCGTTACCGGCGTTTTTGAAAGGTTCAGTGGCGATCCCGTCACTCTAAGATCTTCGATTGTGGGATGTTCCATGTTCACCAACATCCCTCTTGCGATGATTTGCGGGTCCTCGAACATCTCTGCAATATCATTAATCGGTCCATTGGGTATCCCTGCATCATCAAATAGCCTTTTCCATTCTTTCTTTGTCTTTCCTTTCAACAAATCCTCTATTATCGGTATTAATCCTTCCTTGTTCAGCAAACGTTTTTCATTATGCTTAAACTGTTCCTGCTCGGCTAAATCAGGTCTGCCGATAACGGCTGAAAATCTCCTGAACTGATCATCATTCCCTACAGCCACAACAAGCTCCCCATCACTTGTACGGAACGTTTGGTATGGAACGATATTGGGATGTTGATTTCCCATTCGTTCAGGGGTCTGGCCACTGAATAAATAGTTGCTGGCGACATTCACCAATGAAGAAACCTGGCAATCCATTAACGAAATATCAATTTCCTGTCCTTCCCCCGCTTCATCCCTATGATGCAAAGCGGATAAAATGCCAATGCATGTATACAAGCCAGTCAATATGTCAGCTATGGCCACCCCGACCTTCACGGGGCTTCCATCTTTTTCTCCTGTGATACTCATCAAACCACTCATCGCTTGAATGATATAATCATAGCCAGGCAAATCTTTATAAGGTCCGATTAAACCAAATCCCGTAATCGAGGCCATGATCAGTTTGGGGTTCATTTCCTTTAAACCCTCATAGCCCAGCCCCATTTTTTCCAACGTGCCCGTCTTGAAATTTTGTATCACAATATCCCCTGAAGACACCAACTTCCGGAAGATTTCTTTCCCTTGTTCCGACTTTAAATTCAAGGTCATGCTTTGCTTATTTCGATTGGCACATAAATAGTAAGCGCTTTCTCCTTGGACGAATGGCGGACCCCATCCTCTCGTTTCATCCCCTGCCTCATGATGCTCGATTTTAATAACATCGGCACCCAAATCACCGAGGATCATTGAACAAAACGGCCCCGCCAAAACACGGGATACATCGATAATCCTGACTCCTTCCAAAGCTCCATTCATATCATCACCCCTTTCAAACTGTCGGGATACACAAAAAAGAGCCAGTAAAACCAACAATGTCATTACATTGAATGTTTCACTGACCCTTATCCACGAACTGTCTTCCTGCAAAGGAAGATCAAGTGAACCAAGTCAATTTTTATGGATTCCAGTTTTATGACAAGCCGGCCATGCAGCAAGGTAACTTGCTGTCATCGGTTTGGTAAATTAAGTATAGTACCATTTTTTGAATTTTGCAATAATTTTGTTCAGGTGTTTTCATTACTTCCAATGAAATACTCATTCGCTTACTTCCCGTTTAATATAAACATACAGCCCTCAATCCATAGTAATGGGAAATTGCCTTTATTCGTGAGGCATGGGATGATTGAATATGCATAATTGTCAATATATGAATTTTTCATACTATCGATTATCGCTTGACAGACAAGGAAAGATTGAAAGGAGATGGCGATATGGACAATAAAAAAGCGGAAATAATCGAAGCGATTAAGAAATACCACACAATTATCATTCATCGCCATGTTAATCCGGACCCGGATGCATTGGGATCACAAATCGGTTTAAAGAAGCTTTTGAAGCATTCCTATCCTTCTAAAGAAGTCTATGCGGTAGGCGAGGAAGTGGATAAGCTACTATTCATTGGTGATATGGATGTCATTTCCGATAACAAATACAAAGGTGCCTTAGTGATTGTTTGTGATACTGCCAACATTTCACGGATCAGTGATTCACGATATGATCACGGGGACATGCTAATCAAGATTGATCACCACCCTGAATATGAGCAGTTTGGTGATTTTTCCTGGGTCGACCCTTCTTATAGCTCTGCCAGTGAAATGCTTGTTGATTTATTCTTGGAATCTCCGGAAGGCTTTATCATGAATAAAGAAGCGGCTAAATCATTTTATGCAGGAATACTTAGTGATACAGGTAATTTCATGAATGGGAATACAACTTCCAGGACATTAAAAATGGTTTCGCACTTAAGAACTTATCATATTCATCCAGAAAGAATCCATAACAGCCTTAATATAAAGACAAAAAATGCTTCAAGACTTCAAACAGACATCCTCATGAGCTTCAATGTAACCGATAAAGGGGTAGCTTACTTCATTATTACGGAGGATCTGTTAAAAATGTATGGCGTGGATCGAATTGAAGCTTCGAATTTAGTTAACACGCTATCGAGTGTCAGGAGCAATAAAATATGGGCTTTCTTCATCGAATATCCTTCTGAAATCCGTGTCAGGATACGGTCACGGAACATTCCCATCGCTTCAGTCGCACGTCAATTCAATGGCGGGGGACATTCACTGGCTTCAGGCGCTACCATCCATTCCTGGGATGAGGTTGATCACGTTATCCAAGCATTGGATCAAGTATGCCCATAACAGGGATTTCATGACCTGGTGGTTATATGCATGATTATATTCCCGGGCGCAATGCGATGGAATAATTCAGCCTTTACCTGATTACAAAAAAAGCGCCAAAGCCAGGATGGCTGAGGCGCTTGCTTGTTTCAATTTATTTGGACACTCCTTCAAGAATTGATAAATCGATCATGCCTTTTATATCATTGCTAGGGATATAACCAGCTTCTTTGCTTATGTCTGCCATTTCCTGAATGACTTGCTCATTAACTTCAGTCGTCACTTCAAGGCGTGAAAATGCTGAAGCCACTTCATCTTTACTTAATTCTTTTCCAGTCAGTTCCTTCAAATGCTTAATAACCAGCTCTTGGCTTTCTTCAGGGTTGTCTTGGATAAACTTCACCGCTTTTTCATGCGCCTTCAAATAAGAAGCAGCGAGCCCCTTTTTATCCAAGAACTTCTGGCTTGCAGCCACTACCGTGTTAGGTGAATCTTTCCCCCATGCAAATTGATCCCAGTCAAGCAATAACTTTCCTTTTGCCTGGTTTTCCAATACATAACCCCATGGTTCCTGAGTTGCTGCTGCATCGACAGATTTTTGGACAAAAAGCGCGGTTGTGTCAGCAGGCGCGGCCGCATACAGCTCAACCGTCCCCCCATTCGTAGTCGGTTTTAAGTCAACATCTTGAAGGGCCTTCCTTAGCATGACATCCTGAGTGCTACCAATGACGGGAATCGCTACCTTTTTACCGCCCAAATCTTTTAAGTCCGTAACTTTGCTGCCCTCGCTGGCCACTAGTACGGCACCTCCATTAACAGCCCCGGAGATCAAGTGGTATTCAGGGTTTTTCACGTAAAAGTTAAGCAATGGACCAGGCCCGACCGTTCCGACATCAATGGCGTTTGTAGCCATTGCTTCCATGAATAATCCGCCATTGGCCACTGTTTTGGTTTCAATCTTAACATCTTTACCGAACTCTTCTTCGAAAAAGCCCTTTTCGAGTGCAATGATCGTTGCACTGTGGGTTAAGTTAGGAAAATACCCAATTTTCACGGATTTCCCCCCAGAACCTCCTCCTTCTTCATCATCGCTGCTGGACTGAGTGCATCCGCTTACTATCCCGATTAACAACACAGACAGAATAAGGGCAAAAAATGATTTTTTCAGCATACTTTTCTCTCCTTTTGAACTATTATTTTATTAAACTACCGTTACTTCACTCCCCATTTCAGTTGAACATTACGTTCAAGGCGGGAAAAGACAACATTATCCACGATTGTTCCGATGATTGCGATGATGATCATCACGGAGATGACCAAATCCATTTGTCCCAGTGATCTGCCCATTTCCAGCAATTGCCCAAGACCGCCTCCCCCGCCAAGTAATTCACCTGCCATCAGTGCACGCCAGGAAAAGGCCCATGCAATTCGGAGACCGGATATTATTTGCGGGACGGATGCTGGTAAAATGACGGTGCGAAGAAAATGAAACCCGGTCGATCCATATGTTTTGGCAACCCGCTGATACAACTGGGGTACATTCCGGAAGCCACTTGTTGCATTAACCGTCATCGTCCAAGTTGCGCCGATGGTGACGATAAAGAGAATCGAAAAATCATTCAATCCAAACCAAATGATCGCTAACGGGAACCACACGATACTCGGGATGGACTGTAAGGCCGTCACGACGAATCCTAGAGTGTCTTCAACCAATTTAAAGCGCCAAATGAAATATCCTAATATTAGACCTACTATAATGGCAATCGTAAAGCCGATCAGGATACGGCCAAGGCTTTTTCCGATGGCTTCAGTTATTTGTCCGCTCATCAGTCCATTAAACAGAGTTTCCAAAACCTGGGTCAGGCTTGGGAACATGAATTCCGGAAGACTGGAAAGTCTAGATGTGACTTCCCATATCCCCGCTATCATCGCGATGAATATGATTCGTCTTAAAGCTGTAATCATTCCCCATTTCCTCCTTCAGCACTTTTTCAATTTCCTCCTGTAAAATCGATAGAACCCTTTGTTCTGTATGCAAAGTTACACTATCCGGCATAACTCCATCTTTCATGGAAGGGACGGAAATCGTCTCTTTAATTTTCCCTGGACGGGTTGCAAAGACGATGATTTTTTCGGAAAGCTGAACAGCCTCACGAATATTATGGGTAACGAAAAAGATTGTCACTTTAGTTTTTCTCCAGATTTCGAGCAGTTCTTTATGCAAGACCATCCTCGTTTGCTCATCCAGCGCAGAGAATGGCTCATCCATCAACAGGATATCCGGTTCCATCACCAACGCTCTTGCGATGGCTACCCTCTGTTTCATGCCCCCTGATAGTTGATGTGGATAGGAGTCAACATATCGGCTGAGGTGAACCATTTTTAAAATGTCCAATGCCTTTGCTTTAGCCTCTTCATTGGGAATCTTCTTTAACTTCAATCCGTATGTAACATTTTCAAGTACCGTTAACCAAGGGAATAACCCCGCCTCTTGAAATACTACGACCCGTTCCGGACCTGGCTTCATCACTTTTTTCCCAGCTACACGTATTTCCCCTGCATCTGCCTTATCAAGGCCGGCAACCAGATAAAGGAGTGTGGATTTACCACACCCTGAAGGGCCGACGATTGAAACGAAGCTTCCCTTCTCGACCTCTAGGTTTATCTTCTCGAGCACCTTTATGCTTTCTTTCTTTTCATTCTTAAAACTTTTTTCAATGCCATCTATTGTTAAATACATAAAGTCACCCCACTTTTATATCGCATCGATTTACTAAACATTATTTCTTAATAATGATTAATCCAATGGTTTTTGTCAACTATAAAAATGCAAAAATTCTAATTTATCGGTATCTTTCTATTCAATTGTCATTGTATTGATAAATATTCCAAACTTACACAAAAATACATACGGACAAATTCCATTCAGAAATAAAAAACCTGAGCCCATGTTGAAATGTACCCTTTGTAAAGGACAGTTTAAAAAAGCCTAGGCAGCTTGAAAAAGATGATTTCTGTATTGAACAGGAGTCATCTTTTTTAAATTCCATTGGTATCTGTAGTGATTGTAATACGTCATATATTGCTTAATTTCTTTTTTTAATTCATCTAAAGTTGAACATGCTTTAATAGATGCTTCATCTTTAAAATGGCCAAAAAAAGATTCTTGAGGTGCATTATCCCAGCAGTTCCCACGCCTTGACATCGACTGGCCTAATCCCAGTTTTTTTACTAATTTCTGAAAGTCCGGATGGGTATAATGAGTTCCCTGATCAGAGTGGATAAAGGCATTCTTTGCTTTGTGAAATCTTCGATTTTTCTTTAACTTGAGGAGGGTATCCGTAGCCAGGTCCATGGTAATGCGATCTGATACATGGTAAGCCACAATTTCATTGGTCGAAGCATCCTTAATCGTTGATAGATAAGCTTTCTTTCCTTGGCCATAGAACAAATATGTGATATCTGTGAGTAGTATTTTACCTGGAACTTCCTGTTTGAATTCCCTCTTCAAAAGATTCGGCACCACACGGTGCTCGTGAGTGGCTTTCATCATTCGTCTGTACGGATTTGCCTTCCGAATAGGGCATATAATGCTGTACTTCTTCATGATTCGCCGGATACGCTTCAAATTATAGACAACATTAAATTGACCCGCCAAAGTCATTTTGATCTGACGAGCCCCTTTCTTACGATTTTTGAAATGGAATGCTTTTATGATGATTTCTTTCACTGCCTCATCCTTTTCATCTTTTCGAATTCTTTTTTCCTGTGATTTCACTGAGAAGTAATTATAATAACCACTTCTTGAAACACCGACTATTTTACAAAGGTATTTCACCATATGTTTTAGTTGATATTTTTCAATCACGGAGCGAATTAGGATATATTTTTGGAAAGGAGGAAGAACTACTTCTTCATCCCCCTTTCTGAAAAACGAATCTTTTTTAACAGTTCGTTTTCTGCCTTTAGTAAGTTGATTTGTGCTTCTAAGCGAGCATTTTTCTCCTCTAGGGTAAGTTTTCTTTCCTTTTTGCGCCCTGAATTTCCTGCTCTAGTGTCACATAAACCAATAATCCCGTTCTTCGCGTAAACTGCTTGCCATCTCTTACTCGCTGATTTAATTCTTTCCGTCCCCAAAACCTCTACATCAAACCCAAATTCTTCAAATATTTGCCTTGCGAACTTGCCTTTCTGTTTTTCCGCTATAAATATATGCTTAAATTCATCAGTATAAGTAATTCCTTTTGAACTTACAGATTTAACATAATTATTAGATGATAGTAGTTTGATTTCTTTCTCTGTAAAAAGCTTTTTACTCATAACCTTCTCCAGTCCCATGTTGTGTTTTCTCGTTGTGTTTCTTAATTATACAAAAAAGTACCCTATAGGAGACTTTTTTAGGTGTCTACTCTATAGGGTACAGTTTATGTAAGGGTTCAGGCTAATTTTTATATCCACTTTTATAACCTTAAAAAATCCTGCTTCCATACAACTTATCCTTCATTTTTTGTGTCCTTGCATGCAGTGGCTTTTTCAAAATGATACCTAATATAAGCGTGATTATTAAAAAGATAATCAGGATAAAAATGTCCTTGCCAGCTACGCTCCATGTTATTCCCCCAACGGATTCACGAAGTAAACCCACAGCATAGGTGAATGGCAAGAAAGGGTTAATATGTTGAAAAAAGGGCGGTGTGACTTGAATGGGGAAAGTGCCGCCAGAACTTGATATTTGAAGGACCATCAAGACGACGCTTATCCCTTTTCCAACATTTCCAAGAACGGAAACGAAGGTGTAGACAATGAGTGTAAATACTGTACTTATCAGAACGGAAAACAGGATGTACTCAAACTTATCCGCTACATAAACACCGATAAAGATGATATTCCCAATGGAAACACTAAGAGCCTGCATTACCCCAATGATGAAAAATATAAGATACCTCCCGATATAAATTTGATACGGGCTGTAAACTTTTTGAGAAACACCCACGCTAAGCATGGAAATCAATATTGTACCGCCGACCCAAAGGGAAAGGGCCGTAAAGAAAGGGGACATGGCGGATCCATAGTTCGGAATCGGAAAGAGACTGTGTTTATTGAGCAGCACCGGTTCTGAAAAAAATTCACTTTCTTGTTCAATATCATTTCTTAGGAAATCGATCACTTCTTCCATATCATAAGACTTATCGATTTCCCTCATTTTAGAAGCTAGAGCCTTTATTTTCGTTTCGATTTCCGGAAACTTATTCATTAACTTATCGATATCCCCTGTACGTGTTTCCAATGTTCGATTGGTCTCATTCAACAGCGTCCTTACCTCAGGAAGAACCTTGGTTCCCTCCGCCATTGTGACCTGGACATTATTCAATATTGATTCCGTTTCGTTCCAGATTTCATTGAATTTTGGCCTTGATTCCTTTGAATAACTTTCCTGGAAGCTTGTCAAAACTTGATCATTGTTCCTGCCAAGTTCTATAAGATTGCCATAGGCTCGGTCATTCAGCGCTTGAAGTTGGTTCGAAGTATTATCCCTTAATTCATCAACTAGCTGTATTTCTGGCTGAAGCAAGTTTTTCTCATTAAATTGATTGACTCTCACCAATAAATTATACATACTGTCCAAAAGGTACAACTCTTTATTTATCCTCGTTACCCCTTGTTCCACAAGCTGATTCGACTCATTATCAGGCAAATCCTGACCCGTTAACCGGTTCGCCACCACTAAAACGGATTCATTATCGCTCCTGATGTTCGCGATATCATTTTGCAAGAGGGGAGCGATTCCTTCGAATGCCTGCCTTGTTGAATCTACATAACTAGATACGTCCGATACCAATTTGTCCTTCTGCGACGTTATTCCTTCTATTGAATCCAATCCATCATTGACCTTCTTAATGATATCCTCAGCCTTTTTAACATGTGTTTGAACGGTTTTGATATTTTGTTCAAGCTCAGGCAGTTGCCCCTCTAATAAATACACCATATTCTTCATTTTTTGAATTGTCGGCAACTCATTTTGCAGGGTGACTCCCAGTTCATTAAAGATCGCTAGGATACTCCCACTGGCCGATTTGATAAAGGTTTTGCTCACGTTGTCCACAATGCTGTTCGCACCCGCTGCCGTAATTTTAGGAGCAATGGAATTGATTTTTTCATTTACATAGTAATCAATCTCCGCCTTTTTAGGGACATCGGTCATGATTGTCGCAATATGTTCGGAAAAGTTCTCCGGAATGATGATGGATGCATAATAATCCCCCTTTTTCACCTTAGCTTTTGCCTCTTTTTCCGAAGTGAATCTCCAGCCTAAATCCTTATTCTCCTTTAACCCCTCTATCACTTCCTTGCCTATATTCACGGCTTCGCCATTTAACTCCGCACCTTTATCATTATTGGCAACGCCGACAAGAATTCCTTCCGTATTTGCATACGGGTCCCAAGATGCGACAATATTAAACCACGCATAAATGGAAGGGATGAACATGAGAAAAACTACTACAATACAAACAAAGAAATTTTTATAAATGCTTTTTAAATCGTCAATGAAAATTTCCCGAATATTTCTCAAAACATACCCCCGTACAGATGTATTTTTGATACTATTATTCGAAGAAATTTCTTAATCGATACTAAGTAAACTTATCCATCGATTTATAGAACCAAATAAAAAGAAGCAAGTAACGATATGCTACTTGCTTCCTAGATCACTTATCTTGAATGCCTGGTTTATAAGGAAGCACGTTTCATAATTAATCTGGTATACGTCATTTTTTCTTCACCTGTAATAATTAATCACATTAATCACAAAAAAATTTCAATTAGTTTCCGTACCTCTTTTTGACTTACGCACTCGTTCAGGAAGAAAAGCAATCCTTATTAAAGAATCGCGCCCTTTATGGAATATCTAAATTATGGCCACAATCCTAAAAAACTTAATTCTTCTTCAACTATCTCACCCATAGAAAGACAGTTTCCTGTCTTTTTCCTTTTTAAATTACAGAATAGTGGGCTTACTGTAAGAACATACTATTACGAACTGTCGGGATTTTTAAAAGGGAGAAATAGTCATGCAAGAATTTGTTGAAATCATCTTTCGACCCTTTATAGCTTTTATTTTATTATGGGTATTTGTCCATCTGCTCGGTAAACAGACGATTTCCCAAAGGACTTACCACCTTTATATCGCTTCTATTACGATGGGGACACTTGCAGGAAATCTAGCATTCAATATTAAAGTTAAATTCCTGTATCCTATCATTGCAATTATTATTATGGGTTCCATCGTTTTTATACTGAATCTTGTAGCGGTTCGAAATCCGCGCTTCGGAAAATGGATCGCTGGAGAACCCGTTGCCTTAATTCAAAAAGGAAAAATACACGAAGAGTCAATGCAGCGGATGGGGTATTCACTGGATTCTCTTAAACAGGCTTTGCGGGGAAAGGATATCTTCAATTTAGAAGAAGTGGAGTGTGCCATTTTAGAGATAAATGGCTCCCTCTCTGTATTAAAAAAAACACAATACCAAAATACCACCAAGCAGGATATAGCTTTACTGTCCTCAGCTGGAACTGTACCGATAGAGTTGGTCTATGATGGGAAGATCCTATACGAAAATTTATCCAATCAAACTTACGATGACGAATGGTTAATGGCTGAGCTCAAAAAAAGGAACCTTTCTGTTTTTGACATCTCTTATGCTGTCGTAGGGACAAAAGGAAATTTGTATATAGATTTGATTAAGGATCAATCAAGGGTATAAACCATTGCCTTTCAGCGGGAATCATGATCAATTGCCGTTAAATATATCGCATTCGCGTAATTGGATGGCAGGAATAATAAAAGTGGTTTTTCCAGAAGAAAAAACCACTTTTTCAGAATATGGTGATTAACTCTTTTCAATCACGTTTATCAATTCCCTTAAATAATCCGGTAGATCAGGTGGACGCCTGCTTGACACAAGGTTATCATCTACGACGACGGGCTTATCTATCCAAGTCGCCCCTGCATTTTCCATATCATCTTTAATGCCCGGAGTACTCGTTACATTCTTCCCTTGTAAAATTTTAGCGGAGATCAACACCCAGCCAGCATGACAAATTTGCCCGATTGGTTTTTTATTTTCTTCCATGCTTTGGATAAGTGATATCACTTCAGGAAACCGGCGAATTTTGTCAGGTGCCCATCCGCCCGGTACAAGAATGGCATCATATTCTTCAGCTTTAATACTGCCATACTCATAATCAGATATAGCTGGCACACCATATTTCCCAATATACGTTTCATTCGCCTTTTCTCCAGCGAGATGAACAATCGCTCCTTCTTCTTTTAAACGTAAAATCGGATACCAGAGCTCTAAATCTTCAAATTCATGGTGCACAAGACTGATTATTTTCTTTCCTGCTAATCTCATGAAAATCTCTCCTTTTTTCGTTCTATTCCCCTTTACCATTCTTCCCTATTACTTCCCTTTATCTACTGCCTGTACACTTTACATGCGTTAACCGATGCATCAATATTTGGTCTAAAAATCAACCTTTACCAAGTACAACCCAGCAGCCTCCGCCATGCGGCCCGTTTGGATTCTTTCTTTTGACTCTAAAATGCTTGGTATATTTCCAGCATCTATTTCACCCAACCCAACTTCTATCAACGTCCCGACAATCTTTCTAACCATATTATAAAGAAATCCATCGCCTCGCACTGTAATTTGGATAAATCCGGCATCTTCTTCTATATCTATGGAATATATTTCACGCACCATGGTTTTTTTCTTAGACTTTGCATTTGAAAAAGCCGTGAAATCATGTTCACCTATAAAATGTTGACATGCTTTTTTCATTCTTGTGATATCCAGCTTTTTCTCTACATGCATACTGTATTTGCGCATGAAAGGATTTGTGTATGGCTCGTTCCAGATCTTATACAAATAGGTTTTATCCTTAGCATTATAACGGGCATGAAACCGATCAGGAACTAGCCTGACCTCGACAATGCTGATATCTCTTGGTAAATACCTATTCAAATAATTCATGATTTCAGCTTCAGTCAGATTTTCACCAATCTTAAAATTGGCGATTTGAGCAAGTGCATGTACACCGGCATCCGTTCTGCTGCACCCGATGATCTCGATTTTTTCCCCCGCCATTTCCGTTAATACATTTTCTATTTTCCCCTGAATCGTATCATCACTATTACCGAGTCGTTGCCAGCCTTTATAGCGCCCGCCATCATATTGAATGGTCAATTTATAATTGTTCATTGCTTCCTCCTTATTTTATTACAGTATGGTCATCTAAACAGAAAATTCTTGATAAAATACAAGCCCCCATACAACTCCTGCTGTATGAGGGAACAGATGGTCTTTTCTTAGAAACATATTTAAATCGTTAAGGTTTTGTATCATCATGCAATGAGTTTTGTCCCTTTATCCCCTTACTTCCACAAGTCTGCAGTGAATGCAGTAAAGGAGCGCCCAAAGCTTACAGCCCCTGATTTATGTAAGATCATACATCTTATCTATGCCACTCGATAGTAAATACTAACAATCAAAGTGAAATGCACTTCTGCATAGTTTACCAAAGTGGGTAACGTCATGCAACGAACGATTCACCGTCACGCGCAGTTTCTGTACAACTTTGTGCATGAACAGGAGCTTCGATTTATTAATTGCTCAAATGACAACCAATTGTATTTGAACTATAACGTAAATTACCTTTTCAAAAACCAAAGCAGTTGTATTTTATTTTCCTATATGGAAACCTCAAAACAAAAAGACTTACCTTAAAGGTAAGCCTTTTATGGAATCATCACTTGATAAATCCATTGAGAAATTGATATAACTCTTCTAATTCACTTTCTTTTGCCACAATACAGTTAGGGTATTGTTTTATCTCTGCCACGCTGGACAATTTAAAGTCATTGGGAGTAGGGAGTCCAAAAGCACAAATCATTAAATAGTCAGCAAAGTGAATTAACCCAGTCACTGCTGACGTTTTTATGGTCATTTGCCCCATTGCTCGCCCTGCAAGCAAACCCTTCATCGCACTTTTTCCACCTGTTCTTTCTATTACTATTCTACTTTCATCTATTATTACTTTTGTTCCTGATTTTAATTCAAAAGTTTTCATCTTCTCAACCTCCTACTTGTCCTTTTATATTACAACATCTTTGTATGGAAATGGCTTATATATGTCATTTTATTGAAAATGATCTTCAACTAACCTTTCCAGATTTTTGAATAGACTGTTTTCGCATACTTTGTTGCTATTTACCAAGTAAAGCGGTGTGGTTGATTTCCCCTCCAGATGCTCGCTTTCCGCAGGGCGGGCGGTGAGCCTCCTCGGCGTAAACGCCTGTGGGGTCTCACCTGTCCCGCTGCTCCCGCAGGAGTCTCGCACTTCCGCTCCAATCAACCTTAAAGCGTTTTGTTTTAAAAACAACAATCTTTACGAAAAGAGCCTGTGAATAAGAAAAAGGTTGCCGCAACAAGCCTTTGTTAAAGTATTATTATAAAGATTCATCAACAAGTTCTTTTTGGCAATAAGGGAAATATTTTGGTTCCATCATAAACTTACTCCAATTTTTCACAGTATACATCTAATGTATAGAAGTGAGCGTTATGAGTTTAGCCTTGTTAATGAAGGCTGTTTTCGTAAAAGATTACTGCCATAAAAAATAAGGAATCATTCTTTTGTAGTATGATATTGAAAGTTCGTACAAGAAAGAATCAACCACTTGCAATTCTAATATTAATTAAACATCTATGAGGTGAATTTTTTGGTAAAAAGTATATGGGAAGCAAGTAATGACGAGTATATGTTACAACCATTAACAGACGAAATCATAAAAAAAGCAGAAGAATTATTTAATGTAACGTTACCAAACTCGTACATTGCTATTCTTAAGCAACAAAATGGGGGGCAGCCTATCTGTAATGCTCACCCTTCTCCTGTTCCAACGGTCTGGGGTGAAACTTTTGTTATAGTGGAACACATTAAAGGGATTGGTGCCGGGAATGGAATCCTTGAAAATGATTATTACATAAAAGAATGGGAACTGCCGGAAGGTCTTATTTTATTCAATGGAGACGGTCATACTTGGCTCGCATTTGATTACCGCGATGCCACCTCTGCTCCCCCCATTGTTTATGTAGACGTTGATTTGGAACAAACTATACAAATCGCAGACAGCTTTGAAGAATTTCTAAAAAACCTATACCTTGAAAATGAGGAATTTGATTGTGAGGGAATGGAGGTAAGGGTATACAGTAAACAAGAATTTGAAACGTTTATACAAGAAGATAATATAGATGAATTAATATATGCTATACCGGACCTAGCACAAGGCGATGTGGATTTGAAGTGGTTTGGAAATCAACTTTTAACGTTAAGTCATTATGACGACGAAAATGTGAGAAGAATGGTTGCTAACAGTGTTTGGAATTCTCTTACATATAGATTGGATGATGAAATTCTACATTCATTGATAGAAAATTTTAAGAATGATGATGATAGTGAAGTTCGAATGTATGCTGACCTTGCTCTTGAACAAATGAACTATTCATATGAACAGCTAAAAGAAGATGTCTATAAGAGAGAAAGGGTCGGTTTTGCTTTTCAAGATATAATATATCACGTCAACGAACATTCCAATCAATGGCATCTATCTGACTACCAATCTGATTTGCAATCGTTTGATTCGATTGAGGAGTTATTAGAACAATCCATGTTTGACGGGAAGTCATTACAAGAAGTATGGAGCCATATTAAAAAGGTTTATTAGGCTATTCGTTATCTGTTGGCTATCTTAAGTCACATTGGTAAATGTTGATACTTGATAAAACAAAAAAGCTGTCCGGTTCCGGAGAGCTTTTTCCTCTGGTTTATAATAAATAAGGACATAATCATGAACAGTGCCTAAGAAATCGACCGATATAAACGGTCTTTGTTAGTTTAGCAAGGCCTTTTTCTCTTTAGAATATTTATAACCAATTATAATAACAACAGCAATAATTACGGTGAACCATATATACAAATCTATTTCATTAACTGACGAAATAATATGATGATTTGTTATATAGCAACAACATTTCGGAAAACAGACACATACTAAGAGTTACTCTCTTTAGACCAGAATATTCCTTATTCTATTAACCTGCCAAGTTTGTGTCGAAATCTTCACAATATTAATTAACAAAATACAACTATTTTCCCTTAGATTCATTATTAAACGAAGCCTTTAATGTGAAAATGGGATGTGCCACTGTGATTACCGGGTTAAGAGCTGAAGTGGTTAGAATATTATAAACTTAGAATGAGATTAAATGAAAAGCACAAACATTAGGAACTTTACAACAAGCATTGAATAAATACTTATTTTCAAAGCAATTCCAGATTAGCTGCGGCTATCTTTTTTTGTACTTATGGATTTAAAATGAGGAGAAATAAGCATGTTCAGTCGAGTGTATTTCTTTAGTCAAGTAATCGATAGGCTTTTCCATGTTTTCTCTTAAAAAATGAGATGAACTTTGAACTTGATTTTCTATTTGTTTATTCATCAAGCTTTCTAAGACAACTCCTCTTTCTCTGGGTCTTGTCTTATTGGATATCAGTTTATTTTCTCAATCAAAGTCAGATCCAGAGAGATTCTCCAAGGAGGCTTCTTTTTCTTGTTTTAGTTTAAAGTCGGGTCTCCATTTTCTTAGAGTACATTATTTTATTAGCATTTTATCTAATTCACGAACTTTATCATACGACTCCAATAGTTGTTCAGGTATTAATGTTCTCCCATAATCCCAAGCATTAGTTTCTATTTCAGATTTTAGCTTTTCTTTTTCTTCTTCGTGACCATACATTAAAATCCTTAAATCATGTTTGTTTTTCTTAAAATCCAAATAATAACCAATCATACGATAAAGAATAATTTTAACAAAGTCCTCCTCTGTCTCTTTAATTCTAATTTTCCCTTTATAACCGTTAACTTGAAGGTAATTGAATTTTATAGTATTGGTCGATACGTTATAACTCATAGGTGCACTTAGGTTATTGTCAAATTCATGAATAATATCCAAATTATGCTCATTCAATGTGTTATTAATTATCTTTTCGATATCGCTTATATAAATCATTTAACTAACACTCCCCTTTTAGAGACTTACTTCATTCTAGTAGTAGATTAAATTCTTATTCCTTTATCAATATAATAAACTGTTGAGATATTAAAATCACACAGTTAAAAATTTCCGTGCATGTTATTTGGTACCCAATACATGATAGAAAAGTGGATTTTTCCGAAGAACATGATTATTAATGAAGAGAATATTGAACTATTGGTTGAAACATTACACTGGCAATATAAAGAGGACTTTTTAAAGCTTTTTGAGCAATCTCATTTAAACAAACGAATAGACGAAAAGATTTTTGCTAATCTACTATCGAAGAAATTATTTTCAATCAAGCAAGTATGTCCACATTCACAACTTGTTAAGCATTACGAAACAGTGGTAAAACACTTTCTATTAGGAAGCCCTTCTAATGCAGAGCTATTATTTGATAAATATGTTATAGAATCTAGAACAAATCAAAAGCAGTTGTGTTTACCTTTAACAAAAGATGAAATGAATGAGCTGATAAGTGATTATATTGATTCCCCAGAAGCAAATACTAACTATTTACAATTAATTATTAATAATCATAATACAAAAGAATTTTCTGTAACAGATGAGCTTAGGTGGAAGTCTAAAAGAAGAAAGGAATGCATCGAGGAGGAACTGTTTAAAAATAGTGTTGGTATATCTATTAAGTATAAATTTGTGCTACAAAAAGATGCACCTACGTTAGTAGAGTATAAATCAAAAGGAACAGATTTTGAGATAATATATGATCAAACCTATTTAGAACAGGAATTGGATTTTGAAACTATTTTAAATAATTTCATTTGGTTATTTGATTTTATTGATATTAACGGAAGAATTAGCTTTATAAGTACTATATCTACAACATCAATTCTAGAAAGTCTTCAATTAAAGGCAAAAAGAGACTACCTTAATAATAGGACTTTCGGAATTAGGGAAACAATAACAGATGCTTCAATGGCATTATATTATTCATTATTAAAAAAGCAAAATGTTAGATTAGAAGAAATACTTGAATGGTTTTTTAAAGTTTATTTAAAAGAAGACTTTGATGTGTCAGACTATATTTTTACAGCTCCTTCTGATGGTTCGTCCTATAGAGAAAAATGTAGAGATATTTTGGCGGAAATAGAATATGTAATACAACAATTTAAATGCTATGTTAATTATGGTGAGATTAATCACGAAATGCTAGCATTATCATCCAGTGGAATAGCATTTAACCAACTTCCTAGCTTAATAAAAAATAAATATGTTTATAAAAAAGATGTATTAAACACAATTTTTTATTATTTGTTTTCAGACCAATCGCTTCTTGGATACTTAGATAACCCAGAGAAAGATAGTGAAACATTTTATGATTTGTTAGAAACGCATAAAGTGCATATAGATGAAATTAAAGATTATCAAAAAACAGAACTGCAATATCTTATAGATAATGAATATATATCTATTGATACCAATTCGGATGCTTTACCGAAAAATTATTATTAGTATGGACAAACTACCGAAAATTATACATACCCCAACCATAACTTTAAAGAGCAGAATCTTATTATATAGCCGTGATCTCTACACTTAATTGGTAAAACAAACTTGGTTAGATTTTTTGATTCTAACAAAGAAATTACCCCAATAAAGTGTTACTTAATTATTTTGGCTGTTTTCTAAAAGATTGTTGCTCTCAGGATAAAAAAACAAATCACTTGCATTTTTACGGTAAAATATAAGTGATTTTAATCAACAAACGGGCCGGATTGTAGAATAAAGGGGTTTTTCATTAACGGGGACAATTGCTGCATAACGTAATAGTAAGGGTTTAAAAGGATTAGACCCTGAAGGAGGCTAAAAGTTGAAAAAAGAATATTTTGTGCAATACTCACACCAAAGTATCATTAATAGCTTTGACTTTCCAAAAGATATCTTTGTTTCTATCTCTATAGGGATTAGTGATATCCCAAATGATTTTATCATTTCCTTAGTTCAAAAAATGTTCAGTTTACCTATTTTTTTTGTTTTAGAATCAATGATCTTTGGATATGAAAAAAAGACTTTAATTGAAAATAATATTCCTTTTTATGAGTTTTCGTCAGATGGTGCTATTATCAAAGTTGATTCTGTAGAGAAATTGAATCTGGTTAGTGAATTAGCAGAAGAATTAGTTAGTAATGGACTAAGTGTATTCATTTTTCACGGGAAAGGTATTGTAGAGCAGGATTTAATTCCCTCAAGACAATGGAATAGACCTATAGTATTTAAAAATTTTGATATAAATAAAGTCGAAACATTTGTCGATATGGAAGAGGTTGGATTTACAATATTCAGTAAGAATAGTCTATTTAACTCGCCTGGAAAAATCCCAAACTATATATCCGATGATTACTCACTTGATATTAACAGCAGCGATATCTAACGTTACCGGCTATAAGTCGAATTGTATCCGTTATTCAACAATCGGGGACTCTAATGTATTAAACGGATCAATTGTATTATCACGCTTAGAATAAAATGCTCTGGGTTTTTATAGTACACCAAACTCCTAAAGCCGGTTAACTTCTGAGCGTCTCAACAGTATGATAATTAGATCTTTGGCAAGCTGAAATAAGCATTTGTTCAACACGTTTATCAAATGCCATATTCTTTCCTATTTCTAGCCAGCGAAACCAGTAAAGGTAATTATCCAGATAATATGTTCCGACTCCTTGAAAACGCTCCATCCAACCCTTTAGTCTGTTGTGAAAGTTATTAACGTGCTGTATATGATAGATGCCTTTTTTCACACGTTGCTTCTGACGTTCATTAATCGTCTCGTGCAACAAGCCTTTTATCTTAGCGAATTTTTTATAGTTTGTAGCGGTATCAGTGCATAACAAAGCAGATGGGTGAATAAAATCACCTATCACTGCATCAATTTCTTCGGCTTTAACCCGCCCTGTACCTGCTTTACGTGCAATCATATTTCCATTGCGGTCTTGAGCCACTACTACGGCAACCTTAAGATTTGAAATTCCTCTTTTTTTATCTTTTTCTCCTCTTTTTTTTGGTTTTCTATGGTTGATCACACGGCACCCTTTTAAAGACTCACGAAAGAATGTTTCATCACTCTCGACAATTCCTTCTAATTGTTTGAAGCCGAGGCTACCTAGTGCGTTCAAGATTTTATGTCTCCAATAGAATGCAGTGGAAATATGTATTTTTAAGCGTTTAGCGATCTTGGGTAAAGTAACACCCTCAATCATAAGCTCAATATATTTCACCCACTTTTCTGGATGTTTTGAGCCTGAAAATGGAGTATTAGTCATATCATTGAAAGTTTTATTGCAATCCTTACATAAATAGCGTTGCCTTGTACGATATTTCCCATTGCGTTTTACAGATGTACTTCCACAATGAACGCAACCTATTCCTGAAGCAAATCGAGCTTCACGTATAGATTCCAGCAATTTATCAATTCTATTAGTTTCTTCTAGAAACAAATCTTGTTTTATTGCCTCAAATAAAGTCATTTGCTGTGACTTAGTTAAATCGTTGAAACCTTCGTATACATTTTCCCACATAACTAAACGCCTCCTATAAAACGGATTATATCAACGTTCAATTAGTATGGGGAAAAAACAACAATCTATACGAAAACAGCCAATTTGAATATGTATATTAGCTTCATCCTCTTTACCCGCAATTAGTGCCTCTTTATTCTTTTCGATTTCTTTAGCTCTTCTTTTTTTATTAAGCAGATCATTAATTTCTTTTTGAAAGACATCTTTCATAATATATGACCTCCTTGATTATAGGCAGTGCACTTACTACTACTTTATATCCTTTTATTACTCATCAATTTGATATTCGTCTAAAATAGGTTTCAACTGATTATAATAGTCACTCTTTTAATTAAAGCATTTTATGATTTTCTGGCATAGAGAATACCCCCCCGCACCCGTTAGTTTAAGTAGAAACCTTCATAATCTCAATAGAGTAAAGCCTATTGGTACATAATCAAATCACCTCATTTCTACATTAGAATTTAAAATGTCTCATAAGACTTGTGTCAAAATGCTTAGCGTTGTAAATCCGCACTTTCCTGATGACACCCCTACTTGGGATACCTCCTGCCGGGACCCCCAAAATGACTAATGAAGAACTTCATCAAAAACACGAAAAACACCCTGGAAGCATCCAGAGTGTTTTCAGTGTTTTTGATCATATTGAAATCTTTTTTAAGCTTCTTATACCGTTAAAATCTATCAATCTTTTTATATCCTTTTTGCAGATCCATATAAATGTCCACTTTTACTTCCACCTACATATGTTTCAACTGTTCCTGATTTCATTGTAACCCCTGCCCACTTTATTCCAAATACAGCTTCGTAATACAAGCGTGAGTAAACTTCAGAATATGTCTGACTTCCAACAACTTCTTTTCTTGCTTTACCCAAAGTAGGTTTCGTGATATTTAAAGTCGATCCCCAGAAATGTCTATTATAATCTCCATCTTGAGTAGCTACAGAAACACTTTTACCATTGTAATTAAATGAACCTTGGGCCCATAGAGTAAACATTTTGCCACCAAATGCGTTATAAGCAATCCCAGTAGTTCTTTCTTTCTTTGTCACTTTTTGGGCAGCAGCAAGTGCACCAATTTTAGAAGACTTTGATAAAGCGTTATTATTTTCATCGATAGTTTTCGTTTCTAAAATAAATACACCACCAGTTTCACCGACATAGACATCAACTTCACCTTTGTTATGTTTAAATTTAATGAAGTTATCTTCATCGTTCTGTGTAACTTCTTTTTCTTTTTCACTCATAAACTCATTAAGATTAAGTGTACCTTCAATTTCTTCTACTTGATCTGGAAACACATCTTCTAAAGATAAATCTTTATCTTTTATAATTTCTTTTGGAGCTGGGTTTTTTTTATAATATTTATCAATTGTCTTTTCTACATTTTCTAAAGTAGGATTTACTTTTTGTAAATCTTCAAGAAGATTTATAGTTTCCTCCTTACTTTTTAGGATATACTCTCTAGCTTCATCGATCTTGTCATTTTTTGGTTCAGGGGTCTCAGCATTAGCAAAAGAAGCAGAAACACCACCTACCATAACAAGGGTCATCATTGACATACATACTTTTTTAAACATAAATAGCCTCCTAGTTTTTAATATAGTATAAATCAAAGAACTAAAAAAATCTTACTTTAATGTAAAATAAAGTAAGATTTGGATGAATGATGTACTATTTTGTTATTAATTGTTTTGTTGTTTTTTTGTGTAATAATAATAAGCAAGATAACCAATTAAAAAGATTAGTGATGCTAATGCTCCAAGGAAGATTGCTGGTAATAAAAAAGATGTTTTCTCAATTACAAAATAAAGAATAAAAGCACTTATAAAATACAGGGAAAGAAAAATCATAATTTTTCGATACATTTAAGTTCCTCCTTTGGTCAAAAGATTTTAGAATGAAATTTATTATTTTAATGGAGGTTTTATCTTTTATAAACCAACCTACCATAGCCTTAAAATCCACAATAAAATCCCTTTCATTTACAATTTTAATTAATTCTTACTATAACACAACTTCTAATAGGAGTCCTACCATATGACCGAGTCCAAAATTTCGTTCTGGGGGTACTACATAACTTTAAATTGATGTCAATGTGGGTAGGGACCCCTATAATAAATTTTCTTCTTTTACTTTTAATCTTTTCAATATCTTGTTTGTATTATTTTGTTGTAAAAAATGATTCTTGATAAATGTATATTATATACAAATCCAGTTGGCATAATCACTCTTTAAGAAACCCTAAAACCCCTTGGTGGCCAAGAGGTTTTATTCGCCTATGCTGCAGGTTTGAAACAAAGTTTAATCATTTTTGTGTTCCTTAGAACTAAACCAGCTAATAGGATGTCAATATCTTTCTCTGAAATTTTCATTTCCCTTATGATATACTATTTTTGTTCATGACAAATAGCCCTCCAAAACCCTTTTGGAAGGATTTTTCTCTGTTTCACAAAATCGTTAATTAGGCTAAATCTAGGAACGTTTCTTTTCTGCTTAATAAAGCATAAATCCAATGAAGCAACTTATTTATACAGGCAACGATTGAAACTTTGGCAGGTTTTCCTTCTGATTTTTTCTTATCATAGAATGCTTTAAGCTTTTTGTTCCTTGAACTTCTTATGCCGCACAGTACGGCAAGATACAGAGAATGACGTAGTCTGCTCGAACCCCTTTTAGTAATACGATTAATGGTTGCCGTAAACTTACCTGATGAGTGAACACTTGGATCTACTCCAGCGAAGGCAACTAGTTTTTTCGGGTGATTAAACCGATCGATTTCACCAATTTCAGAGATAATCGTGGCTGCGATTTTTTCTCCGATACCGGGAATCGATTGGATGATCTTATATTCTTCCAGTTCATTTGCCAGGGCCACTATACGATCTTCCAACTCAGAGAGGTGTCCCTGGTAATGAAAAAGCAACTCAATATACATACGTAGATTGATTACGTGACTTTCATACACGCTTTTTTGAAATGGATTTCGAGATGCGGAGTCCATTATTTTTTTGGCTTTTCCCCACGCCCATTGACCCGATCGGCTAGGACAGAACTCCATTACACTCTCTGCTAGTTTACTTTCCCCGGCTTTTATTACGGCCTCTGAAGTAGGGTATTCCTTTAACATCAATAATGAAACCTTTGAGAATAAATCGCCAAAAACCTTTCTGTATTCAGGAAACAGTTGATCTAAAATGGTGTGAAACTGAAGTTTAGCTTCCACATACATATTCGTTACGATTTCCTGTTGTCTGGACAAATTCCGAAGGTCTAAAAGCCGAATTCCTCTAATTTTATGAGATTCAAAATCCTCTTTGTAATACAGCACACACAACTGGTACGCATCGATTGCGTCTGTTTTTACCTTTCGTAAACCGGACTTCTTTGCCTGATAAGAAATAATCGGATTTAGTAAGATATATAGAACTCCTTGTTCCTCCAAGAATTGAATAACAGGAGAATGTTAATGCCCTGTAGATTCTAAAATGACCATAGGCATCTGCCCTGCCACCTCTTCAACTTCTTTTAGAAATCCAATAAAATGATCTAATTCCTCTCTAGTATGCTTTATTGAGAAGCTCTTTCCATACGGTTTTGATTGATCTAAAAATGCCTGAACTTGACTCTCTCCTTTTGCCACATCCAGACCAACAACTGGATTCATTGTTTTTCCCTCCTCTACTTACTAACCAGTACCCCTAGTCCTCCATGTAGTGTCATAGCTTCGCTTGTTATACGAGATCTACGTCCCAACCAGCCTCAAACATGTTTCTACAAGTAGGGGGCGGACAGTTTAGTTCACGGGATCAAGTCCCACGCACCCGTACGTCCACCCTGGCTACTGATATAATAGATTCTATTAAAAAAAGGTCAACCAGTAAAAACTGGCTAACCTTATAATACGAAGCACCCGTTAGTTTAAGTAAGTCTTTTATTTTATTTTTTTTTGATAAGTATTCTTTTTAAAATACCAATTACAAAAATTGAAAATATAAAAATTAAGGTAAAGATTATGGCAGATGGACTATCAAATCGAGATTCATAATTAGCTATCAATATAAGATAAACTAATAATCCTGCTAAATATATAAGAATTGTTTTCATAATTAGCTTAGATATCCTTTCGAATTCTTCATCCTTTAATTTCAACAAAAATCCCTCTTCAATCTCTAGAATAATCAAAGTTCTTGTTCAACTAACCTGCCCCGTTAGTTGCATAAAGAAAAAGCTGCCTTAAAGACAGCTCCGATCTTCAGATAAAGCACCCGTTTGTTAGTCGGGAGCTAAGCCGAGGCCGAAAGACGTAAGCGATGGAACAACAGTTTTCCTTAAATTAAGGGTTTCCAAACAGGGTCCTTTCCGTCTTTCTCATTAGGTTTTCTTACAAACTCAATACACCTTTCCTCACAAGCACCAAACCCAAGATAGTTTTTTTGTGCTTGCCTTAAAGATGGGATATTGGCACCACCCTCATAATCTGGGTCACTATATTGAACTCCATCATCTTCCCAAAAACAAATTTTACAAATTTCATATGTTCCAGGAGGTTCTTCATCTAATGTTTTATAGCCACAGCAAGGACAAGTATATTTCATACAATCACCCCAATACTTATATCATAACTCTGTTCAACTAACCTGCCCCGCTAGTTCCATAAGAAAAAGCTGCCTTAAAGACAGCGATTTTTATCATTGCCCTCCGGCCATTTCTATATCGATATATATCTGACTAGCTTCTTCTTCGGTAATTCCAAATTTTTCACTAGCCAATTCAGCGATTTGGGGATCGTGTACTTCTGGAACATAAGTCTCCCCATAATTTGTTAACTCTTCATAGGTTGCTTTCATATATGCATAAACGGCATCGGTATCTATAGAGGGTGTTACTTCTGTTGCATCCTCTTCGGTTGTATCTTCCTCTGTGGATGTAGCCTCTTGTGTTTCTGTTTCTTCCTTTGGACGGACATCATCTAAACTGTATGAATCTCCGTTAATTGTAATGGTTTTCAGAAAATTATCTTGTGGACTTACTTCATAAATATCGTCATTGTATTGAAATGTGAATTTTCCTATTGTACATTGTGATTCATCTCCACAATCAAACTCACCATCATATTCATCAGATAAGGAGATTATGAAGTTATATTGTTCTTCCATTGATAAATTGTTGAAAAAATCATCATTTAGCTCTGCACCGACCGTATATATATAGTGGGTGTTTGATTCATTCTTTTCCTCATTGTCCTTAGTAATCGTTATGTCTCTTTTTATATAATCCTTAAAACCAGAATCATTAAGACTAGTCGTTACGTAAGTGTTTAATCTTTCAGCGGATTGTTTATCATCATTTGAACATCCAGCTAATAATAAAATTATGAGTGCAAACATCAGTGGTTTCAATCTATTCCCTCCAACATTAAGCTGGATTAATTTTATCATAAAAAATACTTAAATTTACTGAAAAAGGAAAAAAACACTTGGAATACTTTAATTATATTTATATCCTTTTCACCCCCAAAGACACACTATTTCCTGCTACCTTTTTATACGAACTGAAAAAGGTAAAATTCCCTTTTTTTGAACTAACCTGCCCCATTAGTTAAGTAGAAACCATCACAATCTCTCAAATTTACTTTTTATGCATTATCTTATTACTTTTTTATTATTTTTCGAGTCCCCCCTTGAAAACGAAAGGTTTTTAAAAATATAATGTGTCCGAATTAAATCAGTTAATTCTAATTAATCACTATTAAACTAATAAATTAAAATTAAAAGGAGAAATAAAGTATGCCTAAAAACATCGAAGATTATCCAATGATCCTAACAGCCGTACATTTATCTGAAATTTTAATGGTATCTAAGCCAACCGCTTATGAGTTAATGGAACAAAAATCATTTCCACTTATTAAATTAGGTCGCAGTAAACGTGTGCTCCGTGATGAGTTTTTTAACTGGCTGACTCAGCAACAAGTGAGCAGCTTATAAAACCGTGAGTACGGAGTGGTCATATCACCAACTACCTACTTACCTTACATAATTTTCATCAAACATTTACGGAGGTTAGCATAATGAGAGGTAGCTCAAAAAAGAGCGAAAACTCTTGAACATATAGTAGATTTTGAGAAAAATTCGCTAACAGGTGAATGTAGACAAAAAATATAAAGCAGACTCACACGCCAAAAAGATGCACAAGCAGCACTATTCAAGCTGCTATCTGAAAACTAGAGGAAAAGAGTGGCTTATAGAACCGAAAGTAAGTGGTCAAACTGATACTAGACCACTTGCTTTCCAATGTTCTAACACGAACTACTATAGGATATGGGGGCAAGCAAAATGAAAGGCACTGTTAAACAAAGAGGAAATACTTGGTCATATATTGTAGACATAGGAAGAGACCCGATTACAGGTAAACGAAGACAAAAAACAAAGAGTGGATTTCCTCGAAAAAAAGATGCACAAGCTGCTCTTCGAAAGATTCAGACTGAACTGGATGAAGATCGATTTGTCGATCCGAGCAAAGAATCCTTTTCATCCTATATGGATTTTTGGTTTACGTCCCATTATCAAAAAAGGATTACAGAAACAACGGCCTCAAGCAGAAAGTATTTGATGGATAAGCACTTAATACGAGAAAATCCTTTTGCCAACAAAATGCTTTCAAAAATTACGACCGAAGATATCGATGTTTTTTATAACCTCAAATTAGATGAGGAGTATAGTACGAGTACCATACGAAAATTACACCAGTTGTTAAATCAGGCCTTCGATCAAGCTGTAAAGTGGAAAAAGATTAGTTTCAATCCGGTGATTAATGCTGATCCACCCTCGGTGAAAAAAGAAGAAATGAAGATATGGTCCTTTGATGAGATTGATTCGTTCCTTAATCAATGCAAGGGAGAACGACATTATCTAACCTTCTTAATCGCCATTTATACGGGTATGAGGAAAGGTGAGCTCCTTGGGTTAAAATGGAGCGATATTGACTTTGAAAAAAAAGTCATCCGGATACAACGGTCCCTTTCTCACATTCCTAATAAAGGGTATCGTTTATCCACGCTGAAAACGAAAAAATCAAAACGGCAGGTTCCGATTCAAGATTTCCTGATCAAGGCATTAAAGGCTCATAAGGAACGACAAGAAACCCAGAGAAAAAGAATTGGGGAACTTTATCAAGATCAGAACTTAGTCATTTGTACGGAGATTGGCACCTTTCAAGATCCACGGAACGTGTTACGTGTGATGAAGCGTATCAGTAAAGCGGCTAACGTAACACCCATTCGGTTTCACGATTTCCGGCACACACACGCTTCCATCTTGATCTCTGAAGGGGTAGATATCGTCAAAGTAGCGGCTCGTTTAGGACATTCGGATCCTACCATCACGTTAGAGCATTACGCCCATATGATGCCCAACCAAGATGATGAAGTGGCTGATATTTTCCACAACGCCCTTCAGAAGTCCCGTTAGCAAAATGTGAGCAAATCACTCTAGTTGATTTAAACTCATCCAGTAAGACAAAATAAAAAAAGGCCCAAATCCTTGTTATACCAAGGATTTATGCCTTTGTTAGTTGATGACCTGTGAGGGATTCGAACCCACGACCCCTTCCCTGTCAAGGAAGTGCTCTCCCACTGAGCTAACAAGTCAATATGTAAATCAAGCTCTTTAGAGCTTGCTTTTAAAGCTTAATTAGTTGCTGACTTCTTTACTGGACAAGATTTATTATATAGTGGTATTCAAAATAAAACAAGTAGTTTTGCTAAAAAAATTTTTATCGTAAAGTGGCTTGGGAAGTTAATCCTTGAAAGTTGAAAGCTTGTAAGAATGCGTTCAATATTTAAACTATTACATCTTAATGAGTTCCCTATATCCGTTATCTCCAGATTTTCGTAAAGAAGCCCAATTGAGAAGGGATCTTTTCTTTGAAGTCCGATATTGTTGTTGTCTTTTAGTCATAACACTGGGAGCTGACACTGAGTATGGTCATTGTTTTTTAGGCCTTGTTCAATAGAATTTACTATTTTTCCCGATAACCTTTTTTTTGAACAAAGTCAAAGAAGAAAAGAAGCCAGCAGGATTTGACCCAAAAATTTCTAAGAATAGAGTCCAACTAACCAATTATGAGGAGAATCCTAGGCTCCTACATATAAGATTTTCTCAACTTTAATTAACAAATATGATGTCTATGTGCTCAATCTAAGATTTAAGCAAAGAAAAGACAGGAAAAGATCTTTACATAGGAGAGGGGAATCTAGCAGCTTGAAAGTTGGTTAAAGGTGCCTCTGCTAAAATTTCTCCGTTTGCGCCTGCGCTAAATATTACTTGTACCCGATCTCCTGCTTGTAACTGAAGGATTGTAGTAACCGATAGTCCAATAGGTCTTGATTTTCCAAAGAAGTCATTAACAATATCCATATCATCTCCGTTTACGTTAATGGAAATGGAGGCGGCATATCCTTCTTTTGAAGAAGGTATTTTTTTGTCTTTTGAAGAATGACTTTTTTTGCAATACTCACAGTTGCAACTATTTTTTTTGCAATAATCGCATTTGCAACTATCTTTTTTGTTTTTTGAGGAATTATCACTTTTTCTTTTTGACGGACAAAATGAAACTTTTGCGGTTATCTCATAAATTCCATTCTCAGTTGGAATAAATGTTGATATATGAGGATTATATTCATTTGCTAAATCAAATTGTTCAGTTTGGTATAAAACTTTTACAGAGGGCGTAACCGCGGCTTTGTAAAGTTGTGGTGTGTTCTTATTAGCCCTAAACGCAGATGCTCTCACTAGATTATGTTTCTTATGGTCACAGTGACAATCATTATGTTTCTTCAGGCACAAATGACATTCATCGGTTTTCTTTTCATCGCATACACAGTCATTGTGCTTCTTATGACAACTATGACAATCATCCGGCTTCTTTTGATTACATTTCTTATTAAGATATGTGGTGTCTACAAAGGAATTACAATGTGAAATAGTATAATGATTTTTAATTATAATCACCTTTTCCTTTTTTTATTTTCTGGTTATTTTATTCATTAAAGGAAAAGGGGTTTGTACAATATGGTACAAAAGTAAAAATATATCTAATTAAAACAGCAAAAATCTACTGGGTAGTATACGTTTTCAAGAAGGTTGGTTGTTAACCAAAAGGGGTGAAGTAATAGTAAAAAGTTAACTTCTTACTTTTTTCAAACACTAACTATCAGGACGCTAGTTCATTAAGAAACACTAAAGAAGAACACAATAAATGGTCTTTTTTATTTGTTCAATATCAACAATGAAAGTGAACAAATAAAAAAAGGATTGCTGACCATAATTGGCTCCATCTCGCCTTTGATTCCCGTTAGTTGGTAAAACTAACACCCAGCTCCCCTTATTAGCACCTGCCGTTTTCAGTTTCATCTACCTGACGTAAACAACGTTACCCTGAGTACTATACTCGACGCTCAATGATTTATAAAATGGATATCCAAATGTATGCAAAATTCCATTTAGCAAAAATTCACTTTAAGAGACTAATAATAAGGAAGTGATTCTTGTGGATGTTAATCGTGGAAACAGGTTCTCCCTTCTCCATCTGACAATGGGGTGAAGCATAATGCACTTCAGTTTGGCATGATGAAGAAGCGGCTTTGTACTTCTGCGAGGACCGTTAGAAGAAGTTACAAAACATTAGCCACCCTGCACAATCGCGAACAAAACGGGATGAATAGACGTTGACGGAGTACCCTTATGGATAACCCTTGAGCACCCTTGGGGTAAGATATCTTTATTTGAGTCATTCCTTTTCACCCAGTCCATTAAAAGGCTTTTTTGCAACCACTGAGAGTTGTCTCCCTTAATAATTCTTTTTGAAAGCCAATCAAGCAACAAAAAATCACCTCCCCCTTCTTGAAATAGAAAGAAAAGTGATTCAGAAGTTTATTATTGGTAAAGTCGTTAAGGTTGAACTAATAGTATCGATACACGACAACTTCTCATCTCGTAAGCATTATTGACTTGAAATCGTTAATTGTATGTAGAGTGAAAAACGACCAGCCTTCCCCGTCAAGAAAGTGTTCTCCCACTGAGTTAACTTGACGTATGTAATGACTAATTGGTAAGGACATATTTTATCTCAACAAAAAAAGAACTAACGTTCCCTTTTCACTTGCATACAAAACGTATGTTCGCATATAATGTTAGCAAGCAAGTCAGCAAAGGAGTGACAGGGAATGAAATATATACTTCGTAAACATATGGAAGAAAATGCTCCATTGGAGATAATTTATCTCTCCGAACAAGGTAAGATTACGCAGCGGAAAATTCAGGTGCTTGAGGTTTATCCAGGCCATATTCACGCATTCTGTTTTCTAAGGCAGACAAAACGGACATTTAAAGTAGACAATATCCTTTCTGCCCGCTTCATTAAGGCCAGGTTTGACAGGTCTGGATGAAGATTGTTAATCAAGGTTCAACCTATTAACTCTTCTTCTTCCTGGATGTCCTTTTCCTGTTCGGTTAACGATTCTTCTTCATCCCTCAGACGATGAGCTAACCTTGAGGCGGCACTCGCGGCAATGCTTGCAACGATATCATCCAGGAAGGTATGCACGATTCCTTCTTGCTTCTTATCAAGTTCGTGTATGACGCCTATTTTATTTTTATCCAAATGGCCAAAGGTCGTTACAGCAATGCTTCCGTAACCGAGTACTGCACCAAAGGCAATCGTTTCATCCACTCCGAATAGCCCTTCATCAGACTCAACGATTGATTGCAGGGGTTCTGATAGCTTTTTTTGCTCTGCCAGTTTATCCAGCTCCACACCGACTAAAATGGCATGTTGAATTTCCCTTTTCAACAGGACACGCTCAACGCTGTGGATGCATTCCTCCAGCTTAAGATCAGCTTTGTACGGGATCTGCAATTCATAAACGATTTTTGCAATTGCCTCTACACTGACACCGCGCTCCAATAATGTTCGTTTAGCCGCCTTTGTTACTTCCCTGCTGTGTACATGTACATCTGCCATTTTATTCGCCACCTTTTTTGTATTATTTTTCTATATCCTTGTATTATAGCACCTTATAATTTAAATTTTTAGAAAATATAACGAAAATTTTATATTCTAAATTCTTGTCACGGGAAAAAGTCGCAAGGCTATGCTAAAATAATCAAGTAAGTTGTTTTTCATTATTATTTATCATTGAGGTGCGGGAAAATGAGTTTACGCAAAGGCACAATTAAAGAGTACATGTTTAAAAGCGAAGCTTTAGCAGAAGAATCGGAACTGCTTGTTTACTTGCCTGCTAATTTTTCGCCATTGTATAAATATTCGCTTGTGATTGCTCAGGATGGCCGTGATTATTTTCAAATGGGCCGAATTGGTCGGGTAGCAGATGAACTGTTAGGGAACGATGAGATCGAGAATATCATCATTGTCGGAATTCCCTATAAAGACCGCTTTGACCGCAGGCGCAAATATCATCCGGACGGGGAACAGCACATTGCATACATACGTTTTCTTGCCCATGAACTTGTCCCGTTTTTAGATGATGAATTCCCAACCTATCAAATGGGACATGGTCGAACTTTGATCGGTGACTCTCTTGGCGGTACAGTTTCTTTATTGGCCGCTTTGCAGTACCCGCATACATTCGGGAAATGCATCATGCAGTCGCCACTTGCCAATGAAGCAGTAATGGACGCTGTACGTAATTTTGAGGATCCGCATCTCCTCGAACTTTATCATGTGATCGGGACTGGTGAAACAGCTGTTCCGACGACGGAGGGCAACAAGGCAAACTTCATAGAACCAAATAGGGAATTGCATAAATTAATAAACCAAAAAGGATTTCCTTGCTTCTATGAAGAATTTGAAGGTAATCATACCTGGAAATACTGGCAGGCAGATTTAAAACGAGCACTATTGGAAATGTTCTAATTTACTCGAAACCATCTCTTTGAGATGGTTTCAAGTAAAAACATGTCCAACTATAATACAACAATAAAAAAATATCAGGAGGTTTTATTTATGAAATATGGTGTTGCAATTTTCCCTTCAAAAAAACTTCAAGATTTAGCTAACTCCTATCGCAAACGGTATGATACGAAATATGCTTTCATACCACCGCATCTGACGCTTAAACCAACGTTCGAAGCGACTGACATGGAAATTTCAACAATCGCGGAACAATTAAAAGGCATCGCTCAAAAGTGCAGCCCTTTTACGATGAGCGTTACGAAAACGAAATCTTTCCAACCCGTAAGCAATACTATTTATTTCAAAGTGGAATTATCCGAAGGGCTTCAAGAGCTTCATGATGCACTTAACAATGAGGACTTCATAAAAAGTGAAAGTGAATATGCATTTGTCCCGCATATTACCATCGCTCAAGATTTATCGGATAATGAGCATTCTGATGTTTTAGGCCAATTAAGTATGCTTGACATCAGCCATGAAGAAGAGGTTAAACGAGTCCACTTGCTGTATCAACTTGAAGACGGGGCATGGACCGTTTACGAAACATTTAGATTAGGAGCTGAATGATTTCGTGTTTGTAAAAATCGCAGAGAACAGCCAAGAGCTTGAAAATGCATATATGATTCGAAAAAAAGTGTTCGTCCAAGAACAAAACGTCCCTCTTGAAGAAGAGATCGATGAATATGAACAAGAGTCCACTCATTTCGTTTTATATGATGAGCAGAATCAGCCAATTGGTGCCGGCCGCTTCAGGGTCATTGACAACATCGGTAAAGTACAGCGCATTTGTGTACTATCCTCGGGCCGTAGGAATGGTGCCGGCGCCATGATCATGAATGCCATCGAGGAATACGCCATCGAGCAGGAAGTGCCTCAATTGAAGCTTGATTCCCAGGTGCATGCTATCCCTTTCTATTCAAAATTAGGGTATGAGATCGTATCCGACGAATTCATGGATGCTGGCATTGCTCATAAAACGATGAAGAAAACCATTTTACGATAAAAAAAGCTGTCCTTTCAGTCTTCTGATTGGACAGCTTTTTTTGTTCGTTCATGGACTTATATATCGTTTTATAAAAAAAAACCATTTGCGTCCAATGGCAATCTCCTCAAAAATGCATAGTCTATATATAGAAAGCAAGAAGGAGGGAAAATTTTATGGGTAACAATGATTTTAATCTGGAGGAGTCTCAAAAAAGACTGATGGAACTGCTGGTTTCGAGGACTATGAGAAAATATGGTTTCAAAAGGGAAAAAGTCGATCTAACTGAGAGAGAGAAAAACAACCTTAAAGAAACCATTCGTCATTTACAAGAGCAATCACAAAAAATCATTAACCAAGAAAAGAACATCACGGAACATGATGTTAATCCAGTTACAAATTCCATTCACAATAAATTCACGGATTCCAAAAATAAATGACGCACCATATCACCCTACTTGCTGGCGAGAAATAAGTAAACCGAGACATAGCAGCACATACATTTCATTCCTAAAGCTCCAGCTTCTTTATTAATCATCCCCCACACACTAATACTTTCTCTAAGTATTTAAAAAATAGACGAATTAACTGATTTATTCGTCCAACCCGATTAATCATCAAAGCATATTTTAATAGGGAATAAAACCTAAGGAGGAAAAAACAACATGAACCAAAATGTATATCGTAGCAATTGTAACACTCATGATGATTCTGAAAGATCATGGTCAGCTCTAGATTCCGCTTCCAGACATCCCCTGACAGGATTCTGTAACGAGGAGGAAACACAGATTGACCAAGAGGCAAAACAGGATAATAATCAAGTGCAGCTTTCTGAAGAACTTATTTACATTAAAGATTCTTGTAATGTAAATGTCACTTCAACGGATGTTAAAGCGGCCCTTTCTCTACAAACTGCCCTACAAGCTGCTATCGCGGTCATCGTAAGCATTTCCATTTCAGATTCTGATAATGCTGATAGGATCACTCAAGAATTAATCCAATCTTCTAATGTTAAACAAATCACGCGCCAAAAAACAATTGTTGAAAACAGCCGTGATATCGACATTACAACCACTGATGCACAAGTCGCTTTAAACATCCAACTATTACTGCAACTATTGTTAGCTCTAATCGTGGAAATTGACATTCTTTAAAAAAAATCAACACAAAAAGGACACTTCACGTGTCCTCTTTTGTCTTTCATGGAGAAACTAGACACTTTTGTTGATAAACCTTCCTTTTCCTGTCATTCCAGCCGTAAAATCTTCACTTGCCCTCATGCCCATTTGACCTTTATATGTGCCTGCACCATATGTACTTACCCGATTATTATCTTGAATTTGTAGTAATCCTCCAATGCTTTCCCTTTCCCTTTCCAACATCTGATCAAAACGGATAGGTTGAATGGGTGCCGTCCCTTTAACAATTCTTACTTTCTCTGCAGCTTCGATCGTCCGGTTAGCATATTGAATATAATCAAATTGTGTAACAGGTGCTATGTATCCCATAGTAACCCCTCCTTATATTTAAATAGTAATGTTGTCATTCAATTACCCATCCGGAACCATAATTTAAACATGATTTCCGCATTCTTTTTTCCTGATCTTCTGGTATGATGAGTATTGCCGATATTTTTAATAGATTAGAGGTATCCATTTATATGAATCAAGCAAAATCTGGCAATGAAATCGTACATTTACATACCGTTTCAGCTGGTGAGCTGCAGACACTTTTTGAAAAAGGAAAACGTGATCAGCTTTCTTGTATCATTTGTCATAAACCAGTGAAATTATTTATTGGAATCCATGAGACACCTTATTTTTATCACAGTGACCCGTCGCAGGTACCCTGTGAAATACCCCTTTCAGAACCGATGAACGAGGACAAGCCATTAGAATATGTGGAACAGAACGGATTTAGGATTCCAACATCACGAACCATTACGGAAACGAAAACCATTACAGAACCTTTCCTTAAAAGCCGGCCCATAACCGGCAATCCGAAATATTCAGATAAACCATTGGGTCTTTCACAATCAGAGGAACCATACTTTCAAGAATTATCCTCATCAGGGGTTGTACTCGATGCAGAGCAACTCAAGGCCGTAATGACAATCGATGGTCCAATTCTCGTCCTTTCAGGAGCAGGCAGCGGGAAAACCCGCGTATTGACAGTACGCACTGCCTATATGCTTACAGTGAAAAAAGTTGATCCAAAAAGTATCATGCTTGTAACATTTACGGCAAAATCCGCTAAGGAAATGCAGCAGCGTCTGCTCGGCTATCCCTATATGACGCCTTCCCTTGTTTCTCAAATCGTTAGCGGGACCTTTCATAGCATCTTTTATAAAATCCTCATTTTCCATGAACCAGCCAAATGGCAGCGCGATTTCCTATTGAAGTGGGAATGGGAAAAAGAAAAGGTATTGAAACAGGCTGGCAGGGAACTGGAACTTGATGATAAGGAATTTGCATATGATCAAGCCCTTCAGCAAATCGGACTTTGGAAAAACTCTTTGGCCTTTCCAGAAGATATTCACCCTAAGGACGATTGGGAGAAATCGTGTTTATTTTTATATAAGAAATATGAAGAATATAAACAGCAAACAGGGAAGTATGATTTTGATGATATGCTTGTAGGCTGTTATGTATTTTTAAAAAATCACCCGGATTTTTTAAAGAAATATCAGCAAAGATTTAACTACTTTTTGGTAGATGAATTTCAGGATATCAATAAAGTTCAATATGAATTGATAAAACTCCTCTCTGCTGAATCAAAAAATGTATGTGCAGTTGGAGATGATGATCAATCCATCTATTCATTCCGAGGAAGCGATCCGAAGTATATTTTGAATTTCAATCATGATTTCCCTCAATCCCAAGTTGTGAAGCTTACGGAGAATTACCGCTCTTCCCATGAAATTGTCGCTACAGCGAACCGATTGATCAAGCGCAACCAGAACCGGATGGAGAAAAAGATGAGGGCACAACATGATTCAGGAAACCCTCCTGTTTTATTTTATCCTTATGATGAGGAATTGGAAGCAACGATGATCGTATCCGATATCCAAGAAAAAATATCCAAGGGAGCAAACCCTGGGGACTTTGCAGTATTGTACAGGACACATACGATGTCCAGGGCCATTTTTGAACGACTAGCCGCTTCCAACCTGCCATTCGTCATTGAAAAGGATGCGGATTCGTTTTATCAGCGCAAGGTCATCCGCGGCATGCTTGCCTTTATGCGCTTGAGTTTGCATCCTCATGACAGCAAGGCAGCATCTGATGTCCTATCCTCCTTATTCTTAAAGCAAAGTATATTACAGGAGTTAAAAGCAATGACAATATTGCAGGATTGTGATTTTATCGATGCATTTGCTTTTGTTAAGACAGGACATGCTTTTCAAGAACGAAAATTAAAAACGATTCCAGGACAGATCCGCTCTTTAAAAATTATGTCGCCACTCGTAGCTTTAGAAATCATCGAGAAAGATTTAGGATACCAGGAATATGTAAAGAAACGCGGGAATGATGCGAACCTGGAAAAAGGATCCGATGACATCCGTGACTTAAAGGTGGCAGCAAATCGTTTCCCCACCGTCGCCGCTTTCCTTGAACATGTCGATCATATGACTGCGATGGTACAAGAGATTAAACAGCTATCGAAACATTTTAAGGATGCCATACAGCTTACCACCATACACCGTTCCAAAGGGCTTGAATATAACACGGTTTATGTTCTTGCTGCTGTCGATGGCAGCATTCCTCATGATTTCGCACTTGAATCTTACCGGAAAGGGGAACTATCCCCCCTTGAAGAGGAAAGACGATTGCTCTATGTAGCGGCAACCAGGGCAAAAAAGGACCTTTACCTTTCCATCCTGCAAACTAGACGCGGACGGACCGCCCACCCATCACGTTTTCTGAAGCTTTGACCAAAAGCTGATGCTCTCCATCTTAGGAAATACAAGATGTTCTTATACATGGTCTCTTCCCGAACCATGTATAAGAACAGTTTATACTTTAGATTTTTACTGTTTTATGAAACCCTTACTTAAAATAAGAAATTTGCGACACTCCTGCCGAAAAACAAACTTGCCGGGACATCGCTAGATGCTTATGGCGAGGAGGATTGGCAGGCAGTCGGCAAATTTCTGGAAGCAACTGCAACTTTTTTAAAAAAACTGAAGGCCTGCATGATAGCAGGCCTTTTTTCACTTTTTATTTATCATATTAGAAATAGTACCGAAATCCAGTTTATTCCCTTCAGACACGATGGAATGGACGATTTTATCTTCCGTTTCCTTATTGACCGGTTTGTTCGCAATTTTTGAAACACGCTTAATGACATTTCTAACAGTTGTTTCATCTTTAAAATTGGCTCCTTGCAGCGAGTTTGCCAATTCTAATACATCTTTCATATTTACGCCCGTTTTACCTTCTATGTTCTTAAAAAAGTTATTATCCATACCTAAGCCCCTCCCTTTTCTGTACCTATCCTATGGCATTATCAGAAAAATGGTGCTAGGCCCAAACAAAAAAAAAGAATAGGCTTCTTCTGCCTATTCCTTTTACCTTAACAGCAGAAAGAAGCCCCTACAATGATCAATAGAATAAACAATACAACGATTATCGCAAAAGTGGAACCGCCACCGTAGCCATAACCGCCGCCGTAGCCATAACCGCTGCCGCCACAACAACCGTAGCCACCATAACCAAACATACATATCACCTCGCTCTCGCTAAAGCTTACTGATAACATATGTAGGTCTGGACAAATATGTATAGGCCATGTCCTAGTCCAGGCTGCCTATTTCGGCTAATTCATCCTTTTGGCCTGAAAACCAAAGCTCCGATGAATCCAAAGACGATTGCAGCAGAGATACCGGAACTCGTAATTTCAAACATACCTGTCAGTACGCCAACGAGCCCATGTTTTTCCGATTCCATCATCGCCCCGTTCACCAGCGAGTTCCCAAACGAAACGATCGGTACGGTTGCTCCAGCACCGGCAAAGTCAACTAGCGGCGCATATAAATCAAACCCGCCAAGAACAGCTCCTATTACAACGAACAAGCTTAACGTATGTGCCGGTGTCAGCTTAGCAACATCGAAAAGAAGCTGGCCGACGACACAGATCAAGCCACCGATGACAAAGGCCCAAAAAAACATTGCTAACATCGAAATCTCTCCTTTTTCATGAATTCATCCCATATTCAATGGCCACCGCATGGGCAATGCACGGAATCGTATCTTTTTGCTGGACGGAAAGTGGTGACAATAATGCTCCTGTTGCGACAAGCAGGATTTTTTTATATTTGCCAGAAATCATCTCATTTAATATATGACCGTATAGAACCACTGCCGAACATCCCGCGCCGCTCCCGCCAGCCAAAACAGGCTGATTCTTTTTAAAAATCATCAATCCGCAATCCTTGAATTTTTCCTGATTGATGTCACATCCCTTTTGCTTTAATAAGTCAATCGCTGTCTTCCACCCTATTTGACCTAAATCACCAGTAATGATGAAATCATAATCATCCGGGGTCAAACCAGTATCTTTGAAATGGGCAAGTATCGTATCGACGGCCGCCGGGGCCATCGCTCCCCCCATATTGAAAGGATCTTTCAATCCCATGTCAATGACCTTCCCGATAGTGGCCGAGACAATGTGGGGAAATTCCCCTTGCTCGCTTCCATCAGGAGCAACCAGCGCCACCCCCGCTCCGGTTATCGTCCATTGAGCTGTAGGTGGTTTTTGCCCTCCATATTCAGTTGGATAGCGAAATTGTTTTTCTACAGCTGCATTGTGGCTCGAGGCACCTGTCAACACATAGTTAGCCCCGCCATAATTAGTGATGAAGGCAGCTAGAGCAAGCCCTTCCATTGAAGTGGAACAGGCTCCAAACAAGCCGAAGTATGGAATCCCATTAGTTCTGGCTGCAAAGCTTGTAGGTGTAACCTGATTGATTAAATCACCCGCCAAAAAAAATTGTACCTGTTCCTTGTTGATCTTACCTTTTTCCAATGCAAGCTCAACCGCTTTTTCCATCAAATGTCGATGTGCCTTCTCATATGATTCCTGCTCCATCCACAAATCGTCGTATAGGATATCGAAATCACCCGCGATTTCTCCATTTGCTTCAAATGGCCCGCCTGTTACCCCTGTTTCCAAGATGACCGGTTTATTGGTAAACATCCATGTTTGTTCTCCCTTTAACACCGCTTAGCCCCCACTCATTTGATAAATTGTTTTTATCAACGCCACGACAAAGGCTGAAAATACTCCAAATAAAATGACAGATCCGGCCAATTTAAACATATTGGATCCAACACCAAGTACAAAACCTTCCGTCCGATGTTCGATTGCAGCCGAAATGACTGCGTTACCGAATCCTGTAACAGGGACGGCACTTCCTGCTCCAGCAAACTGGCCAATGCGGTCATAAAATCCGAAACCGGTCATCAAAAGGGCCAGGAACACCATGGTGGCAGTTGTAGGACCACCAGCTGTCTGTTCCGTAAAGTTGAAAAAGTAAATATAGAAGTACGAAATGGCTTGTCCGACCATGCAGAAAATGCCACCTACTAAAAAGGCTTTCAAACAATTCTTCACTATTGGTCTTTTAATTTCATGCTTCCCTTGAAGTTCTTGATATGCATTCTGCTGTGGGGTCGTTTTCTCTTTGCCGCTCATAGCTGAACCTCTCTTCTAAATTAATTCTTTTTGAAGTTCTTCAATTTCGTTGAACTTCTTCCTTGCCTTTTTCTCGGGTACATCTTTTTCTTTGAGTAACTCGTTCAATCTCACAGATTCCAAAAAGATTTTATAATCGCTCGATACGATAAAATCATTTTCGGGAAACTTCTCTTCCAGATTTTTAGTCACATTCTTTTCAATCTTCTTCATATGAAAACGTTGCAGATGCTTAACTTTATAAGCGACGATAATCTTTTTTTCGTTTTTCACGACGATTACGTCATAGATGGAGTCTTCATTAGCAACTGTTTCCTTGACCTTTGAGATCAGTCCCTTTTCATCCTTCCCATCCATTCCATTAATGATATCCATCGGTTCAGGATTCGTACGCTTAATCATTGCTAAATTCTCCGTTTTTCCATCATTCTGATTGCTGCATCCAGTAAGCACATACAAAACAACCATAAAAACCAGTAAGCTGCCCTTAAAATATCTTCCTTGTCTGAACATAGATTCACATCCTAATTTTTCGTTCTATTGTTATTTTCTTGTTTAACTGTTTTTTTATGAATGGTAGGATTAGGAAATAAAAAAAACCTTTCCTAAATGGAAAGGTTTTTTCAATCAATAGCCTTTATTTTTATAGTTGTTATTACAGCCACAGTCTTTCTTGATTTTGACCGGTTGATCTTTTTTAATCGGTTTTGCATATGTCCATGGATTCTGTTTCTGATTCAATTTATGACTCCTCCTTTAAGATCTATACCATACTATATGAACGAAGAGACAAGTTGTTTCCAATCAAATGTCCATAAATTTGCTGATTATGACCTCAATGATTGCGCCTACTGCTGCTACGGCAAGGATAAATGTCAATACGTCGCCAATAAACCAATGTTGGATATAAAGGAAAACCAGAAAAAGGCTAACCCAGACACCCACGCACCAAAAACAGCTTAGCAATTGTCCAATCCAGCCAAGCAGGCCCTTCTCCTTGGGCACTAAAAATATTTCCACATCCCCTTCTTCACTTTTTTCCTCTATCTCTTTAAAAAAGGGGCGGCGCAGCGGCTCCGTGATTTTATCGAAAACGATCAAACGTGTCAGCCTGAAGGAAGCCAATCCTAATATTATAAATAAGGTAAATTCATTTTGTGGGGGAAACATTTAATATTGCTCCTTCACTTAGGTTCTTCAATTATTTTGGCATCGATGAAATCCGGCAGTTCCACGAAACGAATATGCTTCCCTCTTTTAATCTTCACTGATTCCCCTTTCATTCCCAACACATGAAACTGAATCATTTTTCCCTTTACAATAGCCTCACATAATGGCTTTGGAAAACCTTGATGATTGGATAGTCGGGAAATGATTTCGCGGGAAGATTCTTTCTTCTCCACCTTTTTCCTTTTTCTCTTAACTGATTTTTCGTTTTCTGGTTCTATTTGTTCAGGATGTTCCATTTGTTCAACCGGAGTTTGCTCAGGTGCATATTGTTCGGTGATTTTCCTTAATCCCGTAATCTCTTTTTCAATTTCCATCATGGCATCATAAACACCGAATTCCCGTTTGACTTTTTCGATTTTTTCTTCATTTTGCTCGGCTTCCTGTAGTTCGGGTTCAGGCTCAACGCTGTCTTGAGGTGTAGCCTTTTTCGTTCGAAAATCACTTTGCATATTCCCACGCTGATCTGATATTTTTGCTTGATTGACATATAAAAGTGGTTTGGATTCCTTATCGCCATTTTTCTCTGACATGAAAACCCTCCTTAATATTTCAGGATATTCACAGACTGCAGCTGCTCCATATTGTATTGGACAACTTTTTTCCCGAATTTATGCCTTATAAACAAACTGGACTCTTTTTTTTGTTCCAATTTCCCAAACAGTGTACGGTCATTGATGATGAACTTACAAACAGGTTTAGGTGCAAAGGCTGGAAGCCGTGACAACAGCTCCACCAATTCCTCTGCAGTATATGAAGTGCTGATATTTCTTTCAGTACAATCAATATGTCTCTTCAGCGGATTGTGTATGGTTTGTTTTCCAACGGCACTAGGCATACCAACTTTCTTCACGTCCATGATTCCCCTCCTTCTTTTTCACGAATAGGGTTGAAAGAAGTTTTTGCCGATTCTCGCAAATAATGAATATCAGCTCTATGTATCATTTATATGAGATTCGCCCTTCTTTATGCTGGAGATGTGCCGCTCCCTAAAAAAGGACATCAACTTATCTTGGATATGTTGGGGATTAATGGAGAAAACTAAAGCTATCGAGTTATTAAAGGAGTATATTGAAGATGAAAAATAGTGGAAAGATTTCAACCGTACAACTATCTTTAATCATGATGACGGCTGTCGGCTTGAAAAATCATGTAACGATTCTTCCTCATTTGTTACGGGCGGCCAAAAGGGATGCCTGGATTTCTGTTCTACTTGCTTTAGGCCTAATTTTGATTTGGTGTTTTCTCTTATTCTATATCCATAAAGCCACAGGCCAGACAAATATTTTTGTCTGGGTGGAAAAAAATATTGGGAAGGTAACAGGCAGGATTTTATCCTTTACACTGAGTCTCTTTTTCGCTTTTTTGGCTGCGGTTTCATTAAAAGAGATGGTTGTATGGACAAAGATTTCCTATTTGCCCATAACTCCTTCGATATTTGAAATCATCTTATTTACTGGTTTATGCTTTTTCCTTGCCTCAACAAACATACAAACGATCGCTATTGTAAATACATTTGTACTGACGGCCGTCATTGCGTTTGGCTTTTTTGTTGCAATCACGAACATACAATTTAAAGATTATTCACTTTTGAAACCCATGCTTGAAAATGGATGGTCCCCTGTCTTTGCAGGTATTATTTATCCCTTGTCTGGCCTTATCGAATTGATTGTCATACTTTTTATGCAGCAAAAAGTTCATGGAAAACTAAGATTCAAGGTTTTTGCTATAAATACTATCATCCTTACATGGCTTATTCTTGGGCCACTTATTGGCTCCATTGTAGAATTCGGCCCAGTCGAAGCTGCAAGGCAAAAGTATCCTGCCTTTGAGCAATGGGGATTAGTCACATTAGGAAGATTCATTGAGCATCTTGATTTCTTGTCGATTTATCAATGGTTAACTGGAGCCTTTATCCGTGTTTCCTTTTTCCTATTTTTATCACTCGAAGTGCTATCCATTAAAAAGAAGCGAAACAAAATCATATTGCTCCTAACCTATTCTATGTTCCTAATCATTTCTAATTCATTTAACTTCAGCGATATTATTCTATATTCCTTTATAAAAACATTTGTTTTGCCGATTACCTTATATTTCTTATTAGCCGTTTCCATCCTTTTATGTTTATTTGTTTTCTTTAGTAATCGAAGAAAAAGGAGGTCCACATCCGATGTTCAAAAAAAAGAACCGACAACCATCCAGTCCGAATAGGAAACCAGAAAAACCTGATAAACTTGTGATAAAAAATGAATCAGATTTAAAAGAAATCTTTCAAAACTCAGGAGATGTTTTTTTTCAAACCAGTGTATATCGTGATGAGTCACCGATAAAAATTACAGTAATTGGATGTGAAGGACTTGTCGATACTGAATTATTAAATAATCTCGTATTTGAAAGGCTAACATTATTTTTCGAAAAATATCCAAGAGGGAAAATAACAATTGACGAAATAAAAGTTTCACTCCATCTTCCACAGCTTACTGAAGTGAATACCAAGGAAGAGTTGTTCGCAGATATCTACTCTGGAAGATTGTTACTTTACTTAGATGAATTCGGTTTTCTGTTATCTGTAAACATAGCAAATCGCCCTCAACGTAATCCAGAGGAAACATCGTCAGAAGTAACGATAAAAGGACCTAGAGATAATTTTATTGAAGATTTGTCCATCAATGTGGCTTTAATCAGGAAGAGAATGCGTACAAATTCTTTAAGTGTAAAATATTTCGAAGTGGGCAGACGAACTTTGACTAAAGTCGCTGTTTTATATATGGATGATATCACTGAGCCAGATATAGTTCAGCAAATCTCTAAAAAGATTGAAGCAATTGATATAGATGGAATATTTGGAGGAAATCAGTTCATGGTGTTAATTGAAGAACAGCCCTCCATCCTCTTCCCAAGGCATGACTATACAGGTAAGCCTGACTTTGCCGTCCAATGCCTATTAAAAGGCAGGATCTTAATTTTAATTGACGGGGTTGCCTATGCGATGATCACCCCAATCAACCTTTTTATTGTATTAAAAACATCGGAAGACAATGAATACACGTCTATCTATGCTTCCTTTGAAAGGGCTCTTCGACTTTTTGGCATTTTCATCGCCGCTCTTTTACCAGGTTTTTGGGTGGCTTTAACCACCTTTCATCAAGATCAGCTCCCTTTGATCTTGTTGGCTACCGTTGTCGAGTCCAGAAGAGGATTGCCACTTCCTACCGCACTTGAAGCCATTACGATGGTCATCGTCTTTGAAATATTCAAAGAAGCCGGGATGCGGTTACCTACATCAATTGGTCCAACATTAAGTGTATTGGGCGCTTTAATTATTGGGGATGCTGCGATCCGTTCCGGTTTAACAAGTCCTGCCATGCTTGTTGTGATTGCAGGCTCAGCTGTGGCTACTTTTACACTCGTCAATCAATCGATCATTGGGGTCATTAGTTTAATTAGGCTGGTTGCTATTATTTCCGCCTCTTTTTTAGGTCTTTTCGCATTCATCCTTTTAGCGCTATTTCTCTGTGCGTATGTGAGTAATATACGAATATTAGGTGTTCCTTATATGGAAGTATCCGCTAACTTAAGTTGGTCCAATGTTGTAAAAACCCTTTTTCGGGTTCCTCCCTCTTTGGATAAAAAACGCCCTTCTATCTTTTCTTCTAAAGACCCCACGAAGAAAGGCGATGATGGAAAAAAATGAGGAACAGATTCATTCTAATTCTATTATGTGTTTCCGTTCTCTCTGGTTGCTGGGATTCAAATGAACCTGAACGACTTGTTTATGCAAATGGAATAGGGATCGATTATAAGGACGGGCAGGTCGTCGTTCACCTTCAAATCATTAATATGCAAGGGCTGGCAAAATCCGAATCAGGTGGAGATCCCAGCTCCCTAAACGCTGCAGATGTCGGAAGTGCTACTGGAAAGACTCTCGATGAAGCCTTGTTTAATTTATATCATACGTCAGATCGACGTATTTATTGGGGACATCTTTCCTTTGTTATTTTATCGGAAGAAGCCATTAAAACTGGTAACTTCAAAAATACGCTTGATTTATTGGACCGTTATCGCGAAACACGCTACAGAATTTACTTTTTTATGACTAAGGGTGCGGTTAAAGATGCCATGCTTATTTCCCCTATCGAAAACATTTCCATGGCTTTTTCAAAATTAAGCGATCCAAAGGGGAACTATAATCAAAGCTCTTTCATCCCACCGATAAATTTAAGAGAGATTCTCATTGAGCTGGACGAACCTGCTTATTACGTTTCAATTCCCCAACTAAAGATTACGGAGCAATGGACCGGGCAGAAAGAAAAAAAGAAGGATTTATTAATGGAAAACATCGCTGTTATTTCAGAAAATAAAATAAATGCCATTCTGCCTAAAAAGGTGATGAATGGTGCAAGATTAGTGAACAAACAATTTGTTCGTGATAACGTTACCCTTTTCCCTGGAACGGAAAGGAACACATCAATTATTGTGTACGATAAGAAGACTAAGATAACACCTATCGTAGAAAAAAACGGAAAAGTTCGTTTTCATATAAAAATGAAGATTAAAGCAAGTGTTGACATGTTGAAAAGTGGCATAACACGCAAAGAATATGAAAAGGAATTAATACGCTCTATCAAGAAAGAAATAAAATACACATATCAATATACACAAAAAAGAGGGCTGGACCTGTTTAGGTTATCGAAAACACTTTATCGAGAGGATATTAAAACTTGGAAAAAAATCGAAACAGGAGGAAGGATTCCTTTAGATGAAGATTCGATTAAGTCGATTAAGATTGAAGTAATTCTTCAAGATACCGGAAAACAAACATTAACACCAATCTTTGATGAACAGGATGATAAAAGTTCAAAAAATTAAAAAGGGGACCTTAAAGAGTCCCCTTTTTATCATCCAATTATATGATAACCGGAATCCACATGGATATTTTCCCCGGTAATTCCGCGGGACATGTCACTTAATAAAAATACTGCCGTATCCCCTACTTCTTCCGGAGTGGTTGTACGACGAAGCGGTGCTTCTTCCTCAATCTTCTTTAAAATTGTATTGAAGTCACGGACACCTTTAGCGGATAAGGTACGGATTGGACCGGCTGAAATTGCATTCACTCGGATGTTATCTTTGCCAAGATCACTTGACAGGTAACGGACATTGGCTTCTAGTGAGGCCTTGGCCACTCCCATTACATTATAATTTGGCATGACCCGTTCACCGCCAAGATACGTCATTGTGACAATACTGCCGCCTTCAGTCATGATTTCCTTCGCCGCTTTAGCTACAGCCGTCAATGAGAATGAACTGATATTATGGGCAAGCAAGAACCCTTCACGGCTCGTGTTGACGAACTCACCGTCCAGCTCTTCCTTGTTAGCAAATGCGACACTGTGTACCAAGCCATGAATGATACCTGTTTCTTCCTTAATCGCCGCAAAACATTCATCAATGCTTTCATCCTTCGTTACATCACATTGTAAAATGGTGGAAGGCTCCCCTTCCAATGTAGAAGATAGTTCCCTAACGCTTTTTTCCGTACGGTCTTTTCCGTAAGTGAAGATCAGCTTTGCACCTGCTTTATGTAAGGAACGGGCAACTCCCCATGCAATACTTCTTTTATTCGCAACACCCATTATGACAAACGTTTTTCCTTCTAATGAAAAAGTCATCGTATGTGACCTCCTATTTTTAATACAAGTTATTAGTACCTGCTACTAATGATAGTATATCAAAATTCCTTTGATAAAAATACCGTTTTCTAAAGTCCTGTGGGAATGGCCCTCCAAAGAGGGCCTCCTTGGACTTATAGTAGATAGCCCATTAATAAAGTTGCTAATCCGAAATAAATAAGAATACTGATGAGGTCGTTGATTGTTGTAATGAAAGGACCTGAAGCTACCGCTGGGTCGATTTTCATTTTATGCATGAGAAGAGGGACGATTGAACCGGCAAGTGTGGCAACGATCAGAGTTATGAAAATGGAAATTCCGACCAATAACCCTAACATTAAATCACCTTGCCAAAAATAGACAATGAAAATGATGGCAATTCCGCATGTCAGGCCAATAATAAGGCCAGTTCCAGCCTCTCGAAGGACCAGTTTCCACTTGCTTTCCTGTTCTAATTCACCTGTTGCGATTCCTCTGACTGCTACTGCCAATGCTTGTGTTCCTGTATTTCCAGCCATGCCGCCTATCAATGGAATAAATACAGCAAGAATCGCTTTTTGGCTTAGTATCTCTTCGAATCGGCCGATCAAGCTTGCAGTCAGCAAGCCTAAAAACAAAAGGATGACCAACCATGGCAGCCGTTTTTTTGCAGCGGAAAAGGGACTCTTATCAACATGATCAAGATCAGAAATACCTGCCAATTTAGAATAGTCATCGGATGCCTCTTCATCCATGACGTCAATGATATCATCAACGGTTATAATCCCCAATAAATGGTTTTGGAAATCGACGACCGGCACGGCAAGGAAGTTATAATCCCTTATTTTTCGTGCCACCTCTTCCTGGTCTTCAGATACAGGGACGGAAACTACCCTATCATCCATTAAATCACCGATTAAAGCATCTTCATCAGCAATGATCAATGTCCTGAGAGATAAAACACCAAGCAGCTTCTTATCCCGATCGGTAACGAACACATAATAAATCGTTTCCGCTTCCGGAGCTTCCCTTTTTAAGATTTGCATGGCTGATTGAGCGGTTTCATTTGCTTCAATGGCAATGAATTCTGTCGTCATGATACTTCCTGCCGTAGATTCCTCATAGTTCAGAAGCTCCTGGATTTCACTTGCCGCTTCATCATCCATGATGGTCAAATAGCTGACGGCCTGCTCATCATTGATTTCATTCAGGACGTCAGCCGCATCATCCGCGTACATATTGGAAAGCATATCGGCTGCATAAGAAGGATTCATTTCAGCCAACAGGCTTTCGTAATCCTCTTCATCAATTTCTATATTTTCAAAAAGGTCCGCCATTTCTTCCGGTGACAAATATGTGTAAACGACGGATCTGAATTCATCTGACAAGCTTGTATAAAATTGAGCCTGATCATATGGATGCATTTCAAGGAACTCCGTACGGAACTGATCTAGACTTTCCGTTTTAAGCGCTTCAAGCAAAAGCTCGTTATTCATTTGACTATTCTCCCGCTCTCGGTCCTTCATCTCCTCCATAACCATACACCTCCTAAAACATATTTTTTCATTTCCTCGTTTATATTTTATTTTTTTAAATAATACTATACTAATACCATAAACATATACAAAACAAACAAAGGGTGTGTCAAATGAACATCGATATCATAGGGGACATTCATGGATGTTTCGCTGAATTCAGGCAGCTGACCGAAAAAATGGGCTATACATGGAAGACTGGGTTTCCTGTACATCCCTCCGGAAGAATTCTCGGCTTTGTAGGGGATTTAACCGATCGCGGCCCAAATTCCCTTCAAGTAATAGAGGTTGTCCATGAATTAGTCATAAACCAAAATATAGCAAGGTATGCCCCAGGTAACCACTGCAATAAATTGTATCGTTATTTTTCAGGCAATAAAGTTCAAATATCACACGGTTTAGAGACTACCGTAGCTGAATATGAATCACTGAACATTCGGGATCAGAAGAAGATCCGAAAAAAGTTCATGGATCTGTATGAACGTTCCCCACTTTATCAACTCATTGATGAAGGGCGGTTGATCATTGCCCATGCAGGAATTCGCAGTGACTATATTGGCCAATATAGCAATAAGGTAAAGACCTTTGTCCTCTATGGTGATATCAATGGCTCCAAACACCCCGATGGGTCACCGGTCAGAAAAGACTGGGCCCAATCATACAAAGGGGAAACATGGATCGTATATGGACATACACCAGTCCCTGAAGCTAGAAGAGTCAATCATACTTATAATATTGATACAGGCTGCGTCTTCGGTGGAAAACTGACAGCTGTCCGTTATCCCGAAATGGATCTTCAAGAGGTGCCTTCTTCCATGCCATATATAGCGGAAAAATTCAGGACATCTTTTGATTAACCAAAAAAACTCGCCATCTTGGTGAGTTTTTTTTGCGTCTATGAAGTGGTTTCGTTTAATGCAGCCCGGATACAAAGTCAGGAATCCCATTCTTTACTTCCCTCGAGCAAGCGGGTCATATCTTCTGGTAACTCTTCTTGAAATACCATCATCTTCTTCGTGAAAGGATGTAAAAATTTCAATTCAAAACAATGAAGGGCTTGGCGAGGGATACCTCTCCTGTTCCCTCCATATAAATCATCACCAGCCAGCGGGTGACCAATATGCGCCATATGGACCCTGATTTGATGTGTACGCCCTGTCCTGAGTTCCAAATTAAGGAATGTATGGGACCCTGTATGTGCCAATACCTTAAATAGAGTACAGGCATACCGGCCATCCTGCCTGACTTCCCGTTCAATGATGCTGGTCGATTTTCGTCCGATTGGCGCCACTATCTCTCCTACAGGTCCTTCAACGATTCCTTCAGCTACGGCTTGGTATCTCCGTTTAACCTGTCCAGATTTTTGCTGCTCACTTAAAAGGTGATGGATATGCCGATGCTTGGCAATTAAAACCAAACCTGATGTATCCCGGTCAAGACGTGTAACTATATGAATCGTCGCCTGTATTCCCGTCTTCCTATAATAACCCGCCAAGCCATTCGCCAAACTGCCGTTGGGATGCTCGCGGGAAGGAATGGTATTCATGGAAGGGGGCTTGGCCACCACCAATACAAACTCATCTTCATATCTGACATTCAGGGGGATGGGTTCCGGCAAAAGGCCTTCGCTTGCCTGCTCCGGCGGAAATATGACGGTGACGATGTCACCCGTTTCAATCCGTTCCCTCACAGTTACTTCTTCGCCGTTCAACTGGATATATCCACCTTTAAACTTAATATCCGTTAATGCTCGTTTTGAAATATCGCATTTGCGGAGAAACTCTCGCAATAAAGAGCCAGAGTCCTCTTCAAAAACCGACCAGGTCAAAGAAAAGTTTTGATTTGACATGAGGTGAATCTATCTCCTTAATTAGCAATAAATGAATCATGCACTCTTTTCCAGAAAGGAAAAGGGCGGAATCTGGCAAATCGGATCTTTTCATCTGCCACTCGGCACTGTATTGACTTTACATTTTCCTGAAGCAAGGACAAATGGTCGACCGTAATTTGAAAATTGACCGCATTGACCGGCCTGAACATACACGTATGATGTGCCGGCAGCAGAAGCGGAGATCCTACGGTCCTAAACACCCGGTTATTAATAGATGCCAATTCGGTTATCTGGATGGCATCGATTGATGGATGGACGATGGCCCCGCCAAGCGCCTTATTATATGCCGTGCTTCCAGATGGCGTCGCAATGCATAACCCATCTCCACGGAACGTCTCGAAATGCTGGCCGCGTATTTCAACGTCCATGACGAGCGTCCCTTCCACACTTTTGACCGTCGATTCATTCAAAGCCAAAAATCTTGCTTCCCGTCCTCCATGCTGATAACGGACAATCGTTTCGAGCAGTGGATATTCCACTATTTGAAATGGGGTTTTCGCTAAAGCTATCACCAATTTTTCAATTTCATCAGGGGTCCAATCTGCATAAAAACCAAGATGTCCTGTATGTACACCTACAAAGGCAGTTTTATCCAATCGATTCTTATAACGGTGAAAAGCATATAATAAAGTGCCATCACCACCGACAGAAATGACAATATCCGGCTGATCTTCGTCATATTCCAAATGAAAGTCCTGAAGATACGTACGCATCCTTTGCATTAAAGTATTCGATTTCGCATCTCCTTTTGACGTTATCGCAAATTTCATGTAATACCACCTCACAAATTAGATTTCTTCTCGTTTACCCATTGATGCGTTCAAGAATCTTTCTTCCTGAAAAAAAGACGCTGTGCTTCCTGGATTTCCGTACGGATTTGCGACATCTCTGCATCAAGCAGGAAGGCTGCTTCCGCTGCACGTTTGAGTCGCAATTGAATATCTTCCGGGAAAATGCCTTTATATTTATAATTTAAAGAATGTTCGATCGTCGCCCAAAAATTCATCGCAAGAGTCCTGATTTGTATTTCGGCAAGGATATTTTTTTCGCCATGGATCGTCTGGACCGGATAGCGGATTACAACATGATAAGAACGATAGCCGCTTGCTTTTTTATGGGAAATATAATTCCTCTCCTCAACTATCTCGAAGTCATTGCGACCTCGTAATAGTTCAACTACCTGTTCGATATCATCCACGAACTGGCACATCATGCGAAGCCCTGCAATATCCTGGATTTCAGTTCCCAATTTATCAATGGGAATATCCTTCAGGCTCGCCTTATCCAAAATGCTGACAATCGGCTTTACCCTTCCTGTTACAAATTCGATCGGCGAGTGAATATTCTCTCTCTCAAACTGTTTCCTTAATCCCTTTAGCTTAACCTTTAATTCTTCGACAGCCTGAGTATAAGGCGCCAAGAAATCGTCCCAACTCTCCATTGCCACACCACCTATATCTATCTAAAAAGCGCCTGTTCAACTCTGGTATGGGCAGAACGCTCTCCTAAATCCAGCAGTCACATGACTTTATGTCAATTCACCGCTGGATCCTATTTCTTTTTCTAGCAAAAAGTATGTATTAAATTCCTATATATACGATAATCCATTTTTCGTGCTCAACGTTTATATTTTATCATATCCTGCAATTGATTCCTAAATATTCAAGTACAATAGCAAAAAATTATTGAATTCAATTTGACAGCTGGAATGGTTCTTATATGATTAACCTAAGAATCAACCAGAAAGGATGGAGCACATGAACCAGCATATTGAAATTGAATTTAAAAACCTTTTAAGCGAAAAAGAATTTCGTCAACTGATCGAATACTTTCATCTTGGGGCATCGAACTTTAAAACCCAGAAAAATCATTACTTCGATACACTTGGATTCACTTTAAAAAACCTAGATTCCGCGCTTAGGATCCGGGAGAAAAACGGGCGATACGAGCTGACTTTAAAACAGCCCGCAACAGAGGGACTATTGGAAACGAATCAAGATATTCCTGAAGGAACCGCATATGCATTTCTGAATCATAATACGTTCCCTGATGGCGAGATCCAACATCTAATCCTCGAATGCGGAATTGATCCAAAAGATATTACCTGTTTTGGGACACTAAAGACAGACCGCCTTGAATTTCCTTACAAAGAGGGTTTACTTGTTTTAGATCATAGTTCGTATTTGAATCAGGAAGACTTTGAGCTTGAATATGAAGTGACGGATGCAAAAGCAGGGAAAAAAAACTTCCTGAATCTCCTTGAAACCCTTCAAATTCCAGTAAGGGAAACCGAAAATAAGGTTAAGAGGTTTTATCGCGCCAAATTCCAGGAATAATCCTGTTTGAACCCATTCGGAGGTGGAGAGTTTGAAAATCCAAGATTTCAAAACGTTTATGGAATTGCAGGCAATCCAGCAATTCACAAATAGCAGCATCACAGGGGAAAATTCATCTCGATCCGTTTTCCAGGACATGCTCTCGGAACTGGTTTCGGGTGATGCTCTTGAAAGCTCTTCGCAGAAATTGGGTTCCTTATTATCCAATGTTGAAGCTGAAACGAAATCCTTTCTTCAACCCAGCAGCCTAACAGCCCTGAACATCAACCCGATATCCGCTGCCAATGCTAACAAACAGAGCAGCAGCGAAACCGCCAAAAACTATGATCATATCATCAGCCAGGCAGCCAGTTTATATAATCTTCCGGAAAAACTGATTAAGTCTGTCATTAAACAAGAATCGAACTTCAACCCTGAAGCCACCAGTTATGCGGGTGCAGCTGGCCTTATGCAGTTAATGCCAGCAACTGCAAGAAGCCTTGGGGTGGATGATGCAACCGATCCAGAACAAAACATCATGGGCGGGAGTAAATATTTAAGTCAAATGATGGAACGATATGACGGGGACATCCAGGTTGCCCTTGCTGCTTATAATGCAGGGCCAGGAAATGTCGATAAATATAACGGCATCCCGCCCTTTAAAGAAACTCAGAATTATGTTCAAAAAGTTTATGGCACATTTTTAAGTTAAAACAAGCTGACCCTGTTTATTTGTGACGGGTCGGTTTTTTCATGTCTATATATATTCTTCCCCAGAACAAATGGGAAAGCCCCTCCAAAGGTGTAATTTCCGATCATTCCCCTGTGTCATACTACAGATGTAAAATTTTCTTTAAGCTATATATTTGTTATATCAGTACGTCATTGATAAAATATGAATAAATATCAACCATCTTTCTTTAAAAGGAGTAATCAACATGATGCAAGGGAACCCTACACCATATGAATTAATTGGAGAAGGGCAATTACACAAATTAATTGATGTGTTTTACTCCAACGTTAGTCAGCACCCGGATCTGCAGCCAATATTCCCTGACGATTTAACTGAAACGGTCCGTAAGCAAAAACAATTTATGACTCAATATTTAGGCGGTCCCTCTTTATATACCGAAGAGCATGGCCATCCTATGTTGCGGGCTCGACATATACCTTTTGAAATTACGCCAGAACGTGCGAAAGCATGGCTCTCATGCATGTATCAAGCTATGGACGAAGTTGGCCTTGAGGGTGAGATTAGAGAGTTTTTCTATCACCGCCTCTATTTGACGGCACAGCATATGATCAATACATCCGGAACTGACGGGAAAGGAGAAGGCAGTTGAGCGCACAAAAACCAGTTTTCAATATTTCCGATTGGATCAAGACGCAGCATTGCTATGATATAGGAAAAAAGCCAATTGAAATTTATGTTTTTGTTGATCCGCTTTGTCCCGAATGCTGGGGCTTAGAACCAATTATTAGGAAATTACAGATAGAATATGGCCAATTGTTCAGCTTACGCCATGTTTTAAGCGGTAAAATCGATTCTCTTAATATGGGGAAAAATAAAAATTATGAAAACATTGCTCAGGTTTGGGAAAAGACAGCCAGCCGCTCGGGAATGTCCTGCGACGGGAGCCTTTGGTCTGAAAACCCAATCTCTTCTCCATATACAGCTTCCATCGCAATAAAAGCAGCGGAATTGCAGGGGCGTAAATTAGCCATTCGCTTTTTAAGGCAGCTTCAAGAATATGTATTCATAGGGAAAAAGGATATATCCAATATCGAAGTCTTGACCGAATGTGCCAAAATGGTTGGTCTGGATGTAGAGGAATTCCTTTATGACATCAATTCTTCCAGTGCAGCCAAAGGCTTTCAATGTGACATGAAAATCACTAACGAAATGGAAGTGACGGAAATACCTTCCCTTGTCTTTTTCAATCAAAATATTGAAGAAGAGGGAATAAAAGTTTCAGGTGTCTATTCTTACGAGGTATATGTTCAAATTTTAGAAGATATGCTCAATGGTCTGCCAGCCCCTGCAAACCCCCCCTCTCTCGAAGAATTTTTAAGCTGTTTCAATCTAGTGGCCACAAAGGAAATTGAAACTGTTTATAATATGAATAAGAGTAACGTCGAGTTGGAAATGAAAAAGCTTGTTTTAAAACAGTTGGCAGAAAAGATTCCTGCTAAATACGGAACGTTTTGGAGATATACAAAGAAGCAGTCATGAATTTGACTGCTTTTTTGTTTAAAACCACGCAAATCAAAAGATTGCATGGTTTTTTTTATAAGAAAATAAGGGGATGGGAGAAATTTTTCACGATCAAACAAAGGGGTATAAGTTTGTTTGTGATTCGCTTCACAATAAATAATATAACAGATAACTCAGTTATGTTTCAACTGTTTGTGTAACATTTCACAATTTGTTCACAATATATTTTTCATTTTTTAATTATTGTTTCTTTTATATATAGCTAAATAAGAGCCCATTTAAGTTTAAAGCCATAAGTGTTTTTTATATCTGATAAGCAAGGGAATGAATTTAATTGTGAAACAAATCACAAAAATATTAAATCATTTGTTTTTATTTCCTAATCTTTCGTACAAATTATGTTACAACCTGCGTCATTTTGTACTTTTACTTTTCTGCAAATGAAAAACCCCGGCAAATCACGAAATTTGCTGGGGTTTTTCATCTATTTATGCGAATAAGGGGATAGGAGAAATTTCACGACGAACAAACAAAGGGGTATATGTTTGGGATGTGATAACTTCTATATCTGTACTATAGCAGATTATGCACCTTAAAAGCAAGAACTTTGTGCGCAGCTTCACATTATTGTCATATTTTTAGAATACTGCTTATTTTAAAACATACTATCTAATAAAGCGCAGATGAGCTTTTACTGCGGCCTGTTGGAGGTGACCAAATTGAAAGGCTTTATTCTACTCATACTCTTGATAGGGTCGCTATTTGTCCAGCTGCTCGGTATCATGAACCTCATTCCTCTGTATTTTACCTCCCCTATTCTATTTTTTGTTTTCTTCATAATTCTTCATAGCTTAAATCAGAGAAATCGATTTAAAGGATTATGACGGACATGCATATAAGTTGAAAAGAACCCGAAGTGCTCGGGTCCTTTTCACATCTTATTTATTCAAAAGCTCTTCCAACTCATTTAATTTTTCTTCGAATACATTCATGGCTTCTTGTACAGGTTCAGCTTTTGTCATATCGACGCCAGCCTTTTTGAGCACTTCAATCGGATAATCGGAACTTCCTGACTTCAAGAACTCCAGATACCTTTTGACGGCAGGCTCTCCTTCTTCAAGGATTTGCTTGCTCAATGCTGTTGCTGCACTGATTCCTGTTGCATATTGATAAACGTAGTAATTATAGTAGAAATGTGGAATACGCGCCCATTCCAAACCGATTTCGTCATCAATGGTCACGTTCTCTCCAAAGTATTTCTTGTTCAGCTCATAATATTCCTTAGTAAGCATATCCGCTGTCAACGCTTCCCCATTTTGAGCTTTTAAATGAATCGTATGTTCAAACTCTGCAAACATCGTTTGCCGGAACAGTGTGCCGCGGAAACCTTCCAGGTAATGATTCAATAAATAGATGCGTTTCTTTTCATCTTCGATTGAATTCAGTAAATAATCGTTCAACAGGTTTTCATTACAGGTCGATGCAACTTCCGCTACAAATATGGAATAATTCCCATATGGATATGGCTGATATTTACGTGTATAGTAGCTATGGACCGAATGTCCAAACTCATGAACGAGCGTGAATAAGTTATTGACGTTATTTTGCCAGTTCATTAAAATATAAGGATTCGTCCCATATGTACCAGAAGAATAGGCACCGCTTCGTTTCCCTTTGTTTTCATGCACATCGACCCAACGATTTTCAAATCCCTCTTTCAAAACGTTCAAATAGTCCTCCCCAAGCGGAGCAAGACCTTTAAGGACATAATCTTTGGCCTCATCATATGTCACTTCCATCTTCACTTCTTTAACAAGAGGGGTGAATAGATCATACATATGAAGTTCGTCTAATTGCAGTACTTTTTTACGTAAATCAAGATAGCGGTGCAGTAATGGCAAGTTGTCATTGACCGTTTTAACGAGATTATCGTATACGGTCTCCGGAATGTTATTATTACTTAACGCCGCTTGGCGTGCTGAATCATATTTTCGAACCGTGGCATTGAAGTTGTGGTTTTTCACCTCACCTGACAGGGTTGAAGCAAATGTATTACGGAACTCTCCATACTTGCTGTATACCCCTTTAAATGCCTCCTCACGTACACGGCGATCTTCACTCTCAAGAAAACTGATATACCTTCCGTGAGTGATTTCCACTTCATTTCCCTCTTCATCCTTAATGGTCGGGAATTTCAAATCGGCATTGTTTAGCATACCGAAAGTGTTGCCCGATGCATCAAGTACTTCTGATGCTTGCGCCAATAATTCTTCCTGCTCAGCAGATAAGATATGGGGCCTCTGAAGATTGATTTCCTCTAAAGAATGTTTGTATAATTTCAAATCTTCTTTTTCTTCCAAAAACCCTTCCACTTTGTTTTCATCAATACTCAATAGTTCAGGAACCATATATGAAAACGCAGCAGCTGCCTGGGCGTATAAAGCTTTTGCCCTATCCTCCATCCCTTGATAAAAAGGATTGGTTGTATCTTGATCATTGCGCATATGTGAATAAGAATAAACTTTCCCTAGCTTCTCGAATACCTCATCTTGGAGTTGAAGGGCCGCAAATAATTTTTCTGCGCTTTCTCCCAACGTCCCTTTATGTGCTTCCGCCTTCTTGAGGTCTTCCTTTACCGCTTTGAAAGCAGCTTCCCAATCTTCCTCGGTTGCGAAGATATCTTCCAGTCTCCAAGTATCTTCAGGAGCTATTTCACTTCTTGAAGGTAATGTATTTGCTTTTGTTTCCTGTGCCATAAAAAAATTCCTCCCCATTCTATAGAAACTTGCCATTGGGCTAAATCTTTAAACCGGATCGAACGCTGCAATACTTCATTCAGCGTTCATTCTTTCTTAAAGTTTTCTTAATTCCCAGTTCTTATTACTATTTCTCCATTAACAAAAATAATCCTGCCCATTCATCTGAATTCAAGATAAATAGAGATGTTATCACTGATTATACTGGATATTCCCCTTTTCCATCATCAATTTATGCTTATCATAGAAATTTTTTTCCAAAATTTGAGCTTGATCACTGGTAAAGGGAGGGGTAATTTCCTTTTCAACTTTAAAAACCCCTTCATTCAGTTTTGATAAATAACCAAATTTCATCAAAAGCATGATATATTGACCTACAGGATACTCGATGGGTTTTTCATGAAGCAAAGGCAACGGTCTGAACTTTATTCCACCTTTTTTTGAACGCTTTCTAAAATTATGGAGAATATCAGCCATAGAAATCTTTTCCCCTGTTCTTTTCTCATGAAACACATCCATGTATAACCATGCCTGCCATTCAATCGAGGCAGTTTCGATCAACAGCATCCCTCTGACCGGAACACCCACTTCAATTGGAAGTGTCGCAGGTGAAATATGATGTAAATATAGCCCTTCGAAAAAAGGATCGCATCTCCGTGCTGTTTTCACTCGATGGAGGGACCAGCGATTTCGTTTATATCTCCATGCGGGCAGAAAAGGGAATCTAAAGCAGTTTTGGGGCAATGCACGACTTGGGGGAAGGAACCTTAATGAAGCTGTTGTCAATTCGGCAAAGACGGTTCTGGGGGTAAAAGGAGTGAGGTTCTTCAATACTGATAAATGATCCGTTTCCGGGCAATACATCCAAAGAAAAGGGTGATGGAAGCTGCCGGTGACGAAGAGCCAGTGGAAGCGGGATAAACTGAATTCATACAAGCTTTTCCTTTTTAAGCGTTTTGCAGCAAGGATCCAAATTGGCTTGATGCCTATGCTTTGATAGGCTTTTGTCCTTTCAATGAATTCAACCTCGGGGATAACTGAGCATTGAAATTCTATTGCATAGCGATTACCTCCTATCACAACCAACATATCAGCCCTTTTCTTAATTTCGGGAAGGTAGGCTTCTAAAACTACTTGATAACCATGTGATAAGAACCACTGAAATAATTTTCTTTTTCCCAATAAATGATAGGCGGATTCCGGTTCTGAAGAAGCGCGGCATGTCGAACTATTTTTATGGGCGAAATGCGGGATCCTGACTTTTCCCGCTTTGATGGTCATTTCCATCTTACAGCATGGACAGTAATAATCTGCTGACTTTCTCCATTCATCAATCACGTTTGCTGGTATCTTTTCAGGAAGGGTAACCCATGTCCCATCTTTCTTTATCGCAGTTAGCATACATCTCCTCCTCATCCACTACATTCGCCTGCTTTGCTTAGGATTCCTTTTAATCCGCAAAAAAAAATGCCTTATCGGCATAAGCGAAAGTATCTAAAGAAGGGGTGAAAGCAATCGGCAAGTGGACTCCAAAACCTTCAAACCGAAATTCCGTTTGGAAAACGCACCAATCTCCACTTCTTGGGATACCTTTATATCTTCCAAAAAATCATTCACCAGTTGCTGAGTACTTTCCGTCCGATAGAGAAAAGCATTGACTTCGAAATTCAGGTGAAAGCTCCTCATATCCATATTGGTTGTCCCAATTGATGCCAGTTGATCATCCACGATGATGATTTTACTATGCATGAAGCCTTCATTATATTGGAAAATACGAGCTCCGGAAGCAAGCAATTCGGGAAAATAAGTTCTCGAAGCATGAAATACGATACGTTTATCGGGGTTCTTCGGGACGAGCAGCCTGACATCCAAACCACTTAAAGCGGCCACCTTCAATGCTTGTAAGATATCGTCATCAGGAACGAAATACGGGGAAGCTATCCAGACGGACTTTTCTGCTGAAGTGATCATTTTAAAGAAAATGCTTTTTATGATTGTCCACTCACTATCAGGCCCGCCTCCAATCAATTGAATTCCGCCATATCCGTGATGGTTCGGCAGTCCGGCCATGAGATATTCATCACTTAAAAAACTATTATTGGTGCTATAATACCAATCCTGGAGAAATATGAGCTGTAAAGTCCTGACAGCTTCTCCCTTTATGATAAGGTGCGTATCCCGCCAAGAACCGAATTTCCGATCTTGTCCCAAATATTCATCCCCAATATTGAGACCGCCGATGAAACCGACAGAACCATCTATCACAATTATTTTACGATGGTTACGAAAGTTGAATTTATTATTTAATAAAGGGAGATGCAGCGGACCAAAGGCCACCATTTCAGCTCCCGCATTCTTCAGTTCATCGATATAAGAACGTGCTAACTTCCAAGAACCAACCGCATCATATAGAAATCGGACCTCTACCCCCTCTTTTGCTTTTTGTATCAAGATGTCTTTTAACAGTCTGCCAATGCGGTCATCCCTAACAATATAATATTCTAAATGAATATGATGTCTGGCTTTTTTTAATTCTTCGATGATATTGGAAAATGTTTCATCACCATTCCTTAGAACCCGGGTTTCAGTCTGAAATGAAATAGGGCTATTCCCCAGCCTATTTGCAAGAGTGATTAACTGTTGAGGGTTCTCGCCCATTTCCTTAATTCGTTCATTATAATCCGCTTCGCCGCTTATTTTCACGAAACTCTGTTTGTCCAAAAAGTACTTCTTGCGAAATATCCTCTCTTTCCGAAAATTACGGCCAAACAAAAAGTAAAAAATGAAACCGATGAATGGGAAAGCGCAAAAAATAACAAGCCATGTTATGGTCTGGATGGGATCTCGGTTTTCCATGAAAATGTTGAATCCAATTATCACCAAGAAAAGGGTCAATATAAGACTTAAATAAAAAATCAGCCCGCCATCGACGCCATTTATTAGAAAATGCCATGTACTGACTAACAAGAGAATAAGCAGACCGACGCCAACTATATTCTTCACCTAGACTACCTCCAATTAACAAACACAGGCATATTTATAAAACCTCCATGCTAAGGCAAAAACATTTATTCTTGGACGAAAAGGCCGATTTCTACTGAAATCGGCCTCAACAGTCTATGCGAAATATTTATCGACCGTTGTGAATACATCATTTTCGATAACTATCTTCCCGTACTCTTCAAGCATGTGCACCGTTATAGGTGACTCCTGACTATATTCCAATAAAAGACTTAAAACATTATCGATTTCTTCCTCATCAATCTCCGCCTCGGAAAATTCGATATAAAGATAATATTTATTCTGATAAACATAAAGTTTTGTCGTCCATTCATCCAAGCCATGACGCTTGCTTAATGAAATGACATCTTCAAAATCCTCGAAAGTCGTGATGAATTCAATCATACCATCTTCGAATGTCATACCGCTTTCTTCATCTTTACCATGAAAATGTTGATCAAGAAGCGTATCCATCTTGTCTGATACATTCAAATCCCTTAACTTATCATCTGAAAGAGGCAGCTCGAGTTTCTGACCATCTTTGGCAAGCTGGGCTTTTGTGACCAAAACTTCCAAGCCTTTTTCAAGGGCTTGAACTTGAATCCATAAGGGTCCTTCAATCATGAATTCTTCTTCTTGATGCACTTCATCCATCATTTCCCAAAAAAGCTCCTCACTTCGCTCGCGGCTGTACCAAATTTCTTCGCGATCAAAGCCTCTTTCCTCAATATCTATATAGGAAATATAAAATTTTACTGTATCGTCATTAATGCGTTCGATTTCCATGATTCCCCTCTCCCTTCCTTTCTCATTTTGAAGGGATAATAACCCCCAAGCGAAAATTGCTCTTAAAAGCTCTTTACCCGTAAGTGAATACTGTAAATCATGATAGTCATTAAAACGGACTATTTTAAATCATTTTATGACAAAACCTTGAAGAAGGGAAATAAAAAACATTACTTATCTAAAAAACAATTGTTTGCCTAATATTCCATTCATTCTATAAAATAATTCATCCTGATGCAACTATCATAATGCTTTATTAATTTTGATCTTACTGCCATTAATGCCTTATTATATACACAGCATGATGAGCTGCATTCTTTATTTTTTCTTTAATTGATGTCCGGTTCAAGGGACCTGCTGCAAATCCAAAACGTCTGCTGCCGCCTAAGGATTCTTTTATGTTCCCCTTCATTAAGTTAAAAAAAACAGTGAAACGTTATGTATAAAGAAAAAGCCCTGCACATTTCCTGGCAGAGCTTGAAAGACCTTATTAGTTGACCATACGTTGTGCTTCCCGTAACTGGAAGGTACGGACTTTACGTGGTAAAAAGCGTCTTATCTCATCTTCATTATAACCAACTTGAAGCCGTTTCTCGTCAAGGATAATTGGACGTCTTAACAGACCTGGATTCTCCTTGATCAATTTATATAATTCTTGAAGAGGCAGGCTCTCTAAATTTACGTTTAACTTTTGGAAAGTTTTTGACCGTGTTGAAATGATTTCATCGGTTCCATCTTCTGTCATGCGAAGAATTTCTTTAATCTCATCAATCGTTAACGGTTCTGAAAAAATGTTTCTTTCTTTATATCCAATCTCATGTTCCTCTAACCATGCTTTTGCTTTTCTGCATGAAGTACAACTAGGTGATGTATATAATGTTACCATGTTTACTCACACTCCCTAAATATAGAATCGGTGATCTATGAGGGGAAATCTACTATTAGTATTCATAAGTACCACTCTAATTTGAAATAATTTTAATTAAGTATTTCATTTTCTTTATTATACACTAATTTATTTAAAATGAATACCCTTTTTGATATTTGGAAAAATCCTTTTAAACTTCTAGTTTAGCCTGTACTATAACTTTTTCCGTTTTTTATGTAATACATTAAAACTGCTTTTTCTAATTGAAAATACCTACCTACCATTCTCATTTAACTCTCAATACGGCCCTCATGATTCTTTAAATAACTCTTTACTTTTATTTACCCCCAATCTTTGTCAATAAACAAGATCATGTTAATATATTTTCTTTAATCAAATGCAAATTCCTCCTTTTACATTAAAAACCATTCTTTTAGCACATATATTTCCAAAAGTAAAAACAATTCAAAAATCAGCTAGTTCCAAGAAGTTATAGATATTCAATTTAATGCAAAATATGCACAATAAGAAAAGACAGTTTGCAAACGTTCCGGTTGTTTTTTGCTGGGACACTTTTCGACAAATTAAAAAGGGCCGGTGAAACAACCGGCCCTTATACTCAAATTTGCACCTCTTTAAAAATATCCGTTTCCTGACCTGCATTCAAGCTTAGTACATCCTCTACATCTTGATAAGATTTCCCATAAAGATCATCATCTTTGTAAGTATGGATTTCAGAATAAATCTCTTTCATGAAATCAAATACGTCCTCTTCATCAACAGATGAATTTGCGGGCCAATATAAGATTTCCATAGGCGTATCCTCCTTGGTGGCAAGCGATTTTCTGCTGTAGGAGATCGAAGAGGCATGCCGGAATCCTTCCCTTTTATAAAATTTCAGCCTTTTAAATGTGTCATCATCATTTTCTTGTACTGGTTCTACTTCCAGCAAGACCGTTTTCTGCTTTTTTTGCAATTTTTGAATCAATTTCCTTCCTAGTCCCTGCCCCCTTGATTTCTTTGATACAAAAAGGTAATCAACGAATATAAACTCGTCCCCTTCCACATACAATAAAACATGGTCGGGACCTTCATCTTTTTTATATATTTCCTGCTTATCTTCTAAAAGGACTTCTATATGTTCTTTGGACTTCATCTCTTCAATAGGGAAATACTGGTTTAGCTTTTCGTACCAATTCATAATTTAATCTCCTCATTTGCTAGTTTATACTTTCCAGATTATTTCTTATCCACTACAATGGAACTTGAATAGCTTGAAAATATTAGGAGGGTTTTGATGATCAGTTACTTTTTGGACTTTTTTTTAGTCGCTGCTTGCGTTATTGGCATTACAGCCGTGAATGGCGTTGTGACGAATGGCATCGGCGAAAAATGGTTTGGCGGGAAACGTCACTCTCATATTTTCGATCATTCGAAACGAATTCAGTCAGGATGGAGTCAAGTTGGTGGGAATAAAAAGCGGTAATTCAGAGAGAATATGGATGACCGGAAGAAACTTCCTAGGTCATCCTTTTTTTCATGGGGTATAGTCTACTCCCTTTGTATATCGATTAGCTGCATTCCATAATAAGTATTCATCAATACCATTGTCTTTCAATGCTTTTATTTGGGCTTCCACTTCTTCCTTACCATACCTTTGGTAATTCCCCTCTCCTAAATATGAGGCAGTAAAATCTTGTAACCAAGGTCTTGAAGTAGGTGGTGTTTTTAATTCCTTCAGCTTTCCGTTCTCTAATTTTGCATATTCCTTAACGAGATTATAAGGCTCCAAATCCGGCTTATCGATACCAAAATAAGATGTCCAGTGACTCGGATAAATCATCGAGGAAATTACATCAACATTCTCAGAGATTTTTGTGAAGTTTTGACCAATCCCGGGAGCTTCAGGCAATGTAGCTGCATATCCAAAAATATCCACTGATACTTCCACACCATATGGCTCCAGTTTTTCCCTCGCATAACTTACGAAATCAGTCACTGCCTGAACCCTTTTAGCTGTATTACTCACTTTCGCTTCATCATATTCACCTACATCATATTTCAAATCATCTTCTTTATTTTCGAATCCTTCGGGAAAACGGACATAGTCAAATTGAATTTCTTTAAAACCCAACTTTGCCGCTTCAATGGCAATACCGACATTATAATCCCACACTTCTTTTAAGAATGGGTTAACGAAGGCTTCCCCCCGACCATTCTTCCATACCTTTTCTCCATCTAAAAAAGACAATTCAGGCTTCTCTTTGGCCAAATGGGAGTCTTTAAAGACGACTACCCTTGCAATTGGATAAATCTGTTTATCCTCAAATTTTTTCAGCATTGACCTTGGGTTTTTTATGTAGTCTTTACCGATCCCAGCATATGGAGAACCGGGATCTTCGGGTTTATACGTCACGTTCCCCCTGTCATCCTTAATGTCAATGACCATCGCATTCAAATCGGTTTCATCTACATATTTAATAAGTTCATTCAATTTATTGCTGCCAGCTGCAGGCCCTGTCACATATATTCCGCGCACAGCATCCGGGTAGTCGAATTTCAACCCCGAATCAAAAACAAAACGCGGTACGCTCACAGGCAATTCTTTATTTTCTAATGCCACCTGCCTGGTTTCATTCATGCCTTGCGCATGAACTGGCTGTTGAATCAGGAATATGCACATACCTGTCATCAACCATTTACACATTGGTTTCATTTTCTCCACCTCATTCGCCATCAGTCATCAATATTCAACAAATATAATAAACCCCTTTCTTTAATACCACAAACAATTAACTTTACTCCTATATATTAAAAATAATTTGAAAAACTGCTTTATAAAGTTAAGAATACGTTCACAATCCTGTATTCCCTTGTTAGTATCCTTCCCTAAAATGCTCTGCTCATTGTGCTATATGTTAAACGGTTTGATTTTCCTCGAACCCTTCATTTCTTCCATGTCAAAAAAAAGAAACGGAAAATCCAATCTAACGGCTTGATTGCCGTTTCGATTATACATTTAATATGAATAAATGCTAAAATACAGTATAATGGACATTTCGTATTCTCAGAATGGCATCGATACAGGACAAAACGGCCCTCCACAAGATTTAAATGAGCGTTTTTCCCCATCACGGGAGCACGCACATTTCTTTCAAAGAAAGTGGATTCATTTTCTATTTATCCTTACAATAATGAAGAACGAATATCCATTTATCAATAAACGCATTTAGAGGAGTGACTAGCAGTTGAAAAGGATTTTCTCCGGCATTCAGCCATCCGGTTCCGTTACTTTAGGAAATTACATTGGAGCCATGAAACAATTCGTTAACTTACAAAATGAATATGAATGTTTCTTTTGTATTGTTGACCAGCATGCAATTACAGTTCCACAAGATCGCATTAAGTTAAGGAAAAACATTAAAACATTGGCCGCTTTATATTTGGCCATTGGTTTGGATCCTGAAAAGAATACCATCTTCATTCAATCAGAAGTACCTGCGCATGCTCAGGCAGGCTGGATTTTACAAAGTATATCCTATATAGGGGAACTTGAGAGAATGACGCAATTTAAGGACAAATCCGCTGGCAAAGAAGGGGTATCCGCAGCACTGCTTACATACCCGCCGCTAATGGCTGCCGATATTCTCCTTTATAGTACAGATGTGGTTCCTGTCGGGGAAGATCAAAGGCAGCATCTTGAATTGACACGCGATTTGGCTGAACGGTTCAATAAAAAGCATAATGACATTTTTAAAATTCCGGAAATCAGCCTCCCTACAGAAGGGGCCCGTATCATGTCCCTTCAGGAACCAACGAAGAAAATGAGCAAATCTGATCCTAATAAAAAGGCAACGATTGCCTTATTGGATGATCCGAAGCAAATCGAAAAAAACATCAAAAGCGCAGTTACCGATTCGGAAGGTATTGTCCGTTATGATAAGGAAAACAAAGCGGGTGTTTCCAACCTGATGTCCATATACTCCATCTTCAGTGGAAAATCCTATTCAGAAATTGAAGAGATGTATGAAGGTAAAGGTTATGGTGACTTTAAAAGTGATTTGGCTGAGGTGGTTCTTGGGGAAATCCTACCAATCCAGGAACGCTTCAATGAATTGATCGATTCGCCTGAATTGGATGAAATTCTGGACCGCGGTGCAGAAAAGGCGAATATTGAAGCCAATAAAATGATCAGAAAAATGTATAATGGCATGGGACTAGGCAGAAAGAGATAAAAAAAGGCTCTTTTCGTAAAGATTGTTGTTTTTAAAAACTAAACGATTTAAGGTTGATTGTAGCGCAAGTGGGAGACTCCTGCGGGAGCAGCGGGACAGGTGAGACCCCACACAGGCGTTTACGCCAAGGATGCTCACCGCCCGCCCCGCGGAAAGCGAGCATCTGGAGGGGAAATCCACCACACCGCTTTACTTGGTAAATATGCGAAAACAGCCTAAAAAAAGACGATCCTCATCGGATCGTCTTTTTGTTCATAATATCGATGGGCTATCGCCAGCCTCCACTTGCCAAAGCTTTTCAAAAAAAGGCTGCCCCTTCACAAGGTTTTCACAAAGTTGAAGGTGCTTCTCTGACCAGCCTTCCTTCATTTCTTCATATAACTCAAGCCAAGCTATCTGAAAATCCATTTCTTGAATGTTTTCATATTTCTCAGGGGCCCATTCTGTATACCAATAACGGATTTCAGCAGTGTTTTTCGCAGTGAATAATTGGTCCATGGCCATGAATAACAATTGCTTAAGCTGTCTTTCTTTTCTTGTCAAACCGTTCATGAATAAGGGAGACGGCGACAAAATATGATATTCTTTCTCAGATGTAGGTTTTTCAGTAAAGGTGTAATCCATCTCATCATGGTTTTCTATCATGTCATAAACAATTTGTTCCTGCCGGGGAATTATTCTGCTTTTCCTGATCGGAATATGATAACCTATCGTATCAACAGCTAAAATTCCATTTCCATCAGTCACGATAAAACAATAGTCAAGCTGAATTCTTTCATGATTTTTCCTTGCATATGCTTTTTGATAAACATCATTGAGCAATGGCTTAGGTAATTCTGACAAGTCGTTCTCTATGTAGTGGAACAATGTTGAAGACACTTTCAACAAAGGAACTTGATCTAATAGTTCAATCCCGTCATCCTTCCTCCATTCATGAAAATGACAAATATTATAGCCGTTTTCTTCTCCTTCAAACCAGTTAACCCATACATCATGAAGATATAGCATCATTCATCCCTCACTTAAACAAATTTCTGTTTGTCAATCAGTATAGGCAGGAACCATACAATTTATTCCTATTCTAGAAAACAGATTAAGAAAAAAAGAACGTATATATTAACTCTTTTTTGATAAGAATTTTTCAGATTGGATAATGAATGATCTCTTCACAGAGAGTTCAAAATTTTTCACCAGGTAATAACCACTACAGTATCCAAGCATATATGGATATCCTTTCGTCCCAAGCAGAAGTGCATCATGAAGAGGGTCTGTACGTTTTATCTTGTGCTTTTCCTCTAAATGCCTGACCCAAAATTCCCGTAGTTTATCTTCCTGATATAATTTAGTCCATTTCGCTAAAAATTTTGCTCCTAAATATTTTTCCACCGTTCTTTCCGCCAGTCCTTCCATGATCATCGTATCCAGGAGAGTGTAGTCTTTTTGGTCCTTTTTCAAATGATGCAGACGGCAAACATGATGATATTCATGAATCAACAGGGCCTCCATTTCCTTTTCGGCCATCCCCTTGCCGTAAAAAAGGAATAGTTTATCTCTAAATGCCAACCCTGACTTCGTTTCAACTTTTTTATTCCATATCCCTGAAGACATAAGCGGAAAAATATATATGGGAACATCAGGCCCTCCCCAAAGCTTCTTATAAGCTGTAAACAAGCTTTCTGTTTTTTCCCATGCATTATTTTCTTTTAAATCTTCCCATATGAGTTTTGTTTTTTGATTCGGCGAATACATGCCATGCTTTAATAAATGTTGATAAATCATGTCAGCATCAAGGATATTGTTGAATGTACTTTTAAGTCTTTCCATCATCTTGACCGGGCGGTTGAAATCCTTCATCATCCATTCATTGGTTGAAATGACTCCCATTTCCCATACACCTCCGCTTCTTTTGACTATCGTATGATTTCAAGAAGGCGGTTGACACATTTTATATCCCTTGCATGTTCATTTTCCCTTAAAAATAAAAAAGAGCAGATCCCAAAAGATCTGCCCTTCCTTCATAACTTATTTATACTTCTTGAAAAGAATGGTTGCGTTATGTCCACCAAATCCAAGTGAATTGCTTATGGCTACATTGATTTCGCCCTTCCTTGCTTGATTCGGAACATAGTCCAAATCACACTCAGGGTCTGGTGTTTCAATATTGATGGTTGGAGGCAAAATGCTGTCCCTTATTGCCTGAATCGTGAATATTGCTTCCACACCGCCAGCTGCCCCTAACATATGGCCTGTCATCGATTTAGTGGAACTTATTGCAAGTTTATTAGCATGGTCGCCAAAGACTTCTTTGACTGCCATCGTTTCGTATTTGTCATTGTATGGCGTACTCGTTCCGTGGGCATTCACATATTGGATGTCTTCCGGATTCAAACCTGCATCCTCAATTGCAATTTTCATTGCTCTTGCCCCGCCTTCTCCACCTGGTGCCGGAGCGGTAATATGGAAGGCATCTCCAGTTGAGCCATAACCAGCTATTTCAGCATAAATCTTGGCTCCTCTATTCAATGCATGTTCAAGATCTTCCAGAACGATAATTCCCGATCCTTCCCCAATTACGAAACCATCACGATTAAGATCAAAAGGACGGCTAGCCGTTTGTGGATCAGGGTTGGTCGATAAAGCCGTATTTGCACAGAAACCTGCAACAGACATTTTCGTGATTGGCGCTTCTGCCCCGCCTGTGATCATGACATCGGCATCACCCCGTTGAATGGCTTTAAACGCATCGCCAATTGAATTTGTTCCTGTTGCACAGGCTGTTACCGTACATGAATTGATGCCTTTTGCACCCAGTAAAATAGAAACCTGGCCGGCTGCCATGTCCGGAATCATCATTGGAACGAAAAATGGGCTCACCCGTTTATATCCTCTGTTTAAAAAGTTTTCATGCTGTGTTTCAAGTGTCTCCAGCCCGCCGATACCCGAACCGATCCAGACCCCGACACGTGCAGCATTTTCATCGGTTATTTCCAGCTTGCTATCATTATATGCCATAACGGAAGCGGCGATTGCATAGTGGGTAAAACGGTCCATTTTGCGCGCTTCTTTACGATTTATATATGTCTCTATATCAAATTCCTTGATTTCAGCAGCCACTTTTACGGGGAATTCTTCAGCATTCAAACGAGTTAAAGGTCCTATTCCCGATTTCCCCTCGATTATATTCTTCCATCCAGTTTCTGCATCATTACCAACTGGAGAGATTGCTCCAATACCTGTTACAACTACACGGCGTTTAGTCATTAAAAATGGCTCCTTCCTATTTTTAAAGCACTTACGTTTTGCTTCTTCTTTTATTTACCCCACCTAAGAGCGATTGCTCCCCATGTAAGGCCACCACCAAAACCGACCATGACGATTAAGTCATTTTCCTTGATTCTTCCCGCTTCCATTTCTTCCACAAGGGCAATCGGAATGGACGCTGATGAAGTATTTCCATATTTATGAATCGTTTTTGTCATTTTTTCAAGCGGGAGATTCAATCGTTCCCTTGACGCTTCCATGATGCGTATGTTTGCTTGATGCGGGACAAGCAGATCCACATCTTCTTTTGTCAAACCAGCTTTGTCCAATACACCCAGGCTGGATTCCCCCATCTGACGGACAGCAAATTTAAATACTTCACGTCCATTCATTTGAATGAAATCTCCTTCCTGTAATAAGTGCTTCCCACCTGTTCCATCTGCGCCTAATTCAAAGGAAAGGACTCCTTTGCCATCAGATACAGGTCCAAGTACAACTGCACCAGCTCCGTCACCAAAAAGTACAGCAGTGTTACGGTCTTCCCAATTGGTTACTTTCGAAAGTTTTTCAACACCGACAATCAACACATGCTTATATGCACCTGTCTTAATAAATTGCTGTGCCGTGATCATTCCATACATAAAACCAGCACATGCAGCACTTACATCCATTGCAGCTGCCTTCATAGCTCCCAATTTCTCTTGAATCATGCAAGCGACAGAAGGAAACGGCTGATCAGGTGTAACAGTTGCTACAAGAATTAAATCTATCTTTTCAGCAGAAATTTCCGCATTTTTCAATGCAGCTTTTGCGGCTTCATAGGCCATATCTGATGTATCAATATCATCATTTGCAATTCTTCTTTCCTCAATACCCGTCCTAGTCCGGATCCACTCGTCGGAAGTGTCCATAATTTTTTCTAAATCCGCATTTGTAACGATTTTTTCGGGTAAGTAGCGGCCAAGCCCTAGTATTCCAGCATTCATCTTGCCATCCCCTTATATTTTAATGAGTTATTATAATCATCTATTATTACCTGGTACTAATTTTATATAAAAAAAGACTTCCTTGCAAGAGTTAACAGTTTGAAAAGCTAAAGAAATCTCTTTCAGAAGTCGGACGAGCGCCTATGCCAAGGGAATTTTAGGACATACATTATAAATAAAGGGAGTATAGGAGGTATTCATTGTGGACATCTTCAATCGCAACCGCGAAAGAAACCCGGATGATCATTTTTCGAATTTGATGTTTGGCAGGAAAGCTGAACCGGAACAAGAAGAGGAATCAAGGGTTGATTACATGCAATTGATGGAGAGCGTTGAAACATTGATGGGCTTATACAGTCAATACAAACCGACCATCGATAAAATCAATCTGAACCCATTGATCGACAAGTTCTTGAAAAAAGAATAAAGAATCAAGGCTGCCCTTTAACCGGACAGCCTGCCTTTAATTAACGCTGGGCATCTTGTTTGCCAAGCTCATAAGCTTCTTGCATTACGCTTTTAAAGAGCTCCATGAATGGCTCTGCCATCTCCATTGAGAATGGAATCCCGCTTGCTTCAAGCTTCGCTTTAGCCTCTGGGAAGTATTTCATGGCGATTCCCATAAATTCAAGAGTTTTATCTGAACTCATTCGCGTTTCCCCCCTATCTTTTGAATATTCATCCAATTGATCATTGTGATGCCATATAAAGCTCAATATTATCATAATTCCACAACACCCTTTCGTAAAGGGCGCACATATAAAAACATGAATATCTTTTGAGGAAAATTCCTATCCTTGAACATTATAGTACAAGACATATAGATTAGAGGCAAATATACAGTTTTGCCCTTCCCTAATATCGAAAGCTATCGATTTCATGTTTGGTTATCGCTCTCCAAGTCAGTCTCGCTTTCTCCACTTTTTAAGTAAGTTTAATCGTTTATTATGTTTTCTTTGTAAAGCAATGCCTTCTGCTGGTTCCATTTTGCATTGCACTTCAAATATTGTTCCTTTATTGATTTTAGTTGTTGATTGGGAAGTGGATGAATCCATACTTTCACCAAATATCAACTTGGCACATTTATTCCAATGATCATCTATACTGCTGCACAATTGGATGTCCCTATCGGAAGAGGAGGTAAGCACTGCTTCCAAAGCGTTAACAAAGTCTGTGATATAGAGAGCATCTCCGGTATATTCGGCAGCAATTGCTGCATTGATATCTGACTGTCCAAGCTGATTGATTCCAGATTCAAAGCTCATGTTTTCCGATTGCCAAGGTCCAAAAATCGTCGGTAAGAATATGATTTTCGCAGAATCTATTTCACGAATCGAGCTTAATATGGACTGAAATATACTGTCATCTTTTTCAATGGGCATGAAAAGAACGAAATTTGGCATTTCATCCTTGCCATTTTTGAATTTCTCAATGAAGGAAACGATTTCGCCTATCAGAAAATCGATTTTGTCCAATTTTCCGCTTTGAATATCGTAAAGAGATATGAACACCGTGTCCTGCTGTGAAATATCCAATAATTTAAGTTTATTAATCGGGAAGTATATATAATTTGAATTCCTGCCTATTTCAAGTTCCTTTTCTTCCATAATATACTGACTTGCTTCGGAATCAGCCCAATCGATTCCGATTACTTCTTTACCTTGGTTCAAAAAATATTGAGTCACATAGAATCCCACAAATTGATAAGTGCCAATGACAATGTTCGTTTGCATAAATACAGCCTCCTCTTATGCCATCAAACCCACTTTACCCGGCACGTCTAGTTTTTTTAGATGCTGTATCGTATGCAAACTATTGTAAAAATATATCACTTCTCATAAAATCTCTTCATTCTCATTGAAAAACTTTTGTATTTGATAGGGGATTTTATAACGTTTTTCGGGCAATATATACGTCAGTTGCAAATCTGCTTTCCTAGCCAGCTGGATTTGCCGATAAAGGGAGGCTTGCTCTTTCCGTAAGCTTCCAAAAACCTGAATCACTTTCATGGGGATATTCTCTGCGATAACTGAACCCTCAGTCTCCAGGATATGCTGTTCACATTCTGCCGGATCGAGCTCATATGCAGCAGCAACCTCTGACAGCCACTTTTTATAGAAGAACTTGTTTTCCTTTTCTTTCTCAAGTTGTGCTTTCAAAGAAAAAACCGGATCAATCAATACGACAGACCGAATTTTATTTCCAAGTTCATTCATTAGCTTTAGGGCAAGTAGTGCGCCTGTCCCCTCTGCCAATATATGAACCCTTTGATTGACTATTTCTTTTTTCATGAAAAGAATATATAGGTTAAGGGAAAGGTCCAGTGCTTTAGGACTGCCCCAGTTGGCTCCGTAAAAATTGGATGAAAATAGCGTGTATCCGTATTCCTTTAAATATTCCAATATTTGCAGCCTGCCAGGATGCTGCAGCCAAAAGCTGCTGTCTTTTTCGACAAAATGACTACGGTCTCCAATTACCATTACGGAAAAACCACTGGGCCGCTCTGGATAATAGATGATATTCCATTGGTCATCAATTTGAAAAGTTCGCTGTTCCATCGTTCAAACTCCTTTAAGGAATATTACTACTACTATATTAATTTATGAAGAAATATAGAAAGGGTCAGTGGAAATGCCTAACTTTTCATCCTAAATTAACCAAGCATGGACGATTTTTGTTTTTATTTTCCCCTTTGAGTTCCCCTTTGAAGTTTGGAACCAACTTGTCTGCCGGAAAAAGTTCTCTTATGATTTAATGTATTGGATTATTTAACGGTTATTATTAAAAACACGTTTTAACTGTATATTAATTATGGTAAGATAAAAATGAATGTAGTGGAATGAGGTGAAATTCGATGCGTTATGCTTGGGCAATTTTTTGGACATTCTTATTAGTGCATATGACTGTATATGTTGTTTCTTCCATGATCGGAGTTTCATACGATGCTGCGCAGGGAACGATTTTAGGATTAGCTGCTGCTATCCTGATTTGTATCATCCCTGCTATCTTGCCTGCCGGGCCAGCTAAAGACTCTCATCAACATTAAGAAGCAAAAGAGGACATCCTTTTTAGGATGTCCTCTTTGTTATACCGTACTTTGCTTATGTGTAAACTACATTTCATCGTTTTTATATGAGGACCAATTCATCATGAGCATGATCAATCGTGATTCCTTCTTTAAGCTCCACATTCCCAGCTATGATTTTACGGGCGATTTTCGTTTCCAGATGCTTTTGGATGAACCGCTTCAGCGGTCTTGCTCCATATACCGGGTCATATCCCTGGTCCGCAATGAATTCCTTAGCCGCTTCGGTGACGTTCAAAACTATATTTTGCTCAGTTAACCTTACCTGTAATTGATGAACCATTTTATCCACGATTTCAACGATTTCTTGTTTCGTCAGAGGTTTGAATAAAACAATGTCATCAACGCGATTTAAAAATTCGGGACGGAAATGGCCTCTTAATTCCTTAAAGACCTGATCTTTTATTTCTTCTTCAATGCCACCATCCTCCCGGTTCGACTGCAATAAGAAATGGGAACCGATATTGGAAGTCATGATGATCACCGTATTTTTACAGTTGATTGTTCTGCCTTGGGAGTCCGTTATCCTCCCATCATCTAGCATTTGCAGCAAAATATTGAAAACTTCCGGATGTGCCTTTTCAATTTCGTCTAATAAGATGACTGAGTATGGGTTTCTCCTAACAGCCTCCGTAAGTTGGCCTCCTTCCTCAAATCCAACATATCCAGGAGGTGCACCAACAAGGCGGGACACTGAATGTTTCTCCATATATTCCGACATATCGATTCGAATCATATGTTCCTCACTATCGAATAACGTTTCTGCCAAAGCTTTTACCAATTCGGTTTTACCAACACCGGTCGGCCCAAGAAAAATGAATGAACCGATTGGTCTATTTGGATCTTTAATTCCCGCCCTTGCTCTTAAAACGGCATCGGATACGAGTTCCACCGCTTCTCCTTGACCTATTACGCGTTCATGCAGGATATCAGATAGGCGAAGCAGTTTCTCCCTTTCACTTTCCACCAGCTTGCTTATCGGTATTCCGGTCCACCTTGCAACAATCGAGGCAATTTCCTCCTCCGTCACTTCCTGGCGAAGCAATCGTGATTCCTTTTTTTCCTTTTCCAATTCGTCTTCCATTGTTTCCAATTCTTTTTGAAGCTGCGGAATCCTTCCATGCCGAAGTTCGGCTGCCCGGTTAAGGTCATAGTCATTCTCAGCCTGTTCCAGTTCATGACGCAGTTTCTCAAGCTCTTCACGTTTGTCCTGCACCTTTTGAAGTGCTGATTTCTCCATTTGCCACTTGGATTTCATGCTATTCGCTTGATCCTGAAGTTCTGATAGTTCTTTTTGAAGTACTTCCAGCCTTGCCTTGCTTTGTGGGTCCTCCTCATTTTTCAAGGCCGCTTCTTCAATTTCAAGTTGCATGACTTTTCTCGTGATTTCATCCAGCTCGGATGGCATTGAGTCGATTTCCATACGGATCATCGCACATGCTTCATCCACAAGATCTATCGCTTTATCCGGTAAAAACCGCTCCGTTATATAACGGTTCGAAAGGACGGAGGCCGCAACGATTGCCCGATCATGTATCCTGACGCCATGGTGAATTTCAAACCGTTCCTTTAATCCCCGCAGAATTGAAATCGTATCTTCCACATCCGGTTCGGGAACCAGAACCTGTTGGAAACGGCGCTCAAGAGCCGGATCCTTTTCAATATATTGCCGATATTCATCAAGGGTAGTTGCACCGATACAATGCAGCTCACCGCGCGCAAGCATCGGCTTTAACATATTTCCGGCATCAAGTGCGCCATCCGTTCTTCCTGCACCGACAATTGTGTGTAATTCATCAATGAATAAAAGAATTTTACCGTCACTCTTCTTGATCTCACTCAACACCGCTTTTAGGCGTTCCTCAAATTCACCGCGGAATTTGGCCCCTGCGACAAGTGCGCTCATATCTAGCGAAAAAACGGTCTTATCCTTTAAACCTTCCGGTACATCCTTCCTGACGATCCTTTGTGCCAGCCCCTCGACAATCGCTGTTTTACCTACTCCAGGTTCTCCAATCAATACAGGATTATTTTTCGTTTTACGTGAAAGGATTCGGATGACGTTACGGATTTCCGTATCTCGGCCAATTACTGGATCGACCTTCCCCGACTTAACCTCAGCAACGAGATCTCTGCCGTATTTTTTCAGTACTTCATAAGTGCTTTCAGGATTTTGACTAGTCACTCGCTGATTCCCCCTTATATCGTTTATAACCCGTTTTGCTTTATCATAATCAATTCCATATGTTGAAAAAAGCCTGTTTACATTTGTTTTATTGACCTGCAACGACGCAAGCAGTATATGTTCGACAGATAAATATTCATCCTCCCACATTTGCATTTCCTTTTCGGCAGCTGACAAAATTTGCTGTAAGGAGGTTGACATGTAAACCTGGGAAACACTCCCGCTCACTTCCGGTAATCGATCCAGTTCCTTATTTAGCTCTATATCAAATAGATTCATCGGTTTACCAGATTCCGATAAAATCCTGATTAATAAACTTTCATCCTGTTCCATTAAGACCTTTAATAAATGCAGCTCCGTCAACTCGGGATTCCCTCTATCTTTGGCTAGTTCCTGGCCGACAATGAACGCCTGTTGGGTTCTCTCCGTCATTTTATTAATATCCATCTTAAAACCTCCCATTCATCTACATCATGAACGAATCACCATTCGGTTTGACCAACTTTGACCTTTATAATTTCATTATACTTCTAATTTTCCCCATGTAAAGGAAAGTTATAAAAAATGCAGTAGGTATGGAGGATAAACGGAAAAAACCTTTCTTCAAATAGAAGAAAGGCACAAACTGTAGACAAACTCGATGGAAATCGAGTTTGTCTACAGTTTGTTTTAGGGTTTGTACATTTAAACGTTGATTTCCACTCCAGGCACTCGCTTTCCGCGGGCGGTCCGGGAGCCTCCTCGGCGCCTTTGCGCCTGCGGGGTCTCCCCAGGACTCGCTTTTCCCGCAAACCATTTGGTTCGTTTAATGGCGGCTGCCATTGACTTCTCTTTCATTTCCACACATGTGAAAGCCAGTGCGAATAAGCAGAGATTTGAAAAGAAAATCGTTCATAGGGAACACGAGCGTATCAATGACGCCTTCAAGTTGAAATAAATCAAGATCGTACAAAACAGTTTGCCTATTCATTCCACGAGCCGCAAATGCAGCTTATAAAACACAAGCGATAGAAGACTCATTTGTAAAATGTATAAAATCCCTGATTTGGATGAAACAAAACGGCTTATGCTTTTACGGCCGTTTTATTATAACCATGAAATTCATCGACGAATTGGAAATCTTTATCCGTGCGACCTGCAAGGATCGTATCCCTGAGCAGAATACCTGCATCGGTCGTATTGTGGATGATTTCCCCCCACATTCTTGCACTCGTTTGAACATTAGCTGTACGCGGAATGCGTTCCTCTTGATATTCCAAAAATGCCTGTTCAATGTCATTTCCATGCTTATGAAGCATATCCGACAAATAAGCTGCATCTTCTAAAGCCTGGCAAGCCCCTTGAGCCAAGTATTGAAGCATTGGATGTGCCGCATCGCCCGTAAGCGTAACCCTTCCTTTAGTCCAATTATCAATTGGTAACCGGTCATACATCGGCCAGCGGCGTTGCCTTTGAATGAATGAAATCGCATTCTGAACAAGCTCACATGTTCCGGCAAATACACTGTCCATTTCTTCCGGGGTTCCCCATTGATCAGTTTTTTCATTTTCTTCCGTGTATTGAGAACTTTTGAACACCACTACTTGGTTGTAAAGTTCCCCCCTTCTAACTGGGTATTGAACAAGATGAAGGTTTGGCCCAATCCACATATATACATCATCTAAATCTCCATGGCTCGTAACCTCTTCCATCGGAATCGCTCCCCTGTATGCAACATATTGAGAGCAGATCGGTTGATCTTCCACAAAAAGTTTTCGTGCCTTGGACCATAATCCATCGGCTCCAATGACAGCAGTTCCTGAATGTTTAGACCCGTTAGCAGCAGTAACAGTAACTTCACCTTCATTTTCTACTGTTTCAATAATGGTTTGGTTCGTAACCAGTTCAATATACGGGTTATTTTCACAGGCTTCAGCCAGTACTTTATGCAAATCGGAACGATGCAAGACAACATACGGCGCTCCATATCTTTCTTTATAAACATCACCTAAATCCAAAGCGGAAAGCTCCTTGCCGGAAAAGGCATCCATCAGCACCAACCTTTTTGGAAATACTGCAATTTCATTGATTTTATCCATAACGCCTAAACGCTGCAATACATTGGTGGCATTTGCTGCAAGCTGAATCCCTGCACCAATTTCCCCAAATTCAGGAGCTTGTTCAAGGACCTTTACATACTGTTCAGTTTCTGCAATTCCTAAAGCAGTTGCCAAACCGCCAATTCCCCCACCGATAACTATGAATGGTTTTTTTTCTTTGCTCATCATCAATTCCCCCTGTTAGTTGCTTTTAGCCAAAGTTGCGGACCAATGCCACAGTAAGCGTTTTCATTCGGCTGGCCCTCCATATATTCATCAGGATCAAGCTGAAAGTCCAAAACAGATTACTTTTAAACCAAAACAGGCTTGAATTCACTTTCAATCTTTTGGTAACCATTGTTTGTGTCTAATGACTGTTGCTGTTCCAAATCGAATCTCTCCATTATTGGTAGGTCGTTTACCGAGAATAAGTAAGAATCAGCTTCTGCAACGTGCTCATGCCATGCCCAATTCGGAACGACGAAATAATCTCCCTTGGACCAGTCAAAACGCACTCCATTAATAACTGTATAGCCTGATCCTTGGTGCACTTGATAAATTGTGGAATGGGTATGGCGATGTGCTTTCGTATGGAAACCTTTAGGAAGTTTCTGCATCCATGCCCCCATCGTCGGATTGGCCGTTTGGCCATTTGATGGATTGATATATTCCACGGCAAAACCTTCATATGGGTCCGGCTCGAAATTCATTAATCCTTCTATCGCTGCTTTTGTGCCATTCCATTTGTAATTGGCAAGCGGTGCCACTTGTGAATAACGGTCGGATACTGGACGAACCATTCCGCCTTGATAACGGAGCTCTGAAAAATTATCCGGACGTTTAGGCGTTTCAATCCGATCTGGATATGGTTCAAAGAAAGTGCCACCTATGGAATAGATGGTCGGGATATCAAGGGCATCCATCCAAATCATTGGTTTTTCGCCAACATGTCCATGACCATGCCATAGGTTTTTAGGCGTGATCAAGAAATCTCCTTCTTCCATGAATATCCTTTCTCCTTGCACGATGGAGTAGGCACCTTCACCATTCGTAATGAAACGAAGTGCACTTTGGGAGTGACGGTGAGAAGGGGCCACTTCACCTGGCAATAATAGCTGAACTGCTGCATAAAGCGTTTGTGTCGTCGAAGCCCATCCCCAAGGCTGGCGATAAGTGAGGCCAGGGTTTTGAAAATAAATGGCCCTGCGCTCCCCTCCCCGGTCAGGTGTGAAGATTTCAGCCGCTTCCATCAATTTTTTTGTCAAAAGCTCTTCTTTCCATAAATAAGCATGTGCATGAGGTTTAGGTTCATGGTCCATCAAAGCGGGAATGGCTTCCCACAGTGGCCCAAGGTTATACTGCTGAATATCCTTTGTAAAATCTTTTACGATTGAACTGTCCATGTATTCCGATTTTCCAGCCATATTTATCCCTTCTTTCTTTTTTATCTTTCCTCACTGGATTTTAGAAAGATTTCGCTTAATTTGATCATAGTGTCCTGAAACATGCTCATCGATGAAGTGATCGACAATATAAGAAACTGGTTTGTTTCCGAATTTAGCGAAATTCCGGTGTGGCGATTCTTTGGATAGTGTTTCTTCATCAAGATTTCCGAGACTGCTCTCCACTTTATATTTAAGCTCCTCCACTTGCTTCATGACATCATCAACAGCGATTTTGTCAGTATCGGTAACTGCTGCCAATCGGGCTGGATCTTGCAATCCACGCCCCCATTTGGCTCCAGGCATCGCTATTACTGTTTCCACTTCACCTAACCAATATGGAATGGCCTCAGCTAAATGGGAAAGTATCTGCATGATTGACCATTCATCATCTGTCGGCTTAAATCTGATCGTTTCTTCCGGTAGGTTTGTCACTGTTTCAAGAATGTGGTCGATTGATTGTTGAACCGATTGGATTGATGTCCCGATTTCCTGATAAGCCATTTTATTTTCCCTCCCCGACACGTTGCACACGGTTTTCAAGATAACCTATTTTGTCGATTTCGATTTTGACAACGTCACCATCTTTTAAGAATACTTGTGGGTCACGGGCTACTCCTACCCCACCAGGTGTTCCTGTGAGTACGATGTCACCTGGTTCAAGAGTCATTAAATTCGATAAAAATTCAACTAAATACTTCACATCGAATACGAAGTTGGCTGTATTCGTTTTTTGGCGTTCTTCACCATTTACCGTTAATCGGACATTTAAGCCAGATGGATCGGATAGTTCATCGGAAGTGACTAACCAAGGCCCCATCGGAGCACTTCCTTCAACCGTTTTCCCTTGAAGCCACTCAAGTGTACGCCGTTGGATATCACGGTACGTTACATCATTCGCAATTGTATAACCAGCCACATAATCAAGAGCATCCTCTTTGGATACATTACGTGCTCTTTGTCCGACTACAAAAGCGAATTCCGCTTCATAATCTAGTTGTTCTGAGATTGGGAAAAACGGTATATCATCCTGGGGACCGATTACTGTATTGGCGAACTTTGCGAATACCACAGGGAATGGCGGCAGTTCACGACCCATTTCAGCAATGTGCTCACGGTAGTTATGTCCTACACAAATAATTTTGCCTGGCTTTTGGACAGGTGCCTCAAGCTTGATATTTTCAATTTCATGCACCAATTTATGTCTGAAGGAATCACGATTGTTAATAGCGTAGTCCGCAGCCTTTTTCGCGATGGAAAGGCTTTCATTCCCTCCCTGTAAAAACGCCTCCATTGTTGCTGGGACATACGCTTCAGCGATTTGTTCACTGCGAAGTTTCCCTTCGCTTTCAAGTAGCGCTTGATAGGCATAGTTCAAGTCAACTATTACATTATTCGGGTAAATTGCACCAATACGTTTAAATCCTTGACTGCTGAAAGTTACTAGTTTCATATTTCATTCTCCTTTATTCATCTTGATTTTTTTAAAAACCAATCTTTGATGCCACTATCCTAATTCTGCTGGATTCACTTCACAAACCAGCATTTGGATGGCTATACACCTCATCACTTTCACTTATAGATAACTTTGTTCACTATTTATATAAATAGTAACTTAATTTTCGGAATATTGTCAAGAAAGTATTGCGAATTTTTGTGCAAATGTTATCATCTACACCATTATGAGTACTTCGGGATCATCTGAATTTTTTTATTTAACAGGAAAGGTTATTGATAGCTTCAAGCAGACGGCGGTTTTTCGTGCTAAATTCCATTTATATTTTACAGATTCTGATATACTAGACCTAAATTAAAACAGATTAGGGAGATTGACTTATGGAAATCGTAAAATCCGGTTCGACGATTCAATCATTACAAATAGGGATGAGCATCATAGATTTACTTGCTTCCCAAAGGACTCCTTTAAGATTCTCTGATATTCAAGAATTAACGGAAATAACGAAAAGTAACCTCTATAAGTATTTGAATACTTTGACTCAGCTTGAGTTGCTATATCGCGATAAGACAACCGGTATGTATCACCTTGGGAGCAAACTGATTCAATACGGCATGGCAGCAATAGGAAATGAGGATGTCACGAGCAGAATAACTCCTTACTTACAGGAAATCAGTCACCATACTTCTTGCACAGTCCTTTTTTCCGTTTGGACATACGATGGACCAATCACGGCGAAAATTTGGAATTCAAACCAAAACTTAAACATCGGGGCACAGTTAGGTACGCGTCTTCCCCCTTCATCCTCATCCGGAAAGGTATTCACTGTTTTTCAGGATCCTTCCTTGACAGCCGAATGGATTGAAAAAGATCGTAATGTTACAGGCTCGTTCCTTAAAGAAACGGATGAATATCATGAAATTCGGAAATACAAAATAGCTTTTGCCAAAGAGCCTCTTGTACCTTCTGTTTCCTCCATGTCCATTCCGGTTTTTAATTATAATTCAGAATTGTTGGGAGCGATCACTGCCGTCGGGTTCACCGAAAGCATTCCAGATCATCATGAAGATCCCTTAAGCGATTATTTAAGAAAGAGCTGTTTGGAAATCTCGAAAATATTCGGTTATTCCTGAATAGGAAAAAGCAGGAAAAAGGATGGCGATCATTCCTTTTTCCTGCTTTTAGATGTTTCATGGCTTCCGCTTATATGTCCAAATCCGGTTATGATTGGATGTTTCAGGAAAAGAATCCCCTGCATCAAGCTTTACCATTTTCGGATTCACTACCGTGCTGCCCGTTTCACCGATTTCTACGTAGGTCCCATTATTAGGTGCCTTCTGACCTGGCTTAAATTGGCGATTTTGCCCCATAGATTTCACCCCTTTTACATGCTTTCCCCGTTATTATTACCAGTATCCTTACATTCATGTCAGAAAAATTAAGAACATACAGGAAAGCGGCTTGAATCAAAAAGCGCCTGCTCAGGGAGCAGACGTTTTTTTGTTATGACATTAAATCCACCAGAACCGCCTTTTGGGCATGCAGACGATTTCCGGCTTGGTGGAATACGACGGAATTAGGTCCATCGATGACTTCAGCCGTTACCTCTTCTTCCCTGTGCGCAGGCAGGCAATGCATGAATAAATAATCTTCTTTGGCAAATTTTACAAGTTCACCATTGATTTGGTAATCTTTAAAAGCTTCTAAGCGGATACTATTCTCGATTTCCTGCCCCATGGAGGTCCATACATCGGAATAGACGATATCCGCATCTTTTATGGCTTCCGATGCTGAGGTTGTCACCACAATTTCACTGCCAGTCTCTTCTGCCACTTTTTGGGCATAGGCTACGACCTTTTCATCAGGTTTGTAGGCCTCAGGACACCCGATGGAAAAATCCATTCCCATTTTTGCACAGCCTACCATCAATGAATTGGCAACATTATTGCCATCACCGATATAACTCATCTTCAAGCCTTTTAGCTGCCCTTTTATCTCGATGATCGTCAAGAAGTCTGCAAGCACCTGACAAGGATGCGCAAGATCTGTTAACCCATTGATAACTGGGATAGATGCATTTTCTGACAATTCCAGGATTTTTTCATGCTCGAAGGTACGAATCATGATGCCATCAATATATTCAGAAAGGACTTTTGCAGTATCGGAAATAGTTTCACCACGCCCAATTTGCAAGTCATTGCCGCTTAAGAACAAAGCGTGTCCGCCAAGCTGCATCATGCCTACTTCAAAAGATACACGGGTACGGGTAGACGATTTTTCAAAGATCATCCCCAGCGTTTTCCCTTTTAAAGGAGTATATTCTTCACCAGCATGCAATTTGGCTTTAATGGTCTGCGCTAGCTTTAACAAATCTGCAATTGCCGTTGGTGCAGACTCCTTCATGGTTAAAAAATCTTTTCCATTTAATATCTTCGCTTGTGTCGGTGCCGTCATTGAACTCATACGTGTGACACTCCTTTCGAATATGGTATAAGCCATTCCTGAAGCGAGGTAACCCCTGGATCAGCATTTTCTAACGATTGTAGATAGGCCTTGAAAGTCTCTTCTTCCGTAAATGCAAGCAGTCTGTATTTCGCTGCAAGTAACCTTAGCTTCTTATCTTCTTCCGTTGTTCCATATGCCAAAACGACTGCGCCGTTTCCTTCATTTAACCATTTATCAAAGTCTGAATTCCCCACTGTCAAACCAGCTTCTTTGATTTGCATTACCAAATCTTCATTTAATTGGACTGATCCGGATTGATAAACACCTGAAGTATGTTTAGCTTTTTGAGCATGGAATACTTTTGACAACGCTTCATTTACCGTTTCTCCGATGGCAATTCCTTCACCTGTTGATTTCATTTCCGGACCTACCTTCGAATCAAGTCCGCTTAGTGCAAATGTAGAGAATACCGGATATTTGACGACAGCATATGGAATTTCTTCCATTAAGCCCGTTTTTTCGAACACATTCGACAATGAATATTTCCCGAGCAATATTTTTGTCGCTATTTGCACCAAGGATACATCAGTCACTTTACTTATGATTGGAATTGTCCGGCTGGCGCGAGGATTCACTTCCAATACATATACACTATTTCCCTCGATTACGAATTGGATGTTCATGAGTCCTTTATAACCAAGTTCCCTAACTAGTTTTTTAGCATAAAAGGTCATTTTATCTTTGATATCATCCGTTAAGGATTGAGCTGGCAATAACGCCATGCTATCCCCTGAATGGACGCCTGCTTTCTCTATATGTTCAGCAATGATGGGAATGTATACATCGTTTCCATCCGCAATCAAATCGATTTCTGCTTCCTTCCCTGGAATATAGGAATCGATCAACACGGGATATACAAGTGCCGATCCATTTGCGATTCTATTCAATAAGCTTTCCTTGGAGCGGATGATTTCCATGCCCTGGCCGCCAATTACATAGGATGGGCGTAAGAGCACTGGAAAACCGATTCCCTCTGCACTGGCAATTAATTGTTCTTCACCATTAGCCATTGAGCCCGGTACATGGGGGATATCCAGTTTTTGAAGGAGCTGATAAAAACGATCACGGTCTTCCAATTGATCAAGTGTATCGAATGATGTCCCCAACAAATTGACACCGTATTCTTCCAGGCCTTTTGCCAAGTTTATCGCAGTCTGCCCACCGAATTGGACGATAACATCTTCAATATCTTCCGCCTCTATTACATTCAGAACATATTCAAGAGTTAAAGGTTCGAAATATAGGCGGTCTGCCGTCGCAAAATCCGTGCTTACCGTTTCCGGATTATTATTGATCATGATCGTTTCGACATTTTCATCTTGGAGTGCATAAACACCGTGAACCGAACAGTAATCAAATTCAATTCCCTGTCCGATGCGGATCGGACCGCTGCCAATCATCAACACTTTCTTTTTAGCCGTTTTTTTCTGTTCGTTCTCACCAAAATATGTTGAATAATGATAGTTCGTATGTGATTCGAACTCGGCTGCACATGTATCAACCGTTTTGTAGACAGCAGTTACGCCCAGTGATTTCCGGTGCGCTCTCACTTCCATTTCATTTACTTTCCATACGGATGCAAGATAGCGATCAGAAAAGCCCTTTTCCTTGTAAGATTGAAGTTCTTCCCTTGTTACCTGATCGATTTCCTTAGCTTCAATTTCCATTTCGTTTTGGATCAATGAAGCAAAGGATTTAAGAAAGAAATAATCTATGGCTGTCGCTTCATGGATTTCTTCAATCGTCACGCCTTTTCTAAGCATTTCAAAAATGACAAAGATTCGTTCATCAGATTTTTCGGCAAGCTTTCCCCAAAGTTCAGGAACTGTTTTATTTCTTAGCGATGATAGCTGCAGCCCAATCGTTTTCAATTCCAAAGAATCGACGGCCTTTTGGACTCCTCCCTCAAAGCTGCGGTGTAAAGCCATCACCTCACCAGTCGCCTTCATCTGTGTTCCCAATTTGCGGTTGGCGCTCGTGAATTTATCGAATGGCCACCTCGGGAACTTCACAGCTACATAGTCAAGAGCAGGTTCGAAGCTTGAATAAGTGCTTTTCGTTACTGGATTGATGAGCTCCGATAAATTGTAGCCGACAGCGAGCTTGGCAGCTATGCGGGCTATGGGATAACCTGTTGCTTTGGAAGCTAGTGCCGATGAACGGCTGACACGCGGGTTTACTTCTATTAAATAATATTGCTTGCTATTCGGATCAAGTGCAAATTGAATGTTACAGCCACCAATGATACCTAAAGCAGAAATGATTTTAATGGAAGCGGCACGCAGCATCTGAAACTCATCGTCCGATAAAGTCTGTGATGGTGCCACGACGATCGAATCACCTGTATGAATCCCTACCGGATCGATATTTTCCATATTACAGATGGTGATGCACGTATTGTTGCCATCTCGCATAACTTCATATTCTACTTCCTTATAACCAGCTATGCTTCTTTCAATCAAGCATTGTGTTATCGGGCTTTCTTGCAGTCCGCCCCGTACAAGTTCCTTAAAGGCATCCAGTGAATCAGCAATCCCACCGCCAGTTCCGCCAAGTGTATAAGCGGGACGAACGATGATGGGGAAACCGATTTTGTCAGCAAATGCCAACGCTTCTTCAAGTGTATGAACAATTGTACTGTCGGGAACGGGTTCACCTATTTCAAACATCAGCTCACGGAACAGTTCACGATCCTCCCCTTTTTTGATGGAGTCGATCGGAGTTCCCAGTAATTTGACTTTATATTTTTCAAGTATCCCGGCATCATCCAATTGATAAGCAAGATTCAATCCTGTTTGACCGCCTAATGTAGCGAGCAGGCCATCCGGCTTTTCTTTGGAAATGATCTTTTCCAGTACATCAACTGTTAAAGGTTCGAAATAAACAGCATCCGCATTCATATCATCAGTCATGATCGTTGCAGGATTGTTGTTGACCAGTATGACTTTATATCCTTCTTCCTTTAAAGCAAGGCAGGCCTGTGTACCTGCATAATCGAATTCGGCGGCCTGCCCGATGACAATCGGCCCCGAACCAATCACTAAAATAGTCTGTATCGTGTCGTCCTTAGGCATAAGCTTTTTCTCTCCCGCTATAATCATTTATCATTTGTAAAAAGTCATTGAATAGTAATGAACTCTCGATAGGTCCTGGATTTGCCTCTGGGTGGTATTGGGTAGTGAAGATAGGCAAGTCTTTATGCATGAGCCCCTCAACCGTGTTATCATTCACGTTTCTGAATCTCACTTGCAACGATGTTCCTTGTAAGCTCGGTTCATCAACCTCATAACTATGATTCTGCGAACTCATATACACCTTTTTCGTTTTCAAATCGACCACGGGCTGATTCGCACCGCGATGTCCAAACAGCATTTTCTTTGTATTTCCACCTAAGGCAAGGGCCGTTAATTGATGACCTAGGCAAATGCCCATCGTTGGAAAATTCGTAATGATCTTTTTAATGTTTCCTAAAAGGTATTCAAGCTGTTTTGGATCCCCAGGCCCATTTGAAAGCAAAATTCCATCTGGCTTCAAGTCCTTGATTTGTTCGAATTCAGTATCGAATGGTACGACAGAGACTCGGCAGCCTTGCTCTACCAATGAATCCAATATGGATTTTTTATAGCCGAAATCCATCATTACCACGTGCTTGTCGCCTTCCCCAAAACTCTCGACAACCTTTGTGGATACCTCAGAAACGTGGGCTGATAAACCAACCAGGCCAGGTACGACAGTGTATTCTTCTTCCGCTGTGATGACTGCCTGCATGGAACCTTCCTGTCTTATATTCTTAACGACCGCTCTTGTGTCAACATGGCTTAAAAGAGGAATGTTCCACTTGTCTAAATATTCACCAAGTGAATATTTAGCTTGATAATGGGAATGGCTCATATTCCCTTCATATACAATCACACCGGCAACATGCGGCTTCTTACTTTCAAAATCATGTTCATTGATTCCATAATTTCCGATTAGCGGGTATGTGAAGATGACAATCTGGTCCTTATATGAAGGATCTGTCAACACTTCTTGATATCCGGTCATTCCTGTGAAAAAGACAATCTCTCCAGTGATTGTTTTTTCAGTCGATTTAGTCAGCAGTTCCCCTTCAAAGACGGAACCATTCTCTAAATATAGATAGCTTTTCATGATCTTCACCTCTTTAGATGATGTATATTTATATATACGATAGCATAATTATTCATTTTGTTCCATAAAAATTCAATAAATTTAGATAGTTTGTTTTATTGCCAATACTTTTTTTATTTTATTTATCGCCATATCGATCTCCGATTCGGTAACTGTCAGGGATGGGAGTAAACGAAGCACTTTAGGACCTGCACTCAATACAAGTAAGCCCTCTTCTTGCAGTTCCATTAAAAACACCTGAACATCTTGTTTACATTCAATTCCGACCATCATTCCCAGACCCCGAATCTCTTTCACTTCTTCCATGTCCTTCAATGCTTTTGCCAATTCGCTCTCAAGGTATTCAGCCTTTTTAACGGTTTCTTTTAAAAACCCTGATTGGAAAATTTCCTTTAACACGGCTTCGGCAGCCGAGACACTAACGGGATTACCTCCAAAAGTGGATCCATGACTTCCAGGGTTAAAGTACTCAGAAAGTGCTTCCTTCCCAATCATCGCCCCGATTGGCAAGCCATTTCCCAGCCCCTTTGCTGTAGTGATGATGTCCGGTTGGATATTGAAATGCTGGAATGCAAATGGTTTCCCTGTACGTCCTATTCCAGTCTGAATTTCATCTATGATAAGGAGAGCTCCGTGTTTTTGGCATTGTTTTTGAATCGTGTCCAGATATGATTGCTGTACAACATGGATGCCGCCTTCTCCTTGAACAATTTCAATCATAACAGCTGCCGTATTTTCATCGATGGCTGCAGTCATGGCGTCATTATCATTAAATGGAACATAGTCGAACGAAGCTAGCATCGGTCCAAAACCAGTCTTGATTTTTTCCTGCCCCGTTGCAGCCATCGTTGCAAACGTACGGCCATGGAAAGACTGCTGACATGTGACAATTTTGCTTTTCCCGGTAGCTTTACGTGCTAGTTTGATAGCTGCCTCATTCGCCTCGGCACCGCTGTTGGCAAAGAACACCTGACTTAAACCAGAGGCATCAGCCAGCATTTTTGCCGTCCGTTCCTGTAGGGAACTTTGAAACATGTTTGATACATGCCAATATTTATTAAGCTGTTCCGTGATGGCCGATTTTACCAACTCATGACAATGTCCAAGATTCAAAACCCCGATTCCGGATGTGAAATCCAGATACTCTTTACCTGCTGTACTCGTAATCTTCAATCCTGACGCTGTTGTTGGCTCAATGTTCCACCTTGCATATGTTGGAAATATATTACTCATTGAAATACCCCTTCTTCCTGAAGAAATTTCGTACCGATGAATTGTCCGTCTTGATAAAAATGATCTTTCCCACTAACGATCATCACTTCTTCAATCCCTTTATTCAGCACCGACAGCGCTGTAGTGACTTTCGGGATCATTCCCCCATGGATGCTACCATCATTTATTAAATTATTCGTTTCTGTTTCATTCAATCTGTCAATGATCTGCCCATTTTTCAAGACCCCTTTAACATCGGTCACAAATAAACACATATCAGCCGATAATGCCTTTGCTACAGACCCTGCAGCCATATCGGCATTCACATTTAATATAGTGCCTTCTTCGGTTGTTGAAATGGGCGTCAATACCGGACAATAACCTTTTTCGAATAATAGTCCGAATAATTCCGTATTGACTTGTTGTATCTCACCAACAGCTCCAAGTTTCTGTTCATTGATATAATCACCTGTAAGAATTCCACCGTCAGAGCCATTTAAACCGATTGCCTTGATGCCATGGGATTCCAATTTATGAACAAGGCTGCGGTTCGATTTGCCTGCCAGCATAAGTTCCACAATTTCCAGCACTTCTGTGGTCGTTTTTCTTAAACCATCTTCAAATACTGGTTCAATTTCAAATTTTTCAAGCATTGAATTTATATCAGGGCCGCCTCCATGCACAAAGACAATATGGTACCCGCAGTTTTGTAACTCTTTAACACTATTGAAAAAAGACTCCGATAACTCATTAATGATGCTTCCGCCGCACTTTATAACTAATATGTCCATACTTTTCACCTCTTACGAACGATAGCTCCCGTTTATTTTCACATAATCATAGGTTAAATCGCAGCCCCAAGCCGTTCCTGATTCATTACCATCTTTCAAATAAACATTAATGATGATACTTTCATTTTCCAAGTATACTTTGGCTTCTTCCTCAGAAAACATTACCGGCTCACCATCATTAAGTACGACGATATCGCCAAAAACGATCGTTGTTTGATCCGGATTGAATTCCACTCCGCTTCTACCCATTGCAGCGATGATTCGTCCCCAGTTTGCATCCGCTCCAAAAGCTGCCGTTTTCACTAGATTTGACCCAACGATCGTCTTCGCCAACATCTGTGAATCTTGCTTCGCAGGCATGCCATGAACATTCACTTCTATCAGTTTTGTGGCACCTTCTCCGTCTTTCGCAATTTGTTTGGCGAGATTTTCGGAAGTTTGTTTTAATAATTCCAAGAAAATGGACCATTCAGGATGGTCAGGTGTCAAAGGTTCATTGTTTGCTTCTCCATTCGCGAGCACTAACACCATGTCGTTCGTTGAACAATCACCATCAACCGTGATTTGATTGAATGTATCATTTGTAATGGAGGAAAGTGCTTGCTGTAGATCATCCGGTTCAATTACAGCATCCGTCGTAATGAAACCAAGCATTGTGGCCATGTTTGGATGAATCATTCCCGACCCCTTCGCAGCACCGCCCATTTTCACGGTTTTTCCGTCAATAATCGTTTCATAGCCACAGCTCTTCGTTACAATATCCGTTGTTAAAATGGCTGTACCAAAAGCTTCAGCAGCTTCAGGTGTATTTTCTGGCTGCAATGACTCTATGCCTTTTTTTACTTTTTCCATTTCCATGAATTCCCCTATGACTCCCGTTGAAGCCACTGCAAATGAATGGTCCTTCAAACCGAACTTTTGAGCCGCAAGCTTCCTCATTTCATTTGCATCTTTTAACCCCTGTTCACCTGTACAAGCATTCGCACAAGCACTATTCACTACAATACCGTGAAGCCTTCCATTAACGGCTATGCTGTCTTTCGTTACATTGATTGGAGCGGCTTGAACAACATTTTGTGTATAAACCGCCGCGGCTGATGCTGGGACATCGGTAAAAATGATGCCAACGTCCTTTTTGGAATAGCGTAATCCTGCATGTACACCTGCCGCTTTGAACCCTTGGGGCATTAAAATGTTTCCTTTTTGAATTTGTTTGATTTCTTCAACTGGCTGTAATGTTTTCATTTTTTTTCCTCCAAAGTTTACGGATACAGCGGACTGTTCCATAGTCCTGCCGTTTCTTCTAGTCCCATTAATATATTTGCATTTTGAATGGCCTGCCCTGCAGCACCCTTCACTAAATTATCAATAACTGAAACCACCGTTACCTTACCTGTTCTTTCATCATAATCAACGCCAATGTCGCAAAAGTTCGATCCATATACTTGTTTTGTGGATGGAAAGCGATCAAGGGGCTGTATTCGGACAAATGGGTGGTTCTCGTAAACAGTTTCGTATAAATCCTTTAATTCAACATTTGAGGTTTCCCGATTTACCTTTATATACATCGTCGCCATAATCCCTCTTGTCATTGGAACAAGATGGGTATTGAAGGTAATAGGCTGTAGACCAGTTGACCATCTCCCAAGCTGTTGTTCGATTTCCGGTATGTGTTGATGTTGATTTACCTTATATATCTTAAAGTTCTCATTCATTTCACTATAATGGGTGACTGCCGAAGGTGATTTACCCGCCCCGGAAACCCCGGATTTTGCATCGATAATCACATCGGCAGCTGCTCCGGCCAATCCTTCAATGAATAAAGGGGCAAGACCTAAGAGTGATGCGGTTGGGTAGCACCCTGGATTTGCAATAATCGTTGCTTTTTTTATTGCTTCGGCATTCCATTCAGTCAATCCGTATACGGCTTCCTCAATAATGTGCTGAGGCGCTGCTGGTTTTTTATACCAGTGTTCATATTCACCTGGAGCTTGAAGCCTGAGGTCTCCTGATAGGTCGATTACTTTAATATCAAGGTCAGAAAATTCCGAAATCAGTTGCGAGGAAACACCAGAAGGAGTTGCAAGAAATACAATATCGGATTTTTTTGCAATCGCTTCCGGGTCAATTTCTTCTAATTTGTCTTTCATATGCATGAAATGTGCATTTTCTTCAGATAAACTTCGGCCAAATTGGGAAGAAGTATGCAATGATTTTATTTTAAATTGCGGATGATTATTCAAGAATCTTATTAGTTCCATTCCTCCATAACCCGTTGCACCTACTATTGATACGTTCATAAAACCATCTCCTATAATTTCAGGTCCCTGTCATTCTTTGATTCTATTATTATAAGACTGAATAAAAATAAAATCAAATGTATTTTTATAAAATTCTAAACTAATATTTCAAATGAAAATTTATCCATCTAAATTCCTAGAATTATCCAAAGTTGTTGACTGTTAGTGTTTTTTCCGTTTAAATCAAATAGTGAGTGAGTTTTAACGGCATTTGGAAAGGTGGTCATTTGCATGAATGAATTATCGTTATCTAATCGGATGCATTCCATTTTAGATAATAAACAGCAAGTTAAACATATGGAAAAAGGGAGCTACCTTTTTCACGAGAGCACCCCAGCAAGTGATTTGTATTACATTTTAAAAGGTACAGTAGAAGTGAGTAAGGTTGTTCCTGACGGTCGGGAATTAACTATACGCATTAGTTCGGAGAATGATTTGGTTGGGGAAACAGTCTTATTTTCTCCAAACCCTAAATATATGATGAACGCAAAGATGATGGAAGATGGATCTGTTGCGGTAATCTCCAAAGAAGCATTAGAAAAGAAAATCGCCTCAGATAGCCATCTTGCAGTCGAGATGATGACATGGTTATCGGCTCAGAACCGTAAAAATCAGGCTAAATTCCGCGATATGCTCCTGCACGGCAAGAAAGGTGCCTTTTACTCCACCCTTATCCGTTTATCCAATAGTTATGGCACTGAAGCAGAAGACGGAAAAGTTATCAATCTTCCTTTTACAAACCAAGAACTCGCCAATTTTTGCGGCACATCCCGCGAGGTAGTCAATCGAATGCTATCTCAATTAAGGAAAAACAATGTCATCTCCATTAAAAAGGGGCGCATTACGATTCTTGACTTTGATTTTTTGAAACAGGAAATCGACTGTGAAAACTGTCCAATAGAAATCTGTACCATCGATTAAATCCCACATAAAAAGCAGTAAATAAATAAATAAATAATGCCGTACTGACTGAAAATGATCGGCGTTTATTTCAGGGCTGAATTTTCCCTAGGACCATTTAATTATTTTCATTTCCATGGATTCCTATAAAAAAATATAAATATGCATAAAAAAGCATAAAAATCGATTTCGTCCATTGACTGGCATCAGAAGTTCAAAATTAACTATAAAAAAAATGAAGGGATGGCGTAATTGCCATCCCTTCATTTTTTATTCATTCGGAAGGAGTATTTGTATATTACCCGCCAATGAATGACATTTCGATTTTTTCCTGTTTCTTGGCCGTTCCCGCTGCCCGCTCATCCGAATAGCGGTCGTCTCTAAGATTCCAAAGCGAAATGATGAACCCGGTTAATTCTTCATCTGTCATGCCGGAACGGAGCAATGACTTCAAGTCATGTCCCTTTCCATTAAACAGGCATGTATATAAACTTCCATTAGCAGAGAGACGTGCACGTGTACAACTTGAACAAAAAGACTCGGATACCGAGGTTATGAAGCCCACTTCTGCAGTAGTGCCTTTATAACGGTAGCGTTTTGCCACCTCTCCAAAATAATCTTCTTCAACCGGTTCTAAATCAAATTCGGTTTGGAGCATTTCAAGAAGTTCTTTTTTCGTAATGACATTCTTCAACTGCCAGCCATTTGTATGTCCGACATCCATGAATTCTATATAGCGTAATTGAATGCCCTCTTCTTTACAAAATCGGGCCATCGGCAGGATTTGAGATTCATTGGTTTCTTTTTTCACTACCATATTCACTTTAACGCCAAGCCCAGCTTCTTTGGCAGCTGCGATGCCTTCAATAACAGGCTTTATGCCGATATTCCTGCCGTTCATCTTCTTGAAAAGTTCATCATCGAGGCTGTCTAAGCTGATATTCACCCTTTGCAAACCAGCTTCCCTCAAATTCACGGCATATTTTTTCAAGAAGACACCATTCGTAGTCAGTCCAATATCTTCAATACCTTCGATTTTGACGAGATTTGTAATCAGAGTGGTGAGATCTCTCCGGAGTAATGGTTCCCCGCCTGTCAACCTTAGTTTTTTTACCCCTAAGCTTGCGAATATTTTAGAAAGCCTTACAATTTCCTCATAAGATAATAGCTCACTTTTAGGCAGGAACTGAAAGTTCTCATGAAAAATTTCAGCAGGCATGCAATACTGGCAGCGAAAGTTACAGCGATCTATGACTGAAATCCTTAAATCCCTTAGTGGCCTGTCCAATGAATCTTTAATTTGACTGTTCAATTAACCACTCCTAGCCGAAAGTATTAGAAAAAACCAGACCATAATAAGTGACTCAATTGAATGGATTCACTGTTTTTTGACTGGCTTTTCATTTCTATATAGAATTATTATTTGATGCCTAATGCAATTTTAGCATACCTGGACATTTTGTCTTTAGTCCATGGCGGACTCCAGACAATCTTCACATCCGTTTCCTTTACCTCTGGGATATCTTCCAGAACCAATTTGACTTGATCGACGATCGTGCCAGCTAGCGGACAGCCCATGGCAGTCAATGTCATCGTCACGGTAGTCAGACCTTCCTCATCCATATCCACATCATATACCAAGCCTAAATTAACGATATCTATGCCAAGCTCAGGGTCAATGACCTGCTCCAAAGCTCCAAATATAATGTCTTTTGTATCTTGATCCACTTCAATCACTCCTTTCATGGAAAATCTCTTCGTTTTAGATAGTCTGTTTCATCATTATGTCCATTTTAGACTATATTTTATGTCCGTATTAGAATCATAACAGATTTTGAGTGAGTACTTAAGCATTTTGCACAGTTGACAGTAAATGTTTCGCAAACCAGTCTGCAGTCATAAGTACGCCTTCCCTACTCACTTTATGCCCAGCCTTAGAATCAAGGATGAAATCAATTTTTTCATCTGCCTCATTATACCCTGCTTTGACAGCTTCATAAAAACGATATGCATGTTGATAAGGCACAATCGGATCTTTGGCACCATGCCAAAAAAGAAGCGGACGGTTTGAAAGCTTATCCTGATTCAGACTCAAATCAAATGGCTTGAGCTGTTCAATCACCATGGAAACTTCCTCATCAGTAGCTGGGAAATTAACTTTCCTTTTCTTAATCTCCGTAATTTGGAGCTCTGCATACGCGACATATGATGGGTTTCCCATTAAACTGACTCCGGCGGATATCCACTCATAGGCAGCCAGGGCCCCATTAGTCACTATTCCCCCCATAGAGGTACCAGCTACGCCGATTCTGTCAGGATCAATTAATTTTCGGGATAATAAATCATCCTTCAACAAAGATAAATCCTGGATTGTCTGTAATACCATTTCCCAAAAACGGGGCATCATTTGAGAATCACTCAAACCAGCTCCCCTTTCCCCATGATGGATCACATCGGGAAGAAGCACACGAAAACCCTTTTCGGCCAATAAATAAGCATAGTGAAGATTGTGTTCTTTTGCACTTTGGAAACCATGTATAAAAATAATAACCGGCAATTCCTGATTGAAAGTGGTTCCTTCACCTATGTGCAATACAGGAATATGTCCAATTAGTTCTTTTTCAATAATTATCAAATTAACCCCTCCGAATAATTTGTTCCGGTCTTTTCAATACCATTATCAAAATGGCATTGGCATTCATCATTCCGCTCCTTAAACCTGAGCTTCGCTTTAATCATCATGATTTTGGATATAGTAATATCATACAGGAATGCATAAAGAATGAAAAAGATTTACATTTACTTTAAAATGGGCTTAACAATATTTGCATATAATGAAATCAAAAAGAACAGAAGGTGTGTACATGGCTGAGAAACATTTAATCGTATTGGATCTTGATGGTACTTTACTTACAGATAACAAAACCATTTCTTCAAGGACTAAAAAAACACTCTTAAAACTAAAAGAAGATGGACACGAAGTTATGATCGCTACCGGGCGTCCTTTTCGCTCAAGTGAACTTTATTACCGGGAATTGGGGTTGACTACACCCATCGTTAATTTCAATGGCGCTTTCGTCCATCACCCATTGCATACAAGCTGGGGGGTATATCACTCTCCATTGGATATAAGTGTTGCCAAAGAAATTGTTGAAGCGTGTGATCAGTTTAAATACCACAACATCATAGCAGAAGTCCGAGATGATGTTTATGTTCATTATCATGATGAAAAGTTGATGAACATGTTCAATGTAGGAAATCCGACCATGAAGACAGGTGACTTGCGCAATTACCTTCAGGATTCCCCAACTTCGATGCTAATTCACACAGATAGTGAATTCGTTGGGCAGATTCGCCAGCATTTATCCGATGTCCATGCAGAATTGGTCGATCACCGCCGCTGGGCAGAGCCTTTTCATATCATCGAAATAATAAAAAGCGGGTTAAGTAAAGCGGTAGGTTTAAAACGTGTATCCAACTATCTGGAAATTCCTCAAAACAGGATAATCGCTTTCGGTGATGAAGATAATGATTTGGAAATGCTTGATTTTGCGGGAACCGGGGTGGCCATGGGAAATGCGATTTCACCTGTAAAAACGGTAGCAAATACGACTACATTGACGAATGAAGAGGATGGTATAGCGGTCTTCCTCGAAGAAAAATTCAATATAAAAGCCTAATTCCTAATACGTCATTTTTTACCTTCATAATATCTCTCTTTCAAGCCAAACTAAAATGGACAACAGCTTCCATTCCGTTGTCGACAACGCTCAGAATCGGAGGAGATAAGAATGGGTAAAAGCAGTAAATCTAAACGATTTGTACAGCAAGGCAAAGAAAGTGTTGCCAGGCATGCCGAAAAAATCCCTTATCACACTACGTTTGAAGAGGCTGAAAAAGACAGGTTAAGAATTATGTCAGAACAAAGCTATGGTGGCTTCTAATGGGAAACAATTTATTCCAAAAGGCAAGGGAATTTGTTGAAGAAGCTCTCCACTCTGAGCATGACGGTGACCAGCATAAGACAGAGGAAATCGCTAAAAATGCTCTCCACTCTGAGCATGACGGTGACCAGCGCAAGACAGAGGAAATCGCTAAAAACGCTCTTTCATCAGCCTTTGCCAATACGAGCGAGGCCGAAAAAGCACAACTGCGAGAACTCCAGGAAGAGCTGGAAAACCACTCTAAATAACGTGAAAGCCTCCAGGAATCCTGGAGGCTTTCGCTTTGTTAATTGTTATTTCGTGCTTTACCGCCTTTTTCACCAATTTCTTTATAAAAGTCTTTACCATGGGAATCTGCGGTGGCTTCTCCGCCCTTTTGTCCAATTTCTTGATAAAATTCCTTCTCATGATTATCCGACGTAGCTTCTCCACCCTTTTGTCCAATTTCCCGGTAAAAATCCTTGTCGTGATTTTTAGAAGTGGCTTCCCCGCCTTTACGACCTGCTTCCTGTCTGCTCATTTTTTCGTCGTTAGCCATTTTTATCACTCCTTCATAAGACTTTAAATTGGCGCTACAATATAAGAATTAGCCGTTTGATACAGGCATTAAACTTAAAACGCCTAAATATTGCCTTTTGTAATAGAAGTGTAATGGCCTTAATTTTTTGTTCATATCATTCCCTGCGGAAAGTTCCAACAATGCCTGAAGTTTCTATGATGTTTGTGAAAGCGTGTGGATCCACTTCCTTGATGATCTTTTCAAGGTCATACAATTCATACCTTGTAATGACAATCAATAACATTTCCTTAGTTTCGTTGGTGAACGCCCCTTTTGCAGGAACTCTTGTGATTCCGCGAACTAATTTAGCATGGATTGCCTGTTTAAGTTCTTCACTTTTCTTTGTAATGATCATGGCAGTAAGCTTTTCATGCCGTGTATGAATCGCGTCAACGACCCGGGTCGATGTGTAAAGGGTAACAAGTGTGTACAAAGCTTTTTCCGGTCCATATACAGCACCTGCCGTTACAATGATCACGCCATTCAGCAGAAATAAATAAGTACCGACGGGTTTGTCTTTCTTCCGTGACAGAAGCATGGCGATAATATCCATTCCGCCAGTCGATGCACCGTATTTCAAGGTGATCCCCACACCTACTGCAGCTATGACGCCGCCAAATACCGCATTTAATAATATGTCAGGTGACCAGCGTGTAATCGGAATGATTTCCATAAAGAAGGACATCAAGACAACGCTGAGGAAACTATAAAAAGTGAAAGACTTTCCAACCTTTCGCCAAGCAATGATCGTTACTGGAATGTTCAATAAAAACAATAGAATACCTGTCGATAAATTAAAAGGAGCAAAAGAACCAATCATCCTCGATAGAAGCTGGGCCACTCCTGTAAAGCCGCTTGCATATACGTTTGCCGGTATTAGAAAAAAGTTCATTGCGATGGCATTAAGTAATGCTCCGACCACAACTATGATAATTTTCTTCATTTCACCACTGTACATCCTAAAAACCTCCATTTCACCCTTATTCTATTATCTTTTTACCCTTAATTATTTATTCTATTTATGTAGAGATTGAATTTTTACCGTTACGTGCTACACTAAATTGTAGAGTGTCCACTCATTTCTAAAAATTGTAAAAAGGAAAGCAGGTGTATTATGGCTATCACAATTCTTGCAGATAGTGCATGTGATTTGCCGTTGTCTTTCTATAAGGAAAACAATGTTTCATTAATTCCTTTACAAGTCCATCTTGACGGGAAAAATTATGAAGATTTACTTACCATTAATTCTCACGAAGTCTATCAGGCGATGATTGAGGGAAAATCCCCGAAAACATCGCAAGCTTCCCCGGAATGCTTAATAGAACTTTTCACACAGTTTGCCAAAGAGAAAAAACAAGGGATATATATAGCCTTTTCCTCTGAGTTATCAGGAACATATCAAACGGCAGTGATGATTCTTAATCAGGTGAAGGAAGAGTACCCTGACCTTGACATTGAAATCGTCAATACAAAATGCGCTTCGATGGGCGTCGGATTAATTGTGAAGAAAGCAGCCGATCTAGCAGCAAACGGTGCCACTAAAGAAGAAATTTTAGCTGACATAGAATTCCAAACCCGGCATATGGAGCATCTATTCACTGTAGATAACCTTGAATATTTGGCCCGTGGCGGCCGCATCTCCAAAACATCTGCCCTTGTTGGCGGTTTATTAAACATTAAACCGTTATTGCATGTAGAAGATGGGAAGCTTGTTCCGCTGGAAAAGTTACGCGGCAAAAAGAAATTGATTAAACGTGTAATCGAATTAATGCACGAAAGAGGAAAAAATTTAAAAAACCAAACGATTGCCATCAGTCATGGTGATGATGAAGCGACTGCCATGGAATGGAAGGAAGCCATTCAAAATGAATTCGGGACAACCAATTTCATGATCCATACAATCGGCTCCGTCATCGGTGCACATGCCGGTCCTGGTACAATTGCCCTCTTCTTCTTAAACGATACCCCTGAGAAATCATAAACATACATACTCCCTTCCATTATTGTGAACAATATATATTGATCAGATAATGGAAGGGAGTTTTCTCTATGTCAAAAACAACCGATGACAACAAAAGGCCAAAAGATAACCAGGCGAGAAATGCTGAAAAAAATGTCGCCTATCAGGAAAATCTTGTTGCGGGTAAGCACTCCTATTCGAAGAAAACAGACCATAAATGACGCGAGGGGCTTGTCCCCTCGCTTTTTTAATATGGTTTAGATAGTTGTCTTCCTATCACACTTTCTCTATAATAAAGGAAATAAAACCTGCTGGAGGTAAGTGATGGCAAAGGAAAATTCATTTGATATTGTTTCGAAAGTAGACTTTTCAGAAGTAACGAATGCAGTTACCATGGCTATGAAGGAAATACAAACACGCTATGATTTTAAAGGGAGTATAAGCAGCATCACCATTGAAAAAGAAGATCTTGTTTTAGTGTCCGACGATGAATATAAGCTTGAACAGCTGAAGGATGTTCTCATTAGTAAACTCATTAAACGTGACGTACCAGTCAAGAACCTGGACTATGGCAAATTAGAAGGAGCTTCTGGCGGAACCGTTCGCCAACGTGCTAAGTTGATTCAAGGCATCGATAAGGAACAAGCAAAAAAAATCAATACCATCATTAAAAACAGCGGTCTGAAAGTGAAAAGCCAAATCCAAGATGATCAAATCCGTGTTACAGGTAAGAACCGGGACGATTTGCAAGGAATCATTTCCGCAATCCGGGGCGCTGATCTGTCCATTGATGTACAATTCTTAAATTACCGCTAAGTATGAAGGCCTCACCTTTGGGTGGGTCTTTTTTTATTTGCATTGCCCCAATAGCCGTCTTCCCCCTTATTCTTCAAATGAATCTCCTTCATGTAACATGGAAAGACTAGTCATGTTCCCTTAGTTATATAAATAACCCCCCAAAACAATTGGTCATTTTTCCCATGTTTTCTTTTTTCTAAAAAAGGAATAGAAAAAGCATAGATAATTAAACAGGAGGCGTTTTAATCTTGACTAACCAAAATCAGAACAAACAAGGATTTCCACCTCAACATCAACAGCATCAACCTGGATTGGAAACAAAAATGGAACCTAACCCTGATTCTGTTAAAGCTGCCTACAAAGGAAGCGGCAAACTAAAAGGTAAAACGGCAATCATAACAGGAGGAGACAGCGGAATTGGTAAATCGGTTGCCATTTATTACGCCAAGGAAGGAGCGAATGTGACAGTTGCATACTTGGATGAACACGAGGATGCCAAAGCGACAAAAGAATTGATTGAAAAAGAAGGTCAGAAATGTTTACTCATTTCCGGAGATATCGGTGATGAAGCCTTCTGCCAGGATGTCGTCAAAAAAACGGTTGATGAATTTGGCGGTTTGGACATTTTAGTCAATAACGCCGGTGAACAGCATGTGCAAACAAGTATCCTTGACATTTCAGCTGAACAATTGGAAAAAACGTTTCGCACGAATATTTTCTCGATGTTCCACTTAACTAAAGCTGCATTGAAGCATCTTAAAAAAGGAAGCAGCATCATTAATACAACCTCTATCACAGCCTATCAAGGCAACCCAAAACTAATCGATTACTCTTCAACAAAAGGTGCAATATTGGCATTTACAAGGGCCCTGTCGAACTCCATTTCAAAAGATGGCATCAGAGTGAACGGTGTTGCGCCTGGACCGATCTGGACACCGCTGATTCCTGCCTCATTCGGGGAAGAGGATGTTGCCAAATTCGGCCAGGATACTCCAATGGGCCGTGCAGGGCAGCCAGAGGAATTAGCACCAGCTTATGTATATTTGGCAAGTGATGATTCATCCTATGTCAGCGGACAAGTCATCCACGTAAACGGCGGGAGCGTGGTAAACGGATAAGTTTTCCCCTTTCAAAAGCAGTGGATATCACAAATCCACTGCTTTTGTCTTTCAAGCAGGATATTTCCGGTTAATGCGGAATATATGAATGGGAAGGAGTGGATTCATTTTTGAAAAATATTGTAGATCCATGGTTCACCGTTCAGGAATTGGACTCAGAAACGTTTGCAATCAGTGAATATGGTCATTGGGAGAAGGTTCATTCCTTTTTATTACTTGGGGAGACCCGAGCTGCGTTAATCGACACAGGATTAGGCATATGTTCGATTAAGCGGATTACAGACCAGCTAACCGATCTTCCGATTATCGTCCTGACGACACACGTTCATGCGGATCATATTGGCAGTCATGGGGATTATGAGACAATTTATGTTCATGGTGATGATGCCAACTGGCTGATCAACGGCATTGAAGGTTTGTCCTTGGAACAAATAAGAAAGAACATGGCCCGGGATATCACTGTCCCCATACCCGAATCATTCGATCCTTCTACATACAAGCCATACCAGGGGCCCCCTGATAGGCTCTTATCGGATGGGGACACGATTGAACTTGGGAACCGCAGTTTAGGGATTTATCACACACCTGGGCATTCACCTGGCCACATCTCAATTTTGGATAATGAAACAGGTTATTTATTTACTGGCGACCTGCTTTATTCAGATACTCCAGTTTATGCATTTTATCCCTCTACAAGCCCTGAAGACCTTGTGAATTCATTAGAAAAAATCGCAAAAATCAAGGCAGTATCCAAAATATATGGCGGACACAACCAACTCGGCCTCGAACCAGGGATCTTTGTGAAAGTCCTTGAAGCCATTCAATACCTTAAAGAGAATAATTTGGTTAGACACGGAACGGGTGTACATGCATTCAAAAGTTTCAGTGTGCATTTCTAGGGAAAAAAGGCATTGCTTTTATGCAATGCCCTTTTCGTTCAATAAGTCATGGCCATTGCACCTTGCTTGATTGATCTGCAGGAATGCCTTTCCACGAAATGATGTGGAATGATGGTCCCAGCGGGAGCATCTCCAGTCTGCAGCATTTGAATGATGCCCTTAGCGGCCTGATATCCCAAATCAAAAATATTGATATCTACGGAAGTCAGGGCTGGTAATGACAGTTCAGAGAAAAGAACGTTATTGAAGCTGACGATTGAAATTTCTTCAGGAGTGCGCACGCCCATCTCGCGAAGTGAATGCACGATGCCAAGTGCCATAAGATCATCACTGACCACCAAAGCGGTTGGCGGTTCATCGATGGATAGTAACCTTTTTGCAGCTGTTTGTCCCCCTTCATGCAAAAAATCTTCATGCTGGGTATATTCCCCCCTTCGATCGATTCCAGCCCTCTTCAATGCCCGTTCATATCCTGACAAACGATCAAGGGTCATCACAAGGGTTATGTCACCTCCGATGAATCCAATCCTCTCATGCCCTAGCTGTATGAGGTAATCCGTTGCCTGTTCGGCAGCCAAGACATTATCATTATCAACATATGTTATCTCCTCGAGAAAATCATAGGGTTTCCCAATGATCACAAATGGAAAAGCCCTTGCTCTCAAATAGGTCAGAATGTGATCGTTCATCCTTGAATACATCAGGATAATTCCATCAACCATCCCCCCCTGCACCATATTCACTACTCCTTCGTAGATTTCATCTTCTGTTTTTCCCGTGTTTAGCAACAGGGAATAATGATTTTCCTGAGCTCCTTCACTTAGACCCTGAAGGATCGTCGGAAAAAACGGATTTTGATAATAATCATTTGACGAACTTGGCAATACCAAGCCAATGATCCTGGTAGATTGATTGGCAAGACTGCGTGCAATGAAGTTTGGATGGTATCCTAATTTACTCATCGCCTTACGTACCCGTACCTTTGTTTTTTCACTTATCCGAGGATTGTTTGCAATCACTCGAGAAACTGTTGAAGGTGCAACATTCGCTAACTGTGCCACATCTTTTATTGTTATGGCCATGCATTTCCCCTCTCCCCTCTTAGCCCTTTTTGACTTCATTTAATACAAGGTGAATACCAATAAACACTTCGCTAATATTCGTTTTATATTTATACATTTTGTATGTATTCATAATACACTCAGTTCGATAGTTATATCCATACTTTTTTAAATGTTTGTTTAATTTTTCAGAAAATACTTACTTTTCCGTTTTTTTCATTTCTGTTTTAAAATTCAAAAAGAAGCTGATGTATGATCAGCTTCTAAAAAAATGGCGTGTCTATTGAAGACCAAGAAGTCAGACGACTAACTACATAGGTTTTAAGCTGATTTCCAATCAAGACCATAGAAGTGATTTACCAATTAATAACGATAAACCCTCGTTTCATATGGACGTAAATCAATAAGGGACACCTCAGGACAATCCTCATAATTAGCTAGCAAAAGTTCCATTTCCCCCCAGTAAGAGAGGTCGACTTGGTGGTGATTCATACTAAAATTACATACTACCATAACTGAATTATCATTCATGTTTCTTGTATAAATATAAAGTTCAGGGTGGTCTTCCCATAATAATTCATATTCGCCATAAACAAGGACCTGATGTTTTTTTCGAAGATCAATCATCTTTTTATAAAAATGATAAATGGATGAGGGGTCATTTTTCTGCTGTTCTACATTAATGGCTCGATAATTGGAATTAACCCTCATCCAAGGTGTTCCTTTCGTGAAACCGCCATTTTCGATATCATTCCATTGCATCGGTGTTCGTGAATTATCCCGGCCGCTATGCCAGATAATGTTCATGATTTCATCATGCGGACGACCTTTGGAGGTCTCTATCCGGTAAAAATTTTTCATTCCTACATCATCATAATCATCAATCGAATCAAATTGGACATTCGTCATGCCAATTTCCTGGCCTTGATAAATAAAAGGTGTGCCTTGCATGAAAAAGTATAGAGCCCCAATCATCTTTGCGCTTTCCAACCAGTATTGATGATCATTTCCCCAAGTTGATACACTTCTTGGCTGGTCATGATTTTCAAAAAACAAAGCATTCCATCCTTTGTTTTTCAGCCCCTTTTGCCATTTGGTCAGTGTGCGCTTTAACCCCTGAACATCAACGTCGTGATTCTGACCCCTATTCCAAAGCCCAAGATGTTCAAATTGAAAGATCATATTGAACTTCCCATTCGATTCCCCGACCCATTCTTCCGCCTGCTCAATCCTGACGCCATTGGCCTCACCGACCGTCATGATATCATACTTAGAGAAAGTCTCTTCTTTCAACTCCTGAAGGTAATCCAGAATCCCGTCCTGATTGGTGTGCATTTCAAACGCTGGTACGTACTGATGCCAATAAGGATTGTGCATATCCGGAAGGCCATCACGCTTATGAATATGCGTGATCGCATCAATCCGGAAGCCATCGATTCCCTTATCTAGCCACCAATTGACCATTTCATATAATGCCTTTCGTACATCAGTATTTTTCCAGTTTAAGTCTGGCTGCTTTTCGGCAAATAAATGTAAATAGTATTGATTGGTCCTTTCATCGAATTTCCAGGCACTTCCGGAAAAGATGCTTTCCCAATTATTTGGCTCACGACCGTCCTGCCCATCCCTCCATATATACCAATCCCGTTTCGGATTATCGCGGGACGAACGTGACTCTACGAACCAGGGGTGCTCATCGCTTGTATGATTCAAAACAAGATCGAGTATCACCTTCATCCCACGTCCATGAACATCTTTCAATAACAGATCAATATCTTCGATTGAACCGAATTCATTGGAAACTGCTTGATAGTCACTAATATCATAGCCATTATCCGCATTGGGCGATTTATAAAACGGACAAATCCAAATAACATCAATCCCTAATTCCTGCAAATAGTCAAGCTTTGAAATCAGCCCTTTTATATCACCGACTCCATCACCATTACTATCCATGAAACTGCGCGGGTATATTTGATAGCAGACCGCTTCTTTCCACCAGGTCTTATTCATGCTGTAACCTCCCGATCCTGTTTTCCACAAAGCCTTAGGGACAATGTTTGGCGGCTACCGACAATCGAGAGGTATATGATTATTTTGGTTGGTTCCGTTTTGAACGCTTAATAACCAATGCAATGAATATACCAAAAATAAGAAGAACCAATCCTATGACTAACAGGTAAGGAATATTAATAATCGATTTAGGTGACAGTGTGTATACTTCCGTCGTCTCCCGGTCGATTACGATAGAGTAACTGTTGTCCTTACTGCGGACCAGATCCCCATTCAGCATACCTCTCAACTCTTTATTTCTTTCAAGTTCCTTATCAGTAAGGTTTATCATTTGAGTTTCAGTCGTATTGTTCATGGCAACGACAATCGTTTCATCACCATATACACGCTTGAATACCGAAGTTCCACCTTTTTCATATAAAAGCTCCATATCCCCCTTAACCAACGCTGGGTACATGTCTCTGAGCTCAGAAAGCTTTGTTATATATTCCACCAATTCCTGTTCGGTCTTAAAATTCATCAACTTGTGATTATCCGGGGCAATATCCCCATTCAAGGCAATTTCCGATCCATAAAATACGATTGGCACCCCTGGCATCGTATATAGATACGACAGCGCCATTCTCCATCTGGAACCTGGATTTTCGTTATGGTCCGCTGCATCCTTTGTAAAACGGGGCATTCCCTGTGTATCCATGAATAATGCCTGCTGGGCAGTGCCCCCTAATTCATCTTCGCTTTTCTCAAACGCATTAAAAACAGGCTTCAATTCTTTATCGGGTGCAGCAAATGCTTCCCGTAGCTCAGCATTTTGTGGATAAGCCATAAAAGCATCGATACCCGTCTTCTTGTAGCTTGATATCAAATCGGCATCACCTTGTACATCGCCGATTGTATAGAAATTTGATTTTTCAGATTTGACTGCATCCACAAATTCCTTCCAAAAATCTTTTGCTACGTATTGGACTTTATTTATACGGTAACCATCAATATCAGTTTCCGTTATCCACCATTTGGCAGCATCAAGTAAATATTTCCTTGTTTCCTCATTATCTTGATTCAAATCTGGAAGATCATCGACCCAGCCTGTTTCCAAATCCTTTTGGCTACTGTCCTGGGAAATCTTTTTTTCTTCATGGAACCAATCTTGTTTTTTTGGATCAGTCAGCCACGTGGAGTCAGGACCCACATTATTTGCTTGAAAATCAATGATCACCTTCATATTGCGTTTATGTGCCTCATTCACGAGTTTTTTAAACTCTTTCAATGTCCCATAATGTTTATCCGTCTTATAGAAATCTGCCACCCAATCGCCATGATAGCCATTTTTATCATTAGCGAAAATCGGTGAAAGGATGATAGCGGTATAACCCATATCTTTTAAATAATTCAGTTTCTTCGTGACACCCTCGAAATCCCCACCATTAAACGTGGAAGGGTCATTCACGTTCGCGTCTCCGTTATTTTGAGTATTCCCATCGAAAAATCTGTCGACCAATAATGAATATACGATTTCATCCTTCCAAGTTCGTTGTTCTTTTTCAGCTGCTCCTACTGGAATGGCGTAAAAAAGAAGCAACGGAATTAAAGCGAGTGATAACACTCTTTTTCTCATATCCGCTCTCCTCCTAGCTATCTCTTTACGCCTTTAAGATTAGCCTTTTGACCCCTTAACGTCAAATCCAATTTATAAAAAACTTTACACTAAAGGGACAAATTGGGGGTACTGGTCATGGTTACCGAATCAAGAAAATCAGAACACGATCAACGTTCTTTTTTTATCGTCTTAACCGCTTTATCCAAGACCCTTTTTGGTTTTGCTTTTTGAGTGCTTATTTCATCCATGGCGGCATTCATCGGTCCCCATACCCTATTCATTTCCGGTATATTCGGCACTGGTTCAGCGTATTGTAATTGTATGCTTATGGCTTGTGCCCTTTCATTTTCATTGTTGGCGGCATTGTGTTTGATTGATTTATTAGGAGGGATTTCTCCTGTTAAGTCATAACGCTGCATTGCATTATCATCATTTGTCAAATATTCAACTAACTTAGTAGACCAATAAGGATGTTTTGTGAATGCTGTTACATGCCAGCCTTTGATTTCCATCAACGTTTTCATTGGCTGGCCATTTGGCAATTTGGGCATGGGGGCAATTCCTGTATCCTTTCGCCCGTTAAATGAGTCACCGTCACTCATGATAGAAGCCAAATTCCCTTGTACAAACAACTTCTCGCTCGCTGCCTTGTCACCTTTAGGAATCAAACCCGCCCTATACCATTTTTGGATGTAAGCAGCCCCTTTTATGGCACCCTTATTATTCAAACCAATGTCGGAAGGGTCCAGTTTTCCATTCTTATCTTTAAAAATATAACCTCCCATTCCAGCGATCACTCCATAAGAATCATGGAAATCATTCCATTTGGCATAGTAACCATGCACGTTATCCTTTCTTAATTCCTTCGCCATTTTATAAAGGGCATTCATCGTCTCAGGAGCCTTAGCCATCAGTTTTTTGTTATAAATGAATACGGATGTGTTTACCGATTTAGGCAATCCAAATACCTTATCTTGGTACATCTCCCCACTAATTGAAGGTTCAATGAAGGCGTTCAATACCTCATCTTTCACCTTCATTTCCTGAATTAAGCCTTCCTTCACGATTTGCCCGACTTTTTCATGAGAAAAAGTTACGACATCCGGGGCCTTTCCGTTTCCGATTGGCCCATCACTTCGAAGCCTCTCATACATCTCGGAATCTATTTCAAGCTCTTCATGCTCAACTTTGATTCCATATTCCTTTTCAAAAGCTTCAATAACCGGCATTAGGGCCTCTGCTTTACCTTTTTCCTCCCAAATGATCAATTTTTCCGGCTTCGCTTCATTGCTGGCTGCTTCGTCTTCTTTTTTCTTATTTTCTTTCACTACCTCATTTTCCAAATCTGAACTGGTACCACAAGCACTTACACTAACGATAAAAAACATGGACATGAACAAATGAAAAATCAACTTCTTCACTTTCATTCTCCTTTTTAAAATGTTTATTCTATCATGTCCAAAAGCACCAAATAATACTGTTTTTCAGTTCATTCATTCAAAGAAAGCCACTTAATGAAAGCGATGCCAAAGCTATTGTTATCATTATATGAACGCCTTTGGTTTTTACAACATTTTCCTCGTTGTATTTATTTCCTTGTAGTGATGAACACTTTTTGTTATTTTTTAGTTAATAAGTGCTTCTTTCAATTGAAATCGGGTATATAACCATATTGAAAAACACTTAGCCTGGCTCAGTGCAACTTCATGGTGCCCCCCCCTCATAAACAGCTGGAAGGTTTCCTTTTTCACATCCCCAAATACATATAGAATTGGAGTGGTTTTGTAATGGAATTTTCATCTATACACCATAGACCTAATGACAATTACGGCTATACCATCAACACTGAAACCCTACATATCCGCCTACGTACGAAAAAACAAGATATCTCCTCAGCTGGATTGATCTTTGGGGATCCATACATTTCAGATAATGATGGTCAGTGGCAGTACCAAGAACTTCCCATGAGTTTATCAGGCAGCGATAACCGTTATGATTATTGGCATATCTATGTGAAGCCTCCCTACCGAAGAATTCGATATGGGTTCAAAGTATCCTCGGAAGATGAAAGTGCCATTTACACGGAAAAAGGTTTCTTTAAAGAACCCCCCCGAGATCCGGGAAGCTATTTCGCGATTCCCTATCTACATCAAAATGAAGTTTTCGGGGCACCGGAATGGGTCAAAGATACAATTTGGTATCAAATTTTTCCTGAACGATTCGCGAACGGAAATCCCGACAATGATCCGGAAGGTGTGATACCTTGGGGAAGTGAAGAACCGGCCGTGGATAATTTTTTTGGCGGGGACTTCGAAGGAATCATTGAACATTTGGATTACCTTGAGAATCTCGGCATCAACGGAATATATTTCACGCCAATCTTCCATGCCTACTCCAATCATAAATACGATACAATTGATTACCGGAGTATCGATCCGCAATTTGGAACGAAGGAAACATTGAAAACACTAATAACCGAATGCCACAAACGGAATATCCGGGTCATGCTTGATGCCGTTTTTAACCATAGCGGCTACTACTTCCCCCCTTTTCAGGATTTACTCGAAAAAGGGGAGAAATCGAAATATAAGGATTGGTTCCACCCGCACAGCTTTCCTCTTAAGGGAGGGGAAAGGCCCAATTACGAAACATTCGGTTTTTTTGAATCGATGCCAAAATTGAATACTGCGAATCCGGAGGTGAAAGAATATCTGCTCGAAGTCTCGGCTTATTGGATTAAGGAGTTCGATATAGACGCCTGGAGGCTCGATGTGGCAAATGAAGTCGATCAGCCATTCTGGCGTGAATTTCGAACAACGGTGAAAAATATAAAGCCTGACCTTTATATTCTTGGGGAAATTTGGCATGACTCGATGCCATGGCTTCGCGGCGATCAGTTCGATGCTGTCATGAATTACCCGTTTACCAACCAAGTTTTTCGCTTGGTCGCATCACAAACCATCAATGCACGGGAGTTCACGGAAGAAATGACAGCCATCTATCACAGTTATCCTACCAATGTTTTTGACGTGACATTCAATCTTCTTGGAAGCCATGATACACCGCGGATTTTCACGGATTGCGGTGAAAATCTAGCTCGTGCCAAGCTCATCCACGCAATTCTTTTGACATTCAATGGCAGCCCTTGTATATACTATGGAGATGAAATCGGCTTAACCGGAGGCATGGATCCAGGGTGCCGAAAATGCATGGTCTGGGAAGAAGAAAAACAAAATACCGAGCTTTTCAATGAAATTAAGACATTGATTCTCTTGCGAAAAGAAGAAAGATTACTTGCCAATGATGGAAAGTTCCAATTCCTTAATACAGCCGGCAACGAAAATATCGTGGCCTACCAAAAGTATAATGGAGAACGTTCTGTCGTGATCCTCATTAATCCGACGGATGTCCAGCAATCCTTTACCCTTCCTTTTGATTTGAAAGGACGTACACTAACCGATTTAAGAACAAAAGAAACCACACAGGAAGGTAAATTTGAATTGGGTGGTTATCAATATAAAATTCTCTCATTCAATTATTGAGGCAATGAAAACGGGGCAAATGAAAATCATCCGCCCCGTTTTTTTCAATCGATTATTTGGATATCATATTCTTTGAACCATACATGGGTTTGTGCCAAGTGAGCGAGCAACTGTGGACCTGACATCAATTGCCCGAACCACGGCACTTTAAAGGCGGCACCCTTGGAATCTACTATATCGGTTAGCTTCTTTTTATCGAAAAACTCATGCAGGACCGAATTTTTATCCGTAAGTAAGTCTTTCAACCACGCCTGCACACGGTCTGTATATATAGGGTTATGGGTTTTTGGATATGGACTTTTTTTACGATACAATACCTCATCAGGTAACAGCCCCTCCAACGCTTTCCTTAGAATACCCTTTTCACGGTTGCCTTCCATTTTCATTTCCCAAGGAATGTTCCATGCATATTCAACTAGGCGATGGTCGGCAAATGGCACGCGCACCTCTAAACTTGCCCCCATACTCATCCGGTCCTTCCGGTCAAGGAGCGTCGTCATGAACCATAATAAGTTCATATAGAAAAGCTCTCTCCGTTTTGCTGCCACACCGCTTTCCCCTTCCAATTTAGGCGTTTCGGCAAGGGTGGTCAAATAAGCTTCCTGCGCATATTCCTCCAGCTTCAATTTCTCACGCCATTCCGTTTTTAATAAAGATGCCCGCTCCCCGGTCGATCTCATCCATGGAAAACCAGCACGATTCAAATCATCCTCACGATGAAACCAAGGATAACCTCCAAAAATTTCATCCGCACATTCGCCGGATAGGCCTACGACAAAATCCCGTTTGATTTCCTTACAAAACCAAAGTAAAGAAGAATCGACATCCGCCATGCCCGGGAGGTCCTTTACAAGGACAGCTTCCGTTAAATAATCCGTCAACTGCTCTTGGGTGATGATCGATGAATGGTGAACCGTGTTAAAGGTCTCCGACATCTTTTTAATCCAATACCCATCAGAGTTAGGCTGAAAATCATTTGCCTTAAAATAGCGCTCATTATCTTCATAATCGATGGAATAGGTATGAAGCTGGCCTTTTCCTTCTTTTTGATAGGCGTTAGCCGCAATGGCTGTTATCGCGCTTGAGTCAAGCCCTCCCGATAAGAAGGTACAAAGAGGAACATCTGATACAAGTTGCCGTGTGACTGCATCTTCGACAAGGAAGCGAACCTTATCGGTCGTCTCATCAAGAGTATCCCGATGTTCTTCGCTTTTCACATTCCAATATCTCCAAATCCGGAGGCCTTTCCTTGATAAGGTAAGCGCATGGGCAGGCCTTAATTCATGGATATTATGAAATACACCTGAACCTGGCTTTCGGGATGGGCCAACACCAAAAACTTCTGACAACCCTTCGCGGTCAATCTCCGTTTTAACATCCGGATGGGCCAGGATGGCCTTAAGCTCCGATCCGAAAATGAACCCGCCGTCCCTTTCCGCGTAAAAGAATGGTTTTACCCCCATGCGATCTCTTCCAACGAATAATTTCTGTTCCTTTTCATCCCAAATCGCAAATGCAAAAATCCCATTGAACAAGTCAATGCATTTTTCTTTCCATTCCATATAAGAAGTTAGTAAAACTTCTGTATCAGAATGACCGTTAAAGGAATATCCTTTTAATAATAGCTGTTTACGAATATCCTCGGTGTTATATAGCTCACCATTATAACAAAGTGTATATCTGCCGTTTTCGTGATTTTTCGTCATCGGCTGTTTTCCGCCTTCCGCATCGACAACCGTTAACCGTTTATGACCAAAGGCTGCATGGGCTTCGCTCCAAACATTTTCTTCGTCTGGCCCCCGCTTTGCCAACGTTTTTGTCATGTTTTCCAGTGTTTTCGTTTTTGTCCGTAAATCTTTTTGAAAATGCACCCAGCCTGTTATCCCACACATTTTACACTTCATCCTTTCTATCCGGACCAACAAAAATATATTGGCTCCCTGTCTTAAAAAAGATTTACAGTCCCTAAGTATCGATCAGCTATTCCGTAGGACTACCCTGCCCACATCGCCCGGCGTTGTTAATGAATTGTTGAGCAAAGCATCCCTTGTTTAAACATAGCCTATGCAAAGACGGAAAGATGGTTATTTGTCCATAATATTTTAAAATATACAGTTATATTTTCATTGGATTTTGACTAAAAAGTAGGTGAGGATTCCACTATTGGAGGTATATGTATGAGTCAGCAACAACGAATCAAGTTAATGAACAGGCAAACAAGAGCTTTTACCGAAGGAACAGTGGAAAATATCAATCAACAATGGATTTTTTTCGATGATGAAACAGATGAGGCCTGCTCCATTGAAGACCACGTTGATAGCATCATTGAAGTGTACAGGGGTGGGCGCTGGCAGCAAGGAGTAGTTGAAGAAGAGGGGAAAATCCTGCTTCACCGGGAAATTACCTTCTTAAGGGAAAATGAGCCCATTCGGATACGCAAAAAACTACTCTACTCTTTTGAACGCTTATTGGAAGAATTGAACGATGATTCCTTTTTCCAATTTGTAACGACATTGAATTCACTTGATTTTTCTATTTATGATTGTATATATAGTTATAACCAGCTCACCTTTTTAAGGGCAGTCCCTAACCAGTCCGGCGTTAATTTCTTCACCTTTGATAACGAGAGTCAAATATGCCTCGTCCAACACCACTTTTCTTATGGGAAAAAGGATCACGATCGTTTTGAATTCACCCTGAACACTGGAAAAAGGATCGTCATTGAGAAAGTGAATTCACAATAATGGGTAAAAGAAAACGGGTAAATGAGATATCCTCATTTACCCGTCTTCAATTCTACATTAGAAAAAGTCCATTCCTTGTGGCAGCGAAAGCCCTAAATAAAGGACGAATACAAACGCTACGATGAACAATATCCACATGGCGCTTGTGCTTTTCCCTTTTTTCGTACGGACCAGCACCATCTCCATCGCCGCAATCACGATGATTCCAACAATCATTTTTACTGCGTAAGCACCAAAATCAGTGATCAGCATTCCGCCAGTCAGGAAAATCAATAGATAGAACAACCGTGTTATCATATGTAGCATTTTCGCTTTCGGATTTCCACCTTTAAGCATCGAATATGTGACAAAGAAAAGAATGATTCCGATAACCCAAGCCGTAATATGCATATGTGTCATTTTTTTGCCCCCTCGTTCAGTTTCCATTTCATCTTCATCATATCATAGGCTTTTACAAAAAAACAAAACTAAGGATCTACTTGAATGGGTAAAAACCAACAATTTAATGAACATCATTTACATATATTCTTAATAGGTCCCTACCTGCGCATAACCGGTTTTTTACCATATGTAACCAAACGCCATATATATTCAACCGGTCCGTATTTAAACAGCCCCATCCACATTAAGGAAAGCAGAATTTGCAGGCAAAACAGGGCTATTAAGAAAACAAATCCTGTCGTATAAGAGACGGATCCATATAAACCAAGTCCATATGAATAAAAAATGGCCGTACTTACCATCGATTGGAACAAGTAATTGCTCATCGACATCCTTCCGATATACGAAAGCGGATGTAAGAGGCGGAAAGCCCCTGCCTGTTCCGCCAAAAGCGCAATTGCCGTGATATAAAAAATCGTAAGTAATGGTCCTCCCAAATAATCTTGCACGAATATCGTACCAAAATGGTAAACCGTCACATATGGCAGAATCTTAATTGACATGCCCAATAACAAGCTTACAATCGAAATCATTTTCAATTGTCGTTTATATTGGGTTGGATTTTGGAGAATGCCTTGTTTTGCAACGCCTGCACCAATTAAAAAAAACGGAAAAATCGATAAAAAAAGGATAATGGCATTATAAGGGTTGTTCACCATATACCAATCCAGTGCCCTTTGACTCATTATGTCCGCTAATGTACCAGATTGATAAACTTCCAAAGACTGTTTCATCATCGCCGAATCAGTCGTTATTGCCATCCCTTCCCTATCAAAAATGCCCAATATAAGAAATAGTGAACCCAATATCGCAAAAGGCAGGACATAACAAACCGAGCCTAGTAGAATTAAATTCCTGCCCTTCATTTTATAAAAAAATAAAAAGGCAAACCCAAATACAGCATAATTAATGAGGATGTCCCCATGCCAAATGAAAAAGGCATGAAAGCATCCAAGTATCAGCAGGAAACTTAGCCTTTTCATATATAGTAAAGGAAATGAAATGCCCTTTTCTTCAGCCCTTACAGCTAGTATGATTGCCCCGAAACCGAACAGAAAGGCGAATAACGGATAAAAGCTGGCCTGTGCGACAATATCACTGAATCTGTACAAAATCCTGTCCCATCCCCCTGACCACCGCTCTTCACCATCTATGTACAAGAGCGGAGAGTGGAAAGAAGGCATATTCACTAAAAAAATACCTAAAATGGCTAATCCACGTAAAACATCGATGCTTACGATCCGTTTATTTTCCTGCAATGGCACCATTGTGCCCCTCATAGGGTGCACCCCCTTTCATCCATACGGATTTAACATCTTTTCTATAACTCCATTGCACTATCTTTAACTTTCGTGACCGCTTTTTGCTTTTTTATCAGTATGACAAACAAGCTGCCCAATAAGCAAAAGATTCCTGCAAGGAAGAATGCCCATGTATAGGAATTGAATATTTTGAAGATAAGCCCTCCACCGTACGCCGCCACTGCTGCCCCCACCTGATGGGCGGCGAATATCCAACCGTATACAATCCCGCTTTTCTCCACGCCAAAGACTTGTCGTGAAATGCTTATGGTCGGAGGAACGGTGGCGATCCAATCCAAGCCATAAAAAACGGAGAAGATGATCAATAGACCGATTGAGCCTTCATTTAGCGCAAATGGAAGTAATACGAGGGAAGCACCCCTTAGAGCATAATACCAAAACAACAGCCAACGGTTATCAAAACGATCTGATAACCACCCGGATACAGTCGTACCAATTAAATCAAAAATTCCCATGAAAGATAGCATTGATGCTGCCGTAACAACAGGTAAACCAAAACTAATGCAGTAAGAAATGAAATGTGTGCCGATCAACCCGCTAGTTGAAAGTCCGCATATAAAAAAGCTCCCTGCCAATAACCAGAATTCCTTCACCCTCACTGCTTCAATCAATGACTGAAAAGCCATGGCAATGGGGTTCTTCTTTCGGACTATAACTGCCTCCTGACTTTCCTCTTCTAATCCATATGGAAGAGTGCCAACTTCCATCGGATTGTTTTTCATGAATAAAAGGATGATTGCCAGCATGATCAAGCTAAGGATCAATATTAATCCGATCGCCCACCTCCATGAATAATTCTCAATGATGATGGCTAAAACCGGAAGTAAAATGAGCTGGCCTGTGGCTGTACTTGCCGTCAGTATCCCGACCGCCAGCCCACGCCTCTTCTCGAACCAACGATTTGCCACATATGGGCTCAAGACCGTTAAAAACACTCCAGAACCCAAGCCAATGATGATTCCCCAAATTAAAATGAGCTGCCACTCATGCTCCATGAAAAAAGTGAGGAAAATCCCTGCCAATAAAGTGGACATGGCCAATACCATCATTTTCTTCAATCCAAGCACTTCAATTAGAGCGGCCATGAATGGACCCGATAATCCATAAAGAAAAAGACTTATGGCGAAGGCTAAAGAAATGACGGACCGGTCCCACCCGAACTCACTTTCAAATGGTACGATGAATACTCCCGATGATGACCTAACGATTCCCGCTACAATAATCGAGAAGAAGGTTATGATTAAAATAACCCAGCTATAATGAATACGTTTCAATGCTCTCCCCACAATCCAAAACTCTTAAAATCAACATGATGAAAAATAAAAATCAAAATAATTTGAAATATTTTATAATAGTAACACTTTATCGTTAAACAGGAAGCTTTTTATCGAAACAAATTCCAATTCCAGTGCTCCTAAAATGGCCGTCCTTATCCTACAATGGCATGCGTTACTTTTCCTAGCTTAATATGAAAAACGAAAGTTAAAGGGCAACAGAAAAAACGCTGATCATTTCTGAACAGCGTTAGCGAGCTTCAATTAACGAATCTGCCAATTTTCCCCTTAGATTCCCAGTAATCATTACGGAGATGGATTTTTTGTATTTTCCCTGATGCCGTTTTTGGGAGTTCATCGACGAACGACACACTGGTAACTGATTTGAAATGAGCTAGTTTTTCTCGTGTAAAGGTCCTTATATCATCCTCCGTTAATTTCACGCCCGTTTTTGGCACAATGAAGGCATGCGGCGTCTCTCCCCACTTTTCATGCGGAACGGCAATGACTGCCGCCTCAAGAATGTCAGGATGTTCGTAGAGTATTCCTTCCACCTCTATGGAAGAGATATTTTCTCCGCCACTAATGATGATATCCTTTTTGCGGTCAACGATATCAACATTGCCATTTTCATCGATTGTGGCCATATCCCCTGTATGCAGCCATCCATTTATCAGTGTCTGTCTTGTCGCTTCTTCATTTTTCCAATAACCTAACATCACTCCATGACTGCGGACGATGAGCTCCCCGATATCCACGCCATCATGGGCCACTTCCTCACCATTGTCACGAATGACCTTTACCTCACTGCCTATGATGGGATAACCGGCTTTCGCCTTCATTCTGTATTTTTCTTTTTCCGAAAGATCATCGAATTCAGAACGAATCAGCGATATCAGACTAACCGGTGTTGATTCAGTCATTCCGTAAATTTGAATGAATTCCCAGCCTAACTCTTTTTCCACCCTTGTAACAAATGCAGGAGGCGGTGCGGAACCCGCAACGACGATTCGGATATCCTGCTCGATATTCGGAACATTCCGTTCATAATATTGAAACAGGGAATTCAGAACAGTTGGTGCCATATGCATTATGGAAACCTTATGTTTTTGCAATGCCTCAAATATCATTTCGGGGCTGGTTTTTCTCAAACAAACTTGAGTGGCGCCATTTGCCGTATAATAAAATGGGGCACCCCACCCATTCACATGGAACATCGGCAGTACATGCAAATATGTATCGCGGTCATTGACCCTGAAATGATGCATCGCACCCAGGGCATGTAAATAGTTATTCCGATGAGTCAGCATCACCCCTTTGGGATTTCCTGTGGTCCCGCTAGTATAAAGGAGGCTCGAAACATCATTTTCATCCACGGACTCCCGGTTGAAGCACTTGTTATCATAACCTTCCAGCCAATGGTTGTAATCGGTTTCATTGATCTCTTCATTTTTATAATGAACGATTATGTGCTCCACCGATTCAAGTTCATCCTTGACAGGGGAAATTAGATGATACAATTCCTGATCTACGAAAAGGACCTTTGACTCGCTATGGTTCAAAATGAATACATAATCGGCAGGCCTCAAACGGATATTCAATGGAACGATTACTGCCCCAAGCTGAAAGACACCATAAAAGCCTTCAAGCATTTCAATTGAGTTAGGTGCCAAATATGCCACCTTATCACCCTTTTTGACTCCAAGGTCCCTTAAACCATTCGAAAGCTGGTTTACACGGCCGTTCAGCTCTAAGTATGTTAAAACCTTGTCATCTCCAATGATGGCTTTCTTATCGCCATATAGTAAGGCTGCCCGATCCAAGAAATGCGATAAAACTAATGGTACATTCATTTCCTCACCTCTAATTTTATTTGAATATTCTGAATTAGTGTTATATTACCATATCTGTTATCGGGATTTCAATAACATTTACCATTGTTATATAACAATATATTGATAGGCAGATGAATCACATCAATCATGAGTCAACATACAATACATTGAAACTCCCTTCAGTGATAGGCTCATGGCCTGAGATTCAAGGGAAAAACCAGAATAAAAAAAGGATGATTTTCTTGCCGGCCATCGTAGGAGTCGTTCAAGTCATCAATGCCAGTAACAGTGGAATTGTCCATATTGGTGACGTCTTTAAAATTAGTCCATATTCCATTGCAAAAACTTTTTCGGGTGCTGGCTCGTTTAATACAGGTGAATCCATATCCCTATATAATGCCTATAGCACCACAAATACAAATGATACAGATGGTATTGATCAGCCACTGGTCTTAAATCTCTAATGTTTTTAAGAAAGGAGTAAACATGATCTTTAATATTCACCAGACCATACAAATCAATATGATAAAAATTCAAAGCATCGCCAATTCATCCGTTTTTCAAATAGGAAGTGCCGGGGTAATTAAACCATATTCCACATTAGCCAATACCGGTGGATTCACTGAGCCTGCTCCTGGAGTTGCAGCTGATGTAACCCCAGTAACCAGTTTCGTCCCATTTAATCGTCCTAAATCATAGGCATTCACCTACATCCAACTTTTTCATATACTGTCATAAATGAAAATTTATTTTATTGTGAAGGTGGGGTGTTGAATCGTGAATCAGGATCTATATTCATATTCCATACAAATGCAGTGTTTTCTTGAAGCCCAGGATAAACGGATCATGAAACTTGAACACGAACTCAAACGCCTGACGGATGAACTTGCCGAACTAAAAAACAAACCGCCAATCCATGTAGAAAGAATTGAATATAAATTCGATCAGTTAAAGGTCGAATCTCTGGATGGTACATTGAATATCGGTTTAAATCCAACTGATCTAAACAACATTGACGAATTTGCCGTTAACAACCAACCTGTTCAACCTGCCCCTAACCTATTTCCAGGCAGGGAGATCCTCGTCGAGGAAATTCACAACGATATACTTTCAGACTTGGAAAATATGATTCACGATGCGGAAAACCAACTGAAAATATCATTGGAACCCTCTTATCATGACTTTATTAAGCAGGACGTCGAACGCCAGCTGCATCAACGAATCAATATGTATTTCGATAATCTTTCGTACGCGGAACGTGCGCCGCAGCAAAGGGATAATATCAAGGAAATGATCAGGGAAAAGGTAAAATCCGATATTCAAACCGCACTATTTCAATTCATAACCCATTCACAAGCCGAGACAGGAGGAAATCCAAATGGAGTTTAATGTAACCAATCACCAGCTTTGCGTAGGTGAAATTAAAGTTATCGGTGTAGCAAGCTCTGCTTTATTTCTAATAGGGGATGTGCAAACGGTCCAACTATCTTCCGCATTCGATACACCGCCGGAATCCCTTATCATCGGACCAGTCGTCCCATTTGCTCCAAAAGGATAAAAGAGATGTTTTCAAGAATGTCCAAAGTAAAGTCTATATCTACCCAGACAATTCTTTTTAGCTCCACCATGCAGATTGGAGACTGTTCTTATATTGACGGAAAATCATTTGCCTTGGCAATCCAGAAGAAAAGCGAAACTTTCGATTCAGTGGATGTTCATTTCGAAGACTATGACATTTTTAAGAAACCAATTTATATCCCTAGATCGAATGAACCCGTCATATCAAGATTTTCAAATCCGAATCCCTTTATTCGTGTTGGCAACGTCGACATAATCGGGGTATCATCTTCATCTGTTGTCGGTGTGGGGAACGTAGGCCATGCACGTATGGAATCAAGAGTGAAACACATTCGGGAGATTCCTAAAAAACCCGAAGAGACACCAATTGAGGGTTCAACCGATACCACTTAAATTTTAAAGGAGGAATTCATATGCCAGCTATTGTCGGTCCAGTCCAAATATTCAATATCGCGGAAGGAAACCTGCTATTCGGGGATGCAGCCGTTATTTCGCCAAAATCTTCGAGCAAATCTGTCGCCGGATCTGGTTCATCTAACACAGCTGCCATCGTTTTTACGGCCAATGGCCTGAATGGTAGCAATGTCCTTGATGTCAATGGGGTCGACCAGCCCATTACAGGGAATAATTAGTCTAAGAAAAAGCCTCCCCTTTCCAGGGAGGCTTTTAAATTCGGCCTATTTTTCTAACATGTTAAATACTTGCTCGACATCTTTGTCTCCCCTGCCTGATAAATTGACGATCAGTATATCATCTCTTGTTAACTCTTTTGCGAGCTTCATGGCGTGGGCTAGAGCATGTGAACTTTCGAGAGCTGGAATGATTCCCTCTGCTTTGGATACTACCTGAAAAGCCTCAAGAGCTTCTTCCCCTTTAACCGTTACATACTCCGCCCGTCCGCTATCTTTCAAAAAACTGTGCTCGGGTCCTACGCTTGGGTAATCCAATCCGGCTGCTATGGAAAATGTCGGTTTTGGTTCCCCTTGTTCGTCCACTAACGTCAAACTTTTGAATCCGTGCAATACTGCCGGGACACCTTGCGAAATACTTGGTGCTTCACTTGGCTCTACACCAATTAAACGGACGTTTTCTTCATCGATATAATGAGCAAAAGCACCAATTGCATTACTTCCCCCTCCTGCACAAGCAATGATGGCAGTTGGCAGCTTTCCTTCCTTTTCAAGGATCTGGCGCTTTGATTCTTCACTTATGATTGATTGAAAGTGCTTAACGATCGTTGGATATGGGTGTGGGCCCACTGCTGAACCAAGCAAATAAAAAGTATTCTCATAGTTTTGCACCAAATCATTCAATGCCTCATCAACGGCATCCTTCAATCGACCCTGTCCCTTTTCGACCGCTACGACCTTTGCCCCCAGCAATTCCATCCGAAAAACATTCAATGCCTGCCTCTCCGTATCCAGCTTACCCATATAGATCACACACTCCATGCCAAACATCGCACATGCTGTAGCAGTCGCCACACCATGCTGACCAGCGCCCGTTTCTGCGATGATTCGTTTAGCACCCATCCGTTTGGCGAGCAGGATTTGTCCAATCGCATTATTAATTTTGTGAGCACCTGTATGATTCAGATCCTCACGCTTCAAATATATTTTTGCCCCGCCAACCTTTTTCGTTAAATTCTTTGCAAGTGTTAACGGGTTTTCACGTCCGACATATTCTTTCAGATAATATTGAAACTCTTCAATGAATTCCGGGTCATCCTTATAGTTCAGGAATTCCGTTTCCAAAATATCCATAACTTCCTGAAGCTCACCCGGTACGAAGCTTCCACCGAACTCACCAAAGTATCCCTTGCTCTTGATCTCACTCGTCATACTCATCTCTACTCCTTTAAAAAGGTATTTTTCTCCACTAGTATATAGTAAGCATTTATGCCTTTTCAAACTATTCTGTTTATTCAACCAAAAAGAAGCGTCCCACATCAATGGGACACTCCTTCTCTCTTATACTTCCAATATATGCGAGCCATCAAAGAAAAACAAGTAACGGCCGGTTACCTTCTTATTCATTATCCCTTCAACAGCCCGCGTATAAAGCTGAAGCTGCATCCGGTATCTATCGGCAAGAATCTCTTTAGCCCCTTCATACCCGCTAGCAAAACGGCCAGTGATGGTATCCGTTTTATAATCGAGGAGCACAAGACCTTGTTCATCCTCAAAGATACAATCAATTACACCTTGAATAAGGATCTCTTCATCTCCAGCTGCCCAATCGCTGTAAGCTTCCTTTGCAGGCAACGACATCGTAAATGGCACTTCACGGCGAATGTTCCCGGCCCTCTGCATTCTTTGCCCGATTTCAGTGTCAAAGAAATCGACGATCGTCTCAGGGTCCACAGCTTCTTTCTGTTCCTCCGTCAACAACTCACGTTGAATCAAATCAACGATCAATTCCTGAATCGAATGAATGGTAATCTCTTTAGATAGATCGATATGCTGCATGACTAAATGTGTAATCGTACCCCTTTCAGCAGGGGTCAGTGACTTTTCTTGCATGAAAGTCGGCCGCTTCGTGATAGGTCGTTTAAATTTACGCAACAACTCTGTGGAGCTTTGCTCGTCCTTGAGTTCATATTGCCGTTTTAGTTCTGAAACGGATTGCTTGGAACGATACACCGTTGCATCATGTCCGGGGTACTCCCATTCCAGCTGTTCCTTGATATCATCATAAAACTCGGAAGTAATACCGACCTTCTCCGATTTCTGGACATGATCAAGCATTTGCTCTTGAACCAGTGCCTCTTCCTCGTCCAGAACAGCAAGCTCTTCACTTGGTATGACGGAAATGGACCAATTCGATGGATGCGACTCCATTTCCAAGCCAAGACCTGCAGCACCAAGAGAATCCCGATGTCGGACAAGGGATGGACCAATCCAATCAAGATAACTTTTTGCACCTGCCCGGACATAGTCCTTCAATAGCCACTCTCCATGTGCCGCATTGCTTTCCCAGTTCTGCTGCGTTTTTTCAGCATCATTGATACTGGCAATCAAATATAGCTTTTCCTTAGCCCTTGTAAGCGCCACGTAGAGGACACGCATTTCCTCGGCAATTAATTCAAGCTGCTTTTTTTTCTTGAAAGCCAATTGAGGGAGGGATGGAAAAGTGATCCGTAATTCGGAATTCACATACTTTGCCGCAAAGCCATAATCCTTATCCAGTAAGTAGGCCTTGCGTAAATCCATCATATTGAATTGCTTGGAAAGGCCGGCAATGAACACAATCGGGAACTCAAGCCCCTTTGAGGAGTGAATCGTCATCAGCCGGACCACATCTTCCTGTTCCCCTAAAGCCCGAGCTGCACCTAAATCATCCCCACGTTCTTGCATCCTTTCTATAAAACGCAAGAAACGGAACAGACCGCGGAAAGAACTTGCTTCATATTGCCTTGCCCTGTCATAGAGCGCTCTTAAATTGGCCTGACGCTGTTTGCCACCCGGCATCCCACCTGCAAAATCATAAAACTGCGTTTCGCGGTATAGTAGCCAGATCAAATCCGATAATGCTTCCTGCCTGGCAAGCTTCCTCCACTTCACTAGTTTTTTATAAAAAGCAGAGGCTTTTTCATAAAGCCCCGGATGTTCTTCCGGGTCACTCTTCCTGTAAAAATCAGCTAGCGCTTCGTAATAACTTCCTGTATGGAATAAACGCACCTGTGACATCTCTTCTTCATCCAGCCCGACGATAGGTGAACGGAGAACGGATGCCAATGGGATATCCTGTTGCGGGTTATCTATCACCTTCAATAAGGAAATCATGATGGCCACTTCGGTCGCTTCAAAATACCCTGTCGATAAATTGGCATATACCGGAATGCCCTGCTTTTTAAATTCCTCCATGATTTGCGGTGCCCATGGCATCGAACGAAGAAGAATGACCATGTCTCGATAAGTGGCAGATCGGTACCTTTTGGTTTTCGTATCATATATCCGATGCTTTTCGCTTATAGCCTTTTTGATGAGCTTGGCCATCTGCCTTGCTTCAAGTTGTGCTTTTTCAAGCTCCTCGGCTTCAAACCCGCCATCCGATCCTTCCGTTTCCGAATGAGCTTCCGGATCGGCTGTTCCATCGATTAAATGAAGTTCAATCGGATTTGGATCGTCTTCGGGATATGGGGCACCTTTTTTCAATTGGGCATCTTCATCATAATCAATCTCGCCGACTGTAATGCCCATCAACTGTTGAAACAGAAAATTGGTCCCATCGAGAACTTCCTTACGGCTCCGGAAATTGCGGTTTAAATCAATTTTCAGTCCGGAATCGACACCATCATGGGTAAAACGTGTGTATTTTCCAAGGAAGAGATTCGGTTCCGCAAGCCTGAACCGGTAAATGGACTGCTTGACATCGCCAACCATGAAAAGATTCCCATTATATTCGCCATCAGCCGTCACCAGCTTTAAGATGGATTCCTGGACAAGGTTCGTATCCTGATACTCATCTACGAGTACTTCTTTGAACTGGTTCCTGTATTCTACGGCTGCGGCTGAAGGTTTTCGTTCACCATCCACAGTTTCCCCTGTCAAAATTTGAAGACAATAATGTTCCAAATCGGCGAAATCCACCAAGTTCTTTTCTGCTTTTGCAGCAAAAAAACGATCGTCAAACTGTTTAACAAGCATTACAAGTGTATCGACATAGCTCTTGAGTTCCCTTATATCCCGCAGATAGCTTTCCGGTTTACGGGAAAATAACTCTTCCTGTAACGATTTGATGATCTTCTTCGCCTTATCTCGATACTTGGTAGCCTCATCCGTAACTTCTTTGATAAAATCTCCACCAGTAAGGCGTTTTGCCGTACCAAATTTCACATTTTGGATTTCTTCATAAAGAGCGTTCCAGGATTGGTCCTTCACTTCCGAAAGTTTAGCAACCAGGGCAAGATCAGCTATATAGTTCTCAGCCCTTGGTGCCGGACCTCCAGGGATTTTGGTCAACGCAAGCGAGCGTTCCAATAAGTCCCTGGCAGTGTCCAATTGCAAGCCAATATCGAACTTCAATGAATCGATAAACGAAAGATCATCAATTCCATCATCATCTGCCAACTCATACATGCTAGCAGCACCATCGAGCCAGCGGGCCGGATCTGGATTCGATTGCGAAAAATCATGCAGCGATCGAACGATATTCTGAAGCGCATCATCGTTTCGATCGCTTGTGAAGGCATCAACCAAATTAAAGAACTCTTCATTGTCACTTTGGCCATACTGCTCCTCGAAAAGCTCTTCCATCACTTCATCACGGAGCAGCTGTATCTCAGTAGAATCTGCAATCCGGAAGCCCGGGTCGATATCAGTCAGATAATAATACTTCCTGATCACCTCTAAACAAAAGGAATGAAGTGTGGAAATCGAAGCACGATTAATCAAGCTCAACTGCTTACGCAAATGCTGTGAATGCGGATTATCATTGATCGCTTTTTCCAATGCCTCACTTACCCGATGGCGCATTTCGGCAGCCGAGGCATTGGTGAATGTAACGACGAGCAGTTCATCAACATCGATTGGATCTTCTTCGGAAATGACTTTTTGAATAATCCGATTGACCAGCACCGCTGTTTTCCCTGAACCTGCAGCAGCCGCAACCAGAATGTCCTGATCTTTAGCCCATATCGCCTTCCATTGATCTTCCGTCCAAGTCACATCTCCTGGCAGAGCAGGAATTTTCGTTTTACTCATCGTTCTCTCCCTCCCCCCTTAATAGCTCAAGAACGTCATTTTGTTTCTTCTGTGCCAAATTCCTGAATTGGTTTTCCTCCAGTGACTGGTCGAATTGGCATACAGATTTAAAGGAACAGAAGGTACACGGCGTTTTTTCCTTTAATTTATATGGCGTTATATCCACATCACCATCGACCATTCGATCACCAGCTTCCTGATAAATACGGCGCACATGATGATTCAGAAGCGAAAACTCTTCCCTGCTGGCAACTTTGGAAGCCGCAAGGAGGGATCCGTCCTTTTTAAATCCGGCTGGAATGATATCCGACTTACCCGAATTTTCAATATCAAGCGAGGTATCCATCATCTGAATGACATTTGAATGATCTAGTACAAGTCCATTCATTTTAAAACTTTTATAAATTTCTTCTTCAATTTTATCCAAACTGAGCATTCCCTTTGATTTAACAACGGGATTATGCACATGAAAATACAAAACGCCGGCTGGAATCGCTTCTTTTCCTATTAGCGACTTGGAATGGGTGACGACGATATCTAGGTATGTCAACATTTGCAGTGCGAGTCCATAATACACTTCACTCATGTTCAGTTCCTTTTCACTCGACTTATAATCGAGCACACGCAAATAGACACCCTCATCTTCTTCCGCTTTATCCACGCGGTCAATCCGCCCGATCAATTCCATCTTCGTACCGTTTTTCAACGTGAAAGAAAGTGGGGGAAGCTCGCCATTTTTTCCGAATCCAAGTTCTAATCCGACTGGGGCAAAACCGCTCACCTTTGCATGTTCACTTAATACGATAGAGGCCCGTCCAATCACATGTTCCAGTTTCCTGCGTAGATAGTGATGGCGGTTCGTACTTAACAAAATCTGATTTTGGAGTTTAGGAGCAAGTCTCTCCACAGCAATTCTGGCCAGCTCCAAGCATTGTTCCGGGGTCAATGCAGACCAAGGAATATCATGTTCCTTTAAATAATCGGAAATCATTTTCAACGCGCCATGGAACATCTCGCCTATATCCGGAGCATCCAAACGGAAAATTTGCCGTTCCCGCAATTTCAAGCCATGAGCGGCATAATGGGAAAACGGGCAGCTATTGAACATTTCCATCCGGGATACACTTGTAAGAATGCTCTCACCGTATAATTGCTTACTTGTTTCCCCAGATAATTTCTTTGTTCTATTTTGATAAAAAAGGCTCGATAAAACCTTAGTTGCTGAAGGACCGGCCGTTTCATCATCCATAATGGCATTATATACATCCCACCATAGTGAATGGATTGGATAGTTCCTTTTTTTCAGCTGCAATTGGGCAGCCAGGTACGATAGGGCCACATCATGATTTGCAGCATATTTCACCTGTTCCTCAGCAGGGAGATCGGACGGATCGTTCATATAATACACATCGGACACGTTGGGCAATACGTCCCTTACCCGTTTCAAATAGGATGAGGGTAAAAGTGCCTTCCCTTCCTCATCGGCAAGCGGATATGATAAATAAAGGGTCTCTGCAGGCGTAGTAAATGCTTTGTACGCTGTAAACTCCTCATCAAGCAGGCGCACTTTTGAACTTGGGGCAACATCAAGTCCACCAGCCAGCAGCACCTCACGATCACTATCTGAAAATATCCCATCAGATACAGCTTTTCCTGGCAGAACCCCTTCGTTCAGGCCGATAACAAAAGCTGTCTTCACATCATCCAGGCGGGATAAATCTAGATTAGCGACCAATACTTGGTCAATTGCCGGCGGTACCAAAGAAAATTCAAGAGACTCCAGACCAGCTTCAATGATAACTGCAAATTGTTTCAGGGAAAGCTCTTCCCCGCTCAGCAGTTCAACGAATTGGTCCAATAGGTCGACAACTGCATTCCATGTTTGCTCATGCTCTCTTGCCGATACCAGATCACCTGCTTCTTCTGCCTCTTGTTTCAGCTTTTCCAATTTTTCCGGTACATGCAATTCTTCAAGATATAGATAAAGGGCTTCACACAATTCCCTGCCATTAACAGCCTTTTTAACACGTTTAGAGAGCTTCAAGATAGGCTCGGTAAATAATTGCTTCAGCTCATTCAACTCTTGTTCAAGCTGCATTTCCTTATCTGTTTGATTCCGGTCCTCGAGTTCCAGTCCGCGGAAGCGCCGGTAGGTCCAACGTTCTTTGGACGTCCACCTGCTTCCTTTAATGCCACGGGCCAGCACATAGTTTTCCAGCTTATCTACCTGTTCGCGCATTCTATCGTGGTTATTTTGCAGCGGAAATAGAAGCTCCGTCTTGATCGCACGAAATACCGGCTCATAACGCCAATAGCCATTGATGATCTCCAAAGTGGAACGAATCAGCTCAATCAGAGGATGATTCAGCATCGTCCGTTTGGAATCGACGAACAAGGGAATTTGATAATCCCGAAAAACGGTCTGTAAAATATCTGCGTACGCTTCTCCATTCCGGACTAAAATCGCAATATCACTGAAACGGTGCTGTTTCTTTCTGACCAGCGACAAGATGTCCCTGGCAACTCCTTCAATCTCGGCTCTGCGGTTAACTGCCTGGGCGATCGTTACATCAGGCGACTGATCTAACGCTTTGGCAGGTCTAATGGCAAAGTAAGTTTCCAGATGATTCAGTCCCTGGCTCTTTCCAAATCTTTCAGTTCCTTCTAAGATCCGATCTTCTGAAATCGGTATGCCATTCCTCAATCCAGCCTGATAAAGGTGATGATATAGATTTCCCGTTTGCCTGAACAACTGCAAATCATCCGGAGCGTAATGTCTATAGGGCTGATCTAACGTCAGCGAGATCGTTACACTCCTGCACAGCTTGATCATTTCTTCCACAATCAATAATTCCTGTGGAGTCAAACTATAAAAACCATCGATATAAATATCCGCTTCCCTTATATAGGAAGAATCAGCCATTTTCTCGATCAGTAAAGTGAAGTAGTCCTCGGAGTCCAAATATTTGTTAACCATTTCATCCTCAAAAGCCTGATAGACCAATTCAAGATCATGCAGTTTATCCTGAATGCCGCTGCCGGCCTGTGAGGTTTCGGCCAAATAGTTTTGAATGTCATCAGGTTGGATGCAATACTGCTTGAATTCAGCCAGCATTAGCTCCATCTGTGCAATGAACCCCTGCTTATCAGCAGAACGACGAAACATCTTTAATTCTTCCTTTTTATCATCCATGATCTTCCGTATCAACATATTAACGCCAACGCTGTCCAAATGCAGCCGGCTCATCCCCCCGGTCTCCTGAAGAACGCGCCAAGCAAGCCTGCTAAAACTAAAAACCTGTGTCCGGATCATTCCGGCAAGGCCTGGTGTTTTAATTAATTTATATTCAGATAGAAACGTCATCTGATCAGGAACGAGGTAGATAATTGGATTTCCTTCGGGATCTTCTGCCAATTTGGAGCGAATTTCGTCCAATATATTCGAAGTTTTCCCTGCACCCGATCTTCCCAGTAAAAAACGGAGTGACATCTCTTTTTCCCCCTTACAACATAATATCTAGATCCATCATACCAGAAATACTTTAGTAAACATGACTAGGTTTCTGTTTCCAATTAGATTTACTTTCTATTATTTTAACGTTTCCCCTGAAAAAACACCAATCGTACGTTCGCGTTTTTCCCCAAAAGAAAAAGCCCACATAATTTTTGGGCTTCCACGATCATTCACCTGTAAATTTATAATTGAATTCTTTCACCGGCCAATATCGAACATCCACTTTACCGACAACATTTTCAACCGGTATATAACCAAAGTGACGGCTGTCAGCACTTTCAAGACGATTATCACCCATGACAAAAAGCTTGCCCTCGGGAACTTTGGTCACATCCGTCAATTCTTTTAATGTAAAATCACCCGTAAAATCCTGTCCCGGGAAACCTTCCTTGAATTTCTGAAGATAAGGCTCATCCACTTTCTCACCATTTACGTATAGCCAATCATCTTTATAACGAATTTGGTCACCTGCAACCCCTATAACTCGCTTAACATAATCTTCTTGTGAGTTCGCATGAAAAACAATAATGTCAAAACGGTTGATATCATGAATATGGTAATTGATTTTATTCACGACAAGTTTATTTCCATCTTCTAGGGTCGGCTGCATCGACTTCCCTTCAACATCATAGCTTGAAAAGAGAAATGTACGGATCAAGATGTAAATAACAAAAGCTATCATCGCTGGTTTTATCCAATCGGATAAAGAATTCTTGTTTGTTTTTTCCATCTAGTTCAACCCCTACTGCATTTATATACTAATTTATTGTCCTTCTTCCCTCTTCATGCTTTTATTTAATCGGACTTCAAGTCTTTTCCCCACATACCATAGGATAAAGATGACGATCCCGATAATGATCGTACGCACAGGTTTATGAATTAAGGATACTAGATCGTAACCTACGAAGCTGATCGTAAAGATCATCACCGCTTTCCCTCCCACTACTGCAAGTCCATATTGCAAGGGACTGACTTTTGAAAGTCCTGCCACGATATTAACGATGGCTGAAGGTGTAAAAGGGAAGCAGAGCAATATGAACAAAGGACCGAATCCATGACTTTCCACCCAAACCATCAACCTCTGCACCTGTTTATGCTTTTGCAAAAATCGGAAAAATCTCATTTGACCATATCTTCTAATAATCCAAAAGATCAAATAAGAGCCCGCTACCGCCCCAATCCAAGAAAATAAAAACCCCCACCAGAGACCAAAAGCCGTTGCGTTAGCTAGCACGAACACCACTAAAGGCAAAAAGGGCAAAAAAGCTTCCAGCATCGGCAGTAAGATCCCAGGAATTGGACCGAATGAGCGATATTGCTGAATAAGTGCAGATATATGATCAAGTGTAAACCACTCGCGTATAGTAACCAAATCCATAATTATCTCCCTCGACATGCTGCTATCAAAGCAGCATAAACTTATTAAAAACTGTTTATTTTAGATATATCACTTTCCCCTGAAATTGCAAGAATTATTACCCATATACCTTCATACTTTCCCTAACTCCGGAAAACATAATCTTGTTAACGAATATTTCTAGATTTATCAAAAACGCTTGCATATACACTGAAAATACATTAGGATAAAAAAACAGAACAAATGTTCTTTTTTCTGCATGGTATACATACTAATATTAAAAGCCGTGCTATTAGAAAGGAGCGGTCATGATGACCCGCATTCCAGAAGATGACCGTAATATGATTGAAAAAGCCATCTACCTCCCTATGGTTATAACAGTCTTAAACCGGGATCTCAAGGTCATCGAAATTAGTCCATTTAAATTAAAAAGGCCCTATTCGGAGCTAGTCGAACATATTTTAAAAGTGGTTCAAGACGAACTCGCCGAGGTAAGGCGATATTTGCGCAAGGAGAATATTAAGGTTAGTGAAATCAAACGCGATGAATCCTTCACGATGTATTGTTTTTTATATAAAGGATACGAGGAACATCATAATTATTTCAATCCCCGCCTACGCAACAAAACCGAAGAGTTGTTATGTTCTTACTTTTTCGAAAAAAAACACCGTTCAAGGAATTAGCAAGTTACAGGCATCGCCACTATATATGTTTGTTAAATATGGGTGTTTGGAGCATTTCATGAAGGATACAGAGGCCCTTCTTTGTAAGTAACATTCACCTGTGAATATTCCATAATCAAAATATAATTGGCTAGTTCAAACATTAGCGCCATGAAATATCGTTTTTCTATCAAGGGATAACCTATGTAATCAAAGTGCATATATCCTTAACATTTTAGTTTTGAGAACCTTTAAATCAAAGTTATTTACATGTTACTTGGCAAAGGTAGGAGTGGTATTTCCACCCTCATCAAACCAAGAGCACTCCCCATATTGATGAGAAAGTTAGGAAAACAGTTATATTGAAAGAGGTGCTTGGACAAAATCAATGCTAAAGTAACCAATTTCATTACCCGCCGTGTATCACATCACTCACGATTTGCACTAAACGATTTCTAAGGACACATTCCTTAACGAATAATAGGCCGGTCGGGCTCGTCTGTTCATAATTAGTCATTTTAATCACCAATACGCCTATTATAACCATTCGCCAACACTATCATTTTAGAGTCCGTATAACGTTTTTTGCAAAAGATTGTTAATTGCATATCCATACCTATATCTACTAGTAACGATCTCTTGATATAAAACGTATAAATCAAAAAAGAACTTTCAGAAAAAAATAAGAACCTTTCGCGAATAGTTTGTGAAATATTGAACAAAATTGTTGTTGCATCGTGGGTGTCTATTATATTTTGTATTAAGAAATAATCATCCACAAACTTATACCCCCATTGTTTAATCGTAAAAAAATTTCCCCAATCCCTTATTTCTCATAAAAACCATGCAATGTTTTATTTGCATGGTTTAATTTGTATCCAAAAGGGTTTGTATCTAAATTTTAAAACAAAGTTGATTGGAACGAAAGGTACGAGACTCCTGCGGGAAAAGCGTGTCCCAGGGAAACCCCGCAAACGCAAACACGCAGAGGAGGCTCCCGGACCGCCCGTGGAAAGCGAGTGCCTGGAGGGGAAATCAACATTTAAATTGTACAAACCTTAAAAAACAGTGGACAAACTCAGCAACATTCTCTGTAATAAAATATTTTGTTGGTAATCCTAACTTTCTATATTACTTTCAACATTCTTCTTATAAAATTCTGGGAGTAATAGATTTTCCAATGATTTTCACCTGTGAATTAATAGCTTTATCACTTAGATATAAATACCTAGTCCCATTTCACCTAACCATGATCCAGACGCCCATCTCCCTTTTTTTATCACCAAGAAAATTATGCCCAAATCCCCATTTTCCCGGTTAAACATGGTAAATTATTATTTGGAGGGGAAAAAATGAAGAAAATAAATATTCTACTGGTCGCTGTTCTTGTTTTGTCTTTATTCACTGGACTTAAAACAACCGAGGCAGCCTCAAATGTGAAGGTACATTTCATCAACGTAGGACAAGGGGATTCAATCCTTATTCAAACAGGTAACGAAAACGTTTTAATCGATGGCGGCGGTAAAGGAAAGGGCGACGAAGTTGTAGCCTACCTAAAAAAACAAAAGGTAAAAACACTTAATGCAGTAGTATCCACTCACCCAGATGCGGATCATGTGGGCGGTCTGGCTTATGTGATTAAATCGCTTAATGTTAAATCTGTGTATGCCCCTAAAGTTTCTCATACTACCCAAGCATACAAAGACTTTTTAACAGCTGTTAAGCAGAAGAAGCTTACAATAAAAAAAGCGCAGACTGGCGTGGAAATCAACACTAAAGCTAAGGATAATTCCCTTAAATTCATTGCACCTGTTAAAGAATATGCTAAGTCTGACTTAAATAATTGGAGTGCAGTCCTTTTACTTAAACACGGCAAAAAAACGTTCTTGTTTACAGGTGATGCCGAAGTAAAAGCAGAGTCAGATATGCTGGCTAAAAAACTGGTACCAAGTGTGGATGTACTCAAAGTCGGCCATCATGGTGCAAAAACATCAACAAGTTCAGCTTTCATTAACAAAGCAAAACCGAAATACGCTGTAATCAGTGTAGGGAAAAATGGATATGGGCACCCTACTTCTACTGTTGTAAAACGGTTGAATTCAGTGAAAGCCAAAACTTATCGCACAGATAAATCAGGTAACATTATTTTTACTTCTACAGGTCAGAAAATTACTGTAAAGACGGTGAAATAAATGATACAAGGAATTATCGATCGCTTCGAGGGAAAGATCGCTGTCGTTGAAATCGATGGCGGCGACATGAAGGATTTTCCTAAAAGCGCTCTTCCCAAAGGAGCAAAAGTAGGAGATATGCTGATTATCGATGGTAATACGATCACCATTTCCAAAGAAGGCACTAAGCAGTTAAGAAAAGAGATTGACGATTTAATGGATGAATTATTTGAGGATTAATTCAGGGGCCCTTCTTTAATAAGAAGGGCTTGCTTTAATTTTGAATGAATCCCGTTTACATGAAACCCCTCTAACGCGGTACATACTTTGACATAACCTCTGAAGGCTTTGCCCCATTTGGATCGGAAAACAGATAGAAGGATTTCCTCTTTGTCTCCTCAATTCTCTGGATCAATTTCGTTTTTAAAAAAGATGTCCGGTGCAGCTGGTTTTCGAAAGAGCTGCATGATACTGCTATATCGATGGTTTGTCTATTCCTGAATGTGATGGTTGTATGTTTGGAATCCAGGCGATCATAGGTTGCCACATGCTCATGTGATAGCCAGATGCATTGAGGACGCAACGGAGATGTAGTCGGAAAGAAGAAAATCGAACTGGTCGGATCAATCGCGATCGGTGCTTTATGTGTGATGTTTATGAGCTGTTTCGTGCCTTTCTTGCGTCCTTCATAACTTGAACCGAAGAACTCACAGCTTTTCTTTATTATTTCCATGGGTTTAAACGGGGAGATGAACTCGTCCTCCATTTCAATGATACGGGAATATATTTTACTGCCGTAATTGATTGGTGAAACCATTAGTGTATGTGGCGTAATTTCAAATTCCTCAATAATTCCCTGATTATTTTCCTTCATTTTAATCCACCTCTTCCTCATTGCTAAACACCGCTTTTACTTTTTCGAAGCTTATACCCTTGATTGCTTGTACCCTTCCATTCCCCATTGTCCAAGAAGAGTGAAGGGGGATAGTAAATGTATGTTAAATTCCTCACTATAATAGCACAACCTTTAAACATAAAAAGGAAGTTCACAAAAAATTAAGAATTCTTTTATATAGTGGCTTTTTCGTCATCTAAACGACACATTCTCTATTAATGTTTAAATTTTTAAAATTTTCAGTTGATTTTATCCACTCAAATCCATATAATAATAAAAAGGGTCAGGGGTGGTAACTTTGAAAAATGAAAAATCTTATTCAGAGTCAGTAAAGTCCTTATCAATGAGCGAAATGAAAAACGATGCCGTGGTTCAGGAAATGTTAATTGATATGATTATTCAGGAAGCCGTCCTTACTACCAAAAAGAATATCCTTGCAAAAAAGATCGATGAAGCCTTGGATACGAAAAACAAACCTTTATTCTTAAAACTAAGTTCTGAAATGAACGTTTTACTAAAACAGTTTGGCAATTAAAATGCATGAATAAAAAAAGCCTAATGATCAAAAAAGCCTCCCATATCGGGAGGCTTTTCTAATTATCATCACTCTTTATGAAACATCCCCATGACCTCGGCTGTTTCGGTTATATTGACAAAAGCATTCGGATCCACTTCTTTTATCATCGTTTTTACATCGGTTAACTGATAACGTGTTATGACTGTCATCATTACTTTACTCTTTTCTCCTGAATATGCACCTTCACCATCCATGACTGTAATCCCACGATAAAGGTTGGTCAGGAGCTTGGTTTTCATTTCGTCACTCTTTTTGGTAACGATCATCAAAGTTAATTTAATGTGATTGGAATGGATCGTATCGATCACCTTTCCTGCTGCATAAATGGAAATCAGCGTATATAATGCGGCATCCCAACCAAAGATGAAGCCTGAGATAACCACCACAACTGCGTTCATCACCGAAAGCAATGTACCAAGTGGAAAGTCGCTCTTCTTTGCCAATAGCATGGCAATGATATCAAAACCTCCTGAAGAACCTGAAGCGCGAAAGATGATGCCTATACCAAATCCCGATATGATTCCGCCAAATAAAGAAGACAAAATCGGATCAGTGGATATTCCGTGAACCGGAATGAGGTATAAACTGACGGATATCACGACAACTGATAATATCGTATAAGTGATAAAACGTCTCCCTAATTTCAAGTATCCAAGAATCAGCAATGGCAGGTTCAACAGAAAATTCAATATCCCTGTGTTGACCGGGGTGATGATTCCGAACATAATCGCAAGTCCACTAAGTCCGCTGCTTAAAATTAAATGAGGTATCAAAAATAAGTTATAGGCTACTGCAACAAGGACTGAGCCCATAGTGATCAAAAGTACATTATACATATCCGATCTCCTTAAAACGAACTGGGAATTTAATTTATTATAGTAGAGAACCTTAGATTTTAAAAAATAATAGTTTTTTCTGAAAACAACATACAAACTTACTTTATTCCGATATAGAAGAAAAAAGCCAGCTGGTTTTCAGCTGGCTTTCAATCACCTTTTGTATCTGTATTTTCAACCGTTGAAATCCGCTCGAGCATGGTTGGATGGGAATACCGCAGCCATTTAACCAGGAATGGTGGGTTGACTTGACTTAAACCCGACCTCGTGAGTTCCTGAAACGTCGTGATTGCTGATTCTTTATCCCCGGTCATTTCTATTGCATAACGATCAGCCCTTGTTTCTTGATATCTTGAAACATAATTGGACAGCGGACTCGAAGCAAAGAGCAGCACAGACGTTATTAAAAGAAATAAAGGAAGAGAAGAAATGCTGTCAATAGAACGAACCTTTAACAGGTGGCCCCAGCGTCTAATGATAAAATTCATGATTTTCGATGTCAGCCACAAACCGATTAAAGTCAGTCCTAAATAACCTGCAATCCCTATATAAATATGCTTTTCCACATAATGAGCCATTTCATGTGCCATGATAAAAAGGATTTCATCTTCCTTCAGTTTAATCAGGGTCGTATCCCAAAGGACTATTCTTGAGTTGGAACCTATTCCGGTCACGTATGCATTCAAGGCATTTGTCTTTTCCGCCATATTTACTTCATACACGTGTTCAGCAGGAATTTCAGCCTGTGAGGCAAGTGCCAATATCTCCGTTTCCAGCTCTTTATTTTTAAGCGGATAGAATTCATTATATAGCGGATCAATCAATACAGGCTGTACAAACATCAGGAACAAGGTAAATGGAATGGACAACATCCAAGCATAGAGCCACCACTTCTTCACACTTTTCTTCATTAACCAATACAAAACGGACACGATGATGAACATCATCCCGAAATTCACCCAGAATTCGATGACTCCATCCTTCATCCACGAAGTGAAACTTTGTGTACTTATATGGTAACTCCTGCTCATCCGGTATCCAATGAAACTGATCGGAAACAGTGCCAGGTAAGAAATAACGGAAAGCCAGAATAAGTAGATGCCCGTTCTGACCGCTTTCCACCTCGAGACTGCCATTGAAGACTTTTCAAATGCTTTTGAAAAACCGAATAATAAAATGAAGAAATACAGCAGCCATTCATATGGCGTGGATACGAAAAAAATAAAATTCCGCAGTCCTGAATACTCTTCGCTAAGCTTTAGTTCCCTTGCATTAAGGAATGTTGCAGGATCTGCTGCAGTTCCACGCAAAGCTTCGGGAATCGAGGTATCAGCTCCATAAAAAATATACCAATACATTACCGCTGCATAAAGGATATATAACAGAATCGCTCTTCCAGCCCATTTTCTAACCATGTTGCCCCTCCTTAAACGAATCTCCCTCTTAATAGTTTAATCCAAAATGGACAGGTTAGAACCCCATTTCCCTTCTATATTATTTATTCCTTTCAATCTCATTATCAACCTTATGAATTAACTGAATACTCCTTCAGGCAAAAATGCACTTCCGGGATAGTATGGACATACGAGGAGGTCAAATAATGAATATGCAGAGAAATTTTTAAAAAAACCGGAGGGCCGGGAGGTTTAAGGCAACGGTGAATTAATCCCTTTGCCGCCACCTAATTGATTTGATGTAGTTCGTTTCCTCAAATTTTTTGGAATGTGAATTCGTCACGAAGCCGACTAATGGAACGGCGGGCATGAGTAGTCATCCCTTATCCCGTTTTTTTGAAGACTATGCAAAAGTGCCATAAGCTCCGGTCGATTATTAACATTCAGTTTTCTGTAAATGCGGCTTATATAGTTTTTTACCGTGCCGACGGATAGAAAAAGTTTTTTTGAGATTTGCTGATTTGTTTCACCTTGGGTCAGCAGGATAAGCAGTTCATACTCGCGTTTAGAAAAGGCCCCCAATTTTTCGATTGCCTTATCCAAAGTTACTGGTGATCTTTCAGCATCCTGCTGCAGCTTCTTCATTAAAATTGATTTAAATGAGGCAGGATAAACTATCTGACCGTTGGTACATTGACGGATTGCCGACAGCACCTGTTTCATTCCGCCATCCTGTAACACATAACCCGCTGCACCATGGCATATCGCTTCGATAAGATAATGAACTTCTGAATAGGCAGTAAAAATGATGAAAGGAGTGGATGGATATTTTACCTTTAAGATTGGCATGACTTCCTGTCCATACTTCCCTGATGACCGGGCATCAATAAGAATGACATCTGGCATGACTGATGATGTGTGATTAAAATCAAGAAGGTCCATTTCATTTCCAGTCACCCCTATGGCCTTAATGTCTTCTTCTTTTTCGATGAATTCCTCAATTCCTCCCTGACCACCATATATCAATAGCTTAATCGACTTCATAACATCACCTATAACTTTCATTATTTGTTATTAATCCGATAACTTTTTAAAATTGCCGCCGCGAATAGTTCTATTGGTCTATACTTTACATCATTAATTCACCTGATAACAAATTTAAACTGTAATATGCTTAAAAAGTGTACCTCCTGACAGTAAAAAGGCTATCACCCGTTTACCTTCAGGATGATAGCCTTTTTCTTTGTTCCTCATCTATGAGCGTATCAAGTTTCATGATGCTCTCCTTTGCCCGGGGAAAATCAATTTTGCGATAATGGTGTTTTCCACCTTCTTCTTCATCTTTTTCGTCGGCCCATTTGACGACTTGCTGAAGCGGTGTACGAATAATATCATTTGAAGGTAAGAACGAATCGGTGTGAAATAAAATGGCGAGGGAAATGGTCTTTGCCTTTATCGGGTTTTCTCCCAAGCGGATTAACAGTTTATGTGCTCGTTCTGCACCTTTGATTGGGTGAATATCATTTTGTTTATACAAATCATAATCCCATTTACCATTGCGATACCAGGTGAAATGCCCCATATCATGCAAAAGTCCAGCTTTAGCAGCAATATCAGGGTCGACATTATATTCGTTTGCCAAGTGAAACGCATGGTATGCTACTGCAATTGCATGTGCCAGGCCTGAACGGTTCAAGTATTTTTGAGCAATGGGATGCGTAAAAATATCCAAAAGCTTTACATCTCTCATCTAACCCCTCCTTACAATTATGTGGAAATTTTTAATGACAATCATAACTCTTTTCGAAACAAGAATCAAGGTTTTAAGATTCTCCAATATATTTTATGCAGCCTGCTACACTTTGGTTGTACAAAATAAGGACCATGCCGGTTATAGGCAATGATCCCTGATGGTCAATGAATATTCAGTTTTGCAGTACATGGTTTTTCAAGGACCGGCGTAATATTTTACCAGTCGCATTTTTAGGAAGTTCATCCAAAAACTCGATTTTTGCCGGTACCTTATATTTGGCCAAGTGTTCCATGCAATAAGCAAGCAGTTCTTCCTCCGTCAATGCATTGTTTTTCTTTACGACAAAGCATTTAACCACTTCCCCTTGATTGGGATCAGGAACGCCTATGGCTGCTGCCTCAACTACTTCAGGATGGGCATACAGAACCTCCTCTACTTCACGTGGATAGACATTATAGCCACCGACGATGATAAGCTCCTTTTTACGATCTACAATGAAAAAATAGCCTTCATCATCCATCCTGGCTAAATCGCCTGTATATAACCAGCCATTTTTCAAGACAGCAGCTGATTCTTCAGGCATTTTATAATAACCCTTCATTACATTCGGACCTCTGACAACCAATTCTCCTACCTCATTGATCGGCACTTCTTCTCCAAGCTCATTGACCACTTTGTTTTCCACCCTAAGGATGGAGGTACCGATGGATCCCGACTTCCTTGGACGATCCAAAGGATTGAAGCAGGTAACAGGGGAAGCTTCTGATAAGCCATATCCTTCTGATACCCTGACATTAAATTTTCGCTCGAATGATTCAAGAAGGGACACTGGCATGGCGGATCCGCCCGAAATGCATATCCGCAACGACTTCAAAGCATCTTCTTTTGCATCCGGGTATTGGAAAAGAAAGTTATACATCGTAGGCACTCCAGCAAAAACGGTCGCATCGTATTTTTTGATTTGCCTGAATATTTCCTTTGGACTGAATTGCGGAACAATTAAAAGCGTACCTCCGCTTATCAATGGGGCATTCACAACTACCGTTAAACTGAAAACATGGAACATTGGCAATGTCGTAATGACGCGGTCGCTTTCCGAGATTTTTAAATATTCACCAATATCATGCGCATTGGAAAATATATTGGTATGTGTGAGCATGGCCCCCTTTGGTTTCCCCGTTGTTCCGGAAGTATAGAGTATGATTGCCGTATCTTCAGGATCCAGTTCTGGCCCTTTAAAACCGTCATCCCCCGATTCGATCATTTTTGTAAACGATTTCATTTTGGGATAGATATTAAATTCGCTAATATCCCCATTATCCTGCTGCGTTTCACAAATAACATATTGTTCTACGCTTGAGAGGATCGGGTTCACTTTCTCTAGTAAGGGTAAAAGCTTATCTAATGCCACAACAACCTTTACATCGCCATTATTCAGGATATAAACAATCTCGTCAGGTGTGTAAATTGGATTGACGGGAATGACGGTTGCCCCTGCTCGCATAGCCCCATACAACGAAATGATGAAATGTGGAGAGTTGCCCAATAACAGCGCAATGTTATCACCTTTTGAAACACCAAGCCTATGTAATTCGTCTGCGAACTTCGTAACGGCTTTATCCAATTCCCCATATGTAGTGGATTGATCCATAAAGTAATATGCTGGCTTATTCGCCTTTTTTATAGCCATTTGATGAAGCTGTTCAGATAAATTCAACTTTCTCCCTCCCCTGCAAATAGCATGAATGAATATTCATTCATTTTTATGGTGAACTAAATACATTTTTATTATATTAAAAGAAAGCTATTACAGCAACAATTTTATCCATATTCAAGCAATTACTGTCATTATTAGTCACAAAAGCCGTCCTATTAAGTCGGGACGGCTTTTGTGGCTTAATATATTAGTGCCAATATTTCTTCTTTCGTTACATTGCCAAAATAATGACGAACATCGGTCTCATCTAGTACCCTGCTGATCGCTTCCTTATCATAACGTGTTCCAGTAAGCTTTTGTTCAATATCCGCAACCTCTCCGACCCCGAAGAAATCGCCATAGATTTTACAATTTTCAATGATTCCCCTGTTCACTTCAAGGCGGATATCAACAGACCCCACAGGGAATCTATGTGAGTTTTGCATGTTGAATTTAGGCGATTTTCCGTAATTCCATTCCCAGTTTTGATACCTTTCTTCAGAGATTTTGTGAATTTTCTCCCAATCCGTCTCCGTTAAAACGTACTCTGTAACCTTTCCGCCATCTTTGAAAATATTTTGCAGGAGGAATGAACGGAACTCTTCAACAGACATCGGTTCTTTTAAGAAATCAGCGATATTACCGACACGGCTTCTTATTGATTTTATCCCTTTGGACTCGATTTTATCTTTTTTCACTTTTAAAGCGGATACAATGTGATCCATTTCTGATTGAAACAGCAATGTCCCATGACTGAACATTCTGCCCTTCGTTGAAAACATCGCATTTCCCGAGATTTTCTTTCCTTCAGCCAGGATATCGTTACGACCGCTCAATTCAGCATGTATTCCAAGTTTCTCAAGCGTTTCCACTACAGGCTGGGTGAATTTTTTGAAATTATGGAAACTATCCCCATCATCTCTCGTGATGAAACTGAAATTGAGATTCCCCAGGTCATGATAAACCGCTCCACCCCCGGAAAGGCGGCGAACAACTGTAATCCCATTTCCATCTACATAATCGGCATTGATTTCCTCAATCGTATTTTGATTTCTTCCTATGATGATTGAAGGACAATTAATGTAAAATAGAAGATAGGTTTCATCTATATTTAAATGTTTAAGCGCATATTCTTCGATGGCGAGGTTAATTCTTGGATCGGTAATTCCCTTATTATCAATAAAAAGCACAGTTGTTCCTCCTTGTAGACTTCATATCACTGATGTTTCATTTATAGTTGGAATTCGAGATTGGTTTTAGCTACAGCTATTTCCCTTTTGAATACCTTGGATGCTTCTTTTTTCAGTTGATCAAGATCCCCATAATGAGGGAGATGAGTTAACAGCAATAGCTGGACGTCAGCCTTTTCCGCTAGCATGCCCGCTTCTCTTGCCGTCATATGCCCCGCCTTTGAACCATCCATATCACTGTAAAAATTACTTTCACATAGTAAAACGTTTGCATCTTTAGCGAAATCCGCCAGCTCATCCATATATGAACTATCCCCTGTGTAAACTATCGAATGATTTTCAGCTTCAATCCTCATTGCAAAACATGGGACTGGATGATTTGTTTTCATGAACGTGAATTTACACGGTCCAATGGTTAAGGGCTGATCAGCAGTGTAGGCTATCCCCTTTGTCACGTCTTTATAAGTTAACTTACCAAACTCGACTTCGTCCAAATCATGACCATAAATGGGAATCGTCCTTTTTTCGCTGCCCAATATCTGCTGTATGAACGCAGCGTGCTGCAGGACACCAATATCCGCTACATGATCCGGATGATAGTGGGATAATACAACAGCACCTAGATCCTCCGGCTTCATATGGTTTTGCAGCTGTGATAGAACACCGCTGCCACAATCAAGCAGAATGCGAAAATCTTCATATTCAAGCAAATAGCCGGAACTTGCCTCATTTTTAGCTGGATAACCGCCCCAGCAGCCAATTACGGTGATTTTCATGCTTAGGCACTCCTTTTTTTCTCTCAATGACTTCCCCATTAATATAAACTATTCTTGCCCTTATTTCACCTTTTTTACTTATGTTATAAAACATTCATTGACATATAGATTCTGTTATAATACAATAAAACCATAGAAAAGCGAATAATAAAATAATTCAGGAGATGATGTTCATGATTCAAAGTAGCGTTGAGTTCTTTAAAAACCTGCCTCCGAAACAATGCATGGAATGCGGAAAAAAAATCGAAGAACAACACGAATGTTATGGAAACCACTGTGATCATTGCCTTTCTGGAGAGTAGTATTCTTGTGTTCCACCATCCGCTTCCCAAATAGCAGGATGAATTTATATAACCTTCAGTTTCGCAGCTGAAAAACATCCCCAATAAAAAGAAGAGATACCGATGAGCGGTATCTCTTCTTTTTATTGGGATTCATTTCCTTTCAGCAAAAAAATAGAATTATCAATTTACGGATAATCCTTTGAACAAGTATATTTTAAATAGTTCAGCAATTTCCTCTTTCTCTAATGGGGTATGGTTCCTTTCCCAATCAAAAATCAGCGCAAGGTACATCTTTAGCATCAGGAAAGCTGTTATCTCTGGATCGCAAGGCTGTATATAGCCCTTATCAATCGCTATTTTTAGTTTTTCCTTAATGTAGGATACAATGGCTTCTTCCATTTCATTAACCATTTCCTGAACGGCCGGCGTACCAATATCCCGCTCTTCCTGAAGAAGTTTTAAAGATAATTGATGTTCCTGCCTGAACTCCAGAATTCGATATACGGCCCGATGCAGATTTTCAAAAAAGGAGAGTTGGTCATCCAAAGATTGTTCCGCTTCATATTTCATTTCCTCTATCATCCGCTGAACGATTTCTTTAAACAGCTCTTCTTTATTTTTATAAAAGGTATAAATGGTCCCTTTTCCCACATTGGCAATTTTAGCGACTTGATCCATCGTCGTTGCCTTATATCCAAAAAGTGAAAACGACTTGGTCGCGGCTTCTAAAATTAATTTTTTACGATCAACAGACATTTCCCACCTCGTTCCTGACCAAACGGACAAAATAGTCATTATGTTCAACGATATCATATCAAAAGTATTCAGTCTTTTCAATATTTTTTAGAGAAAAAATGGCCATCCTCATTAATGGACAGCCACTCTTTCAAAGGGTATTTATTTAAATCACTCAGGTAACGTAAAAAAGCGTCGCTTTTCCAGGTGTATGGCACCTATCAATTTCATATGAAAATATGTAGTGCACATTGTAAGCATGGTTAAACCAATTTCCTCTATGGATTGATCATTTTTCCTGTAATTTATTTAAAATGATCGTGGCCAAAGCATCGATGAATTCAGGTTTAACATTGGGCATATCCGGCCTATAGTAACCTGCACCAATCTCTTCCGTCACAACCTTACATTCATAATCGTTATCATAAAGAACTTCAAGGTGCTCGGCAACAAAGCCAACAGGAATATAAATGAAAGCTTTATAGCCTTTTGTTTGATGAAGATCTCTGGTTAAATCCTGTACATCGGGTCCCAACCATGGTTCAGGTGTTTGTCCAGCGCTTTGCCAGCCTACTGCATAATTGGTAACACCTGCGCCTTCAGCAATCATGTCTGCCGTTTCTTTCAATTGATTTGGATACGGATCCCCTGATTGCAGGATTTTTTCAGGGAGGCTATGTGCCGACACAATCAAAGCGAAGTTATCGCGTTCTTCCGAGGTCATTTTCCCGATTACTTCTTTTACTTGGTCTACCCAATATTGAATGAATTTCGGCTCATCATACCAGCTTTCAACGGAAGTGATGGCCAGGTCCCCCAATTTAGCGGCTTCATCCTGGGCACGTCCATTATAAGACTTCACGCTGAATGTTGAAAAATGCGGGGCCAATACTATACTTACCGCTTCTTTGATTCCATCTTCATGCATTTGTTTCACTGCGTCTTCAACAAAAGGTTCAATATGTTTCAGTCCAAGATAAGCCTTGAATTCAACTTCTTCCTGAACAGAATTCAATTTCTTTTCAAGGGCTTCAGCTTGTCCTTCCGTTATTTTTGCAAGCGGGGATAATCCACCAATCGCTTCATATCTGCCTTTTAGGTCGGCAATCAATTCATCGCTTGGCCGTCTCCCATGACGAATATGTGTATAATATCTTTCAATATCCAATTCAGTATATGGAGTACCATAAGCCATGACTAAAAGGCCCATTTTTTTTCTTGACATGAAATTACACCTCATTAAAAGATTTCGTTCTTTTATTGTGCATCCAACTAAGGAATTTTAGCAAATGGTTAGCTCACCTTACTTCATTTTTGATGAATATTCATGAATGAAAGCAGTCAGCCTCTTCAGTGTTTCAGGATTTACGGAAGGGAAAACCCCATGTCCAAGATTAAAGATGTAGCCGTCCTGTTCCATGCCCTGATCCAGGATCCTTTTCGTCCTTTCTTCTATAACATCCCATGATGATAAAAGAAGGGCAGGATCAAGATTACCTTGTACCGTTTTCTGTATTCCCATTTGTCTTGCCTCTGTAATTGGCAGTCTCCAATCGAGCCCGACTACATCAATCGGAAGATCATTCCACTCAAGTGCCAAATGACTTGCGCCGACCCCGAACATGATTAGCGGTACATTTTCTTCACGCAATGAAGAAAAGATACGAGTCATGATCGGCTTGATGAACACGCGGTAATCTTCAACGTTCAAAGCACCTACCCATGAATCAAAGATTTGGATGGCACTAACGCCGGCTTTAATTTGTGACTTGACATATACAATGATCATATCCGCTAGCTTATCCATTAATGCAAACCAGGCCTTTGGCTCGGAATACATGAAAGCTTTCGTTTTATTGTAGTTTTTGGATGGGCCGCCTTCAATCATGTAGGAAGCAATGGTGAACGGTGCCCCGGAGAAACCGATCAAAGGAACGGACAATTGCTCCGTGGTCAATAATTTAATCGTGTCCAACACATATGGGATATCTTTCTCTGGGTTCAATTCACCTAATTTTTCAACATCTGTCACCGATTGGACCGGATTGGCTATAACTGGACCGATTCCAGACTTAATCTCAACATCCACACCAATGGCTGGTAGCGGTGTCATTATATCTTTATATAAAATCGCAGCGTCTACGTCATATTGTTCAACTGGCAATCTAGTCACATAAGCGCATAATTCCGGCTGATGAGTAATCTCAAAAAGGGAGTACTTCTCTTTCAACTTACGGTATTCCGGCTGTGAACGGCCAGCCTGACGCATATACCAAACAGGCACATGATCAGTTTTCTCTCCTCTTGCAGCTTTTAAAAATGTATCATTCGTAATTTCCTTAGACATTAATATCCACCTTTCAAGCAATCACGTTTCTATTTTTTATTCATTACCTACATAGAATATCAGAAGGATGTTGAATTTCAAATCGAATCTCCTTAAACTATAGCCTTTTCTATAATAGAAGTATAGCCAACCTATTTATTTGTCAGAAAATCGACTTTTTTATAAGTATCTTACCGGTATCAAAGGCTATTGGTTAGATTGAAAATGGTAAAAGCACTATTGATTGGGTAAAATGGGTATACAGGTACTATATAGATATTGGAGGGGAATTTATGAATGTATTCATTACATCAGGCAGTTTCAATTTTTTGAAAAGCAAAAAAGATAAGCATCCGAATGAAAATATATTACTTATGCAAAACCCTGACACTACAGTACTTTTACATGAAACAGAAGGTAAAACGATCTTCAGCTCTCCACGCAAGTATGAAGTAGTTGATGGGAAAGGGAACCTTCAGGATCATGGGTATGTGGTCATGAACAATATACCGGTCAGTGAAGAAGGAAGACCGGTATTCGAACATCGTTTTAAAAACAGGGCAGGATTCATTGAAAATGAACCAGGTTTCGTCGCCCTTCGTGTACTGCGGCCAACCAACTCTGAAACTTATGTAATCTTAACGATTTGGGAGAAACAAACCGATTTCCTGCACTGGAAGAAATCCAGTTCCTTTCAGAAGGCGCATATCAGCGACTCCAAAGCTCCCGTTACGAATTCCAGCCAGAAGATGTTTTCAGGTGAACCTTATGTAACGCAGTATACTTTAGTGAAGGATTCAGAAGAATAATCCATTCTTGCTCAATAAGAGGCCCATCCTCATGGATGGGCCTCTTTGAATTCATAGTAATACAGAGCGTTATTTGGGCGGCCCAAAAATCATATGAACCTATAACCTTCCGACAAATTCCTTCTTTATTTCCGGGGAAATGCAACGTGTATTTACAATTATTTTATCTGAATCACTCTTTCAAAGTACTTTAGGCCCGAGGTATTTATACAAATTAAACAATGTTAAAATATATGCCGCTCCTAATGCAAAGCCTGCCAGGATATCAGTTGGAAAATGGACTTTCATAGCGATCCTGCTGACCCCGATTAACAGAATCAGACTAACGAAACCGATTCCCACTGCCCATTTCAAAGAGTTCCCTTTAATTTCTTTCATGATTAAATAAGCAACCATACTGAAGAAAATAAGGCCCACCATTGCGTGGCCACTTGGAAAACTGAAGCCAGCTATCTCCATTAAATGATTTTCTGGGCGCACTCTTTTAATATGATTTTTTATCCACTCATTTAATACATCACCCCCGGCCATACCGATCGAGAAGATGGCCATGGTCCAATAATCCTTCTTTATTATCCACAAATATAGAACACATAATAAGCTTCCAAAACCAATGAACTTGGATTTCCCAAGATAGATAATGGACTTGAAGAAAGTGAACGAAAAAGTATTCTCACTTACGGAAATAAGTTTCGTAAAATATGTATCGAACGTTAAAGGCGTCCCACTCTGGACTTCTTGCATCAAAAAAAAGAACAGTAGCAAGCAAATCAAAACCATAGCAATCCAGGAATATTTAATCATGATATATATCTCCTCAAGGTATTTAATTCACTTTGGATCTTTCAGAATATGATATACTATTTACAATTAATCCAATCATTAGGAGGCGCAAAATGATACAGCGATTACACAATCTTCTAGATGGTTCATATGAAGAAATGGTTTCCATCAGACGTTATCTCCACCAACATCCCGAGCTTTCTTTTCAAGAAACCCAAACGGCTTCCTTCATCGCTGGATATTATAAAAAAATTGAAATCGAACACCGGACGAATGTAGGCGGTAATGGTGTTATTGCCAAGATTACAGGCAATAAGCCTGGTAAAACCGTAGCTTTGCGCGCTGATTTCGACGCCCTGCCCATTCAGGATGAAAAAGAAGTTCCCTATAAATCTTCCGTACCCGGGGTAATGCATGCGTGTGGACACGATGGCCATACAGCGGCACTCCTTGTCCTTGCAAAAAATCTGAATGATCTGAAGGATGAGCTCGAAGGTGAATATATATTTATCCATCAGCATGCTGAAGAATATGCTCCAGGAGGTGCCAAACCGATGATTGAGGCTGGCTGCCTTGATGGAGTGGATGTAATTTTCGGCACCCATTTATGGGCCACGATCCCTACCGGAACAGTCCAATACGCTTATGGACCCATTATGGCCGCTGCCGACCGTTTTGAAATCACCATTCAAGGGCAGGGCGGACATGGAGCCCAGCCGCATAAAACCCGTGATGCAATCGTAGTCGGCTCCCAGCTAGTCATGGCCCTACAGCAAATCGTAAGCCGCCGCCTTAACCCAATAGATTCTGCAGTCATTACCGTCGGTTCCTTTGTAGCGGATAATGCCTTTAACGTCATTGCGGATAAGGCTAGAATAATCGGGACCGTCCGCACTTTCAAGGAGGATGTCCGTTCATTCATAAGCGAAGAAATGGAGCGGGTTGTTAAAGGAACCTGCCTAGCTGCCGACTGCACTTATGAATATCAATACTTTCAGGGTTATCCAGCTGTTATTCCACATGTTGAGGAAACTAAATTCCTCATCGAAAGCACTGAATCCGTCAAGGAAGTTTTGTTTACAGAGGAAATTGACCCGGATATGACAGGTGAAGATTTTTCTTATTATTTACAAAATGTGAAGGGTACATTCTTCTTTACGGGGGCCAAGCCCAAAAATGAACATACATATCCGCATCATCATCCTTTGTTTGACATCGATGAAAAAGCGATGCTCATTGCAGCCAAGATATTAGGCACTGCAGCTGTAACCTATCACAATAAGAAACAATCATCGCAAAAGGGGAATGAATCTTTATTACGGTAATGAGTAAGGGACGGGTTCTCCCCGTCCCTTACTCTTTTAGAAGTCTGATTCGGTAACAATTGACAGCCGTCTCCCCAAGTTGTTCCAACAAATGATGGTTGGCATATGCACCGACAGCTGCCCCAAACCCTGGGACTAGCTGGAACATTTTGATGACATCGATGTGATCGCGATATTCCTGCTGAAATTCTTGCCAGTCTATTTCCGGCCATTTCCCTGATTCCCATTCTTCTATTACCCGTAATGTTTCCAGTTTTTTTTCCTCACTCGAAAATGCCATCTGAAAGATATGGAGTATGAACAGGCGTTCCTCATATTTATTTGGATCAAAACCATATATACGGGATATTTCGAATAATAACTTCATCTTGATGCTAAGCAGTAAAGGGAAATCAGCCAATCCAATTAAAAGCCCTGCCGCTCCTGTTCCCACACCTTCTATAACGGCCGTTTTCCGATAGGCCGTTACAGTTTCCGCAACCCATTCTTCTTTTTGCTGTAAGGATAGAAGCACTACATTTTTTTCTTTAGACATATATTTTGAACCTGATAATACGGCCTCAATCATCCCTTTAATACTATCAGTAATCATTTTGTGCACTCGGTCTGGGATATAACTATTCATTTTGATTTGCGCCTTTTTGGACATCCGCTCAAGCTTGCCGGATTTCTTGGCTACTTTCTTTTTCCAGGATATTAGTTCCGATAATGCCTTTTGTCCATATTCATCCATCATTTAACACCTCCGTTAAATATGTATATACCACATATGAGGCTTTTAGTTTCAATTTTCATTTCTTAAAAGAAAAAGCTGATTTTATGAAAAAATCAGCTTCTGTTTAAAAGTTTTTAATTTTCTTGGCTGCATAAATTTTAAAACCGAGCAAGAAAACAAGCCCCATTGCCAAGGCGGCTAAAGCGGACATCCATTCCCCTTTCACTAGGAGGATCAAACCGAAGACAAGGTCCTCAAATAATAAGAAATAAGAAATTAGCTTTATGACTGCAGATTCTCTCATTTTTGCTGGCAATGGATACAATGAGACCCATACCTTCCATTCATGAGCCTTCCATACCGGCAGCAGTTGCAGGGCTGTCATGAATAGGAACATGAAGGTTACAATCAAATGTGCCCATATGTTAGTGAATACACTTAAAATCACTGACCCAATGATAGTCAATCGAAAACAAAGTCCCACATAATCATTCGATCGCAACAGAGTACGGGCATAAAGATAGGTATACGTTGATTTTTCGCCATACGGAATGAATGATAATAGCCAGTCCATCCATTTCCTTCTTGCTACCTTTCCTTTCAAATGAGGAACATCAGTAAACATGTTTGCTATTCGATAGAAAGAATTCATCCTCTTGTTTTCCAGCTCCACCAGCCGTTCCCACTTAAGCACAAATCCTTTGGTTGCGCCTCGGTAATACATGTAAAGTCCTAACAATAATAAAAATGTTATAAGTGCAAACAGTATATTTGCCCTCGAACAGATGAAATAAAGAATCACTCCGTTAAGTAAAAAGCGGATGAAAGAGTCCCAATGGCTCACTGATGTATCCTGATATTTCAACACCTGCCAACGCATGGTTAAATTCAAGAACTTCAAAATAAGCAAAACGACAAGGATGATTCCAAGGTCAGTACCTCCTGCACCCGTGACCTTCGAATACATCGGAATGGATGCAATGAGGACGACCAGAAGAATGAACCCCTGCATGACCCAACTTAATATCAGTGAATTCTTGAAATAGCTACGCAACTTCGTTTCAAGCGGAAGCAGGAATACCGTATCAGGTTCTTTCAAAAAAGTATTGATCGGGCTTCTGGTCACAATGATCGATAAAACAAAGGCCATGATCAATTCAGCAGGGAAATCACTGTCCAATGTCTTCACCCAATCACTGTAATAATAGGCCAAACCACCAAGAACCAATACCATGACAAAAACTAGATGGCCATTAAAAATATAGCGCAGATATTTTTGCGTTTCATTTATATAGCCTAAATATCTTTCCTTCCAGAGATTTTGACTATTCATGACCGATTTCTTCTTTCGTCAACTGAATATACAAATCATCAAGAGTTGCCCCCGGCATGGAAAATTGTTTGCGAAGCTGCTCAAGATCGCCTTTTGCCCGAATCTCTCCATTATGCAGGATGATGAAAGAATCACAATACCTCTCGGCTGTCGCCAGTATGTGTGTGGACATTAAAATTCCCGCTCCGCTCTCTTTCATTTTCCTCATCAAATCGAGCAGGGATTGAATGCCTAATGGATCAAGACCTACGAAGGGTTCGTCGACGATATATAATGACGGCTGTACTAGAAAGGCGCACATTATCATGACCTTTTGCTTCATTCCTTTTGAGAAATGGGCCGGAAACCATTTAAGCCTTTTTTCCATATGGAATTCCTTTAATAGAACGCCCATCCTTTCCTTATATGTGGCTTCCGCCAAACCATGTGCCATGGCCGTAAGCTTTAAATGCTCCTCAAGTGTAAGCTCATCATACAAGATTGGCGTTTCTGGAACATAAGTGAATTGTTTCCGATATGTATCCGGGTCCTGGGCAAGAGTTTTTCCATGAATCGAGACACTTCCGCCTTTCGGCTCCATAAGTCCGATGATATGTTTAATTGTCGTACTTTTCCCAGCCCCATTGAGCCCAATTAACCCCACTAGCTCATTTGGTTGAATGTCAAAACTTATTCCCTTTAAAACGGGCGTTTTCGTATATCCGCCCACTAATTGCTTTATTTCCAATAAGGACATATAAACGATCCTTTCTATATAGAGGTTCTTATTTCCATTTTATCAAATTCTCCTGCTTTTATATAGTCGAGTGTTCCCGGGACTGAATTTCCATAAATAACTAATTATATTTTCCCTGCTTTGTGGTCATCATAAATAAGGAAGAAGGGGTTAGTCATTACGTGTGATTCACATCATATTGTAAATGAGGTGTCAGTTAAAGACGTATTACACTGAAATACCCAAATGTTTTATTACAAATGATTTACATCATATTGTAAATGAGGTGTCAGTTAAAGACGCATAACTGAATTAAACCAGAAGCTTCATTAAAAAAAATCGTTTCGAGCAAGGAGATGGTTCTCTTGCACGTAAAAGCAGAAAAATCATTCAATAATTATCAATTATGCTTTGAAAGTTGATGAAACTTTAAAGATATAGGAGATGGTTGCTTTGAATGGAAAATCTCTAATCAGATAATAACCATATTTTACTAAAATGTAGATGAGGTGTTTGTCGCAGAGAATTTATGCTAATGCGAATTTTGAAGCAAAAACCCCTTTTTCAACAGGCAGGGTGCAACTTATGTTGCATCCTGTTTTTATGATTTTTCCTTTTCCCAGGGATTCAAGCTATGGTACGATTAACCAAATACATTAATTTCTAAAGGGGCGTTTTTAATGAGTGATTGCATTTTTTGCAAAATAATCAATGGGGATATCCCAAGTTCCAAAGTTTTCGAAAATGAACATGTATTGGCCTTTCTCGATATCAGTCAAGTAACAAAAGGCCATACGCTGGTAATACCAAAAGTACATAAGGAAAACCTTTATGAGTTGACACCTGAGATTGCCAAGAACCTTTTTGAAGTGGTGCCGGAAATTGCCCGTGCCATGAAGCAGGAATTTCAACCTGTAGGCCTGAACGTTCTAAATAATAACGGTGAAGCCGCAGGACAGTCCGTTTTCCATTTTCATATGCATTTAATTCCTCGGCATGGTGAAGGAGACGGATTTGGGGCTGTTTGGAAAACGAATACGAGCGACTATACACCAGATGACCTGAAACAAATCGCCGACTCCATTGCACAGCATTTAAAATGAGACCGTGGTCAATGAAGGTTTCTTTTTCCTCTCGTTATATCTTTTAAAAGGATCGTCAATTGAACGCTAGCTCACGCTGGTTGCATGAAAAACAAAGATCCCGATTTGGTCCTCACTCAAAGTGGAGGACCTTTTTGCATTGGCACATCATTAAAACGAAATCTCCCCTAAAATTCTAAATTTTCCTCCTATTGAATTTAGTTTTCTGGTAGGATATATGAATAGTCCCAAATACTTTATCGCATAGTCGCATAGGAGGAAAAAAATTGAAACGTGCACGCAATTTTAACGCTGGGCCAGCCGCCCTTCCTTTAGAGGTTTTACAAAGAGCCCAAAACGAGTGGTTGAATATTGAGGATTCAGGTATGTCGGTCATGGAATTAAGCCATAGAAGTTCGGAATTCGAAAAGATTCATAACCATGCCATTCAATCATTAAAAGAACTCTTGGAAATTCCTGAAAATTATGAAGTTCTCCTGCTTCAAGGAGGAGCAAGCCTACAATTTTCCATGATTCCCATGAACATATTGAATGATGGGAAAAGGGCAGATTATGTCCTAACTGGTTCTTGGTCGGAAAAGGCATTAAAAGAGGCCAAAAAGGTTGGTGAAACGGCTGTTGTCGCTTCATCCAAAGATGAAAAATATACGTTCATCCCTAAAGTCGAAGACATCCAATTGAATGATGATGCTGCATATCTTCATATCACAAGCAATAATACGATTTACGGAACGCAATGGAAGGACTTCCCGGAAACAGGTGGCATTCCTTTAGTAGCTGATATGTCAAGTGATATTCTCAGTAAAAAAATTGATGTTAGAAAATTCGGCATCATCTATGCAGGTGCACAAAAGAATCTGGGGCCATCGGGAATCACGGTCGTTATCATCCGTAAAGATTTAATTACGGATAATGACAAAATCCCATCCATGATGAACTATTCTATCCATTCGAAAAATAACTCTTTATACAACACGCCTCCGACATTGGCCATTTACTTATTGTCCCTTGTGTTGGATTGGGCAAAAGAACAAGGCGGCGTGGAAAAGATTGCAAAAGCCAATGAAGAAAAAGCAAAAGTCATTTATGATGCCATCGACGGCAGCGATGGTTTTTATAAAGGCCATGCCCTACCGGACAGCCGTTCATTAATGAATGTGACGTTCAAGCTTCCATCCGAAGAAGCTGAAGTACAATTCCTTAAAGAGGCAAAGCAAGCCGGATTCGTAGGACTGAACGGTCACCGTTCCATCGGTGGATGCAGAGCATCCATCTATAACGCTGTCCCTTTATCCCATTGCCAGGACCTTGCGGATTTCATGAAGGAATTCCAGGAATCGTATAAAGCGAAGGAAGCTCAAATCCTTTAATTCAAACAAATATAACTTCTAAAAAAATAGGACTTATGATATACTATTTTAAACTTCTTGCAACAAGCAATAGTGCATTGTTGAAGAAAAGATGTTAGTTGAGATGAGAATAGGAGAGATGAGTAAATGAAAACGAAAACCCTTGTGTCACTGTCCCTATTAATCGGGATTGGGGCTGCCCTGCATTTTATCGTGCCTGGATTCTTCCTTGGAATGAAACCGGATATGATGCTGTTGATGATGTTTTTGGCGATTACCCTGTTTCCCGCGAAGAAGAATGTTTTCATTGTCGCCTTGGCTGCTGGAGCCATCTCTGCCATGACGACTACATTTCCTGGTGGACAGATTCCAAATATCATAGACAAATTGGCAACAGCCTTTCTGTTTTACCTTTTATTCATCAGTCTTAAGAAGTTTTCAACATCCGTTGTCACCGTTAGTATCTTGACTGCCGTAGGAACAATGATTTCCGGCGCTGTCTTCCTTGGTTCGGCTTATTATATCGTTTCCCTTCCAGGGCCTTTCGTTGCACTTTTCGGCGCTGTTGTACTTCCTGCCGTACTGTTAAATACAGTTGCGATGGTCATCATTTATCCAATTGTGAACGGCATCGTAAGAAAATCAAATATACCCATTAATGCTTAAGCAGCAGGATCATCATACCTAAAAAGGCACCGGAATATCCGGTGCTTTTTTTCCAATCTTATGAATCTGGAACTCTAGTCAGAATCATCCTTCATCGGTCATTGAATCAATATCCACATAAACCAAATGAAAAGCAGTAAAACCCCGGGGAGGCCCATAGCGAAGGCTCTAGCCTGGAGCACCCTCTTAGGCGGATAGATGCCAGGAGTTTTAGCTCGCCTTAGAAAATACCCCATTCCGCACACGCATACCAGACCTAATAAAAAAATGATTTTCATTCTTTACCCACCAGTGCCATCCATGTTCCGACAGCTTGTTTTTATTATCTATATGCTGCTCTTCCCTTTATATGAAGCATTATTAATAAAGCTTCAAGTTATTTTTAAATATTATATATTTACTCTCTAAGTTTAAAAAAATATTTTTGTGATATAAAGATAAAATGGTCGATACTCTTCCATAAGGATGAAAATTATGGTATTTTGATATCAATAGTATTTCTCTCCCTATTTATCATAATTTCCAATTGATGCTTTTTTCAGCAGGGATTCAGACCATGGAAAGCGAAAACATAATATAAAATGAGGTGATCCTAATGAATGCAAAATCATTACTAATTGGCTTTTTGACCGGAACAGTAGTAGCTGGTGCGGCAACCTTACTTTCAACACCAAGTTCAGGTAAAGACCTACGGACCCGCATCAAAACGAATACCGAAGATATTAAGAATACAATTGATGAGTTAAAGGTAAAAATGCTAAATATTAAAGATGACACGATGGAAGCTTCACAAATCAGCAAAGAAACGGTAAAAACGTTCATTTCGGATGTTCAGGTCGTCATCGAGAACTGGAAGCGGGAAATTGAACCCAATAAAAATGAATTATTGAAGAACGTTCAAGAAATTGAAAATTCATTGAAAGAATTGGAAGCGGCCACCCCTTCTTCAAAAAATTAATAGCTGACATCGTCACAAAATCTTGATTCTCCATTCTTCCCAATAAATTACATGGTTTATTGGGAAAGAATGGAGAATTCATTAAAAAACTAAAATTTTCTAAAAATTTTGCAAATATTTTTCTTTATTAATTTTTATTTTATTGTCATAATAAATATATAGAATCTTATAAGTAGGTGAGCCCATAATATGCAGAATAAAAATTATTCTATGAAAGAAGCAATGATTTTTAGTCAACGAATTGCACAATTAAGCAAAGCATTATGGAAATCGATTGAAAAAGATTGGCAGCAATGGATCAAGCCCTATGATTTAAATATCAATGAGCATCATATTCTTTGGATTGCCTACCATCTTAATGGCTCTTCCATTTCTGATGTTGCAAAATTTGGGGTCATGCATGTTTCTACGGCATTTAACTTTTCAAAAAAATTAGAGGAACGCGGATACTTAACATTTTCCAAAAAAGAAAATGACAAAAGGAATACGTATATAGAGATCACGGCAGAAGGTGAAAAAATCCTTCTTGATTTAATGGAGACATACGACCCAAGCAAGAACTCTGCTTTCTCAGGTGCACTTCCACTGCGTGAGCTTTATGGCAAGTTTCCCGATATGATTGAAATGATGGCCATCATCCGTAATATCTACGGTGAAGATTTCATGCAAATCTTTGAACGGTCCTTCGATAATATTGATCAGGAGTTTACTGACGTGGAGGGTAAAATCACAAAAAAAAAGATAGAGAAAGAAACTGAGCCAGTTTAATCTCATACTCTATCCATTTCCCTCATGAATGATACATATAAACCTTGTGAGAGGCATGCATCAACGCATTCCTTTATGGTTATTTTTGAATTAATATTTCTTTCAAATTGATTAAAAAGCGGTCGAAAGTTCATATACCCTTCCGCTTTTTCTATTTCATAGCGTTTGCTCAAGGTATCACATGTTTTCAATAATTCTTCCGCTTCCTTCTTCGTGAAATTTTTTTCCACAAATAGATAGTCCAACTTGGCCTCTGGATTGCGTATCAGGTTTAATAAAAGCCGTTGATGAAAACGGAGTATTTCTATTTCTTCATTTATATTTTTCATAAATCACTTATCCCCAATCGATCATTCAATTTATCATAAGAAGGCATATGACCCAATTATTGATTTTTCATACTCAGGAATCCGTCAGATCCCTGGTTCAAAACCTGGCCTTTAACGCCCTTAGCTTGCCAACACATTATCTTAAAGTTAATCCAAGAATTTCATTGCTTTTTCCATCCATTCATCGTAATGTATGTAAGTATATTAAAACAGCTTTGGAGGGCTGATTTCGAAATGAATTCGTGGAAAACAATTGACGTGGCAAAACAATATGGCAGTTGCCGTCTGATCTTTTTTGCAGTTTTTACTATATTGTTGTCTTTTGTTCTGATCTATACATTATTAAGTGTCTTTTTAACTCATGTTATTTTGTATGGCGATCAAACAATGGTATTTTTTAGCCTATTGCTCTTATTATATCCTGTTCACAAACTATTACACTATTTACCTTTACGATTATTATGCAAAAAAGTAAAAACTTCTTGGTCCTTGAAGTGGAACCTTGTGCTTACATGCAAAGTCAATGTACATGTTCCTATTCGAAAGCATCTTTATCTTTTGACCCTTGTGCTGCCTTTCGTCATTATGTCTGTCATATTGATTGGTTGTGCCCTTAGTTTTCCACATTACATTCATTATTTCACTATTTTATTATCCCTGCACACCGGATTATGCGTATCGGATTTTATTTATATAAAAAACCTGATTGGTTCCCCAAGACATTCTTTTATCGAGGAACATCTCGAAGGATACGATATACTTATTCAAAAGTGATTTCTTATTCATTCATAATGATGTCCAATAAGATTTTTATGTATCTTTTTTCATTATAATTTGGTATCGTATTTATACATGAAGTTTTGCAAGGAGGGATTTTAGGTTTTGATCTCGTTCTGGTTTATTATTTTTGCTATTTTGATCCTTTATAATATTAATAGAATGACAAACTCTTTATGCATTCAAAAGGAAATTGCTGAAGACCGGCAGCCTAAAGTATTCAGGACCATTAATGTATTAATTACTATTATGTTATTATCCTCCTATATTGAAATTTTGTATACGTAGAGATGAGCAACAAATGATTGCCATCATTTGTTACATACATTGGTGATATCCGGGGCATTATCCACATAAAGAAAAAGGGCGAAGCAACAGCTTCGCCTTTTGTTTATGAGTTTATAACCAAGAAGCTCCAATGATGACTAACAGGATGAAAAGAACGACAATTAGAGCAAAGCCTCCACCTATTCCTCCAGACATTGATCTTCCTCCTTTCCATTCTTAAGTAATTGTAATTTCATGCACACCCTTAAATCCGCCAAAAGGAATCCATTCCTTTCTAAGCTTGATATTCACTTCGTCTTTATGTTGAGCGGCTACCATATCCTATTCAACTCCATGACAAAAGGAGTGGGCTCTTTCCATTATTAATTTTGCAGCCGATTAGAAACAGGCTGATCCTACAATTATTAATAATATGAATAACACCACTAACAAAGCGAAACCTCCGTTAAATCCATTACCCATTTTCCTACCCCCTTTTGTTGTCCTCGATTTATCATATGTAATGGTTTATTATGTGGGTAGGCGTTCACCCATTTTCAAAAAAAATCTTATTCTTACACCAATATATTATTTTTTGTAAAGTAACCAGAATATGTTATAGTTAATTTTGTGGAAATACGAAAAATAGCAAATCAGAAACTTAAAACTAGGAGTTGTTTTTATGAAGAAGTGGGCATTATCGATTGCTGTTACTGCAGGGCTGATCGGACTTACAGCATGCAACAGCGACAAGGAAGCAGTCGTGGAAACTAAAGCGGGGGATATAACTAAAGAGGAATTTTACAATGTAATGAAAGACCGTTATGGTGAAACCGTTCTTCAGGAACTTGTTTATGAAAAAGTTCTCTCTGAAAAATATACAGTAACTGATAAAGAAGTTAAAGCTAAAACGGACGAACTTAAAGAGCAAATGGGTGAAAATTTCGAAACGGCCCTGGCCTCTTCCGGATATAAGAGCGAAGATGATCTTAAACGCGCACTTAAAATCGGCATGCTTCAAGAAAAAGCAGCCGTTGCCGATATAAAAGTTAAAGAAGCTGATGTGAAAAAAGCTTATGAAGACTATAAACCACAAATCAAAGCGAGACATATTCTAGTGAAAGACCAAAAAACAGCCAACGAAGTTAAAGCTAAATTGGACAAAGGCGAAGATTTCGCTAAACTTGCAAAAGAATATTCAACAGACACAGGCACAGCTGAAAAAGGCGGCGAGCTAGGCTGGTTCGGACAAGGTGAAATGGTTCCTGCATTTGAAGAACAAGCTTACAAAATGAAGAAAGATGAAATCAGCAAGCCAATTAAATCCGATTATGGCTACCACATCATCCAACTTCTTGATACAAAAGAAAAGAAACCATACAAAGATATGAAAAAAGATCTTGAATATGATTTGAAAGTCGCTCAGATTGACCAAACTAAAGTTCAGGATATTTTGAATTCAGAAGTCAAAAAAGCGGACGTGAAGATTAAAGATAAAGATCTGAAAGATGCCATCACTTCTGGTGACGCAACCAAGGCTGAAAAATAATTGGATAGTAAAAAGCGACAGGCCTTTGGCCTGTCGCTTCTTTTTTCTCATCATTCAAGCTACGCTCCCTGATTTATATCCTTTTTACGCCTCTCACGCTCTTCTTCCATACGTTCAATGTACTTCTGACCTTCCTTCTCAATCCATGCATCATCTATAAGGCGTTCCTGCCTAGCTGTCCAAATTGCCATGACTGCACTGACGATTATTCCAATAAACACGAACCAGATCCAAATTGGCATGTCCATTCCCTCCCAAAAAATCTACTATTCATTTACTAGAGAATATGCGTGAACAAAAAAAATATGCTTCTTTCTCCATCGAGAAAGAAACATATTTCATTAAAATGTTGGTTTATAGAATGAACGATTATCGAGCGCAAAGACTCTTTCCGTAAATTCACCCGGTTTCACTTTTTCTAATGCCCGGTCCATCATATTTATCTTGGCATCCATATTATCAATATAATGCAGCACTTCCGCTTCCCTCACCATTGGCGGTTTTGGACTGCCCCATTCCGCTTTACCATGATGACTTAATATCAAGTGCTTGAGAATCATGATTTCTTCCGCTTCAATGCCCAATTCCTCTGCAGCTTTGCCGACTTCATTTACCATGATGGTGATATGCCCCAACAAGTTCCCCTCCACTGTATAAACAGTCGAAACAGGTCCAGATAGCTCATGTACCTTTCCAAGGTCATGGAGAATGACTCCGGCATACAATAGATCCTTATTGAGGGAAGGATATAGGGTTGAAATGGCCTTAGCCAGCCCTAGCATCGATACAACGTGATAGGCCAGACCCGACATATACTCATGGTGGTTCTTGGTGGCAGCAGGAAACGTCAGGAATTCATTCTGATATTTTTTTATAAGATGCCTAGTCACCCTTTGGATATTCGGGTTCCTCATTTCAAAAATGAATTGAGTGATGGTTTCCATCATTTCTTCCTGACTTATAGGGGCCGTTTGAATTAAATCGGCTTTTGTTACCCCATCAGTGTCTGAAGTAATTCTGATATTACGGATTTTCAATTGGCTGCGTCCTCGATAATTCTGGACTTCCCCTTGAACTTTCACCGTAGCTTCCGCACTGTATGTTTTCTCGTCAGCCTCGGAAACATCCCATAACTTTGCCTCGATCTCCCCGGTTTTATCGCACAAAATCAATGTTAAAAATGGCTTTCCATTACTTGCCACCGCTTTTGTACTCGTTTTAATGTACATATATATATCTACTACTTCACCAATTCCGTAGTGTATGATCCCATTTCCCATGCGACTGCCTCCGTTCAATTAAATATCAACATTATAACATACCAATCTCGTTAGTGCGTTTAGTTTTCGTTAATAAGTGATAGACAATGGACAAGAAAAAGCCTAAGCTGACCGTCTCTTATCACTCCACAAGAAAACCAGGCTTGACCCCAAGCCTGGCTCTCCAATCAAATCTATTTCAACAGTTATTATTCGGACAATACGCACATTTTTCCTGACCTTCAATTCGGTAATATAAACAGCATGTCACCCGTTTATAAGGATTCATGGACGCAGGAACACTTTTTTCCCCAATGAACCGTTTAAAGGGCGAATGCGTTTCAATATTCAGCCATACTTCATCTTCAAGCAGTATTTCAATGTCCTTTTCAACCCGCATCTTTATATCTTCCTGCTTCAATAACTCACTATACATCCATACCGTATAACTCCAAATATTTTCCCAGAGCACTAGCTTCGATATTTTAGCAGTTCCGGAAAAGAAGCGAATGGCATCTGCACCAAAGCTGCTTAATATGGAATGGAGGGCAGATGTGCTTTCTTTTTCCGTGACATTGCTCCACCTGTTAGTTTTCATCCAAAAACTCGGGAGCCAATGTTCATCTTCTGGATCATCCAAAACTCCAATTTCCTGAAGTGTGCCTTTCCAGATAAGCCGATGTTTGCTGAACATGTAAAATTGTGCCGTGACAAAAAAAGCATAGCGTCTGAACCACATTGAAATGGCTATCCTTGATGTTTCAGCACCAGTCCGGGCTTGTGCATACTGAATAAGCTCATCAGCATGATTGAAGGTCTTGGAAACTTTCGCTTCATCTCGAAAGGAAATGCGATATCCCTGCAGCTCTTTTTCAATAGCGGGTGGTAGGTTATGCATTGGCCAGCGCTTTTACCTGACTTCGGGCGTAGCGGCCTTTACCAAATGGGACACACATGGGACTGCCGAAAATCGGATCACAAGAAATTTGACATTCCATGCAGAATACATGCTGTACCAATTCACGCGTGATGATATCCTCTGGTCGGCCTTGAGCATGTATCGCCCCATCTTTAAGTGCCACCAGATTATCCGCATAACGGCAAGCTAAATTCAAATCATGAAGCACCATCACGATCGTTCGGTTCTCAGACTCATTTAAGTCGAACAATAAGTCCAAAATCTCGATTTGATGGGTCATATCAAGATATGTAGTCGGTTCATCCAACAAAATGACGTCCGTATCCTGAGCCAGCGTCATTGCTATCCATGCCCGTTGCTTCTGGCCTCCCGATAATTCATCGACTGCCTGATCCTTTAAATCAGTCAGGTTCGTCGCTTCAATCGCCTTTTGAACTTTTTCTTCATCTACGGAACTCCACTGTTTCAACCAGCTTTGATAAGGATACCTTCCTTGTTTAACAAGTTGATAGACTGTAAGTCCTTCAGGAGCAACCGGGGATTGTGGAAGAATCGCCATCTTTCTTGCTACATCCTTCGATGACATGGTCGAAATCGCTTTGCCTTCGAGCAAAACTGAGCCGGATTGAGGTTTTAACAATCGGGCAACAGACCTTAGCAGTGTTGATTTTCCACATCCATTAGCACCGATGAATACGGTGATCTCCCCTTTGGGTATTTCTATATTCATATCATTTATAATTAATTTTTCACCATAACCGAGCGATAAAGACTGTGTGTTAATAGATGGTCGCATTAAAATACTCCCCTTTTAGTCTAATAATACTAGTTTAATGAAAATGATTCTCACTGTCAATCTTTTAAAAATATAAACCAAAAAATCCATCCATGTCCCATTCCTCTTAAAGGATTCATTAAAGTGAATACCCCATTAAAGATATGAAGTTTCCTTTGGAAACATTAATGTAAAAAGCACATTATATTAACTTTCCATATCATTTACCACTTTCTGCAGCTTCCGAACTATTCAATAGTCCATTCTCCCCCTCGACCCAAACTCTATCGGAATTTCCGTTTAGCGGAAAATAAAAAAACCCTCCATATGGAGAGCCTTTTAACCGACCCGCAGGCGATTTGTACAATGTTCCAGAGATTCATCCCTAATGATGGCAAACAAATCCTGAAACGCGAAAGGAATTAATCCTTCTGCAATATTCCATGCATTGACCTCTATTTGATAAAGGATTTCTGATTTTCCTGTAGTGTATAGCTTCTCACTAAGCACAGCAAGTTCGGGATCCAATGCGTGGCCCAACTCATGTGTGAGGATCACCCATGAGTATTCCTCAAGCCTTGCAAGCGAGCCTAGGGAGCGTTCACATTGAATTTCGATATCTCTCTCATATAAAGTGATGCTATGTCCTTTGGCAGAATATTTTCCCCCAACACATCGTTCACCAGGAAACTCCTTTTCGATTATTAGCTCCAACGAAGAATCATGGTGACTTACAAACTCATTCATTTTCAATGACTTCACTCTCTTTATTTATAGTTTATAACCCATTATATTTCGGGATGAACAAATCATTCATATCTTGGCGCAATACGGGGCTGGATAGACGAATCACTTGGTTTTCGCTAAAGTACTCCATTATATATCGGTGACAAGTAAAAAATAAAATTTGCCGTTTTTCCGAAACCTTTTCCAATAACTTGAGCATCCGTTTTGTCCTTTCCGCATCAAAATTGACGAAACTATCATCGATGATGAGAGGGAATGAATCATTTTCAAAAGTATGATCAGCAAGTGCGAGCCTTAGGGAAACATAAATTTGCTCTGCTGTCCCGCGGCTGACCTCTTCAACCCTGAAACTCAAACCATCACTGCGCTGTACCCAAATGCCTTCTCCCGACTGATCAAGGATGATTTTATGATAGCTTCCATTCGTTAAAAAGGAAAAATGCCGCTCTGCATCAGCGATGACCTTCGGCAGGCGTTCCCTTTTATATCGGTCCAAGGTTTTATTCAATAAGCTTTTGGCTATTGCCAATTTCGCCCATTCCTTCGCCTCTTCGTTAAATGCAGCTTTTTCTTCATAAAAACGATGAAGTAAGTCATCATAAATCCCTGAAACTTCAAGCTGTTTTATCTTATGCTTCGCATCCGCCTGTTTCTCTAATAAAAGGGATTTCACCTTTACAGAATCCTTACGTTTTTCTTCTAAATTTTCAAATGTATACGTGTTGATCCCCTGTTTTAAGTAAGTTTGGATTTGTTCAGGCAGCATTCTGGATTGCCCAATTTGAATGGTGATCAAATCAAGCTGTTTTTGTAAAGCAATTTTCTTTTCGGACAATGCAGCGTCTTGCCTGAACTCTTCCTCGTCCTTGACCTTCGCTAACTTAAAAAGCATTTCCATTTCTGAATCAAGATAGCCTTTTTCCATCGTCAACTGCTCGATTTCGTTCGTCAAATGACTCCGTTCCTGCATCCATTGTATTAGTTGAACGGAGTATTCAACCGCTTTATTCATTTCCCGTTTCAATAGGCCAATCGCTTCCCGCCATGTGGATGGTTCAAGATCAAGGCTGTGTGCAAAGTGAAATAAAGCCTTCGATTTACCCTCAAATTCTGCATGCAGAAAATTATGCATCTTGATGGCTTCATATTTCCTATCAACGGCTTCCTTCCATTTCTCAAGAAGTTCAAATACAGATTCAAGATTGATTTCCATTCCGGGATAAGACAGGCCCCAACCGCTTAAGATGCTTCTCACTTCTTTATCCAATCGGTCCCTGCTAGCTTCCCAAGTAGCATATTCCTGAATGGTCGATTCAAAAGCTTCCTCCCTTTCTTCATATTTAAACATTTCACTTTCAAACCGCCTTTGAAGACGTTGGTCCATTTCAAGCAACCTACCCATCGACTCTCCATCACTCACTCGATTGGTTTCACTGCCAATTGCCGCCCTTTTCCTTTTCATCTCATCCAATTGCCTGATATATCCGGACAATGTACCATCACCTTTAAAGAGATGCCTGGAAACCGCAAACAGACCAGCCATGGCTAGAAGTATAATCCCCAACAAAATCTGTTCACTGAAATAACTTCCGATTGCACCTAAACAAAGAAGTACTATTAAACTGCCATTCATGATAAGCGAACGCTTGCGATTATGCGCTTCCTTCTTCCTCTGTAAAGCCAATTGCTTTTCAAGCTCGAGTATTTGTTCATCAAGGATAAGGGATTGTGCCGCTTCAAATTCGATGTTATTTTGCTTATTGTATAAGGACTCCAGCTCGATTCTCTTTTCATCTGGCAGTAACTGGGCCTTTATCTCCTTCAAGCGGGATTCTGCAGTTTCCAGACTATCCTTTTGCAGTCCATATTTCTCGTCAAGCTGTTTTTTATCATTTCGGAGTTGATGCTTTTCCCTCTCGGCCCTTTTCACCTTTTCCTTCATGAATGTACTGATATCCAGTTTTCTTATTTCATCATCAGAAACATCCAAGAATAATTCCTGCTTCACCTTTTCAATATTCTTTTCTTCCAACAGCCTTTCGTGTTCCGCTTTTCTTATATCCAGCTCAAGCTTCTCCAGCAATGTTCCTTGATCGATTGCATGTTCAATCTGCTCTTTATGCTCCTTGATGAACGGATTGATTTCGATTTCCGTTAGTTTCACCTCAAGTTTTTCCATTTTCTCAGTCAATGCCGCAAGTTGGGCTTTCAGGGGCATTCCAACTGCCTGAAACTGTTCAAGTCTTTTTAAGCCATCAATAGGAAAACTTACATCCGGCATTTCACTTATTTCTGTTTCAAGTTCCCGCTGTTCTTCAACCAAGGGTTTAATTCGCAAAAAAGTGCTCACGTTAACAAGGTTTTCTTCAATCTCTTGAATATCTAACGTGACTTTAGAAAGCTCCTCCTTAAGTTTCGCTTCTTCCTGAAGTAATGCCGTATATGACTGCTGCTCTTCTTCCGATGCTTTCACCTTTTTCTGCAATTCCTTAAGTTCTTTCAATCTCACATTCAGTAAAGGTTTTTGGCCTGAAGGCTTGAACCTTAAATCGAGCTCCTTTTGCAATTTCGTTTCGGCTTCAAGAAGTTTATCATTCCCAATCAGCCCAGCTGAAAGCAGATATTTGCTCATGGTCCCTTCACTTAATGTATGTAATCCCTGCAGACCTTGAAGGTCGAAAGAAAAAATGGCTTGGTAATAGTTTTTATCAACGCCATGGAGAATCTCATTCAATTCTTCCTCGCCGCCGACCCTTCCATCCTCGAAGGTCAATTTTACATCACCAGCAGCCTTTCCCTTCACACGCTCAATGACGATTTCCCCATCATTTTTTGTTATGAGACTGAGCCTTCCCCCATATTTGGCATGCATTTTGGGCTCGTAACGCGGTTCGTTTTGAACCTTTGTCGGAAAACCAAACAGCATACTATGAATGAAGGACATGATGGTTGACTTGCCCGATTCATTTTCCCCAAAGAAAACCTGCAGCTGTCCCAATTCAGGAAAACGCTGATTTTCCAGTTTGCCGTAACCATAAACATGGAGGTCTTTAATAATCAAATCCGTTCCTCCTTCCTACATTCATTGATTCGCTTCAAAAACTTGCAAAAGCCATCTTTCCGCTTCATCCAAAAGTTCCCTCTGCTCTTCCGGCCCTATTGAATCAAGAAACCGTCTTGCACCCGGATGAATATAAAGCGGGGCCAGAGCAGCATCCGTATCATCAAATTCAGAAGCAAGCATCGATACCTCAGCCATAAAGGGCGATATTCTTTCATTTGACCTAATCATCGGCATGGACTGGATGACTTTGATTTTATACACCCAGATAAATGGTTCCCCTTGGTCCTCTTCCTGCAAGATCCGGGTCAATTCTTCAAGATAATCCCCGGAAGGGCCTGCTGCGTCAGCTGCATCCAGCTTCAATTCCAAAAGTAAGTTTCTCCCATCGAAACGCTTCTGTTCAATTACTTCCTTGCATTGCTTGAACAGGACATCAAATCCACCTTCCGCGGATATTTCAATTGTTTCGCTTTCCCATATCACCTCAGAGGTTTCAATAAAAGAGTGACGCTTCATGTGCCCGTCGAATTCGACCAGCAAGCACCCTTTAATGCCGGACTCCTTTCTGTTCCTGCCTTGAATATTTCCTGGGTATATCACTAGCGGATCTTCTGATACTACCTGATGTTTATGAATATGGCCTAATGCCCAATAATCGAAATCTTTAGCAGCTAGTTCCTTCAATGAAAAAGGGGCGTATGGGCTATGTTCGGAATTGCCTTCCAAATTCCCATGAAGCAGACCTATATGATAATCGGCCCCTTCAGCTTTTATGTATGTTTCGATCATTCTCTCCCTTACGTGACGGCGTGGATAACTGAATCCATAAAGGTGGACAGTCGTCCCATCGATTTTTTCAAACCGTTTCACTTCGGTTTTCCCTGAAAATACGTGGACATTATCCGGCAGCCCCACAGTGATCCATGAGCCTCCAAGATGATCATGGTTACCATGAATGATATAAGCAGGGATCTGATGCTGCTGGAGTTTTTCCATTTCGGCTCGAAAGCGCACCTGTGTCCGGAGACTCCGATTTTCCCCATCAAATAGATCCCCCGATAACACGATAAAATCAACCTGATATGAAATCGCTTCATTAATGATCGTTTTAAAAGCTTTAAACGGACTGTCCCTTAATTCCTTTAATATAGCTGACGGCATATCCTTCAACCCTGAAAAGGGGCTATCCAAATGGAGATCCGCCGCATGAATGAACTTCAAACCGCTCAAAAGTATCACCTCGATTTCTTTCAACATTTAATTCTAACATAAACAGAACATACTTTCCCATATATTATTATTTTAATACGGCATCATTGTACCTGGTTATTCCAGTATGGGCAATTTCAACAGGAAAAAGACCGAATGGCGTGAACATTGTTTCATGCACGGCATTCGGTCTTTTTTTTTCATTTAAAAATATCCATACTTAAATATCGTTCACCATTATCCGGTGCAATGCATAATACTCGTTTGCCACTTCCGAGACGACGGGCTTCTTGCAGGGCAGTCCAGACAGAAGCACCTCCTGAAGGTCCAATCAATATACCTTCCTTCGAAGCCAAATCCTTCATGGTGGAAATCGCATCTTCATCTGCCGCTTGAACGATTTCATCAAATACCTCTGTATTTAAAATATTGGGGATAAAACCAGGGCTTGTACCCACTAATTTATGAGGACCAGGCTTTCCGCCGGAAAGAACTGGGGAACCCTTAGGCTCGACAACGACAACCTTTAACTCCGGCAGATGTTCTTTTAAGGCTTCACCTGTACCGGTTATCGTTCCTCCCGTTCCAGCAGTAGCGACAAACACATCCAGGTTTCCATCCATCTGATCCAGAATCTCGACTGCTGTCGTCACTCTGTGAATATCAGGATTGGCTTGGTTTTCGAATTGCTGCGGAATAAAGCTATTCGGAATCTCTGCGGCAAGTTCCTCAGCTTTACGAATGGCTCCAGGCATCCGCTCTGATGCTGGGGTTAGGACAACTTCCGCTCCGTATGCCTTTAAGATATTGATTCTTTCTTTCGACATATTATCCGGCATGACCATAATGGCCCGATACCCCTTTGCCGCGGCATTCATTGCAAGCCCAATTCCTGTATTTCCTGATGTTGGTTCTATGATCGTGGCCCCGGATTGAATGATACCATCCAATTCTGCCTGCCTAATCAAGTTGAAGGCAGCCCGATCTTTTACGCTGCGGCTCGGATTGAAATATTCAAGTTTCACAAATACTTCAGCGTCACCCTCCGCTGTTAAATGATTAATCCTTACAACAGGTGTATCTCCTATCAATTCAGTGATATTATTAACGATTTTTACCGTCATTCAAAAAATCCCCCTTCGCTCCATACACTTCCTACATTTTACTCAGGTTTATTATATCATTTATGATTTTTCATTTTAAGGAGAGAATTCCTCTAGTATAAATAGGTTTTGTTTTCATTGTTTCCAAAGATAAAGGAAGAAACCATGAAATTAGTTCGATTTAGTTATTTACCATCATTTTTCAAGATATTCAGCTACTTATCAATGTTCGCTTTCTTAATACATTCCCTTACATAACAATAGTCAAAATTGACAGATAATGATAAAATTTTTATAACAGCACCTATCTTTAGATAAAAGACAGCATCATTATTGACAAGGGAGTTTTTGAAAATGAGCAGAATATACAAATTGACCGTTTTTGAACCGTCAGGGGAAAAACTATTGGATGAACCATTTACAGCCGAGAATGATGAACAAGCAAAAGAATTGGGACAAAATCTATTAAAGGAAAAAAACTATCAAGATCGAACACATCGCTGTACATCACCTTCAGGCGCTTTATTGCTTTTTCATCGCTGATTGGAAATGGAAGCGCAATCACTGAAAAATATGATCAAGTTTTCCACACATTCCTTATATAAAAAAGGCGGTCACATATCATGACCGCCACCCAGACTGTAGATAAACTCAATGAAACTCAAGTTTGCCTACGTTTTTTTAGGGCTTATACAATTTGGACGTTGATTACTGCCCCAGGCACCCTCTCCAATCAACTTTGTAATAAACTTTAGAAAGAAACCATACTCGAGGAGTTGAAGGTTTCACTTTGGTTCAGTTGGTGCAGGAACATCGTTGATGAAAGAAAAGTTTTCCGAATCCCTTTTGCCTACAAACAGAGGCCGTCACTAGAAAGTGACGGCCTTTCTCATTCATTTTCCGATGAAGTTCGGTTTTCTTTTTTCCACGAAAGCTTTTATTCCCTCTTGGTGGTCCGCCGTTTGGCGCATTTTCATCTGAGCAGCTTTTTCAATCTCAAGGATCTTGATTAATAGTGGGCGATTTTTTTCACTAAGGATTTTTTTCGTTTTAATCATGGCCTGAACCGGGCTTTGCAGCCATGATTGCACTTTCTTCTCTACCGCATGTTCCAAGGTTCCTTCTGCCACTTCATGAATGATGCCCTTTTCTTTTGCTTCAAGAGCTGTAAGCACTTTACCTTCCCAGATCAATTCTTTCGCACCCACTTCACCAAGACGGCGTTCAAGGAAAAAGTGTCCGCCGCCATCAGGGATTAATCCAATCCCGATAAAATTCATCGCAACCTTACTGTCCGAATCGGCAATAAGGTGATCGGTTGCAAGCGCTATACTCAACCCAAGTCCTGCAGCTGCACCATGAATGGCACTGATGGTCAATTTAGGCATGAAGTATAGAGTGGTCACCAATTCACTGATTCCATCCATCAGTTCATCGAAAGCGTTTTCTTTTTCAGGCGAGAGCATCATCTTAATGTCACCGCCTGCGGAAAATGCTTTGCCATTCCCTTTTATAATGACGACGTCCACTTCATCATTCTCACTTACTTCCTTAAGGGCATTTATGAAATCATACAGCATTTTCGGATTTAAGGCATTCATGGCCTCTGGACGGTTCATTGCAACAGTAGCCGTCCTGTCCGAATATGTTATTAAAACAGTACCAGCAGGTGATGTCGATTCAATATTCAATTTATTTCCTCCTCTTTCGTTCTATTACTCTATTATATATTTTTCTACCATTAACGGAATAGGCAGAAAAGTCATAATTAAACAAATATAGCATTATTTATTGATATATTTATCCTGAAGCTGATCACGCAATGCCCTTTTCAAGAACTTCCCAACGCCCGTTTTAGGAATTTCATCCAAAAAGACCACTTCATCGGGCAGCCACCATTTTGCAAACTGCGGCATTAAAAATTCAATGATGTTCTCCTGGGACACTTGCCCCTTGTATGCGTCCTTCAAAACAACACAGGCAATCGGCCGTTCCTGCCATTTTTCGTGAGGCACCGCAATCACCGCCGCCTCAAAGATTGCATCATGGGCCATTAATGCATTCTCTATATCTACGGAAGAAATCCACTCACCGCCGCTTTTTATCAAGTCCTTGGTCCGGTCGACGATTTTCACGAATCCTTCTTCATCAATCGTGACAACATCCCCCGTATACAGCCAGCCATCTTTAAACGTATCCTCTGACCGCTCATCCTTAAAATACTCATTCGCTATCCAAGGGCCCCTGATCAGCAATTCGCCCATTTCTTTTCCATCAGGTTTCACTTCGCCACCCTGACCGATCACTTTAATTTCTATCATTGGTGAAACAAGGCCCTGCTTGGCCTTCAACTCATAAAGTTCTTCTTCAGAGAGATTTTCCTGATAGCTTTTTGGTTTGGATACAAATACGAGCGGGCTTGTTTCAGTCATTCCATAAGCATGCAGGAATGGTATCCCATACTTTTGTTCAAAGGTTTGAATCATGCTTTTCGGAGCAGCCGACCCTCCGCATAAAACAGCACGAATGCTGCTCGTATCATGGCTGCCTTCTTCTAGCTCCTTCAATAAGCCCAGCCATATCGTCGGAACCCCTGCTGCGATTGTAACCTTCTCTGTTTCTATAAGCTCAGCCAAAATCTTTGGGGTGAAATAAGGTCCCGGCAAAACCATCTTTGTTCCAAACCAAACACTGGCAAAAGGCATGCCCCAGGCATTTACATGAAACATGGGCACGACAGGAAGTGCCACATCACGTTCGCTTAATGCTGTAGAATCGGCAAGCCCCAGTGCAATCGCATGCAACAAAATTCCGCGATGTGAATAAACCACACCTTTTGGATTCCCGGTCGTGGCGGAAGTATAACATATTCCGGCAGGTGCATTTTCATCCAAGGTTTGAATGAATGGCTGTTTCGGATTCCCTTCTGCCAATAATTTTTCATAATGGTAAATAGGTGAAAGGGTCGTTTCAGGCAGCTCATCTTTATCCGTCATTATGATATAGCCTTCCACTGACGTTAACTCATCTTTAATTGCTTCCAAAAGGGGGATGACATCCGGGTCTATCAATAATAATCGATCCTCCGCACTATTGACGATATAAGATACATGTTGAGGAGACAGACGCATATTGATTGTATGTAGGACAGCACCATGACAAGGAATCGCAAAATAAGCTTCTAAATGCCGATGATGGTTCCAGGCAAGTGTTCCAATACGGTCACCTGTTTGAATACCGAATTTTTCAAGACTACTGGTCAGCCTTCTTGTACGCTCAGTAATCTCAGCGTATGTAAATGTATGAATTCCACCATCCGTACGCGAAACTACCTCTTTCTTCGGAAAATATTTTTCAGCTCTCTCAATGATTTGAGTCATGATCAATGGAGTATCCATCATTACAATCTCCCCCTTATATTAAAAGCATGCTCATTATATATTCGACCCGAAAAAAAATAATCCTTTTTCCCTAGGTGCCGTATACGATTATTTTAAATTCGGCTTTATCTAGATGAAATTTTTAAATCAGTTTGACGATATCGTGAAAGGGAGCGGATTTCTGAAAACGACTGGAATGTTTTTTAAACAGAACTTTCTTCGAATTGAAAGACTCTAACCCGTTTATACCGGAATCATTTATTAGGGGCGATCAGAGAAGTTAGTTTTAACCCATCCAAATTTAGCGGTGCAGTTCGATGATATAATTTTATGTTTCTTTCTAGAAAAAAGAGGAAATAGTAAAGATACAATTCTATTTAGAGGGAGCTCATTTATGGTGAACAAAATAAACGAAGAACTGGAAGCTTATTGTGCAAGTGAATATTCAAAGCTATCACGGGTGATCGTCTGTGAACCACGTTATATGGAAATCCGCGAGATCATTAACGAAACTCAAAAAGAGTTTCAAGAAGAAAATATCGATCAGGCACTTGCCATGAAGCAGCACGCCCAATTTATTAAGGCTCTTGAACATGAAGGGATTGAAGTCATAAAACTTCCGCCACAATTTACATATCCAGAACAAGTTTTCACGAGGGATATCGGTTTTACTCTTGGCAATACCGTATACGTTGCTGAATTGGCAACAGGTATAAGGCAGGGTGAAGAACAAATATTGAAATCCTGGCTCGAAACGAATGGTATCTCATATTTCAACCTCCTCAAAAATTATATTGAGGGCGGGGATGTCATTATTGACGGAAAGACCATCTATATTGGAATCAGTGAAAGAACGGATGAAACATCCGTCAAGCATCTTCAATCCCTATTACCGGAATACGATGTCATCGCGGTTCCTTTCATTGAAACATTCCTTCATTTAGATTGTGTTTTCAATATCATATCACCGACTGAAGCGCTTATTTTTCCAGAGTCCTTTACAAAAAAAGAGATGGATTTATTAGCTTCACGTTACGACATGATAGAAGTGACTAAAGAAGAACAATTCACATTAGGAACCAACGTGCTTTCGATTGGCAATAAAAGGTTATTCAGTCTACCATGTAATAAACAGGTAAATAGCCAGCTTCGTGAACGCGGATACGAAGTCATTGAAATCGATATAAGCGAAATCATCAAGTCCGGTGGCTCTTTCCGTTGTTGCACAATGCCACTATTGAGGACAACGAATAAGAAGACTGATTCAGCCTGAGCAGAATGAAAGAACCCGGACTTGTATGGAAAATGGGTTCTTTCTCCTTTTTTAAACATTGAACAGGAAGGATTATCGGTTTAATTCTTTTTTTAATGCCTCGATTCCATCCATTACAGTTTTTAAATTTTCAACATCATTCAAGCTGTTTCTTGCATGCAGCAAAACTGGTCTAACTGATTCCACCGAACGTCCAAACTCGTACATCCATTCATATCGAGGAACCATCCAAGTATGAAAATGGTGGAAAGTATCCTCATTGTAAAAATAATAAACGTGGTTTACCCCCAATACTTCCCTTTGAGCTTTTCTAATCCTGGTTAATACGTTTATGTAATCAACCTTTTCTCGTTCATTTAATTCATCAAAGCACTTAATATGGCGTTTAGATGCTAATATCACTAAACCTTCAATGGGGTATGCAACGTCTTGGTGAGCATGAAAATATTCAGATTCGACTATTACACCACCCTCTGCTTCTACTTCCCCACTTGTCAAAGCGCGCTTAAACATTCAACTTCCACCATTTTTCCATTAGATAAAGTAATTTTCCTCATAAGCCCCTCCAAAAGATTACCCCATAAATAACTGGCCACTCGGTCACATGTGAATTCTAAATGCAATGAAAAAATGCTTGGCTGGAGGTTTTTAGAAAGTGCAGGTACTGCCTATCTCCTCCTTTTCATTAATGCAGAAGTCTTAATATAGTTTCAGAATCCTTTCTATTTAACTGTGCATATTTGCTATATTTATCCTTGGTTAATTCTACAATATTTTCATCAGTATTAATCCAAACATAATATACAGCCATTTTACCTTCGCTTTTTTCATCATTAAAATAAAAGATGAAGTCCGCCTTAGGATGATCCTTCTCCAATGCGAACTCTTCCCAATCCGCATTCTTTATTATTTCTTTTGTTTTTTCTGTTTTCGCCACTTCTACCTTTTGTTTATATGCTTCGAATTTGTAGTTTTTACCTTCATATTTTTGGACGGAAATACGTTCTTGCTTTGTTGTACAACCTGAAGCTACCGTAATTGATAATAGACTAAGTGCAACAAGCAGCTGTTTCCTTTTCATCATATGTCATCTCCCCACATACTAATGGATTAATTATCCAATATATTTCATTATACTAGTCCACATAAAAGAGTAATAGGAATATTTGTCAATTAATTAACAGCAAAAAAACTCCAACCTTTGGCTTAAGAGTTCATGAACCCTGTATCCCTTGGGCATATGTCTTGCACTCAACCAAACCAAATTAGAGCTACTCGCTTCAAATGCATTCATTCCGATTATTAACTGACAATTAAAACCCTAAAAAAGAAATTAAGAATCGATAATCCTTTCTTTCGTGAAAAGACTTATCTAAAATTTGATAATATTGAATTATCCTTGCTATAATTTCATGAGATAGCATTTAGAAAAACAAGATTGAAAGGGGAATGTAAAATGAATTATATAAAAAATCAGCTAACGGTCATGCGCAGCAATCTTTTAAAAGAAATCGAGGGAATCAATCCAGAGTTTATGGATGTTCAGCCTGAAGGTTTTAATAATACAATCCATTGGCATCTTGGACATGTCCTTACTGCAGCCGAAAATTTTTTATTGAAATCCAACAGTGATTTGCCAGCGAATTACAGCCAACTATTCGGATATGGTTCAAAACCAGCGAACTGGAGCGGGGACGTACCTAGCGTTGAATTATTAAAGCAACAGCTGCATGAGCAACTTGATCGACTTCTTGAAATTCCGGAAGAACGATTGACAGAAAAAACAGCACAGCCTTTCAACGGAATGGAAACAGTCGGGGAATTTATTAATTTTGTAGTGCTCCACGAAACCAACCATATTGGGCAAATTCACGCAATGAAACTATTTATACAATCCAATAACTGATAAAGCCATAACTGTCACTCTGTTTTCCTGAAAAAATGAGTGGCAGTTTTTTTAATTCACCCGCAAAATATGCTGTTTTAACACTACTGGCTTCTGACATGTAAGTGTGGGTGCGTTTACACATAAGTTTGGAACAAACACTCGTGAATTCAGAGCCTTTACTCGTGAATTTCGAGCATTATTCGTGAATTTCGGGCTTTTACTTGTGAGTTTGGAGCATATACTCGTGAATTTCGAGCTTTTACTCGTGAATTCGAGCGTTACTCGTGAATTTCGAGCATATACTCGTGAATTTGTGGCTTTTACTCGTGAGTTTGGAGCAAATACTCGTGAATTTCGAGCTTTCACTCGTGAATTTCGAGCGTTACTCGTGAATTTCGGGCTTTTACTCGTGAATTTCGGGCTTTTACTCGTGAATTTCGAGCTTTTACTCGTGAGTTTGGAGCATATACTCGTGAATTCGAGCGTTACTCGTGAATTCCGGGCTTTTACTCGTGAATTTCGGGCTTTTACTCGTGAATTTCGAGCTTTTACTCGTGAGTTTGGAGCATATACTCGTGAATTTCGAGCTTTTACTCGTGAATTCAGAGCTTTTACTCGTGAATTTCGAGCTTTTACTCGTGAATTCGAGCGTTACTCGTGAATTCAGAGCCTTTACTCGTGAATTTGGAGCATATACTCGTGAATTCGAGCTTTTACTCGTGAATATGCTCAAAAAGAGCCCCCGCTCTATAAGCGAGGGCTTTCTTCTATTCATTCTCTTTCAGTAAAGCGAAGTAAACGCCTTTTCAAGTCATCTGGTCCTGATTATACATATAGTCACTGTAGGCTTTTTCCGCTGCGGCTTCCGAAGTGAACAAGGCATCATCATCCTCAATCGTATGAAATGTATCGTTCAGGAACAAGGCAACTGCATTGGGGTCTTTGGGATGCGGAACAATTTCCGCTGCTCTTATATTCGAAACGGTGGGAACATGGGGATTATTATAAATCACAAACACCTCGTCACCGACTTGCACTTCTTTTGCATTGATTACACCCATTGAATTCTTCCTTTCCATTACTGATTTTCCTTTAGTTTATGGAAAGAAGCTTATAATTATTTATGAAATGAAACAGGCCTCGCAAGCTGCATTATCTGAATGGGGCCCCTTCTAAATGAAGGAGCCCTGCCATTCACTTAAGCATATTCATCTTTTGTAAAAATTCGATTGGATGCTGTTTCCTGAAAAATTCCCTCAGCATATAGGCAACACCATCTTGATCATTGGAGCGCGTCACCCATTTTGCCACTTTCCTTACTTCCTCATCCGCATTGCCCATGGCAACACCTAGACCAGATCCGGCAATCATCTCCATATCATCCAATCCATCGCCAATCGAGACGATTTCCGTTCTTCTAACCTCTAAATGGTCGGCTAAATACAATACACCACTCCATTTAGAAACCCCCTTCGGAACGATTGTAATTTTATGTCCTGGATGTAATATTGCATCCACTTCAGGGAACATTTTCTTCATCAATTTCAACATATCATTTTGATCACTTTTCTCTGAGAATATTACGTCCATCTTCGTCGGGGCCATCGGTTGGTCAATAAGCTCTTCACTGATATCGTCCACATAATTTTGAGCATAAATATTTTGTTCATTCAAATACATAACCGATTTACCTAGCAAATTGTCCGGAAGGTTCACCCGATTGCCCAGAGAGTATTTTTCATGAATGAGCAATATTTGGCATGTGGTCTTTTCAAGCATTTGCACGAGCTCTACAGTCAGTTCTTCCGATATTCTTTTTACCATTATCGGCTTTTCTACGGAAGCTCCGACAAAGGCCCCTTGCTGAGCAACCATCATCGGATTTATTTTTAGGGCTTTGGCCACTTTTTTTGCTGAGTGATAGTTTCTTGACGTCACAAGTGCAACATGGACACCTTTTTGGTGAACATAATCTATTGCTTCTTTAGTCGATTTATTTAAACGGCCATTCGACTGGAGCAATGTCCCGTCAATATTGACCGCAAGTAGTCGATATACCATGCTGATCTCCCCCATCTGTAGTATCCTCTTTCAAATTTATGACTAAAATTTCGGGAATAGAACATATAGTGGTTCACGACCCTTGCACAGGTGCATTCAGGGAACAAAAAAACCCCCAACCATTATAGAAGGGAGTCTCCAACTGCTTATTGCTGTTGTTCAGGCAAGCCATATAAATCTTCAAGCGGCTTCATGATAATTTTATTGAGGTCTGCAATGACCATGCTCATCCGTTGTTCAGCTTCCATCAATTGTGAAATGGTTGGGTTTTGTTGGACAAGCTGTACCGTCTTTTGTGCTTGCTCAACTTCTTCCGGTGCAATCTCCTGTCCCATCATTTGCTTTTGCTGCAATGTTATTTGCAGATTACGGAAGTTTTCAAACATTCCTTTTGTTGCTTCATCAGAATTGACAAGATCATATAAGCGTTGCAAATCGGCATATTCATTACTTGCCCTAATAGCCTTTTCCATTTCATACGCTGCATCATATACGTTATTCATTTATTTCCCCTCCCGGTAATCATTGTATTCATACATCTTTTCCACTATAACAAATCCGATTAAGAATTACACGTCATCCTATTAAAACAGTTACGAAACCTTGAAATAAACCGATGATTCTACCCCATTTCCTGGGACACCGAAAATGAAGAAACCTGTTCTTCCACGATATCTTGTGCAGTTTCTGGAATAGCGGCTGAAAATGAGTGATAAGTACTCGGCACCTTTTTCGACAATGGTGTCCGGGAAATTGGCGTCAATTCTCGAAGCGGCTTTCTTCATTCCCAATTGATCAAGCAATTGTGCAGTACTTTTTTCCGTAAACAATGCTTTCTTTACTTCTGCCTTCACGAAAATTTTCATATTCTGTATAGAGGCATCATTAACAATTTGCCTAATTATTTGCCTAACTCTTCCTGCCGCTCTGGAATCACCCCGGGTGTCAACGGCAGCTGTTTCCCGTACGAATAGATTGGTTTATACGGTTTGAACAGCATTCTGATAGCTAATAAATTAGTGAATCACCTATTACAGTACCAAAGACCATAAATAGAATCTTCACCCAAAAATACCTTTGAAATTTCTCCTTTTATTGCTTGAAATAAAGGCTTGATGACACCTTCTAATAAAAAAAACATAGAATGTGTTATCCACATTTGCCCATCATTTTCTTATAAAAGGATATCAAACTTAGTGCAAACGGGGAATTATTATGAACCTTAACCATCAGAAAGTTTTCATTACGGTAAATTCCGCAGAAACTAGAAAGAAGGCGCTACTGTTTATCGAAGAAAAACTATTTGAGGAATGGGGCCTTCAATTTGGAGAATCCTTAACGATCATGGCTGGATGCCGTTCCGTCCCTGTACTTGTCCAGCCATTCCCGTCATCCCAGCCTACATTGAAACTTTCATATGATATGAACCAGATTTTATCCTTACCCGTTTTTTCCGATCCAATCTCCGTCTCATACCATGTGGAAGGAAGGTCAATAAAAATAGGCCCATTCTTCGCTTCACTCATGAACCAGACCCCGTTGCAAGACGGGACATTCGGCGAGATGGAAAAATTTTATCAGGAAATGAAATCATATTGTAATCAGCAGGGCATCCCCTTCTATTTAGTAAAACTGCAGTCTCTTCAAGATGGAGTTGTGGAAGGCTACCTGCCTGGGCAAAATGGCTGGCAAACCTTTACCCTCCCCATTCCTGATGTATTTTATAACCGGATACACTCACGTAAACTTGAGGAATCGCATTCTTTCAAGCTGTTTAAAACTGAACTGGAGGAACGGTCGATACCGATGTTCAATGGAAGGTTCCTCTCCAAACATCATGTACATGAGCTGCTAATCTTAGAAGATGAGCTGTTGCCAAATTTGCCCGAGACGATCCTTTTTAACGAAAAGGAAACTTTCTTGTCTTTTATAGAAAGGAATTCGGTAATCTACTTTAAACCTTCAGCAGGAAGCCAAGGCAGGAATATTTGCAGATTAACGCAAGTAGCTGGAAAATGGAAAATCGAGCAATCCGGACATCTCCAGAATGTACATTTTGCTGATACGGATGAAAATTTGTATGAAACGTTAAAAAGATTTTCAAGAAGACGATCCTTCATTCTTCAAAAAGGGATTTCCCTTTTCGAAATCGATCAGAGAAAAGTTGATTTCCGTATTCTTCTTCACCGGAATGATCAGCTTGAATGGAAAGTTTCATCAATGGTTGCCCGGATTGGGGACCCTGGTACAATCGTTTCCAATCTTGCACAAGGCGGATTGATGAAAAATGGGCCGGACTTTCTAAAGGAAGCATTTGATCTTCAGGACGCCAGCCGCATATATCAAAAGCTCATTCGGCTGGCTAAAAATACTGCCCAGGCCTTGGTCGAAAACCATGACGATTCATTCGGTGAGCTAGGGATCGATTTAGCACTGGATACTGATACACATCCATGGATCATCGAAGTGAATTCAAAACCTTCGAAAAAATTTCAAGGCAGCTATGAAACCTTTCGTCCATCAGTAAAATCCATCATAGATTTCATGCTTGCCCTTAACCGCGAAGACCATCCATAAAAAGGAGTTGCTAGCTCGTGTTAATAGGATTAATGGCCGCGTCGGATACACATGAAAACAACTACTTCACCGAAATAGCCAAAACCGCTAAATCATTTAATATGAAAGTTTGTAAATTCTCACCTGAAAATATTGATATGGATCTTAAAAAAGTGCGTGGCGAGCGTTTTGATGCCGAGAATGAAACTTGGATCGCCACATCTTTTGATTTACCTGATTTTGTATATGATCGCTGTTTTCACGGATTAGTCCGTGAGTCAACGGAAACGCGAAACAAAATCAATTGGTTAAAAGATAACTCGAATTTCTTAGGGCTGGGCCTTCCTGGTAAGTGGGAAGTGTACCAAATCCTAAAAAAACATCCACACCTGCAGGCATTTTTTCCAGAGACCGTACAAGTGACGACGCCTGAAGATATTACCGGTCATTTAGAACGCCTGGATAAAATCATCATCAAGCCTGAGTTCGGTGCAGGCGGTACAGGAATCTATCTCCTAACAAAAACCGAAGACGGCACTTTGGTATCCATGACGAAAAAGGGCACCAAATATGACCGCCCATTCTCCTCCAAATCTCAGCTTAACAAATGGCTGCAGCATTTATTAAATCGATACCGCTACCTTTGCCAGCCATATTTAGAACTTTGCAACCAAAATAATGAGCCATTCGATTTACGGATTTTCCTTCAAAAAAACGAGAAGAATCAATGGATGGAACGAGGCCGCGGAATTCGCACGGGACAAAAAGACGGAATTACTTCAAATCTTGCCACAGGCGGTGAAGCCATTTCATTAGAGACTTTCAACAAAAGAAACCCGGAAACGATTTCGATTGCTGTCGAACAAAAGATTCAGCATATCCTTCGCACGCTGCCCGTAGAAACCGAAGCTGTCTTTGAAAGATTATTCGAATTGGGGATTGATTTAGGCATCGATAAAAAAGGCCAATTATGGATCATGGACATCAACTCCAAGCCCGGAAGGAAAATCATTCAGGCACTACAGCCGGAGACCATGAAGGATATCCATCGCGCACCGTTTCAATATAGCCAGTATTTAGCCGAACATCTTCAGAAAGCAGGTGAATAGAAAGTGAGAAAGACTTATCCTGCCGAAATTGCTGCTATCCCTGGCAATGTTCTCTACTATCCTTCAGAGCTTGGAGATTTGGCAGAGATTGAATTAATTTATTTCGGACGGCATTCATGTCCTGCCATCGTCAAACAAAACCCAGCCGTCAATCAGTCAATCGTATTATCGGAAAGCCTTGCGGAATCCCTACTATTCGATCATACCGATATTCCCCTACATTTATTCATTTACGGCAAGAGCATCTATATCGGACCGCTTGTCGGAATATTTTCCTCAGGGTTCACTGGCGTTTCAAACAAACCATTAGGGGAGAGATCGGAATTTTTCGCAAAACTCCTTTCGCTTAGCAGGACCACCGGCTGTATCCCCTTTGTTTTTGGAGAGAATGTAATCAATTGGGATGAGGAGACAATCAAAGGCTATGTGTTTGCTAACGATCACTGGCACATAAATGAATTTCCTTTCCCTAATGTCATCTATGACCGTCTCCCAAATCGGATGACGGAAAACCGGGATGGACCTAAAGAAGTGAAGCGGAAATTCCAAAAAAAATATACAATACCATGGTATAATCCTGGATTTTTCAATAAATGGGATGTAAATGAAAGGCTATGCGCAGATGAGCGGGCACTGCCTTATTTGCCGGAAACATATCCATTTCAATCCATGTCCGTGGTGGAAACCCTTCTTTCCCATTACCGGCAAGTTTATATAAAGCCCATTCACGGCAGCCTCGGTCTAGGGATTCACCAAATTCTTTATGATAAGCATGAGGATGTTTACTATTGTCGCTATACAAATGAAGCAAAAGAAAATAAACTGCAAAAATTCCCTACATTGGAATCCATCGTTAAACATATTTTTCACGACCGACCGCTTGAAAACCTTATTGTACAGCAGGGCATCCCATTAATTCGATTTGAAAAACGTCCAGTGGATTTCCGGGTCCATACGAACAAGGACAGTAATGGAAAATGGCAGGTAACCGCGATTGCCGCAAAAATCGCCGGTGCCGGCAGCGTCACTACCCATATTAAAAGCGGGGGTGTCATCAAAACGGTTGCCGAACTGTTTGGAGATGACGATGAGGCGAAAGAAGTCGAACGAAAGCTATCGGAAGCCGCGCTGATTTTAAGTGACAGTATTGAAAAGAACTTGGACGGCATCATTGCAGAAATAGGATTTGATTTTGGATTGGATAAAAAAGGGCAGGTTTGGATGTTTGAAGCCAATTCCAAACCTGGACGTTCCATATTCGCCCATCCAAAACTCAAGGATTTCGAATTGCTGACCAGAAAGCTAAGCCTTGATTATGCCATTTATCTTACGGAACAGACGATTACGAAATCAATCAGTGTACCGCGATGAACATTTTTTACGATAGCCCCACTGAAAATTGGTACCACAATCATGAGAATGCTGAACTTTTCGCCGGCCCTGCCAAAAAGGAAATCAGCTATAAAAAGGACCATTCGAATCAACCCCTAATTCCAATCACGATATATCCCGGTAACCGGATTCTCGCCGTCGGAATTTTAACTGTTTCCAATCCCAAAAAGGAATCAGGTTTGGGTGGAAACCTGACCCTTTTTCGGGACCTATCATTATATTTATTAAAACATGGAATATTGGCGTATGTATTCACAGGAAATGCCCTTCATCCCGATTCGTTGAGAGGGTATGTTTTTTCCTCCATTTCAAACAAGTGGATCGAATGTAAAGTACCCTTCCCTGACATCGTCTATAACCGTATCCCTTCGAGGAGCTATGAGGCGTCAGAGGAATTCCAACATCTTATCACACACTTTAAAGATTCCCGAATGCATCTATTCAACCCCTGTTTTATAGATAAATATGTAATGTTCGAAGCATTAAATGAAGATGGATTCCTCACCAAACACCTTCCGCCCACAACGGTCTTACGAAACAGCGATTGCCTTTATTCATTCCTGGAGACCTACAGGCATATATACCTTAAACCCTGCAAAGGAAGCCAAGGGAAAGGCATTTATACCATAATCAAAAATGATGATGGTACACTATTGTTCAATAGCTTGAAGCATAGTGAGTCCTTCCCGGATTTCGCATCATTCTGGAAAACAAAAAAAAGGGATTTATTAAAAAGGAGCTATCTTGCTCAACAGGCGATCAGACCAAAAAAACTTTTTGGACATCGTTATGATTACCGGATTCTCGTCCATTATGAAAAAGGTTTTTATAAAGTGACCGGCAAAGCGGTAAGGATGTCACAAACTCAGGAAATCACCACCCACACTCCCCGAGGGGGTAAGCTTTTCCCTTATCAAGACCTGCAATCAAGAAGCCTGAATCAAAAATTAGCGAATATCGCCCAAAAATGCGGAGAGATACTTTCGAAAAAAATCGGGTTTCTCGGAGAGTTTTCCATTGATATAGGGGAAGACGAATCGGGTTCGCTCTTCATATATGAAGTGAACTCAAAGCCCATGCAATTCGATGAAGTGGAAATTGAAACAAACAGGCTTTTGCATTTAAAAAATCTTTTCATTGAATTAACTTTTCCCAACCTGACAATAAAATAACACCTCCAGCTGCCGTTTTCCATTATACTTAAATGAGAAACTGTATATATGGAGGTAATACATATGATCACTCATTTTCAATGGTCACCATTGCATAAAAATCTGCCGGGATGGAGAATTTCCTTTTATTTCAACAAGAAGGCAGTCCAAGCCTTGTATCATAAAGATGGCTCCATCGAGTGGACAGCCAACCCGCCTTCCGAAACAGATGAAACCAAACTCAAAAGCATGGTACATGATTTAATGATCTTCCATGTATATGAATGAATTTTCTTTACATTCATGAAATCCTTATACAGAATAAAAAAAGCTCCTTTGCCTAAACTAAAGAAAAGGCTAGGAGGGATTAATTTTGGATAAAGAAAAAATGACATTTTTGAAGGATACCGAATATGATGGCAAGGACTCCGTTTACCTGGATATCGACCGTATCATCAATGAAGGAATGGCAGGCGGAAATGTGTATGAAGTCGCTAACCTTCAGAACATCGAAGAAGCACATGATTTTTATGATGAAACAGATCCCAACGAAAATAAATAATTTAGGTGGGCTCTCTTAAGGAGGGCTCCCCTTTTTTACTTATCCCGTTCATCTCCCGCTTGCACTGCATTCCCCCCTATGGAAGTTGTTTGAGTGACAAATAGAAAACATTGAAATAGCATTCAAATAGTTCCATTGTCCCTTACATTTAAAATATTTTCTTTTAATATCGATGTAATGATATGCTCTGAATCCCATTCATGCCCAGATATCTCGATAAGGGGATAGCGATTCGGTAAAACGGCCTGCTGGATTTCATGAACGGTCAGCCCTTGAGAATGCAAGCGTAAAATTTCACCTTGTAGGTTTTCCAAATAATCGAGCTTTTTCCGAAACATGTCCTTCCCATCAGGGACATGTCCAGCATGGCAGCAAAACACTTCCCCGAAGTCATATTGAAGTAACCTTTTAATGGAATCGATGATGACCGGGACAGACTCTTCCCGTAAGACAAGCTTTGTTTTTGGTGTTACGAAAAGGTCTCCTGAAAAGAGCATGCCATTACTGTGATTCAAATACACCATATGGTCCTTTGCATGACCAGGGGTAAAAATGGGCTCCCACGTTTGGGTGCGTGAATGAATGGCCTTCCCTACCGACTCAGCTTTAAAGGCGTCTCTCTTTCCCCAGAAAATTTTACGATATTCAGGATATACGGCATCCTTTGCACAAACCTCAACCGACATCGGATGAATGAAAAGCGGGACCTTTTTATTTTCCTGTATCCATGCAGCGCCCCCGGTATGGTCTTCATGATAGTGAGTCAGGACCACTGAGTCGAAGTCTGCGGACTCATAGAATGGAATGAGCTCTTCCAATAAAATCTGTGCGCCAGTATCTATCAATAGACCATCCGTTAAAAAGACATAAACACTCATCCCGGATTTGTTCCCGCCAGGAGTCCCGTTCACACAAACCACATCATTTATCGTGTTAATCTCTAACATTCAATTGCCTCCCCATCATTACACAAATATAGTTTCATCTTCCTTTTTCTAACTTTACTATAATAAATGTATTACCACTTCACTCTTTTGACAAGGAAATTTTGGAATAATTAACCTGGACAAAAATGCTGGATTATTGCATAATTGCCCACTTTTAATGGACCTTACTAAACTTTAATAACAAAAAATCACCCCGAAAATTTCAGAAACGATTGACATTGTCGAATTTTACAAATAATATAGATTATATTGAAAAACTTGAAATATTCTAAAATAATAATTTACTTATCAAGAGTGACGGAGGGATCAGGCCCTGTGATGTCCGGCAACCGCCCTTAGGGAACGGTGCCACTTCCTGCAGAATGATTGCATTCTGAAAGATAAGACGAGATATAATTTCGCTGCCTCTTTCTGAATGATAGGGGCAGTTTTTTAATGTTTAAGGGGGAAAGCTCATGATTGAAATCCGTTCAGTCCGAAAGGAATACGTCTCGAAGAAAAACCGAGTTATCGGAGTGGATAACGTATCTTTAACCATTCAAACTGGCGAAGTGTATGGAATTGTCGGCTACAGTGGAGCTGGAAAAAGCTCATTACTCCGCTGCTTGAATTTGCTTGAACGTCCGACAGGTGGAAATATCATCATCGACGGCATTGATTTAACCTCTTTATCAAGTAAAGAACTTCGTAAACAACGGCAAAAAATCGGAATGATATTCCAACACTTTTCACTGGTCAGTTCAAAAACCGTTTATGAAAATGTCGCTTTCGCCTTAAAGGCCGCGCATCGGTCGAAGGATGCCATCAGGTTACGTGTATTGGAATTGTTGGAAATCGTAGGGCTCAGCGATAAGAAAGATGTCTATCCGGCGCAGCTTAGCGGTGGACAGAAGCAACGGGTAGGCATAGCCCGTGCCTTAGCAAATGACCCCACTGTTCTATTATGTGATGAAGCGACTTCAGCACTTGATCCAACAACTACAAAAGCGATTTTACAATTATTGAAAAAGATAAGCAGTAAGCTTGGCATCACCATCGTGTTGATTACACATGAAATGGAAGTGGTCAAAGAGCTATGCCACCGTGTCGCCGTCATGCAGGATGGCCGTGTAATTGAAGAAAGTCCCGTTTATGAAATATTTTCACAGCCTAAGCAGGAGTTAACGAAGCAATTCATTAGCAGTGTTCTGGATTTCGCACTCCCTCCGCACTTGATTGATGAAAGTAAAGGTACGATCATTAAAATTCAATTCGAAGGGCAAACCGCTGGTGAGTCGATCCTTTCGGATGCTCTCCAATCCCATTCAGTAAAGGGGAATATTTTACACGGTAAAATTGAGTATATCCAGGATGTCCCTTTAGGCATTTTAATCATCGAGTTAATAGGCGATGCCGCTCAAGTTCATTCGGCATTGCAATATATAAAAAATCGTTCCAGTTCTGTGGAGGTGCTAAAACATGTCACTGCTTGATTCCATCGTCAATATTTTACCTGATCTTAATAAAGCCTTTCTTGAAACGATTTATATGGTCGGTGTTTCCCTTGCAGTAGCCCTGTTAATCGGTTTACCGCTTGGAGTATTGCTGTTTACAACAACAAGGAATTTATTTTTTGAAAATAGTATCGTGAATCGATTTCTAGGATTCGCAGTCAATATTGTCCGTTCAATCCCTTTCATCATTCTCTTGGTCGCCCTCCTTCCTTTAACGGATCTTCTAACTGGATCGACAATAGGGCCGAGAGCGGCTTCTGTATCCCTGTCGGTGTCCGCAATACCTTTTTTTGCAAGAATCGTTGAAACGGCATTACGTGAAATAGACAGAGGAGTGATTGAAGCTGCAATTGCCGTAGGAGCCACTCCATGGATGATCATTAAGGATGTACTTCTTCCAGAGGCAAAACCGGGTATCATTCAAGGACTGACATTAACGACCATTTCGCTTATCGGTTACTCAGCGATGGCAGGGACAATCGGCGGGGGCGGAATTGGCGACCTGGCCATCCGGTACGGTTATTACCGTTATGACAACACAGTCATGATCACGACGATCGTCGTGTTGATCTGCCTTGTACAAATCATTCAAATGGTTGGTGACAAGGCCTCATACATAGTTAACAAACGATAGGGATCAGTCATTTTTCAATGATTCAATACATTTCATTACACAGGAGGAATTTCAAATGAAGAAAATAGCTTCGTTATTATCAGTCTGTGCACTTGCCCTTGGCTTGGCAGCATGCGGGAGTGATGATGCATCCCCAAAAACTGAAGACAAAAAAGAATTGAAGATCGGGGCGACTACCGGGCCCTATGCCGATATGGTTAAAGAGGCCATCAAACCAGGACTGGAAGATCTCGGTTACAATGTAGAAATCGTCGAATTCACCGACTATATCCAGCCGAATAAGTCCCTTGGCAACCATTCGATCGATGCCAACCTCTTCCAGCATAAGGTGTACATGGATAACTTCGCTAAAGAAAATGATTTAGAGCTTTCCGACCTTATCATAGTTCCAACAGCACCAATGGGCATATATTCGAACAAGTATAAATCATTGAAAGAAATTAAAGACGGTACATCCCTTGCAGTGCCCAATGATCCGGTTAACCTCGCACGTGCACTTAAAGTGCTGGTGGATGAAGGGTTGATTGAAGTCGATCCAGATGTCGACCCTTTAAAAATATCTGAAAAGGATGTAACCAAAAATCCAAAAAACATCCAACTCAAACCATTGGAATCCGCTCAATTGCCCCGGGCAACAGACAGTGTTGACCTATCAGCGGTCCCTGGCAACTTCGCTCTTGCAGCGAAAATGGACCTCCAGGATGCCCTTGTTTTAGAAAAAATGCCGGATATGTATCGAAACGTTGTTACAGTGAATACAAAAGATGTAGACTCCCAATTTGCAAAGGATATTAAATCAGTAGTGGAATCCGACCAGTTCGAAAAAGTCATCGATGACAAATTTGCCGGGTTCGGAAAACCAGACTGGATGAATTGATCAAATAATCGAGGCCTGCTTCCCCTTATTGGGAGCAGGCCTTTCATTAAGGACAACGTGGCGGCCGCCATGGAAAACCTTGAAATCCTCACGAACCATGCAAGCAGATCCATGTACTAAAAAACGATGGGGTTTTTACCCCATCGTTTTTTTAATTCCTTCACATTGTTTGGTTAAATCATCCTTTTCACCAAGCACACTTAATGTGCCTTCAGTACTTCAATAAAATAAAAGAAGGTTTCTAACCTATTGTCTGTTTCCATAATCCAAGGAGATCACTTTCATGTTGTCTGTGGATACCTGCTTTTCTAACAACAGATTCCTGACGTCCCTTTTCCCAATTCCATATTTCTTCGAGGGTTTCTGATAGGGGACGGAATGTTAGTCCATTATTGATGGCTTTATTGTTATCGACAGCCAAAAAACCATTCAGAGGTTCCTTAGCTCCCGGAAAAGGGAATTCTTCTGGTATCCATAAAGGCATCTCTCCCCACGGCTCCACTTTATTGTCATCCAAAAACTTTTCAGATACCCATGTAAAGTCAGCATTACTTCCTGTTACCTTTTTGCAGCCTTCAAGTAATTGCCCCATAGTTAGTGTATAATCCGGTCCAACGGCATTATATGTACCTGTCATACTTTTTTCTATCATTTGGATGATCCATTGAGCCAAGTCCCTTGCATCGATGACTTGGATTGGACGTCCAGGGCGTCCAGGAGATAAAATTTCTCCCCCTTCCGCTATTCTTTTAAGCCAGTACGGCAATCGGTCAGTGTAATCATATGGACCCACTATTTGCCCCGCACGAATGGACAAAACTTTCCCCGGCAGTTCTTTTTCAGCTGCTTTTTCGCTTAATGATTTTAACGGTCCATAATATTCACCGTATATCGGTCCAGCAGTTCCGCGGGTGATCTCTTCCGCTTTATCATCATTTAGTATATGAACCTCTCCATTTTCATCAATTCCTGGCTCGGTTGGATCACTATAAACTGAGATGCTTGAAATATATGTATAATGTTTAACTTGATTAAGCAGTCTGCAAGATTTAGATACAGTTCGAGGGATAAATCCTGATGTATCAATGACTGCATCCCACTGTCTCCCTTTCAACATTTCCAGATCTCCATCGCGGTCCCCTTTTAACTGTTCTATTTCGGGAAAGACATAAGGATCGCTTCCACGATTAAAAAGTGTGACTTCATGCCCTTTCTCTATCGCAGCTCTTGCTAAATACCTGCCTAAAAACCGTGTACCGCCCAATAATAATATGTTCAAAAGATTCCCTCCTCTTTTTAACGATATTCCATAAAGCATACGCAATACCCTTTCCTAAAATTAATAAAACTTGCAACTTTTCTTTGATTATCCCTTCCCGGAAAAACTAGCAATATCCTATTCTTTTGAACTTTATTCTTTTTCGCTATAATGATATGGAAAGGGAGAAAGAAGGTGGAAATGATGCTTGAAAATCTTAAACAAAAATTCCCGAATGCCCTTACCAATAAAATGGATACTGATGAAATTTCTGACTATGTTTGGTTCGAAGACTCAAGAAGTATACTTGGCATTCCCCGTTCAGAAATCACAGACGAAGAAATCCGTTTATTGGAACTGCTTTTTGCTCCTTCCATAAACCCGAATAATTTCAATGTACATCCAGACTCATCATGGAAAACTTTTTTATCCGAACCGAATGCACCATTGCCTTTAACAAGCTGGGAGAATGTTCGATTTCTTCATTTCAAGCTGACTCATGCTGATTTTTCCAACACCGATTTTGAAGAAGCCTTCCTCGCTTTCGTTCCATCTGAGGCAGCTATTGTTTGGGAAAACGAAACGGCGGGAGTCTTAATTGAAACGGACGAAGAAGAATCTTTATCAACTAAACAACTAATCGCCATTTCTTCCACGCTTGAAAGTGACTTTTATGTAAAGACCCGTATGTTCACCGGGCGCTTTCACCCTATAAATCAAGACCTTCATCAGCACTGGACTCAGGAGAAAAAGTGTTTTGGTTTGGCACAGATGCATCTGCCGGACCTAAAGGTGGCTGATTTGGCAGACATCATCCCTCACTCATTAATAAAGGATCCATCCGTTAAGAATGCAAAGTGGTATATCAATGAGATTCTTGGCAAGACCAAGCAGGATACAGAACTGATCAAAACGATTAAAACGTATATCGAATGTAATTCAAATGCCACCTATGCCTCCAAACAGCTTTATATACATCGGAACAGCTTACAATACCGAATCGATAAATTCTCTGAAAGAACTGGTCTCGATATTAGAAACTTCCGTCATGCCCTTACTGCATACTTGATACTTTTACTGAATGATTAATTTTCAATGCAAACAGGTAATATCACCCTTTTTTTGTGCAATGTGCCCATACTTTTTTCAAATCCGATGGCTTAGACTATAGTTAATTGGTACAAGTAATCCAGGAGTTTAAAAGGGGGATTTTTCATGGCAGAGTTAGTGTTGGATCATATATTCAAGATTTATGATAAAAAGGTTACGGCTGTTAAAGACTTCAACCTTCGTGTTGCCGATAAGGAATTCATAGTTTTTGTGGGACCTTCGGGTTGCGGCAAATCGACGACATTAAGGATGATTGCCGGACTTGAAGACATTTCCCAAGGGGATTTATATATAGACGGCAAGCGAGTCAATGATGTCCCCCCTAAAGATCGTGATATTGCGATGGTTTTCCAGAACTATGCCTTATATCCTCATATGTCCGTATATGATAATATGGCATTCGGATTAAAACTCAGGAAAACGCCAAAAGCGGAAATCAAGCAAAGAGTCAATGAAGCGGCAAGGATTCTCGGACTTGAAGAGCTGCTAAACAGGAAACCTAAAGCCCTTTCAGGTGGTCAGCGCCAGCGTGTCGCACTTGGCCGGGCCATTGTAAGGGACGCAAAAGTTTTCTTGATGGATGAGCCATTATCCAATCTCGACGCAAAGCTACGGGTTCAAATGCGTGCGGAAATCGCTAAACTACATAAACGGCTCGACACCACAACGATATATGTCACGCATGACCAAACAGAGGCAATGACGATGGCAACACGTCTTGTTGTAATGAAGGATGGTATCATCCAACAGGTCGGTGCACCAAAGGACGTTTATGAGAAACCGATAAACGTTTTCGTCGGCGGCTTTATCGGATCGCCTGCCATGAACTTCTTTACTGGAACCTTAAAAGAAGGCACTATTAAAATAGGCGAACAAACACTTGAAATACCTGAATTGAAGATGAAAATGCTGCGTGATCAAGGATATGTCGGAAAAGACATAATCCTTGGCATCCGTCCGGAGGACTTCCATAATGAAGGTGCTTACTTCACGAAGTCCCCTAACACTGCATTCACAACCCAAATTGATGTAGCCGAACTGATGGGCGCGGAGATCATGCTCTACTCCACATTAGAGGGGCAGGACTTCGTCGCACGCGTCGATGCCAAGAATATCATCCAGGCAGGCGAAAACATCGAACTTGCCCTCGATATGAATAAAGCACACTTTTTTGACAAAGGGACTGAACATCGCATTTTAGTGGAAGAAGATGAACAGATGCAGGAAAGCATGAAGTTATCAGCCAATTAAACGTAAAAAGACCCATTCGTCGTGGGTCTTTTTACGTTTATTCAACTAAAAAGGATAAATTCATTCCTGGACCAATACCACTTCATCATGTCCGCATTCAGAGCATTTCATGAGATGCGGGCATTGGCCTTTTTGAAGGGATTTAGGGTATCCGTCGTTTTCTTTAAGTATGTCGATATCCATATAAGCACTGTAATCATCAGCGTAGTCCATGAATTTCCCTTTATCATCAAGATCACTGCCGCATTTCGGGCATTTCACATGAATTTTTCTTAGACCGTTGCAAAGCGGGCATAAAGACATTGTTTTTCCTCCTGTTCACGATACCTATGATCTCAGTATTTGTTCATTCCATTATTTTAACCCATGGAAACACCCTCCCTAATACCAAGGGAGGGCACTTCCATTCAATTATTTATTAACCATGTTAGCAGGATCGACCCATGCTTTGAATTCATCTTCCGTCAGGAACTTCAATTTCAACGCAGCTTCTTTCAATGTTGAGTTGTCCTTGAATGCAGTTTTGGCGATTTTGGCTGCTTTTTCATAACCGATATGCGGGTTCAATGCTGTTACCAACATAAGGGAGCGTTCTACATTTTCTTTGATTTTATCCTCATTTGCAGTGATGCCTACCGCACAATTATCGTTGAATGAATGAATGCCTTCCGTCAATAATTTTACCGTTTGCAGGAAGTTATAGATGATGACAGGCTTGAATACATTCAATTCAAAATTACCTTGGCTTGCTGCAAAGCCAATTGTAGCATCGTTACCCACGATTTGAGTTGCAATCATGGTAAGCGCTTCACTTTGTGTTGGATTGACTTTACCTGGCATGATGGAGCTGCCTGGCTCATTTTCCGGAATGGCTATTTCGCCGATTCCGCTTCTTGGCCCACTTGCCAGCCATCTGACATCGTTCGCAATTTTCATTAAATCCGCTGCCAATGCTTTTAAAGCACCGTGTGCGTAGACGATTTCGTTATGGCTTGTCAATGCATGGAACTTATTATCAGATGTGACAAAAGGATATCCAGTATCAGCTGCAATTTGTTTGGCGGAAAGTCCCGGGAATTCTTTTTTTGTATTGATTCCGGTTCCTACAGCCGTTCCTCCTAGTGCAAGGTTCAATAATTTTTGGCTGCTTTCCTCAATCATCGCTAGATCTTTGTCGAGCATCGCTTTCCAACCGGAAATCTCTTGTCCCAATGTTAATGGTGTAGCATCTTGAAGATGTGTCCGGCCAATTTTCACGACATCCCAAAATTCTTTTTCTTTTGTATCGAATGTATCACGAAGAGCTTTGATGGCAGGAACCAATTTTTCAGCGACTTCCATAAAGGCAGCAATATGCATGGCTGTCGGGAAAGTATCATTTGAGCTCTGTGCCTTGTTAACATCATCATTCGGATGAAGGGTTTCCGATTCACCATTTTCTTTTAACCATTCATTTCCTTTGTTAGCGACCACTTCATTCACGTTCATATTACTTTGCGTACCACTTCCCGTTTGCCAAACTACAAGCGGGAAATGCTCATCTAGCGTTCCTTCAAGGATTTCGCCGCAAATCTTGACGATGGCATTCTTTTTAACTTCCGAAAGATCACCAAGATCATAGTTCACCTTTGCCGCAGCTTGTTTAACGTATGCAAATGCACGAACTAATTCAATCGGCATTTTTTCGTTACCGATTTTGAAATTGTTACGGCTTCTCTCGGTTTGTGCTCCCCAATATTTATCAGCAGGAACTTTCACTTCACCCATCGTATCTCGTTCGATTCTGTATTCCATGTGTTCTCCTCCTATGTTTGCACTATTCATTGAGACTTTTTGCATATGAAATGAATAATGTCGAATTATTCTTTCTCTCCATACATTGTACAAACTTTATTATTTTAAAGCAAAAATATCCGCTGACCTTTCACTTTTTCCGAAAATCCCATGCCCCTTCGTGTTTATATGAAGATTCGGATATTTTTTTTATAGATACATAAAGTGTTGACGCACTAGGCACCAATTAACCTGGTCATGAACATCCAAGCATTATCCATCCCAAAATGTCCTTGACAGTATTTTGTATATATAGTAAATTCAAAAGAAATTGAATAATCTAAACTCTTATCGAGAGAGGTAGAGGGAATGGCCCGATGACACCTCAGCAACCTTCATTTGTTTCAAACCAATGAAAAGGTGCTAATTCCACAAGTTTGTGAACTTGGAAGATAAGAAGAATGACTCGTCCTTACTTAATCAAAGTCTTCTTCTTAAAGAAGACTTTTTTTTATTTTATATAACTCAAAGGAGCAGTGAAAACCATGTACAAAACTGAAACATATCTTGCTCAATTAGGAAACCGCAGCGAAACGGCGACAGGAACAGTCAATCCGCCAGTATACTTTTCAACAGCTTTTCGCCATGAAGGAATTGGCCAATCGACGGGATTCGACTACACAAGAACAGGTAATCCTACACGCCAATTATTGGAGCGTTCCATCGCCGATATGGAAAAAGGCGACCAAGGTTATGCCTGCAGTTCAGGAATGGCCGCCATTTCCACTATCCTTGCCCTTTTTAAATCAGGTGATGCCTGGATTGTCAGCGAAGATCTTTATGGTGGTACATATCGTCTGTTAGAACAAGGTTTTAAAAAATGGGGATTGCAGTGTGACTATGTAAACACTTGTTGTTTGGAGGATATTGAAAAAGCCATCACTCCTCACACGAAAGCCATCTTCATCGAAACTCCCACTAACCCTCTTATGCAGCAAACGGACATTAGCGCTGTTGCCGCATTGGCCAAACAATATAATTTATTATTAATCGTTGATAATACTTTTTACACGCCTCTTATCCAACAACCCATCCTGCTTGGAGCGGATATCGTGATTCACAGTGCAACCAAGTATCTCGGTGGTCATAATGATGTGCTCGCCGGACTGATCGTTGCTAGCGGCGCTGAATTATGTGATGCATTAGCCTTCCATCATAATGGTACCGGAGCTGTCTTGAGCCCCTTTGATTCTTGGCTGATGATGCGTGGAATGAAAACCTTGGCATTGCGGATGGAGCGTCATGAAAAGAATGCCAAAATACTTGTAGATTACTTGTCGGAACATGATTGTGTCACGGACGTATTGTATCCCGGCAAAGGCGGCATGATTTCATTCCGTATCATTGATGAATCGGCGGTCAACCCCTTTTTACAATCGCTCTCATTAATTTCCTTTGCAGAAAGCCTTGGAGGGGTTGAAAGCTTTATCACCTATCCTGCCACACAAACGCATGCCGATATACCGCTTGAAGTCAGAACGGCAAATGGAGTTTGTAATCGCCTGCTCCGCTTCTCCGTTGGCATCGAGGATAGCGATGATTTGATTCAGGACTTGCAGCAAGCATTCGCACATGTAAAAAGGGAGGCGCTACGATGACAGGTCATGATTTTAGCTTTGAAACGAAATTACTTCATAATCAGCATAAATTCGATCCGGCAACGGGCGGTGTGAGCGTCCCCATTCAGCATGCATCGACTTTCCATCAATCCGATATCGATCAATTTGGCAAATATGATTACAGCAGAAGCGGGAACCCGACTCGCGAAGCACTTGAAGACATCATTGCCGAACTTGAGGAAGGCACTCACGGCTTTGCTTTTTCATCAGGTATGGCTGCCATTTCAACAGCCTTCCTGCTATTGTCTGCCGGGGATCATATCGTCATTTCCGAAGATGTGTACGGCGGAACGTTCAGGATGGTCACAAGCGTATTGATCCGTTTCAATATTGAGCATACCTTCGTTGACATGACGGATCTTGAAAGCGTCAAAGCCGCCGTTCAGCCAAATACCAGGGCCATATATATCGAAACGCCTTCAAATCCGTTACTTAAAGTGACCGATATTCAAGCCGTATGTGATATCGCAAAAAAAGCTGGTGCCTTAAGTTTTGTTGATAACACATTCTTGACCCCGGCTTTGCAAAAACCGTTGAATCTGGGCGCTGATGTTGTCCTTCATAGCGCGACGAAGTTTTTATCCGGACATAGTGATGTGGTAGCTGGGCTTGCGGTAGTGAAAGATCCGGAATTGGCCGCAAGACTCGGTTCGCTCCAAAACTCCTTTGGAGCGGTCCTTGGTGTCCAGGATGCCTGGCTTGTAATGAGAGGTTTGAAAACCTTATCAGTTAGAATGGAGCATTCACAAAAAGGGGCAGAAAAGATTGCAGCCTACTTAAAGGAACAGCCATTGGTGAAAAAAGTGTATTATCCCGGCCTTTCCGATCATCCACAGCACACCATCCAGAAAGGCCAGTCACTTGGAGCGGGGGCGGTCCTATCATTTGAATTGGAAAGTGAGGAAGTCTTCCGTTCTTTCGTGAACACTGTCGAGCTCCCTGTTTTTGCCGTAAGCCTAGGAGCGGTCGAATCTATATTATCTTACCCAGCCAAAATGTCCCATGCTGCCATGCCTGATGATGAAAGGGAAAAGCGAGGCATCACGAACAGCTTGCTCCGCCTCTCTGTCGGACTTGAAAATCCGGACGATTTAATAAAGGACTTCGATGCAGCCCTCGTTAATATTGCCAAAGGGGAAGCAATTGCTGCAAAATGATTTCAGGATGGGTGCCTCATGATTATGGGCACCCTTTTCCTTAGCCTCATTATTAACTCTTTTTCAAACCCAGTCATAAAAAAAGACCATCGATTTTCCGATGGCCTGACTCTCATTTCTTCATATTATATTTATCCAGGAAGCGATCCACCCGTCCGCCTTTTTCAGCAAACTTCTGCTTTCCGGTATAAAAAGGGTGCGTATCTGAACTGATTTCCACTTTTAATAATGGATACGTTTGGCCGTCTTCCCACTCGATCGTTTCATTTGACGTTTTTGTGGAGCCCGTCAAAAATTTATACCCACTGTTGGTATCCATGAATACCACTTGTCGATAATCTGGATGAATTTCTTGTTTCACTATAATCACCTCATCGTCTGTATAGGTGTATCTTAAACGTAATGATTACTATTATCAACATTTTTGCTTGAGGGTGCCGATTACGACAACCTCATTATAGTTTGGTCTTGATTATCCATCCTTATTCTGTGTTCAGCCAGCCATGCCTCCTTTATGCGGACCAGCCTGCAGTTCATACATTTGATAATACTTCCCTTTTAACTCCATTAATTCTTCATGTGTACCTTGCTCAGCAATCCGCCCTTTATCCAGTACAAGAATTTGGTCGGCATTTTTTATCGTGGAAAGTCTATGGGCAATGATGAAGGTCGTTCTCCCTTTTTTCAGCACTTCCATTCCCTCCTGGATAATTGCCTCGGTTTCAGTATCGATGCTTGCTGTCGCTTCATCCAAAATCAATATCGCCGGATTGAATGCAAGAGCACGTGCAAAAGAGATTAGCTGCCGCTGTCCGGAAGACAATGTTCCCCCTTTTTCGATAACAGGTTCATCCAACCCTAAAGGAAGATGCTTCAGAACTTTGTCCCCCCCTACATCTCTTAATGACTTTTCAACCATTTCCCTTGTGATGCCTTTATGATTCAGACTGATATTGGAAGCGATGGTGCCAGTAAATAAATAGGGATCCTGAAGGACGATTCCCATATGCTCCCTAAGTGTCTGATGGGGGATATCCAATATATTCGTGCCATCGATTTTGATTTGGCCTTCACTACTGTCATAAAAACGGAACAATAAATTCATTATGGAACTTTTTCCTGACCCAGTATGGCCAACTAAAGCGACCGTTTCCCCTTGTTTAGCGGAGAAGGAAATGTCCCTTAACACATATTCATTATCCTTATAATCAAAAGAAACATTTTCGAATTGCACATTTCCTTTGTATCTGGACATGCTTTCATCACTGACTGCCAATCCCTGCTCATCCAATAAACTGAATGCCCGTTCCCCTGCAACAAGTGCCTGTTCAAGGTTAGCGAACTGATTGACGATTCCGTGAAGCGGATGAAGCAGGCGGCTGATCAAATCAACAATTGCATACATCATCCCTAAAGAAATGGCTGAACTCGCTGTAAGGGAAATCCCGCCGAAATACCAGACGAATGCCATTAGCGCCAAAACCTTAATGACCCCGATCAAGTTTCCACCCGTCAACGAATTCAAATGGAGCATTTTATTTTGATAGGAATAATGCTCCCGGTTCAGATTCTCAAAAGATTGCTTTGTCTCCTTTTCACGTCCAAATGCCTGGATGATGCTCATTCCAGAAATGGATTCATTGATCATCCCATTAATATCGCTGACCCGTTCCCGAATGATGTGATTATATTTCGAGGCGAATTTGCGGTATACAATCGTCCAGATAACGATGATCGGAATAAGTAAAAGTCCAATGGTACCGACTCGTGGATCCAGAATATACAAAGCAATCAGAACCCCGAAAATATTAATCGTACTCGAGAAGAAGTTGGCGAGCACGGTTACATATAATTCCCGAATCGCTTCCGTATCATTTGTGACCCTGGCTACAACTTTACCCGCTGGCATATTATCGAAATAACGTATCGGCAGACGGGAAATATGAGTGAAAATATCATTTCGCATCTTCTGTATGATTCGGTTCGCCGCTTTCTGTAAATAAAAACTTTGCCCATATTGAAAAATGGAGGAAAGGATGACAAGACTAAAATAAAAAGCCACAAGCTTAATGATCCGCGGGATTTCCGGTTGGTAAAACCGCAGCACTTCCTGACTCGTCAATTTCACAGCTTGCGCATGTTGCTCTTTCCCATCTTTCTTGATGATCAACGATTGGTTCTCCAAGGTTCTGCGCCCCTCGATAGGGACAGCTTCATTTACGAAGACAAATTGATTGCCCACCTGCAGAATATGGACTTCCCTGCCTTTCTTCTCACCTTTTGCAAAGTAATCAGCCCGTTTATACCAATTTCCATCATACTTGACAGCATCTTTTCCTTTACCCGCTTCATACCAGGTAGATTCAATGCCAAGTATATGTGAATCGATGATTCTCTTGGCAATGAAAGGACCCGTTAAATCTGCCGCTACCGAAAGTGCCAGCATGATCAGGGCGCCAATGATCAATTTTTTATAAAGGGCAGCATAATTAAAAAGTCTCTTTACGACCTTCATGACTTCACCTCCGTCCCTTCGTCAACCTGCTGTCGTTCATATTGTTCTCTATACCAGCCATCCTTTTGCAGTAAATCCGCATGAGTCCCCTCTTCGATGATCTCTCCGTTGTCCATCACGATAATTCTGTCCGCGTGCTGAACGGCTGATAAGCGATGGGTTGTGATGATCGTCGTTTTCCCTGCACGTTCATTTTGGATATTTTCGATGATTGTCGTTTCCGTTTTTGCATCTACAGCGGATAAGGAATCATCCAATATAAGGATTTCCGGATTTTTGATCAGTGCCCTGGCAATCGAGATCCTCTGCTTTTGCCCTCCAGATAGGGCGACACCCTTCTCACCGACGAGTGTCTCAAGACGGTTGGGCAGCATCATTAAGTCCTTCTCAAAATCCGCAAGCCGGATAGCATCATCCAGTTCCTCTTCCGTTGCATCCATTTTACCGAACAAGATGTTTTCCCTAACAGATTTCGAGAATAAAAAATGATCCTGTGGAACGTACCCGATCCACTTACGAATATCTTCAAGGTTCAGTTGCTCCAACGGCATGCCTGCAAAAGCGATTTCACCTGTTCCTAAAGGATATTCCCGCAGCAATTGCTTCACGAATGTCGTTTTTCCACTTCCCGTTTTCCCCACTATCCCCAATGTTTGACCACGCTCAAGCTGAACGGAAATATTGGATAGATTCACAACCGTTGAGGAAGGGTATGTAAAATGCACTGAATTGAATTGGATATTTCCAGGTTTTTGAATACTCTTCAGACCCAATGAATCTTTCACATCCGCTTCATATGAAAGGGTATCCTGAACACGATCTAGCGAAGCATTACCCCTTTGCATGACATTGATCAGTTCACCCACCGCTATCATCGGCCAGATTAACATGCCTAAATACACATTGAACGAAACAAGTCCGCCAAGTGTTATGGCCTGCTGAAACACAAGATAAGCCCCGTAGCCCAACCCGATTAAATAACTGATGCCGATGATAATGCTGATTGTCGGATCAAAGAGGGCGTCGATTCTTGCCACGGCTATATTTTTACGGTATACATCCTCCGTCATTTCATCAAATCGCTTTTCATCTTCCCGTTCCTGGACATAGGCCCGGATAACACGGACACCTGAAATGGATTCCAGGACCTTGTCATTTAAAGTACCAAAGGCTGCTTGTGCATCCGTAAAACGTTTGTAAATTTTCTTCACGTAAATTTGCATCATCACTGCCATGATCGGAAGTGGCAGCACCGCCGCAATCGTCAACTGCCAGCTGATCGTAGCTCCCATCATGACCACTACTGTAATGGTGAACAGCACCGCGTCAACGAGCGTCAATATCCCAAAACCAGCTGTGAGGGATATTGCCTTTAAATCATTGGTTGCCCTTGCCATTAAATCCCCTGTACGGTTTTTTTCATAAAAACTCGGCGTCATTTTCAGCAAATGGCCCATAAATCCGGACCTTAGCTTTCGTTCGACCAAGTTTCCGCCGCCGAATAACAGAAAACTCCATAAGTAACCAAATAGGTAACTGCCGATCAGTACCATAAGCAAATAAATAACGTATTTCATGACCCCTTCCTGTGTCATGCTGCCATTGTTCATATCATCGATGGCATTCCCGACAAGTTTTGGCGGGATAACCTCCAAGATATTCACTAGACATAGAAATAAAATCGCCAAGGTGTAACGCTGCCACTGTTCTTTAAAGAACCAGGACAGCTTTTTAAAAATCGCAAACATGAATTCCCCTCCCTTTTGGTCAAATCTTTCACTCGCTAACCGCTTTCTGGATCTCCAGGCTGCAACAAAATTTCCAATGTCTTTCGTCTCATTTTAAATTTCCTCCTATCTTTTATATGGAAAGGATGCAAATGCACCTGTATTCCAAATGCCAAAAAGCCCCCGCCAATTAGCGGAAGCTTTTTTAGATGCGTTATAACACATATAAAAGCGCAGGCCGCGAAAATTCCACAACCTGCACTTTAAAATGATCAATGAACACGTCGGATCCCTTGTCTAGAAAGACAAGGTCCCAGGGCAGGCGGACGTATGATATTCGATTATGACATCATTGTGCTTAACTGATTTAGTCATGACGTTCGCCTCCTTTTTCATTAATTAATGGAAATTTTTAACTTGTGTTTAAAGATTACTACGTTTGCATATTTTTGTCAATTGCGACTTTTCTAGATTATTGCTGGATAATCCTTTATTCTTATAAGAATGACGTAACCTAAGGAGGTTCAGCATATGCAATGGAGAAAATATATACTCCTGGCGGTTCCCTTTTTATTATCAGCCATTTTCATCTTATTTGCCGTACCGGTCCAATATAGATTTTTATCCTTCATTCCTGTGTTTCTTTTCTGGATAGTCTATTATATTTTATTGTACCTGGAAAAGAAGAAGAAAAGATGACATCACCTTGGGGGCGTTGCAAATGCAACGCCCCTTTCTTGACGGCTCTGCATATAATGGTCGAAAAACATTCGTGGTGATTGTATGCTCTCCCAATATTTGCAGAAGCTGATGGGCAAACAACCTGTCAAAACAAAACCCATCATCGATGCCAAAAGATATGACACGCTAAAATCCCTTTTACACAAAGAGCTCTTTCAGCCTTTTGATGAGTCAAAAGCTTTTTTTCCTGAGGAAACCGCCCTTATAAAAAGCATTCGAACCGAGACGGCTGCTTTGAACCGGAACAATATCACAAGAACACAAGCATATCTTGCCTTTTACAATCGTAACCCAGAGGTCCATTGGGCCCTTTTAGCACATATGGTTTCGAGGAATGGTGGATACCATATGACTGACTTGAAAAGTTCAGCCATGACCCACCTCCTTGACCGAGCGGAACGGCAGAAATTTTTCCTGTTCCTTGAGCGCGCCAATTCAGCCATATTTGCAGATGCCTTCCCCCAGCTTCTTCTATATGAACATTCTAAACAAAAAGAACTTCCGCTAAGAAGGTATTTACCGGTATTCCGCATTTCAAGATTCATGGCCCCGATTTGGGAATCTTTCATTGAAGAGCCCCATTCATCCCTTTTGACAACAGCCCTTATCATTAATGAACAAAGAATGCTTCAGGAAAGGATCTTAAAACGCACCCGTCATGGTGAAATCCTCCGCAGGCTTGATTTTCAGCTGCAGGAATACTTAGGCTTCATGAAAGTGATCTTTCCTTATGCAAACAAGCAAAATGGACTTCATTCCTTGACTGGCCTTACCGTCGAACGCTTTGCCGACCCGAAACAGCGGATTGAAACGGGGAAATCTTTATATGAGCTTCTTTTTCAGCATCCGGTGGTTTTTCGCGGTGTTGGCCAATTTACAAAAGAGATTCCCCACACGGGTTCCAGAGAGGATTACTGGGCAAGCATCTATACCTCTGATGCATCCACGTCAAAAGATGATAAAGTTTACAGCCCCACTCTTCATGATGCATGGGAAGATCAACTATTCTTTCTTCCCCATTCCTTTGATTGGTTCACGAATGAAAGCTTCATAGAAGATTTACGAAGCACACCGATCATTAAAAAGGCGGATCTGACCAACGAGGTGCTCGAAAATGTCAATCATCTCAAAACACTTAACGGAATGAAAGCCATTTTCTAGCATCAAGCCTCTTACTTTGAATATCCCATCCCCCATTTGGCAAGAATGGTTAGCAAAAAGAATGGGTGAAGCAAATGAGAGGCATTGTACTATTGAATCCTCATTACAAAATCGGGGAATTACATACGGATGAAAGCTTTGCAATCCAAAAGATCGTGACGGACAAGTATATGGAAGGGAAGAATATTTCCCCGGTCATACTCAATCCGTATCAAATTCACCCTTATTACACAATCCCGCATGAGCTTCTATTCAATTTACAAAGTAAAAAAACGGGTCAAATCGATTGCCTGGTGCTTCACTCCCTAGAAACGATCGAACGATTCAACTATATTTACCCTGAAAAATGGCTTGAGCTATGCGGATATTTCAAAGAAATTATCAGCGTCACGACTCAAGCTCCCGTTAGGAAATATGAAGCAAATTAATGCTTATCATGGTACTTAAGTCATTGTGAATGGATTCCAAAGATTAAAGTCATTCATTGTTCATTCATTCACTTTGTGAGCTCCCCTTTTTCACAGAAGCGCCTCATATGTACTTCTCTCCTCATGATGGTCGCTTTGCCGCTTCGCCCTCTCTTTATCTATTAAAACCACTTCGGACTCATTGGCCTTTATAGCAATTTTCCTAATTATAAGATTACTAGGAATTATATAACTTCAAAACATTCTTTTGGAAATATAGATAAATTTACGGATAAAGCATAGAAAAATAAGTTAATTTTATATATCATTGGAGATAGGAATTTTCTTATTTTTTACTTTTACTAGAAAGGAATGTTACTGATGGCCAAAGAAAAAAAGAAAAAAACCCCAATTCCTTTCCGGCTGAACTTCATGTTCTTTTTAATATTCATTTTATTTTCAAGCTTAATAATCCGGCTTGGCATCGTCCAAATCGTGTATGGGGATGATTACCTCCGGGAAGTGGACCGAACGGAAAACGATGTGGCCAATACCCCCGTTCCCCGTGGCAAGATGTATGACCGCAACTTGAATCCGGTCGTTGATAATGAGCCGCGTAATGCCATCACTTATACGAAATACCCGAATACGAAAACGGCCGATATGGTGAAGACGGCAGAGGTCCTTGCTACCTTGATAGAAAAGGATACCAAAAAGGTGACCTTGCCGGATAAAAAGGATTTTTGGATTTTAAAACATCCGAAAGAAGCCGATGCTTTGATCACCAAGGCCGAGAAGAAGAAAGTCATCGAAAAGAAATTGGAGCAAAAAGATTTATACAAACTTCAAATGGGACGGGTGACCGAAGAGAATATCAAGGAATTCACCAAGGATGAATTGGAAGTGATCGCCATCTTCCGGGAATTCAATAGCGGCTATGCCCTCGCACCGTCAATCGTGAAGAATAAAGATGTCACCACTAAGGAATTCGCCAGGGTCAGCGAACATTTGGATGAAATGCCAGGCGTGGATGTAACGACGGATTGGGAAAGGACCTATAAGTATGACGAGACCCTCCGCTCTGTTCTTGGCAAGGTCTCTTCTTCCGAAGAAGGCATTCCCAGTGAAAATATCGACTATTATCTGGCACGCGACTATACCAGGAATGACCGGGTCGGAAAAAGTTATATCGAAAAGCAATATGAAGATGTCCTGCGCGGTCAAAAGACGCGGATTGAAAATGTGCTGAGCAAAGGGGAAGTCATCAATACGAATACCCTCACTGAAGGGCAGAGCGGAAAAGACTTGGTCCTGACAATTGATATGGAGCTGCAGCAGCAGGTTGAAAAAATCATCGAGAACGAATTGCGCAAAACCAAGGCTAAGGGAAATACCTACTTATTGGATCGTGCCTTCGTCGTTTTAATGGACCCGAATACAGGCGAGGTACTCACGATGGCCGGCAGGCAATACGGCCGCAACAGTAAAACCGGATTGACCGAAATGAACGATTTTGCCCTTGGAAACATTACGACCTCCTATACGATGGGATCATCTGTTAAAGGAGCCACTGTCTACACAGGCTTTCAGACAGGAGCCATCGCACCAGGGTCAGCTTTTTTTGACAGGAAACTCCTTTTAGCAGGGGCTAATCCCAAAGGATCTTATAGTGATTTGGGCTATGTAACCGATGTCTCTGCGTTAAAGAAATCGTCGAATGTCTATATGTTCATGACGGCAATCAAAATTGCCGGCGGTCATTATATCCCTCACCGGCCGTTAGGAATCAACCGGGAAGCTTATTCCATCATGCGGAATCATTATGCCCAATTCGGTTTAGGTGTCCGTACAGGCATCGACCTGCCAAATGAATCCGTAGGGTTTAAAGGAGTCGATATGTCAACAGACGGATTGCTGCTGGATTTATCGATTGGCCAGTATGATACATATACACCCATGCAATTGGCACAGTATGTTTCGACGATTGCGAACGGCGGAAAAAGGCTTGAGCCCCATATGGTCAGGGAAATCAGGAATCCATCCAACGAACACAATGAATTGGGCAGCGTCTTTAAAACAATGAGTCCCATAGTGTTAAACGATTTAGGCGGGAAAGACGTTTGGTTGCAGCGTGTCCAGGAAGGATTCAGGCAGGTTGCCCAGGAGCCAGGCGGGACGGCCTATAAATATTTCGGCGGGAAGTCTTACCGTGCGGCAGCAAAAACGGGTACTGCCGAGGCCTTTTACGACGGACCGCGGAGGAATCAATATAGCGCGCCAGTCCCGACTATCAATTTGACGCTTGTAGGTTATGCACCTCACAATAATCCGGAAGTGGCATTTTCCGTTGTCGTGCCATGGGTGTATCAAGGTAAGCCCTCTGATGATATTAACAAACGGATCGGGCGGGACGTAATGGACGCCTACTTTAAATTGAAGGAAAAAAGAGCAAAAGGTGAATCTGATGCAGATAAAGCATTAGAAAGCACTCAATGATAATTACAAAAAAAGGCCCGCTCGATTTGAACTATGCCCCATTTTTCGGACAGTATAAAAAAGTGCCTATGCGGCTAATAGGTGGTCCCGGTATTGTACCGGGGCCATTTTCTTTAGTCCCCATTGATAACGACACTCATTGTATTCTTCTATAACTCGATCAACTTCTTCCTTCACAGCCGTTAGATTAGTACATGTTTTATATTCTGCTAAATCTTTAAAGTGGCCAAAAAAACTTTCCATCGGCGCATTATCCCAACAGTTTCCCTTACGGGACATGGATTGGGTTAGCCCAAGTTCCTTCACTTTGTTTTGAAATAGAGGATGGGTGTAATGGAATCCTTGGTCAGAATGCAGGATTGCACTCGTATGGAACTCGTGATTCACAGCCTGCCTTAGCTTGTTTAACGTTTCATAAACGATATTCATATCTAATGACGTGGATAAATGATACGTAACTATTTCTTTTGTAGCCGCATCTTTTACGCATGACAAATACGCTTTTTGACCCTTTCCATAATAAAGGTAGGTAATGTCAGTAAGCAGAACTTTTCCTGGCTCCTTCTGTTTGAATTCACGATTAAGAAGATTTGGACAAGTAAGGTGCTCCTGGGTTGCCTTAGCCAACTTTCGATACGGATTGGCCCTTCTGATTTTTGCGAAGAGATTATATTTTGCCATCAACCGTCTGATTTTCTTATGATTCATGACGGCCGAATAATCATTTTCCATAACCATTTTAATTTGGAGAGCGCCTACTTTTTCCTTTTTAGTGAGGAATATATTTTTAATTAAGTCTATGTCCAAAACATCCTGTTCCTCGCGTAACTCACGGCTTGGAGCTGCCTTTAACCAATCGTAGTAACCACTTCGACTTACACCAGCCAATTTGCATAGATAGGAAACAGCCTTCTTTAACTGGTATGTCCTGATCGTTCTTTCAATCAGATAGAACTTCTCAGCTGTAGTTAGAATTATTTCTTTTTCAACGCCCGCCTTTCTAACTCTTCCAGCTTTTTTAGAAAGTCATTTTCTGCTTCAAGGAATTTGATTCTCGCTTCGGCCTTCCTAAGTTGATCCTCTACAGACTGTGGCTTGGAAGAAGGGCGGCCTGTACTTCCTTTTCCACGGCGTTCCGTAAGGAAGCCTTCCTCACCAAACCTTTCAAAGGTATCACGCCAGCGCTGTAGACAACGCTTAGGTTGTTCCTTACCAATTATTTCGAGATTAAATCCCTGTTCTATGAAAATTTGAGAGGGGGATTTCCCCTTTTTATATTCCTTAACAGCTTTTGTTTTAAATTCAGGATTATATGAAATAGAACGCTCTGAAGCACTTATGATATTTGGATTCTTTTCAAGTTCTTTAATCTGAAATTCAGTATATATTTTCTTACTCATAGAAACCCTCCGTCCATACTCATTACACCTATTGAAACATAAAAAACCCCGGATAAGGGACACTTTTTTATGTGTGTCCGTTATCCGGGGTATAGTTCAATTACGAGCGGGCCTTTTTTTAATCCCTTATTCAAGATTTTGAACGAATTCCTTATATAGGGCCCTTAGTGCATCTCCCCTGCTGATGATGCCGACGACTTTATCATTTTTGTCCACGACAGGGATCTTCTTGAAATGATGCTTGGAAAGGACCTTTATCAATTCATCTAACGGATCTTCGGGGGATAGCTTTGTAATCCTTTTATTTTTAATGATTCGTGCAACTTTATCATTCATTTTGGATGTAACCTTTTCATCCAATTCTTCACCGGGAAGAACCGTAATATAGGTGAAATAACCCATGATGGCTTCCTCAGCAGGTGTCAAATAACGAAGGATATCCCCGTCCGTCACCATTCCCAATAGCTTATCATGTTCATCCACGACCGGTACCCCGCCCACTTTATTTTCGATTAAGATTCGCAGAATTTCCTTTAATGTAAAATCAGGACGGGCTACATAGACTTCCCTTATCATGAAATCCTTGACTAACATATTACCACCCCTTTTTTATGTTTGTACGTTCTGTATTCATCTCTCTCCTCTATTAATAATACCCTTACTTACACTATTTAAAAACCGTTGCCGCCTGAACTGCCTTTTTCCAGCCATTATATAAATCCTTTCTTTCCTGTTCTTCCATCCCTGGTTCAAATTTCTTATCGACTGCCCATAGCTTTGAAATCTCTTCCTGATCTTCCCAATACCCGACAGCGAGTCCAGCCAAATATGCCGCTCCTAACGCTGTCGTTTCACTAATAACCGGTCGTACGACGGGGACATTCAGGAGATCGCTTTGAAATTCCATCAAGAAGTTGTTTTTGACAACCCCGCCATCGACCCTCAATGACTTTAGGTTGATCCCTGAATCGACTTCCATGGCGCTAAGGACATCTTTTGTCTGGTAGGCCAACGCTTCCAATGTTGCCCGGACGAAATGCTCCTTCGATGTCCCCCTTGTCAGTCCGAATACAGCTCCCCTGACATCACTATCCCAATAAGGGGTGCCTAATCCAACAAATGCGGGAACTACATAAACTCCATCCGCTGAAGTGACCCGTAAAGCATATTTTTCACTGTCTTTCGGATCATGCAAGAGTTTCAGCCCATCCCTTAACCATTGTATGGCCGAACCTGCGACAAAAATACTGCCTTCCAAGGCATATTCGACTTTTCCATTCAGCCCCCATGCAATCGTGGTCAACAGGCCATGCTCTGATTTCACTGCCTTTTCTCCTGTATTCATCAGCATAAAGCATCCGGTGCCATACGTATTCTTGGCCATTCCTTTTTCGAAGCATTCTTGGCCGAACAAAGCTGCCTGTTGATCTCCAGCTGCTCCGGCAATCGGGATTTCGTGTCCAAAGAAATGGTGTGGCGCTGTTTTCCCGTATATCTCTGATGAAGAGCGAACATCCGGGAGCATCGATTGCGGCACTTGCAGGATTTCAAGCAGCTCTTCATCCCACTTCAGGTCATGAATGTTATACATCAGCGTCCTTGAAGCATTCGAATAATCGGTTATATGTGCCTTACCACCCGAAAGTTTCCATATCAGCCACGTATCGATCGTACCAAACAATAAGTCTCCGTTTTCTGCCTTTTCCCGTGCCCCATCTACATGATCGAGAATCCATTTCACCTTCGTACCGGAAAAATAAGCATCAATCAACAAACCGGTTTTCTGCAAAAATAAGTCATCGAGACCCTCATCCTTCAATTGAGTGCAAATTTCACTTGTCTGCCGGGATTGCCAGACGATGGCATGATGGATCGGCTGACCTGTTTCCTTATCCCATACCACGGTCGTCTCCCGTTGATTCGTTATGCCAATTCCAGCGATTTGTTCCGGTTTTACATTCATTTCCGATAGACAGGAAGCGATTACCGATAGGATGGAACCCCAAATTTCATTGGCGTTATGCTCCACCCATCCAGGATTCGGGAAATATTGTGTGAATTCCTTTTGCGCAATATGCAAGACTTCCCCGCTTTTATTAAATAAAATGGCCCGCGAACTTGTCGTTCCCTGGTCCAATGATAATATGTAAGTCTCCATGGTTGTCTCCCCCCACACTTAAGATTACATTTCATTTCACCTTAAATGTCATGCTGTTTTTTCTTTCTTCATTTTACTAGATATACCCTTGAAAACAAAAAATATATAAATCACAGCGGAAAGCTGAAAAATATTGGCAGGTTAAGAGTTTATCTTTTACAATGAAAATAAAGCGGATAGGAGGAATGGAAAATGAATAACCATGAAATAGATTTTAAAATATATGGTGATGACATGCAGTTTGTTGAAGTGGAATTGGACCCTCAGGAAACGGTGATTGCCGAAGCAGGAAGTTTAATGATGATGGAAGATCGAATCAAGATGGAAACCATCTTTGGCGATGGGTCTTCGAATGGTGACAGCGGAATGATGGGTAAGCTATTCGGTGCCGGGAAACGGCTCCTTACTGGTGAGAGTCTTTTCATGACGGCTTTTACGAATGAAGGACGAGATAAAAAACACGTTTCATTCGCCTCGCCTTATCCAGGTAAAATCATCCCGATGGATTTAAGCGAGCTAGGCGGGAAAATCATATGTCAAAAAGACGCTTTCCTGGCGGCAGCAAAAGGCGTTTCGGTCGGAATTGAGTTTCAGAGAAAAATAGGGGCAGGCTTCTTTGGCGGTGAAGGCTTCATCATGCAAAAACTTGAAGGAGATGGGATGACCTTCGTTCATGCCGGCGGCACGATCCATAAAAAGGAATTGTCAGCAGGAGAGATTTTACGCGTCGATACAGGATGTTTAGTGGCAATGACTAGCGGGGTAGATTATAATATTGAAACTGTAAAAGGCGTGAAAACCGCTTTATTCGGAGGCGAAGGTTTATTCTTTGCAACATTAAAAGGGCCCGGAACCGTGTGGGTGCAATCCTTGCCATTCAGCCGGCTTGCCAGCCGTGTATTTGCTGCAGCGCCGCAAAATGGAGGATCATCCGAAGAAGGCAGCGTAGCTAGAGGCTTATTCAATTTATTCAACGATAAATAAGAACCGACCAATGGCTGCCACCCTGGCAGTCATTGATCTCTTTTGAAAAGGATGGGTAGCTACATGCAGCTTGTTAAGTGGTCCTACATGAGACGCTATAATATCAGGGCAATTTTTGATCAATTCCCGAATTCGCCTGTTATTTTCCGAAAAATAAGAGATTACTATTTTGTTTATACCATTCACTGGACAGCTGCCGATGCCCCTATCGGCATAAAGGAGCTTGAAGAAATGGAACAGCTGCTCAACCGTGAGCTCGGAACTGAACTGCAATATCTCTATCGGAAAAAATGAGTTACTCCTCGTACATCATTTTTCTTGTCATGCCTCCATCGACGATAAGATCCGCACCCGTAACGAAATTATTTTCCGTTGCCGTCAAATAAAGACAGGCCCTTGCAATGTCTTCCGGCATACCAACCCGATTGGAAAAATGCTGCTGATGATCCTTATCCCTCAGCGAGTCATAATCTCCCGTTTCAATCCAGCCCGGAGAAATCGAATTGACCGTAATTTTCTCTTTGCCTAAAGAAGCGGCAAGTGCATGTGTCAGGGCTTTGATCCCACCTTTTGTCGCTGCATAGGATTCAGAATCCGGCTCAGACATTATCGCTCTGGTTGATGCTATATTGATGATTGCACCTCCCTTTGCATTTTTCCGCATCGATTCTGCCGCTGCCCGGGAACAAAGGAAAACACTGCGCAAATTCGTATTCATCATATCGTCCCAATCCTCAATCGTCAGATCATAAAGCGATTTGAATAATGCCTTTCCTGCATTATTGATTAATATATCAATGGTCTTATATGTTTTTAAAGTTACATCCATCAAATGTTGGATGTCATCCTCCTTGCGTACATCCGTTTTAACGAACATGGCTTCATGTCCGTTACTTTTGAGCTCTTCCACATACAGAACACCTTCCCGCTCGTCCAAATCTGCGAGAACGACAGCAGCGCCGCTTTCTGCATATCCCTTTGCCACGCCTCTCCCTATACCATTCGAAGCGCCTGTTACAATCACCGTTTTATTTGTGAATCCCATTATTCCATCCCCGCTTTCATAGATTTGTCCCTATCATATTATCCAATTCGCTTCACTTCAAACATTTCCGCGCCTGATCAATTAATTCTTTTCCTTATCATCAAAAATCTGCAGAACCCTTATATTTTTGTAGCGGCCCTAAAGTGATGTATGATAGATAGTATCAACAAGAATGAAGCACAGTGAAAAGCATCCGTCATTATCTTTCTTACAGTGTGAAAATTTTAATTGGAGGAATGTAAAAATGGACTTATTAAAAAATGTGTTTTCTTTAGGTTTAGGTGCTGCCGCTGCTACAAAAGAGCAAATTGAAAAAGCAGTGGACTCTCTTGTGAAAAAAGGCGATATCTCAAAAGAAGACTCCAAGGTTCTTATTAAGCAATGGGTCGAAAAAGGGGAACAAGCCCAAAAGCAGCTGGATGATTCCGTCAAGGCCAAAGTCAACCAAGCACTCAATGGCCTAAACTTGGCAACTAAAGAAGAAGTTCAGGAATTGGAGCGCCGTATCGCGATTTTGGAAAAACAGAACCAAAACATACAACCCTGATCAGGAGGTACTCGAATGTTTCGCAAGCGACTGAAACACGCACATCGTTACCAAGAAATCATTAATGCCTTCTTGAAAAATGGTTTTGGTTACTTTATCTATCGTCTGGGATTATCCGAGAGCAAAGCTGCATCGAAACTCCAACCTGATGAAAACCTGAACCTCCGCTCAATCGGGGAAAGGCTGCATACGATATTACAAAGCTTGGGACCTACATTCATTAAACTTGGTCAGATTGCAAGTACGAGGCGTGATTTCGTTCCTGACGAAATCGTCCGCGAACTTGAAAAGCTACAGGACCAGGTCACCCCCTTTCCATTTGAAAGGGTTCGCAAAATTGTCGAAGCCGAATTGGGTGATTCTTTGGAAAACCTTTTTCTTGAATTTCATGAAACCCCACTGGCAACGGCTTCGATTGGTCAGGTCCACACGGCACGGCTTCCATCACAGGAAGTCGTAGCAATCAAAGTGCAGCGGCCCGATATCCTGCCGATTGTGGAAACGGATTTGGAAATTCTCGATGATTTGGCAAGACTAATGGAAGCACGCATATCATGGGCAAGACGCTACCAAATCAGAAAAATGATTGATGAATTCGCTAAATCACTCCGTGCAGAACTCGATTATAACTCCGAGGGCCGAAACGGGGAAAGAATAGCCAAGCAATTCGTCGATGATCAAGGGTTTAAGGTACCAAGGATCCATTGGGAATTTTCCACAAAAAGGGTCCTGACGATGGATTTCATTCAAGGAATTAAGATCAATCATTATAAACAGCTTGATGATGAAGGTTATGATCGCCGGCAAATCGCGGAAAGATTAGCGAATTCCATGCTTCAGCAAATATTGATCGACGGCTTTTACCACGGCGATCCCCACCCTGGCAATATCATCATTTTGCCAGGGAATGTCGTCGCACTTATGGATTTCGGAATGGTGGGTCGGTTGGAGGAAGAGACGAAGTTTCAGTTCGCCTCGCTGGTCATTAATTTGAAACGCGGCAGCACCAATGGATTGATCAAGACGCTTTCAGAGATGGGCCTCCTGACGGACGAAATCGAGATGGCACCATTAAGAGGGGATATCGATGAACTGCGAAATAAATATTATGATATCCCATTGAGCCAAATCAGCTTAGGCGGAGCTGTCAATGACCTGTTCACGGTTGCCAATCGGCATCAAGTCCAAATCCCTCCCGAATTCACGATGCTCGGTAAGGCTTTGCTTACCATGGAGGCCATTGTCGAAGGATTAGATCCGAATTTCAGCATTATGAAGGCAGCTGAACCTTTTGGAGAAAGGCTTTTTAAGGAACGCTACAACCCCAAGAACATTGCGAAGAACGCCTGGAATCAATTCATCGAGTCTGCTGAAGCCATTGCCGAATTGCCCAAGGATATCAGGGAAGTGACAGGTATCATTAAAAAAGGAAAATTACGGCTTGATATCAACATTCCCGAACTCCAAGTGTTTTTACATAAGCTTGATCAAATCTCGAATAGGCTGTCTTTCAGCATTATCCTGCTAGCATTCAGCATAATCATGGTCGGTCTCATTATCGGCTCTGCAATAGGCGGGGAAACCTTGATCCTTTGGAAAATACCGGTTATCGAGATTGGATTTGTCGTCGCAACCCTAATGTTCTTACTTATGCTCTACACCATTTTCAGATCCGGAAAAATGTAAACTTACGAAAAAAGGGTTCGGATTGATCTCCGAACCATGATTTTAAAACATGACTAGGGGTATCCCCCATGTTTTACTGTTATATAAATGAAATCCTCGTTTAATTGAAGAAAATTTGCGATACACCTGCCGAATAACTGGCTAGCCTGGACTCAACAGGTGCTTGCTTTGATGTGGCCTGGCTCAGTCCGAGGAAAAGAAGCTGATTTCTTAAAGCAAGTTTGCCAATAGTCTGAAGGGAACCCTTAAAAGTACGGGAATTCCCTTTTTTCTTGATGTCATTCATTCGTTATTTATCCGCCGTTCATAGGAGACGGCATACGCATTATGGCGAAAATGCAAGATTCGGTCTTCCGAGCATTCGATTCCTGCAGGAATATTGGTTGGATCAAACATTAAAGTATCTTTAAACACTGCCGATTTTCTGGAAATCTTCAAATGCCCTATCGTGACTACCTGTTTATCTTCCGACCAAGCTTTGGTTGGATCATCAGTCGGGTCATTTTCCCCTCCTATTTGGATGTTCAATTTAAAGCCCACCGGACCGCGCTTGAGCCTTTCTTCCATTTCTTCATCCAGATACTCCGGCGAATGCTTGGCCACCTCCTTTTTTTCTAGCATACTAAGGCCGGCATCAGGTACCCACTCGTACTTGATTGCCTGCCGCCTTCCTTCCGCGTTAATGAAATAGAATGCATGAATGGAGTAATATTGACACGTTGAGAAACTGGCTGGAGAACGCATTTCTTTAAGCATTTGCAGGCTTGCCTTGCTTTCAGGGTATTTCCAAAGGATTTTTGCAAGCTCTTTCAGATTGGGGAAACCTTCTTTGGCAGACTTGAAAAAGTCAGCCATATCAACAAACGCTTCCGGTGTTTTCGCAAAGAATAACGGAATGGTCACAGTAATAAGATCTGATTCTTCTCCATTCGGCAATTGAAACTTGACGGCCATGCCCTTTACAGGGGAAATGGCATCAGGATGGCTTGGAATCGGCGAGCTATTTGAAAACCGAATGACCACCGGCACAGCTTCATCCTGAAGATGCGGAGCTACCGTTAATGGGGACGCTTTTCCGTTTGGGGTAAAAACCCCTTCATAAACATATCCCCTTGCATGCGCACGCCGATAACCAGGATGTGTTCCAGTCACATTTTCAATCACATTAACTGCTTCTCTGGCTAGTTCAGGTTTAAAGTCGTCCGTTCCCTCCATGATATCTCACCCCTCCTTTTCAGATTCGAATCCATTATTACATGTACCCCTTATTCCAATAGCTTATTCTTATTGAATCACCGAAAACATTGATCGCCAAAAAAACACCTGGAATTATCCAGGCGCTGCACACTTCATGTTAGAAAAAAATACTCATTCCAGTTCCCGCTCCACCTTTGAAAGAATCACATGGGTAACGGTTGCCGCAAACGAAATGGTCCGATTGATGAATTCCTCCACTTCTTCAAGGCTCTCACTGTGGATTTTCAGCATAAAGCAAGCCCGCCCAGCAATTCGATAACAAAAGTCAACATTCGGCACCTTGGAAATATACTTTTTGAATTTCTCATATTCCCCGTTTTTTATCGTTGCTTCCACAATACACTCAATCGGAAAACCGATCTTTTTATGATCAATCTCGGCAACATACCCTTTAATGATCCCGAACGACTCCATTTGCCGTACCCGTTCGGCAACGGTGGGGGCGGAGAGGTTTACTTTCTTTGCCAATTCCCTCATGGAAATTCGGCTATTTAACGTTAATTCGGCAAGGATGTTCCGGTCTTTTTCATCTATTTTCATTTTAAAATTATCTCCCTTCTTCTCTTTACATTCATTCATAATTTAATCGTAATACTTTACAAACGGAATTAAAACTCCTGAATTTTTATATTAGTATTATCTCAAAGGAGAGATGTTCATGACAAGAATAAAAAAATCATCGCAGGGATCCAGTCCATTTCAAAGATTATTTCATTCTGAAGAGATTTCGCATAAATGGTCGGACCTCTCAGATTGCATATCTGCAGATGGGAAACTTTCAAAGAAGTTAAAGGAAAACGTCAGAAGGGTTCTGGCATATGGTAATGGCTGCTCATATTGTCAGGCAAAAGGGATTCCACTAAAGCCGGAAGATATGAAAGAAAGCTATGCAATCGCCTTTGCGGAAGTATTCCTCTTACAACGTGAAAAAACGGAGGAAAAGTTTTTCCAAGTATTGAAGGAGACATTCAGTGATGAAGAGATTTCTGAACTATTGGCATTCATTTGTTTTACAACGGCCCAGCAATATTTCGGGGCTTTGATGGATTTATAATAACCAAAAAAGGAACAGGCACCGTGCCTCGTTCCTTTCTTTAAACCTTCATTGGTTTCCGTGCAAACCCATTTACAAGGATCGGTTGAACTTCCACCTAAGATTTCGCACCATGATCCTCCATTTCATTGATCCTAGGAAGGATGGAGCGTGATGGTACAGGGGATGTCAAAACCACGGATGTATTCAGATGTCCATATGGTATTAATCGATCTATCAGTAATCTCATGCTGTCCATATCAGCCAAAGCCGCTTTCAAGAAATATCCAACGGTTCCTGTTACACGATGGCACTCGATAATGTCTAAATCATTTTTCACCAATTGCTCAAAATCGGAAACTGGAACCTTAAGTTCACTCACCTGAATGTACACTAGTACCCCCCTTCCTATTGCCAGGGGTGAAATCCTTGCGCTGAACCCCTCAATGATCCCCTTTTCTTGCAGGCGATACATTCGTTCAGAGATGCTAGGTCGACTGAGAGCCAATTTCTTCGAGAGTTCACTAATCGTAATGCGTCCATCCTTTTGTAAAAGTTCCAGTAACTTGACATCTATTTCATCCATGAAGCAACCACCTTTCATAATGAAGGAATATAAGCTTATATTTCTTTAAAATGTTGTATGGATAGTGAAAAATACATTCTTTTTTGTATGTAATTTTATCAGTTAATATTCTATCATTAAAATAATCCAATAGAAAAAGAAAATTCAGAATTTACCAAAGGGAGGAACCTGCATTGACCTTTACGAAAATCCCGGTTCGACAAAACATCGAAAGCATTAGCCCATATGTTTCCGGCAAGCCTATTGAAGAAGTGCAACGTGAACTAGGTCTTGAAACGATCGTTAAATTGGCATCCAATGAGAATCCATTCGGCTGCTCAACTCTAGCAAAAAAAGCCATGATTACTGAAATGGAGCAAACCTCCTTTTATCCTGAAGGTATGGCACCTGCATTAGCTGAAAAGTTGGCAAGGAAATTGAATATCAAAAAAGATCATATCATTTTAGGCAATGGATCTGATGAAGTGATTCGTTTGTTAACACGAACCTATATCCAACAAAATGATGAAGTCATCATGGCTGATGTGACATTTCCACGATATGAAACGAATGTATTGATTGACGGCGGCACACCTGTAAAGATACCTCTTATTAATGGGGTACATGACTTGAAGGGGATGTATGATGCCATAACAGAAAAAACAAGAATGATATTTGTCTGTAATCCCAATAATCCGACAGGAACAATCGTTCAAAAAGAAAAGTTACGCTCTTTTATCGAGAAGGTGCCGAAACATATTTTACTGATCGTTGATGAGGCATACTATGAATATGTCGATGATGCAGAATATTTAGAAACCTTGCCGCTTTTAAATATGCATTCAAATCTGGTCATCCTACGCACTTTTTCAAAGATTTATGGCCTGGCTGCATTAAGGATTGGATACGGTTTAATGGATGCTTCCATCATACAAGAGCTAGTTAAAGTGAAGGAACCCTTCAATACCAATCGTTTAGCACAGGCTGCGGCATTCGCTTCCCTCGACGACCATCCATTCGTTGAGAAATGTGTTCGTAAGAATGGGGAAGGAAGAAGATATTTAGAAAACGAATTAAGCAAGATGGGATTAACATTCTTCCCTTCACATGCCAACTTCTTGATGGTTAAATTGAAACAGCCTGGCAGGGACATTTTTGAGAAGTTATTAATTCAAGGTGTCATCATCCGTTCCGGTCATTTGCTAGGCTATGAAAATACTATCCGTGTGACCATTGGCACCCCACTTGAAAACGAGAGGTTCATATCCTCCTTACAACATATAATCAATGAAACGTCGGGTACATGAACGTTCGAAATGAAGTTGCAGTATATCGATGATTATTAATGAAAGATACGACATGGACGCCTTTGCACATGTCGTATCTTTTCCGTAATTTATTTAGCAATATCCTTTTCTATTATCGTTGTCCCCTGTTCATCCCCACTTTTAAATTTAAAAATGGAAATCGAGATTAATGCAGCCAACACAATCAGGCAAGCAATGATACTGATCCGATTCTGTTCACTGAAAACGAACGATATACAAATGATGCTTAAGGTGATTACGGCAAACAAGGTTACATATGGAAATCCCCACAATTTAAAACTCGGGGCTTTGGGATACGAATTGCGAAGTTTTAGCTGCGCTAAACAGATGCTGATCCATACAAGGGATACTACAAAACCTGGAAACGCCATTAATAAAGTAAATGCCTTGTCCTGTGCAACGAAAGTAACCATGGAGCCGACGACCAATACAAAAGCACTTAATATCAAACTATACAAAGGAACGCCATTTTTTGATACATAAGAGAACGACTTGGGAGCTTCCCCTTCTGCAGCCAAAGAATGCAGCATGCGGGTACACCCATATATTCCTGAGTTTGCGGCAGATAAGACGGCCGTAATCAAAATGAAATTCATGATATGTGCAGATCCCTGAAAACCGGACATTGATAAAACTTGTACAAACGGACTTGCCTGGTCGCTAATTTTGTTCCAAGGAATCAAACCGCAGATTACAAGTATCGGTAAGGTGAAAAATAATACGACTCTCCAAATATAGTTTTTAATGACCTTCGGTAAAATGCGTTCCGCATCCTTTGCTTCGGTTACCGTCACCCCTATTAACTCTGAACCGCCATAGGAGAACATGACGATCAGTAATGCCGAAAAGATGGACATCCACCCATTTGGGAAAAACCCTCCATGCCCGGTGAAGTTTTGTAGATAATTAGATTCCCCGGTTGGGATGACTCCAAATAAAATACAGGCTCCCAATATGATGAATACGATAATCATTGTAATTTTAATGCCAGCAAACCAAAATTCGAATTCACCATAATTTTTGACATTCATCATGTTAATCCCAATGATGAAAGCCGTACACCCTAAACTTAATATCCATAGCGGGATTGCTGGGAGCCAATATTGCAAGAAGCTTCCTGCAACCACTACCTCAATGACACAAACGGATAGCCACATGAAACAATACATCCAGCCTATTATGAATGAAAAGCGGTTACCGAATGCTTTCTGAACGAAACCTTTCATATTCGTATTTGGATAAATAATTGCCATTTCCGCTATAGCACCCATGACTATAAGCAGTAATAATCCTGCAAAAATATAAGTGAATATGACTCCTGGCCCTGCTAACGATATGGTTTCGGCACTTCCTTTAAAAATGCCAGTACCTATTGCCCCTCCCATTGCCATCATGCTAATATGCCGCGGCAATAATTTCTTTTGCAGTGACCCACCATTTGAATCCATTACATCTGCCTCCTTCTTTCCATAATTTTTCCGTATAAAAAATCAAACCCATTTCAATCGTTGAATGGCGAATAGATAGGTTATCTCATCAACCGTTTTGGTTTTGGAGTGGAAGGATGCAAAGCCTTCTTGAAAAATCTCTTCATACTTCACCAAAGTAAAAGATATCAATATGTTGTTAGTTTTACAAGAGGAATCATCGCACGCCTATTAAAGATCCTATCTACTCAAACGCCGGGTAAAATTTTGGAAATGGCGTGAATTTGCTGATAGCCTTGCCTTTTGGAGACCAATGAGAGGTTTTCTGACTCCATTATCGGGGACTACTTTGGTAATCCCCATGACTTTACCTTTTCCTATTTATTTACGATGTGAATCGCATGTCCCAAAACTGCCTCAGCCGCTTCCATCCACCCCTCAGTCAAAGTTGGATGTGGATGCATGATCAGGGCTATATCTTCGACCCTAGCCGCCATCTCAAGGGCAAGGACCCCTTCACCTATAAGGTTTGACGCATCAGCACCTACCATATGCATTCCGAGCAATATGTGGCTATCGGCATCCACGATCACTTCAGCAAATCCTTCCGTTTCATCCGTTGCAAGCGCCCTTCCATTGGCACTGAACGGAAATTTGCCGATTTTGACGCTGTATCCCTGTTGTTCAGCTTCTTCACGGCTTAAACCCACACCAGCTATTTGGGGGTCCGAGAAGATTACATAGGGAACATTAGGTGAGTCAACGGCACTTGGCAATCCCCCTATCACTTCAGCTGCCACCACTCCCTGTTTGGACGCTCGATGCGCAAGAGCTGGACCAGGTGTAGTGTCACCGATGGCAAAGATGTGCGGCACATTTGTACGACATTCCATATCCACTTCTATATGGCCTTTTTCACCAACTGTAACTCCAGCCCGATTCAGGCCAATTTCTTCAGTGTTAGGTATCCTGCCAATTGTAACCAGGGACTTTTCACTCACGACCACTTCTGCCCCTTTTTCTTCCGAGGATACATGAAGGTGTACATGGCCATCCACTACACTCGCCTTTTCTACCCTCGTGGATGTTTTGATATTCATCCCAAGCTTCTTGGCGCTCCGGGTGACTTCCTTTACAAGGTTTTCAGCAATTTGGGGAAGGATGCGATTGGCCATTTCAATGATGGTCACTTTAGTACCCAGCTTTGCAAATGCCATACCTAATTCGATTCCGATATATCCACCGCCAATGATCGACAAGCTTGATGGAACTTCCTGCAGCTGCAAAGATGATGTTGAATCCAATATATATTCTCCATCGACTTTAATGAAGGATGGAATGAAAGGTCTGGACCCCGTCGCAATAATCGCCTGCTCAAACTTGTAGGTTTCAAAATCGCCATCGGTTTCAACTCCAATTCGGTCATCAGATAAAAAGGCTGCTTGACCTTTAACCACCGTCACTCCATTTTCCTTACACAAATGGGCAATACCTTGCTTCAACTGAGATGTGATGCCCGCTTTCCAATCTTGCCAAACTCCCAAGTCCATAGCGGTTCTTTCCTGGGATAGCCGGATTCCCATTTTCCCTAAATCGTTAAGCCTTTGGTATTGATCAGCAGTGTGAATTAATGCCTTTGAAGGTATACAGCCCCGATTAAGACAAACCCCGCCCAGCTTATCCTTTTCAATCAGTACGACCGATTTTCCTAACTGGCCGAGACGGATAGCCGCAGCATACCCTCCCGGACCTCCTCCAATGATGATAACTTCCGTCTCTACAGCAACTTCCCCTACTACCATTTATCTCATCTCCACAACTAAACGAATTGGATTTTCCAGCAATTCCTTGATTCTATTGGTAAAATGCACCGCTGTTACCCCATCAATCAAACGATGATCGAAAGATAGAGACATATTCATCATTAAACGGATAACACCTTCAAGATCGCGAACGACCATGCGATGTTCCATTTTATGCAAAGCTAGTATGGCAGCTTCCGGATAGTTAATGATCGGGGTCGCGTGCATCCCTCCGATCGGTCCTACATTGCTGATGGTAAATGTACTGCCTGTGATTTGATCAATGCTCAACTTCCCTTCACGGGCTTGGGCTGCCAATTGCTTGATTTCATCAGCCAGTTGGAAAATGGTCTTTTGATCGGCATTTTTTATGACTGGAACTATGAGACCCTCTTCGGTATTCGTCGCAATCCCAATATGATAATAATTCTTCAGAATGATTTCATTGGTCTTTTCATCAATTGAAGCGTTTAATGTTTTGAACTCCTTTAAGGCGATGACAATGGCTTTAACGAAAAATGGCAAAAAAGTCAACTTAATATCCTTATCATCGGAGTACTCTTTTAATTGATTTTTAAATTCCTTCAATCGGTCCATTTCCAATTCATCTACATGGGTTACATGAGGAATGGTCGAAACCGACTTTACCATATGTTCAGCGATTTTTTTTCGAATGCCTTTAAGCGGAATCCGCTCTTCCCACTCATTTTCCACTCCTTTTGCCTGAATGGCATCATTCATCAAGGCCATCTCTTGAACACTCTTGCTATCATGATGTTTGGCATCTTCCAGTGTAATCGAGTTATTTTCTTTAAACTGCTTCAGGTCACTTTCGGTAATTCGCCCAGCCGGGCCGGAGCCTTTAACCTTCTCGATATCAACCTTCATTTCCCTCGCCATTTGACGAACGAATGGCGTTGCCAACGCACGCACTACCTCATGATGCTGCTTAGTCGTAATCTGTTCTGCATTTACTATTACATCACCAGATTGCACGACTTGGATTTCTTCGTCAATCATGCCTTTATAAGGAACTGACACATCGTTCTCTTCCTGAATTGTGAATATAGTGGTTCCCACTTCCACGATATCCCCTTCGGAAAAAAATATTTTCTTGACCACTCCCGCTGCAGGAGCCGTCAATTCCGCATTGACTTTATCCGTTTGCACTTCAACAATGGGTTGGTCCTGTTTAACCGCCTCCCCTTCTTTAATGAGCCATTGGATAATTTCCCCTTCATGCATCCCTTCCCCTACATCAGGAAGTTTAAATTCCATCATGCGTCATCCTCCTTCTCCCTTAATCACTATTAAAATGATAACGTTTCGACAATTCCTTGTTTTACACGATCAACAGTCGGTAAATAATGATCTTCTATTGTAAACGGCGGAACCGGTACATCAAATCCTGTTACACGCTTAATCGGCGCTTTCAGGTAAATAAGAGCTTCATCATTAATGATGGAGATAATCTCCGCACCTAATCCGGCCGTCTTATGGGCTTCATGGACGATTAATGCACGACCTGTCTTTTTAATGGATTGCACGATCGTATCCCTATCTAAAGGGTATAATGTTCGAAGATCGACCACTTCACACTTCCAGCCTTTTTCTGCTTCAATCTTTTTCGCGGCATTCAATGCCTCCCTTAACATGGCCCCCCATGCATAAATGGTCAGATCGCTCCCCTCCTGGACCACTTTTGCTTGCCCGATTGGTATTCGGTACATTTCGTCGGGAACTTCTTCCTTGAAAGCCCGATACAATTTAGTCGGTTCCAAAAAAATCACCGGATCTGGATCTTCGAGGGCTGAAATGAGCAGCCCTTTTGCGTCATATGGATTACTGGGTGCAACCACCTTTAAACCCGGGGTATGGGCAAAGAAGGTTTCGACACTTTCAGAATGAAGTTCAGGGCCCCTGATTCCGGCACCATATGGAGTACGGATTAAAAGGGGCACCCCAAATTGCCCACGGGTACGATACCTCATACGGGCAGCATGGGAAACGAGTTGTTCGAATCCCGGATAAATAAAGGCGAGAAACTGTATCTCTACAATAGGCAGCATTCCGTTAAGGGCTAAACCAATTGCAGACCCAATGATTCCGGATTCAGCTAATGGCGTATCAATGACTCGATCTTTTCCATACTTTTCATAAAGACCTTCCGTCGATCGAAAAACCCCGCCATTCACTCCAATATCCTCACCCATGATCATCACGCGATCATCATGACCCAGCATTTGGTCCATCGCTTCCGTAATAGCCTGGAGCATCGTTAAATTTTTGCCCATTATTTCTTCCCGCCTTTCCTTAAGATTTGGTTCAATTCCTGCTTCTGTTCCTTTAAATGCCATGACTCCTCGGCATATACATGGTTAAACATTTCGAGCGGGTCGGATTTTGGATACCCTTCGGCTTTTTGAAGGTGAGCATCAATCAGTTCGTTGAATTTTTTTAACGCCAATTCCTCCTGCTCTTCATTCCAGTGACCCTCTTTATTCAAATACTTTCTAAGACGTGTAATGGGATCCCGGTTTTCCCTCCAGAACGTTGAAATTTCGTCCTGATCGCGATATATGTTCGGATTGTCTGCAGTAGTATGAGCGCCATAACGAAAGGTGATGGCTTCGATTAATGTAGGTCCTTCCCCATTAAGCGCTCTTTCGACAGCCTGCTTTACAGTCAGCCATACTGCGAAAATATCATTTCCATCCACTCGAACCCCATGGATGTCATAAGCGGCAGCCCGCTGGGATATTGTTTTGGATGCCGATTGCTTTTCAAAAGGGACACTGATCGCGTAGCCATTATTTTGGCAGAAGAAGATTGTTGGGGTTTTATAAACGCCAGCAAAATTCAGTGCCTCATGAAAGTCCCCTTCAGAAGTTGCTCCATCACCAAAATAAGCAATGCTAACATTCTTTTCGCCTCTAATCTTACTTGCCCAAGCCGTTCCAACGGCATGAACCATTTGAGTGGCAATCGGAACGCTTGGAGGCAATATCCTTTTTCCTTCAGGACAAATTGAGCCATCAAAATGCGCCATCCAGTATAGGAAAACACGGTATAATTCCTGCCCATGAATAATTGCCGCTCCATGGTCACGGTATGTGGGAAACATCCAATCCCCTGCCGACAACGCTAAGGCGCTTCCTACCTGGGATGCTTCCTGTCCTTCAAAAGGTGCATAAGTTCCAATCCTGCCTTGGCGCTGGAGATTAACGGATTTTCGGTCAAACGTTCTGAGCAGGAGCATGCTCTCATACATCTTTAACATAAGTGATTTATCGATTTTTCCATCAATCGTTTCAATGATTTCGCCATCAGGAGTCAATACGCGAAATATTTCCGGCTCAACTTCATTTGAATACGCTTTCATTATTGGGTTTCCCGTCTTTTCCATTTCATTTCTCCCCTTAAGATAGATTTGTTTCGCAAACTTACCAAGGTTTTGAACAGTCATGAAATAACAGCCCAAAATGTATCTATTGGTCTTTATGTCTGTAATTAAATGCTGTTTCATAAACTACATTTCCTTATATAAAAGGATAATACATCCATGTTTTTAATAATATGTTAAATAGAATGAATTTTTCCCGTTTTACCTTTATTTAGAATATGTTTTCTGATAACATACCTTCATTTTGAAAATGAGAACCTTTAATGGGAAAATTTCATATTGATTATCTACAAGTTGTTCATATGCTCGATCGATTCAAGACCTATCCAAAAAGTCTCCAGCACAAAAAAAGACCCATTATATAATAAATGGGTCTTAGACTCCGCCGCCTGTCTGCCATGCGTCTGTGGGGTCTCGGCTAGCCAGTTATTCGGCAGGAGTGTCGCAAATTTCTTCAATCCATTGAGGGTTTCATTCAAATCCAAGTTTACTTATAAAATAATGGTTTGGGATTAATCAATCGAACTCCTTTTTGTAGACAAACTGAGACCCATTATATAATTACGGGTCTTTTTGCATTTCATGATTGATGGGGGTATTACAAGCACCGGAAATCACTCCTGCCATAACCAAAATGAAAACCTTACCAACAAGATTAGAAAGATTTATCATTCAAATGTTCCTTTCACGACTGCTTGACCATCTTTGACCATGATCTGCCCCATCGCGATAACACTATTCATTTCTAAAGTTTTTTTCTTCATCATGATGATATCGGCATCCTTACCTACAGCAAGCTGCCCCTTTGTAGAAAGTTTTAAAATTTTTGCCGGATTTTCCGTCACAACTCGTAGGGCATCGGCAATTGTCACTCCATCCTCGAGGATCGCATCGGCAACACAATCATATAAGGACATGCATGTTCCAATGTTCAAACCACGCAGGTTACCGTTGCCATCGAAGTCAGGCAGGCTGGCTTGTCCATCTGAAGTTATGGTGATCTGCCCGATTTCAACGCCTTTTTCCAGTGCCATTTTTATTGCTGTACTTGCTTTGACCTCGCCTTCTTCAAGGAACTTCTGGATCGTACTTGTCGTAAAATCGATATAACCCCCTTTTTTTGCATATTCCACACCTGCATTGAATAAATGCGGATTTCGATTTATATGTGTAGGGTAGAACTGGGTGATTGGTATTTCCGTTGTCTCGACAACTTCCTCAATTACCTGCAAATGATCTAAACTGTCGCCGACATGAATGTTGACGATACCGCTTTTCCCGGACAACAGGCCTCCATTGCGCGCCTGAGAGGCCAGTTTAGCCAGTTCAGCTGCAGTCGGCTGTGAAGAACGATGATCGGCAATGGCTATTTCGCCAACACCGATAATTTTATCCACAAGAATCAAATCATCTTCGATCTTACCTGTTAACGTCTTGACTGGAACTTGATAGGAACCAGTTTGAACGAAGCAGCTAATTCCTTCTTCTTCAAGCGCTCTCGCTTTAGCAAGCAGTGCTGGCATGGTCCTTGTCGTTCCATCTGTTCCTATGACCCCTACCAATGTCGTTATACCCGCTAAAGTGGCATCAGTTAATTGGATTTCTGGTGTCCTCGTTTTAAAGCCCCCTTCCCCACCTCCGCCGATAATATGTACGTGAGCATCTATAAAACCCGGAACCACAATTTGACCACTCGCATCAATCACTTTCATTTCAACGAAATTGGCAGGTTTTTCAATCTTGTCCTCAATGAAGCCAATTTGCTTTCCTACCAAGAGGATATCTTTTTGGCCCATATATTCCGGACCATAAAGCTCCCCATTTTTAATAAGTGTGAGCAATGTTCGTTCCCCCTCCAATTGAAATTTTCAAATAGGTTTCAAAATCTTTCACTCGGGTAAATATACAATATGACCCGCTAACAATTACATAAAAAAGACAAACATAATTGTTCATTTTAAAAAGTTGTAGCTGAACTGACATCTTGATTATGCTTTTCCAAAAGTATAAAAACAAAAGGAGTTAAACGACATGAATAAAGTGATTTCTTCTGATATTAAAACAAATAAAAGATTATCCATGCGACAAATCATGAACCTATATCAAGTTACAAAAGAATTTAAAGGGAATATATATTTTATCTGCAACCATAAATTGGTCGATGCCAAGAAACTTTCGACTTTCGTATCCTTTGTGCTCATTCTTCAAGAGTGTGCAACCATGAAAGTCATACTTGAAGGCGAGAATGTACATGCCATGCTAGAAAAAGTACAGGCTATTTGTAAAGAAAATGATGAAAGTTCATTTGGATTCCAATCGAACCAAACCGTTAATATTTAAATCATTCCAACTACGTCATGAAGAGGGTGTATAGAAATGCGAACCATTCTAATGGTGATAGGCGCAATCGTCGTAATCGGCATAATAGCAAATCTCATTTTTTAAGAATGACGAAAGACTGTCAATTATTGACAGTCTTTTTTGTTGATTAAATTAAGCAAAAGCTTGTTCATGCTCCCCTTCCTGGGGATCACCACGGCAACTTCCAGTCCCTCCATTTATTCAAACCTTCCCGAATTTCATTTCCTTTATCAATCCAATATTGTCTCCTTTGCTCATCGTCTTCTTTTGCCTTTTGCTCAGCTATAAGTGCCTGTTGTTCAGCTATAAGCGGACCGATATCTTGAGCTTTAAAGGATTGGGCAGTTTGATTCTGTAAAGCTTGCGACATTATTTTTTGAAAGATGATTGCACTTCCCTGACTGCTGTGAGTCGTTAGATAATGCTTTTCGTCCGTCTTATCATATCCAGCCCATACAGCACCGACCAGCGAAGGTGAATAACCGATGAACCATTGATCTTTGACCCCTGAAATTCCTTCGATGGGAACTTGTGTGGAACCTGTTTTACCTGCTATTTCATAACCGGAAACAGCGGCGTTTTTCGCTGTGCCATATTCCACTGTTCCAAGCAGCATGGAATTCATTTTGTCGACGGCGCCTTCAGAGGTCACTTTGGTGCTTTTCTCTTTCCAGGCGGCTACCTCTTTTCCATCGGCATTTTCTATTCTTATAATGGCATGGGTTTCCATTCTTTCCCCACCGTTGGCGAAAGCTGAAAAGGCTCCTGCCATCTGCAGCGGGGATACACCTTTTTTCATCCCCCCCAAAGCTATCGATAGGTTTCGATCATCTTTTTCATATGGAATTCCAAACCGCTTAAGTGAATCAAGCCCCTTATCGATGCCTATCTCATTCAATAGCCAAACCGTTGGTACATTCAAGGAATTCATCACCGCTTCATACATGGGCACTTCTCCTTTATATTCACCACTAAGGTTTGTTGGCTCATATTCACCGAAGCTCATTTTTTCATCCTTTAAAGGGGCGGTGATGTCGTATCCCTCTTCAACCGCTGGCAAGTATACGACAAGCGGTTTAATGGATGAACCGGGAGATCTTGTCAGCTGGGTTGCCCGGTTATATCCCATGAATTGATGCTTACCTCTCCCACCGACAAGTGCCTTTATGCCTCCCGTTTCAGGATCAAGGAGGACAGACCCGCTTTGAACCAGTTCATCTGCACTCGTTCCCACTGGAAAATTGGCATCATTCGCATAAACGGTTTCTGTAGACTGCTGCATGGATTGGTCCAGTGTCGTGTAAATTTTGTAGCCCTTTGATAGCAGATCCTCAAGTTTAATACCATATTTACTCGAAGCTTCCGATAAAACATGATCGACAAAATAAGGATATTTACCTCTTAATGGATCGGTTTCCTTCTCCCCCATTAGAAGTGTCACCGAATCTTTTTTTGCAGCTGCTTCTTCATCTTTCGTCAAATAACCATGTTCCGCCATTCTCGAAAGAACCAAATCACGCCTCTTGACTGCCCCGTCTAAATTCTTGTATGGATCAAGTTTGGATGGCAAGTTAATCACACCCGCCAGTAAAGCTCCCTCGGCAACGGTCAATTCAGAGACCTCTTTGGAAAAATAAATATTTGCGGCCTTTTTGATTCCCCATGCCCCATGGCCAAAATAAACTTGATTCAGGTACATTTCCAGAATTTCATCTTTTGTATATTGATTTTCAACTTCCTGGGCTAGAAAAAACTCTTCTATCTTCCTCTTCAATGTCCGATTCGATTCCAGCATCGTGATTTTCACAAGCTGCTGGGTGAGAGTGCTCCCGCCTTCAACAACACTTCCAGCCTTCGCATTTTTAACCAAAGCCCGCATAATCCCTTGATAATCTATGCCGTGATGTTCATAAAAACGGTGATCCTCAATGGAAACCACCGCTTGTTTCATATGTTCCGGTATTTCTTCTATCGCAACCCCTTCGGATTTATTCGCAGTGATCGTACTGGCAAGATTCCCATCCAGATCATAGATTCCTGTCGGTTGCTGAAGTTTATTTTCAAGATGACTTATATCTGCACCCTGCTTGAAATACAATAGTGAACCGGCGCCTAAAACCACAACCGCCAATATTATAATTAGACCTAATTTCACTAGCCCTTTCATTTGTCCCCCCCATTTTCCCATCTCGACATGTTTCATTAAAAATATTTTACCCTTTTTATTAAAGAAAACTCGCCGATTGAATAAAAGGCGCCCTTTTCTTGTAGCACATACTCACGAATCGGCATCCTTGCCGATGATATCCCTTCATCGTCTGAGCATGCCAGCTAAATGAAGGACCAGATTTCATCCTACCATTTTAACTATGCTCGTATCTATCCTTTACCCTTAAAAGGCAATCTATATACCGATTAAAGGCGTGAAGCCATTTAAAAGCGGGTATAACACTTATAAGGTCTTATAAAGGGGAGAGATGATATTAATGAAAGACTTAAAACATATTGTCGTCGCTTTTGATGGAAATGAAGAGAGTAAGCGGGCCGTAAAATATGGGGCAACATTGAAAAAGGCCTTTCCAAAAGCCGAATTGACCGTAGTTCATGTCCTGAATGATAAGGTTGAACAGCGTATCATGGGAGACGCCTCGGCTCCGGGGTTCGTACCTACTGCCGGATTTTATGTAGATCCAGTCCAGACACATCCCGTTATTGAAGTCGATCAGCCAGGACCTCAAAAGGTAAATGACACCCCTTCCCCCGTCGAGAATAGTATTCAGAACGCAGAAAGTAATACGTTGAGATTGTTAAGTGAATGTCAAGTCAGGGGGAAATTCGAACTATTGGAAGGATATGCCCCAGATAGCGTATGTGACTTTGCAGCAAGAACTTCAGCGGATCTTATCGTTGTCGGCAATAGCGCTAAAAGCGGTTTGGAAAAATTCTTTCTTGGCAGTACAAGTAGTTCCATTGCGAAAAACGCACCTTGTTCGGTATTCATTGCAAAATGAAGATTAGCGGGTTCGCACTGTATGGCTCGAGTAGAGCATTCTCTGAAAAAGGCCGGATCCTTATAGGATCCGGCCTTTTTGTTAAGAGGATTTTTTCAGTCATACATTTGTAGCAAAAAACACCGGGGCGCCAATTGCTGACCAAAACCATCCTACACAGCGGTAACCAAGTGTCCCACTCAGCCTTTTTGGCTCCCCTTGCAGAAGTATTTAATTTTCGATCATCGGTTAGAATATAGTATTAGTTTCTATAAATGACAATTAAAGAAAATATACATATCATCAACTTGTCATCCCCATTTTAGGGCATATTCTTTTGTTTAACCAACTTCTTTACAGACCTTACACCTGCCATTAACCACAAGTTAGATGGCTAAATCTATAGACTCACAAAGGTTTGATTTATTAAGCCTAATTTACATCGGGGAGGGAATGGACATGGATAAACATTCGATTTCAGCTGAAAAAGGCGCCTGCATAAGCATTGCCGCTTACATATTCTTGTCTGCTCTTAAATTGTCATTTGGTTATTTCGGTGATTCTAAAGGGCTTTGGGCTGATGGTTTAAATAATACGACCGACATCATCGCTTCCTTAGCCGTATTGATCGGTTTGAAAATTTCAAAGAGACCTCCTGATGATAATCATTCATATGGTCATTTACGGGCGGAAACCGTAGCCTCGTTGGTAGCTGCCTTCATCATGATCACCGTGGGCCTTCAGGTATTATTCAGTGCCATTGAATCCTTCTTTCACCAAAATTCAACAACCGTTCCCAGCATGCTGACCGGTTATGTCGCTCTATTCTCTGCAATTTTCATGTACGGAATCTACCGTTATAACTTATCATTAAGTAAAAAGATCAACAGCTCTTCCATCTATGCCGTTGCCCAGGATAATCGTTCCGATGCCCTTGTCAGTGTTGGTGCATTCATCGGAATAATCGGTACTAAGATGGGAATCCCTTGGCTGGATGCGATAGCGGCAGCCGTCGTGGGGGTCATCATATGCAAAACGGCCTGGGACATCTTTCGTGATGCCTCCATCTCTTTAACTGATGGTTTCGACGAGCAGCTCCTGCAAAAGATCGGACAAACCATTATATTGACAGAGGGTGTTAAAGACATGAGTGAAATTAAAGCCCGGATGCATGGAAGTGAAATCCTGCTCGAAACTACCGTTCATGTTAATCCTCTTTTGACCGTCATTCAGGGTCATGATATTACGGTTAAAATCGAAGAAAATCTTTTGAAGGAATATAATATCCAGCATGTAATCGTTCACATCGAACCATATGCATTCCATAAAAAAGGTAACCGGCATTAACTTTACGGATACCTTTTTTTGTTATTGATTCCTGTAATCACTGTAATAAAGCTGTGTCAAAAAAAGGGATTTATTGATTGATTGCCGAATATTTATCCAATTAACACATGTTAAAAGAACATTAATCTGTTATCATGAAAACAAGATGTAATTATTTTGATATTTTGTAATTTTATTCAAATAAAGCAATTTCCGGGTCAAAAGTAAATTCATTTTCCTACAGTATGGAGGGCAAGATGGTATCTAATCGAGAAATGACCATTCACTTTTTATCTTCTCAAAAAAGCAGTATCATTTCCAAATGGAAAGATGAGTTGCTGCATTTACCGGACGGATATCTGGGGTATTTTAAAGGAGAAGTGGAAAATATTTTCAATCTGCTATTGGATCAGCTTGGAAAATCGGATACTGAAATAGACGATGTACTGAAGGTCGTTGGGGAAAAGATTGCGTCTGATCGAGTCAATAAGCAATTGGATATGGAAAATTTCTTTTCCACTGCTACCATCGGGAGATCCATCATCATAGAGCATGTTTTGAATTCCGAATCATCCAAAGAAGTAATATCGGGACTAATTAAGCAAGTAAACGTTTACTTCGATAAACTTATTCATTTTGCATTATCCCATTATACCGAATTGAAAACGATGGAACTTGAAGAACGCTATCAATTCATAAGCCCAAATCATAAAGACCGGTTGACACTCCTTGGCCAAATGACCTCAAGCTTTGTCCATGAATTCAGAAATCCACTGACTTCCATCATGGGATTCATACAATTGTTACAGGCAGAACAACCTCAGATAAAGTACCTTGATATCATTTCGAAGGAATTGGATCAGCTCAATTACCGGATCACACAATTTCTTAATATTTCCAAAAAGGAAACTTCCTCATCACCACCTGATCTATTTTCCATTGCTCAGCTTGTGAATGAGGTGATCGAATTTTTATATCCTAGCATTTTGGAAGTTAATGCTTCCATTACATGCAATATTGCCGAGGATGCCGTAATTTCCGGTTCTAAAGAAGAATTCCGTCAAGTTTTACTTAATATTATATTAAATGCTCTTGATGTGGTTGCGGGGATGCCTTCCCCATCCATTTACATTTCAGGCTCTGAATCACCACCCGGCATTCTTACTTTAAATATATCGAACAATGGGCCGAAGATACCTGACGACGTCCTGCCGAATATTTTTGAACCATTCATCACCACAAAAAAGAGAGGAACGGGATTGGGATTATTCGTCTGTAAAGAAATCGTTTTAAAGCATCAAGGAACCTTATCCTGTCACTCTACCGATTTCCTTACGACCTTTTCCATACAATTAAAAACTAAATAATGGATAAATATCCTTTTTTCCTTAGGTTTTTAGTGTGAAATTTTTGACTGATTGGCGCCCAGTTACTTATACTAATAGGTAGGTTCCACTACTAATCGAGGTGAATGATTCTATAGATTGAAAATAAAAACAAGAGAAATTTTCATACGAGATAGACGAGACTTATTTTTCATCTAACATTTTATATACTAATATCATTTCATTCATTATTGGTTTTGGGAGGTGACTGGGATAATTAAATCGTTCTCAACATCTGGCGATTCAATTTAAGTCCCACACTAATTGGACATATTAAGTTTTTTATTTGTCATTATTTTAATTGCTTTAACTGCCTTTTTTGTAGCTTCGGAATTTTCGATCATAAGGGTTCGCAGCTCTCGGATCGATCAATTGATTGAAGAGGGAAACAAAAAAGCCATTGCGGCCAAGAAGGTCACATCCGATCTTGATGAGTACCTATCCGCGACACAGCTTGGAATTACAGTAACTGCCCTTGGATTGGGGTGGCTAGGACAACCGACCGTCCTCAAATTGGTTGGGCCTTTATTCAAGGCATTGAACATCCCTCAAGAAGTCACAAGCGTTCTGACATTCGTTATTTCATTTTCCCTAATTACGTTCCTGAATGTGGTTGTTGGAGAATTGGCTCCAAAGACGGTTGCCATCCAAAAGGCTGAGCAAGTGGCCTTGGCAATTGCCAGCCCGCTGATTTTTTTCCATAAGATAGCCTTTCCCTTCATTTGGGCCTTGAATCATTCTTCCCGATTCGTTGTCGGATTATTTGGCTTTAAACCAGCATCCGAAAGCGAAATAGCCCATACGGAGGAAGAATTACGTTTCATCCTTTCAGATAGCTATAAAAGCGGAGAAATTAACCAGTCGGAATTTAAATATGTAAATAACATCTTTGAGTTCGATGATCGTGTTGCTAAAGAAATCATGGTTCCAAGGACAGAAATCATGACCATATCCAAAGATGAAACGGTACAGCAATTCGTCGATGTGGCCAAATTGGAAAAATACACTCGATATCCTGTTGTCGAAGGTGATAAAGACCATGTCATCGGCTTAGTGAACTTAAAGGAAGTATTCTCGGATCTTATTAAGAACCGGGAAATCCATATCAAAGCGATTGAAAATTACGCACGTCCGATCATTCGGGTGATGGAAAATATCCCAATTCACGATTTGCTGCTAAAAATGCAAAAAGAACGCATTCATATGGCCATTTTGATGGATGAATACGGCGGTACTTCCGGACTTGTCACAGTCGAGGATATCCTCGAGGAAATCGTAGGGGAAATTCGTGATGAATTCGATATTGATGAAGTCGCCTCGATCAGGAAAATTAAAGATGGACATTATATTTTAGACTCTAAACTTCTTGTAAAGGAAGTGAATGACCTACTTGGCATTCACTTAGAAGAAGATGATGTCGATACTATAGGCGGTTGGGTCCTTACTGAAAATTATGATGTGAAGGTAGGGGACATCATGGAAAAAGACGGATTCTGCTTTAAAGTGATTGAAATGGAAGATCACGCCATTCGTTTTATAGAGGTCACCAAAAAGGTCGTACAGCTTCCTCTGGAAGAAGACCTTCCTCAAGGATAATGATGAAAAACAGCCACGTAAAAGGTGATTTTACGTGGCTGTTTTTTCGATTTGTTCATTTATCGGGAAACCGTCCCATTTTTTTGACCGTTACGATTGGAGGAGTGCTCTTTTTTTTCCAAAAGATATACAACATGATAAAGATAAAGGAAAAACCTGCAGCCGGAATTAGATAAGGTTCAGTTATTTCCCGGATTTGCTGCCAATTCTCGCCGAGAACCCTTCCTAAGGTGAGGAACAATATGGTCCAAGGTATGACAGCCGCAACCGTATAAAATATAAACTTCCATACGGACATCCTTGCAATTCCGGCTGGGATGGAAATAGCATGGCGAACCACTGGAATGAATCGAGCCGTAAAAATCACGCCAACGCCATACCTTTGAAACCACTCTTCAGCATTTACAATATGTTTTTCTTTTATTAAAATATATTTTCCATACTTCAAGAGAAAGGGCCGTCCTCCATAATACCCAGCCCAATATAGAAAAAGTTGTGCCATCGTCCCGCCTGCCACACCTGCAAGAACAGCTCCCCAAAAATTCATTTTCCCCAGGCCGACCACATAACCACCGTACCCTAGAACTAGCTCACTAGGGATGACTTCAACCATAAGCCCCAATAAAATCCCCATATACCCCATTTCAGCAAACCAATTCAATATCGTCATAATAAGCTGTGATATCATGCTATCGGACTCCCCTTACCGCTAATTTCAAATTGTTTGTCCTTCTATCCTATTTCAGCTCATAACGTTCTATTCGGTTTTTCATATCCAGTTTCACAATGCATCACATTTAGGAATGCACAAAAAAAGACCAGCTGATATGTACTCCGGTCTCATTGCATCAATATTCTTTTAGCTCCCTTTTTTGGGGAAATTGAGAAAAAAAAGCTGTGGTGAGTAAGGATGAATCATTTTGCGAAACATTAGTGAAAATCTCCTGGCGTGATTTCGTTTTTTCAATATGAATCCCGAGATCTTTATACTTGTTGATTTTTTGATTATTCATGCTTACCCTCCCTTTCTGCTGTACCGTTATCCTTTACCTTCCCATTTAACGAAAGGATAAAACCTGTTTAAACCATTCGCTCCAAAAAACAATCAATTGACTTGAATGGTTTGCAGTTGGTGTTCATGCACTTCGTCTTTTTCAACATGTACCTGCACCTTATAGGTTCCCGATTCTTCGAAAGATACCTTATTTAGATATGTTCCATCTCCATCTTCTTCAGCTTTGGTGAAATGACTCTCTTCGCTGCCTTCCTTCCACACCTCGAAATTCACATCTGCATTTGTCAGTGGCTTCCCATCCAATTCAACGGTCGCTGCAAAGTTCGAACTGTTTCCTGCCTTTACAGGGTTACTTTGAAACTCGATGGATACATCCGTACTAGGATGAACCGATGCGCCTTCACTTTCATGTTCTGGAACGACAACTTCTTTTTCAGGCATTACATGAAGGCCTTTGGCCGTAACATGGGAGACTACAATATATTTGCCTGTTTCTTCAAAAGTATGCATCACTTGATACATGCCACTTCCAGTATTCTTTGCTTCAAGCATTTCCCGTTTATCCTGCCCTGACTTTCTTACTTCAAAGAGTACCTCATCTGCTTCATTCACCAATTTGCTTCCCTGTTTCACTGTAGTTTCAAGAATGACTTCTTTTCCAGGCTCCAATTTGCCTTTAATGACGATTGATGCATCCATCGATTCTGGAACAGCACTGTTAACTTCCTTGTCCTCTGGCATTTCAGACTCCTGACATCCAGCCAACATAACTAACAACGCAGTAAACATATAGAGTTTTTTCATATGAACTTTCCTTTACTATTTATTAGACTAAAAATCTGTCCTCTTCATATTGCCCATCCTTTCCTTTTTTCGGATTTTTATACGTCATTCATCAAAAAATAGTTCGCATCACGGTGACTGAGGTCAGCATGGCCACCGCGATGATCGTTAAAAATGAATATAAAAAGATTGAAGTCCCCACAACACTCAATCCGCAAAGAAGCACGCATCCATCAATGATAAAAATCAGTAAACCTACATTGAATCCGCTCTTCCTTGATAGGATCTGTGCCAGCATATCCGTTCCGCCTGTTGATGTCCCATATCGAAGCATCAAGCCGATTCCTAATCCAATCAAACCTCCCCCGATCATTGCACTTACATAAATGGGAAGATTCCAGCCGATGACAGCGTCGGAAAAAATATCGATGCATAATGAGGAAAAAAGCAGGCCATGCAAACTGTTCAGGAATAATTTCTTTTCAAAGTACCAAGCATATATATATAATGGAATGCTGCTCAAAATCACACCCAGGCCTGTCGGAAGTCCTATATAGTAATGAAAAATCAGCCCAATCCCTATCATGCCGCCATCCAATAAATGATAAGGTATCAGGAAAAAATTGATTCCCACTCCTACAAGCATGCTGCCGGCGATGATTGCTGCCATCCTTTCCATGATTTTCATGGCTGCCACCCCCTTTAATCTGCATTTAGAACTTGTCTTGGACTCTATAGAATATGTATGAACCAGCGAAAAAATAATGAAACTGACCAATTTTTTATGTAACCACCTATAATTTTCTGAATATTCCATAATATCATACAATAAAGTAGTGAAAACAGTCAAAAACAGCTAATTATTAGCTCAAACTGATCCTTTACAAGCAATTTACCGGATTTATGGTGCAGAAAGCTATTTGACTGAATGATTAACTCTTTCTATAATGAAAGTATTTAAATTAATTAGATTGAGGTGATTTGATGGGGCATTAAAGAATGTTCGTTTTGACAGGCGGACGCTGATTTGCGTAATGGATATGTGCATCCTATTGAAAAATGGCTGTACTCCTTCAGACGGAAATTCTTCTATTTCCCGTCTACGCGTCGCCAATCGGCATATACTATTATTCTCTTCATCACTTAAAGAAATGGGAGTTAAAGCGGCTGGACATCAATTACCACAGCCATTTTGAATGATTCCCGATAATATTCAGCAAGGTAAAAAAAATATACTTGTATATTTTAAAAATGTAGGAGGTGTACTCCTTATTCGTCTCGAAGGCGAGTTAAGGGAGACTATTTGGACATAATAAACTTGGTTCTTATTGCCATTTTAATTGCTTTAACAGCATTTTTTGTAGCTACGGAGTTTGCGATTGTTAAAGTGAGAAGCACGAGGGTCGATCAATTAATTGAAGAAGGAAAGCCGAATGCTCTTTCAGCAAAGAAAGTGATATCCAACCTGGATGAATACCTTTCAACATGCCAGCTCGGTATTACCGTTACCGCTCTAGGGCTTGGGGTGCTCGGGGAACCGACAGTCAAAAAGATTTTGCACCCACTCTTGAATCAATTGAATCTTCCAAATTCAGCTTCACATGCACTCTCGGTTGCAATTGCCTTTTCTTTAATAACTTTCATACATGTGGTTGTTGGGGAATTGGCACCAAAAACATTGGCGATTCAAAAAGCGGAGCGAGTAACTTTATTGGTTTCCAAACCTTTAATTGGTTTTAACAAAATCATGTATCCATTCATCTGGGTACTGAATGGCTCTGCAAGGACGCTTACAAGAATGCTAGGATTAAAAGCAGTTTCCGAACATGATTTGGCTCATACAGAAGAAGAGCTTCGTATCATTGTTTCCGAAAGCTACAAAAGTGGTGAAATTAACCAATCAGAGTTTAAATATGTGAATAAAATTTTTGAATTCGATGATCGGATTGCAAAAGAAATCATGGTTCCACGTACAGAAATTGCAACGGTATCCAAAGATGATACGATCCAACAGTTTTTCACCGTCATGGCGGAGGAGAACTTTACACGATATCCTGTCATTGACGGAGATAAAGACCATGTTATCGGTATGGTCAATGTAAAAGAGCTATTCACTGAAATGATAGACAATAACAAGCAGACAGCATCCACGATCCAACGATATGTTCGTCCGATCATCCGTGTCATTGACAGTATCCCAATTCACGATTTACTTTTAAAAATGCAAAAGGAGCGCATCCACATGGCTATCCTCATGGATGAATACGGCGGTACGTCAGGTTTGGTGACCGTTGAAGATATCCTTGAAGAAATCGTTGGCGATATCCGCGATGAGTTCGACCTGGATGAAGTTCCTGATGTCCGCAAATTAAAAGAAGATCACTACATCATCGATGCCAAGGTATTAGTCAGTGAAGTGAATGATTTACTTGGATTGGATATTAATGATGAAGATATTGATACGATGGGCGGATGGATCCTTACCGAGAATTACGAGGCCAAACAAGGTGATATTCTGACTTATGGTCCCTATAACTTTAGAATAAAAGAAATGGAAGATCACCATATTCGTTATATTGAAATATACAAACAAGCAAAAGTCGTAAGCGAAGTAAAAGAATTCCCGATAATATCGCAAACTGAAATCGTTTCATGATAATAACCCCCGTTCCTAATTGACAATAGGAGCGGGGGTTATTTTTTTCCAACCGGTACATGAAATGAAATAATAACATAATATATAAAACCTGCTTCATTTTAAATTGAATGATTACATGAAGTATAGTTCTACCTTTATTGTTTCATACTGTTAGAAAAGCGATACTTATTGAAGGAGTGAGGAATCATGAAACTCATAACCATTTGCCAACACTGCAAAGGGAAAGGGAAAACCCGCTATCTGCAATTTTTTTCCCGGGACTGCAATCATTGCAACGGTCAAGGTAGAGCTGTAAAAGATATGTCAAATTTAAGAAATCAGGCAAAAAACATCTAATAATCTTTCATATTTTGAAGTTGGGTTTGATGACACCTGCCCTCTTTAACGTATCATAAACAATCAGTATCGAAGGTCCAAGGAAAAGCCCGATGAAACCGAGCATTTTAAACCCTAAATAAAGGCTGACCAACGATGCCAATGGGCTCAATCCCATATTTGCTGAATAGATTTTCGGTTCTATGGTCCTTCTTATGATCGTAATGACCAGGAATAGGATTGCGAGACCAACACCTAGATGATGGTTTCCTTGAGCCCAAACAATTACTGCCCAAGGAACCAGTACAGATCCCGTCCCCAAGATAGGAAGAATGTCCACAACTACAATTAACAATGCCAATGGAACCGTATACTTCACATTCAATAACCATAGTCCTCCATAAGCCATGATGAACGTTATTAAACTCAAAAGGATTTGTGCCTTGATGAAGCCTACGGCTGCCATACTTAAATCTTGATAAACTAGCGAAATCTTTTGATAAGTGGATGTCTTTAAATAAAGGACTGCCTTTTTTCTTAACTTAGGCAATTCAAGACTAAATAAGAATAATGCGATTAAATAAATTAAAAAGTCAATGAAGAGCCCGGGAATGAGTGTGACGAACTGAACCATATCCTGAACAAAGCCCTCTGTGAACCCTTCTAAGGCCCTGACTCCCTTTTCCATCGTTTGTTCTATCGACTGTATGAGATTTGGCGGCAACGTTTGGGAATACCGTTCCCATTTCCTAATGACTGGCAATATAGCCGTCAAATACACTTCACGTATGAAACCAGGAAATTCTTCCGAATAGATAATGACCTTCTTGATTAATACCGAAAAGGAAAAATAAGTGATGCTTATAAGCCCGCCTACATATAGAACAAATGAAATCAACACTGCCCAAAACCGATGCAGCTTTGCCGTTTCGCCAATCATGCGGACCAATCCATCTAAAAGAATGGCGGTGAGCAATGCTAATATCAAAGCCCATGAATAGGGAATGACGATTAATATGCATAAAAGGAGAATACCTCTCCAAAACCAACGGAAAAAGACGGCGACATTCACTGAACAAACCCTCCTTGCACTTTCCTGTTCTCCTTATATTTATGAAATGTGGTCACATATATTTCGCTTAAACGTTTTATTTTCTAAATAAGGGGAAAAAGAGATACAAAGAGATGGAGGGATTGACATTGGATAATAAAGATAAAGAAAAGTATCTTGAAGAGCGTAATGATAAATCCAAGGCATTCAAGAAAGATCAGGAAAAACAGCTGGAACGTGATCAAGTGGTCATGCCCATTGATGATTTACCAATTGATGAAATAAAATATGAACGACAAGAAGAACGAAATAAAAAAGAAACAAAACACCGCTCCACGAGCGAGAGGGTTTAACCAAAAACCAGCCACTATAGAGGGCTGGTTTTTGGTTGCAGGATATAATTGCATTCAGCTTCAAGAGGTGATGTGCTGTATTGACTTTTACCAATTCTCGGCAGCACTTTGATACTTGCTAATGGAACATTCGAAGGAAAAAAATATATATTTGCCATCATATATAAAGGTCCCCCTTGTCAGCTTTTGAAAATCCAGTACAATCGGACTCTTCCATAATCCATTCGCATTGCGGAATTCCTTCCTCCACTGCTTTACTTCCAAAAATAAACATTGACTGAAAAAAATGATTCTTTACAATAGACTTTTAAGAATTAAAGAATATAATGGACTGGTCGACCATTATAAAGGAGAATCATATGACGAACCCTACTCAATTATTTCATCAATATTTACAAGTATCGAGATCATTAGTCAGCAAAATGAATGAACAAATTACAGCTCTTGAAATTTACCATAATCAGTGGACGATCCTGAATTATTTAAAGAACTGTGGATATTCCACAATCCCCGATATTTGCAGTTACTTGGATGTTGATAGTGTTATCATCACACGTTCGGTCAACAGCATGGAACAGAATAATATGATTAAACAAGTTCCTGGGAAAGATGAACAGGAAAAACGGATTGAACTGACGCCCCGGGGAAAAGAGGTACATACAAAATGTCTTAAAATTGCAGAAAAAATCGAAGGAAAAGCCCTGGAAGGCATTACCGAGGAAGAACAGGAAATATTTTTCCAGACAGTCCTTAAAATCCTCAATAATATAAGAAACTAAAATGGATACCTTATATCATTGTTGAATAAGTGTGAATCAAGGCCTTTTCCTTATTTTTTCGCATCAAGCTATAGCCATGCCATTTTTAAAAGTCGGATTCCTGCTTTGATTTCACTTTCGGTTAATCCACCGTACCCAATCAAAACAGTCGGATCTTTCACATTGTTAGAATAATAAACCGAAGTTGGGTGGACTTTAACCCCAACACTGGCAGCCTTTTGAATGAGCTCTGCCTCACTGCTGCCGTTTTTTACTTTTAAAAGAACATGCAATCCTGACTTTTCACCGATTACGGCTACACGATCATGGAAGCTCTCTTCAATTGCATTAAGCAGCACCTTATTTTTTTTACGATAAATCGTTCGCATTTTATTCAGATGGCGTTCCCAATGTCCATTTTTCATAAAGAGACAGAGCGTTTCCTGAATCAATCTGGAGACGGTCTGTTTATATCCCATTAACTTCTCTTGATAGCGGCAAGCCAGCTCCATAGGTAACACCATGAATCCTACCCTGATTGATGGGATGAGCGACTTTGAAAACGTGCCTAGGTAGATGACCTTTCCCTTTGTGTCCAACCCCTGTAGGGACGGAATCGGTTTGCCTGAATGTCGGAATTCCCCGTCATAATCATCTTCGATGATATAACCTTTTTTTTCCGCTGCCCAATTCAGCAACTCCACCCTTCTAGTTATCGGCATGATCATTCCGGAAGGAAATTGATGGGAAGGAGTGACATAGGCAACATTCGCTGCACTCTCTTTCAGGGAGTCCACACTCATTCCGCTTTCATCCAAGGGTATGTATGCCATATCCGCTTCCTCCAACCTCAGTACCTCCCTTATTCGATGAAAGCCAGGCTCTTCCAACCCGAATACCCGCTCATCTCCAAGAAGTAACCGCAATAGATGGATGAAATACTGGGTACCTGCCCCAATGATGATTTGATCTGCCCCGCAGCGAACTCCTCTCGATTGGAATAGATAGGATGAGATTTCAAACCGGAGCCCCCATTCCCCTTGAGGATCACCGCTCATGAACATTTCCCTTTCCTGTAGATACAATGTATTGTTTAAGCATTTTTTCCACACGGCATGCGGGAAAGAATCGACGTCCACCCGTCCATGATTGAAATCTATCTCATTTCTTTCATTCGGAGGGCACATCATCCCTTCTGTTACAGGCAAAGGCTCATTCAAAGGTGAGATCGGTTCTAAATCGGCTACGTAATACCCTTTCCTTAATTGACTTTCCACATATCCTTCTGCCATCAACTGATGATAAGCCGTATCCACTGTATTCAGGCCTATCCCTAAATGCACAGCCAGTTTTCGTTTGGAAGGAAGTTTCATCCCAGCCTTTATTTGTCCATTCTGGATTTCCTTTATTAAGTATTTATACAATTGGACATATAAAGCTTCTTTATTCGTTTTATCTAAGTTTAGAGTAACTTCAAACATTTGGTCCTCCTTCAAACTGGTTCCATAAATTATATCAGGTTTGGTCCTTATTGCAGGACCAGAATATTTTTATAATGAAGATATCAATCAAGAGGAGGATACTATGGAACATATCGAATTATTCGGGAAACACGTGATACTCACCCCGATGATGGATCATCATATCGAACCGCTTTACGCCGCTTCCTTGCCAACTGAAATATGGGAATGGAGCGCAACAAAAATTTTGTCCTATGAAGAAGCGATTTCCTATGTAAAGGATGGCATACGAGCAAGGGAACAGGAACTTCATCATCCATTTGTCGTTATCGATCAGACTGATGATTCGATAGTTGGCAGCACGAGCTTAAGAAATATTCAATTTCATAATCAATCCCTGGAAATCGGTGCGACTTGGTATCATCCCGACAAATGGCGGACTGCCATTAACACAGAATGTAAGTACCTGCTATTGCAGCATGCTTTTGAAAGGTGGAAAATGAAACGGGTTGAATTCAGGACAGACGAATGCAACAAAAGATCGCGTGCAGCAATAACCAGGCTCGGCGCCCTTGAAGAAGGCATTTTGAGAATGGAGAAAAAACTGCAAGATGGAAGGATAAGGAACACGGTGGTCTACAGTATTCTCGAGCATGAATGGCCCAATGTAAAAAGGAATTTGGAAGCCTTTTTGAAAAGGTGAAGATATGAAAAAGAGTGCCGTTGTTTTGCACTCTTTTTATCTTGCTGCTATCTTTCATGTGAGTCTTTATTAATATCCGATAAAAAATCCTTTTGTCTTTTCGTTAATCGAATGAATATGAAAACGCCAATCGCAAATAAAAACGGCATTAATAAAGCAAAAAGAAGATAAATCATATCTCCAAAGAACAAGTTCATTCCCCCTAAACCATGCGACGCGCACTTTTGTCTGTAAACTTTCCCGTCAAACTTGGATGTTCATTGCTTAGCCTAAACTTTGTGACAAGCGAATCATATCCTGGCATTGAATCCCATTTTCATAAATGGCCTCGGAATAGTTTCTATTAAAAAAATCCCGATCTACCCTAGTGATTCTAAAACCGCATTTTTGGTAAAGGGCAAGCTGCCCTATCCCCGAATTTCCCGTGCCGATTTCAATCGTTTTATATCCCTGTTCCCTTGCACGGCCTATGGCGTGTTCAATCAATTGCCTGCCGATTCCTCTTCCTTGGTGCCGTTCATCCACAGCGAGGTTCATTATCTCTATCAGTTTTGGACCTTTTTGCAGTAAAACATAAACACCGATCATTCGCTCATCATTCAAGGCAACAAAGCATGTTCCGCTTCCCAAGTATTCCTCGACCAATTCCCTTGAGGGATCTGCCAAAAGCAATAAATGCATCGGCGGTGGCTCATCCATGAATAATTCCCTTATCTCCATCTCCATCCACCCCCTTCTCATTTTAGTTCTTCTACAAGAAGTTCAACCAATTCCGATGCGGGAAGTTCCCTGCTCAACCTATACCCTTGTCCTGCCCACAAAGCCATCAATTCAGGATTGTTTTTTTGTCCAGCCACTTTTCGCATTTGCTTTGTCATGTGATGGACATGAGGATAGGCGACTGGTGCAATTCCATCATAATCGGTTATAAATTGATTCACCAACCCGCGTGCTCTCCGGCCGCTGAAGGCTCGGGTAATAGAGGTCTTGGTAAACCGGGGATTTCCCAGAGCTTCCTTATGGACGGGACTTGCCCCGCTTTCGGGACAGCGAAGGAAAGCTGTTCCCAATTGTGCCGCTGTTGCTCCCGCTTCGAGCACGGCCGCGATATCCTTTCCATGCATCAGTCCGCCCGCCGCAATGATCGGCAAGTCCAGCTCACTTTGTATCAACCGTATCAAAACTAAAAGACCGTAATCATCTTCTGTGCGGTTTTCAAAGCTGCCCCTGTGACCCCCTGCTTCAAACCCCTGTACACATAGCACATCCGCACCTGCTCCCGCCGCCCTTTTTGCTTCCTGAAGGTTGGTTACCGTCACGGCTATAAGGGAACCGACACCTTGGAGCTCCCTTATTACATCTTCCGTTGGACATCCAAACGTAAAACTGACGACAGCGACCCCAGCTTCCTTCAATACCGTTATTTTATTTTCCCAATCATCGTCATCACTATCGGCTTTTCCAATCTCAGCCCCAACGCTCTCGGCCTCTTTTTCGATCTTTTCACGATAGGCAGATAATATATTTTCATCCACCGCCTCGTTTCCTGGCACAAATACATTCACGCCAAAAGGGTGCCCAGTCAACTGACGGGTCTGCCCTATTTCGTCCTTCATCTCTTCTGCAGTCTTATAGCCAGCTGCGAGAAAGCCCAGTCCACCTGCATTGGATACTGAAGCCGCAAGCTTCGGGGTGGAAGCTCCTCCTGCCATCGGTGCTTGAATGATCGGATATCTCATTAACTTTTTTAGCATTCCATACCACTCCTTTTGATTTTTCTTCATGCCCTTATCATTTTTACGTTTTCTTGGTATAATGATTATCTGTAAGAGAAAAGTGTCTAAATGATCACCCTTTATATCTTGCAAATATAAAACACAGGTGGTAAATAAAAATGGAAACAAAACCATATAGAGTATTACTTTATTATTTGTATGTACCAATCGAGAATCACGAAGAATTCGCAGCCGAGCATCTTGCGGCATGTAAAGCACTTGAATTGAAAGGCCGTATCTTGGTGGCAGCAGAAGGGATCAACGGAACGGTTTCTGGTACGATCGAACAAACCACCAAATATATGGACATGATGAAAAGCGATTCCCGCTTTGCCGATATCGTGTTTAAAATAGATGAAGCTGACGGCCATGCTTTCAAAAAAATGCATGTTCGTCCACGAAATGAGCTTGTAACGCTTCGATTGGAAGAAGACATCAACCCGAACCGGACGACAGGCAAATACTTGAGCCCGATGGAGTTCTTCGAGCAAATGCAAGATGAAAATACCATCGTCCTTGATGCCAGAAATGACTATGAATTTGATTTGGGACATTTCAGGGGTGCAATCAAGCCAGAAATCACGAATTTCCGTGAACTTCCGGATTGGGTCCGGGAAAATAGAGAAATGTTCGAAGGCAAAAAAATACTAACGTATTGCACCGGCGGTATCCGCTGTGAAAAATTCTCCGGCTGGCTTGTCGAAGAAGGCTTTGAAGATGTAGGCCAACTGCATGGCGGCATCGCAACATACGGAAAGGATCCCGAAGTCCAAGGTGAGCTTTGGGATGGCCAAATGTATGTATTCGATGAAAGGATTGCCGTACCTATCAATCAAAAGGAACATGTTATTGTCGGTCGCGATATTTATTCCGGCGAACCTTGTGAACGCTATGTTAATTGTGCTAACCCTGAATGCAACAAGAAAATCCTTTGCAGTGAAGAGAACGAGCACAAACATATGCGCAGCTGTACTCATGAATGCCGAGTGCATCCCCGTAACCGCTATGTAGTCGAGCATAACCTTTCTGAAGAAGAAGTGGCTGAGAGATTACAGCTAATCGAAGAAACCAGTACCGTAAAATGATAAAGCAAACCCGAATCAGTGGACATGATCCCTATTCGGGTTTTTTTATCCCTTTAAATCAAATCTTATTTTTCTATATTAAACCTATGCCTTGGACCTTATCCCACTGCAAGAATTAACTATGATCTTTTAATGCCATCTGCTTCAAATCCAATATTACTTACTCTCTTACTTCTATATCACAATAGAAAAAACCTTCTTAATACGTAAAAAGAATGAATTCATCTTAAGATTTTAGCGGTCAGCGGTTTTACCTTCAATGAAAAGAGCGATTCCTCTTTAGAGGAATCGCTTTTGCTTCATTAATGTTATTTTCCCTCTGCACTTACAACAATCCCGCAAGCTTGCCTATCGCCTGCATCACCGGCTTTCAAGGTATCCACATCCGGTCCTTTTTCTCCATTAGCTTCATAACGGTCAGGAATATTGGCAAAGTTGTCTGGATTCGCATGAACGATTACAGCCAACTCTTCTTTCTTCAGCTGGTCTATCGTCATGTTATCCAATGTTGCCGTATATTTGGCTGTCCCATCCTCTTTCACATATAAAGGGGGCATATCCCCTGCATGTTTAGAGTGCGTGTCATTAGTTGGATTAAAGTGTCCTCCCGCTGTAGTGAAAGGGCCTTCCTTAGCATCCGGCTCACATACTGCGTTTTCGTGGACATGGAATCCATGGTAGCCTGGCTCAAGGCCTTCCAAAGCGGTCTCGATAACCACAGTATTCTCTTCGGCGGTAAAGTTAACCGTCCCAAGTGTTTTACCTTCTACATCTTTAACTTCCGCTTTTACCTGCGGATCAACCCCTGTTTCTGTTCCTTGTCCCACTGTAGTCATGTCCTCGGCATTATTGTCGGACTGATTTGAATCATCCGCTGAATTACATCCATACAGTAAAAGGGCAGCACACATGGGCAGCACAAGTTTTTGTTTATAGTTCATATAAACTCCCTCACTCTCTTATATGTATCTTCTTCTTATTACTTTCCACCATTATGGAAGAATAAACAGAAAGCGGAATAAATAGGAAAATGGATTATTCCGTGAGGGTGAATACCTTACTAATTTCACAGACAGGAATTTTGCATTATAGCTTAATGGTCTCGCATTTTACAAAGTGATGACCCCAAAAGTAATGGCTGCAATCGTCATGATGATGGTTGTCCCAAATGCCCATTTAAACAGGAATTTTTGGTGATCCCCAAAATCCACACCTACAAGGCCGATCAATATGAAGGTTGCAGGCACCAATGGCGATAATGGGAACCCTGCGGTCGAATGGCCTAATAAAGCCGCCCTTCCGATTTCTACAGGAGAAATACCGAAGTTCGATGCCGTTTCACTTATTATTGGCAGAATGCCAAAGTAATAGGCATCAGGTGAAAAAATGAACCCCATCGGAATGCTCGTCAGCGCTACCACCAGTGGCAAATGTGCCCCGATCCATTCTGGAATGACAGTTACGATTGAAGCAGCCATCGAGTCCATCATCTTCGTTTCTGTGAATACACCCGTAAAAATCCCTGCTGCGAAAATAAGTGTACAGATCATCACGAAACTATTGGCATGAGATAAAATTCTTTCCTGCTGTTCTTTTGGGTTCGGAAAGTTAACGAATAGTGCAATCGCAAAAGCAGTGGCAAATAAAATTTGGATCGGCAGCACTTCCATCACCAGCAAAACCATCAGTAAAATCGTCAAGAACCAATTAAACCAAAAAAGCTTGGATGTTCCTTTAGGTGCGGTTTCAACAGCTGCAGCCTGTTCTCCCATACCAGGTTGCATGTTCGTCTCCATCGTACTGACCCCTAATCTCTCCCTTTCCTTTTTACCAAGTACATATGCAGAAAAAAGTGTCCATAATAGACCGCAAATCATGACCGGAATGAGAGGAATGAATAGCTCCGATACTTCAACCTGAAGGCTCGCGGCCGCCCTTACCAAAGGACCTCCCCAAGGAATCATATTCATGACGCCGGCGGCTAAACCAACAACACAGGCCAAAACGAGCCTGTTCATCCCTAATTTGATATAAAGCGGCAGCATGGCTGAAACGGTAATCATGAATGTGGAAGAACCGTCTCCGTCCAAACCCACCAACATGGTTATAATGGCGGTTGCCATGACAACCTTTAGCGGATCTCCTTTTACAAAACTGAGTATTTTAGCGATCATGGGCTCGAATAAACCAACGTCAATCATTAAACCAAAGTATAGAATAGCAAAAACGATCATGACTGCTGTCGGTGTCACCTTTAAAATACCCGCAACCATCATATCTCCCATTTCCGAGGCAAAGCCACCAATCAGACCAAAAGCTATTGCCGTGAAGATAAAAGCGACAACCACTGATAAGCGCTTTGTGATGACTAAGACCAGAAACGTTAAAATCATGCAAAATCCTAAAATCGTCAACATGTTAAAAACTCCTTTAAATGGAAAAGTGAATACATTTGTTTAATTTAATTTTTCTGAAAAATCAATATTTTCACATTATATCATTTGCCTATTCATTAAAAAACCAATAAAAACAAATTCGTTTAATAAATTAGTTAAATTATGTATACTATTATTTAGGAACCCGAAGTTTTTTTCGGAGGAAAGAAGTGTTGAATCTAAAATGAATGCTCATAAAATAGCTAAACGGAATCTTTTCATCATGTGGTTCGCCAATTTCTTCATAGGCGGGAGCATGACGATGGTTCTCCCATTCATATCCTTATACATTGGTACATTCGGAGATTATTCGACTCAATATATCCAGCATTGGTCCGGATGGACATTTGGAATCACTTTTGTGACTGCCTTTTTATTTTCTCCCATTTGGGGACGAATTGGTGATCGGTACGGCAGGAAGAAAATCTTGATTGCCTGTGCCTTTGGGATGGGGCTGTCCATTTTCCTGATGGGATTCGTTGAAAATGTTTGGCAGCTATTCGTCTTAAGGATGTTCACCGGGATATTCACTGGCTTCATTTCCATGTCACAGGCCTTCATATCAACGCAGACCCCAAAAGAAATTGCCGGACGCGTACTGGGAACCTTGCAAACGGGTAATATAACCGGTTCCCTTTTCGGACCATTGCTTGGCGGCCTGCTTGCAGACACACTCGGCTACTCAACCGCCTTTAAATTCACCTCCATCACCATTTTCATCTCCGGACTTCTTGTTTTTGCAACCAAGGAGTACCAAATGGAACGGCAGAAGGGAACAAAGTCGAGCTATACAAGCAGGGAGGTTCTCTCGCATATCTTGAGGAATCCCATCCTAGTCAATGTCATGCTCATTTCGACACTTGTTCAAGTTGCCCACTTCAGCATCCAGCCCATTCTTTCTTTATACGTTGGCCAGTTGCATGGAACTTCCAATCTTGGATTTTATTCAGGTATCGCCTTTTCTGCAGCAGGCCTGGGAAATTTATTGATGGCGCGTCACTGGGGCAAGATAGGTGATCGTCATGGACATGTGAAGATTCTTGTGCTGCTTCTTTTCCTGACTGCTACAGTCTACTTGCCCGGTGCCTTCATCAATCATTTTTGGCAGCTTGTTCTGGTACGTTTCATTCTTGGCATGGCAATAGGCGGCATCATCCCTGTAAGGATTGCCTACATTCGCCAGGAAGCTCCTGTCGCAATGCAGGGGGAAGTACTTGGATACAATACGAGCCTGCGCTTTTTAGGCAATATCATTGGACCCGCGATGGGCGGAATGGTTGCTGGTTTCTACGGATTCTCCGCCGTTTTCATCACGACCAGCACGTTACTCCTCATAGCGGGACTTGTCCTCTATTTCGCGATGCACCGCAATCCGGAATTGGCCAGATCACATTAATCTCACTTTGGCAAGAAAGCCTGCTTCCAGTTGGAATCAGGCTTTCTCATGTTTAATGCTCATACAGCTGTAGTTCTGGATACTTCTGGAACTGGATTTCATTTCGGTCGTATTCCGATACAGGCAGTGAGGCCAAAAACGAACATGGGTCCTGCACACATGAAAAAGGAATATTGGAAACCAGCTGCTGAACATGGTTTTCCGAACTATAGGTACATAGCGTGCCAAACCTTTCTTCTCTATTTTCCTTCTATATTTGGACAATCCCGGTGATTGCTGTTGATACTTAATAAAAGGGGAAGGTTGGCCGCAGCCATAAACACTTCATAATGCATCAAATTTTATGTTAAGATTATTTTAGGCAAATTTTATGAAAGTAAAAGACGCAAAGCCACGGGCCTAACACAACAACTTGGTTGTCATGGCAGCCGGGCTGCCAAGATTTTTCTTGAATGGATCACTTTATTATCAATTGCCCCTTTTTAATTTGCCTAAAATTAAAAATAGGAGGGTTATATATGTTTTTTCCAACCATTTATTCTGCTACTACAGATGAGAGACACATAGTTAAAGATAAAAATACTTGTGCATGCGGCACAAGGTATAATGTATTCGCAATGTTGACCAGAAGCGACCTTCGAAAAATCAGGTTCAAGCATTATAAAGAAGTGACATGTCCTAAATGTAAATCCAGTATCATTGATAAGGAATAGACTTTTAACACCGGGCGGGTTTTTACTCCAAAAACTTTGATAGAGCTGGCCTTTTTCGGTAACAATAGCCCTCATGCCTCCTTACCCAGATTACACACAAAATCGAATAAAAAAAGACCCTTTCAAGATCTTTTATCATTGCTATGTAAAGTGAATGTGCAGCGGAATATAGCTGGCTCGATTCAAATCATCAGTTTATAAGCGCTACTCCGCTTCCCGTTTGGTCTTCCATCAACTGGGCAAATATTTCTTAAGTAATAACTCGGCAAGTACAGGGTCTTTCAGGTCATTCAATAGCGTGCAGGAGCCCAATTCGTCAAATGGCCAAGACTTTTTTCGGGAATCCATTTCGGGAACATTATGAGCATGCATGGCCTATTTGTAGGCATAATAATCCTTCAGGTTATTGGTGGTACCACCCCCATAATATCGTCAGGGAAAGCTTCTTTAATATCGGATATTCACTAAGGTAAAGACTTATCCCTTCCCAGTATGAGGATGCGAGTTTATTTTCCCTTTTCACCGGTATCATCAATATCAGCATATCATCCCATTTTTGTCACGATGATTTCTTTATATTTAAGATAAAGCTGTTCTTTCATATGATCCCATTCCGAGGCTTTTTCCGCTTCACTTTCAATCAGGTTCGAATGGGCAGTAAGTGACCCTCTTCCAGTTTCAAAACGGCAATCCGGTGTGGCCTGTATAAATCATTGTTCATCAATGTCGCATATTCGACTATTTAGCTTATCTTCTATTTTCTCTTCAAACAATTAAGTTATGTAACTATCCTTTACCTCTTCTTCGAGAATCTCCGGGGAACATTCACCTAGGTGAATGGGAAAAGAATCAGCAAAATGCAGCGAACCGCCTTTCCATACTTTTGGATACAAACGATCATCCCCTCTCAATACGATCGCCACAAAGTCCCACGAAAATTCCAATTGAAATGATTCCACCGTAAAATCCAATGTTTCTTGGATTGTATCGAATTTCACTAAATTCCTTGCAGTCAGTCTTAAATGATTCTCAACCTTTTCCAGCAGTTTCGTTCTTTTCTCGCTCTTATTCATAGGAGTAACCCCCATTTTCATAATTCATTTAAATACAGAAAAATCTGAATCATGGAAGCGAAAGCGATTAAGAAGGCTTTGGAAATTTTTTTGCCCTTCATCATTGGATGTTGCCCATCGGCATTTCTTGAAATTTCCCCCTTTATGCCTTTTACCTTCATTCGCCTATAATACGAAATGAATAGCCCTCGGTTTGTCGTTAATATTATCCATATAGATTGAAAGAAGGACTCATGCTATAATTTAGTGCGTTAAAACAGAAATGAACACACATATATAGAAAGAAGGAGTGTTTCTTTGAATACATCTGGATATAAACAGGAATGGTTCGGCAACGTTAGAGGAGATATTCTATCGGGAATTGTCGTTGCCTTGGCATTGATTCCGGAGGCGATTGCCTTTTCGATCATTGCTGGCGTTGACCCAATGGTTGGTCTATATGCCTCATTCTGCATTGCCATCGTCATCTCTTTTGTCGGCGGAAGGCCGGGAATGATATCGGCAGCCACTGGTGCAATGGCACTCGTCATGGTCGATCTTGTAAAAGATCATGGCTTGAACTATTTACTTGCTGCAACAATATTGACTGGTTTGCTGCAAATTTTACTAGGGGTTTTAAAGATCGGGAAATTAATGAAGTTCATACCGAAGCCGGTCATGACTGGTTTTGTGAATTCTTTAGCCATCTTGATTTTCACGGCACAGCTCACCCATTTCGTGGGCGAAACATGGATCATGTATGTCATGACAGCCGTTTCTTTAGCTATCATTTATCTTTTTCCGCTGATCACGAAAGTCATACCTTCACCACTTGTCGCCATCATATTCATGACGATCGTTGCAGTTGCCACGGGGGCTACGGTGCGGACGGTTGGGGATATGGGGCAATTGACCGAAGCGCTACCGATGTTCATGCTTCCAGATATCCCTTTGACCTTCGAAACTTTGGCGATCATTTTCCCTTATTCCATAGCCCTTGCATTTGTTGGGCTGCTTGAATCATTATTGACAGCCCAAATAGTCGATGAGATGACTGACACGGACAGTAATAAAAATAAGGAAGCCAAAGGCCAGGGGATTTCGAATATCATTGCCGGATGCTTTGGCGGCATGGCGGGATGTGCAATGATCGGCCAATCCGGTATCAATATTAAATCAGGAGGAAGGGGGCGGCTCTCCACTTTTGTAGCTGGCGCATTTCTTATGGTATTAATCGTGGTATTGAATGATGTCCTTATTAAAATCCCGATGGCTGCACTTGTCGCAGTCATGATCATGGTTTCAATCGGGACCTTTGACTGGTCTTCCCTAAAGAGGCTCACTAAAGCTCCTAAGTCGGATGCAGCCGTGATGATCGTGACGGTCCTCATTGTCCTTTATACACATGATTTATCAAAAGGGGTATTTGCCGGAGTGCTCTTGAGCATGATTTTCTTCTCCGCTAAAATTTCTAAAGTGGCTGTAGTGAAAACGGAAGATATTCAGGCTAAGAAAACCATTTATCATATCAGCGGGCAGGTATTTTTCGCTTCTGTCCAGGACTTTGTTTCGAAGTTCGACTTCAAGGAAAAAGCCGATTCAATCGTCATCGACTTTTCCCATTCTAAAATCTGGGATGCTTCAGCAGTTGGTGCCGTTGATACGGTTATCCTTAAATATCAGCTTCTGGGAATACCTGTCCAAGTGCAAGGACTGGATGAAGAAAGTTCGTTATTGCTTGAAAAACTCGCCACATCAGAAAGTAAAATATCTTGAAGAAGTAAGTTTTGTTGAATAGAAACTTTTCAAACCGACAAAATAGATAACATGAATTATTTCCTTTTGAAAGGGGCGAAAAGCATGACACCCGAGCAGGATTATACAGCTGCAAATCTGTCACCGGATTTATTGAATGAACTGAAAAGCTTTGAAAACAGACTTGGCGAGGAAGCCAACAAAGAACTGATTGTCATTGCCTATGAAAAAGAAAAGGAAGCTTTGAATTAAGAAAAAAGACTCAACCACCCTTAATGGTGGTTGAGTCTTTTTTTGCATATACAGAAAAAGGATGTCCATGTTTTTAATGAACACCCCCTTTTCCTGTATTATTTGCTGAATACGTCCGTTAAGATCGGCACGATTTGTTTTTTACGAGATACAACGCCTTCTAAGACGGCGATGTTATTGTTTAATGAAACGTCGTATGCTTTTTCCACTGCATAAGCTGCTTTACCAAGCGCCAAGGCAGCAGAGTCATTAGTCAAGATATCCGTTACGACAAATAGGAATAAGTCCAATTCTTTCTCAGCGATGACCGCTCCAATCGCCGCTTCCAATTCTGCTTGCTTAGCAAGGACTTCGTTCGGATCTACAGCATTGACCTGTGCTATCTCCACTTTAGCCATCCCCATGGAGAATTCCTTTGCATCAAGCGTGATAAGCTGGGCAATCGTTTTGTCGCTCAAGTCAGCTCCGGCTTTCAACATTTCCAAGCCGTATGTTTCAGCGTCGACTCCCGCAATGGCAGCCAGTTCCATTGCTGCTGCAACGTCTTGCTCCGTGCATGTAGGAGATTTGAACAATAACGAATCGGAAATGATGGCAGACAACATAAGACCTGCGATTGCTTTAGGGACTTCGATGCCATTTTCTTTATAAATTTTATTTAAAATGGTTGCCGTACAGCCAACTGGTTCCGCCCGGTAATATAGTGGATCGCTTGTTTCAAAGTTAGCGATACGGTGATGGTCGATAACTTCCAATACACGGACTTGGTCAATATCTTCAGCACTTTGCTGGCGTTCGTTATGATCGACCAGGATTACACCCTCAGCTTCCCCTGCGACTTTTTCCACAAGGCGGGGAGCTTCGAATTTGAATTGGTCCAATGCATATTGGGTTTCACCATTCACTTCACCCAGACGAACTGGTTCAGCGTTGATACCTAACTGCTTTTTCAGGTCTGCATAAGCGATTGCTGAACAGATTGTGTCTGTATCCGGGTTTTTATGTCCAAAAACTAATACTTTTTCCAAGATTTTATCCCCTTTTTCTTAAATATTTTTCCGCGAATCCCCTCATCGCAATAAGGGAGAGCCACCTTCACTAGACAATTTATTTTAACACAAAATCGCCTAAAATCAGTGCTTGAATTACCCATTCCCCAATAAATTCTTTCATTCCTTCGCACTCTGCCCTCACTTTGTCAATAGATAAGGGTTGGTTTTTTTCAAATATATTAGTTGAATTATCATCGTATATGGCTTACGATAATATAAGCAGAAATACTAGATATTGATTACATAAACATTACCAATAACTATATATAGAATTTTTTATAATCCAAGGTGCCAGTGATGGCTGAAAAGGGAATCCGGTGTAAACCCGGAACTGTCCCCGCAACTGTAAATGTGACGAAATGAGAAACCCACTGTATAGCTCTCTATACGGGAAGGACTCAAAGTAGGATGATCATGAGTCAGGAGACCTGCCTTGAATTTTTCACGTTTCTTATTCTTCGGGGATTGAGATGATGAAACGATAGTTTAACGGCTATTTTTTCATGGCTCTTTTATTCTATCGTTTGATCCGCTCAATTCATTGGGCGGTTTTTTTATTTTAGAAGGAAGTCAACAAGGAGGATTATTAATGACTCAAACATATAACTCTACCATAAGTGAAAATGACACAGAAGCGAAGTCCGTCCAGCTCGAGATGTTATCAAAGGAATTCGAAGGCCATCTCGATATGGAAAAGTTCAAAAAGCGTTTTACAAAATGGCTAGATCGCAAAAGTGACTCAACCGAAGAACAGGCATCAAAAAAACTGATTCAGCTCGCTCTTGAAAGTGTGGATATCGATGCTCCGGATTGGACGTTCGTTGCTGCAGCAGAACTGTTGAATACAATGTATAGGGATGCACAAGCCAATCGAGGCTATGAAGGCATGAGTTATGGCCCATTCTATGAGCTGATCGCGGAACTCTCCCAGCTTTCAGAAGGTCAGCGTTATCCTATTTATAAATCAGAACTGCTATCTTCATATACGAAAGCGGAAATTGAGGAATTGGGTTCGGTGATCGATCCGGAAAAAGATAAATTATTCTCGTACATAGGCATCTACTTATTGAACGACCGCTATCTGGCCCGCCCTCAAAAGGACAAGGTCTACGAACTGCCACAAGAACGTTTCATGATCATCGCGATGGAAATCATGCGATTGGAAAAAACGGAGCACCGCCTGCAACTTATTAAAGAAGCATACTGGGCCATGTCCAATCTTTATATGACCGTTGCTACTCCTACACTCTCCAATTCAGGTAAAACACATGGACAATTAAGCTCCTGCTTTATCGACGCAATTGAAGATTCCATTGACGGAATTTACCTATCAAACTACGATGCAGCAAAAGTATCTAAATTTGGCGGCGGAGTAGGTCTTTACGTCGGTAAGGTTCGATCGCTTGGTTCTGATATCCGAGGTTTCTCTGGAAACAGTTCCGGCACGACTCCCTGGATTCGACTATTCAACCAGACAGCTGTAAGTGTCGATCAATTGGGGCAACGTAAAGGTGCCATCGCGATTTACTTGGATGCCTGGCATAAAGATATCATGAGCTTCCTCGATTTAAAGACACAAAACGGGGATGACAGATTAAAAGCCCATGATATTTTTACAGGCGTATGCATACCCGATTTATTCATGGAAGCTGTACGCGACAGAAAAGAATGGTATCTTTTCGATCCGCATACCGTTAAACAAACCCTTGGATTTTCACTTGAAGATCTTTATGACGAGAAGAAAGGCGAAGGAAGCTTCAGGAATCATTATGCACTTGCTGTCGAGGCCGCAGAAAATGGCACACTTCCAAACTATAGCTTTGAAAAAATCAAAGCGATGGACATCATGAAAAGCATCATGATTTCTCAATTGGAAGAAGGCGTACCGTATATGTTCTACCGCGATGAAGTGAATCGGAAGAATCCCAATAAGCATAAAGGTATGATTTATTGCTCTAACCTTTGCACGGAGATTGCCCAAAACTTAAGCCCTTCGACAATCACGGATGAATATGAAACAGAAGATGGAGATGTTGTTGTGGTTCGTAAAAGCGGCGATTTCGTTGTCTGCAACCTTTCATCCATTAACTTGCCCCGGGCAGTGGGCAGCGATGTTTTGGAAAGATTGATTCCCATTCAGATCCGCATGCTGGATAATGTCATAGATGTTAATAATCTTCCTGTCAAACAAGCATCCATCTCGAACAAACGTTACCGGGCAATTGGTTTAGGAACGTTTGGATGGCATCATTTACTTGCCACACAGAATATTTATTGGGAATCCGATGAGGCTGTTCACTATGCAGATGCTTTATACGAAAAGATCGCTTACTTAACAATCAAGGCATCCAATGAATTGGCTAAGGAAAAAGGTTCATACCCATATTTTGAAGGATCTGATTGGCATACAGGGGACTATTTCGAACTGCGTGACTATACAGATCAAAAATGGATGGATTTAAAAGCAGACGTGCATGGACACGGGACCCGTAATGGCTATTTAATGGCCATTGCCCCGAATTCTTCGACAGCTAAAATCGGTAATTCCACGGATGGAATCGATCCTTTGTATGAAATTGAATTTTACGAAGAAAAGAAAAACTTCAAATTCAAGGTGACAGCTCCAGGCTTGACGCCAAATACGTATGAATATTATAAAAAGACGCGATTTAATTTGGACCAACTGGAAAGCATCAGGCAAAATGCAGCCCGCCAACGCCATATTGACCAAGCAATCAGCTTTAATCTGTATGTACACAATACAATCAAAGCGAAGGTTCTATTGGACATACATTTAACGGCATGGGAAAGCGGATTGAAATCAACGTATTATGTTCGTTCGACTTCTTCCGAATATGACAATGCCTGCGAAAGCTGTTCAAGTTAACGACTATCATAACCCAGTAATCTATTCTTAAAGGAGTTTTCACGAATGACCAATCATATCAAAAAGATTCGGATGCTCGAACCTACGCATCCAACCAAAGCAACCGGTGTTTTCAAAGGAGAAGCTTCAGGCTTCCTCCTTTGGAACGATATTCAGTATGAAAAATTCTATGATACCTATACACAGCTCATCAATAACTTTTGGAAGCCTTCGAGCGTGAACATGATTCAGGATAAAAAACAGTGGGGCGAATTGGACGAAGATATCCAGGACGCTTTTCTCGATATCCTTACAATGATTGCTGGAATGGATAGTCTTCAAACGCCCACTTTAGTAGAAATCCTTCGGTACATCAAAGATCCGGCGGCAAAAGCTATTCTGGCCAACATGGCCCAGCAGGAATCGATCCATAATGAGTCTTATTCCTATATCCTTGCTTCCTTGATTCCTGTAGGCAAACAAAAACAGCTATTCGACCGCATTAAAGAACATCCTGAAGTGATTAAGCGTAACCAACCGATCGTTGATGCTTATCAAACGTTCGTGGACGATCCCAGCCCTCAGCATTTATTCGAGGCACTGATCCATTCAACGAACCTTGAAGGGATATATTTCTATCTGGCTTTCGCCTTTTATTATAATTTAGGACGACAAAATTTAATGACTGGTTCCGCTACGATGATATCTTATATTCATCGCGATGAAATGGTCCATTTCGATTTCATTGGAATGCTCGTTCAAATCTTGATGTATGAATATCCTGAGTTAAATAATGAAGAAAACACGAAGTTCATCTATACAACGATTGAAAAAGCAGTCGAACTCGAAAAAGAATGGTCTGAATATATGCTCGAAGATATCCAAACCAAAGCCGATCTCGATTTGGAAGAATTCAATGAGTACATCGAATATATCGCCAACAAACGGTTACGTATGCTAGGCCTTGAGAATTTGTATAAAGAGTATGGCGACAATCCGATGCCATGGATCAAAACGTTCGATGATGAATCGATCGGACTTACCAAAACCGATTTCTTCGAACAGAAGTCAAGGACATACAGTCAAGTAAATGCCAGCAATGGGTTCGATGAGCTGTAAAGTTGCCATTGTCTATCATTCTGCCGGAGGCAATACAAAAGCGCTTGCTGAAGCCCTCGCTTCCCTTTTACCTGAAGCTGGACTATATCGAATGAATGAATTCGACTTACGCACATTGCCGGATTACGATGCATTGATCGTCGGCACCTATACATGGGGCAATGGGGAACTTCCTGCTAAATCAGCAGCCTTTTATAAAGAACTGGAACAGTTGCCTATTGCTCATCTGAAATCGGGAGTCTTCGGAACTGGTGAAACCAACTATCATCATTTTTGTGGGGCGGTCGATCATTTCCGGGACATGTTATTTGCCAAGAGCCAGTTATTGGTGACATTGAAGATAGAACAGATGTATCAAGAATCGGACTTGCCCAGACTTCAAAAGTTCGCCTCGCTATTCCAGAACTGACTGAAAGGGGATAATATCCAATTAATGAAAATATAACCCAGTTCCTGCCTATCCTTTTTAAGCTAGTGCTTGTCGCATTCGTTATATTCATCGTGTTTTTCCTGGCAGGGCATTTTAATCGTTCTAAACGGATCGAAGAAAAATTGGACAAAGCATTAAAGGAAATGGCCGAAAAAAAGGAAAAATAAAAAGACTCCATAATCGGAGTCTTTTTTTATATGCGTTCAATTATTTTTGAACGTTAGCTGCTTGTGGTCCACGAGCGCCTTGCTCGATTTCGAAAGAAACTTCTTGGCCTTCTTCAAGCGTTTTGAAGCCTTCGCCTTGGATAGCTGAGAAATGTACGAATACATCGTCTTGGCCTTCAACTTCGATGAAACCGAAACCTTTTTCTGCGTTAAACCATTTTACTTTACCTTGTACCATGATAGTTCCTCCTGTGTTTGGAAAAATCCATTTTATTACTATTTTTGGTTCTGGATAATGTTTCAAGAGGAATCCTATTACAGTAAATCCTTCTATCAAACTTATTCCGAACAAAAATAATTACTTATATTATATCATGGAAATTCCTAAAAAAACAAGATTATCGCTGTAAATCAACCGACAAATTATCCTAAAATTCTACATATTCCTCTTCTTGCTTTGTCGGAAGCCTTCGTCCAATAAGTAGCGCTCCGCCTCTACTGGACTCTCGAAACACTCCTCAAGGTTCGATCCGGAATACACATTCCAAAGCAGGTCTTCCCTTTCAAGTGTAAGCTCCTGCTTTTCAGGGCCAATCCATGTCCCTTCCAACCTAGCGAACCCGTCTTCCTCTTCTTCGAATTCAACCGGAGGTTCAGATAGGTAATCGACGCTTTTTTGGATCAATTCTTTTAATTCCGCTTCATTATAGTCACGAATATTGATAAAACCTTTACGGTCAGTGTCTTTTTTTCTCATATGCCCTGCGTAAACGAATCCATTTCCATTGGGATGCAAGTGCTGAACGACGATCTTTTTCTCCTGGACGCTATCTGGATAATGAAAGTTCACACGTCCCAATGAAACATCTTTTCGCTGTAATTCCGGAAAAGTTTCAATGATGCTCAATTTTTCTTCAAATGTTAACAAATTTCTTCCTCATTTCATTAGTTCATATTGTTTGTCGATTATAACACAGACTGATTGGAAACAATAATCTCCTTCTTCCATTATAATGTGATGAAAGGGAGTGATACGATTTGATCATGAAAATTCGGGATCTGGACTCAGAATATGGCCAGCAGCTTTTTAAACTTCAAAAAGAGGCCTATAAGGTGGAAGCGGATATGATCGGTTTTGCCGATATACCTCCTCTATTGGAAACATATGAACAATTCATTCATTGTCATGAAACGTTCTTATGCTACTTAAAGGGTGATGCGTTAGTGGGTGCACTATCTTTTTCAAAAGAGAATCGTCAAATGCTGATTTGCCGAATGATCGTCCATCCTGATTATTTTCGGCAGGGTATCGCGGATGTACTGTTGCTTGCTCTTCAATTACAAGGCGATTGGGAAAAGATTTCCGTTTCAACCGGTAAAATGAACCTGCCTGCACGGAACCTTTACGAAAAAAACGGCTTCACACATAGAGAAGACATAGAAGCCTCACCCCACTTTTTCATAAGTATTTTCGAGAAAAAGCATTCACTTTATGTAGGTCACGATAAAAAGCATAAGAAATGAAATGACAATAATTACGGCAACCCATAGCCAGGCTAATGTCATATTCCCGGAGTCCATGGCGATATAAATCGCAGTCGGTATGGTTTGTGTCTGTCCGGGAATGTTTCCGGCAAACATGAGTGTGGCTCCGAATTCCCCCAACGCACGAGCAGAACTCAAGATGGCACCTGTGACGATGGATTTGACCGCCAATGGAAGGGATACATTCAGGAACAACCTCAACTCGCCCGCCCCGTCAACCCTTGCCGCATTTTCGATTTCTTCATCTATACCTTCAAAACCCGTTTTAGCGGATTGGTACATAAGCGGAAACGCTACCACGGTAGATGCAATGACCGCCGCCCACCACGTGAACATCAGGGGCTGATCAAAAACCCTTTCAATGAATTGTCCCGGCAACCCACTCTTGCCAAAAATTACAATCAATAAAAACCCAACGACGGAAGGCGGCAAAACAAGCGGCAATAAAAACGCTGTTTCCAACAGGACCCTTCCCCTGAATCGCTTTTTAGCCATCATTCGTGCCAGGATAATTCCTAAAATGAAAACAAGGATACCCGATAGTCCCGCTACTTGTATCGATAGCCTGACTGGTGACCAAAAATCCCCTGTCATGATACTATCCGCACAACACTGTTAAATATCGGCCCATGTAGATCCTTGTTCGGCATCATTACCCAAATGGCTTCTTTTTCATTAAAGGCAGATTTCATTTCATTTTCTCCCTTTCTTTTTAAAATAACATTTAAGTTTATTTTTCTTGACATCTTGCTGACACAAAGAAACGTTAAAGTAAGAGTATCACAAATATAAAAATAATTTCATTCCAATAAACTTGAAAACTTTGAAGGAGTCGATTTTAATGGTAACAATTTATACTACTCCAAGCAGTCTAGCCTGTCGTAAAGCAAAAGCTTGGCTTAAAAAGAACGAAATTTCCTTTAATGAACGCAACCTATATTCCCAACCTCTTTCTATAGAAGAAATAAAAGAGATTTTACGTAAAACGGAAGGCGGGACAGATGAAATCATCTCAACCCGTTCCAAAAAATTCAAAAGCCTGAATATCGATATAAATAATACACCGCTTAATGATCTTTGTAAGCTTATTCAAGATAACCCGGATTTACTTCGCCGGCCAATCATTTTCGACCATAAGAATTTGCATGCAGGATATAATGAAGAAGAAATGGGACGCTTCCTTCCAAGGAAGGTCCGTCATGTACAATTATGGCGTGCAATCAGCCAATTGGCTTAATAGTTAGCATCCTGCATAATAAGAGGGTTGTCCATTACATCGGACAACCCTTTTTTATACCTGATCCGCTTTCTCTATGACAATCGTGAAGGTGGTGCCTTGTTCATCGCTATCCTTAAGTACTAGATCACCCTTTTGCGCTTTTGCGAGCATCTTACTGAATGGCAGTCCCAAACCTAAACCACGTACCTTCAACTTTTTGTTTTCACCACGATAAAATGGTTCGAACACAAATTGTTGTTCATGTTTTGGGATCCCCCGGCCACTGTCCAGTACATCAATGCAGATTCTTTCTTCATCCTTTTCATAAAGGTGGATCGCTATTTTCCCTTTGCCATCAAGTGCATGCCTGGCATTATTCAAAAGGTTAATGACGATTTGCTGCATCCGCAATGAATCAATTTGACCAAAGACCGGTTCATCAGGAACTTTTATCTCAAGAGCGAACGCTTGATCATCATCCTGGGTCACCTGCCAGCGATAGGCGATTTCCTTAATGAATATATTGATATTCTCTTTTTGCAGCCGAATTTTAAAAGCACCTGCCGATATGGCATTATAATTGAGTAAATCCTCTATCATACCTTGCAAACGTTGAGTTTCCTTCAAGGAAATATCGAGGAATTCCTTACTTTGCTCTCCCTTGACGACATCATCCTTAACCGCTTGTATCAGTCCGCTAATGGATGTTACTGGCGTTTTCAAATCATGGGTTACGCCTGCAAGCAATTCCGCCCGTAACTTCTCCATGACCTTCAATCGATTGGTCATTTCCTTAAATGATTCTATCAGTTCATAAATTTCTTCTTCCTTGATTTCCTCTTCCTCTTTGAAATGGATATCATAGTTGCCTTCACGAACTTGGACAGCGGCGTTAGCTACGTCTTGGATGGGACGTGAAATCTGCCTGGAAAGAAAATAAATGACTCCCGTTCCCAGAATCAGCAGGCCTCCAATCATGATCGCCAACAAGCCATGGTCTTGGTTGATTTCCTTCAATGCCCCTTCTTCCTGTGCAATGACCACCCAGCCTCTTGTCTCATCATTAAACGTAATGGGGGATTTGACGACATACACTTTGTTGTCGGAAATCTTGACCTTCTGGATTAACTCCGTATTTTTCATGATGACATCCGGGAGTTTATTTTCATCCGGATCTATATACAATTGTGGCATCGTATATATGATGGTGGCATCGGGATCGACGATATAGATGATTGGCTGTTGGTTCAGATGAAGGATTTTCTCCCTTTCCTCTACAATTTCCGAAAGGATCGGACCAACGACAATCTGACCATTATCCTTAATCGCCCGGTCGGATGTTTCATCAGCTAAGTACTTAAGAAGGCTAAGCCTATATTCCAAAGCCGTTTTTTCCATCCACCATAAGGAAAAAACAGACAATAAGATCAAACCGGAAATCAAGGTCAATACGTATCTCTTAGTCCAATAGCGTTGTAAAGTGGTTCTTTTTTTAGTTTTCATAGACACTCAATTGATACCCCAATCCACGCAATGTTTTTATTTCCCCCTCGGTTACAGGCCATGCATCTATCGCCTTCCTGATCCGTTTGATCGCCAGGTCCACCGCACGGTCACTGCCGTCATAATCCATGCCCCACACTTGGTCGAGCAGCTGTTCTCTCGTGAAAATTTGATTAGGGTGCTTAGCGAAAAAAACGAGCAGCGACAAATCACGTGGCGTCAAGTTTATCTCTTCCCCATTCAAATGCACCATATAAGAAAGATCATCGATGGTTAAACTCCCAAACTCATGTACATGACCATCTTCCGTATCGACCGATGAGGACCTTCTTAAAACGGCATGCACCCGGGCCACGACTTCTTCGGCAACGAAAGGTTTGGAGATGTAATCATCCGCACCTGACTTAAATCCCGATAATCTGTAATCGACATCTGTCAGTGCAGTCAACATGATAACCGGACATGTATCGTTCTCCCGAATTTCCTTCAATATATCCCAGCCTTCCTTACCCGGTAGCATGACATCAAGCAGGACAAGGTCTGGCTTCGTTTCTTCGAATACCGGAATGGCGTTTAGCCCATCGTAAACTTGGACTACATCAAAACTTTCCCGTTCCAAATATGCTTTCAATACCATCGATATGGCGATTTCATCTTCTACTACAAGAATTTTCTTCATTTATGGATTCCTCCTTCCTGAATTATAGTGGAAACATTTTGCATATGCTAACCATTAAAAACACCAAGCATTTTTCCTCAATCTTACCCTTTTTATGTGTCAGGATTATGTTCGCAGTAAAATTAACCGATGTTTTCACTTAGTCATTTTAACAGGAATGCTGCTAAATGGTCCTAATAATCATACAGGAAAAACTATGATTTTCTTATTTAAACTTTTAAGAGACTGGCTCTATACTGAGCCAGCCCTTTTCAATTACATGTCTCGTGTGGATTGGGACAGCCCGCTTCCTGTCTTTCCACTTGGATCGTGCTATGTTCGATTCCAAACCGATCGTGAAGTAGTTTTTGCGCTTCTGCCAAAACTGAATCGTGATTACCGCTCTCATTTATGACAACATGGCAGCTCATTGTCAAAAAACCAGACGTGATCGTCCAGATATGGAGATCATGGACATCGGATACTCCAACCAATCCGATCAAGGATGCTTTCACTTCATCCATATCGACTTGGTCCGGTGTGCCCTCCATCAAGATATGAAAAGAATCCCTCACTACCCTAAAACCGCTGATAATAATTAAAATCGCGACTATGACGCTCGCAATCGGATCTGCAATTCCCCAATCGAAAAAATAAATCAAGAGGGCGGCCGCAATGGCACCCACAGATCCAAGCATATCACCCATAACATGTAAAAAAGCACTCCGTACATTCAGATTGTCTTCCTTATCTCCGCTCATTAAAATCCAGGCCGCAATGATATTAACAAGTAAGCCGATGATTGAAATCATCAGCATTCCCAAGCTTTGCACCTCAGGGGGATCCAGGAACCGCTTAATCGCCTCTACGAAAATGAATACGGATATGACGATCAAGGTCAATCCATTCAAACAAGCAGCAATGATTTCAAACCGTTTATATCCAAACGATTTGGAAGATGTCGCCTTCCTTTCCCCTAACCTGATCGCTGTATAACTAAGTCCTAAAGCTGCCGCATCGCTAAGCATGTGACCTGCATCTGACAGTAAGGCCAGACTATTTGTCAAGAATCCACCAATGACCTCGACTATCATAAATGTCGAGATTAATAAGAAAGATGCCAACAATGCTTTTTTATTATTAGAATGGTGGTGTCCGTGCCCATGATCATGGGCGTGACCATGATGATGTCCCATGCCATCCCTCCTCTCGGATTTGAAACTTATATATAGTATGGGATAAATCCAGAATGGTTTCAAATGATTCATTTCCGGGATCCACTGGAAGAAAGGGGGTAGTGAAAACAAGCAGGACGGGATCTTATCCGAAAAACCGAAATTCAGCCTTCAACCATTCCAAAGTAAAAATAAACGCTACAGACATTTCCTGCAGCGTTTTCCCCGTTTATCTATCCTCTTGCATTGTGTCATCGACAATGGCGTGCAGATCCTTATTAAACAATTCATCATTACAGACAAGACTATGCCGTTCCATCTCTTCCTGCCCTTGGCTTACCTGTTCCAGTTCCTTTTCCTTCATAACGTACCTCCAGCATCATGATGTTTGCCTATTATCGTATCCACAGGCATGTACCTTTATGCTCAACATTTTCCCATACTTCTTCATTTATAAACGTGTTAGGTCTGCTGCCCGCCATGGAAGGCACGTATAATGAATTCACGCTCTGGAACTTGTAAACTTTGATACGATAATAGGAACGATGTATTATCATAGGCGACTTTTTCAAGCTTTACCTGTATACCTGTATTTTCAATCGTGACAATGGCATAAGGTGCAACTGGTTCACCATTGCATCCAAGAGAACCAGGGTTCAGGAATATCGTTCGGTCATTTTTAAAGAGGTGGATAGGATGATGATGTCCAAATCCTATTAAATCGTGATGTTGATCTTTGAAAAGCATTTCTAAGTTATTTAAATTCGGTTCAACTATTTTACTAAATGGATTTTGGCTTATGTGCTCATCCAATTTCTTCGATTCCATGTGATAATGAGTGAAGTAAACGGAGTGATCATTAATGATATGATGTATGGTTCGAGGCAATTTCCCCAATTCATTTATGAATTTCCGCTGCATCCTATCAGCTATCCATTCATGATGCTCCTTTACATGAATATGACCGTCCGGATGCGGCTCCCCGTTAATGATGGCCAGGACAGCTTCATCATGATTTCCAGTTATCATCGATAGATCATTTCTTGAAAATAAAAGTTCAAGGACTTCATTTGTATCAGGGCCAATCCCGACCATATCTCCCAAACAATAGAGACGATCTATATCTTCTCTTTGATCAATATCCTTAAGAACGGCTTTTAACGCTGAAGCATTTCCATGCACATCGGTTATAATGGCAACTTTCATGACTTAGTTCAGCTCCCTTCCCTCACAATCCACATGGTATATTATAACATTTAAAAGGAAATCAAAAAAATATTCGGGCTTATTTCCCCCTTATTGCCCACGCCCATTTTTTATGAATAAGCAAACACTTCGGCCTAGAATACATAGTATGAAGTATTCCCGGTAAAGATGTTTTGCTAGGTATGTAATGCATATTATGTATTGAGGAGGAAATCAAATGGGTGGAAATTGTAACGAATGTTGCGACGGCGGATTCGGTGGTTTCGATAACGGATTTGCATTGCTGATCGTATTATTCATCTTGTTGATCATCATCGGATGCAGTTGGGGATTCGGCGGATTCGGCGGATGCTGCTAATAATGACATAAATCAAAAAGGCGCCTGATCAAGGCGCCTTCTTTGTTATGAATTGACTTTTAGTTTTTGTCTTTGCTTTTGTTTTTGAGTCTTCATAATGAACCAAATGATTATAAGTGCGATGGGGATAAGCAAGAAATTCGCATATTGTGAAAAGATGGCTCCTGCCTGCTCCCACCTCGGTCCTAACTTATACCCTAGATAAACATAAACGCTTGTAACGGGAAGCATCGCCATATAGGTATATAAAATGAATTTCCAAATACTCATTTTCAACATGCCGCATGGCAGCGAAACGGCGGTACGAATTCCTGGTACAAACCGTCCCAAAAAGGCAATTCCCCCACCAAACCTTTCAAAGAATCGGTCAGCCTTATTCAACTGCTCCTCTTTGATCAAAAAGTATTTCCCGAACTTTAATACAAGCGGTCTCCCGCCATATTTGCCTAAAGCATAAAGCGTCAATGGGCCCGTTACCCCACCGATCGAACCGGCAAGGATAGTCAAGTATAAATTCATATCACCTTGATAAACCCAGTATCCAGCCAGTGGCAAAACGATTTCAGCAGGAATGAATTCGAAAGTCAAAGCTAGCAACACACCGAAATAGGATAGAGATTTAAATGCTTCAATCATATCCATTATTAAAGTTTCCATAGACTTTTCCCCTTTTCTAACTTTTATTACATATAAAAGGGGTGCACCTTGATTCTAGGCATCCCTTGATTTCAAAAGAGACATTTTCCATTGTATCACAAGTTCAATCACATTTTTCTAAAATGTTATCCTAAAACAATGTACCTTATGGAGTCCATTTTATGTTATCGGGCTATTCACATTAGATTTAAGATTGTAAAGAATGATCATATAATTTCAAATGGTCCAGAAATGAAAAAAAGCTTGAGGACGAATTGACCTCAAGCTTTCGGTAAATTACCAAGGAGTAAACCCATGAACTAATGATAAGATTGGCTCACTCCGCTCTCAAATCATAAAAGGGGCAGAGAGCTTGCTCAATCCATTCTCCATTTGTTTTTTCGCATCTTTCATCATGCCATCAAGTAATTCCTTAACAGTGGGTATATCGTCAATCAATCCAGCGACCTGGCCGCTGTTCATGAATCCATTGTTAACATCCCCGTTCATCGCCCCATTAATATGATGGACTTCAGAGGTCATTTCACGATAATTCACAGGAGACAGTCCCTGTTTTTCCAATTCCAGGACCTTCTCGGTATATGGATCCTTCAATACTCTTCTGACCTGGCCAAGTGTTCTGCCCAAAATTACCGTGTCATTACCCATCGCTTCGATTAGTTTCTGCTTATATGACGGATGGAACGGTGCTTCTTGTGTAGCGATCAGCCTGGTTCCTAATTGGACTCCTGAAGCCCCCAGCATCAATGCAGCCGCCAAACCCTGTCCATTGCCTATTCCGCCAGCGGCCAAAACCGGAAGGGTCACATGCTTGCTGATTTGCGGAATGAGTGTAAAGGTCGTCATTTCCAGGTTCGAATTGATGCCAGCAGCTTCAAACCCTTCTGCGACCAACACATCAGCCCCTGCAGCTTGCGCTTTTTGCGCGTGCTTGACCGAAGCGACGATGGCGATCACTTTTACATTCTTTTTTTGTAATAGTGGAATGAAAGGGGCAGGATTTCCTGCAGATAAGGAAACTACAGGTATATCATGCTTCAGGACAAGATTCACTAACTCATCAGTATATGGACTAACGTTTATTGGAATGTTCAGCGCAAAATTGTTATTGGTTTTTTCTTTGGTTTCGAGAATGATGGCTTCTACCTGTTCAGGATTCATGGTACCGCACCCTATTGTCCCTAGTCCCCCTGCATTGGACACTGCAGCCGTAAGACTTGCATTGCTTATATTCCCCATGCCGCCTTGTATAATAGGATATTTTATCGCAAAAAGTTCACAAATATATTTCACTTTTATCCCTCCCTGTCAATTTAATGTTATACTATATTCATTAGAAAAACAATTCTGACTTTTTCAAAAAGGAGCGAGACTATGATTATTCCGTATAATAATAAAAAACCATCCATTGATGATACTGTTTTCGTGGCACCTGGCGCTCATTTAATCGGTGATATTTCGATTGGGAAAGACTCTACCATTTGGTTTAATGCCGTACTGCGCGGTGATGAGGATTCAATAACGATAGGAGAAAAATGCAGTATACAAGATAACTCCACCATTCACTTATTTGAAGGGTGCCCAGTTGTCATTGAAGACGAAGTGACGGTTGGTCACAATGTTATCCTGCATGGTTGTAAAATAGGCAAACGATCCATTATTGGAATGGGTTCGACGATATTGGATAATGTAGAGATCGGTGAAGAATGCATCATCGGAGCGAACACATTGATTTCCTCTGGCAAAATCATACCTCCACGTTCACTCGTGATCGGTTCCCCAGGAAAAGTGGTTCGCAGATTGAATAATAAAGATCTTGAATTGATTCAACTTTCTATCGATACATATGTTCAAAAAGGGAAAGACTTCAAAGGTATACTTGATTAATTATTGCAAAAGTCGAAAAGTTAATGTGAAAAGAGCTTCAGCAAGTCGTCATTAGCGACTGGCTGAAGCTCTTTTTCACTTAATGATAAGTGGATGATCCTTGGCATCATAGGTTTCGTCTTTCCGGCATAAATCATTATTTTCCTGAAATACGCTTTCAAAGAAACGGCTTGCTGGTTCAGCCAAGACTTGATAATATTGGCTAAATAAAAGAGCAGCATGGTTCCCATTCCACTTTGAAGGCAGAAGTTCCTTTGGCAGGCCTGGATCGATAAATAAAAATTTACGGTATTCATGTACCAAGTTCGTTCGTTCCACAAAACAATCGGCATCGGACATTTCGCCCCTGTTAATAATGCTTTGATGAACGATGAATTGTTTGCTGTATTTCTCGATGAATTCTTCATATTTATTTTCAATCTCTTCCAAATGCCAGCTTTTCTCTACAAGCGATTGGTTTTCTTTAGGGCCTTTGTACTCCGAAATGAAAAAATCAACATATTCTTTGATGTCATATTTCTCGATCAAACGATTGATTTGCTTCTCCAAATCATTAGGGGAAATCCAGCAACCACTTGAAAAACTGCCAAACCCGCTCCATAATAATTCTTTACGGAGATCATCCCGTAATTGCCGCTTATCTTCAGGTATCGTGTACATTAAGATACGCCATTTACCGTCCCATTCATTCGGTTTCATCTTATATATGCGATTGGCCGCTTCATCCATTCTCTGCACACCGCGATCAGTCAAAAAGTAATAGCTTTTATTTCCCTGCTTCTCTGACTGGATCCATCCTTGCTTGACCATTCGTGAAACGGCTACACGTACGCCCTGCTCATTATGGCCGAATTCCTTCAATAAACGAATTAAACTGCCTATCCAGATTTTATTTCCATAGTTACGGATATAATCGCCGTATATCGTAAAAATCATGGATTGAGTGTTAGTACCTATCTTTCTCACCTCGCCCTTACATTGTTACTATTTTCACACGGAAGACATAATAATTATTATATCTTTTTAAAAAGAAAGCGCAATGTTATTCACCAGTAAATCGTGCTTTTCTCCGTTCACTAAATGCCAGGAGCGCTTCCGATCTGTCTTGAGTCGGGATGGTCAATTCATAGGCCTTTCCCTCTATGGCCATTCCGGTTTGCAAGTCCGTATTCATTCCTTGGTCAATCGCATATTTGGCTTGTTTAACTGCAATCGGCCCATTTTTCATGATATTGGCTGCCAATTCCTCACAGGCTGACATAAGTTGATCCCTTGGCACGGCCCTCAAAAGGATCCCTAATTGACATGCCTCTTCTGCAGTCAGTTTTTTAGCGGTGAAGATCAATTCCTTCGCTTTCATTTCCCCAATCAATCTCGGCAGCCGCTGTGTACCTCCTGCCCCAGGAATAATGGCCCAGCTAGTTTCAGTGAGCCCCAAAGAAACACCTTCGGCAGCAATTGCAAAGTCACATGAAAGCAGCCATTCAAATCCTCCCCCCAATGCATATCCATTGACGGCAGCTATCGTTGGCTGTGGAAGCCCTGCAATACTATTAAAAACATCGCGAATCGCTTTAACGTTCCTTCTTACTTCCGCATCATTCAAAGACTTCCTTTCTTTTAAATCCGCGCCCGCGCTGAAGGCCTTTTCCCCTGCACCGGTAAAAATGACAACACGGATATCGCCGTCATAATGAACTGCATCGATGACATCCTGCAGTTCACAAAGTGTCTCATAGTCGAAGCAGTTCAGTACGTCGGGCCGATTCACTGTTACATAGCCGATTTGATTTATCACTTTATATATAACCTTGGACATGAGTCTCTTCCCCCTTTAAAAAAATGACCCTTATGCAGATAAAACTAATAAGGGCCGACCACCATCTTCAATCTTTTTCAATATTTTCTATAATGGCGGAAATGCCTTGGCCAACGCCTACGCACATCGTCGCAAGACCATAGCGGACATTCCGCTTTTTCATTTCGTGGACGAGCGTCGTTAAAATACGCGCCCCGCTTGCACCGAGCGGATGGCCAAACGCTATTGCCCCGCCGTTGACATTCACTTTCTCATGATCCATTTTCAATTGGCGGATACACTCCAAGGATTGGGATGCGAATGCTTCATTCAATTCCACTAGCCCGATGTCTTCAATCGTCAAACTTGCCCTCTCCAATGCTTTTTTGGTGGCATGAATCGGGCCAAGGCCCATAATGGACGGTTCTAATCCCGCTACCGCCCCTACTACATATTTGGCCAGAGGTTTCAATCCAAGCTCCCGTGCTTTTTCTGCACTCATCAAAAGTAATGCCGAGGCTCCATCATTTACGCCTGAAGCATTACCGGCCGTTATAGTGCCGTCTTTAAAGATCGGTTTGAGTTTTGCCAACTTTTCGATGGTCGTGTCAGGACGAGGGTGCTCATCCTTCTCGACAATGACTTCATTCCCTTTACGATCCGTATATCGAACAGGTACGATTTCATTAATGAAACGCTCATTTTCCACTGCTTTTTTCGCTTTTTGCTGGCTTTGATATGCGAATTGATCTTGGTCCTCCCTTGAAACCGAAAAACGCTGGGCGACGTTTTCAGCCGTTTGAGGCATCGAATCCGTACCATACATTTCTTTAAGTTTCTCATTCGTGAAGCGCCATCCGATTGTTGTATCCTGAAGCTCCATTGAACCCCGCGGAAATTCACTCTCAGGTTTGGCCATGACGTATGGCGCCCTTGTCATGCTTTCGGTACCGCCTGCGATATAAATATCGCCTTCACCTACAGCAATGGAGCGTGCAGCATACATGACGGCATCCAATCCTGATCCACACAAACGATTTATTGTCGTACCAGCCACATTTACCGGAAGACCAGCTAAAAGGGCGGACATCCTGGCCACATCGCGATTATCCTCTCCTGCTTGATTTGCATTCCCGAAGATGACATCTTCAATTTGATCCGGCGGCAGCTCTGGATTGCGATCGGTCAGCGCCTTGATTACAATTGCACCGAGGTCATCCGGGCGAACGCTTTTCAAAGCTCCTTTATATCTTCCGATTGGTGTTCTCACAGCATCAATAATCACAACATCCTTCATTTCTTCACCAGCTCGCCATCTTTTGTATAATCGTACACACCTTTACCTGTCTTACGGCCGAGTCTGCCAGCTTTAACATACTGTTCAAGAAGGGGGGCCGGGCGGTATTTTTCACCAAGTTTACTATGTAAATATTTTAAATTATTCAAACGGGCATCCAATCCCACCAAATCACCTAGCTCAAATGGTCCCATTGGGTAATTCAGCCCTAACTTTATTGCCTTATCGATTTCTTCTGGCGTACCTAAACCTTCTTGAAGCATAAAGAACGCTTCATTACCAACCAAACAGCTGATCCTGCTAGTTACAAACCCAGGGAATTCATTAATGACCACGGTTTCCTTCCCCATTTTTCCGGCTACCTCTTTTATTATGGCTGCCGTTTCATCACTGGTTTCAAGACCACGTACAATTTCAACGAGCGGCATCTTTTGCACCGGATTGAAAAAATGCATGGCAATCGTTTTTTCAGGACGCTTTCCATAAGAACCAATTTCGGTCGGGCTCATCGTGGAAGTATTGGTTGCAAAATAACAGTCTTCTTTTGCATGGACTTCAATCGTTTCGAAGACCGCCCTTTTAATTTCCGCCTTTTCCGGAACTGCTTCTATGATCAAGTCCGCATATGCTGCTGATTCTTTCAAATTGGAAGAATAGGAAAATCTGCTTTTTGCAGCTGCCGCTTCTTCCTGGGTGATTTTTTGGTAGCGTACACCCTTCTCAAAAATTCCATCGATCTCTTTTCTTGCACTTTCCAAAGCATCCTGATTCACATCCACCAGTACTACATTAAAGCCCCCTGTTGCTCCAACATAAGCTATTCCCCTGCCCATGACACCAGATCCGACAATCACTAGATTTCTAATCATTCGTTCATTCCTCCTTCAAAAATAAATAGGGCTGGCTACGATGAATCAGATCAGCATTCATCCATTCCTGAATTACTTTTCCGACATACCGATCAGCCAGCCACCTATTTTATGTTTTATTGAATTCCAAAGGGATTTAAGGGACGGCTTCCATGATAGGAAATGATGCTTTTCGTTTCTGTATAAAGATCAAGTGTCTCAATACAAAGTTCCCGGCCGAATCCTGATTGTTTATACCCTCCGAAAGGTGTTCCAGGAAATGCTGAGAATGGGCAATTCACCATGACGATTCCCGCTTCTATTTGATTGGCCACTCTAGTCGCACGCCCGCCATCTTTTGTCCAAAGAGCCGAACCCAAACCGAATTCCGTATCATTTGCGAGTCTCACGGCTTCTTTTTCATCTTTGAATTTCATTATGACAACGACCGGCCCGAATATTTCCTCTTTCACTACATCCATTTCATGATTGACATTAGCTATGACCGTTGGCTCATACCAATAACCGTTTTCGAATCCTTCAATGACAGCTGGCTTTCCTCCTGTCAGGATTTTCGCACCGTCAGTAATGGCAGATTGCACATAATTGTCGATGACATCCAATTGCCCTTGATCTATGACTGCACCGACGTGTGTTTCTTTGTCGAGCGGATTGCCCAATTTCAATTTTTTCGTTTTTTCCACGAATCTGGCAACGAATTCGTCGTATATGTCTTCATGTACATATAAACGGGATCTAGCTTCGCAAGATTGTCCAGTATTGTAGAATATGCCATATAATGATCCATCGATGGCTGCTTCAAGGTCTGCATCGTCAAAGACAATATTAGGGGACTTCCCGCCAAGCTCCAATGTCACCCTTTTTAATGTCTGTGAAGCTTTGCCCATGAGATCCCTGCCGATTGGCGTAGAACCCGTAAAGGCAACCTTATTCACTTTCGGATGCTCGACAAGGTAATTCCCTACGTCCGATCCTGGGCCTGGAATGATATTGACCACACCGGAAGGAACACCAGCTTCTAAACAGATTTCCCCTAATACAATTGCCGTCAATGGCGTTAACGAAGCTGGCTTAACGATGACCGAACAGCCAACTGCAATTGCAGGTGCAATTTTCCACGCTGCCATCATCATAGGGTAATTCCAAGGGATGATTTGAGCACAAACACCTACTGGCTCTTTTTCCGTATAGTTATGGAATTGACCAGGTACATTATTGACAGATCCGCGGTGTGCAACCAATGCGCCTGCATAAAACTCGAAATCTTCAATTGCCTGCATGACTTGGCCTTGTGCTGCAGAAATGGATTTGCCGCTGTTCAGAACTTCCAATTCAACCAATTCATTAAAGCGTGAACGCATGATTGCTGCAATTTTGTTCAATACACGAGAACGCTTATTAATCGGAGTCCTCTTCCATTTCCCATTATCAAATGCTTCACGTGCAGCTTGAACAGCTTTTTCTGCATCTTCCCTTGTTGCCTTTGCAACCTTGGCAATGATTTCACCAGTTGCAGGATTGTACGCATCAATCGTGGAACCATCAGAGCTTTCCACTCTTTCCCCATTAATGATCAGATGATAATAATCACGCTTCATTTCCGCTTTTTCAAATGCCGCCTCTTGAACTCTTACCATGTAATCCCACTCCCTTTTCTATATTACTTGCCTATGAATTGAGCCTTCCTTTTTTCAATGAATGCTGCCACACCTTCTGCATAATCCTTCGTTAAGCCAGCAATTCGCTGACCCTCCGCTTCTTCTTTTAAGTATTCTTCCAATGAAAGGTGATAGGACGCCTCTAAGTATCTTTTAATTAACCCGATTGCTTTCGTTGGCTTGTTCGCGATATTCTCTGCAAAGGCTTTCAATTGCTCGTTCCATTCTTCCACACCGATCACTTTTGTAGCGAGCCCGATATTTTTCGCCTCGCTAGCCGGAACCTTTTCCCCCAATAAAGATAATTCCAAGGCTTTCGCATGACCAACGATCCGCGAAAGGTAATACAGATTCCCCGAATCAGGTATCAATCCGATATTGACAAAAGCATTTACAAAACTGGCTTTTTCAGAAACAAGCCGAAAATCGCACGCCAGTGCTAGGCTGAAGCCAGCCCCTGCAGCCACTCCATTGACTGCGGCAATGATCGGCTTTTCACAGTTTGCTATTTGCTCCATCATCGGACCGTAGGCTTCCCGCAGCACCTGGCCTAAATTCATGCCTTCATCAACATCCGATAAATCTTGTCCCGAACAAAAGGCCCTGCCTTCCCCTGTAATGATAATGGCCCGCACTTCATCCGACCCCGCAGATACTTTGATCGCTTTCTGTATTTCCTTATTCATTTGGGACGTAAAGGCATTCAGTTTATCAGGACGGTTCAAAGTAAGCCAAGCCACTCCATTTTCAACCCCATATTTGATCGTTTCGTACATAGAGCACCCCTTATCCGCCTGTGAATTTCGGCTCCCTTTTTTCAACAAATGCTTTCATTCCTTCTTTTTGGTCCTCTGATGCAAAAAGAATATAGAAGTTCTTCCGTTCAAATTGCATGCCCTCATATAAGGGATAATCAACTGCCTTATTGACGGATTCTTTGATCAGCCTTACTGCTAACGGGGGTTGCTTTGCTATCTTTCTAGCAAAATCAACCGTTTCTTCCATTAACAATTCAGGTGCCACGATCTTATTAATGAAACCATATTGCAGGGCTGTCTTTGCCTTTATCCTTTCAGCCGTCAACATCCATTCAAGTGCCTTCGTCTTGCCCACCAATTTCGTCAACCTTTGGGTTCCTCCTGCACCAGGCATGACTCCTAGTGTCACTTCCGGAAAGGAAAACTGGGTATCGCTGGCGGCAATCAGGAAATCGCAGGATAATGCAAGTTCAAAACCACCGCCGAATACAAAACTTTTCACCGCACCAATTACAGGCTTCTTGACTAGGCTTATCCGGTCCCAATCGGCAAATTGGTTCGTTAACTCCATACTGATTGGGCTGTCGTTCACCATCTCGTCGATATCAGCTCCAGCGGAAAATGCTTTCCCATTGCCCGATAGCAAAATCACCTTCACTTGTGGGTCCCGGTCGAAATCCTCCATGGTTGAAACTATTTCCCTGACCATTTTCCTGTTAAGGGCATTCAGTTGTTTCGGCCGATTTAAAGAGATATAACCAATGCCTTCCGCGATTGACGTTTCAATGAATTGAAGCGCATTCATTTTATTTCTTCGCCGATCATCATCGTTACAAGTTTCCCTGCAAAGCCCATTAGGTCCTTCCCTGATGCTTTTCCTTCCGGAGAACGCATTCCTTGCTGCAATGCGTCGTGGTCTTCATAATACATTTCACAAAGAATGTAATACTCGGAGTCTTTGCCCATTGGGGTCCCTACAATTTTAGTGACCTCCATTTTTTGGAGACCTGGAATTTTTTCCGTTATCGGGCCATGTACATTGAAATAGTGCTCATCGAATTCTTCCTTGTTTTCAGGTTGTTTGTATAGGGCGATTAACTTTACCATTTTATAGAACCTCCATTGTATTAAATTATTTTTATCATCGGTTTCATCGCTTCGAACGGATTTTTGCATGCTTTACAATATAAAATGCTGCGGCAGGCCGTTGGACCGAAGATATTTTCCATCGTGACATATGTCGATTCACAATATGGGCAATCCACATGCCATGACCCATCACTTTTCATTTGTCGAGGAGGAGGGGAGATTCCGAAAACCTTCAATCCAGCTTTCCCTTTTTCCGTAATTCGATCGGATGTCCACGAAGGGGAACGTAAAAATTCCACATTTACATTTCTTACGGCAGGCAGCTGTCGAAGAGCTGTTTCCACATTTTTTTGGATGATCGACAATGCCGGGCACCCAAGAAAAGTTGGCAGCATTTTTACCGAAACGTCCTGGCCCGAAACCTTAACGTCTTCAACCATCCCCAAATCCAGGATACTTACTGTATCGATTTCGGGATCTTTAACGTCTTCCAGGAGCTTATAAATTTCTTCTATGTTTAACTGTATGGTCGACATGGTACCCCTCCCCTTTTCATTGATTCACCATGAAGCTGCTTTATCGGTTGCGTACACTTCACTTAACGTTTCTAGCGCCTTTTCCAAATCTTCCGTATGCTGGCCATTACGGCCATCACCTCTTGCCATGCCTATTTCAATAGTTGTTGCTAATCCTACACTTTCAAAAATTGGGGTGATAGCCTCGATCCATTTTTTCTGTAAGTCAGCTTCGCCTTCTATCAAGCCAAGCTCCACCATTTCCTCTCCATATTGCCCAAGTGAAAATACCCCGGCAAAATCCGGCATTGTTTTCCCAATAGCCGCTTTCATCCTTGATACCGCTTCCAAGTGGCCAGATCCCAGCAATTGGACGAACCATGTTTTCCAGTGCATCAAATGATAGTAAAGTTCCATCTGTACCTTTTGTGCCACTTCAGCAAGCGGTTCATATGAACATGAATGAAGGGATCGAACCTTAATCGCTTTGGCTTGGGTATAAAAGTAATTCCGCACGACCGCAAACGCCCAATCATATTCCGGGTCTTTCATATAGTAACCAGGACCATTGACCAATTCGAGAATGATCGCATTGCGCCGTTCCTTTGCGGGACGGTCATGAGCCAGTTTATCTGCATCACCTACACCGAGTTCATCCAGCAATTTATAATATATGGCTGCATGCCCCATCGTGTCTTGAGATATCGAAGCGGATGCAACATCTTCTTCGATATGCGGTGCGAGTCCAAGCCATTCTGCACCACGGTATGAATGGATGAAGTCATCATCCGCCAGTTGAAGCAGCAATTCCTTGATTGCGATGTCCTTCAATGATTCATTCTTCATTTTTTACACCTCCAGCCCAAGACATTATCTCTTTTTCATCGAGCATTCCCTGCTCATACTTCCGCCATTTTTTCTTTAAATACCCGTACCCTTTTGTGGTCCTGTAATCTTTATTATCGATACGTTGAAGCGTTTTCTTTTCCTCGACCGTCATTTTCCGTATATTCCGTCTTTTCACGACCCAGATATCATCAACCGCTTCACGTCTCATAAAGTTTTCTTGTGCCATCATGATGGCGATATCCTCATTTGGGGCCAGCAGGCTGAAGTGGTATTGAACGGGTGCTGATTGCGTTTTACGGCTGAATACTTCAAATTCTTCAAAGTAATTTCCTTGTCTAGTTTCCATATCGTCCTTCCCCCCTCATTAGATGACCTTTGGCGCCAACGCCTCACGTACCCATTTATTATTTTCATAAGAAATTCTTCGAAGGCTTAAGCGATCCTGCGAACGGGGTCCTTCATTCCTTGCGAGCACCTTCAATTTCCCCCAATCGGGCTGTTTGTAAATCCAGGTTTCAGATGCTTTATCAAACCTAAGCGTTTCATCGGGAATGCTAAAACCGAGTGAAAGGATCCGCTTCACATATTTAGAAAAAAAGGCTTGTCGAAGCTCTTCATTCGTACTGGTTCTGATTCTGTACTTAATCGTTATATCCTGTTTGGATGTGCCCACTTCATTCTTGCTGGGAGGTCCAAAGAAAAGTAATAAAGATTCCCACCAATAATCGATGGAGTCTTGAACCAATTTCCTTTGTTCTTCCGTCCCTTCAGCCAAAGCCATGATGATCGCTTCACCATGTTGGGCGTGAAAAACTTCTTCCGCGCAAATCCTTTGTAATGCCCGGGCATAAGGTCCGTATGAGGCGCCAAGCATGTTCGTCTGGGAAATGATGGCTGCACCATCAACCAGCCAGCCAATCAATCCAGCATCGCCCCAGGATTTGGCTTCCATATGGAAAACATTATGAAACTTTAAATCTCCTTTAAACAAATCTTGCATTAGGTCATCCCGTTTTTTTCCGTACGGCTTTAGCAAATCCTCGGCAACCCGAAGCAATAATTGCCCATGCCCCATTTCATCCTGCACCTTTGCCATGATTCCAAGTTTTCTATTTAAGGTCGGGGCTTTAGGCACCCATTCCTTTTCTGGAAGCGCCCCCATGATTTCACTGATTCCATGCATCGATATTAACTTGATTAAAGTGCCCCGGTATTCATCCGGCATCCAATCATCCGCTTCTATCTTTTCTCCTGCTTCGATTCTGGCAATGAATTGATTTAGCTTTTCTTCTCCTGCCATATCATTTAAAAGAACGTTCATCCAAATCACCTCATTTTATAATATAACGTTTATATAACGTTATTATATTTTATTGTTATACTCAATGCAAGACTATTCTGTCTTTTTTCATAATAAAAGGAAATTATCAGTGCTTTTCACGAATCTTTTAATCCACTAAAACTTTAAAGGGCGAAGTTTCCACTTTAATTGAATCTGTTGGGCAGCCTTCCATTGCATCATCCAGGTCATCCAATAACTCCTCCGCGACCTCTGCAGTTCCCTCATTTTCATCCAGGATGACAAACGCCACCCCCTCATCATTGTAATCAAAAATTTCCGGGGCAGAAGCACCGCATGCACCGCAGGCAATGCAAGTTTCTTGATCAACAACTGTATATTTAGCCAAGATGCCCTCCTCCTTCCCTATTTCATGATCGGTCCTTATCTCCGCTTCCAATAAGGGTTAAACCCATGGTCAACCACGAATGCATCCGCTTTATGTATCGCGTTTTCGCACCACTTGTTCGAGTTCTTTCGCTTCCCGTATTTCAATCGGTACATGAGCAGTCATATACTGAACGTCAGAATCATGTTCATGAGCGTGGAATTTATAAACTAATGACTTCATCCTTCCGCTTATCGACGACACGAATTGCTTTTCCTTCTGAACGGGGTATGCTTTTTGGAATGTTGACAACAACATCCATCGTTACAAGACATGTGGATTTCAAATGATGCTGTATCGTTTTCCTTAATATCTCTACATTCCCATGCGATAAGTCTTCTTCAATCTCCTTATAGAAACCGCTTTCAATTTCAATATGCAGTTCAACACCGTCCATTTTCCCTTTCTTAACGAGATGAATCTGATAATGAGGAACAATTCCATCCATTTGGAATAATACACGCTCAATTTCAGAAGGAAATACATTCACTCCCCTGACTATGATCATATCATCCGTTCTGCCTTTAACACGTGACATTCTAGTTGTGGTCCGCCCGCATTTACACGGTTCATGGGTAATTGAAGCGATATCGCCCGTCCGATAACGAATGATTGGCAGCGCTTCCTTTGTAAGGCTGGTAAAGACAAGTTCCCCATCTTCGCCGTCCTCCACTGGTTCGAGCGTGTCCGGGTTAATGACCTCGACAAGGAAATGGTCTTCTGCGATATGCAGTCCATTCTGTGCTTCATGGCATTCTATCGCAACGCCGGGCCCCATGATTTCACTTAGTCCGTAAATATCGATGGCTTTCAAATTCAGTTTTCTCTCAAGTGTTGCCCTCATTTCCTCTGACCATGGCTCAGCTCCGAAAATCCCATAATCAAGCCCGTTATCTGCAGGATTAATTCCCATCTCTTCCATCTTTTCGGCAATATTCAAAATATAAGTAGGGGTTCCACAAATGCCGCGCGGTTTAAAGTCATTGATGATCGTAATCTGCCGATCGGTATTTCCCCCTGAAATGGGCACTGTCGCAACTCCTAGCTTTTCTGCACCACAATGCAAACCAAGGCCCCCGGTAAACAGACCATATCCATATGCGTTATGGAAAATATCTGACTTGCGACCTCCTGCTGCTACAATTCCACGTGCGACGATTGTTGCCCAATTTTCCAAATCATTTTTCGTATACCCGACAATTGTAGGCTTTCCGCTAGTTCCGGATGAACCATGAATGCGAGTGACATCCTCCATCGGAACGGCGAATAAACCGAATGGATACTGATCACGTAGAGTCTGTTTTTTTGTAAAGGGAAGCTTTATCACATCGTTTAGGGTTTGTATATTTTCTGGTTCCAGGCCCATCTCCCTGAATTTCTCTCTGTAATAAGGTACATTTTCATATACATGGCTTATCGTTTTTTTTAGGCGAGCCAATTGTAAGCTTTCCATTTCAGCACGCGATGCCGTTTCAATTTCCGGATTGTACATTGTTTCAGTCCCCCTTAATTTTACTATTGTCCCACCCGATATACATAACGGTAATAAAACGGAGATTAAGTTATTGTTATGATTCATTTCAAGATTAATACGTCATTTCTACGTTGTCAATAATGTTTTTTAATTCAGAAAAATGACCGAACAAACAAAAATAACAATTTACTAAATTTTCAGACTATGTTAATTTTAACAATGATATATCATTTTTTCAAATATTCGTTTTAAAAACGTACTACACTAAAAAGGGGGCTTACTATGGAATCACCAGCTAAAACTGAACATTCACCATCAGGACATGACAGCGGAAATAAGTATCGTCAATTAATTGAAACAGAAGAATTCAAGTATTTGCTTCAAAAGAAAAAAGCTTTCATCGTACCTGTCACTCTCTTCTTTCTTGCTTTTTATTTTGTTCTGCCTATTTTAGCTGCTTATAGCGAAGTATTGAAAGGTGAAGCTTTTTTCAATATTACTTGGGCATGGGTATATGCACTTCTCCAATTTGCCGTTGTATGGTTGGGAGGAATTGTCTATATCAAAAAAGCGGCGAAGTACGACAAACTGGCTAAAAATATCTTGAAAAAATATGAGAAGGAGCTTGGCGAATGAGCATTTTATCTCTCACACTTTTTTTGGGCATCATTTTGTTAACGCTTACAATAACCTATTACTCTTCTAAGAAAACGAAAAATGCCAGTGATTTTTATACTGTCGGCGGCGGATTGACAGCATGGCAAAATGGATTGGCCGTAGCAGGTGACTTTATGTCAGCCGCTTCTTTCCTGGGAATTACAGGGGCAATCGCACTGATTGGTTTCGATGGCTTTTACATGAGCATCGGGAACCTTGTTGCCTTTCTTGTCTTATTGTACCTTGTCTCGGAGCCACTTCGCAATCTAGGTAAGTTTACGCTGGCAGACATGATTTCAGCACGCTTCAAATCAAAAAAAGTGCGAGGGATAGCTGCCGCCAATACACTTGTCATTTCAATCTTTTACATGATTGCACAACTTGTTGGTGCAGGGGGATTAATTAAACTGCTGCTCGGCATCGATTATTGGCTATCCGTCCTACTTGTCGGTGTGCTGATGACGATTTATGTGATTTTCGGCGGGATGAGAGCGACAAGCTGGGTGCAAATCACCAAAGCGGTTCTCTTACTAGGCGGTTCCGCTGTGCTGACGTTCATCGTATTTTCCCGTTTTAATTTCAACATTTCAGAGATGTTCCATCATGTCCAAACTGCAACACCACTCGGAAAGGAATTTTTGAATCCTGGAAATAAATACACCGATGGACTCGACATGATTTCATTTAATATGTCGCTTGTCCTTGGAGCAGCAGGTCTTCCTCATTTACTCGTCCGCTTCTTTACAGTAAAGGACGCAGCTACTGCAAGGAAATCCGTCGTATATTCCACATGGTTTATAGGGATATTTTTCATCATGACGATTTTCCTTGGTTTCGGTGCTGCATCCTTCGTCGGTTTTGAGCGGATCGTCGCAGCAAACTCGGCTGGAAACATGGCCGCTCCCCTTCTTGCATTAACCATGGGCGGTGAGTTTTTATTCGCATTCGTTTCTGCTGTGGCATTTGCCACGATTTTAGCGGTTGTATCCGGTCTTGTTTTAACGTCAGCATCCGCTTTTGCCCATGATATATACGGTGAAATCATCAAGGAAGGAAAGATTACGGAAAAACAGCAAATACTCGTCGCCCGAATGGCTTCTGTCGGAGTAGCTGTCATTTCGATTTTACTTGCTTTATTTGCACAATCAATGAATGTCGCTTTTCTTTCAGTCCTTGCGCTTGGAATTGCTGCAAGTGCCAATTTACCGATCATCCTTTGCACAATTTATTGGAAACGCTTCAACGCAACCGGAGCGATCACAGGAATGTTATTCGGGTTACTCAGTTCCATCATACTGGTCATGCTCAGTCCCAATGTATGGAATCCGGAACCTGGGATGGGTATTTTCACAGGCAATCCCCTCTTCACGATGAGCAACCCGACCATTTTCACCGTACCGCTTGGCTTTATTGGAGCCTACTTAGGTACAATCCTGTCAAAGGCAAAAGATGAGGAAAACAGTTTTCCTGAAGTACTGTTCAAATCCAATACCGGATATGGGATAAGTTCAGCAAAAGACCATTAAAAAGAGGGGGATTTCCATGACCACACATTTAGATCAGGATGTTCATGAATTGCATTATGACCAAATCAAACAAGTACTGGTTGACGAACCATATGCTTCTTTTCTAGGGATGAGATTGACGAAACTTGGTCCCGGCACAGCGGAAGCAGAATTGATTCCTAGTGACCACATGCTAAATAGCCATGGAACGGTTCATGGGGCCATTATCTTTTCACTTGCTGATTATGTGTTCGCAGCAGCCAGCAATTCATATGGCAAAATAGCGGTTGGCGTTTCAAATAACATCAACTTCTTATCAGCTGGCAAACGGGGGGAGACTTTAACCGCTAGAGCGAAAGAGATTAAGAAAAACAATAAACTGGCATGGTATAAAATAGACGTGTTAAATGAAAGGGAATTGATCGCAACCATGGAAGCGATGGTGTTCAGGAAAAATCAATATTTCGTCGACCACGTTGAATAAGTAACGTTTGAAACCGGACAAGCAATCCACTTGTCTGGTTTCTTTTCCCTTGATTTGCCCATGATGCATACGCAAAGCTGATAAAAAGAAAGGAGGGGATTCCCGATTCGGAATCCCCTCCCTTATAATGAATTCAATTGCCCAGAACCTTATTTGCCAAGCCTTCTCCCTAGTTATTGGCTGCAATACCGGAATCCATCACTTTTAACCAATCCCCACGCTCCCCTTCACTTATTACATCAGTCTGATATACTATTTTCCCATTATTAATGGTACCCGTGATTAGGCAAGGAAAGGTAGGGCCCATATAAACGCTTTGCTTATGTTTTGCGAACACGCTTCAAAAATATTATGTATGGCAGGATCTTTCAGTTCATAAGGGCATGGTGAGTGGTCGGAAGAAACCATATCGAATTTCTCTTCTATTAAATTGGTAATCAATCTTTCTTGTTCTTCTCTTCCCTTAAGTGGGGGAGCGCATTTTGCAACCGAGCTTTTTCTATTAAATCATCCTGATTGAATAATAAATAATGCGGACACGTCTCAACGTAAAAGGGTGAAATCATCCGCTCGTTCAAACTCCTCATTTCCCGTCGCCGAGAGAAAAGCTTTAAACCCAATGACTCCGGATTTGGCGAGATCCACTAAATCATCGATATTTCCCTGGATCATTCCTCTCCATAATCCAAAGTCTATAACCGACTTCATCTCACCGAGCTTGCCCTTTTCAAGGAGAGCTTTTCGAACGACTGGTGAAGGGTTCCATACAATGGCATATCGAAATATGTGGTGCAGCCTCCCGCCGCCATCATTTGCGATCTGAGTTTCAAAGCCTTCCCAATGAGCGCAGCCAGGTTCGCTGAAGATGCACAAGGACATCAATTACTCAAAGAGACCCTGATGCTACCACTTTCTCCGTTTTTCCTACATACACATCAAGCGCAGCCTGCAAAGCCTCTCCCCGATTAACTTGGAACCCCTGGCGCAAAAGGACAGCTTCCAAGGAGGCCAGTACAAACAGGATGTTTTCTTTCCTGCAACTGAACCCCATGGTTCCGATCCTCCAAATTTTCCCGTGAAGCGGACCAAACGAGGAAGCGATTTCGATACCAAATTCATTCAACAGCATGGCTCTAACAGTTTCACCATCGATTCCTTTTGGAATTCCGATGCAAGTTACACATGGAAGTTTGTTTTTCCCATCACCGAATAACGTAAGTCCCATTGCCTTGATCCCTTCAACGAGAGCGGATTCGTGGAGTTCATGACGGGCAAAGCGCGTTTCCAGACCTTCTTCGAGTACAAGGCGCAACCCTTCACGTAACGCATAAATCATGGAAGTAGCTTCTGTATGGTGATTCAAACGGCGCGGCCCCCAATAATCCTGCAGCATGCTTAAATCGAAATAATTACTGGCGATGGGCCGGCGGACCGAAACCTTTTGGTTGTCTTCATCCGTCGCAATACCACGTTCCACCTTTTTGCGGGACTGGATGATTTCTTCTATTCGCTCATTATACGTAATCGGTGCCATACCCGAAGGAACGGATAAGCATTTTTGTGTCCCGCCTATCAATCCATCAATACACCATTCATCCACCTTTACATCGGTGCCCCCGATGGAGGCAACCGCATCCACCACAAGCAGGACTCCCAATTCACGGCAAGCCAACCCGATTTCCTTCAAAGGCTGCATACAACCAGTGGAAGTTTCCCCATGGACGATTGCTGTTATTTTAGGGGAGACCTTCTTGATTTCCGCGATGACGGCTTCCGGTTCGAACACCTCCCCCCAAGGACATTCCATCGTATGGACTTCAGCTCCGTATCGCTCACAAATTTCCACCAACAAATGACCGAACCTGCCGAATATAGGAACTAGAACCTTATCTCCTGGCTCAATGATGCTACATAGAATCGCTTCATTCCCCGATCGTGAGGTACCATCTATCGGGAACGCCCATTTATTTTTTGTTTGAAAAACCAAACGCAGCATTTCCATCACTTCATTCATGATAGTAGTGAATGCAGGATCGAATTGCCCTAATATTGGCGTGCTCATCGCCCTTAAGACACGCGGGTCCACCTCGACCGGCCCTGGTGTCATGATCGTTCTCATCGGTGCATTCAATTCTGAATATGCCATTTTAACCAACTCCTTTAATAGGCTAATTTATATAGTATTTCACTTAAAACGCCGATTCCCTTTTCCATATCCGCAACACTAGTAAAATGCTTAGGCGAATGGCTAAGCCCCCCTTACTTGGAACGACAGCAGCAAGTCGAGACAAGGCGATTCATTTACCGATCCATCGCAACAGGTTTGACATCCATCCATTGTGAAACCCCCAGCTTCATTTCACCTTCTTTTGCGAAGGGTTCGAAAGTTGAAAGGATTTCCTTACAAAACCTTTCAAGAACCTCTTCCTCGTGATGCCTGATATCGAGACTGAGCCCAAGTGTCGCACCCCCCCATCCTTGACCGTGTCTATATGAGAACCGGCCCGAATGATTCCACCGGAGGAATCCGTTCCCTCAAGCCTGCCAAACAAGTTGCCTACACTATCAAAATATGTAATCAGATTTTCTTTTTCCATCTCAGCTTTCATTGCTTGCTGAGCGCTCATCCATTCCTTGGAATATTATAACCGGGTCACCCCATTACTCTCTGTTGCCCTCGAAAGATGCTAACCATTTTATCATCGAACGCAGCATCATCCTTTTCATCTATGAATTTTTCGTTTGATTGCCCATCACATCGCTTCCCTTCTCAATATCCATTCACGTTATTAATATTCACGAAATTTATATCATCTAATATTTTACTTGCTTTCGCATTTAACTTCATTGACAATTCTGTTAGTATTTCGGTGTTTTTTTGTGCAAAATAACCAATGGAAGCAAACCAATAAAATATACAGATTTCTATGATCAAAAGAAGTGGTACTTATTGTTATAGTTAGCACCTTATCATATTTCACTGGTGTTTTTTGATAAATTAAGATACTAATTCTACATATGCCGTCCGAATTAACTTCTGATGGTCTCTAAAAGGATGAAGACTAATCTTATTACATCTAATTCACATATGTTTACTTAGCTTCTTCTTTTTATAAAGAATCAAACCAAAATGGGGAACAAGTAATTTTGATCACTTGTTCCCCATTTTATTGAATAATCACTTATTTCAATCCGAAGCCCCGTATGAATTTACTAGTGGAAGTTAAGTTATGGCACTCGGTGAACTTGGACTTTAAGGAACCCTATTTCTTTCGTTGGTAACAATTGCTTATCACGAATCTGTTTATACAGTGTAGTCAATGGAGATTCCCCCTGAAATATGGAGTTAAAACTTTGCGAAAAATCTTGTTTCTTATACACGGGATACCCACTTTAACCTAAAACCTTAACTAAACAATAAATAGAAAGAGACAATTAGTTTTTCCTACGCTAAGCTTTAAGAATGAATTTAATAACATTGCATCCTGGTTGGTATGAATGCCCCAGAAATTTCACTTATTGTTACAACTTATTTTTCTTCGCTTCAATGCGTCGTCGATGCAGGATAGGCTCAGTATACCCACTTGGTTGGTTATAGCCTTGAAACACTAAGTCGCATGCCGCTTGAAAAGCCACTGAGTTGTCGTAATTTCCCGCGATACATTGATATGATGAATCTCCAGTGTTTTGTTCATCCACTACTTTAGCCATTCGTTGTAAAGTCTCCAAAACCTGTCCTTTCGTACAAATTCCGTGGTGAAGCCAGTTAGCCATATGCTGACTCGAAATTCTTAGTGTGGCACGGTCTTCCATCAATCCTACATTGTTGATATCCGGTACTTTGGAACAACCAATTCCTTGATTTATCCAACGTACAACATAACCGAGGATACCTTGAGCATTGTTATCTAATTCTTGCTGAATTTCTTCCGGACTCCATTCGAGGTTTTGAGCCACTGGGATTTCTAAAATATCATCACGTAAATTTACTGGATTCTTTTTCAACTCATCTTGTACCTTTTTTACATCCACTTGATGATAATGAAGAGCATGCAATGTCGCTGCAGTTGGAGAAGGCACCCATGCTGTATTCGCCCCTGCTTTCAGATGGCCAATCTTTTGCTTTAGCATTTCCGCCATCATATCAGGTATTGCCCACATTCCTTTACCAATTTGAGCACGACCTTGAAAACCGGTTGCTAAACCTACATTGACATTCGATTTTTCATAACCTTGTAGCCATTTTGATCCTTTCATGTAATTCTTGAGGATCATGGGTCCGGCTTCCATAGAAGTATGAATTTCGTCTCCAGTTCGATCTAAGAACCCGGTATTAATAAATGCCACTCTTTCTTTAACTTGGCGGATACAAGCTTTCAAGTTTAATGAAGTTCGACGTTCTTCGTCCATAACACCAATTTTCAGTGTATTTCGCTGTAGACCTAGCATATCTTCCACACGGTCAAAGAGTTCATTGGCAAAAGCCACCTCTTCGGATCCATGCATTTTGGGCTTAACGATATAGACTGATCCTTTAGAGGAATTATAATATTTACCATTACCTAACAGGGAATGTTTGGCAAGTAAACTAGTCATGACTGTATCCATAATCCCTTCAGGAATCTCCTCACCATTAGCATCTAGGACTGCGTTTGTGGTCATTAAGTGTCCCACGTTACGGACAAACATAAGTGAACGACCAGGCAAAGAAAATTCTTCTCCATCTGGTGCTCTGTATAAACGATCCGGGTTCATTGTACGTGTCATCATTTTATTATCCTTTTTGAAAGTTACAGTCAGATCCCCCCTCATAAGACCTAACCAATTTCGATATACCAGGACTTTATCATCAGCATCCACTGCCGCAACAGAATCCTCACAATCCATAATGGTCGTAAGAGTAGATTCCATTAGAATGTCCTTAACGCCTGCTTTATCTATTTTACCGATCATGTGACTTCGATCAATCTGAATTTCAAAATGCAAACCATTATTTCTTAATAATATAGCCGATGGCTTTTCGTATTCACCTTGATAGCCAACTAGTTTAGATTCCTCTACTAAACTCGTAATTTCTCCATTTCTGAGTGTAACAGCTAATTTCCCATCTACTACTGCATAATTCACAGCGTTTTTATGTGAATAATCCTTTAAAGGAGTTACTTGATCAAGAAAATCCTTTGCAAATGAAATGACTTCTCCCCCGCGTACTTCATTGTAGCTCCCTTCTCGGTAGGCTCCTCCTTTTTCGCTAATAACATCTGTTCCATAAAGAGCATCATAAAGGCTTCCCCACCTTGCATTTGAAGCGTTAATAGCATAACGGGCATTATCAACCGGGACAACTAGCTGCGGCCCAGCTTGAAAGGCTATTTCATCATCTACCCCTTCTGTCGTAATATGAAAGTCTTCTCCTTCAGGTTCGAGATAGCCAATTTCCTGTAAAAATGATTTATATTCAGCAAAGTCAATCTCTTTATTTTCTCTATGCCATGTATTGATTTTGGTTTGAATTTCATCACGACGAGCTAACAATTTTTTGTTTTTTGGAGACAAGTCATGTACCAATTTTTCAAAATCAACCCAAAATTGTTCCTGATTCAGTTTGCTTCCAGGTATCCCATCTTTATTGATAAATTCAAAAAGTACCGGAGCCACTTGAAGATTACCTATTTTTACATATTCGCCCATGGTGTATTCCTCCTTTAAAAATTAGTTTGACTCCCGGCATACGCCGAGAGGAATTTTCTTAAACCAGGTGATCTCTCCTACCTTTGAACGGGTTCAATACTTCATTTGCTATCGATTAATCAAGTTCTCAATTTATTATTTTGTTTTCTTATAATCAATTTCAAGTTTATCGTTAGAAAGTTGACCATTGACTTCAACAGATCCAAAGTAGTCAATATTATATGAACTCTTTTTTTCTCCAAATGTAATATGAAATCCCGTTTTTTCTTTTTAGAATAATCACCTATTGTTGTTGCTCATTTTTCCATTTCCAGGTAGATATATCGATTACTGCCTGACTTCCAACTTATTTGTTAACTTATTCCAATCAATAAGTTTTTCCAAAAAGATTGATATAATGACACCCATAATGAGACCATTTGTAATGAAAGGCTGCAAGAGGACAGGAATACTGCCGAATGATGCCGGCGGGATATTCATAATGCTAACTCCAACTAGGACTGGACCCGCTAAACGGAGTATCGTTTCAGAGTTGAATAACGTTCCTTTTAAGCTGTTTAATGCGGTCCCAAACAATTGAAGGTATGCTACAAACAAAACAGCGTTACCTATTGTTAGTGGTATTGTTCCTAAGAACCTCCCTAATGGCGGAATAACTCCAAGGAGAATAAACAAGAATCCGCTTATCATAAATGGCTCTCGTTTAAATAACTTGGTACTTTGTAAAAACCCTATTGTAGATGTAAATGGAGTAAAAGGGACCAAGCCAAAAATCGAAGAGATAAACGCAAAAATACCTGTTACAAAAATAGATCTCCTGTATTGACTATGTTCCACCTTTTCCTTGTAAACATCTGCAACAGCTTGAATAGAAGCAAAAGAATTTGTTAAATTCAGAAGGACCGCAAAAAAGGAGACAAGAATAATACCAATATCCAAGTTTGGAGTTCCAAGGGGAAAGAAAGTGAATGCCATACCTGAAGAGCTAGCCGTCGGAAGATCTGAAGGGAAAATAATTCGATATAATGACCATCCTACGATAATTCCGATTAAGATTGAGAAATTGCCTAGTATTTTCCCTCCTTTAATCCTTAAAAAGCCAACAAAGATGACAATCAAGATTGAAAACAAACTGACAGGGAGATCAATTGTTCCACTTTCGGTTATTTTAAACATACCTTTGAAGAAAATAAAGATAAGCTGAAAGGTTAGCAAAAAAATATAAACACTTATCACCATCGGCTTAATTACTTTCTGTATGATATAAATCAGGTTAAATGCCGCAAGCAGTACGGTTACAGCTCCCGCCAGCAGAATGCCTGTTGCAATTCCCCCTCCTACGGTTGCAAAATCCAATCCGAGTGCAGATGCAGAGATGCCCATATTTATCATCAGACCCCACATTAGCCCCGAATGGCTGTCCAATAATGGATAACGATGCCCAATCCAGGCCTGCAGAATAGAGGCTATTCCTGTAAAGATAAAAGAGCATCTTATCGTCATTTCAATTGTTTCTGAAGGAAGCTGGAATGCTGCCCCTACAGAAATTGGTACGACAACCGTATTGGCAAAAATAAAAAAAAGCCACTGTAAAGAGGACAATAATGTTACAGTAACTCCTTGCTGTGTCATCTTAATCATCACCATTTCCTTTATAAAATCTGTTTGCCAGCTTTTAAGGAAGCCAATTCTTAAAAGTATTGATTTCCTGTAAAGATTACAAATCATTTCTTTTTATAAATAAAAATATAAGCGAAGCGCTGTCTTCATTACAATCGCTTCGCCTTAATCACTTTTTTTGTTTTTTGAAAGAAGAAACTTAAATTATTTTGTAATTGTTTAATAATCTTAGCCTTTTTCTAATATCTTGTTATATCCATTGGCAATGCCCCTGCAGCAAAGCCTACAAACATGAATCGACTGTTTCCTGTATTACGCATTCCATGAATTTGATTAGGCTTGGCCAATACTACCATTCCTTTTCTGATCGTAATCTCATTCTCTAAATCCGGAAAGTATGTTCCTTCCCCCTCTATGCAAACCCAAATATCATCAACATTCGAATGAGAATGTAAATATACTTCCTGCTCAGGTTCAAGACACCAAACTGCCCCAACAGTTTTATCCGTTTCATAGAAATAATTTTTTTGTGGTGCATTGGAATCGAATTTTGCTATTTTATCGATTTCAAAAACTCTTTCCTCTATTATCGACTTTTTGTTCAAAATTATATTCTGGTCCATATCTCAGCACCTCTTTTATATTTAATGGGTTTGAATTACACTTACCAGATTTCCCTATAGTACAGATTCTGCCCGCATTAAATCTCTTGAAGTTGGCACCTACGCATTCCTACTAAGTGATGTGACACTTTACAAGGATGCATCACGATTACAATCTTTAGAGTAAACATATGTTAAATTTTCTCTACCTACCGCATAGGCTGCTTGATGTACATATGGACCCATAAAAATGTAATCTCCTTTCTTTACAGGAACCCACTGATTATCCAGATTATACATCCCTTCTCCCGAGAGTAAGTAGGCGCCATGTTCTTGCACATGTGTTTCGATGAACGGATGAGAGGCAGCAGGATCAAAGGAAAGAATATGAAAATTCATATCAAAATCTATATCAGCAGGCAAAAGATCTTTAAGATGGACATTATGCATATCATCATAAATCCTAAATTCAATATTGTTGGCATGGTTTGAATAAACCCATGGCCTCCGTCCTTCAAGCGGACGATATTTTTGCTTATATAGGAATAGTTTAGAATCTCCATCCAATTGGTTTTCTAAATACATCTTTGTTCCTGGAGGACAGTATAAATAACCGCTTTCATCGAGGACAAACTCTTGTTCACCTGCAGCAGCTTTTATTTTCCCTTCAATAACATAGACAAATGTCTCTACATCTTCTTGTCCACCAAACCCCTCGCTGTTCTTTCCTTCCTTTTGCATTGTCACAATATAATCGACAAAGCTTGCTCCAAGCTTTGGAGAACCCAAAATGGAAATGATACAATTCTCAAATCCTGGAACAACATTATTGACCAATCCCTCAGGTGCAATTAAAGCATATTTACCGTGCTCAATTATTGATCTGCTTGCTAATAAATCTTTAGGATAACCCATCTTTTAAACTCTCCTTTTAATCGTATTTTGTGAGCCAATTCATATGACACCAATCAAACTTTTAAATCGTGAGCCAATATAAGCATGTGAATCATGGTGTGCCCTGTTACCGTTATAGATTAACTTATTATTGAAGCTTCTTTTCATATATTATTAACTTGTGTCAGAAACCATTAAGTCTCTTATACAAATGTTAAACGCTTTCATTTAAATAGTCATTATGCCTAATCAATAAAAACGATTTATATTTTTGTCTATTATAGATAAAACATCTTCTTATTTCTTCATCCATGATTTTCTCTTTTATCAGTCCCAGTTCCTTATAGGCTTCTTTTGCCTTTAAGATTGTGTAAGCCTAAAACAAATGTCTGAAAGCGAATCAGCTAATAAAATAATTAAGACTTTCTCAATCCTTTATAGCTTAACAACACTAGATTTTACTTTTTCCACAGTGGTAATGCTTCCATTTTCAAAAACAATAGCCCCATTGACGATCGTCGTCGTTACTTGCCCTTTGAATGTCCTACCAACATAAGGCGACTGCTGATGGCGGTAGAACAAATCTTCCTCTTTTAGCTCGAAGCTTTTGTTCAGATTAACTATCGCCAAATCAGCATCGCTATCAACCGCTATTATCCCTTTATGGGGATAAAGGCCAAATAACTTAGCTGGATTCGTTGATGTTAATTCAACAATTTTCCCCAGAGGAAGATTCCGGTTAAAATGCCCCTCTGTCAACATAATATTGAGCGTAGTTTGAGCACCAGAAATCCCACCCCAGGCACTGAAAAAGTCTTCATTTATTACCTTTTTCATAGATGCAGGTGCTGGTGAATGGTCGGATGCTATAACGTCAATTTCACCGTTTGCTACAGCTTCCCATAATTGTTCTACTTCTTCATCATCACGCAGTGGAGGACAGCATTTTGCCAATCCGCCTTTTTCCTCTAAGTCTTTTACTGTCAAAGATAAATAATGAGGGCATGTTTCTACCGTAATATCTAGGCCTCTTTGCTTTGCCTGATTAATGACGTCCACTACTTTCCGGCTGCTCGCATGAACAATATGCAGTTTACAACCTGTAGCTTCAGCATATGAAATTATTCTTCTAACCGCTTCAATTTCGGAAATTATCGGTCTTGATTCAACGAAGTCCTTTGCAGTCGTTTTATTTTGTCTTTGTTTTTCTTGTGTAAGCTGATCACAAATGACTGTGCTTTCAGCATGAACGGCTAAAAGTGAACCTATAGAGGCAATTTCTCTCATCCCTTTAAAAATCGTAATATCATCGACATGATTGAAATCGATAATTCCGCTCGGTGACATAAAAGCTTTAAATCCAATTACTCCATTTTCATCAAGTTCCTTAATATTCTCAATATTTTCAGGTGTAAGTCCACCCCAAAAGCGGCAATTGATTACCGACTTTTCTTCGGAGCAAGCTCTCTTTAATGCCAAATATTCTTTATTGATTGTTGGTGGTGTACTGTTCAATGGCATATCAAAATAGGTTGTTACCCCACCTGCCGCTAAACTTCTGCTACCAGTTTGAACACCTTCCCATTCAGTTCTGCCTGGCTCGTTGAAATGAACATGAGTGTCAATTAATCCTGGGAGGATGTGCTGCCCCTCAGCATTAATTTCTCTTGTTGCAATAGCATCAATTTTTTTTCCGATGGACACTTCTTTAATTTTCCCTTCCTTAATCGCAATATCTCCTTGAACAATCGAATCTAACATTACAAGATTTCCATTTCTAATGAGTAAATCATATGTAGCCATAGGTTCATTCCTTTCTATGAAAATCAAATTTTATAATTACTATTAAGTCCAATCCTCTTTAATATTCGGAATAAGATAAAACTATTACATTATGAACAGAACCCATCCATATAGAAAAATAGTTTCCCACTTTCCAATTTCTCTCTTCGGGTTTTGTTGCCAATAAGTCTCTACTAACATTGTGTTTCCTGCTCCAATGGAGCTCTGGTTTGTTCAAAAGGGTTCCTCCTCGTTATAAAACTTAGCATGATAGCGCTTACTTTTCACCGAAATAAAAACTGGATATATATATAAAGGTATAAAAGGTCTGTTAAAATCTTAGATGTTAAAACCCGGATTAGCTATTTTCACCATTGCAAAATTATGTATGATTGTATGTGCTTCTAAATATAAATATAGTTGCTAAATAAATATAAACTTGAGATTTATGGAATGCAAAAAAATCTTGAAAACAGTTTCATTACCCTTCAATCCTCTATACAATTGATTATAAGCGGATTAATTCACAAAATCATTATGCAATGTAAACAATTACCATTTAAATTTTTGTCCAAATTTAACAACATTCGTTTGCTTCCCTTTCTAGAAATAAAAACTGACAAAAATGTAGAATTAGAAGGTGTATGATGAAAAAGGTAGAAGATTTATTTATCGTTGATGTGTTTCGAGAAGCCAAAATTATTGCTGGACATGCCGGACTTAAAAGGAAAGTAGAATCCATTGAGATTTCAGAAACACCAGATGCCATCAATTTTTTAGCTGAAAACTCCCTATTATTGACAACAGGATACGCTTTTAAAGACGACCCTCATGCATTATGCAATCTCATTTCCCAAATTAATGAACTTCCATGTGCAGGGATCGCCATTAAACTTAAAAGGTTCATTGATAAGATACCGCCGGATGTAATCGAATTAGCTGACTCATTAGAATTTCCCATTATTCAAATTCCAGAGACATTAACATTAGGTGCGGTTGCTCATCAATTATTAAGCTTTATATGGGATAACCAAATCGAAGAGTTATTTTATGCGATGCATATTCACAAGGAATTTACCAATATGATGATAAAAGGCTACAGCCTGAATTCTTTAATTGAAAATCTTGGCTCCCTATTAAAATGTCCTGTTCTCCTACTTGATCCTATTGGTGATGTGACATCCTTTTCTCATCATTTTCGTACAGGAAATATGAAAATCGTTATGAAAAATGTTCAGGAACACATTAAAAGTGATATAGAAACATACCTAGAAAAAAACCAGCTCACAATCGACATCCAAAATACTGACATTTCTATAAAAATGTTTCGGGTGAAAACTATGCGTTCCTATCCATATTTACTAATAATTCTTCACCCTGAGAAGCTTTCATTCCCATCTTCCCAATTAGCTATAGAGCAAGCATCAACAGTCATTTCATTTACGCTGCTTAAAAACGAGGCAATTAGAGAAAACAGTCGTTTGTTAGAAAATAACTTTTTTGCTTCCCTTGTTGATGGAAAGATATCCAACAAACAAGAAATTATTCATAGGGGAAAACAGCATGGCTTAATCGACAATATGAAATACTCATGCATTGTATGTAAGATTGATTATGATAAACAAAACGCTTTACAAAAAAGTGCAGAAATAATGAATAGATCATACGACTATTTATATAAATTTTTACATAAATCATTTTTAAAAATAGATACTAACAACATCGTTTTTATGAAAGATGGTTATTTTGTTATTTTGATGCAATCTCCTCTGAATCTTAATGATTCGATTAAAAGCATAATAGAAGAAAGACTGAAGGAATTCCAGAATGAGGCTTATTCAAAGCTAAAAATTTCGTTGTCGTTTGGAGTTGGTAACTTTTCTAATGACCTTACCTATATCCACCTTACATACGAAGAGGCAGTGGAAGCATGGACACATGGGTCTGAACTGTTTCAAAATAAATTTATAAACTTTTACGAGACCAAGCAATTAATCGAACTGATTCGGTTAATTCCCGAAAAAGATTTAAAAAAGTTTTATGAAAATACTTTACGTTCTCTATCCTATCCGAAAAATAAAGATGAAAAAGACTTAATTAATACCTTATTGGTATATTTGGATAATAATTGTGAACTTGCGATTACATCCAGGAAACTGTTTGTTCACCGTAATACCGTTAAATACCGAATTGCCAAATGTGAGGACATTTTGAATTATTCCGTTCATGATTCAAAAAACTCACTTCATTTACGTATAGCTTTACTCATGGGTTCAATTTTCAGAGATAACAGTGATTAATAAGTAGTTGTAATTACTACTTAAGCAGGTAATGACTGAAGGTAAACTGCCCACGCAGACAGAGATCAATATGAAGAGTAAAACTCGGCTTCTTTTTCTGAAGTGACACTACAGAATCCTTGAATTATGGAGGAATCCAGGAATTTCAGTGGCTTTTTTATTAACATGATAAAGAGTCCATCCAGAACTCCTTATGTAACCATCGGATCTGTGTTGATACCTATGACTGTTTTATCGCTTGAAGGATCTCTATCTTAAATATATTTCTTATCGAATGAGCTTTTCGAAGCATTCAATATTATAGGAAAATGTTTCTAATAACAGTTGACTGATTTGTTCTAGAGGTACTGATTGAAATGTATTCATTTTGAAAAAACTCGTGATCCGATACAGTCGGATCACGAGTTTTTTTGTAAGCTAGTCTTATACTCTCTATAAAACCTTATTTGTCCCTCAATATTGTTTTGTGGCTATTTTAATTACTGTAGAGTAAAGAACTCTAGCTCCTACACCCATATCTTCTACAGTAACGAATTCATCAGGGTGATGACTAAGACCATCTTTACAACGAACGAAAATCATTGCAACATTCGTTACATCCGCCATAGCCATTGCATCGTGGCCAGCACCGCTTACAAGACTGATAGCACTACCATCCAGTTCGCTAATGGACTCCTCGATTACTTTAATCAATTGTTCATCACAGTATACAGGATCGGCTTCCATGACCTGTTCAAAATGAATTTGGAGTCCTCTAGCTTTTGCTACTCTTTCACTTTCAGTTAATATGGCATCAATGGCTTTTTTCTTACGATCCACATTTAAATCACGGATATCCAGTGTCCCTGTTACAAGACCAGGTATTACATTACTAGCACCCGGGCTTACAGTAAGTTTACCAATTGTCGCTACTAATGGTTCATTTTGGACAGCGATGTTCTCAATGTAGGAAATGAGATCACTTGCTCCTAAAAGTGCATCTTGTCTAAGGGCAACAGGAACTGTCCCTGCATGTCCAGATTTCCCGATAATTTCAAAATAAAATCTTGTAGCACCAGCAATCCCACGAACTATTCCGACAGGTTCATTCTCCTTCTCAAGCACAGGCCCCTGTTCGATATGAAGTTCCAAATAAGCGAGAAGTTCTTCTGGAGTACGACTAGCCTTTTTAAAAGCATATGGGTCAGCAATACCAATTCCTTTTAACGCTTCAGCAATTGTTATTCCTTGTTCATCTGCCCTTTCTAAATCTTCAGCAGTAAAAGTTCCTGCAATCGCTTTACTACCGAGGAAAGTTGAGTGAAACCTTACTCCTTCCTCATCACAAAAACCTACCACTTCGATTGGATTGTATAATATAATGCCATTATCCTTAAGAGTTTGAACAACTTCGATTCCAGTTATAACACCTAGAATACCGTCATATTTACCTGCTTCAATCACGCTATCTAAATGTGAACCAATCATTAAAACTGGAGCTGTAGGATCTTTCCCTTCATAACGTCCGATTATATTGTTAAGAGCATCTTTTCTTACCGTCATCCCAGCTGCTTTCATCCACTCTTCAACTAGTCTTTCTGCTTTTAAACTTTCCACTGTGAAAGGTAGTCTAGTGACACCAACAGATGTGGATGAACAAGCAGCAAGTTCTTCGGTTCTAGTGTTGATTCTTATAGCGTCAACATCCTTCTGAAGTTTAACCAATCGATCACTTCCCTGCCAATTTAATCTCTAAGAAAATTTTTTGTTATTTAAATCCAGTTACTTAATGCAAAGTCATATTAACACATTTAGTCGTTGCTCAATAGGAATTCTGCATGATAAGCTAATTAAAAGTTAGATTAAACGGCGACAAGCAAAAGCACTTGTCACCGTTTAATACATATCGTACATATATAGGCTAACTAACTAAACGCCCTTTTTTTGAATGTAATAATGACCATGCATCAACGAGAGTACGTTTTGACTGTGCAATTACAATATCTGATGATTCTGTACCGACAGGTTTTACTTCAAAAGCGACTATATTCTTTATGCCTTCACCGATGTAACCGATTTCTAATAGGGATCGTAAATACTCCGCTAATTCAGAAACATCAACTTCACTTCCTGGATATCCGAAACGCGGATGCTGATCGCCGTAAGCAGGATCAGAAGTATCTTTAATATAGCAATTTCCGATATGGGCATGGTTAATATAATCACGAGCAACCGTTAATGCATCATGAGACGTTTCACGTTGCATTGGTAAATGACTTAAATCAAGCATTAAACCGAAAGTGGGATCTACTTTACGAACTTCTTTTGCAACTTCAACAGCAAGTTTATTCGAACCGATTAGACATTTCTTATCAGTCTCATCATCAAATGTTTCAAGTGAGAGTACTAAATCACCTTTAGATTTTGCATAATCGCATAATTCTTTGATAGAATTCGTTAGTAATTGTAAGGCAACATCTTGTTGAGTATCTGGTTTAGCCCCACTTAAGAAACCAAGTTTAGCAGCATTTACTTCGTAAGCTTGGTCAATTCCGCCTTTTACTAAATCGATAGCCCTTCTACGCTCAGCTTCATCAAAAGAATTAAGGTTTCCTTTGTTTCTTAATAGAATCGGTTGTGCACCAAATCCTACATTCATTCCACCAGATTGTAAAATTTGAGCAGCCTCTTTACGTTCTTCAGGATTGTTAATGGATGTAATTTCAATTCCAGAGAAAAAATCATCTTGTACAATTTTCTTAATTGTTTCAACAGCTGGGCCATCTCCACCCATTGTTTCCGGATAAGCCATAAAGTGAACAATTCCGACTTTCATAGAATTATGAAGATTTGCTGACATCGTTTCGCCGATTTTTCGGCTTCCCTCCTTTAATGAACCCATTATTTAAGTAAAGGCAATACTGCTTTTTATTACTAATATGTTTTTTGAAGCAATAGGTCATATCCCATTGCTTCAAAAAAATCACTTCCATTATTAGTGATGATTATTTAGAATAATCAATTTTTTCAGAGTATTTAAAGCCATTAAGTGCACCGTTATTAGAGAATTCGCATGCGTTCTTAGGATCTGGATCAACTATAACTTCTATTAAATATGGTTTACCTGAGTCAACTGCACGTTGTAGAGCTGGTTTGATATCATCATAATGTGTAACAAGCTCACCACGAACACCCATACCTTCAGCCGTTTTAACAAAGTCGATTCCTCGCTCTTCATTATCACATAATTCATTTTTGTAAATTAAGTCTGTAGAAATTTGGCGTTCATTATAGAACCAGTTTTGTTGTTGGCGAATTAATCCCATTAATGAGTTATTCATACAGAAAATAATGACCGGAATATCATGTTTTGCAGCTGTAGCAATATCTTGTAATGACATCCCTAAGCTTCCATCACCAAGGATGTTTACACTTTGTCTTTCAGGGAATGCAAGTTTCGCTGCCATTGCTGCACCAAGCCCCCACCCCATTGTACCCGCACCGCCAGTTAATAAGTATGTTCTTGGTTCATACGTTTCAAATAATTGACTAGACCAGATCTGGCTGATACCACAGTCATGTGATACGAAGGCATCGCGATCCAAGAATTCACGAAGTTCTCGCAATGCACGCTCTTGTCTGATTGGAAGTGTTGTGTAATCCGTTTTACGTGCCCATTTCTTACGCTCTTCAGCTAAGTTAACTTTAGTACCTACTTCGGCAGTTGCAGCGACATGAGCGCCAAGTGCTTTATGGGCTTCTGTAAGTTTAATCATGAAAGCTTTAACATCAGAAACGATACCTAAATTAGTTGGTACAACTTTACCAATTTCTTTATTATCAAGGTTTACGTGGACAATTTTCTTACCGTTTTGTGTGAATACCGAAACATTTCCAGTAGAACGATCAGCGAAACGTCCGGCAAGGTTGATGACTAAGTCAGCTTCAATAATTGTTTTGTTACCGAATGGAGTATCAAGCATCGTTCCCATACGTCCAGCGAATAAAGGGTGATCGTTGGGGAATGTATCCATCCCCATGCCAGAAGTCACTACAGGGATTTGCAGTTCTTCAGCTAACGCTTTTAATTCAGTAGTAGCGTTTGCAATGTTAACCCCTCCACCAGAAAGTAAGACTGGTCTTTTAGCATCTTTTAATAATTCTAATGTTTTCTCTATATCGGCATCGGAAGCTTGTGGTAAGTTATCGACTGGAGTAGAAGCGATAAGCTCATCTAGGTCTACTTCTATTTCTACTTTTTGTTGGTCAATCGGTAAATCAAGAAGGACTGGACCTTTTCTGCCAGTAGTTGCTGTTACCCATGCTTCGTGAATAAATTCAGCGGTTTTCGAGCCGTCAGTTAAACGGTAAGCAGCTTTCGTTACAGGTTTTGCCATTTCAACGATAGGCGCTTCTTGGAATTGCATGGTTCCAATTAGACTATTTTTTTGTTGACCAGTAATTGCTATCATTGGTATGGAATCCATCCATGCACCATAAAGACCAGTTAAGAAGTTAGTTCCACCAGGACCTGATGTGGCAGCACATACACCCACTTCACCAGTTGCTCTTGAATAACCGTCAGCCATGAAAGCACCAGTTTGCTCGTGACGGACAATATAAGATTCAATTTTAGTTAATTCTTTTACTGCATCATAGAATGGTAAAATTGCAGCTCCCGGTATACCATAAACGTGTTTCACTCCTCTTTTTTCTAAATACAAGGCAATTAACTCAGCAGCTGTCATTTTTTGTTTAGCCATTTATATCTCTCCCTTTTGATCCTTTTTTATATTTTCAAAGATTTGAGCAATCGAACCTTTATCCCCAACGTTGCCTGGAAATACGATATAAGGTGTATCTTTGAACTTAGCTTCACTTCCGGTTAACCATACTGGAACACCGGCGATCGCTTGCCCTAAAACTTTTGCATATTTTATTTTTAAGCCGTCAGTTGCCACATCACTCGAAGTTATACCGCCTTTTGCAATGATGAATTTCGGCTTTACTTTTAGTGAGCGAATAACTTTAACTAAAGAACTTGAAACAGTTTGACTAATCTTTAAGTTTTCTTCCTTATCTTTCGCACTAATTAAATCTCTACTCGTATATACAAGCGTATCGCGATTAGAAGAAATATTTTGATCTACTAATTGACATACTCGTGTTAGCTCTTCAATTCTCGTTTCTTTATTCAGAACTTTCGCAACATTCATTTCGATTTGTTCAATCGGGTATCTATTCATTAGTTCCTTAATTTGTTCCGTAGTTTTATTCGTGTGAGAACCTACTATAATAAAGCCACCATTGTTTTGGCTTTCATCATTTGAAACAATCTCATTAGCTGATAAATATGGACGATCCTGAATTCCCGCAATCGATTTTACAAAAGATGCTGCAGTTCTAAACAAGAATTGCTTGCCAGAATCAATTGCTTTAAGGACAGCTAATGATACGATGTCCAAATCATAATAAGATTTAGCATTTACTATAATAGGAGCATTATTGTTGGCAGATAGTAAAATCTCATAAACTTTATCAATGCCACCATCATGAATATCTTCAAGTGAAATGATCAAAGCTGACTCTGAATTTACGCTTCCATTTGTCTTCTCTTCAATCCATTTCGGCAAATTAGCAGTATTGAACCCGAAAACGGAATCATTCGCAAATTCTGTTTCATTTACTGGGATAAGCTGACCATCCATCCCTAAATAATGAGTATTATCCAAGGTGTAACGATGTGCTTCAAAAAAAGCCGGTATGATTAAATGACCTGAAATTTGTACATTAGCAGTTTTTAATAATTCATCTTGGAGCACATTAATTTCAAGTGGATAATGCCCTCTTAATGTTGAGTCACTTCTACTAATAATCGAATAATTAATACCCATTTCCTTAGTAACGTCAACAATGTTTTGGACAATCTCCCTATTGATGTTTTCCGTTTTTTCTGCATTATAACTTCTTGTGTTTGTTAAAATATAAAGTACACTTCTCTCATTAGATAACCCTTTTTTAATCCAATCTTTTCCCCAGTCCGTAATGACAAAAATATCATGTACCGTTTGGACACCAGTTGGATCATCATCTAAAACGATAAACTTATGATTTGTTTGATTTAAATGAGCTTTGATTTTTGCACGAAGGCTGTCATCCGATTTAGAGAAGAGGTCTAAAGTATCCTTTAAACTTAGATATTGGGTTGCGTTTGACAAAAACCCTCCCCCTTTCATTATCTAAAAATGTGATTAGCTAGTTACTCTATGCCCTAATAATTCATTTGCAGTAGAAATAATACGGTGTGCTCTTAATTCAAATAAATCAAGTAATTCATCCATTTTTCCAGAAACCCCAAAACGGTCATTTGTACCGATTCTTCTTAATTTAGTTGGTTGGTTTTCCGATAATACTTCAGCAACAGCACTACCTAATCCACCTATAATTGAATGCTCTTCAACTGTGATGACATGTTTTGTTTTTGCAGCAGATGCAATAATGGCTTCTTTATCAATAGGTTTAATTGTATGGATGTGTAAAAGTTCAGCGCTTACGCCTTGCTTTTCCAATTCACCTGCTGCTTTTAGTGATTCATCAAGCATTATCCCCGTACTGATGATTGTAATATCAGATCCTTCACGGTATTTAATTGCTTTACCTATTTTGAATGGTTCTTCTTTTTTGGTAACGATCGGTACTGGTAATTTGCCAACACGGAGGTAAATTGGTCCTTCATGGTAATAAGCAGCTTCTACTGCTTTTTCCATTTCAACCGCATCAGCTGGAACAATTACAGTCATACGTGGAAGTGAGCGCATTAAAGAAATATCTTCAAGCGGTAAATGTGTTGCACCTTCTTGAGCAGCTGATGTACCAGCGTTATGACCGACAATTTTCACATTGTTATTTGAATAACATACTGAAATTCTCATTTGATCAAATGCGCGCCCAGTAAGGAAGTTTGCATAAGCATTGGCAAATGGTACTTTACCCGCCACTGCCATACCGGCTGCGGTACCTACTAAATCACATTCAGAAATACCGATGTTGAAAAAGCGTTCTGGAAATCTATTTTTATATAGATTTGTCATATTCGATTTTGCGCAGTCCGCGTCAAGTACTACTAGATTGTCATGTTTTTCTCCAAGTCTAATCAGTGCATCAGCAAAACCTTTACGTGGTGCTTCTTGATTTGCCATCTTAAGCCAACTCCTTTAAAGCGATTTCTAATTGCTCATCATTCGGGGCCATTCCATGCCAATCATGGGTATCTTCCATAAATGAAACTCCCTTGCCTTTAACCGTATGAGCTAGAATTGCAGTAGGTCTGCCTTTAGTGCGTTTAGCTTCTTTATACGCTTCATTAACTGCATGAATATCATGACCATCAATTTCAACAACGTGCCAACCGAAAGCTCTAAATTTATCACCAAGATTTTTTACACCTTTTACATTTTCAACAAAATCATCAAGTTGAATTTTGTTCCAGTCGATAATCGCACAAACGTTATCAAGATTGTAATGTGCAGTTGTCATTGCCGCTTCCCAAACTTGACCTTCTTGTAATTCTCCATCACCTATCATGCAATATGATCTTCTATTGCTGCCATCCAGTTTTGCAATTAATCCAACACCATTAGCTACCGATAATCCTTGACCAAGTGATCCTGAAGATATGTCTACACCTGGAATATGCTCTCCACATGGATGTCCATGTAACCTACCGTCAACGTCCCTGAATGTCATTAACTCTTCAACCGGGAAGAAACCTTTTTCAGCTAATACTGAATAAAAAACAGGTGTACAATGCCCCTTAGATAAGAAGAAACAATCTCGGTCTTGCCAATCTGGGTTGTCAGGATCAACATTCATGTGTTCAAAAAATAGCACGGACATTAATTCAGTTGCCGATAAAGAACCACCAGGATGACCACTTCCTGCATGGTTCGTCATTTTAACTATGTGCCGGCGAATCGTTTTAGTTAGATTATTATAAAATTCGCCTTTCTCTTTAGAAAAATCCACTATTTACTCCTCCTTTTAGTCGCACAATAAGCAACGCCGTTTCATTAAATGGTTAAAAAATAAAAATGAGTAACCTGTTGCTTATTAACTAACCTTGTTTCTTATTTTGATATTATCACCGTTTTTTGAATATTTCAAGTATTTTACCATTAAATTTTTTATAAAAATTTTCGTAGGGCAAAACACCAAAGTTCCTATTCAAAGATAAACTTGATTCAATAAATTTCCACAAAAAAAGAATTGGTTTGATACCAATTCCTTTTTCACATTATTTAATTGTCTGTGTAACCAAGCCTTTTGGAAATCTTTTTACCAATATCCATTATAATTGGTTTAATTTCAGTTAATCTTTCTTCAGTCATTCGGATGCTTGGTCCTGAAATACTAACGGCAGCAGTAATTTTCTTCCGATTATCAAAAATTGGCGCTGCAATACAGGTGATTCCTTGTTCATTTTCTTCAACTTCTCTACCAATACCTTCGTTCCTTATTTTCCCCAATTCTTTAAAAAAAGATTCTTTATCTGTAATCGTTTGTTCAGTATGCTTTGGTAAACCATGCTTGTCAATTATATCTACGATCTCATTTAATGGCAGATGGGCTAAGATTACCTTGCCGACTGCCGTACAATGCATTGGGGCCCGTCTTCCTACTTGTGAATGTGTTCTAAGGGTTTCACTTCCCTCAAGTTTTTCAATATAGATTACCTCTCCTTGATCATATACGGTCAAGTGGATCACTTCATTAATATGTGATTCTAACTCTTCCAGAAAAGGTTTAGCTTGAGTTCTCAAGTCAATAGATTCAAGCAGCATCGAACTTAATTCTAAATATTTATAGCCTAATCTATATTTTTTAGTTTCAGGATTTTGTTCGATGAATCCATGATCTACAAGAGTACTTAATAATCTGAATATAGAGCTTTTATTTAAATCTAGATTGGAGGCAAGCTCAGTAACCCCAATCCCTTCTTTACGCTTGCTTACTAATGAAATAATTGTTAACGCCCTATCCACTGACTTAACCATTTGCATTACCCTCCGATTAAATCCTATATTACTTTTTCTTTATCTTACCACAATAGCAATCCCCAAACATAATACCATTCAAAAAATAAAACAAAAAGAAGGTATGACGCCATCAAGAGCAACTTAAGGGCCCTTTTAGGTCAACCTTCTTTAGAGGATTTTATGCTTTTACGAAACTACTTTTTGCCGAAATAAACTTCCCGATTGGCTGACCTACAATCCCCTTCTCAAAATCAAATACTAGTTGTCCCCTTACAAACGTTTTCGTCACTCGACAGTTAATCTTTCTTCCAACATAAGGGCTTTGTTGATGACGGTAATACAAATCTTCTGGCTTAACGGTGTACGATTTATTTGGATCAAGGAGAATGATATCAGCGTCATAGGAAACTTTAATGCTTCCTTTATTTCTTAAGTTAAATATTTCTGCAGGCTTTGTCGCAATCATCTTTGAAAATTCACTTACAGAAACCCCTCGATTCTTAACAGCCTCGTCAAACATTAAATCAACATTATTTTGGCAGCCACTAATCCCTCCCCACACATCAAACATATTATTTGTGGTGCTCTGCTTCATATCTGGAGGACATGGGGAATGGTCTGAAGTCAGGATATCAATTTTCCCCTCCTTAAGAGCTTCCCATAATTTATCTTGTTCTGTTTTAGAACGAAGCGGCGGAGCGCATTTCGCAACAGGTCCTATCTTTTCAAAGGTTTCCGTATCTAACATGAAATAATGAGGACACGATTCTATCGTAACCTCTTGGCCTTGTTTACGTGCTTTAAGGATTTCTTCAACAGCCTCTCCACTACTAATATGAACGAAATGTAATTTACAGCCAGTCTCTTTACCTAATAACAAAGCACGTTTTACAGCATCAACCTCAGTAAAAATTGGGCGGGACTCGACATAATCTCTTGCTGTTGTCTTCCCTTGTTTCTTCTTTTCAATTGCCAGTTTATCAGTAAGCTCTGCATTCTCAGCATGTATAGATAAAATATGCCCCAATTCCGATAGTTTTTTCATACCTTGATATAGAGTAAAATCATCAACATTTTTAAAATCTCCAATTTCCTCACTACCACATGTTGCCATAAAACATTTGAAGGCCACAACACCTTCGTTAGAAAGGTCCTCTAAATCTTCGAGATTATCAGGAACTAATCCACCATACAAAGCATAATCAACATACGCCTTATTTTCAGCAGATTTTAATTTTAAATGCAGTGAACTCTTTGTAGTCGTTGCTGGCAAAGCGTTTAATGGCATATCAACAAATGAAGTTGTCCCCCCTGCAGCTAGTGCTTGAGTTCCTGTTACAAACCCTTCCCACTCCGTTCTTCCTGGCTCGCAAATATGGACATGGGCATCTATCATCCCAGGCATGACATATTGATGAGAAGCATCTATAATTTCAGCAGATTCTCCGACTATTTCTTTTGAAATTTCTGCAATTTTACCATTAAGTATACCGATATCTAGTTGTTCTACTGTATGTTCAATTACTACATTTCCGTTCTTTATAATTAAATCAAACTTCATTCTCCCAACCCCTTTTTCAAAATTTTCCGTATATTCACATTACTCAACTACCTTGTTTATTTCATCCTCCGATTGCATCAATCCAATATAATTAGACAGAGTGAATAACCCCTAGAAACCTAGAAATACAGGTTTACTTTTCAAAAATAGTACCCTTTTTGAATTTTGAATCTTTAAATGCAAATTTCATCAAAAGCAAATATGCAATACCTGCCACAAAAACACCGATAATCCATGCCAGCTCCACTTTCATGAAGGCTGCTCCGGCGCCGATAAGCAATGCAAGCACCGCTGCCGGATTATACCCGGCAAATGGACCGTCTTCCTTATACAAATCTGCAACATTTACTTTTTGCTTTCTTAATATATAATATTCGACTAATAATATAGAAACAATAGGACCTAAAAATGCGGAATATATAAGGATGAAAATACCAAGACCCTTTGCCGAAGAATCCTGTACAAGAACCCAAGGGAATGAGCAAAATGCAAGCAGTCCGGTTATGGTAACTGCAGGTTTATATTTCATTTTTGTAAGCAGGGTAATAACATAGGTTGGCGGAATAATATTGGCAACCATGTTTACTGCAACTGCACCCAAAACAATAAATGCGGATACAAAGAGTGTAATATAAGAGTTATCCACCACTACCGCAAACGCTTTCACAGGGTTGTTGATGCCGGTTGCGGAAGCAAGCATTCCACCGATTGCAAGTGTCAAGCCGTACGCTATTAATATAGGAAGAAAGTACAAAAACCCGCGTTTTGCGTCGCTAATACCAGATTTTAGCTCTCTTGAATAGTCCGCTGCACTTAAAAAGATAGCCGCATAATTCCCCATAAACATCATTATCAATGCAAAGAAAGGTAAGCCCCATGATCCTTCTGCATGAACCCATTTTTCTGCAATAACCTCGCTATGGGAAGTTAGTAGAACGCCAAATACATAGAGAAGCGCTAGTACAATAACAATAGACGCAAGCGTTTCCACCCATTTAATGGCATGGAATCCATACAGCGAAAGCCCAATTTGCACCAACTGTAGCACTACAAAGCAAATGGCAACATTATCAAAGGCGCCGCCCGTAATAATCTTCGCAATTTCATTTAAGGCAGTACCGCCAATCCAACTTTGAAAACCGTACCAAACGATGGCGGGAATACCGCGCATTAGTGATGATATTACGGAACCTTTCAGCCCAAAGGACATTCTAAGCTGTACTACATATGGTATTCCCGTTCTGTATCCGAGCCTGTCATTTAAAGCAAAAACAGTTGAAATGATACCAATTGCCATGATAGCTGCGGCAAATGTCTGAAAGATGTTTAAAGTAGCGATTCCCGCTACAATCATACTAGCTCCAAGCGTCATATTACCTAAATTAACACCGTCCCCAACCCACATAAAAACATAGTTTAACGGACTTACCGTCCTACCTTCCTCGGTTTTCGGATTAAGTGATTCATCCACACCCGTATCATGTTGGATCTGCGTTTCTTGTGGAACGTAACTTTTTAAATTTGTAGACATGATACATCCAACCCCTTTTTTATTGTTTTCCGCATTTCTGACATATGCATTGGTTAACAAGTTAGGTCTTAGATGTTTGCCAAGGCTATGATATGATGCAATCTTTCTTCTAAGTGTTCTTTTTAAGTTCTTCATTCACAGGAATTAAAATACGAATTTGTTTTGTTAAAAGTACTATTTCCCATCGATTCTCCACCATCTTATTACGGTTGACTCAAGATGTCGTCGCATATTAAGCAACAGCGTTTCTTGAAAATCAAAAAAAAATAACATGACAACTACATTACGTTTGAAAATGATTTCGATGGACTGTATCACCTCCTTAAATACCACATTAGTAAGCGCTTTCAATTAATATTTAAAGAAATATATCTGACAATGAAGACGAGATCTGTAATTCCTCATTAAAATGAAGATTCGATTCAATTTCACTAAGATGAATGAGAGATAAGCGTTCTGCAAGATCACCATCCCTTTGCTTAATAGCATTAAAAATTTGCAAATGATCGTGAGAACCACATGTTTCCATTTTACCTCTTCCATAGATTGCTATGATCACATAAGTTAGGGAAATTAAGTCTTCGAGATATTGATAAAAATACGAATTCCCTGCGATTTCAGCTATTTTTAAATGAAAATCCCCAGATATTTTTAAAGATTCATAAAAATCTAGACTACCATAAATATGTCGTTCTTCTTCAACCAGAGTCTCTAGCTCTTGTAATTGTTCCTCGTTAAAGAGTCTGCATGCTCTTCGCACTGCCTCCCCTTCTAAAATTCTCCTCATTTCAAATACTTCTTTTGCTTCTTCAATTGTTGAACAAGATACAAAGGTACCTTTATGCTCTTTAATTTTCACTAATTTTTCATATTCCAATCTGCGCAGAACATTTCGAACAGGGGTACGGCTTACCCCAAACGATTCAGCAAGATCCTTTTCTATTAGTTGCATATTTGGCCGAAGCTTTTGCTGGATAATAGCTTGCTTGATTTTATTATAGATATCCATTTCTAAACTATTCAACACTTTATACCTCCCCTTAATGAAGAATTCAAAATTGAATGCAGTATTGTATACAATATTGGGTAAAAAAATATTTAAAATTGGATAATGATAGAATTCAATCTATCTGTTTTCAAATATCATTGCCAAAATTCAGAAGTCTAGCTGCCTATTTTTGTCTCTTAATAAGCAACATCGTTTCGGTAAATGAGTAAAATATGTTATTTTATTCTATATTTAGTAAATTATTTGCATTTTTATACTATCACCACTATCTTAGTTTTTCAACAAAAAATTATAAAATTCAGAATACTACTGATTCCTTATTAACAAAAATTAATTTAAACTTTAACCCTATTTCTTTAAGGTAATAACAACTTTTTTGTCTCAATGTTTGTACCTCACCACCCCATTAATAAAACCATTAGTAGAAGAGGCTGTCCTTTTGTGAGGCAGCCTTTCTATTTTGGGAATAGAATAAAATAAACTGAGAAAAAAAGATTTTAATGCAATAAACATTTTACTTCTTAGGATTAATGGAAAATAATATACGTCCTTTAAGCATAGTGTATATTGCTTACTTATATCACTTTTTAACTTTTATTAATGACTTAATTGCTTCTATAGCTGCTTCATAGTTTGGATGTTCCGTAATTTCCGGAACGTATTCAACATACTGTACGACATCTTTTTCATCTACAACGAATACTGCACGGCATTCTAAACGATGTTCCTTTATATATGTTCCATAAGCTGTACCAAATGACATCTTAAAATGATCTGAAAGGGTTTGGGCTTGTTCTATTCCTGCTGCTCCACACCATCTTTTTTGTGCAAATGGAAGATCTACACTAATTGTTAACACTTCTACATCATTTCCTAGATTGCTAGCTAATTGGTTAAATTTCCGTGTTTGTGCGTCACATACTCCTGTATCAAGTGAGGGAACACATGAAATAAGGCGGACTTTCCCTTTTGAATCTTCAAGTGTAACATTTGAGAGATCGTTTGCTAATACTTCAAAATTTGGCGCTTTATCACCAACACGAATTTCACTCCCAATCAACGTAACTGGATTACCTGCAAAGGTTACTAAACTAGACCTTTCTATAGACATATTATTTTTCCTCCTATTACCTAAAAAAGTTATCTTCGACGATAATTAGTATAGCCATCCATTATGTGGTTAAAGAGTTTATCTTATGTGACTAAAATAAGGGGGTATAGTTCAAAGTTAGTATAATATTACTTCTTAAATATAATAAGAAGCGCTATCGCTACTTATTAAAAAGTTTTCAATTTTTTCTTTTACTACGTTCTGAACTGCGTTTTGGACTAAAGTTAATGTTTCAGTTGGTAGTTCCGACCACTCTTTTTCTGTAACATGATTTTCTCGATTAAGAGTTTTTATCATCATATGTTCTATATCTGTTGCAATATTCACTTTACTAATTCCGCCATTAGGAATTTGAATTGCATTCCTAATCATCTCTGAAGGAGTGCCTGAACCACCATGTAACACTAAAGGTACAGATGTTAATGCACGAATTTCTATTAAACGCTCAATATCAATTCTTGGATTTTTAACAAGATAAACACCATGTGAAGTTCCGACAGAAACCGCCAATGCATCAATACCGGTCTCTTCAACAAACTGTTTTGCTTCTTTAGGCTCTGTAAATAGCTCTTCATCAACGTCGGTTTCAATAAAGTCGGTTGTCCCTATCTTGCCTAATTCAGCTTCAACAGTTACGCCTCTTGAATGTGCATACTCAACAACCTTTTTTGTTATCTCAATATTTTTCTTGAATGGTTGCTCTGATGCATCAATCATAACCGATGTAAAACCAACTTCGATGGCTTCAGCAATTACATTGAAATCCTTCGTATGATCTAAATGTAACACGGCAGGGATCGTAATATTCTCCTCTTGGATCACACGATAAAACTCTCGGCTAAATTCCGCTAAATTAATTCCGTATCGTTCCTGCTCTCTCTCAGAAGTTTGAACAATAACCGCAGATTTCTTTTCTTGGGCCGCTCTAAGTATAGGAGTTACCATCTTTGTAGCTCTAGGAGTAAACGAACCGACAGCAAATTGATTTTGCGTAGCTACTGCAAGTACCTTTGTTAATGAACTAACATTGCTTGGTTTTAAATTTACTTTCATTCATTCAAACTCCCTTTTAAATGATTTAATTTATTTCGTTTATTCACACCCTTCCTGTTACCTAATAAGCAACGGTGTTCCTTTTTAATTTTAATTACTTTTCTGAAAATTACAACACTTTTTTCTTCTTTCTTACCCAATATCTGAAAAAAAAGCGCCTGCCATCTGACAGCCGCTTATCAAGGGGTTTGTAAATATACTGCTATTACCATGTTAAAAAACATCATTTATATTATATTGCTATTCTCAGCATAGATGAATGAACCCATTTACTTACTGATGTATTTGCAATTCAAATTAAGCTTCTACTATTGTTTCTGAATTCAATGAATTTTCTTTTTCGGTATTATTGCCAATCGTAAGGGCAATAATTGCTGCTACAATAATTGCTACAATCATTAATATGAAAGATGAATTGTAAGAACCACCGCTGCTTTCAATCATATATCCCATTAAAAACGGGGCGATAAATCCTGCAATTGATCCGAAACAGTTAACAGTAGATGAGCCTGCAGCCATTATTTTCGTAGGAAGTGTGTCAACAACCAGACCCCAGAATGCTCCTTGAGCTAAGAACATGAAGAATGCTGCAACACATTGATATGTAATGACCATTGCAGTGGAAGAAGCTTGAAGCATCAATAATAATGCTAAACCACCAATTACAGCATTAGGGATAAACACCCATTTCCTTTTTCCTTTTACTTTATCTGACAAGTACCCACCAAGAACAATTGAGACTGTACCAACTAGATAAGGTAAGGCACTGAAAATACCAGTATCCATTAAAGAAAGTCCTCTAACATTTATCAGATAAGATGGGAGCCAAGAAGTAAATCCCCAGAAAGTAATATCAAAGAAGAACCAAATAAGCGCCATTTGCCATAAAATAGGCTTTCTTAAAAGTTCCTTAAAGGAAACTCCAGATTTCTTCTCTTCTTTCGAATTTTCTGTCTCACTGTCTTCTTCTAATTCTGCAAGCTCTTCTTTCGTCATTTTAGGATGATCTTTCGGATTATCTTTGAATTTAAACCAGATATACAGACCGATTATAGTGCCCGGAATACCCATTACGATAAACACTGTACGCCATCCAAATGCCGCAATAATTGCTGCCGCAGCAATAGCAGCAAGAGCCGGTCCTAACGTATTAACCGTTGACTGAATTCCTGTGGCCGTCCCGCGTTGCTTACTAGGAAAGTAATTAGCTATTCCTTTGTAAGCAGCACCTGGTAAACATGCCTCACCTAAACCGAATACGAATCGAATAATTAACATAAGTGGATAAGAAAAAATTAAGCCAGTCATTGATGTGAAAATTGACCACCATACAATCGCAATGCTCATCACACGACGAAAGCCAAATTTATCTGATAACATCCCGCCCGGTATTTGGAACAGTGCATAACCTGCAAAGAAAATACTTAACAATAACCCTTGAGCTGTCGCCGTTAGATTTAGATCTTCACCAATAAAAGGCAGTGCAATAGTGATAACCATTCGATCAAGGAAAGAAAACAGCCAACATAACCATAATACAAATAAGACAGTATAACGAACTTTCCATTTAAATTTCTTATTCATCTGAAGTTGTTTGTTCATTAATCAAAACCTCCTGAATGATTTCATTTATATGCTAAATACACTGGACATTACCCACTGATCACTTTCATATAAGTGCTTACAATTCCACCACCCAAAAAAATAAATCATTAGATATTTACATCGACATAACTTTTATTTGTGCTGTTAAGCTGATTTTAGATATTATTTTCCATCAAACTTTTCTATAGTTCGAGATCGATGAAGCGCTTTCAAATTATCTCTCACCCCTTCATAAATAGATTTGAATAATATTAAAACTGAAGAAGTAATCAATGGTCATCATTTCTTAATAAGCAACGTCGTTTCTTTTTATTGCCGAAAAATCTTTTATAAAAAGTATTATTAGCTATGTCGTTATGCATAACAATCATTGTGCTGATTTTTGATGTTTTAAGGTAGATAGTATGACTGGATACTTGGATGATATAAATAGAGGAGATATTTTTGCTTTTAAATAAGGAATCGTTTAATTTTACCAACCTCCGTAGACTTTATTTCCTATATAGATTCTCTTCAATCCTTCCTTATTGTAATTGTTGCTTATTAAGAAACGTAGTTTCACCATAATTCCAATATTATCTTCTTGATAATATTCTTATCTGAAATGAATTCTAACATGTGCATGGATTAATTTCAAGAAAATTCTGAATTTTATATTCTTACCTACTAAAGTTTAATACACAGCTTTTTTCCTTCATAATAATGTAATAGTAACTGATATTTTATTGTTTTGATTTTACAAGAAAATTGCCGGTAATCCAAAAAGATTGATCATACTTCCTATCATTTTCGTCAGTCAAGTTATCCTACTAATTAAAAATAGCCTCTTAAAACACATGACAAAACCCCACCTGTTCCCAATGGCAACTGGTGGGGTTTCTAACTGGCTTCTACATCTACATCAACCGGGAGATCCATCTTGTGCAATCAATTCCTTTCCTTTAAACGGCTAATTTACTGTATTCATCCAACTGATCTTTGGTTAAATTTTTGATGAAGTGATCGAAGTTTATCGACTCGATTTCGTACCTTTCACAAATCTTTAAATAACTTTCATAGGCTTTATCCTGAATGTTCATCATCTTGACTCCTCCTCCTGTTATATAACAATAAATTTAACTTATTAATAATATATAACAACTACATTTTCCCGTCAATATATTTTTCTGAAAATTCGGTAACGTTTTCATTCTCTTAGTATTTCCCACATTGTTCTTCTCTAACCGTCTCACTTAACAAAAAATAGTACGATAGGTGTTAGATACCTCCTCCTTTTAATTACTGCTTTTTTGCTCAAAAAAAGAAGCTGCCTTAAAGACAGCTCCGATCTAAAATCAATCTTATGGAAGTCAAAACTATACAACGTTGTCCAAGTATACCCGACTTTGAGAAGAAGGATTGCGTACATTAAAAACAAATTTAGCTTGATGGATTTATGATGTACCTGATAAGGAAAAACACCTGCTTTATTTTTTAATGATTAACTGAACAGCGCTTTGTTCGCTCCCTTTTTTGAAGGAGATGGGGTTTTGAAGTATTTCTTTTTGTAAAATAGGGCCGTATGTATCGACACGACGGTCTCTAAAGAATTGCAGAATTTTTCTAGTCTCTTCTATCTCTTTTAAATCAATTTCCTGCACAATAATTCCTTCTTCATCATCAAGTGAAGCTAAAATATTCCCGAATGTATCGCTAATGAATGAACCACCGTAAAAATTCATGTCCTTTTCCTGGCCCACTCGATTTGTTGCAGCAACAAATACACCATTCGAAATGCCATGAGCGGAAATTGCCTTTTCCCAGGATGATCTTGTCGATATCTCGGGATGATCTGGCTCTGAACCAATAGCGGAAGGATAGAATAATATCTCTGCACCTTGTAAGCTCAAAATTCGGGCAACTTCTGGATACCACTCGTCCCAACAAATCCCGACTCCTATTTTTCCATGAGCCGTTTCATAGACAGGATACCCAGTATTGCCTGGAACGAAATAATATTTTTCATGATACTGGGGACCATCCGGAATATGATTTTTTCTTGTAATCCCTAAACATTCTCCATTTGCATCAAATACAGCTGCACTATTAAAATAAATACCAGCACCTGCTCTTTCGTAAAAAGGTACAATCAAGACAATTGCTAATTCCTTTGCTAATTCACCCATTTCGGCTAATGTACCGCTATCTACATCTTCAGCTAAATCATAATTTTTCACACTGACCGTTTGCGGAAAATATTGCGAAGAAAATAATTCCTGTAAACAAACGATTTGTGCACCTTTATTTACTGTTTCTTTTATTTTCTCTATCGTTTTTTGAATATTTCGCTCAATGAATTCTCCGCAATGAATTTGGACAAGACCAACCTTTACTTTTGACACCTTCTCACTTCCCCACTTTTATTTTTTTATCTTATACAGTTTGGACGACCAGGTTTTCATATACGACCTTTCCATCCATGATCGTCATCTTCACTTCTGTTTCAAGAATTTCCTCTTTTGATATGCTAAATAAATTTTTATTCAATACAGCGATATCCGCTATCTTCCCTGCTTCCAACGTGCCTAATTCATTTTCTCTAAATGACCCGTATGCCGGTATGGCCGTGTAGTATTTTAACGCTTGTGCCAATGTTACTCCTTCCGACTCTTGCCACGCTTTCCCGGTTAAATCTTTTCTCGTGATTGCCTGATAAATGCCCATCATGGGATTTAGGGGCACTACAGGAAAATCTGTACCAAAGGCAATTTTAGCACCAGTATCCACTAGTGTTTTGATAGGATAATAGAGAGGTTGTTGTGTTTCACTGATTCTGGCTGTATATGCCTCACTTTCCATTAATTCTATGTGTTTAGGTTGAAAGGAAGCTATTACATCCAATTCCTTAAAGCGATGAACATCATCCGGATGCAATACCTCCACATGTTCAATGACATGTCTAGCATCTCTTTCTCCATTTACATTTCTCGCTTCTTCAAATGCATCCAATGCTAAACGGACTGCACCGTTACCAATGGCATGGAAACGAATTTGAAAATTTTCCTTATCTGCCTTTTTTACTAATTGTTTAATTGTTTCAGCTGGATAAGTGGTTCCGCCTTTTGTATCTGGACGGTCTTTGTAAGGATCCAATAAAAAAGCAGTATGACTTGTCACAACACCATCTATAAATTGTTTTAATCCAGAAAAGGTGAGCTTGTCTGACTGATAATTTGTTTGTAATTCCTTTGCGGCAGCTAAATCCATTTTTAACTCCGGCGAAAAGTGAATTCTGGTTGTAAGTAACCCTTCTCTCTCAAATTCTTTAAAAATTTCAAGATCGTCTAATGGATTTGGCGCAATTTTAGCTCCATATAAATCATTAACAGATGTAATTCCCAATCTTTTTGTTTCATTAAGGAAACCTTGGAATAGGCTAACACGTTTATCTTTCGGTAATTTGTATGCATGCTCTGATGCATACCCAATTGCCTGTTCAAATAGAAGGCCTGTCAGTTCCCCATTTTCATCTTTTCCAATTTCTCCATATTCCGGATCTGGGGTATCCTTCGTTAATTGAATCATTTCCATTGCTTTACTATTGATCCATGCGTAATGCACTTCTGCATTGAATAATAAAACAGGGCGATCACTAATATATTTATCTAGTGTTGTCCTATGAGGCAGCACTTTGTTCTTCCAATTGGTATGATCCCAACCCACGCCGAATATCCACTCATCATTTGGTCTCGTTTCTGCAAATTCACCTACTATTTTGGCTGCATCCTCTTCTGAAGCTGCATCAAATAATTTGGCACTGTCCTTCTGTAAGATGCTTCCCATCATAATGTGCATATGAAAATCATGAAATCCCGGAATAATTAGTCCGTCTTCCATGTCATACACTTTCGTTTCATTTCCAAGGAATGACATTATATCTTCTTTAGAACCGATTTTAATAATTTTATTACCTTTAATAGCGATAGCTGCTTTTATTGGCTCATCTTGTAACCCAGTGAATACATGTTGACCAGAAAGAATGATGTCTGCACTTACCATTTTTATCCTCCTTAATGAATATAGCTTTTATGCTTGAATTTCTTTTTCAATCGCACTATCAATAGAAAGCTCTGGTGGCCGCTTACTAAACATCTTCGTATTAGAAAGGAGCATGATGAAACCAATTCCTAACCATCCCAGTCCGAGTAAAAGCGCCTTTGAATCAAGACTGGTCCATAACCAAATTGTGAAACCAGTACCAATCAGCGGCAATATCAGGTACTTAAGTGTGTTAATCCCGCTTCGCTGTTTTTCTTTAATGAAATAATGGGAAATAACTGAAAGATTAACAAATGTAAAGGCAACGAGCGCCCCAAAGTTAATAAAGGATGAGGCTGTCACTAAATCAATAAATAACGCAGATAAAGCAAAAATGCCCACTAAGATGATGTTGTGTGTTGGAGTTTGAAATTTTGGATGAATATGACCAAAAATTCTCTTTGGAAGAACTCCATCTCTCCCCATCGCATACAAAAGTCGCGAAACACTTGCATGAGCTGATAAACCAGACGCCAGCCCCCCGGTAATATAACCTGCTAGAAAAATAGATTGAAATAAATTACCCCCGATATACATAGCAATTTCCAAGGAAGCGGAATCTGGATCTTTAAAGGCTTGGAAATTTGGGTAAATAAGGTGACTGATGTATGAGATGGTGATAAACAGACCACCCCCTATTAATGCGACGAGGAAAATAGCCTTTGGTATTACTTTTTTCGGATTAATGGTTTCCTCTGAAAATGTGGTAACAGCATCAAATCCTAAAAAAGATAAACACAAAATGGAAGATCCCGCTAATACTAAAGATAGTGGTATATCTCCATTCACAAATGGGGAACTCATGAATAATGTTCCTGAACCCATTCCGTTAAGTAACCCTTTAATCGAGAGGGATGTAAAAATAACTATTATTAAGAATTGACAGGCAACTAATAAAAGATTTATTTTTGTTGCTATTTTCACTCCAATTATATTTACAGTGGTGATTAAAATGACAAAGGTAATTAACCAGAAGGAAAAAGGAACGGAAGGAAAATATGCGTTTAAGTAAATGGCGATCAATAATCCATTGATCATTGGCAAAAATAAATAGTCCAATAGAATAACCCAGCCTACCAAAAACCCAAGGTGAGGATTAAAAGCCTTTTGTGTGAATGTATATGCAGAACCGGCAACAGGGTAGGCCTTAACCATTTGACCATAACTATAGGCTGTAAATAACATACCAACTAAAGCTATGATATAAGCAGCAGGCACCATCCCTTTCGTTATTTCCGCAACAACCCCATAAGTAGAAAAAACTGTTGTAGGTGCCATATAAGCCAATCCAAATAGCACTAAAGGAAACACTGTTAACGAACGTCTTAATTTAGCATTCTCCATGTATCACTCCACCCTTATTCGTGATTAATTAACTAATATGCAAATACCATACCAAGTGGAGATTGATTACTTAGTGATTTAACCATCTATATATTCCCAATAATTACAACATACAGATTATTCATTAAATTAATAGTTTTATGCAATATTACATCAATTATTCAAAATCGCATAAGTAGTCGTTAGCTACCGAAGATATCTCACTGTGTATTCTTGGTTGATTCGAATAAGGTTCAAAGTAAGCTACGTGCTGTAATACAATTAAGATTCGCTGTTAAGCTGTTAATTTGTTTCTTGAAATCTTGAATAGCTGCCCTTACCGGCGTTCTTGAAGTATTTAACCCTTCCGCTAATTGAACTTTTGTAAATATTTTATCACCGGTAATGCCACCAAATAAAATCGCTTTTTTGTCATTTTTCAAACCAACCTATATCAAGAATCGAACTTAAAAAATTCGCCATTGACGACCATCATATGGAACTAACTCAAGGTTCTAAAGCTTGATCAATTAATACAAATAACCTTGATAAATAAATAGAAAGAGCATGTTTTGAAAAAGATTGATCAAAACATGCTCTTAACATATTCAATTGAATGATACTGCACCCGTTACTTGAATTAGAAATTTAATTAGCTTTTCTTGGTCTTCTTAAACAATAAAAAATCTCCAACACCTAAAATAGATGCTATATACCTCCGAAAACAATAACTTGATATTTTTCCAAAAAAGAAAAAAGAGCTTCTAATTTCTATAATATGAGATTTATTAGGAAAACTTGGAATTTAAGTTGTTGTATATTAAGATAGTATATGATGAAAATTTTCCATATATAGGAGGAGACATATGAAAAAGAAAATGCTACATACGGTACTTTCGATTATTGCAGTAGGAGCAGGGATATTGTCCGTTGGTGGTGTTCCTATCCAAGCTAAGAGTCAAGATCAGGAGATGAATGACACATACGCAATAGCTTTTAAAAGTGGATTACCAGAGAATTATCAAGAGGTAATACGGAAAGCTGGTGGTAAAGTAACCAAAGTTCTTCCCGAAGTTGGAGGAATAGAAGCTCAATCTGACGAGCCTTCTTTTCTAAAAAAACTAAAAGGTAATTCTTCAATAGAAGCTGCTAACAGAGAAATCCCCTTAACCATAGACAAAACAGCAGTCAGCCCTTATAACTATGAGTCTAGTATCATCAGCCAGCAAGATTCAGAGAGTTATTGGGACTCCCAATGGGATATTCAAAGGGTGACCAACGACGGGAAATCATATGATTTAGAAACAGGCGGATATAAAAATAAAGATGGTAGTATCACTCATAAAGCAGTGGTGGGAGTGATTGATACTGGAATTGATGAGTCCCATCCTGACTTAAAGAATAATATAATAGGTGGACGTAATCTTGTTCCTGCTGGAATGGATGAATCTGAAACAGGTGATCCTACTGATATAAAAGATCGAAATGGGCACGGTACTCACGTTGCCGGGATCATTGGAGCAAATGGTAAAATAAAAGGTGTAGGACCAGATTTAGGAATCCGATCCTATCGCGTATTATACTCAGAGCAAGCCCTTGGATTACCAGCTTGGGTTATAGATGGAATTATTGCAGCAACAAATGACAAGGTAGATGTTATTAATATGTCTCTTCGTTTCTATAATAATACCAAAATGACAATTGAGGGAGAAAGTTATAAATCAGTCGCTGAAACGTTACTTTGGAAGAGAGCTATTCAATATGCAGTAAAGAATGGAGTAACTGTAGTAGCCGGTAGTGGTAATGAAAGTTTAAATTTAGATGACAAGAAGGCAGTAAACGAATTTTTAAATAAAATGTATGAACCATATGGAATGAGCGTGAAAGGGCCTGCAACTGTAGTACCAGCACAAATGCCAGGAGTTATTAATGTGTCTGCCTCCACAAGCTGGTCAACTCAGCAGCTTGCTTTCTACTCTAATTATGGGAACAGTGCTATTGACGTGGCAGCCCCTGGAGGAGATTATGGGCCTAAATATGCAGAAACCAATGATCCTGCGGCAGCTGATCCAAGTAACTTAATCCTAAGTACTTGGCCTACCTATCTAGGTACTTCATATGAGTTTAATGCTGGTACTTCTATGGCCACTCCTCAAGTAGCTGGAATTGCAGGAGTTATTAAGGCAGCTCACCCAGAGTATAAACCTGCCCAAGTAACAGCACGTATTAAGCAAACAGCTTTTGACTATGGAAAGAATGGACAAGATGCTTTATTTGGTTCAGGAGAAGCAAATGCTTATAGAGCATTAGAAAATATAAAGAAGTAGCTTATGTTTCTAAATAAGAAAATATTAAAAGTACAAGAAAAGGAAAAGGAAATCATCTTTTGAAAATAAATATAGGGGCCACTGATAAGGTGAGTGGCCTCCCTCTTTAACTCTTGCACCTGTTAGCTCTATAAATTTAACAGACATTATACTTTGCTCTGCCGATACGCTTCCCTCACCCTTTCAATCTGGGCAAGGTGTCCTCGAACATGCTCAACACGGAATTCCAGCAGTTGCTTAAATGTGCACCGCCCTGCATCGTCATATACCCCCACCCGCTCGCTTTGTTCATTTGTCAGATGGTCCAGAATAGGCTGCATACTGGAACGCAGCAATTGGAACAGGAGCAAACACTGTTCACGGTCCAACAGATCATAACCCCAAGCCATTCGCCCATGTGACTTGATCAAACGAAAGCAGAAGTGACTCCTGCTCCGCCAAGACTTTTTTCCAGCCGATGTGTAGACAAGACCTCAGCATCCGTCATTTGGGATGGGAATTTGATGGATGCTCCTCTTGTCCGGCGCGAGCTTGAACGAAGCTCCTCCTCCGCTAATCCTTCGATAGCTTTCCGAATCATTGCGTATCCACGACCATACTCTTCAATCAACGCTTCCATTTTTGTCCCGCCTTTTCTTATTCAACTAATCTGTCCCAATAGTTCTATATGAAAAAAATTCTAGTATTTATTTCGGTTTATCATGTTTCTAACCGGTTAAACATTTCTGATTGGATGTTGTCAGGCGAGGATTCCTACTATTGCTGTACTAATTCTAAAATGTTTTCTATATTTTTAGCTGTAGTAAAAAAGGAATAATTTCAAAAAACAAAAACCTTCTTTTATGTACTATCGTCTATATATCTAGGGAAGGAAGTGTGAACTGTTTTGGAGGAGTTTGTGTTGAAATGGTCTCAAATGAAAGATGACGAATCCTTACTAGATGAAATTATGTCCCTTTATGGCCAGGATATTCTGCAATTGGTCTATTCCTATGTAAAAGATCCAGTTGTGGCCGAGGACCTGACACAGGAGATCTTCATCAAATGCTATAAGGCGCTTTCCACGTATAACCAGCAATCAAATATAAGGACGTGGCTTTGGAGAATTGCTATTAACCATTGTAAGGATTATAGAAAAAGCTGGTACTTCCGAAAAGTTTCGACTGCGGAAGAGGAGCAGGAATGGACTTCTACCGATGACGTGGAAGAAGAAGTCATTCAGCAGGATGAAGACAGGCAGCTTGCTGTTGCAGTTATGGAGCTGCCTATCCAGTATCGCGAGCTTATTTATCTCCATTATTTTCAGGAAATGAAGCTCAAGGAGATTTCTGAAATTACCGGGGTCAAACTTGGAACGGTGAAGACCCGGATGCGTCAGGCGAAAAGAAGGTTAAAAACCTATTGGGAGGAATCCACCGATGGAAGATAAATTAACACGCTTGAAATCGGCAATGAAAAAGCATACATTTCTTGATTTGAAATTCACTGAAAACCATAGAAACTCCATCCATACTGCCATCAAAAAGCAGGATGTAAGTAAGGAAGACATTTTGATTGGTATTTTCAGATCTTTGGATAAGGAAAAAAGCGGTTATCAAATTAATGAATCTCTTTACCAGAAAGGCATCCGGAAATTTGAAAATAACGAAGGCTCCTTGTATGCTGCGTTGCATGAGCTTGAGAAGGAAGGCTGGCTTCAGTCTTTTTGGGAAACGGAAGAAAGGAAGCTCTATTCCTTGGATGAACGTGCGAAAAAGTGGCTTAAGAAAAAGGAATCTAAAAGTGGTTCCGCCTCTGCTAGTTGGCGGACAGCGTTTGAAGGAGGAAGAACCGATTGAGAAGCAATCATTTTTTAAATGAGGTTTCGTCGTATATCCGATCAAAAGAAGCAAAAAAATATATAGAAGCTGAATTAAAAGCCCATCTGCATCAAACTAAAGCTGAACTGGTCAAAAAAGGATATACAGAGGATGAAGCAGAGGAACTGGCTGTCCGGAATATGGGAAGCCCCTCTGACATTGGGCAGAAGATGGACAAGCTGCACAGGCCGAAGATGGATTGGAAGCTAATGAGCATGTTTCTGTTCATGTCAGCTACGGGCCTGTTTTTGTTTTGGTTCTTGTTTAAGGAAGGAAATTCATTTTCAGTGCTGAAGCAGGTATATTCTGTCACAGGAAGTGTTATTTTGGCCTGTATCCTTCTTTTTTTCGATTATCGGAAATTTCAGAGATGGGGCTGGGTTTTCTTTACGGTAGGATGTCTGATTCTTTTTCAGTTCCAATTTTCCAATGTATTAGTGAACGGCAGTCCTCGAATTAATATTATAGGTTTATTGTCGGTCGATTCTATTGTGGTTCTGCCAATTTTTCTGCTTGCCTGGGCCGGAATGCTTCAATCAAAAAAGATGAATGTTTATTTGGCTGCCATTTTATACGTTGGTTCTGCATTCCTGTTTCTGAATACAGTCAACTTGCAGGCGGCAATGCTTTATTCATTGATGGTTGCTGTAATGGTCTGGAAGAGCGGCCTAAATAAAAGGAAAATCCTTATTACTGGAGCGGTCCTGCTTACTGCATGTGTTTCACTTCTGCTTATAGAGTTAGAGTTGAAAAATATAAGGACCTATCAATTTGAAAGACTTTTTGCGTTCGTTACGCCTGAAAAATTCAGTGAGACATCGGGGTATATGTATTTGAAACTGGAAAAGCTAATTGAGGATGCCGGATGGTTTGGACATTTTGGTTCCCTCGGGAAGATTGATTTTTCAAATGAAATGATGACGGATTTTATCTTTGTAACGATTACCTATACGCTTGGCTGGTCCGGGGCCTTGCTCATTGGTCTGCTGTTTTTATGGATGATCTGGCGAATTTCCCGTATATTCCAAACTGTGAAAGACCCATTTGGGAAAATGCTCGTTTCCGGCAGTTTTACCATATTCACTGCACAGGTAACCGTCAGCATCGGAATGTCTCTCGGCTTATTACCAATAACAAGCGTATCCCTGCCATTTATGAGTTATGGTGCTTTATCAGCTATGATTAACGCCTGCTTGTTTGGTCTGGTTTTAAGTGTATATCACAAAAAAGATATTATACTGATGAAGAAAATATGAGGTACTGTAGCTCATATTCTCTTTTCTGAAGAAACTTGGAATGGGCAAACCTGAGCCCCCACAGCGTAAATAAAAAGAATCATTTTGAAAATAGATTGATTGAAATGGATTCTTTTCTGCGATGCAGTATACAGTTTTTATAAAATAGTTTGACTATTTTTAGTAATCATTAAAAAACTAACGCACAGCTTAAGCATTACATTGTATAAAATGTTTATAGATTGAAGAAAAACCAGCTTACCGGAAGTTCAAGCATGAGTAAAAAGGTAATTCTGCCGAATTACCTTTTTTAAGTTTCGTTGTTCACTTTCCGGTAGTCGAGCTAGGAAACCCTTTATAACCTCTTCACCCGATATTTACGTTGTTCCATGGATTATATCCCCCATTCCCCCTCGATTACGAAGTGCGAATAATAAGAGAACTATTAAATTAAAAGAAATGAAAAAATGGAATTAGAACATTCCATATAGGCTGTTGATCAACCCGAATGGAAAATCGTATTTTAATAAAAAAATGCGAGTCCAAAGTCAAACTGACACCGAATTCAATTTTTAGGCTAAAAGAATAATATTTTTTGCTTACCGTGTGGAATTCCCTTTACTTCCATAAGCAATGTACCTTTAGCTAAATATCGGTTATTTATACAAGATATCATCTCTTAATGAAGCAACTTTAGTTAAAGATGTATCTATGTCAGCTTCATTCACTCCAAAGTGAGCAAGTGCATCGTTTAGATGTTTTACAATGGCATCAAAATGGGCTGGTTGCAGATTCAATCCTTGGTGAGCTTTTGCCATGGATTGTCCAGAGTATTGTTTTGGACCACCTAATGCAAAACTAATAAATTTCGTCTGATGACGGCGTTGTTTTTCCATATCCGTCTTTTCAAAAAAATGATTAACTGTATCATCCTTAAGAACCAACTCGGAGTAAAAATAGTCCACAACTTTTTCTATCGCTTCTTCCCCGCCGACTTTTTCATAAAGTGTCTGTTCCATATTTACACTCCTATTTTGTAGTTAATAGCAGTATTCTCTGTTGATAAGCTCGTTTTTATTCCTCATCTTTCAATTAAATCCACTTAAAAGATAAACTGCTCCGGCACCTTTTGATCTTATGCAACTATCCTTTCCCTGTAGCTCCATGTGCTGCCAATGCAACCTCCGATAATGAAGCAAAGAACCCGTAGTTCATTAGCCCTTTGGTATCCTGCTGTTTGAGAACAAACTCAATATAGGTCATCATCCATTAGAGGTTTTTGATTTCCACAAAAAAATAATGATGGACTAACACTATAGTCGCTACTCTCTCCTTTTCTACGCAAAGAATCATATCTTGAACGGTAAATATTAATTTTAAGATAAAAAAGTCACCAGCTTGGCCAATAAATAAGTATAAGAATGTAATAGATTGGATAAACTAATAAAAAAGGAGTGGGAGATTATGGAGACTAAAATTAAAGAAGGAACAAAAGAAATGTGGAGCGAAATTAATGAATGTATAACTAGGAAAATTAATGAAAAACATGATTTATCCTTTCAAAAGAAGAGCAATGATAATTATATGAATCTATATATTCAAACAGCAGTATTACACACCTTATTTGAACTTTCAGATGAGTTCAGGAAAATCGAACGAAAATATAACCGATTGTGATGCTTCTGGAAAGGCCATGCACTAAAAAAAGCTTAATGGTGGATTAGGATTAAACTCTTCAAGGGAGCCTTTTTAATCCTAATCCACGTTTTTTCTTTCATCATTACCGCTGCAGACATTTGACTAACACCATTACTGCACCATTTGCTTCCCTTCCCTATAAATTCCTCTTTTCATTCAAACTGGAATCCATTTTTCTTATCTTACGTTAAAATATAAGCAAAGATCATCCGTCAATCAAGACAGTATACTAAGGCTTAAAACATGCCCCCCCCCCCACCTTTTCCTATTACAACCGGTGGGGTTTTAGTTTGGTTTCTACATCTACGTAAACTGGGAGGTCCCTCTTTTGCAACCACGCCGGATAAATTGGCTTCAATGTGTAAAGTAGTTTTTTAATGGAAGATTTTCAAGTGAGTTGTTTTCCATCGGTACGCTGTGTCCAAAACTATTTTTTGTTGTTTTATAAATACCTAAAATCTTGTATATTTAATATAACTTACTGATTATTGAATCAAATGATCCGTTACAACAGAATAGTTTTATAATTAACTAAAAATCATTGAAACTAATATTTTTGAAAGAGAGCTGAAAGCTGATGTTGTGGTCACCGCTATTCGAAAATGATGTACCTGCAGTTATTCTTCCTTAACGGTAGAAAATTGCAACTCCGTTAGGGACTGGAAATGTATAGTTAAAACGGAGGGTACAAAATGAAAAACACTATATTAGGTTCTTTATATTTATCACTCGCTGCTAGCATTTGGGGCGGGATGTATGTTGTGGTAAAAGTTGTGGTAGACGTTGTTCCACCACTTGAATTAGTATTATTACGATATGTGATTGCGATTTTAGCATTGTTGACAATTGGTTTTATAACAAAACAATCTTGGCGGATTGAAAGACGAGACTGGCTTTTGGTTTTCATTATAGGACTTGTTGGAAACACAATTTCTATCGTAACCCAGGAAGTCGGTACGCTTCTATCCACTGCACAAATGGGAGCCATCATTACTTCGACAACACCTGCTTTTATGGTGATATTTGCACGTATCGTTTTAAAAGAAAAGATCACTTTTAAAAAATCAATTTCTGTTATTTTAGCGACGATCGGTGTTGGCATCATTGTCGGAAATGCCCATATTGGCTCATCTCACCAACTTGGGGGCGTATCGCTGCTGATTGCTGCATTAACTTGGGCACTTATGTCAGTTCTAATTAAACGGATTCCTGGGCAATATTCACAAATTGTTATAACGACCTATGCAGTGCTTGTGGCAATTATCTGTTTAACACCCATTACGATTAGTCGATTAGACGAGCTTGACTTTCAAGCAATCATGCATCCATCCATATGGGGCGGCCTTTTATACTTGGGCGTTATTTCCACAGCATGTGCCTTTTTATTGTGGAATCGCGGACTGCAAATGCTTACCGCATCAAGTGGCGGATTATTTTTCTTTTTACAACCTATAGTGGGTACTTTTTTAGGTTGGTTAATACTAGGTGAACAAATCGGCTTGTCTTTTTGGATAGGTACAATATTAATTTTCATTGGTGTGTTATTAGTCATTCGGGAAGAATAAACCCACATTAAAAAGGTTTGTTAAAGTTATATTTTAAAAAGTACCCTATAGAGCAGTCACTTTAAAAAGGTCTGCCTATAGGGTACTTTTTGTATTTTTACCTGTCTTGCGCAATCCAATTTTTATTTCTTTAGACAAAAAGAAGTTTTTTTATTAACTTCAACCTATTGCATTGAAAAATACCTCTTATACATTCATTACGTAATTATCATCATGATTTCATGTACATTTCGAAAGCGTCTTTGTTATCATTAATTCATAATCATGGAAAAGAATTCTAAAACCAAGGAGGAATGTTCTTGAAAAATCCATATGCGGAATTGACGTTCGGGATGATGAGAACGGGGATTTTAGGTTTCGGCGGCGGGCCATCTGTCATCCCGCTCATCCGCCACGAAGCAGTTTCCCGTTATCACTGGCTCGACGATGATGAATTCGGGGACACTTTGGCGATTGCCAATACACTCCCAGGACCTATTGCCACTAAGATGGCAGCATATCTTGGTTATAAATTAAAAGGCTGGCCAGGAGCCATAGTCAGCGTGGCCGCTCACGTTTTACCTTCATGCATTGCGATGGTTTTCTTGATTGCATTCATTAATGTGTTAAGCAATTCGGCCATGATCAGTAATATGATCGCTGCTGTAATGCCGGTTGTTGCTGTCATGCTTGGTCAAATGGCTTATGAGTTTGGCGAAAAGGCGATAAAAGGGTTAGGAAAGGTGCTCGGAATCACCTTTTTTGCGATTTCCTTTTTGCTTCTGCAAGTCATTTCCCTGCATCCGGGTATCGTCATTTTGATTTTCCTTCTATATGGGGCGTTCCATTTTAAATTAAAGGAAAGATTGAATAATAAAAAGGTGAATAGGAAGGAGGAATCCGGTTAATGGGTCTTATTATCCCAATAGGTGTTGCAGTTTTTCTAGCGTTTTTCATTGCCAATATTCTTGGTTATGGCGGAGGTCCAGCCTCGATTCCGCTTATGTATGATCAAATCGTCACCCGTTATGGCTGGCTTGATAATGCCGAATTCTCACAAATGCTTGCGTTAGGAAATTCACTTCCAGGTCCTATCGCCACGAAAATAGCCGCATATGTCGGATATGATGTATATGGCTGGCCAGGATTTCTAGCCGCATTGGCAGGCACGATCATCCCTTCAGCTGTGGCTTTGATATATTTATTAAAAATCCTGCGAAAATACAAGCAATCTCCCATCGTAAAAGGCATGTCCTTGCTTGTACAGCCCGTGATTGCAATCATGATGTTATTGCTCACCTGGAATATGGCCGAGGATGCCATCGGTTCCATCGGCTACATCCATTCAATCGTCATCGCTGGATTGGCCTTTTTGGCCTTAGGTAAATTCAAGGTCCACCCCGCCTTCGTAATCATTCTTGCCTTTGCGTACGGCGGCTTTATCATCCCGCTCACCTAATAATAAAAAATCCACCTATATAGGGGGATTTTTTCATTTAAAGTTTCATGCCCATCCGGCTTTTATAACGTTTAATGAGAATTTGGCAATCCAACGCTGACAACACCGGCGACCGCATACAGCATCTCATTAAGAAATCGTTCCATCTCCTGGTTATCAGTAAAGATTCCGTGCATATGGAGTTTACTCGGACCGGTCATATGATATAAACTCGTTACTGCCGGTTCACTTTCTAATTGCTGTGCGACCGATTCCAGATATTTAGGCTCAACCTCAACGTTAAAGAATGCCGAAACATGGCTGGATTTATGACCGCAGTGAACCTCTCGATTACACCGTTTTCAACAAGATGATTGATTCTCATCTGAACTGCAACCCTGAAGAGCTCCACTTTCTTCGCTAAGTCGGTATACGAAATCCGTGCATCCTCATGTAAAACCGATATGATTTTCTTATCGATCTCATCAACTTTCAAGCTAGGAATCTTAAAGTCCTCCGCCATCCTACATAACCCCTTTTCGATTTCCTTATTCCATTATCGCAAAGAACACCATCGGATCATAACGATCTTCCTTTTCACTTTTTAACCTCCATTAAAAACGGCGGAAATTAACCGATAGCCCCAAAATAAGGCCTGCCCATTTTCAATAATCACCCTCCAATTTGCACATGATCGTCCATCATATATGTAGTTTTTAAAACTTAGGATACATCATTTCGTCCAGCCGTATGGCTAAAAACGAAGCAATCAAACAGATGAAAAATCCGATGGGAATCAGAGCGGGACAAATTGATAACACCGGCGACACACCCTTAAGAGACAGTAGGGAAACCATCCTCCGTCGTAATTAATGGGAGCAAATGAGTTCCCGCCAGACTGCAACTCCCCCTCCCCATTCGAAAAATTGAAAGGCGGGGGATTTTACAGACCTATTAATGCAGGATGAAAGGTTATGAATATATCCAATGGACACTTCCTCAATCCTTTGTTTGAAAAGTCTTTGTGATGTTTTTATATTCCTCATCATTGAAAATGCCCATTTTTTTGAATAATGCGGAATAAACGATTATTTTTTTCTGCGTACGGTTTGTACAATTCATATGGTTCAACTCCTTTTTTACATAGTATTCACTTACGACAAAATGTTTCCTTAACACAAAATATTTTGAATGAACTAAAATAACTGCCCAATTTCCTGGCAATTTCATATTTTTATAGGTGATTAAAATAAGATCAGTATATTTAAATTCAAGTGATGAATAATCATCTTTTTTTTAAGCTCTATTCGTAAAGATTGTTGTTTTTAAAACGAAACGATTTAAGGTTGATTGGAGCGGAAGTGCGAGTCTCCTGCGGGAGCAGCGGGACAGGTGAGACCCCACAGGCGTTCACGTCGAGGAGGCTCACCACCCGCCCCGTGGAAAGCGAGCAATGGAGGGGAAATCAACCACACCACATTACTTGGTGAATAGCAACAAAGTATGCGAAAACAGCCTTTTTTTATAACAGCGGGTTGTAATCCGAAACATCTTGAAGTGGTTGGCAGTTTTCAATAGTTTACGAACACGCAACCCCTCCCTCCAACATCAAACTGATGACCTCGCAATTTATTGGCTTGTTCCTTTTGAAAACCGTATTATTGTTTAAGAAGATGCGCAGAAATTGAAAAAACTGCATACTTTCTTCATATTTTTTCGCTAAACTGACTTTATTCTATAAGAAGGTGAATGCTCCTGAAAATCTCACTTAAGCTCGGACTATCTATATTTGTTTGCATATTTTTGTTGGAAACCGTTTCCATGGTTTACTTGCATAATAAAGTGATACATTCACGTGTCAATCAGGAATTGGAGTCACTAAAGGCCCGTGGCAATAGTCATCGTGATGTGTTGGAAATTACATATTCCGGCTCAACCCTTCAGCATATCGGCCTGATGGAATCACATACCGATACAGATGTTGTGATTACGGACACAAGAGGAGCTATTCTGATATCTTCCGAAAAGGTGGATGGGGGAATGAAAAAAATCTTAGCTAAAAACCTCCCGCATGTTCCCCGAAAAGGTCTGATCATCCAATCGAGCTGGAAGGATGAAAGATTTATAGCCACCGTTACGCCATTTATCAGCGATGAAGAAAACAAAGGCTATGTTTATATGTTTAAAGATACACGAGAAGTGGAGGATTTAATCGCACAATTGAATAGGCATTTCCTTCTTGCGACTGCTTTGCTCCTTTTCTTCATGCTTGTCATCATTTATTTTCTATCAAAGGCTTTGACCAGGCCACTGATATCGATGAAGGAAGCGACAATCAAGCTCAGCAAAGGGAATTTTTCAGTAGCTGTGCCCGTACGATCTCATGATGAACTTGGGGAGCTTGCCCAATCCATTCAAAGCTTGGCTGATGAATTGAACTATTTAAAGAAGGAACGCAATGAATTTTTGGCAAGTATTTCTCATGAACTGCGAACGCCGCTAACATATATAAAGGGATATGCCGATGTTGCCCGAAGGAGGGATTTGGATGATTCCGAACGATCACGATACCTAGAGATCATCCATGATGAATCCGAACGATTAAACAGATTATTGGACGAACTATTCAATATGGCTAGAATGGATCTAAATACATTCACCATATCAAAAGAAACCGTCCAGCTCTCTTCATTCCTGCGAAACATTCACGAAAAGGTTTTACCGGCTTTTACAAATGAAAGAATTCAATTGAACCTGGAATGTAAGGATGATTTATTTATCGATATAGATCCTTCACGGTTTGAGCAAGTCATTCTTAACCTGCTGGATAATGCGCTGAAGTACTCGAACGAATATACAGTCACCACCATCAAAGCCACTGAATGCCTTGGCAGGATTTCCATCTCCATAATCGATCAAGGGGTTGGCATTCCCCCTGAAGATATCCCCCATATCTTTGATCGTTTATATCGTGTCGAGAAATCACGCGCCAGAGATACCGGTGGATTCGGATTGGGACTCTCCATCGTCAAGCAATTAGTGGAGATACAAGGAGGAACCATTTCGGTTAAAAGCAACTTGAAGCAAGGAACGTGCTTCACCATCACATTTAAGGAGATAACAAATGAAGACAGTAGTTCTGGTTGATGATGAACAGAGAATGCTTGATCTATTAGAGCTATACATGAAGCCTCACGGATATACATGCATGAAGATTAAATCTGGATATGAAGCCATACAGTTCTTAAGGCATAAACATGCGGACATAGTACTTCTTGATGTAATGATGCCTGAGTTGGATGGGTGGGAAACGTGCGAAAGGATCCGTGCGTTCTCCAATATTCCCATAATCATGCTCACAGCCCGGGATGCTGCACAAGAAATGGTGAAAGGGTTGAAAAAGGGCGCAGACGATTATATCACGAAACCCTTTAATGAAGATGTTTTACTTGCCAGAATCGAAGCGGTCACGCGGCGAGTGCATAAACAGGATGATCATGTGATCTTTAGGGGGCTAAAATTAAATGAATCCGCTTATGAAGCACATTATGATACCAAAACGATCCCATTAACACCAAAAGAGTTCTCACTTTTGTGCGTGTTTTTGAAATCCCCAGATCAAGTGTATTCCAGAGATCACCTCCTTTCGACCATATGGGGATTTAAAACGGATACGGAAGATCGGACAATCGATTCCCATATTCGAAATATTAGAGAGAAACTGCGTCATGCCGGTTTTCCAGCAGATCAACATTTGAAAACGGTCTGGGGCATCGGATATAAATGGAGTTCCGTGGATTGATATGAATTTCATTTCTGATGCATTACTATCCAGCGGACCTTTTTCCATTGCTGTAAGTTTAGCATTCAATATATTGATTAGCGTGCTTGGTTTTATTCCAAGCGTATTCATCACGGCTGCCAATATCACCGTATTTGGATTTGAAAAGGGATTGATCCTTTCTTACATGGGGGAAATTGCCGGAGCAGTGGTCAGTTTTTGGTTATACCGAAAGGGCTTTCAAACATTCAAACCCAAGTTCATGAAGAACCGGTGGGTCATGAAGCTGCAAAGGTCACAAGGAATTCATGCATTTTGGATGATCCTGATGCTTAGGCTCCTTCCTTTTATTCCATCCGGCGTGATCAACCTTACAGCAGCATTAAGCAAGACGGGGATGATGATTTTCTTTCTCGCGACATCCATCGGAAAACTGCCTGCCCTCCTTGTCGAAGCGTATTCGGTAACACAAGTATTGAAGGCATCGGACGATGTAAGAATTGTTTTGGTACTGCTGATTCTGGTAATCGCAATCGTTTATTACTTTAATAGAAACAAGAAAAAAGGAATGTAGTAAAAAGGCTTCTCTACATTTAGGGTGAATTGGCAGGGATTTTCTTTTCAACCCTACAATTGATAGGAGCTGTTCCCCCTTGGTCACCAAAGGTTAACCACCAGATCCAGTAGACGGATGCGACCTTTTCTTTCATCGAAGGCATTACAACCCCATTATATCGGATAAGATATTCGATGAGTTTAATATATCCCTGTGCTGCGAACGGTTGCTAAACCTTTTTTCTGCGCTCCCTTTTCATTAAAATAATAAATGAAAGACGCTACGATGGATGGGTCGAAATGCTTTCCTTTTTGTTCGTTTATGAATGATAAGGCTCGCTCCACTGACCAGGAATCTTTATACGGCCTTCTGCTGGTCAATGCATCGAACACATCCACAATGGCAACTATTCTAGCTTCCAATGGGATATCCTCACCTTTCAAACGATGTGGATATCCAGTGCCATCCCATTTTTCATGATGATGGAGGATGATGTTTTCAGCCACTTTCAGGCTGCTGATTACATCATGGTTTATTTCCCTTGAAATCTTATTCAATATATCGGATCCCATCAACGGATGCATCTCGATGATTTTTCGTTCATATGGAGATAACGGGCCAGGTTTGTATAATATCCCTTCAGGAATCTCCGCTTTTCCGATATCATGCAGAATACTTGAATGAACGATATGATTCATATAGCTTTTAGATAGTTCCAGCTGGCATCTTCGATTGTGAACCATGACTAGCTGCTCGGTTAGGTTTTGAACTCTCAATAAATGCTCCTCAATGCCTGGATCACGGATTTCGCATGAAATGGCGAGGACCTTTAACAATTCCCTTTGGGTCTCTGCCCTTTTCTTTTCCGAAAGGTAAATCCCTTCTTTCAATTGTTCCAGTTCACGGAAAATCCCGACAAAATACCACTGCCCCCCTAGTTGAATAGGAGTAATCGTAATCGAGGAGTGCCAAATGTCACCCGATTTCTTTCGGTTGGTGAAGACCCCTGACCAAGGATTTCCCTTCCTTAACTCGTTTTTCAGGGATGTGTATGTATACAACGGTGTTATCCCTGACTTTAGGAATCCAGCTTTGAACCCAATGATACTGTTCCTTGAATACCCTGTCGTCCTTTCATAATAAGCATTAATATCAAGTATGCGATGATCTTGATCCGTAATGATGACGGCATCCCCCAACTTTAAATACGCTGCCAATTCAGATGGCAGCCTTGTTTTCCCTTTCAATATGTATACCTCCAATAGCTGGATTTCCAATCCTGTCTCTTCACTTTTCTCATTTTCACGGCTAGCTCCGTTCATGATTAAAAATCTCAATATATAGGCTAAATGAACTACATCCGGATGATAAAGTATATAATACCATACAAGTTTTAGATACAATAGTTACTAAGCAATGTTTTGTGTGTAAGTGATGGACTACAAGTTTCTGTCTGCACCACGTATCAGTCTTCGAATTCCTTTTAAGCTTATTTCATGACGAAGGGTAAATTGGTTCATTTCCGCGAATGTTACACTTATATAATGAGCTAATGCCTATACTATCCTCCTGTTTTCTGGAAAAAAGAATGAAAATATTGTGTTTTAATGGGAAATTCCTTTATAATGCGCATTAGATGATTTTTTAGCATTGAATACGAGAGGAGACTGAAATATGAAGAAACTATTATACCCAATCATCATTGGATTATTGGCAGTTGTATTAACAGCTTGTGGTTCGAACGATGAAGCTGATAAGAAAAATGACGAGAAAGAGACTAAAACAACTGAGAAAGAAACGGCTAAAGCAACTGAGGAACAGCAAAAACAGATGGAAGAAATGCAGAAGAAACTAGACAAGCAAAAGGTGGATGAAAAGAAAACGGTGGCCATCGTCAATGACGAAAAAATTTCAGGTGCGGAATATAATACCGTGTTGTCTACCACACAAATGCAAATGCAGCAATTCGGACAAGATCCAACAACCAAGGAGGGAGCCAAACAAATTAAAGAGCAAACACTCAACTCTTTAGTGGGGCAAACGTTGCTGCTTCAAGCAGCTGATAAAAAGGGCTACACAGCTTCCAAGGCCGAAATTGAAAAGCAACTTGCCGAAATCAAAAAGCAATATGACAGTGAAGAGAAATTCAAGGAAGCGATGAAGCAAGCAGGCCTGAATTCAGAAATGCTGAATGCTCAGATCGCAGAGAACATCCCATATACGAAGTATGTTGAAAAAGAGATTAAAGTGGATGAAGCAACTGATGAAGAAATCCAAAAGTATTACGACCAGGTTGCAGAGCAAGCTAAAACAAGCGGGCAGAAAGTGCAGAAACTCGAAGAATTGAAGCCGCAAATCAAGGAACAATTAGAGCAGCAAAAGAAACAGGAAAAGCTTGTGAAGCATGTGGAAGAACTCCAGAAAAATGCTAAGGTCGATATTAAGATTTAATGATGAAAAGAGCTGCCAAAATTGGCAGCTCTTTCTTTATGGTCTTCGGTCCGCCTACTAACACTAACGGCTTTTCATGTTCATTTATTCACCCGTTTTAGAGAAACGTGAAATTCTTTCTCCAATTTCATCACGAACACGTTGGAAGGCAGCCCATATTTCTTCATCTGTTCCTTCTGCTTTTGCCGGGTCTTCAAAGCCCCAATGTTCACGTTTAACTTGCGGTGGCGTCATTGGACATTTGTCTGCCGCATCACCACATAACGTAACGACAAAATCAGCATGATTCAATATGTCAGGGTCGATGATATCCGATGTTTGATTGGAGATGTCCAATCCAACTTCATTCATTGCTTTTACAGCTTTTGGATTCAATCCATGGGCCTCGATTCCTGCACTAAGCACTTGCCATTCGTTACCTAAATATTTCTTCCCCCATGCCTCTGCCATTTGACTTCTGCAAGAGTTACCAGTACATAAGAAGTAAAGTGTTTTTTTAGCCATGATGTTTCTCTCCTTAGTTAGTAAAGTAAGTGTTTAATGCATGATTTTTAACCATATATATAGGCCGACTAATGTGATGAACAATGTTGGGATGGTCAAGATGATTCCCGTTTTGAAGTAGGTTCCCCATGAGATTTTCACGCCTTTTAAAGAAAGGACATGCAGCCACAATAACGTAGCCAAAGAACCGATCGGTGTAATTTTCGGTCCCAAATCCGAACCGATGACATTGGCATAAATAAGGGCTTCCCTAATCGCGCCCGTTGTATTCGTATCGGAAATGGCAAGAGCGTCTATCATGACCGTCGGCATATTATTCATAAGCGATGAAAGAATAGCTGCGATGAATCCCATCCCGACAGTAGCAGCGAATAATCCTTGATTAGCCGTCACTTGAATAAGGTCAGCTAAAATATTCGTCAATCCAACATTCCTCAATCCATACACCACAACATACATTCCAATGGAGAAGAACACAATCGCCCAAGGTGCGCCTTTTACAACGGTCTTGGTATTAACAGCTGGGCTTCGCCTTGCCATAAACAAGAAGAAAATGGCGATAATACCTGCAATGATGGATACTGGAATGTTGAAAAATTCACTGATAAAATAGCCAACCAGCAGAACACCTAAAACAATCCCAGACAGGCGAAACATTTTTATATCACGAATGGCATCAACTGGCTTCTTCAATTGAGCCATATCATAATTCTTCGGAATGCTCTTTCTGAAGTACAAATATAATACCAGGATGCTAGCCGCTAATGAAAACAGGTTGGGAACGATCATTCTAGATGCGAACTCAATAAAACCGATATCAAAAAAGTCAGCAGAAACAATGTTGACCAAATTACTTACGACAAGGGGTAAGGATGTAGTGTCCGCAATAAACCCACTCGCAATGATAAATGGGAAGATCATTCTCTCTTCCAACTTCAAGTTTCGAACCATCGCCAAAACAATCGGAGTTAAAATGAGCGCGGCTCCATCATTTGCGAAGAATGCAGCGACTAGAGCTCCGAGAATGCTCACATACACAAACATCCTTACTCCATTTCCCTTGGCTGCTCTCGCCATATGCAAGGCAGCCCATTCAAAGAAACCAATTTCATCTAAAATCAAAGAAATAATGATAATAGCAATGAACGCCAACGTCGCGTTCCATACAATACCCGTAACGGTAATTACATCGTTGAAGTCAACAACCCCAACGAGTAAGGCAAGTACCGCACCTCCGCATGCTGACCAGCCAATTGACAATCCCTTAGGTTGCCAGATGACGAGTGTCAACGTCAGCAAAAAGATGATACTAGCTAATATAACTGTACCCACTGTTGTTCTCCTCCTCGTTAGTCACAACAAATTCGTTTTCCTTGTGCAGTTAATTCTTCTACTTTAAATGCCTGGCTTGGCAAATCCCTGATAACCGTTTGAATAAATGAGTAATACGAGGAAGTTTGGTTTAACGAGTAAAATATCCATTGTCCCCTTCTCGCCTCATTCACAATTCCGCTATCTTTCAACTTTCTTAAATGTTGGCTAATAGCAGGTTGGCTCATATCAAACAGGTCAACAAATTCACAGACACAACATTCATGTTCAGACATAATTTTTACCATCGTCAAACGTGTTTTATCACCTAAAAGTTTAAGAACATTTGCCGTAGCTTCTATATCCAACGCTTCATTCGTTTGCATGTTATCCCTCCTAGCCTAATCGACCATATAATCAAATGCTTATGTATTTATTCTATATCATTGTATAAGCATATTCTTATTTAATCAAGGATTAAATATTCAACAATATAGTTTAATGTTAGTCTGCTTAAAGAGTTGATACAAGATGATTTGCTTTATTTCAATATCAAAAGGGTGCTTTGACAATCCTTTTTTTATGGAACTAAAAGGGCTAGTCACTTTAAATGGGATTACTGGTGCACAGAAAATATTTTATGAGTAAATAGGCATACGAGAAGTAGTTATCAATTTATACCACTATAATTTTCGGTAAAAATGGAATATAGTTAATAAACTGTTTTTAGTTGCAAGACATAAAGGAGAGTATCCTGACAGTCAATTAGATGAATTGATAAGTCTTATGGGAAACTAAAAGAAATTATCACCTATAATTGAAAATCCTAACACACCGAGAGAAATTTTGTTGTTTATGCATAAATTATCTTCAGAAAATAAAGCTGTTCATGAAAAAGTGATAGATGTTCATAAAGATACAATTAATAGACTTTTTGAGCGGTTGAATAAAGATAATATTAGTGAAAAAGAAATGGGATATATCTACAAAGAAAATAGCAGTCTAAGTGAAAAAATTGAAGATGCACGAAAGAGTTGGAAGGACTGGGCAGGAAAAGTAGGTTTTGGTCTTTTAGGAATTTTGGCAACTTTTGCAGGTGGATATGCCTCAACTAAATTGGATGAAAGAAATAAAAGGAGTGCGGATGTAATAGAAGCAGGGTTCAATGAATTAAATAGCAGTAGAAGGGATAAATAAATAAATAAATAAATAGATGCATAAGTACCCGAAAGAAGGCCTCAATAAGTGGTCTCTTCTATTTGTTCAAAAATAACAATAATAACAAAGCCTCTAAAAAGACCAGTCTGTTTCATCAGACTGGTCTTTTGGTTTATTCGCAGCAAGAATTATTTTTAATGTCCAATCTCGCTAGAACGGGACTGCCACAGCAAGAATTATCCTTTTTTTCATTTGCAGGAATATCAGAATCGCAGCAACTTGGAGCGAGATTCACACTGCATACTCCTGTTTCAGGGAGTTCCAAGTGTACTTCTTTTGCCCCTTCTATATCGCCAGTTAGATAAGCCACTACCGAACGGACTTGTTCGTAGCCTGTCGCCAGTAAGAATGTAGGTGCTCTTCCATAGCTCTTCATGCCAACAATGTAGAAGTTCTTTTCAGGATGTCGTAGTTCTTGTTCACCATGCGGCCGCACGGTTCCACAGCTATGAATATTCGGGTCAATTAGCGGGGCAAGCGCTTCTATGCTTTCCACAGCTGAATCAAGGTTTATCCTTATTTCATTTAAAAAGGATGTATCAGGTCTGAAGCCCGTACTCACAACGATTTCATCGATATCACCGAGTGTAAATTCCTCTCCGTTTAGTTCTCCGACTACCGTGATTTTATTGTTTGTTTGAGTAACTCCGTTAATATGAAAGGGAGTAAGAATAATGATTCGTCCAGATTCCACTAATTGTTGAATTCTTATGCCCAATTCTCCACGAGCGGCCAAGCCGTCGTTTTCTTGCCCGCCGTACACTTCATTGATCTGTTTTTTACGAAGAACCCAGTAGATCTTTGTATCCGTAAATTTTTGCTGTAAGGTTGCCAGATCCAATAGGGCATTGATGGCCGAATGGCCGCTTCCGATTACCATGATGGATTTATTTTGATATCTGTTTTCTAATTGTTCGACGTTAGGAATACCATAGTGGATTTGATTGTGTAATTGTCTCTCCGCATTCGTCCAGATACCATTTGAAAGGATGGGGTTTGGATTGGTCCAAGTACCTGATGAATCAATCACTGCTTTGGCCTCAATGACTTTTGTGTCACCATTCACTTCTACATACAGTTGAAAGGGAACTGTGTCCCGTTTTCCTGTTTTTAACTTATCGTGAGCCTTTTTGGCAACACCGACTACTTTTACTTGTAACATGATGTTTTCCTTCATTTCTGGAAGGTTACTTAGCGGCAAAAGGTACTCTTCTACCAATTCGCTGCCTGTCGGCAAAGCTTCTTCGTCTGGTGACATCCATCCATTGTTCTCAAGCAATTCCTTTGCTGCTTTATCGATGTTATACTGCCAAGGAGAAAACATTCTAACGTGACCCCACTCCAGCATGCTGGAACCAACCGAGTCCCCCGCTTCCAATACGATAAACTTCTCCCCTTTTTTTAGTAAATGAGCGGCAGCGGCCAGCCCCACAGGTCCCCCGCCTATAATTGCTACCGGTAATGCACTTTTATCAAATTGTACCATCATTATTCCCTCCTATATTTTCACTTCTTAAAAAAGTTGTAATTTGCAAGTATTGTCTAAAAATTATACTACCCCCAAGGAGTAGTACAACATACGGATGACTTCAACATTCGATCATTAAGCAATTTCAGAGAACGCACAACTGATTCCTTTTCAAACTCATTCATCGTCTTGAAGACTTCATTCAAGTAATCATTCATTTGCTTATCGATGGTTTGATTGATTTTCACGCCTTCATCGGTCAGAGAAAGGATAGAAATTCTCCGATCTTCCGCATCTGGCGTTTTTGTGACTAAATTCAATTTTATAAGGGATTGGATTTGCCGGCTGAACGTCGTAATATCCGTTCCAAGGGTTTCTGCAATTTGCTGGATGGAAGTGTGGTTTTGTCGGTTTATTTCATACAGGATGTGGCTTTGGACAAGTGATATCTCAATTCCATCAGCGCTGCAACAATTTTTATTCAATAACCCAAAACGTCTAGTTAAGAGTTGGAAGAGACCTCTAAGGTTTTCATTTTCCATTACTTTCACCTCACTTTATTTATACACATATTATTTGCATTTTGCAACTATTTGATGCAAATATATTTTTATTTATCCTTTTAGATTATTAAAAGCTGTCATGAAAATTCGGTGAGTTTGCTCGCCATAATAACACGCTTCGCCTTAAAAAAGTTTGTTTCAATGTATCCTTTTGCACAGGTTCACGAGAAGTTAAAACCGCTTGAAATAGGCATCAAAATAACCAACAGACAAAACGCCTGAATGGTTCACTGTCATAATCCCCCTACCCCCTAAATGTTTAAAGTAATAATTTTTCCATGGCCATCACATCGACAAATTCCCCGTCTAACATTCCCTGGTTCTTAAACACTCCTACTTCGCGATACCCCCGTTTTTTATACAACCCTTGACCCATCTGGTTAAAGGGAAATGTGAATAACACAATTTTATTGAAGTCATTTTCTTTTGCGAGCTTTTCGATGGATTGCAGCAATAAACCGCCAATCCCTTTTCCTCGATGATCTCTTGAGATATAGACGGATAAATCAGCAACGCCCTTATAAGCACTGCGATTGTTATGCTGATTCAAGGAGGACCATCCAACAATCTCCCCTTCTTGCTCAGCGACAATGACCTTATAGCGTCCGATGTGTTTGGCGAACCATTCCTCCATGTAGATTCGGTCCTTCATCTCTGTTTCTAACGTGGCAACTCTATCCTCAATCCCTTGATTGTATATTTCTTTGATGGAATCTATGTCCTCTTCCACCGCTTCACGAATAATCATACCTTCCCCCTTCCGTTTGCCTAATGAGTTTTTCCAAAATTCTATAATCGATTTATAACATTAATAGTTGCAAATCACAAGTATCATGATTCTTTATAACGAATTATAGAGCTTAAAACAAGAAAACTGCCGAGTGATCGGCAGTTTTTTCTGCTTTATAAGTATTTCCGGTGAATACCTTTTCCATCATAGGAAAACAGGACTTCTTTTCCTTCTATGACTGATTCCATATGAACGGAGCGGCCCCAGAGCTGATGGATATATGGCATGACTTTTTCGAGGTACTTCAGATCCAGTTCAATATCTTCATACCAATGTTTTAGATAAAGTTCCCCATTTCGCATGTAGTCCCCATCATTTACTGTGATATAAGGGAAACCGCCGTTAACCCTCATACTCACGAGTTGATCACGAACATTTTCCCATGCCTTATCGACGATTTTATAATCCTTGCCCTGCTTTTGGAATAAGTACATATCCTCCCGCATGACTAGATCTTTCGTCAAATAATTACGGAGAAAGGAAATATCCGATTCGATTTCCCTGACTTCGAACATCTTTTCCCGGCCAGATCCAGGCTTGACGCCCAGCTTGATCATTTCTTCAGATGGATTATCATAGCGTTCTTCAATATCTTCAAGCACTTTCAATCCAAGATAATAAGGATTGATGCTGGTCCGTGATGGCTGAACGACACCCGCGTTCAGTTTTGCGAATTCAATGGCTTCCCCTGAGGATAGATCCAATTCACGGATTATGCGCTGATGCCAGTAGGATGCCCAGCCTTCGTTCATGATTTTCGTTTCCAACTGCGGCCAGAAATAAAGCATCTCTTCCCTGATCATCGTCATGATATCCCGTTGCCAATCGGTTAAATCCCTGCTGTACTGTTCTATGAAAAGCATAATATCCTTTTCAGGCCTTGGCGGGAATTTTTTTCTCTTTTTAATGTTCGATTGCTTCGGTTTATCCTTTTTATCAAGGTTCCATAAATCATCGTATTGTGTGGCTGTCGGTTTTATTTCCTCTTCTTCTTCCTCATCTTCCATCGTCCAGGCAAGTTTCGGTCTCATCAGCGACGGATCGATATGTTCTTCAATGGCTAAAAGTGCATCGAGGAAGGTTTCCACTTCCTTTTTGCCATGCAGGATTTCATATTCACGGATTCTTTCTGCCGTTGCCGACATACTTTCTACCATATCCCTCTTAGTATTATTGAAACGGATATTATTCTTAAAGAAGTCACAATGCGCCAAAACGTGCGCAACAATCAATTTATTTTGTACAAGTGAATTGGAGTCCAGCAGAAAAGCGTAACAAGGATCAGAGTTAATGACCAGTTCATAGATCTTACTTAATCCAAAGTCGTACTGCAGCTTCATTTTATGAAATTGCTTCCCAAAGCTCCAATGAGAAAAACGGGTCGGCATCCCATAGGCACCAAATGTATAAATGATTTCTGAAGGGCAAATTTCATAACGCATCGGGTAAAAATCCAACCCGAACCCAGTTGCTATTTCTGTAATTTCACTAATGGCATATTCCAGAGCCTTTTGCTCCGCTTCATTCATCCGATATCCCCCTTGTCTTCCGCCTTTAAACTAATGTATGAAAAAAAGGAGGAAAAATGCCGTGATCATGAGTAAAGGTCCTCGATAACAGAAAAAAAACACCTCCATGAAGAAGATGTCAGGCCAAATGTTTCATGCAGTTCTGCACTCAAATTTATGGATATTAAAATTTCACTAATTCCGTATTCACAGCCTCTTTTTTCGTTTTTGAACGGACCCAGGAAATGATGAGCGCTGCTATGATTACAAAACCTAAGTACCCTGTGATTGGGTATACCGTCCCAACCAATTCAATAAAGCCAACGAAACTTGCAAGGAACGCGAGGATCCCGACCATGATCACGGATATTTTAAAGCGTTTCGTTTCAGCAGGCACCAACCTGGCGGTGAATGCATACAGCATCCCGACAGCTGTATTATAAATCATTCCTAAAAGGATGATTGATAGGAGATATCCCAACCATGGAGAAATCTGATTTGCTAAATGAAGGGTAGGCATACCTGAGCCTTCTATGCCCTTCAAGTCGGACATCATCCCCAAATTGATCAAAAATAGCAAAATCCCCAATCCTATACCTCCTAGAACCCCTCCCATACCAGCCTCTTTCTTATTCTTGAGGGTCCCTCCCATTACGGCTAGCATGGCAATTCCGGCAGTCATATTATATGAAACATAAAGTAATGACCCCATCATCCAATTTCCGGTTGCTGCCGTCCCTTTACTTGAAGATGAAATGATTTGATTGAAACTTAGATCGGATGTGAAAAATGAATAACCTGAAATAATGATCATGATAACAAATAAAAACGGTGTTACGGCACTTATGATGGACATTATTTTGTTAACATTAAGTAAAAGAGTACCAATCGTGAGCACCGTCATGACGATTGCACCAACTATGCTTGGAATCCCGAATTGTTCTTCAAAAATCGTTCCGGAACCGGCAATCATGATGACCGTAACGCCAAACAAGAAAAATGTGATAATAATATCGACCACCCTGCCTACATAGCGGCCACAAATATGATCGATGATGCTTTTATGGGAGCGTGTTTGAAGCGTGCTCCCCAATTGAGTAACTTGCATGCCTAAAAACGCGAATAAAGCTGTTGCCACCAAAATTCCCAATACACTGTAGATTCCAAAACTCGTGAAGAACTGTAATACTTCTTGTCCTGAAGCGAAACCTGCTCCAATGATGATTCCAATATAGGCCCCTGCAAGATTTACACTATTTTTCATTTCACATACCACCTCAATTATATGACTATTCTGACAATTTAAGGTGAAGGAAATATCTTTCCCTTCATCATTATCCGGTTCTTTCAAACCCCTCCCAGCTTCAAGTTAACGTGCCGAAGCAAATGAAGCTGGGAGGCTCTTTTATTTTCAACTCTTATATATTTATCATTTGGTATATCTTTTACTATAGGAAGTGAATTCATCGACCGCAGCGTAATCGACTTCATAGCCAATGCCTGCCGCCTTTGGAACCGTTATGACTCCATCTTCCACTGTAACCTCCGGTTGGATGATGTCTTTATGCCAATAATTCGCGGATGCTGCCGTATCACCAGGCATCGTGAAGTTATCAAGTGTTGTCAATGCGATATTATGGGCACGCCCCACACCAGACTCCAACATGCCTCCGCACCAAACCGGTACATTCCTTTCTTTACATAATTCATGTATTTTCATTGCTTCCGTTAAACCGCCAACCCTGCCGATCTTAATATTAATGATTTTACAGCTTCCCAATTCAAGGGCTTTTCTTGCATCTTCCACGGAATGTATGCTTTCATCCAAGCAAACCGGTGTTTTGATTTCCGCTTGTAATGTGGCATGATCGACAATATCATCTGATGACAAAGGCTGCTCGATCATCATTAAATCAAATTGATCAAGCTGTTTCAGCAATTCGATGTCTTTCAGGCGGTATGCGGAGTTTGCATCTGCCATGATCGGGACATCGGGATATCGATTGCGTACTTCCCTGATTACATCTACATCCCAGCCTGGTTGGATTTTCATTTTTATTCTTTTATACCCATCCTTCAATCCAGCTTCTATCTTCGCCAGTAATTCAGGTATCGTTTTTTGGATGCCGATACTGATCCCAACATCGATTTTTTCCAGTTCCCCGCCTAAAGCCATGCTTAATGGGATATTATTTTCTTTTGCGTATAAATCCCAGATGGCTCCCTCGATTGCCGATTTTGCCATATTATTCTTACGGATATGCGAGAACATATCCGATACATCACGGGGATGCTCTATTTCTTTATCCAATACAAGCGGTATCAGGAAATCCTCCAGCATGGTCCAATTGGTTTTTATGGTTTCTTCGTTATACCAAGGTGCTGAAAACGCCACAGATTCAGCCCAACCTGAAAGCCCCTCTCCATTTTTCACTTCCACAAGAATGAACTCCTTATCCACAAACGTTCCAAAGCTTGTTGTAAAGGGAGCTACCAAATCCATATTTAAATGACGTAAACGCACTTCTGTTATTTTCATCCCGATTCCCCTCTTATTCTTGTTTTTTTAATAAATAGTTTTGAATATTTTCACCTTGTTCCCGTTCAATCCCGGATGCAACATACCCTTTGGCAAAAAGCTTTTTGAATAATTCACCGGTTTTTAACCGCCAATCAATCGCAAGGCTGAGATCAGCCTTTTTGATTTGTTGAATATCTGTCGGAATGGGTATGGCGATCACCTCTGCATTGGTTTCAAAATGATAATCCTTGATGTAAGGAAAGCCTTGGTCATTCATTCCTGTCGTTACGATGTGTGCGGCTTTATCTGGAAGTGGAGTATCTTCCTTTCCTTCCTGGCGTATATTCCATTCCACCATGAATCGATCAGTGGACAATCCTTCATTGAGGGTATCATTCATATTTCCATAACAATCATCCATATAGGTAGAGCAAACAGCTTTTAGCTTACCGATGTTCAAGTTTGCATTCACACTTTCCAATGGATCATACGTCCATGTGATCAAGTCATAACCTTTTTTCAGTGCTTCTTCTTTTTGCGCAAGTTTAAGTAATCTGCCGTAGCCCTTCTTTTGATGGGATGGATGGATTGCTAACATATGTGAACAAAGATATGCCCTTCCATCCTTGAATCCCGGAAAACTGTATTGAAACCCGACTAACTCGCCATTGAAGTAGCCGCCTAAAACAAGCCCGCCGTTTTTGACTGCCGTAATCGTCTGATGGATGGGAACGCAATCCATGCCCCATACAAGAACTTCCAGTCGCTGCACTTCTTGTAAATCCTCAAGTGTTGATAGGGATTTAATGAATAGTTCATCAGTCATGCAAGTGTCCCCCCTCCCCATATTTCTCGAAAGTCAGTATGATGGCTTTGGTCAGGATTTCAATCCCCGATAATAAAGCATCTTTGTTGAACGTCATGTTCGGATGATGGAGCCCTGGTGCCAAATCACAGCCCAATCCAAGCATCGTCGCTTTCAGTTCAGGTCTTTTCAACGTATAAAAATGAAAATCCTCTCCGCCTGTCGTAATGACAGGCGCTACCAGATTTTCTTCCCCGAGTGTATCGGCTATCGCTTCAGACATTATGTCCTGGGCTTGATCGTTCACGGTTGCTGCGGCAACATTGGTTCCCGGTTCGAGTTTCACTTCGACTCCATGGACAATGGCCAAAGATTCTGCAACCTTCTCCACCTTCTTGGTGAGCTCTTCCATCATTGCATTATCCTGTGCCCGTAAATCCAATGAGAAAGTGGCTCTCCCAGGGATGATATTGGAGCTTTCCCCTCCAGCAAAAAACTGCGTCATTTTTGCCGAATAAGGGATGGATGGATTGAGATGGATACCATTTAACAAAGTGATGAATGCTGCTCCTATCTCGATGGCATTTTGCCCTTGATGCGGTCTGGCCCCATGTGCATCAGTCCCCGCTATTTCTCCTTTAATGAACTGAGCGGCACCATGGACAATGGCTGGTGCCGCTTGCCCATCCTTCACTTCCTCAACCGGTCTTAAGTGCACCCCATAAAGGAAATCGACATCATCCAATACTTTTTCTTCAATCATCTTCAAGGCGCCCGTACCTTTTTCTTCAGCAGGCTGAAAAATGAATTTAAGTTTGCCTCTTGGATGGAAGTCCATTTCTTTCAATACCAGGAATACTCCAAGTGCCAAGGTCATATGTCCATCGTGTCCACAGGAATGATTGGCTTGAAACGTCCCATCCACCTCCTGCCAAAGTGCATCGATATCCGATCGTAACCCTACCGTGAAATCCCCATCCCCGATTTCCCCAATCACTCCTGTACAGTCCTTGAATGTTTTTACCGTACACTGATTTTCCGTTAAAATATTTGAAATGAAAGCTGTCGTATTCACTTCATTCCAACTCGTTTCAGGATGTGCGTGTAAATGCTCAAAGATATCGAGTATACGAGGCCTTAATTTTTCGATAGATTGTGTGATATCCATTTCTGTCTCCCCCTTGTATCCCGGTTTAATCGGCTTGTTCACCGAACTGATGGAAATTTAATCTTTTAAAAGAAAAATTCGTCTTGATTGAACGCATCATATATAGCTTTTCTTTCTTTGAAACCCTGTTCATCCTTAATCGATACACCAGCTACTAAACTATTCAATAATGAGAATAACACCGGTGCCGTATCGATAGTGGAAGTCCTGGGTGTTGAAATGGGCAATAATATGTCAGCGTATTCAGCAATTGGAGCCAGTTCAGAATCTGTAACGCCAATTACAAATGCACCCGCTTTTTTGGCCATTTCCGTAATTTTCACAGTCTCTTTAACATAACGGTGAAAAGAAATGGATACGAAAACGGAATTTTCAGTCATTTTATTCAACAGTAAAAAAATATCATCTGTATCAGGCCTATATAAATGGACCTCATCCCTAACAAGCCGCAGCGTAAAGGTTAACCAATGTGCTGCGGAAAATGATAACCGGTGTCCAGATATCAAAACATTGTCAGCTGCCGCCAATTTATCAACTGTTTTGGAGAAATCTTCATTTGATAAATTATTCATTGTCTTTTCGATGCTGATGATATCTTGCCCCATCACCTGAGCCATGAAGTTTGGCTGATTCGCGGCTTCAAGTTTTGAAGAGTGATATTCATTCAAACTGCTGCTCTCGTATATCAATTGATTGCGAATAAGTTTTTGAAGTTCCGCATATCCACTTAACCCCAATGAATAGCAAAAGCGGATGATGGTCGTTTCACTGACCCCTATATCTTTACCGAGCTCTTGAGCTGAAGTGACTGCAAATGTATGTGAATGCACTAACAAGTATTTTGCTACCTTTTTTTGACCAGTGGATAAACTAGGGAATACTTCTTTAACCTTTTGCTGTAAATCCATAAAACATCCCCTCTGAAGCAAGATATGAATTCAATACTTTTTATATGACAATATGAAGTTATGACTTCATCGATAATAGTGAGTATTTTATCACGGGACTTCCAATAAAACAATAATATTCTGAATTTTTAATAAAAAAGAAAGGGCAATATCATTCAATCACACAAAAAACCACGAAGATGGACTCCGTGGTTTTTCTTAATCTTATTTTTTATGGCGCTTTGCATAGCCACAGCGTTTACATAATTCTTCAACTGCACATCTTCTTGAAAAACCATCGTACATATTTTTCGCCCGTTCACCATTTAAAATGTCTTCAAGTGATGTTTCGAATATATTTCCAAGCGGTATTTTCCCTTCACTATCCAAGCAACAAGGTACCACTGTACCATCCACCAAGATGCCTAACTGATCTCTAAGGGCATAGCAGAAAATATTTTCATCGATAATGTCACGGTCCAATTCCGGCCACTCGAATTTTTCGGCCATGTTTATATAAACCCGGTCCTTCAACTTAATATTATTCTTTTGCTGAAGAGCTTCACTTAAGCGAATGTCCAATGAAAGCTTCTCCTCCAGCATGCTAAGAATATCGTCGTTCAGGCCATTACTCGCTTTTAATTCAGCCGTATCCATATTCCATAAACGAATGGCACAAATCACTTCACTTTTTTCATTTGCTTCATTTATGAAATCGGCAATATTACTGACATAAGAATCAAGACTATTGCTCGTATCGTTTGCCTCAAAGCTATGAAGTGAAATATTCACCTGCCGAAGGGCTTTTTTGGAGAGCAGCTTGTCTTTGACCTTTTGAATCAAAGTACCGTTCGTTGTAATATTAACCTTCAGGTCATTTTCAGCACTGATATCCAGGAATGTACCCAAATTTTTATTTAAAAATGGTTCACCCATCAGATGAAAATAAATATGATCGGTGTGTGGTTTGATTTTCTTGATTACATCCGTAAACCCTTCAGGATCCATGAATTTCAGGGTCCTTTGCAAGCTGGAACTTGGACAAAAATTACACTTCAAATTACATATATTCGTAATTTCCACATAAACTTTCTTAAACCTTCTCATTTTCTAATACCCCTACAATCAAGCTTATTGTTTCAATCTGATACTAACTATACTGGTTAGCTGCTCATAAATGCAATGAAAACTTCATGGCAGCTGAACGGATGCGAATCACTTTCCATTGGCAACTAATCCGGTATTCGCCATTTTCCGGACAACGTATAAAAGAAATCAGAAAAAAACATCTTCTCGAGGTGAAGATGTCCGGTAAGGTGCCTACCTTGAATTTTCCGCTTGTTCTGACCTCACTTTCCTTTTTGCTCCGTGACCTTCAAACTAAGTAATTTTTCATTTTTCAAATCATGTTGTACCGTCACGATGACATTGAACTTCTGCCCTTTATCATCGACCAAAAATCTGAAAACGTCTTCGACGAGATTTTTCGATACAGTTTTTCTGCCCTTATATTCGTAATCGTTAATCTTAACTTCAGGATAATCCGCCTGCACAACTGTAATTGCAATCTTTCCGTATTTTTCGTAATCGGGTTTTTGGGCATGTGCTGAAATGGCACCTGCTTGCATGATTAAAAAAATCCCCATTAGCAACACGATGACTTTTTTCAAAATCTTTTCCTCCTTATACTTTTCGCTTACTATTATTATGTAAAATTGTTCAGTTGTTATGCAGCTGCTTCGCTTCTTTTACAAGCATGATTCCAACCAATCGATTCCTCTTCCACTCCTCAGGAAACACAGCCAACGACGGATTGGTTTCATCCACTAAATAACTAAGCTCGATTGTCATTCCCGGGCGGCGGAATTCAGTAATGAACCAATCCGTAAATCCGCTTCCTACCGCTTCTTTTTCCGGAAAGGTCAGTTCATATCCAGTCAATTCGGCAGTTTTTTTGGCAATCCCATAATCCCTCGCCATATTTTTCCGTTTGTTTTTGTAATGCCAAAAGATTTCCCTTCCTGAGGTATGGTAGGAAACAGCAATAAGGGGATCGATCTCCTTCGTGAAATCCGTAAGCGCTTTTACTTCAGCTGCTTCTAATGGTTTTCCGCCTTTATAAAATTTATACGTTGGTTTTGTTTCATCACTCATGACTTCTTGCCATCCAGCCGGATACTGCCTATTTAAATCAATGCCTTTAGCGTTGGCTTTCCACCTGGACCAATTCCTGCTAAATCCGTTCATTTTCCATACTGCAGCCTTTTCAAAAACATTTAAGTTGGAGAGATCTCCTTGCTGGATGCTTACTCCATCTGGATTCAGCATCGGAATGAACCAGATGCTCACTTCATCCAATGATTCCGTCCGGTATTCTCCAACTTGTTTGCCCGCTTGATAGGCGGCTGCATACTCTTCAAGCATGCGCATTAAAAGTATGGAACTGAGCCATTCCCTTCCATGATGTGATCCCACCAGCAAAATCGATCTTTTTCCTTTTCCTAATTTGACTGCCTTTATATTTTTCCCTTTTTCAGTTTGTCCGATTATTTTAACGTTAACTTCATACTGCTTTTGGATTCCCTGCAGATCCATTTCCATCTGTTCAGGGGAATACACTTTTGCCGCCAGCGATGGTTCAGGAAAAAAAAGCAGCACCAATATTCCTATTACTAGTATTTTCCTCATGTACTCACCTTTTATTTTTATTCAGGAAAAAAGCAACAACCGCGGTCCAAATACATCGCCACTTATTGTAAGGAAATGTTCTTTCATATCTGAACAAAATACAAATAGCTCCTTATTAAGGGGGAGAAGAACATGAGGATTGCGGATTATGATCAGGCATTGTTTCACACACACCGTTCTGATTGGGACAGCTTGTTAGTATTGATGGTTCGAACGAAAGATCACTTTCTTTCGAAAAAAATAGAACATTTTTTGCATGCTTACAGGTTTGAGCATGATTATCAAATCATTCAATCCCAGTTGTATGCACTGCTTCGCTATCTGGATCATGCGGCAGAACAAACAAGTGATTATTTAAGGGAACTTCCAAGCTAAAATCAACTATAGTTTTTGCAAAACGGGAAAATTTATACAAGAGGATTAATTATCGGGGATATAACTTTGGCTGGTGAAACCCTATAAAAACAAGGAAGGGTCAGGTATTTAAATACCTGACCCCCATTTTCTTTATTTTTTCATTGCAGTATATGCAGTTGCATACATTTTAAGCTCTTCAATCATACCTTCTACAAGTACGGCAGACTCTTCAAATAAACCATCATTTTCGTAATCGAAGCAATGTGGATCAAGAACCAATTGTTTAGCGATCACATTTGCATAAAGGCTTCGACCCACTGTCCTCATGGAATTCAAGGCGTTGATTCCACCTTTACCTCCGCCGGATACAGCCAAAAGTGCAACTGGTTTATGCGTGAATTGCTCACTGCTTAGAAAATCCAAGGCATTTTTCAAGGCTCCGCTCATGGAACCATGATATTCCGGAGTGGTCAGGATTACGCCATCCGCTTCCTCGATGCTTTTCCGAAGACCTTGAATCACATCCAATTGATATTGCTCACCTTCACCTGAATATAAAGGGATTTCACTATTGCTTAAATCAATAAGTTCCGCTCCGTATTTCTTGGATATGTAGCGTGAGGCTATCCCCGTACGCCCTTGTTTACGTGGTGAACCGTTAATGATTACTAATTTCATGAATTTATACCTCCATTATTCCCGATGTTTTCCGAGATCATCGCCAATACAGTATACCAAACAGGAAACGGAATTTCCTAGAATTTTGATCATTCATGCTGCTGAAAATTTCCCATCACAAAAAAACGAAAGACCGAAAAGGGTCTTTCGTTTAGCTTTCATACATTTAAACCAACGCCTCAATCTTACTCATGAAATCTTCCATGACTCCCGATAACTTGGACTCAGCTTCTGGCATGGATTTACCTTGGACACCGAAATAGAATTTAATTTTCGGTTCAGTGCCAGAAGGACGGAGGCAAACCCATGTACCATCTTCAAGGAAATACTTCAATACATTTGATTTCGGAAGCTCGATCAAATCTTCATCATTCGAAAGTAATGTACGCTTTTTGCTGCGTTGATAGTCTTCTTCAGCAACTACCGGAATGCCAGCTATTCGGGAAGGGGGATTTTGACGGAATTGATTCAATATTCCAGAAATCTGTTTCGCTCCCTCTATGCCCTTTAAAGTCAATGAACGCAATCCTTCCAAGTAATAGCCGTATTTTTCAAACACATTCAGTAACCCTTCATATAGTGTCAATCCCTGCTTTTTATAATAAGCACAGACTTCAACAGCCAGCACTGCGGCTTGAATGGCATCCTTATCACGTGCAAAGTCTTTAATCAGGTAACCGTAGCTTTCTTCATATCCGAACAAAAAGCTATTTTCCCCGCTTACATGATATTGATTTATTTTCTCGGCGATGAACTTAAACCCGGTAAGTACATCTACCGTCTTCAAGCCATATGACTCGGCAATCGCCCGACCGATTTCTGAAGTGACGATGGTTTTTAAGACGACTCCATTTTGAGGAATCTTCCCTTTTTCTTTTTTCTGGGACAGTAAATAGTCCAGGAAAAGTGCACCTGTTTGATTTCCAGTCAGGACAACATATTGACCTACTTCGTTTTTCACGGCAATTCCAAGCCGGTCGGCATCTGGGTCCGTTGCGATCAATAAATCCGCTTCCACTTTGTTTCCAAGTTCGATGGCCATTTCAAATGCAGCTGGTTCCTCAGGATTTGGTGACTTAACAGTCGAAAAATCCGGATCTGGCAATTCCTGCTCCTTGACGATATGCAAATTTTGATACCCTAAGCTTTGCAGTGCCCGCCTGACGGATTTATTGGCCGTTCCATGAAGCGGTGTAAAGACGATTGACACATCTATTTCCTCGGCAAGCTGCGGATTCTCGGGAACTGTGAGCAACTCACGGTTATATGCCGCATCCAATTCCTCCCCAACCATTTCGATGAGGCCCTTCCTTTTAAGGATATCAGCTTCTTCAATCTGAATTTCAAGCTCATTTTCAATGGCATTCACGTAGCTGATCACTTGATCGGCTGCTTCCGGGGGCAATTGTGCCCCATCCTGCCCATAAACCTTGTAACCATTATATTCAGGCGGATTGTGGCTTGCCGTGATGACGATTCCAGCAAAAGCATTCAGCTCGCGAACCGCAAATGACAATTCCGGAGTCGGACGCAATTCATCGAATAAATAAGCCTTCACACCAAATGTAGCCAGGGTCTTTGCTGCTTCGAGTGCAAATTCCGGGGACTTATGCCTCGAATCATAAGCGATCACAGCCCCTCTTCCTTTTGCTTCTTCCCCAAACGAAGAGATATATTGAGCCAACCCAACCGTAGCCTTCCTTACAGTGTAAAGATTCATCCGGTTCGTTCCCGCTCCGATTTCCCCACGCATTCCGCCTGTTCCAAATTCTAAATTTTTATAAAAGGCATCTTCGAGTTTTGCTTCATCCCGCTGCATTTCCTCAAGGAGGACACGTAATTCCCCATTTAAATTCTGGTACCCTGCCCATGTGGTATATAAAGATTTCCAATCCATCTCCAACATCTCCTCCCAACGCCTTATTTGTAATGATTATGTACCTTCCTTACATATACAAAATTATCATATTTATTCCAATAAATGAAGTAAAGGCTCGTAATGAAAAGAACCGAATCTAGCGTTCTTCACATCACGAGCTCTTTTACCTCTTTATTTTTCGCCATCTTTGTAATGCAGATTGTATATATCATGGCGGCGATCTTTCAATTGCCTTACAGTACCGGACTGTCGCTCCCGCCTTAAGATTTCCAAATCAACATCGCCAATCAGGACCATCTCAAGGTTCGGGCTGGTTTCCCCGACTATGCCATCACGCGCAAATTCGAAATCCGATGGAGCGAAGATTCCCGATTGGGCATACTGAATATCCATATTTTCCGTTTGCGGAAGATTCCCGACCGTTCCGGAAATGACGGTATAAATTTGGTTTTCCACGGCACGGGCCTGAGCACAATAACGAACTCGCAGGTAGCCTTGCCTGTCTTCCGTACAAAATGGAGTGAATATGATTTTGGCTCCCATGTCGGTAGCAATCCGGGCGAGTTCTGGAAACTCAATATCATAACAAATTTGTATGGCGATTTTTCCACAGTCCGTATCAAAGACTCGAACGCGGTCACCGGCGTTAATACCCCACCATTTTCTTTCATTTGGTGTGATATGAATTTTATATTGCTTTTCAATCGTTCCATCGCGACGGAATAAATAAGCGATATTATAGATATTATCATCATCTTCTTTTACGAAATGGGAACCGCCGATGATATTGACGTTATACCTTACAGCTAAAGTGGTAAACAATTCAATGTACTGCTCCGTGAAATCCGAAAGTTTCCGTACAGCCAAGCTTGGTGATCTTTCATTCAGGAAAGACATCAGCTGGGTGGTGAATAATTCCGGGAACACGGCGAAATCCGCATTAGCATCCGAAGCAACGTCGGTAAAATACTCGACTTGGTTAGCGAAGTCTTCGAATGAATCGATTTTACGCAGCATGTACTGCACGACGCAAACCCTTACCGGTTCTGATGTTTTATAATAACGTTTTGTTTTCGGTTGATAATCGACGTTATTCCACTCCATGAGCGTAGCATACTTATTCGATTGCAGATCATCCGGTAAATAATTCGGATTGATCCTCATAAGCGTGAACCCATTCAAAAGCTGGAACGAAAGAACCGGATCATATATTTTATGCAATTGCACTTCTTTCACATATTCCCTTGGTAACAGTTCGTCCGCATGTTTATGGTAATTGGGGATCCTGCCGCCGATAATGATGCTTTTTAAATTCAAATGGGCAACAAGTTCTTTTCTTGAATCATATAGTCTTTGACCAATTTTCATCCTGCGGAATTTAGGATGGACCATGACCTCGATCCCATATAAATTATAACCGTCCGGATTATGATTCGTGATATATCCATTATCTGTTACATCGTCCCATGTATGCCGGTCATCATATTCGTCAAAATTAATAATGAGACTGGAACATGAGCCAATCACTTTTCCATCATATTCAGCCACAAACTGTCCTTCCGGAAAAATTGCCAGATGACTCTCAAGCTGATCTCGCTTCCAGGGAACCATTCCAGGAAAGCAACTCGACTGCAAAGCAATTATTTCATCTATGTCTCCTAGCCTCATATTACGTATTTCCATTATTTTTTCATATTTATGCAGGTCCAAATTGGGCATTTTCCTCATACTCCTTTAATCTCTTCCATAAGGATTATACCCCTTATTCAAAAATTAAAACAACTGAACCTACCCATGGATTTCAAAATTGCATGGATAAAAACCATTCTCAATGCCCGATAAAAAGAATATATATTTTACAGACCCCGTCCATACATACTATACTTTTCATGAGAGCGAAAAGAGATGGGGAAGAGGGACCATGAACAAGACTATTTGCAATGGGGAAAACCTATTAACTTTAGCCTTGGCTGCTCCATCATTGCTATGTTTGGAAGCTTTTATTTCTCTGAAATTAAGCAAAATGAACCGTTTGCGCTCTGTTGGTATCAGCGACGTATCCGTTTACGATCATTTTAGGAATTGCAATCATTCGATAGGATCATTGGATTTGCTTTTATACCAGGATAGTAACAGCATCGGTGCATACATTTTCACGTATCATTATTTTGCAAAGGTTTCATTCTTTCCCGAACACACCCTTGCATGAGGAAGGGTTCCATGTACAGGACAATATATAAACGTATTGGTTTCATCACCATCACGTTCTAGCCTTGACTGCATTCGTCATTATTATTTACATCGTATGGACAAGATCCAAGGAGGTTGCAGCTTAATGAAGAAAATGGCTATATTTTTAGTGATAATCGTCGCCCTTTTTGTCCTGCTGGGCGTTTTTACAAACATGAAAAAAGAAGAAAAATCAAAAGGAAATCCATACGGCAAGGATAAGCTTAAACCTGCCACTGTCGATCAGCTGGATGACCCCAATTATCAAAATTTGATCCTTCCTGTAGAGTTAGAGAAGGACCTCCAAGATAGTAAAGACGTGACCGTTTATTTCTATAGTCCTACGAATTCAACCAGTCAAAAAACCACACCAGTCGTAGCACCTTTGGCCGAGAAGTTGGGTATTGATCTTGTTCAATTCAATCTTTTGGAGTTTGAACAAGGATGGAGCGATTATGGCATTAAAAAGACCCCGACCATCGTTCACTATAAAAATGGTGAAGAACAAGAACGAATCGTCGGTTTTAATGATGAAGTAACGTTCGAGAAATGGTTCGAGGACCATGATATTAATTAAGAATGAAAAAATGAGCCGGCCCTAACGGAAATGATTCTCCCGTTATAGCCGGCTCGTTTTTTTTACCTTATACTAAAAATTGATTCGCCACCTGGATGTCCATCATCTGCATATCATTATTCGCTTCTTGGTTTATACTTGAAAAATGGTCATAATAAAAAGGGAAGAATATTCCGCATTCATTCAATAGTGTGATGTTATGTTGGAACAATTCTTCAGATTTAGATTCCATCATTATAAAATCTTCTCTCTTTTGTTTGTCTAATATCGACATAAGAACTTGAAGACATGTCATTACTTGAAATGCATCTCTTAATGTTGCCAAGTAAGTAACAGAACTTTGATTGGGTTCTAAAACGCCAATCTCGCGAAAATGAATAATTTCACTTTCCGTAAAGTATTTTGGAAATACAGATTCGTAGAAACGAGAAACGAGACTCGCTATTTCTTGCTCTTGTTCTTCAGTTGAAGAAAAGACCGTCTTCACTAAAAAAACCACCTTTTTTCAGATCCGTTAGACCTATCTATTATATGTATATTCTAGGACAAGCGATTTCTTTCCCCATAGAATAACATAAATTTTGTAAAAAATATGTGGTAATTTCCACCACGGAAATTTCAACAATAGGTCCAAGGTTACTTTTTTCATGATTTATCTTTAATTATTATATATTTTTTCATTTAAATAAAACCAAAGTAGTCGAAAGTAGGAGTTTAATTGGAAAATTTTAAATTAACTAACCAACATTTAAAAATAGATGTTCTCCAAAGTTGGAATGGATTAACATTGGAAAAGCTTTTTAGGGACCGGTGGAAGGCCCCAAAGAAATTAGTCCATGAATGGAGGATGAGTAAAGAAGTAACAGTGAACGGAAATTCCGTCGCATGGTCAACTGTTCTTATTGAAGGAGATACGATCAGCATCCCTTTATTGGATCACGCTGAAAATGAAACAGTTCAAGCGACAGACTTAGGAATACCCATCATATATGAAGATGATGTGTTGTTGATAGCCAATAAACCGGCTGGAATGGATACCCACCCTTCTCAACCGGGTGAGTCACACTCCCTCATCAATGGAGTGGCGCACCATCTTCAAAAAACTGGCCAGTCCTGTATGATCAAGCATATTCATAGGCTTGATCAGGATACCACCGGTGCGGTCCTTTTTGCCAAAAACCGCCTCATAGGGTCCATGCTGGATAGAATGTTGGAAGAAAGGGAGATCAAACGGACATATCTAGCTTTAGTCGAAGGAAACATTAAAAAGAACGAAGGCGAAATCAAAGAAAAAATTGGCCGCGATCGACACCATGCCACGAGACGAAGGGTTTCCCCTACAGGCCAGACGGCAGTCACCCATTTTAAGGTACTCAATCGCGATCCCAAGAAAAACTTGACACTTGTCAGCTGTACACTGGAAAGCGGCCGAACCCATCAAATCAGGGTGCATTTCAGTCATTTGAATCACCCCTTGGCCGGAGATACCTTGTATGGCGGAAAAAAGACATTTCCACGTCAAGCCCTGCATGCTAGGAAAATTGAATTCATCCACCCCATTTCAGAAAAAAAAATGAGCATTGAAGCTCCTTTCATGGATAGACCTGAAATATTCGATATCACCATTTAAACTGAATAAACACCGTTCCATCGGGAACGGTGTTCTTATTACTTCTATTAGTATGAAATTGTTGCCCATATTTTTTTGTGGACCAGCGGCAGGATTTTCTACGATTGGGGCGAATTGATGGTTTAAAGGCATGTCGGGACGAAAATCCGTCCATTTTGGCAAAAAAAATAGCTGGCCACTTGGGCCAGCTTAACCTTTGCATTTATGAAGCTTTTCTCATGCCTTTTAAGATAAGGCTTAAGACGAAAACAAACACGATAGCACCAATCAATGCTGGAATAATAGCGAAATCCGCTACTGAAGGGCCCCAGTTCCCAAGAATCAACGAACCTAACCATGCACCAACAAAACCAGCGATAATGTTACCGATAATTCCAAATGGTACGTCACGTCCAACGATCATACCTGCTAACCAACCAATGATACCTCCGATAATTAATGACCATAAAAATCCCATAATATATTTCCTCCTTAAAATTAGTTATTTTTCAATTTCTGCAGCAGACTCCAAGAAATCAAATCACTTCCATATTGTCATGCCTTTTTTCAGTAATTTTAACTTTTACATTCAAATGGTATGATGCCGATAACGCACAATATCTAATGAATGTGAATGTTTTAGTTATTGGGTAGATTTAGCTAGCTATAGCCCTTGAGTAACTGATTGGACAATCCTCATGTTAGTGAATTTTTTCTTTTTGTTTGCCGCTGTACTCATTATTTTCCCCGTTTAATTAATCTAAAACCTAATTTTTTTAAAAAATATTTGGCAATGAAAACAGGATTATTAGACATATTAAACGGGTATACCATAGGCTCAACTTTGTCACATAGTTAGTATAAGCAATAACTGTCTCAATTATGTTCATGAGGAAAAAGAAAAAGGATGCCCCATTCGGGACACCCTTCTATCTGTATTTTTTAGAACAAAAGTTCATCGGGATTGCTGCCGAACCGTTCATTTTTGTTCAAGGCATCTATTTGATTCATTTCATTCAGGCTTAATGAAAAGTCAAATACCTCTGCATTTTCCTCGATACGGGACGGTGTAATCGATTTAGGTATTACAACTAGATCATGTTGTAGATGCCACCTAATCAATACTTGGGCTGAGGTTTTCCCGTGCTTCTTCGCTATATGATTAATTGTCGGCTCTTCCAATAGGTTCCCTCTGCCCAGCGGGCTCCAGGATTCTACCTTTATTTCATGTTTTGCACAGTAGTCACGAATTTCGACTTGAGTCAAAAGTGGATGCAATTCAATTTGATTGACGACCGGTTTCACTTCACTGTTTGCAAATAACTTCTCCAAATGATGAACATGGAAATTACTTACACCGATTGATTTCACCTTTCCATCCTTATAAAGCTTTTCCAATGCCCTCCAGGTTTCCAGATATTTATCTTTTCCCGGCCAGTGGATCAGGTATAAATCCAAGTATTCCAAACCAAGGCGATGTAAACTATCATCAAATGCCTTGAGCGTGGTTTCGTATCCTTGTTCTGTATTCCACACTTTAGATGTAATGAACAATTCTTCACGTGGCACTCCGCATTCCCGAATCGCCTGGCCAACACCTTCTTCATTTTCATAAATGGCCGCCGTATCAATCGCACGATAACCAACTTCGATCGCTTTCTTGACGGATTCAACCGTTTCATTGCCATTTTTCACTTTAAATACACCGAAACCCAACTGTGGCATTTTAACTCCATTATGTAAGGTGATCGTTTCCCCAATATTTGAAATCATTCCATCATTCCCCCTTACTTTTATTTACCAATTATACATCCCTCCACCTTCTATTTCTAACCATAAGCCTCGGGATTTATATAGAGCCTCTTAAGCGAAAAAACACCATTACATACCATTTATATATATTAAAGGGATCATTTTATCTTTTAAATCATTCACTAAGTTAAATATTTTGTAAAAAAATGACGAAACATCTATCCTTATAGGTATGAAATTCGTTACAATTGAATAGTTCGGCTTAAAACCAAGTAAAAAAGAAGGTGCCAAATTTTAAGAATAATCAAATGTAAAACTCCCATTCTAATATTGAGGAGTTGCAAACTGTCCTGCCCATTCATTGGCGACAATCCATATACACTTTACATACTTGAAATCAAGGGAGTCCTCCATGTATGAATAGCCTACTCATCTTAACCGCGCTAATTATTATTTTTGCTTTGGTCTTTGACTTTATCAATGGCTTCCATGATACGGCTAACGCCATCGCTACAGCAGTATCAACCAAGGCGCTTAAACCACGTCATGCAATCATCATGGCTGCGGTCATGAATCTATTAGGAGCGCTGACCTTCACCGGTGTAGCGCATACCATTACGAAGGATATCGTTGATCCTTTCACATTGAACAATGGTTCATATGTAATCCTTGCCGCCCTAATTTCGGCAATAATATGGAATTTAATCACTTGGTATTTTGGCATTCCAAGCAGTTCCTCCCATGCGATCATTGGTTCAATAGCGGGAGCTGCCATCGTGGCTAGTGGATTCGATGCGATTAAATGGAGTGGATTCACTAAAATTGTACAAGCCTTGATTCTATCCCCTATCCTTGCCTTCACGCTTGGATTCATTGTTTACAGTATCTTCAAGGTAGTATTCAAAAATAATAATTTAGGAAAAACCAATAAGCGATTCAGGAGAATACAAATTCTCACGGCGGCCATCCAGTCTTATACACATGGAACGAATGATGCTCAAAAATCCATGGGGATCATCACAATGGCTTTAATCGCAAACGGTTATGCCTCTACCTCTGAAGTTCCTTTCTGGGTACAACTATCCTGCGCAATAGCCATGGCGCTTGGTACATCAATCGGAGGCTGGAAGATCATCAAAACCGTTGGCGGTAAAATCATGAAAATCCGCCCGGTTAACGGTGTGGCTGCCGATATGACTGGAGCATCCATCATTTTCGGTGCAACCTTCCTGCATATGCCGGTCAGCACGACACATGTCATATCTTCTTCAATACTTGGGGTCGGTTCTGCACACCGCATCAAAGGGGTAAAATGGGGAACCGCAAAAAACATGTTGATCACTTGGTTCATTACATTGCCAATTTCTGCTTCCTTAGCTGGAATCATTTACTATTTAATCGCTTTATTTTTATAGAAACTTTTGCCTTTCCATATTGGAAAGGCTTTTTTTCTACAGATTACCCCTTATAATTGTAGGGTTTTTCCCATTTTTTAATTTTCATTGTGTTTTTATATAAAGTTTTATTAAGATTTTGTAAATTTTCGTCGAAAAACCTTCCCGGATACTACATGAATTCGTTACAATCAATTTGTTAATACTAAGCGTACGACTAAAGTGCGTAAATTTGCATGACTAATTGGGAGGCTTTAACATGGCTTTTAAATCAAAAAAAGACAAATTCGCAGTAATGCTTTTTAACATCGCTCAAAACCTTAAAGAAGGTGCTGACTATTTCGCGGATTATAAACTCAAAAACATCTCCGATCTCAAAGTATTTTCAGATACGATGAAAGACTATGAGCATAAAGGCGATTCAATGGTTCATAATGTGATTAAAGAGCTGAACAATGCCTTCATCACTCCTATCGAACGGGAAGATATACTTGAATTGACCATGAGAATGGATGATGTCATAGACGGTTTGGAACACTGTGCAGCATTATTCGAGATGTACTCAATTGTCAATGCAGATGAGTATATGCTTAAGTTTGTGGATGCTATCAAACAGTGTACGTATGAGATTGAAAATGCTGTCGATACACTATCCACTAAGAAATTACCAATGATTCGCGAAAATGCAATCAAGATTAAAGATCTTGAATCAGTTTGTGACGGAATCCAACGTCAATCAATCAAAAACTTGTTTACAGTTGAAAAAGATCCAATCAGGATCATTCAATATAAAGAAATTTACGAAAGCCTTGAAGAAATCGCCGATCACTGTCAAGCAGTGGCCAATACACTTGAAACAATCATAATGAAAAACGCCTAAGGAGTACCCCAATAAATGGATACTTTATTAATTTTAACAATATTAATCGTTTTCTTTGCTTTAGCATTTGACTTCATCAATGGTTTTCATGATACAGCCAATGCAATTGCGACTGCCGTTTCAACAAAGGCCATGAAGCCTAGGCATGCCATCATCATGGCAGCCATCATGAACTTCGTCGGAGCTATGACATTCACTGGAGTAGCGAAGACCATAACGAAGGATATCGTGGATCCGTTCACGCTTCCGAATGGTTCGTATGTAATCTTGGCTGCCCTGCTTGCCGCTATCATATGGAACCTTCTTACCTGGTATTACGGAATACCAAGCAGTTCCTCCCATGCATTGATTGGTTCGATTGCAGGTGCCGCCATTGCTGCAGCAGGCTTCGCCGGCATTAAATGGGAAGGGTTCATGAAAATTCTTCAAGCTTTGATTTTCTCCCCGCTAATTGCTTTTGCAATCGGGTTTATCGTATACAGCATCTTTAAAGTAGTCTTTAAAAACAATAACCTGACAAAAACAAACCAAAAATTCCGTACTATACAGATTGCTACTGCAGCACTTCAATCGTATACCCACGGAACGAATGACGCTCAAAAAGCGATGGGTATCATCACGATGGCCCTCATTGCGAATGGTTATGCATCAAGTGCCGATATCCCCTTCTGGGTTCAATTCTCCTGTGCGCTAGCAATGGGGCTTGGAACTTCTGTCGGCGGATGGAAAATCATTAAAACCGTTGGCGGCAAAATCATGAAAATCCGTCCGGTCAATGGTGTTGCAGCGGATTTAACGGGGGCTTTCATCATTTTCGGCGCGACAGTAATACACATGCCAGTCAGTACAACCCATGTTATTTCGTCTTCAATCCTTGGTGTTGGATCTGCGCATCGTGTCAAGGGCGTTAAATGGGGAACGGCAAAAAGAATGATCATCACTTGGTTCATTACCATTCCCATCTCGGCAACATTAGCTGGTTTGCTTTATCTTTTAATTAACTTCTTATTCTAAAATAAAATCCCTTCCGGTTTCCATCGGTAGGGATTTTCTGTTTTAACAAAGGATTTATCTATGCTTATTAATGGGAAATCGTTTAAAATTCAAGAAGAAGGAATTTTTTTTAGCGAGGGGCAAATAAAAATGAAGGAATTCGAAAAAAATAGAGATATTTTTAAAGACCTTTATGGAGATATGATGGAATTTGCCGATAGAATCAGTTCTGTTTTGGGTTGCCCCATTACGATCGAGGACGGTAACCACCGCTTACTTGCTTATAGCACACACGATGATACTACGGATCAGGCTCGTATCATGACCATAATCGGAAGACGTGTCCCTGAAAAGGTCATCAACAGTTTATGGAAAGATGGCTTCATCCCCGCGTTATTGAAAGAAGATGCCCCCATTAAAATCGGGGCCATCAATGATGTCGGTCTCGGTAACAGGGTTGCGGTTTCCATCCGGAAAAATAATGAAGTACTTGGATTCATTTGGGCTTTGGAAGTAAATGAACCTTTCTCCGGAGAAGATATGAAATTTCTGCAATTCGCTGCCAAGGAGGCGAAGAACCAGTTACAGCAATTGCAATTGAAAAAGAAAAGGAAAGAAGCAGGTCATCAAGAGTTCCTTTGGCGCATGTTGACCGGGCACTACCAAGAAGAATCGGAAATAATTGAACATTTCAAGAAATTTTCCATCCACGTTCCAGTGGTTTTTTCCATATTGGTATTCGAATTTCCTAAAGAGATCAATCGCGAAGTGGAGCGTTACATTTCATACATGTTAACGACCACTCAGAAGATAAACAGTTCCTTATTTGCCATTGACCACAACAAGCTCATTCTTTTCGCGGGAGGCAACCAGGAAAACAGCCCATCTTTCACTTCATCGATTTATGAGTTCATTCCTTTTTTCATTCTGGAGATGAAACAGCGTTTCGGTGTTGAGCATATCCTTGGAACGGCTGGCAATATGTATAAAAACTTAATGGATGTTAAATCAAGTTACGAAGAAGCTCAATACACCCTTAAAATGAAGAGTATTTTCCCAGATGACATGAAACTCATTTTACATTATGAAGAACTTGGCATGTTTCAAATGATTGAATCACTCGCAAGCAACAAACAGCGTCGTGTTCATCCTTCCATCCTTAAGCTAAAAGCATATGACATGAAAAACCAGACGGAATTGCTGCGCACGCTCACTGTCTATCTAGAGAAAGACTGCAATCCAAATGAATCTTCAAGTAATCTTCATATCCATGTGAATACATTGAATTACCGATTAAAAAGAATCTCTGAAGTGGGAAATATTCGGCTAAAAGACCCGATTCAAAAAATGTCCCTCTTCCTTAACATTAAACTTAATCAATATGATGAATTTCACAAGAAAAATTAATGATATATTCCCTGATATGGAATACTAGAAGTGTGGAAAGGTTGATCATATGAAACTTGAAACAAAAGAAGAGCTTGAAAAAGAATTAACGATCATTGAAAAATGGGAAAAAGATCAGAAAGGACTATGGTTTTGGGAAAGGATCGGACGGATTCCCTTCAAGCTATTGGATAAGTTGACACCGGATTTCATTCAGAAAAAATTGGGTGTTATGCTTGATGAAATCGGCAGCTACATTCAGAATGGCGGAAAATATTTAACGAAAGAATCTCATATTCTAAGTCAGCTGCAAGCCAAGGTTCCCGAGTTGGAAATTAAAGCCCTGGAAGATGTTTCAGGCATCCCCCTCCAAATCATGGATAGCGTGAGTCAGGATATTAAAAATTCAGGCAGCAAATTGGCAACGGTTCAAGGTGCCACTACAGGGATTGGCGGAATTTTCACCTTGGCCATCGACATCCCCCTTCTTCTCGGCATGTCTATCAAAACGCTTCAGGATATCGCCATCACATATGGCTTCAATCCTAGAGACCGCCAAGAGCGTATTTTCATCGTCAAATGTCTGCAATTCACAACATCGGATGTTGTCGGCAAAAAGGCTCTATTAAATGAATTATCGAAAATGGACCAGACCGATTCCCAATCAAAAAGGGAAATAGCATCCGAACTGCAAGGTTGGCGGGAAGTCGTTTATACATACCGTGATCAGTTTGGCTGGAAAAAACTTATGCAAATGGTTCCTGTTGCCGGGATAATCTTTGGCGCCCTTACAAATCGTTCCATGATTGCCGATATAGCCGATACGGGAATCATGCTATATAAGAAAAGAAGGATTTTAGAGCGCCTTCAAGAACCTATTGCAAAGAATTGAATTCAGCTTTTAAAAAGGTCTTGTTCCTGGCTAGCCCATATTTTTTGACACTGCGTTTGTGGAATTCCACAAATACACCTTTTTCAATTTTCTGATTTCCACATACTAACTATTTCTTTTTCCAACTATACTTGTTATACAAATAGTAAAAACATATTATTGGAGGGATTAAGATGAGAATAGGAATTCCAAAAGAGATTAAAAACAATGAAAACCGTGTAGCTATCACTCCAGCCGGGGTTGTGGCATTAGTCAATGCAGGTCACGAAGTATTAATCGAAATGAACGCAGGTCTAGGAAGCAGTTTTACAAATGAATCATATCAGGAAGCTGGTGCTGTTATAGTCGAGGACGCTGCTAGCGTTTGGTCAAGCACAGATATGATCATGAAAGTAAAAGAGCCTATCTCATCTGAATATAAATATTTCCGAAAAGATTTAATCCTTTTCACATATTTACATCTTGCGGCTGAACCGGCACTAACTCAGGCCCTAAAAGAAAGCGGTGTCTTGGCCATTGCTTATGAAACGGTTGCAGTAAACCGCACACTACCATTATTGACTCCAATGAGTGAAGTTGCAGGACGCATGGCTGCACAAATCGGTGCTCAGTTCCTTGAAAAAAATAACGGCGGCAAAGGAATACTTTTAAGCGGAGTTCCTGGAGTTAAACGTGGTAAAGTCGCTGTTGTCGGCGGAGGTATGGTTGGAACGAATGCTGCTAAAATCGCTATTGGATTAGGCGCAGATGTTACCATTCTTGACTTAAGCCCTGACCGCCTTCGTCAGCTTGATGATATTTTCGGAAATGAACTGACTACACTTATCTCCAACCCTTATAATATTGCGGAAGCAGTCAAAGATGCCGATTTAGTGATCGGTGCTGTATTGATTCCAGGTGCAAAAGCTCCTAAGCTCGTTACTGAAGAAATGGTTAAATCGATGTCTCCTGGTTCAGTCATTGTCGATGTTGCAATCGACCAAGGCGGTATCTTTGAAACGGTCGACCACATAACAACACATGATAACCCTACTTATGTTAAACATGGAGTAGTGCATTATGCAGTGGCGAATATGCCAGGAGCAGTGCCTCAAACTTCTACAGTTGCATTAACTAACGTAACAGTACCATTCGCACTTCAAATTGCAAACAAAGGTGCCATCAAAGCGATCCTTGAAAATGATGCACTTGCAAAAGGCGTCAATGTAGCGAACGGTGAAATCACGTTCGAAGCAGTTGCCACAGACCTTGGCTACAACTATGTAAGTGTTGAAAATGCCTTAAATTCAAATAACATTAACGCTTAATAAAAAATAAGACTCCAGACAAAACCTTGTCTGGAGTCTTGTTTTTTTGGACGAGAATCTCGTTGAAAAACTGTACTTCTTCGTACAATATCTGGATCAGGCCGGATTAGCCGCACTACGGGCGATTTAGCCAGATATAGGTCGAATTATCAGATCGGACGGACCATTTTCCGATTATAGCCCGAATGAAAGACGATAATCATTTTTATGCGAATATATGTTTAAATTCCGTGATATATAAATGGCTTTTTCGACTTGGCCCCATATAATAGACAAGATTTCCACTATATTTTATATGGGATCAAGTCTGTTTGATGTTATTACTAATCTATAAAATAGTATATTCCTCTTAATCTATGAAGATCTTCCCAGGATTCATTATTCCTTTCGGATCCAATGCCTGTTTGATCGTTTTCATCACTTCGTAAGCTCCTCCATGCTCCCTTCTTTGATACTTCGATTTTCCAAGTCCTACTCCATGTTCACCCGTACATGTACCGCCTTTTGTTAATGCATATTCGACGATTTCTTCATTTAACCTCTTCGCTTCTTTTACTTCTTCAGGATTTTTCAGATCGATCATGAACAATACGTGATAATTCCCGTCACCTACATGTCCTACGATCGCACCCTCCACTTTGGATTGTTCGACTTTCTTCCTTGTATCCAGTATGGCATTCGATAATTCATGAAGGGGCACACTTACGTCGGTCACCATCAGCTTCTTTCCAGATGCGCTGTGAATGAATGCGTAAGCGAGGTTATGGCGTGCTTCCCATAAGGCATTCCGTGCTTTTGAATCGGTTTCAAACTGAATATCGCCACAGCCAAAATCACTTACGATTTCCTTGGCAAATTTGACGTCCTGTTCCAGGCCGGCAAAATTCCCATGAAACTCGAGGAATAAAGTTGGCTTGACATCATAGGATTTGTCCATGAATTGATTAACCTTTTTTATGGACTCGGCATCAACCAATTCAATTCGTGCAATCGGAATTCCAGCAAGCATGATCCCATTAACCGCAGATACTGCCTGTTCGACGGTTGGAAATGAGGCCCTCCCAGCCATTGTGACTTCAGGAATGCCATATATCTTTAATGTCAGTTCAGTAAATACACCTAGCGTACCTTCAGATCCGACAAACAAGCCATTCAAATGAATGCCTGAAGATGACTTTGTCGCTAAACTTCCGGAATGAATGACTTCACCGTTTGCTAAAACCACTTCCAGATCCCTGACTTGATCCCGCATTATCCCATATTTGACCGAGGTCGTACCACTTGCATTCGTGGCTGCCATCCCTCCCAATGTAGCATCTGCACCAGGATCGACGGAAAAGAACAAACCGAATTTTTTTAATTCTTTATTGAGTTGCGTCCTTGTCACACCTGGTTGGACCTTCACTAGGAAATCATTTTCCCTGATTTCCAATATTTGATTCATCAAGGACAAATCCAGGGAAATTCCACCCTTGACAGGAACGACATGCCCCTCCAAACTTGAACCCAATCCAAAAGGAATGACCGGTATTTCATGCTCATTCGCAAACCGCATGACTGCGCTTACTTCCGCAGTATCCCTTGGATATATGACCATATCCGGTAAATGCGGAGTATGGTAGGATTCATCATGGCTATGCTGTTCCAATAATGTTTCATTCACCGTTACTTGTTCTTCCGTCAGTATCTTCCTTAATTTTTCTATATAACCATTCATTATGCTGCCTCCTCTTTTTTACCAAATATTCTGAAATTATTTTGCGCAAAATGAGATTGCCCGCTAATAGGCAATCCATCTTTCTTCATTTGCTGAAACCTTTCGTTTTATCCGTGCAGGACTTCATTGCTTGCAGAATGCTGGATCTTAGCTGATTCTCTTCTAAAGACGCTACCGCAGCTATCGTTGACCCTCCCGGCGTGCAGACATCATCCTTTAAAGCAGCAGGATGCCTTTCCGTTTCCAGTACCATTTTAGCAGCCCCCATTACAGCTTGTGCTGCCATTCGGTACGCTTGTTTCCGTGGAATTCCATCACGGACCCCTCCATCAGCCAGCGCCTCGATGAACATGTATACATAAGCAGGCGACGAACCGCTGATGGCCGGTACTGCGTCCATCAAATCTTCATGGAGGATTTCCGTTTTACCGAAACTATTCAGCAAAAAAGTCACATCCTCTATATCAGCATCGGTAATTTCAGCATTGATGCTCATGGCCGTCATGCCTTCACCGACAAGCGAAGGAGTGTTTGGCATCGTCCGGATAACCTTCACTTTTTTTCCGAAGCTGCTCTCAACTAAAGATATAGTGATCCCAGCTGCCATGGTAATGATTACAGCTTCTTCTTTCACATGATTCTTCACTTCTTCAAGTACTTGCTTATGCATGGCAGGTTGGATCCCTAGAAAGAGAATGTCGGCAAAACCAGCAACCTCTAAATTATCCAAAGTGCCTTTAACGTTATATTTCGTGGTGATTTTAGTTTTAGTTTCCGCACTCGCAGTACTGACCATGATCCCTTCAGGTGAAATGACCTCTGCAAGCAACATGCCCTCAAGCATTGCCTCACCCATTTTGCCGCATCCAATAAACCCGATTTTTTTATTCATATCTTACACTTCCAATCATAAGTTCATCTATATTCCTTCTTATTATATCGGATATCATAAATGGAAACACGTTGGAGATATTAATCAGGAAGGATTTGGTGGTTTCTGGTCGAATTACTTAATTGTTATGGATGAATCTTGATATCCAAATTCAATGGAAATTTTCAGTGAAAAAACCGTTGACTAAATGGTCATTTCAGATTTATAATTTTGACCTATCAGTCACAAAACGAACAAGGAATACAATTCCAGGAATGGAGAAATCATATGCAAATGGAAAAAAAATCAGTTAATACCAAGCTAGTTTTAACAGGATTGATCATAGGAATGTTTTTCAGTTCATTGGAACAGACGATCGTCGGTACGGCCATGCCGACAATTATCGGGGAATTGAATGGTTTTACCATATTTGCATGGGTGACGACTGCCTATTTAATAGCCTCAACGACTGTCGTACCCATTGTTGGAAAGCTATCTGATTTATATGGCAGGCGTTCCCTTTATCTGCTTGGTACGATCATTTTTACGATTGGTTCGTTTTTATGTGCCACAGCCACTTCGATGGAGCAATTGATCATTTATAGAGGGCTGCAGGGAATCGGCGGCGGGATGATCATGCCTTTATCCCAAACGATCATCGGCGATATATTCTCTGCCGAACAAAGAGCCAAATGGCAGGGTGTATTTGGAGCTCTTTTTGGTTTAAGTTCCGTCATCGGTCCTTTTCTGGGCGGCCTGATCGTTGACCATATCAGCTGGCATTGGATCTTTTTGATCAATGTACCGACGGGCTTACTATCTGCCATTTTGATTTATGTAGGATTGAAACATGAAGCCATAAGGAAAGCAGAGAAGGTGAATATCGATTACCTGGGGATTTTCACCTTGATTCCTGGTATTGTGCTGTTACTGCTGGGCTTGACCTTCGGTGGTGATAAATTTGAATGGTTATCACTGGAATCTTTCTTGATTTTCGGCAGCACCATTGTCTTCATTGCCCTATTCATCATTTTTGAAAGAAGAGCAGTCGAACCGATCCTTGATTTATCCCTTTTTAAAAATAGAGTTTTTTCCACCACGAATATTTTGGGATTCCTGCTTGGCCTTGGAATGTTCGGGGCAATCATGTTCGTCCCGCTGTTCATGCAAGGCGTACTGGGAGTTTCACCAACAAAAGCGGGATCGACCATGACTCCGATGATGGTCGGCATGATTCTTTCCAGCATCATTGGTGGGCGGTTACTATTGAAATTCCGTTTTCGTACTGTGCTTACCTTTGGAATGGCCTTTGCAACGCTTGGCTTCTTCCTAATGAGCATGATGGACAGCAGTACGACTATATTCACTGCGTACTCATTCATGGCCATCCTTGGAATAGGTATGGGTCTTGTCATGCCGACATTGATGATTGCCGTTCAAAACGAGTTTCCAAAATCCCAACTAGGGTCGGTTACAGCTGCTTCCACATTCTTCCGATCTATAGGAGGAACGATGGGCATCACGATCTTGAACGCTGTCATGAATCACAATCTCCAGCAAAATATGGATGATGCGGTCGTAAGCCAAAAGGACCCTATATTGCATGAGGCACTGAAAGCATTGGCCGATAAAACGGATGCGTTATTCAACATCATGCTTTATCCGGAAAACCTTAAAATGCCGGCAGAAGTCAGCAATGTCCTTGTAAAAACGATTGAAAATGCTTGGGTCGATGCATTCTCCAGCGTTTTCATCACCGGTATCTTTTTTGTTTCCGCGGGGATATTAGTGGCACTTTCCGTAGGTTCAGGCCGTATCAAAAGAGATCAAGAAACGGAAAAAGAATTAGACTAAAAATATGCTCAGGACCGGCTAATATATTCAGCCGGTCTTTTTAATCCCTTGAAGTTTCTTTTTCATTGATAAGGGAATTTTACCTGTATGAGACTAAATGGAGTGATACTATGATAAACCATTCAATTTTACCCGCAGATTTTTATCAGCAGCCCACGCTTGAACTGGCGAAATCCCTTCTCGGCTGCCTCATTGTAAAAGAAACAGCGGATGGAACCGCTTCTGGATTCATTGTTGAAACAGAGGCCTATATCGGACCAGGGGACAAGGCCGCACATAGTTTTGGAAATAGAAGGACAAAACGGACGGAAGTGATGTTCGGTAATTCCGGATTGATTTACACTTACGTCATGCACACACATACACTGGTCAATGTCGTAAGCGGCGGGCCTGAAAATCCGGAGGCCATTTTAATTCGAGCTGTTGAACCCTATTCAGGGCTTGAGTTAATGCAGGAAAGACGCGGAATTGCCGATATTCGAAAATGGACCGATGGACCTGGGAAGCTAACAAAGGCACTAGGCATCACCATGGATGATTATGGTCGAACTTTTACGGATCCCCCGCTATATCTTGCTGCCGGAAAAATGCCTGAACACATATCCAGCGGCCCCCGCGTCGGAATCGACAACTCCGGGGCAGCAAAAGATTATCCTTGGCGTTTCTGGATTACCGACAATCCGTTCATATCCCGTAAAAACCTAATTAATAAAGCTGTGCCGAAAAAATGAACCATGATTTTATCCCCTCAAAGTTGTGTAAATTCCGTGGATATTACACAACTTTGAGGGACTGTACTTTGTCCGTAAGCATCCCTAAATCCATATCAACAAGTCGTGTATGAAAACATTATGAATATCGCTAATGTAAGCTCTAGCCAAAAGGAACAAGGCTTATATTGAAGTAATAATTATTCCTGCCAAACTTATACATTAGACCATTCAAGTCCCTCAATATCCCATAAGTTCCTTACCCCTTCAACTTCCAGCTTATTACCCCAGTAATAATAAATTGACTTCCTTCTATTACGAACCTAATATAGTTAAGTCAGCAATATGGAAGGTGGTTTATGATGAACGTTCAGGCCCTTTTGCAAATGAATACAATTTTTATTAGTATCCTAATTGAATCCCTTCCCTTCATTTTACTGGGAGTCCTTATATCTGGAATCATCCAAATGTTTGTGTCAGAAGAGATGATTGCAAAAATCATTCCGAAAAATCCAATCTTATCTGTTCTAACCGCAATAGGTGCAGGAGTCTTTTTTCTTGCCTGCGAGTGCGGGATTGTCCCGATTACCCGCCGTTTGATCGCAAAAGGGGTTCCTCTTTCAGCGGCCATTGCCTTTATGCTTTCTGCACCCATTCTCAATCCGATTGTCCTGTTTTCCACCTATATAGCGTTTGGTAATAGCTGGAGCATGGTTTTCTATCGTGGTGGAATTGCATTCGTGGTCGTCCTGATCATTGCATGCATCCTGTCTTTTCAGTTTAAGACAAATCAGCTTAAACAGGAACATATCGAACATATACATCAACATAAACTTACATTTAAAGACAAAATAACGGGAATGTTCAAACACTCGATTGAAGAGTTCTTTTCTGTTGGAAAATACTTAATCATTGGTGCATTGCTGGCAGCTGCCATTCAAACTTTTTTGAAAACATCCCTATTGCTTGAAATCGGTCAAGGAAAACTATCCGGGAATGCAGTCATGATGGCTTTGTCCTATGTCATGTCCTTGTGTTCCCAAGCGGATGCCTTTGTTGCAAGTTCTTTTAGAAGTACCTTCTCGCCCTCTTCACTAGTTGCTTTTCTTGTATTCGGGGCCATGTTTGATATTAAAAATACAATCATGCTTTTAGGTACCTTCAAAACAAAATTCGTTTTATGTTTGATGGCCTATATATTCATTTCCGTCTTAGGCCTAACTTTATTGTTTATTTCTTAAAGAGGGTGTTTTATATGGGAAGATTATTCATATTACTTGGACTTACTTTTTTATTCATGCATTTACACGCCTCAGGGAATATATCGAAATACATTAATATGGAATATTCATATGTTTCACAGATTGCCATCTATATATTGGCAATATTCACGTTAATGGGATCTTACTTATATTTTAAGGAAGATAATCAAGAAGAAGGTGATGATTGTCAGTGCGGACATGATCACTCCCAGGAAAATAAGAAATGGAAAATGAACCTTACTTACTTACTATTCTTCATTCCCATTTTAACCGGTCTTTTTTTGCCTGTTGCCACTATGGACTCCAATATTGTAGAAAAAAAGGGGTTTCATTTCCCAGTATATGAAGACTCAGATGAATATAGCCAGCATCAATTCCTGCAGCCGGATACGAGTCTTTATTATGGCAAGGATGACTATTTAACTTTAATGGATAACTCTCTCAAAGGCTTGGTTGATCGTGATAGTCTTCAATTAACAGATGAAAACTACCTAAACGATTTAGAAGCCATCTATTACTCTCCTGGAAAGTTCACTGGCAAGCAAATAACGTTAACCGGATTTTCGTACAATTCAAATGAGCTAGCCAAAAACCAGGTATTCTTGTTCCGGTTTGGGGTCATTCACTGTGTCGCGGACTCTGGGGTATTCGGTATGCTAATCGAATTTCCTGAAGGAATGCATCCCAAAAATGATGAGTGGTATTCCGTGAAAGGTGAATTGGAATCCATTTATTATCAGCCATTCAAGAAAACCATTCCCCTGCTCAAAGTATCATCACATAGTAAAATCGCTGAACCGGATGATCCCTACGTTTATAGACAATATTAAAAAATGAATCATGGAAAGGTAAGGATATTCTATTCTTACCTTTCTTTTTAATTACTTCAAACTTCCATTTATACGAAATTACAGTATGGCCCTCTTACACTCCATCTAAATCCCATAAACCCCCATTTATCTGTAGCAAGATTACGCGAAAAATGACGAAAAAGTTGAATTTTATTTATATGGGTCATGTTTTTTATAGTCCATACCCTTATAATATAAATGCTACATATTTTTTTACCACATCAGGAGGAACTTTCCTAAATGAACAATTCTAAAAACTCTTTCATTCTTGCAGGTACTATTATAGGTACCCTAGTGGCAGGCACTTCCGCTTATGCTGGTTCTTATCAAGTTAAATCAGGGGACACCCTTGATGGAATCTCTAAAGCTAATCATACAACTGTCCAAACATTAAAGTCTCAAAACCATTTGACCAGTAACCTTATTTTTCCCGGCCAAGTCTTGAAGGTTAATAACCTTAACAACCATACAGATAAAAATATAGATAAAACCGAAAAATATGTGGTTAAACTGGGGGATACTTTATCAAAAATTGCTAAAAAGTATAACATTTCCCTTAGTGCCCTGCTTAAATTAAATACTGATATTTCTAATTCAGATCGCATTTATATTGGCCAATCCATCCGGGTTTCCGGAAAAGCCCCTGCATCTAGCTCTGCGGCTAAAAACAGTCCTTCTAATGCTACATATAGGGTCAAATCCGGTGACACCCTGGATAAGATTGCTAGAGTCAATAATATGACTGTCAAACAATTAAAGTCTAAAAACAATTTGACTAGTAACCTTATTTTTCCTGGCCAGGTCTTGAAGGTTAATACCCTTAACAACTATACGAATACGAATAATAGTAAAAATACAACAGAAGTTTATGTGGTTAAATTAGGGGATTCCTTATCAACAATCTCTAAAAGATATAACCTTTCCCTTAGTGCCTTACTTAAAATGAACCCTACTATTTCCAATTCAAATCGTATTCGTATTGGCCAATCCATCCGGGTTTCCGGACAAGTCTCAGGATCTGCAATTAAAAAACAGTCCAAATCGAACAAAGCAGATCAAGTTTTGGCTGCTGGCGCTAAATATATGGGAGCGAAGTATGTTTACGGTGCTAGCACTTCACGCACTGATGTGTTTGATTGCTCTTCATTCACATTAAGGGCATTCCAAAGTGCAGGTGTTTCCTTGCCTCGAAATTCAGTGGCACAATCACACGTTGGTACAATGGTATCTTCAAAATCCCTCCAAAAAGGGGATTTAGTATTTTTCGATACCAACAATGATGGTGTAATCAATCATGTGGGAATTTATGCCGGTAATGGTCAAATGCTGAATGCTTCCACATCTAAAGGTGTATCCTACGCTGACATCAACAGTTCTTACTGGGGACCTAGCTTTGTAAAGGCAGTCCGAGTTCTTAACTAAATAATGATATGGCATTAAATGCCTTGATAAAAGAACAAAAAGCGTGTTTTGATAAACTATCATACACGCTTTTTTGCGTATTATTATGTCAAATGGCTGCCAACTGGTGTTATGGCTTATTACCATTCTCATTATCTTTTTGGAATCCATCCTATTACTTTTCCAACTTGCATTCTTGTCCTTGATCGAGCCGTATAGATATATCGTAAGTACAGTATCCATACCAATAAAAAAAGGCCTTCATAAACAGAAGACCTTTCTTTAAAAAATCCGTTCCAGCTGTTTCAGAAACCCTCTCTCTTTCCGCAGGCTTCTCATCAAAGCAAGCGGCTGAAGGGTTTCCTAGCCAGTTATTCGGCAAGGAGTGTCGCATATTTCTTCCATCCAATGAGAATTAGAGTAATAAACCATAAAGGCCGAAGCACTATATTCGACCATTCAAGAATTTTTTTTGACCTTCACCTTACTATTTGGACTTCGAACACCATTTTGCGCCAAACTCTATGAAAACTCAGTTTGCCTGCAGTTTTTTATTTAAAAAGTTCAGTTGATTTCAGAAATCAGCTCCCTTTCCCCAAATGGGTTTCTATCTGAATTTTTTAAACGAAGTTGATTGGAGGAGCTGTTCGAGACTCCTGCTTAGAAAAGCGTGTCCAAGGGAGACCCCATAGGCGCAAAGAGCGCCGAAGAGGCTCCATGACCGCCCGAGTGAGAGCATTTCGAACATGGCATTACTTTAGTTTCTCTTGTTTTTCAAGATACTGCCTCATTTTTTGCAAATATTCCGGGGCATCCATTTGATCTTTCACGACCAATTCTATAAGGCAAAGCTTATCAGCGTTCTGAGCATTTGTAATGGCATCATCCAGTTCACCATTCGTCTCGACTTTTGCTGTAAATGCCTCTTGACCAAACGCTTCAGCCAGTTTTGTATAATTCCACTCTGGTATCTCGTTGTATTTCTGTTTTTCTATATCGACTTTTACGTTCAAGAATTTTTCTATCGTGTAACCGTTATTGTTTAGAATAAACACGATGGGCTTGCAGCCGTTCTCCAGCATCGAGCTTATTTCCTGTGCCGTCAGCTGTATCGATCCGTCCCCGGTGAACAAAAGAACACGCCGGTTTCTATCCGCTATGCAAGCACCGAAAGCTGCGGGCGTGGCATATCCGATGCTTTGCCAGCCTCCCTGAGCTATGTAGGTCGCCCCTTTCGGCAACCTGACCTGTGACATGCCATAAGAGAATGTTCCTGTTTCCGTGACCACAATGTCATTTTCTTTTAACATTTGCTGAATTCGAGGATAATAAGAAGCGGCCTTCAATGGTGCTGATGGGTCTTCAACCATTGTGTCATAAGGAAATGAGATGTTTCCCACAGATTCGTTCTGCCGGTACCCAATGTCCTGGAGTGCATTTAGAATTTCCTCCGCCTTGACATTCATATAGCTGGCTTCCCCCACTTTAACTGTATCAGGTTGAATTTCCACCATTTTCAACGGGTTAAGCTTTGCTGTACCTTTGGAGGTATTGACGTCTGACCAAACAGCTCCAACGGCTATGATGAAATCCGCTTCTTCAACAGTCTGAGTGACATCCTTACTTCCGAAAGCTCCGCCGTAAACACCGATATACTGGGGATGGCTCTCATCAAACCCGCTTTTTCCCTGCATTAGCGAAGCAACTGGAACATTTAACTTCTCAGCGAGCTGCAGTACGGGTTTCTGCAGGTTATAACGAAGTGTTTTCACGTCGACAATCAGAACCGCTTTGTTCACATGTTCTAGCATCCCTTTTATATGCTTCACTGCTGACTGCAGCGCATCGACATTCGTTTTGGCCACATTTTCAGAAGTCTCACCGTGAGAAACCAACGGTTTTTCAACAAGATCGATAGCCACTACCAAATAAACGGGCTTTTTCTTTTCTTTCGCGATCCTGATTGCAGCCGGTATCTCCCTTGCTGCATTTTCTGGTGTAAGAATTGCCGTATAACTGGTGATATGCTCATAAACCTTACGGAAAACATCAAAATCTCCATTCATAAACGTATGATGGGCAAGCTCCTTCTCCTGTTGCATCATGGACTTTGGCGAGCCGACAATATGTATGAGCGGCACATTCTCACTGTACGCGCCAGCGATTGCATTACATGCGCTCATTTCACCGACACCAAAGGTGGTGATGAGTGCCGAAATTCCCTTCACACGGGCATAAGCGTCCGCAGCGTATCCTGCATTGAGTTCATTTCGTCCATTAATGAACTCAATCCCATCGTAATCTTCCAAAGTATCTAGCAATGAGAAATTATAGTCTCCAGGCACACCAAAAATCTCTGTAATGCCTTCTGCTTTTAAGCAGTTGTATAAATATTGTCCCAAGGTTCTTTTTTCAGTCAAGTCAATCACTCCTTCAATCGATTACTCTCTATTTTATTTATACCCAAACATAAGTAGGTTAACCGTAAATATCCATATACTTAAGGTGGATTCGCTACTCTATTACTCTAGTTTTAGCTTTGATGAATGAAGTGAGTGAGACTATCTCAGGCATGGCTCTTATAAAAAATGATTCAATTCCAAATCGAAATATCTGAAAATTCTTGATTTCACCTCTATTTTTGATTTATATTTGAATCACCGGAACAGTGGATAAGGGGGAAAATGATGAGTGATAATAATGTCAAAAGAGTTTTGGAATGCATCATCAACACATCCAATAATAATATTACCGTGACCGATGAAAAAGGATTCATTTTATTCACGAATCCTAACCATTGGTGGATATATGGAATCGAACCGGAACATTATCTTGGAAAATCAGTTTACCAGCTCGAGACGGAAGGAATCCTTTCACCGTCGATTTCCGCCATGGTATTGAAAGAGAAAACACCTATCCAGATCATGCAGCATACAAAGACGGGAAAAATCGTCATGTCGACTGCCTATCCCATCTTTGATGATGATGGTGAATTGATTCGTGTCGTCAGCTATGCCCAAGATCAAACTGAAATCAGGAACCTCCAGGATCAGTATGGTCAATTGGAGAGAAAGATTCAAGAATACCAATCGGAAGTCGAGGAACTTAGGGAACAGGAAGAGCTGATCTATCGCAGCAAGGAAATGCGGCAAATCGCCAAAACGATACACCGTGTTTCCAAAACGGATGCGACAGTCATGCTTCTCGGTGAATCCGGTGTAGGGAAGAGCGTATTCGCCCGCAGGCTGCACAATCAGAGTTACCGCAGCAAAGAGCCATTCATCGAAGTCAACTGCAGTACCATCCCTGAAAGTCTCTTTGAATCTGAAATGTTTGGATATGAAGCGGGGTCCTTCACCGGAGCGCAGAAGCAGGGGAAGCAAGGGCTAGTAGAACAGGCGGATAATGGAACCCTATTTCTGGATGAAATCGGAGAGCTTCCGCTGGATATGCAAGTGAAATTATTAAATGTCCTGCAAGAGAAGACTTTTAAAAGGGTTGGCGGAAAAAAAGAGCATAAGATAGATTTTCGGCTTGTAACGGCAACCAATCAAAACCTTGAGGAAATGGTGGAAAAGGGAACATTCAGGCTCGATTTGTATTATCGCTTAAATGTGATCCCCATCCAAATACCGCCATTACGAGAAAGAAAAGAAGATATTGCCATCTTAATCAATCATAATCTTGAAATCATCAACAAGAAATACAAGTCAGATAAGAAATTGCACCCTTCCACTTACGAAATACTGATTCAGCATAAATGGTCAGGAAACGTGCGTGAATTGGAAAACTTGATTGAACGGCTCATTTTGACCTCGGAAGACTCCATCATTTTCCCTGGCTTTCTCCCCTCCCATTTCCATGGACAAGAATCTTTTGAGAAAATAGATGATTCCCTAATGATTGACGATGTGATGGTTGATGATAGTGATCTCAATACCGCCCTCGAACAAGTGGAAAAATGGATGATGATGAAAGCGAGTAAACAATGTAAGTCCACATATGAAATGGCTAAATTCTTAGGGATCAGCCAGCCTTCCGTCGTCAGGAAAATGAAGAAATATAAAGGGCATCTGCCCATTAAGTAAAAGTGAACTGAAAGAAGTTATAAAAATAGGAGACCATCACAATGAAGGTCTCCTATTTCTTACTTATTTGACACGCCTGCAGATTCAAATGTTGCCATTTCTTTAATGACCAATGTCGCTGCCTTAAGAATGGGGTATGACAGGGCAGCCCCTGTTCCTTCCCCAATTCTCATTCCTACATCGAGGATCGGCTCCTTGCCAAGCAGTTCTATGGCCGTTCTATGACCAGGTTCTGCAGATTGATGACCAACAAACATATAGTCGGCTGCACGTCCGGAAATCAGGTTGGCCAATACAGCAGCCGTGGTTGTAATGAAACCATCAACAAGAATGGGTATACGGTTATTCGCTGCAGCAAGCATGGCCCCTGCCATACCTGCAATTTCGAACCCGCCGATTTTCATCAAAATATCGATTGGATCATCTGGATTAGGATTTCTTGATGAAATCGCTTCTTCAATTATTCTCCGCTTATGTATAATGCCTTCTGACTTCAATCCTGTTCCCTGCCCCACTAGTGATCCAACGCTTTTCCCGCTTACGATGGAGATGATGGCGGTACTGGAAGTCGTATTTCCGATTCCCATTTCACCAAGGATCAGGCAGTTCGCACCACGGGCAATCATTTTCTGTGCACGGTCATATCCAATTTCAAGCGCTTGAATTACTTCTTCCTTTGTCATCGCCTCTTCTTTATAAAAATTTCTAGTTCCATTGCGGACTTTTCTCGAAGTTAACCCCGGTGCTTCGATATCTGCATCGATCCCTATATCGACAATGTCCAAGTATGCATCTATCGCGCGGCTCAATACATTGATGGCAGCACCGTCATTCAGGAAATTAAGTGCCATTTGTTCCGTCACTTCTTTAGGATAAGCCGAAATCCCTTCTTCCGTAATACCATGGTCGGCCGCAAACACGATCACCCCCGGTTTCGAAATGTCCGGAAATGCCAATCCTGTCATCTTGGCCAGTTCGATTATCCATTCTTCAAGCCGGCCTAGGCTCCCCAGAGGAACAGTCAGTGAATCGACATGTCCTTTAACCTGCCGTCCCATTTCTTCATCCAACATCGGGATGGAGATGTCAGCTAATCCATTCGTCATATTAATCCCCCTACAATCCAAAATGAAAAACCTTAACCACAGGGAAAGGTTCTTATCCATCATCTGCTATAAATACAACTTAGTCCATATAATAATAATCCTCTTGGCTTTCCATTTACTTCGGCACTCCCATTTCATTTAATGGGGAGATACGAAATTTCACTTTGCCCACAAGTGATTTTTCAGAAATAAAACCAAATCTTCTTCCATCCCAACTATTCCTTCGATTATCCCCCATGACAAATAAATGGCCGGCAGGTACCCTGGATTTTCCAAGTAAATCACTCAGGGTGAAATTCTCCGTCAGATTTTCTTCAGGTGGAATTTCCCCTTTTTTTGTTTTCAAATATGGTTCTGTATACTTTTTCCCATTGATAAATAAGACATCATCTTTCATTTCGACGCTGTCACCTGGTAGACCGATTACCCTTTTTATATAATTCTCTTCCGCATCGGGAGCATAAAATACGACCATATCGAAGCGCTCCGGCTTTCCGATTTTAGCTACCACTATCCGGTCATCATTTTCATAAGTCGGCTCCATTGATTCACCTTTTACTGTAACTGGTGTAAATAAAAACTGTTGGCAAATGAACACGATCATTACAGCGAATAAGATAGATTTCAACCACGAGAACACTTCACTTTTCTTATTCTTCATAAGGACTCCCTCCCATCCATTGTAAACGGCCAACGATAATTGCTGTATTTTTTGGCTTTCAGCTCCAAAAATAATTCTTTAGCACTGTTTCAGAAGAGATATCCTGAAAGAAATATATGGAAAAATTGTAACATATCCTTATATCGCTTGCGAGAATAATCATTTTTATGAGTAGAGAGCAAATCTCAAATCATGAAAAAAAGGATAGCGAGTTTTAGCTATCCTTTTAACATAGTACAAATATTTTTCCAAAACCTTAGTATTTATTCCAAGTCAATACAGTATCAAGTGGCAAACGGACTTTTTCAAATCCTGCTTTAGTTCCTTTTCCAATGGAAATTAACATGACAGGTTTGAAGTTTTCCGGTACATTGAATGCATCCACAAATTTGGCTTCATCGAAACCACCCATTGGGACTGTATCGTACCCTTTTGCTTTTGCAGCTAACATGATCTGCATGGATACCAAGCCACCGTCAATCATGGCTACACTTAATGCCTTTTCAGCGGAAAAGTTACCGTAATTATGCAGAATAGATGCCACATATGGCTCTTTGATTTCATTCTTCATGATCCCTTTATTGACTAATTCACCATAAATCCGCTCTGCATTTTTGTAGCCTTCTATATCCGCTAAAACGGCAATGACAGCAGATGCATCGACGATTTGTTGTTGGTTATTGGCGATGGGGAGCAATTCTTGTTGGGTTTGCTTATCTTGGATCACAAGGAATCTCCATGGCTGTAAGTTGGAAGAAGACGGTGCTTGGATCGCAATATCCAGGATTTCGCGAATTTCCTCTTCAGTCATCACGTATTCAGCATCATACTGGCGAACAGATCTCCGTTCTTTTGCTACCGTAATGAAGTCCGTATCATTAAGGACTTTGGGCTTTTCAAACGGTATATTCAATTCTTTCGATTTATTTAAGTATTCTTCTTTACTCATTATATTTTTTGTCATTTATAATGACCTCCATTTAACTGTAATTAATACAGGAACAGTATATAACGCATACTGTTCTTTTGTCAAATACAGTTTATAAAAAACGAAACCCTTTCAGTTTCGTTTTTTACATTATGATTTTGAAAGTAAATCAGCAATCGTTTTCTGCTCCAAGCCTTGTATAATCCAGCTCTCCATCTCGTTTTTCAATCCGCATAAAGCTTCGCGTGAAGATGGTTGAAAGCATTTCTTATCATTCACATCAAGAAAGCCCTTTGAAAAAGGTTCGGATTTAATTGCAGCGTATATATCTGCAAGAATGATTTGGTCGGGATTTTTGGAAAGTGAATAACCTCCATCCCTGCCTTCCTTTGCTTTAATCAGCCCTGCCTTCACTAAATTACTTAATATTTTTCTAAGAAAACCTGACTCCGAATCAAGCTTATCAGCCAATTTATTACTATTGCATAATCCATCATGATCAGCAAGAACAAGCAGGGCTTGTACTGCAAGACTAAACCACATTATACTGGAAACCTTTTCTGACATTTCTCCTCACCTCTCCCCTCTACTTTAAACTATTTTTCGATGAATATACAACGATGCATCGAGCAAACCTGACAAAATCTCTTGTTAATGAACATAATCGGGAAAATCCTTTTTGGAACGATGAATCCTTCCAATACATGCTTTTCACTATTCCGAAAATAAACAGACAAATTACTTGTCTTACAAATTATCTCTTTAGGAATATGGTAAACTTACTTAATAGAATAGCTTAGGAAGTGGATGAATGATTTTGAAAAAATTAAATGAACAAATGGATAAAATCATGCCCCTCATCACTCCGTTAAGCGTGGTGATTGGGGTATTATTGGCCGGACATCTAATCGATTACACCTTTCTTGTTCCATGGATATTCGCCTTCATTACATTTTCCGGAAGTTTAGGCTCCAACTTTAAATCTTTGCAACAGGCCGTCACCCACCCTTTACCGGTTTTCATCGTATTGCTCATCCTTCATATGCTCATGCCTATTTGGGCTTTTGGTCTCGGCCACTTAGTGTTTCATGGTGATGCTTTCACGATTACCGGACTAGTCCTGGCTGTAGTGATTCCAACCGGTGTCACCAGTATGATCTGGGTATCCATTTATAATGGGAATGCCATACTTGCCCTAACCATCATCTTGATCGACACCCTTCTCTCGCCATTCATCGTTCCTTACAGTGTTTCCCTTCTTGGAGGCGGTTCGATTGAAATGGATTTGGGATCGATTGTGAAAGGATTAATCGGAATGGTCGTTCTTCCCTCCATGCTTGCCATGTTCTTGAATCAGGCTACAAAAGGGAGAATACAATATACACTATCTCCCCGCTTAGCTCCATTTTCCAAGATAAGCGTTGGAATCGTAGTCATATTGAACAGTTCAAAAATCGCTCCTTACTTAACCCATTTCGATAAGAAATTAATGATCATGGCCTTCCTGGTTTTGTTCATAGCAGCTTCAGGTTATGCCCTTTCTTGGATGGTCGGTGCATTTTTAAGATGGGAAAAGGCGGATATCATCACCTTGACATTTACAGGCGGTATGCGAAATATCAGTGCTGGAGCCGTTCTTGCAACAACCTATTTCCCTGCTGCCGTAGCTGTTCCCGTTGTACTTGGCATGCTGTTTCAACAAATGCTTGCCTCCTTTTTTGGCTATGTCATGGAGAAGCATTTCCATCGTGGTGTGAATGAAGGGCGATCCGCAGAATGATTATTTCTCAAGCATCCTTTTTCCCTTTCATCTATATTCCAATTATAATAGGTAAATGGATCACATTTACATGATTATCCATTAATAATCCTTGGAGGTATTGAAGATGAAAGTTGTTGCAATAGTGGGAAGTATTCGTAAAGAGTCTTACAACCTTAAGCTAGCAAAATATATTCAAACTAGATATCAAGATCGATTTGATCTTGAAATCTTGACCATTCGGGATTTACCTTTTTATGATCAAGATATTGAAAATGACCCTCCATTAGTTGTTAAAGAATTTAAAAGCAAAGTGGCTGAAGCAGATGCAGTCTTGTGGGTAACACCTGAATACAATGGTACGATTCCAGGCGTATTGGGCAATGCAATCGATTGGTTATCACGTGTCGATAAAGTCTTGATCGGCAAACCTTCATGGATCATGGGTGCGTCAATGGGGCAATTAGGAACGGTTAAAGCTCAATTGCATTTACGTGAGATCCTATTCGCATTAGGCATCTCCTCCCCGCTCCTTCCCGGAAATGAAGTATATGTTGGTGCAGTTCATGACAAAATCGATAACGAAGGCAAGCTTACACATGAGTCGACTGTCCAGTTTATCGATACGGTCGTCGATAACTTCATTAGCTGGTATAATCATCATACTCGTTAATGCATGTTTAACAAGAATCCCAGCAGGAATGTTCCTGCTGGGATTCTTATTGCATCAAATTAAACTACATTCATCCTCTTCCCGCTTGGAATGCAGGGTATTTTGTCATTCCCCCGTCAGCGAATAGAGTGATGCCCGTTACATAACTGGACTCTGAAGATGCCAGCCATGCAGCAACCGCAGCAATTTCTTCAGGCTTTCCGATATACCCCATCGGAATCATGCTTTCAAGATCTTTTTTCTTTTCGGAATCTTCAAGCTTGTCGGCATTTATTGGCGTGGCGATGGCTCCAGGACCAATGCTGTTCACACGGATTCCTTTTGGTGCATATTCAAGAGCCAGGGTTTCCGTAAGCAGCTTCACCCCGCCCTTGCTTGCCGCATAGTGAACGAATAAAGGCCAGGGAATCATTTCATGTACACTGGACATGTTTATAACATTCCCTTTAATATCGTTCTCGACAAAATACTTGATCGCTTCACGGCACCCCAGGAAATTTCCGGTTAAATTGGTATTAATCACTCTATTCCAGTCACTTAACGGCATCTCGTGAGATGGAACAGGATTTTCAATTCCTGCATTATTGATGAATATATCGAGTTTCCCGAAATTATTTACCGCTGATTGAACAAGGTTAATCACATCTTCTTCAATGGTGACATCGCCTTTAACAGCAATGGCTTCCCCACCACTTGTTTTGATTTCTTCCATTACACTATCTGCTTCCTCTAATTTAGTACGATAATTAACCACGACCTTTGCCTTTTCCTTAGCAAAGCGAATGGCCATCGCTTTTCCTAAGCCAGTGGATGAACCCGTTATAACAACGACTTTACCTTCTAAATCTGTATACATTTAATCACCCTCCAATTATTAACTTTTTGCCACCCCGAGCATAATCCCAGCTATGATGATCAAGATAATTCCAATTACAATTCCAATTAGTTGGCGCTTCGTTTTCTTTTCACGTAAAATGATGATCCCGCCAATAGTTGAGATGACTATGCCCATTTGTGAAAGGGAAAAACTAGTAGCCACGCCTACACGGGGCTGGGATATGAATAAAAACATGTTCCCTGCAGCCCATATCAATCCCGGAATGATATTGCGAATCGTATATTTGTTAAACGGTTTATGTTTAAAAGTCAATAACAGACCGCCTATCACCATCCCTATCGCTTGAGGGAACAACGCTGACCACCCGTTAACATCAAAAAGACGGGCCACGACCACATAAACCAAATAACCGAATGTCGAGATGAGGAGAATAACGATTCCTTTCTTCAAGTTTCCCGACTTGCCCTCTTTCGATTCTTTATCTTCCAAGGAGGTCAAGACGATTCCTATAATGATGAAGACTAAAGCCAAAACGCCTAAAATAATCGCTTTCTTTGTAGACCATTCGTTAAAAACGATGACCCCGAATAAAGTGGTTGCTATGAGCTGCAATCCTGTTGATATTGGCATCGTTTTGGAAACTCCCATTAAATCAATGCTCTTAAGCTGGTTAGCTTGTCCAACGGCCCAAAACAATCCAGATACGACTCCGACTCCAAACACCAGGAGTGACAACTTAATATCTGCAAAAATATAAACACCAATTGAAAAAATCAAGGCGCCAATCGTTGTACCTAGTGTTTGACTATAGGGTCCTCCCCCGAGTTTCACATTAAATAAAACGATGCTTCCCCAGAATAATGCCGGTAAGAGAGCTAATAATATATCCATTTACAACCCCCATATATGTATGTTCAAAACTAAGCAGGAAATTTCAATTTGTCTTCTTTTAATATGTTCGCATTATTTGAAATGACCCTTGGAAATTTTATGAAATGTTTCCGCAACACAAAAAGGGCTGCAGATGCAGCCCTTTTTGATGTTAGTGACATTATTGCAGCTACCCACCATGTTGATGATGTTGCATGTCCATTTCCGAATCATCACCGACCTTGAAATAATCACTTTCCCAAACAGCCGTCGTTCCGATAATAATGATGGAGAACAAGAGTGTCAGATAGAAAGGTGCAAATCCCCTCCCACTTTTTAGTTCTTTTACATCCTCTCTTTTTATATAAAAAGTCACAAAGAATATACTGGCAAGGTAGATCAGATCCATCGAAACTAGCATGAAAGTTTGTGAATCAAGAGGCAGCATGACCCCAAGCATGGCTCCCATCATTGCCCCCATCAGAGTTGTTGATAGAGATTCCATAACCGCTGTTAAACCGAAAGGCCTTCCGATGATTGCTGCTGCCACTGCACATAATGCGATAGCCAGGACGGTTAAAACCGCCAGCTTGCCGGGCAAAAGGAATGACAGCATTAAACTTAAGGTTAAACTTGTGGTCATGCTTAACATCATGACCATGCATTTTCCCAGGCTAACACCAATATGCTCTTTTTTCTGATGAGCTTTTTTAGAAAAGTAAACTGTATATGCCATGACTATCATAAAACTGGTCAGCAGCAGCATGCGATTCATTTCCCCCTTTACGAGCAATAGTGAAACGATTTATTTTTAATGACAGGAAGAATTACCGCCCATCTGGCAAGCTGAATTCTTTGGTTTTGAGGGAGGCACGTCAAGAGCTGGATTCCGATTGAAAAAGCCCGTCGGTTTCAAAATGAAGCTAATATAAGCGGTAGGCATGACTGGCCAATCTTCAGGTCGGGTTATATGATGGTGGCCCATGTTATACCAGACCACCACATCTTCATTTTCAATGGAGCGCTCGGCCTTAACCCACTCTTCCAACCCATCCCCACCTGCATGTTGGTTTGGGTATCTCCCTGATGCAAACTGTTCTTCAGGATCGAATGGCGTCACCCAAAAATGATGTTTTATAAATCCAGCCCGTTTTAATAAATGCGAATCATCATGGGCGAACGGGAAACAGTTCTCCCCGGCAAACAATTTATAACCAACCGGTTCCCCCAATATATTCGTTTTTGATGGATTGACGATTTTCCAGAAACGCGCTGTGCGCAAATCTAGGTCCCGGACCGCCTCGGATTCATTTTTAAGCAAAGTCGAAACCGGGTAGAAGCCATTTCCATATGGGTTGTCCGGTCCTTTTTCCATACTTTTTGTATTGACTTCATAAACTGAATTTTTAATTCCATCAACCATCATATCAAGCCTCATATTAAAGAAATGCTGATGGTGTGCAGCAAATAATTGAGGTGCAACCAAATTGCCATGCGGGTGCTTCCGGTCAGGTTCGATGGCTTGTGTATGCAATATGCCTGTCAATTTCACTTCAAACTGTATCGTCCCATCCTGAAAGAAATACCAATAAAATCCATATTCGTAATTTCCAACTGTCGAAATGCTCGATAGGACCAATCTTCTTGAACGGCGAACTTCAACATGACCTGTCCTCCAATCCGTATGTTTCCACCCGATTCCAAAATCCTCCTCATGTAAACAAATTGCATTTTTGATATGAATTACATTCCCTTTACTATCCACCAGATTCGCGTCAAAGTACTTTATCTCACCTAGACAGTCACACCCGAGTTCTAGTGAGTTCGCCAACATGCCAATGCCGTATTCCCCTGCATCGAAAGCATTGTTCCTGTTCACCGGATCTGTTGGATCGCCATAAGGCACCACCATCTCGGATAAAGAAGCTCTATACAGGATTGGCCGCTGCACTCCATCATCATTGTAACTGACCGTATGAAGGACAAGACCTTCCCGGGAGTTGAAACCAAAACGGATATTCCATTTTTGCCAATCTATCACATGGCCTTCCGTCGTGAAACTTGGTCCTTTGGGTTGGACTATTTCCAAAGGTTTAACATCCTGCCTCATGTTACCTACTTGATCAGGTGTATAATTTCCATCAAGCGGCGGAAATGGTATGACACCTTTATCCACAATCTTGAGGACTTCCATCTTATTTAAGTCTACAAGGACATATAATCCTGAAATGGGACGAGCATACCCATTATCATATAATGATGTACGGTAATAACATAAAGCCCTGACGATTCGTACATCCACTTCCTCTTCGATTCCAAAATTCCCTGCTGACCATGGATCGACCATGATATCATCCATATTCGTAAGCCCTCTTTTGGCAAAGGCTTTCATCATCTCAGGGTGGCGTTTCACGACTTCCTGACACTCCATGAATTCATCAGCCATTATGGATGGCTGCACTCCCGGAATAAGTTTCCATGACCTTATGCTGCCTTCCGTTAAGGAAACTACAGCCTCATATGTTTTTCCCTCTTTATTATGAAGAATGATACAGAATGCTTCTCTATTGATTCGTTTTTCTTCCCGATAACCCAGAACAATGGATTTTGCAGGTTCCAGTAAGCTGATGTTAGCAAAGCGGTAATGGTCATCCAATCCTTTATCACGTTTTAAAATCTGGACCGTCAGTTTAAGTTCTTCGGCCGTTAATGGATCAAGCGGATGATTTTCCCTCGTCACTTTCATACTAGACGTTTTTTCCATATTAACCTCTCCCTTATAGTTAAAATATCATTCTATCTATTAAGTAAACTTTCCCTCGAAGTGACTCGTGTATAAAGTGCAGATTTCATTTGCCTACCGCATCATCTTTCCCGATAACTGGAATGGACTCTTTTCCTTCCTTTACACTTTCTTTTGATTCTGCAATGAATATCGATAGTATTAATAAAACAGTCGCAATGATATCGACCTTTCGTAATTTATCCCCCAGGAATAACACGGCATATAGCATTGCAGTAATCGGGATGATTGCCGTTGCCATCCCGATGGTGCTTGCTGGTACCTTTGAAATTCCTAAGTACGTGAAAATATAAGCAAATACCCACCCAAGCAAGGTATAGGCTATGACAGCCCCCCATAAACCAAGCGTCATTTTTCCCCAATCAAAGGATATCGCCTCATGAATGGCCATCGGCAGCGTAGTTAGAAAACCCATTAAGCACAGTCCTGCGGCCATTGTCACCGGTGGCACATCCACTGCGAATTTCTTTGCATATACAAAAAACAAGCCCAATGACACAACTGCCAATATCATGAAAGCAATCCCTAATGCACTGGATTCCCCCTCAGTACTCGCACCTGCGAGCTCCATTACCAGAACAGCTGAAACAGCTAGCATGATGGCTATGCCCTTACGGATGTTCAATCTTTCTCCCAATAATATGAAGGAAAGAACCAGCGTTACGGCTGGCACCATACTATTTATGATTCCAGCCGCTATCACACTAGAGTATTTCAAACCATATAAAAGGAAGACCGTATATAATGTAACGGTAAAAAGGGATTGCATGAATATCCCGAAGTACGTTTTATATCCTAGCCCTTTCCACTTGATTCTTTCGTATATTTTCGCTGCTGGCAGTAAGATCATACAAGCGATGCCAAGCGTCATGGCCGTAAACAGCCATACGGGAATGGTTGCCATTGCTACACTGCCGGCCGGGATTGAAAGACCTAAAACAATCATATTCAATAAGATGAAGAGATAGCCAATATTCAGTAAACCCACCCCATTCATACGGATTTATCAAGCGGATAGCAGGAAATCCAACTTAAGCCAGTACCCGTGAGAAGAGCTGATCAAATCCCTGCCCTTAAACTCCATACCAGTTCAAGCCTTGCTCATTCAAATCAATCCACACATTTTTTGTTTCCGTATACATATCCATCGCTTGGATGCCCAGTTCCCTTCCAAAACCGCTTTGCTTCCTGCCGCCAAAAGGGGCTGTACTATCAAGCATGCTAAACGTGTTCACATACACCGTCCCCGCTTTTAACCCCCTTACCATACGGTGCGCCCGTTTTAAATCATTGGTCCATAAACCTGAAGCCAACCCATACAAGCTGTCATTTGCCTTGTTCAATGCATCCTCTTCATCTTTGAACTTGATGACCGACAAAACCGGCCCAAAAATTTCTTCCCGGGCAATTGTCATATCATTGGTGACATTCTCAAAAACGGTGGGCGTGAAAAAATAGCCTTTTCCTGCCAACGTGTTTCTTTCGCCGCCCATGACAAGATTAGCTCCCTGTTCCAGTCCGGCCGCTACGTACTGTTGAATTTTGTTCAGTTGCTGTAAAGAAACTTGCGGTCCCATTTGGGTCGTTTGATCTAAAGGATTCCCTACACGGATGGATTGTGCTTTCTTCACGAATGAATCCATGAATCGATCATATATGCTTTCCTGCACAAAAAGTCTTGTACCCGAGGCGCATACTTGGCCTTGGGCGAAGAAGATACCAAACATGGATCCATTCACTGCATTCTCAATGGAAGCATCATCAAAAACGATATTTGGTGATTTCCCCCCTAATTCAAGGCTGATTGGTTTTAAGTTCTTACTTGCTGCCTGCATGATTAGGCGGCCAGTATTCGTTGAACCCGTAAAAGCGATTTTATCGACGTCCGGATGTGATGAGAGGGCATCCCCCGCTATCTTCCCGTATCCCGGAATAACATTGATGACTCCATCTGGAATTCCGACTTCTTGAAAGATTTTAACCATTTCCAGAATGCTTACAGGAGTTTGCTCAGCTGGTTTGATCACGATCGTATTGCCTGCCGCTAAAGCAGGGGCTAGCTTCCACATCGTCAGCATAAGAGGAAAGTTCCAAGGCACTATGGCTCCTATGACACCGATTGGCTCCTTCAAGGTATAATTGAACCGGCTATTAGGAGAAGCAAGGGTACTTCCCTGGACTTTATTTGCTAACCCCGCATAAAATTCGAGTACATCTATCATGGCTGGCATCGCAATGAATTTTGTCTCATTGATTGGCAGCCCGTTATCTTGTGATTCGACTTCGGCTAGCATATCAGCTTTCTCCCACAGTGCCTGTGCCACTTTATTCAGTAACCTTCCCCTATCCCCCGGCGCCATTCCAGCCCATGGGCCAGATTCAAACGCCCTCCGTGCAGCTTTTACCGCTAAATCAACATCTTCCGGACCAGCCTCGGCAACTACAGCATTCACTTCATCTGTTGCAGGATTAAGTGATTCAAATGTTCTTCCAGATAATGAATCAACCCATCGCCCATCAATGAACAATTGATATTTTTTCCCCATCCATCGTTTCCCCTTTCTAGTGGAAATCTCAAAAACAACCATCGTATATCTATTAAAAGAATAAGGCTGCGCATTATTTTTTTATTGTAAAAAGCGGAACATTCAGAATATTTAAGCTATGGATTAAAACCAAACAAAAAAAAGATCTCGTATGAACGGGATCTTTCCAATGTAATCACTATATATCAATAACATTATATTGGGTTTGACAATTTCCTGAAACGGCATTGATGAATTCATTTGGAGTCATATAACCAAATTTTTTAAATTCATTAATTAAATGTGATTGATCAAAATATCCATTCTCATTAATCACATCCCAAACTGTAAAAGCCCGTTTGTTCAATAACATATGCAGGGAGTTTTGGAACCTCACTATTTGGCTGAATAATTTGGGCGGCATCCCTACATGGGCATCGAATTGCTTTCGCAAGTACCTTGTAGAGTATCCGGTCTCAGCGGCTAATTGATTCATATTTACATTTCCTTTAGAAGAATATATTTTGTCCAAGGAATATTCTATAATGGCAGGCAACTCATTACACGCAAAAATATTAATCCCTATTTCTTCTTTGAATAGCTTTATTCTTCTACGAAAATCCCGTTCTTTTATTAACCTTTCCATAATGGTAGGTCCAATTTTCACCATATCGGCTAAGGGGATTTGGCGATTGATTACCTCCTTCATGGAATATTTAAAATGCTGGGTTTCCTGCTTAGGCAAAAACCTCACACCGAAATATTCACAATTAGCCTGAAAGTTTATCGTTTTGTACTTGAGGACACTCCCGCATACATCTGCGGAGGGGCTATCGGGATCGCAATAAAATAATATGTCGATGCACCCATCGGGAATGACGGACATTGGATTCATTAAATCCCGATTGATTTTAAATTGATAGAATAATGTAGTTGAATGGTCAGAATTTCTTTGTTTATATTCTATATAGTAATCCGATAGAATCTCAAATTCCGGCTGGAATGGAAAATAGTCGAAGGTATTGAAATTCTGAATGATGTTCAACTACCATCACGCTCCTTTTATATTGCATTGTCACCCAGTCCCTTTACCCTTGAAACTTTTGCAAGCAGTGATAATTTCGCAACATTGATACAATGACTTTCATGCTTTCACTAAGCCTGGCTTGCAATTAGGGATTTATTAAAGTAATCGTTTGCCTTGAGTACAGCCGAGAGGGTCATCCATATTTCTTCGAGTTTCCGGAGAGCCGTTCATCATTCTTCCCATGCCTGGATATTATCAACATGAGCGTTGTTTTTATAAATTTTCGACAAGTATTTCCAAAATCCTTTTGACTGAAAAAATTTAAATCATTATGCCTATACCCTCATCTTACTGCAATCCTTTTTCTTGTATGGGTTTCATTAGCAATAATCGTTATTGTGGATTTAATGAGTTTTTAATTAATGTTCTTCTTCAACTACCGGGGGAGTTAGTTGAAGAAAAGCATCTGTAGGGACTGTCTTTTTAGTTATAAGATTATAAAAAAAGAAAACCATATTTAGGCTTCCTATCAGTTTGTAGACATAAGGAGTTCGGAAAACGACTCTTTCATCAAATGAAGGAACCAACTGCCCCGAAGCGACACCTTCAAATCCCCTGGTTTGGTTTCTAACTAAATGCTATAACCAAGTTGATTGGAGTGGGTGTGCAAGACTCCTGCGGGAAAAGCGTGTCCATAAGGGAGACCCACGAAGGCGCAAAGCCGAGAGGGCTTCAGGACCGCCTGCGGAAAGGAGCTGAAATAAACGCCCCAAATTGTACAAGCCATAAAAAAAACACCGCGTAAATGTTAGTTTGGTGTCTAACATTTACGAGGCAGTTCAAGTTTGCCTGCAGTCTGGGCTTCTATATTTCTTAGATACTGGAACTTACTTCTTCAAATGATATGGCACAGTCGTAACAACCACATTCCTTCTATAAAGTAAGTAGGCACGGATCAGTAAACTTGATTGGTTATGAAGAATATTGTGCCAGCCCTTCTTCGGAATGAATTGGGGGATGATCACCGTAACTTTATAATTGGATTCACTCGCCTTATGTTCAACCGTATCCACGAATTTTGTTAATGGCTGAATGATACTTCTGTAATAAGAATTCAGTGTAACCAGTCGGACATCCGGCTGCCACTTTTTCCATTTTTCTTCGAATTTCTTTTCATCTTCTCTTTCAAAAGCAACATAAACGGCAATGACTTGATGCGCTGAAAGAGATTTTGCATAATTTAAAGAGTTCTCGACCACATGAGTTATCCCGGCCACAGGTACGATAATGATATTTCCTTCAATTGGCAAGATCGGCTCACATGTTGTAATCCTTAGTTGGTCACCAACTGCTTCATAATGCTTTCTGATTCGATGAAAAATTAACAGGATAATAGGTATAAAAATCAAAACAGGCCAAACCTGAGTAAACTTGGTCAAGAAGAATATCATCGTGACGATAAAGCTAATAATGGCACCAATTGAATTAATGGTTAATTTCAACATCCAGCCTTTTGGCTTTTCGCGGATCCATTTAACAATCATCCCGGTCTGGGACAGAGTAAATGGAATGAATACCCCTACAGCATAAAGCGGAATGAGATTTTCTGTATGTCCTTCAAATGAGACTATTAAGATGATCGAGGCAAGTCCCAGTATGATTATTCCATTGGAATACCCTAATCGGTCCCCTCTGATCGTAAACGCCCTCGGTATGAATTTATCCTTCGCTAGATTTACCGCAAGCAGAGGGAAGGCCGAATAGCCAGTATTGGCCGCAAGTATCAAGATCAAAGCAGTTGTACCTTGAATGAAGAAATACATGAAATTCCGTCCAAAGATCTCTTCAGCAACCTGGGAGACGACCGTTACCTCTGCGCTAGGGACAATGCTTAAAGAATAGGCTAAGAATACGATTCCCGAAAATAATACAGCTAATAAGGAACCCATCGCTATTAAAGTTTTCGCCGCATTATTCGGTGCCGGATCTTTAAAGTTCGGGATTGCATTGGAAATAGCTTCGACTCCTGTCAATGCGGAGCTTCCTGACGCAAATGCTCTTAGCAGTATGAATAAACTGATGCCCGCTACCGGAGTCCCGATGGGCGTGTGCAATTCAGGTGAAACTCCCCCTGTCAAAATCTTGTAAATCCCGACACCAATCAAGATGAACAATGCTAAAACGAATAGGTACACCGGATAGGCCAAAACAGAGGCCGACTCCGTAACCCCCCGCAAGTTCAGGATTGTAAGCAGAATGACGAAAATGATGGCTATGATGACATTATATGAATGCAGGCCGGGAAAAGCGGACGTGATTGCATCCGTACCTGCAGAAACACTAACAGCCACAGTTAATATATAATCCACCAATAAGGATCCTCCAGCTATCAGCCCTGGATTGACTCCCAAATTATTTTTTGAAACCACATATGCCCCCCCGCCATGCGGATAAGCGAAAATGATCTGTCTATAGGACAAGATCAAGGCGGTTAACAGGATCAATACTCCGATTGCGATAGGGAGGGAATACCAGAATGCTGCAGCACCGACAGTGATCAGAACGATCAATATTTGCTCAGGTCCATAAGCAACCGAAGACAAAGCATCAGAAGATAATATCGCCAAAGCCTTTGTTTTGTTAAGCTTTTGTTCACCAAGTGCATTTGATTTTAAAGGTCTCCCAATCAAGAATCTCTTTATAGAAGATAACATCAAGTATTCACCACCATATTAAATTTATAATTTTATGCTACCCTGCTGTAGCAAAATACAAGAAGAAATAGAAAAATGCCTACAAGTCATAACTAAATAGACCTGTAGACATCAATTTTTTTGTCTAACAAGCTCCACCTTCCTTCTCATATAACGCTTACGAGGTTAGCTGTCGGATTCGGACCTAAGAGTAGCCCTACCTTGAAAGGATTCACCCCTTGGATTGTTGTAACAATCCCAATACCGGGTCCCCCGCACCATAAGGTTTAAGCGATTTAGAAATATGAAACTGTTGATTATCATACTCCCGTGAAATGGAAAAGTAAATGAAAATTTTGCTCGGAAATATAATTATTTTTTGTATGCGAGGTTTTATTCTTGACGTATATTACATAAGTCATGCAAACACATGGTTCGAAGGGAGGAACGGAGCGTCCAAAAAGAAAAAAAACAAAGAGTGAATGAACAAAAGATGGTCAGAAAAGGAATAAATGATTGCCACTTGGAGAGTGTGAAGGATGAAGTGAAACAGATCTGCCCCCAGCTTGAGTCGTTATACTTGCATTGATTTTCGCTTTCGATTCCACTTTAATTCCCATCCAATCGGGGGCATTATCCCACTGCTCCATCCTAATTAGTTCCTGCCTTCTTGAATTGGTCTTAAATTGCTTTTTTTAAAGACAAAGTATTTCTGACCAATATAGTTGAGAACTGTGTAAAAAATGGCTCCTATCATCACAGCCACATTTTGTTGTATGGGTAAATGAACGGATCCTTCCATTGATTCGGCAATAGCTTGGCCTAAAGAATATGCGGCGGAATAACAGATCAGGATGACGCAAAAGAAACGTGCAACTCCCCTTCGCCATTCTATATCACTTTTAAAGGTAAAAGTCCTGTTCAAAAGAAAACTCGTTACAGCTCCCGTACCATTACCGATAAAGGTGGAGACCCAGTAAGATAATTCAAGAACATTCATGAGAAAAAGCATGAGGGAAAGTCCAAGCGCTGTATTGACTATCCCAACCAATAAAAAGCGGATAAAGGAGTTAGTGTGTTTTAGATAGTTTTTCAATACTGTTCCGTTCATTGTCTAGTTGCTCCCGTTTTTTTAAATCGAGCGGATTAAATAGGTCCAGATCAACTATATATTTAGGCCGGCGTTTGGATTCATTATAGATTTTACCGATATATTCCCCAATCAAGCCGACAGCAATCAGCTGTAGGCCACCGATCAACCATATGGAGGTGATTAATGAAGTCCATCCAGTCTCGGTCTGCCCATAAAACTTTAACCATAAAAAGTAAGACCCAAAGAGTAAGCTAATGAAAAACGAAAGACATCCTAGCCATAAAACAAGCCGAATCGGTGTAACTGAAAAGGAAGTAATGCCATCAAGCGCAAAAGCAACCATCTTCTTAAATGGATATTTCGTTTCCCCAGCCAATCTTTCTTTTCGATCATAATAAACAGAGTCCGTCTTAAACCCAATGAGCGGTACGATTCCCCGTAAAAAAAGATTCGTTTCATCAAATCGTTCCAACTCCGCGATCGCCCTTTTACTCATTAGCCGGAAATCCGCATGATTATAGACAAGGTTAACCCCCATCTTGTTCATCATTTTATAAAAACCAGTTGCAGATGTTCGTTTAAAAAATGAATCAAGGTCCCTTTTCTGGCGGACACCGTATACAATTTCACACCCTTCATTGAATTTCCGGATGAATTCAGGGATGACTTGAATATCATCTTGTAAATCTGCATCAATGGAGATCACACAATCCGAGGCTTCTTTAGCTGTAAACAATCCTGCCAGAAGTGCATTTTGATGTCCTGCATTCCGGGAAAGCTTTAGCCCACGAACAAATTCATTATTTATCGTTTCCTTATAAATGATCTTCCAAGTTTGATCTTTACTTCCATCGTCAACCAATAGAATTTTACTTTGACCAGAAACAACGTTTTCTTCAACTAACCCCCTCACCAATCCACAAAGCTGGGAAATGGTATCCTGCAATACGCTTTCTTCGTTATAACAAGGTACAACAATCGTCAGTATCGGTGAATTCACTCTATTCCCCCCTTTTCACATGACTCTGTATAAATAAATTTTCCATACGCTTCCTTTTTTTGTGAAAATCCTATCTAGTACCAATCCGTTTTCCTCCGCGTTGTTGATTGGTATGGCAGAAAATATATACTTGCCACCTAATCCTTTAAACGCATCCATATTAAGGTCTAAATTTTCCAGCTCTTTCCTCGAGCTTTTCTTGAACATATAATGCTTCCCAAGCTCATCGGAAAATAGGTAACAACGTCCTCCCCATTCATCAAAGTAGATTCTGATGTTTTTATTCTTAGCCAATTCGTTTTCAATTATTTGACGAAATTGATGTTTATAAGTAAGTGGATAGAAATTGTTATAGCTATCTAGCGTGTAAAATCCATTAAATTGTGCAATTGCGGGATGCAGTCCAATGCTGGCAACACGATATTCTTCTTGCGGAAGGTCAATATGATCTTTTATTTCCCGAAAAAGGCTTTCTGAATAGAACTCTTTAAAAGAAGGTTTTTTATTATGAGTGATTTCTTCATTGAATCCCATCAAGACCATAATTTGAACGGCGATGAAAATAGAAAGGGTTTTCTTAGCATAATCGCTGTTTTCCCAAATGATCTTTATCGCGAGGGCAAACCCCACGTAAATGACCATCGGCCTTAAGAAGTGAAATCTGGCAAAATTAAAGGTATCCAGGGTGTGAAACCTTTCCGTTAAAGGAACCCAGCCTTTATAAAACCAAAATGCGTACCACGCTGAGAGGATAAAATTCAAGCAAAATAAAAAAACATATACCTTTTCCTGTCTCCACAGTTTTTTGGTCAGAATAATATAAAAGGCAAAAATGGTAATCGGCAGGATGATAAGCGCATGTACAGTCATGACATGCGTATGGCCAAGAACAAAGTTTTTGAATGTAAGTTTAATGACCCACTCGAGGGGCAGCCTTGCGTGAAAATATTCATCTCTGCTGTTTGGCTCCGAATCAAAAATGAATGAAGCAACCAAACGATACTCCACCATTCCAAAAATGACCGTCATATACACGATTGAAAGAAGAAACGTTATATTCCATCCTTTTTTCCTGATCAAATCCGTTAGCCAAAGAAACCCCATTGCAACAAGGAAAAAGAAAAAGCCAAGTACGATGCTTGAATAAAGCGGTAAAAGTGTAAGGACCAAATAATTCTTCCAAGAATGGTCCTTGCCGCGAATATTCAAAAAAGCCCAAAGTGCAAGCGGCATTCCAAGTGTACTGAGCATTCCCGATGGCCAGAATGGGGTAAGGGCAAAGGCTAAGGATGTTCCAACCCTAATCCAGCCTGATCGGGATCCTGTAATCAAATGTTTCTTTAATAGGATATACATACCAAAGAATGCAATAAACCTTGTTAATGCCTGGCTCATTGCATATGCAACCATTGTCGGAAAAAGTGAATGAAGCCACACGATAATACTGAACTCACTGCCAAAAGCATTTCGGGGCAGCCCATTCATAATCTGGGGAATTTTGGCGTCTATTGCACCGAATAACTCACCGCTCTCTGAAAGGACTTTATACCAGGCAAGGTTGGAATCCAAATTATCATGTACGCGAATATGCGCATTTTCCCCAAGGATGAATAAAGGAGAAAGATATAAAACAATGACGAGTAAGGCAAAAAGGATTTGAACTCTCTCTTGATTTTCAATTGGCAAAATATACACCTCTTGACTCAATTCATATATCCATAATATTTGCTTCAAAGGTAAATCTATTCTATTTCAGGGATTTATTTTAACCCATTTTGAAATAGGTCAACCAATGACCACATAAAATGAAGGGTAGAACAAAAAACATATTAAAGAACCTTAAAAAGGGGCTGGGCTATGATAAAGAAAGCGGTGATTCCAGCAGCCGGTTTAGGAACACGATTTTTACCTGCGACGAAAGCTCAACCAAAGGAAATGCTGCCGATTGTCGATAAGCCGACCATTCAATATATTATCGAGGAAGCGGTACAATCAGGGATTACAGATATTATCATCGTTACTGGGAAAAACAAACGTGCAATCGAAGATCATTTCGATAAATCCATTGAACTTGAAATGCTTCTGCAAATGAAAGGTCAAAATGATCTGCTTAAAATCGTGGAGAACATTTCCAACATGGTGGATATCCACTATGTAAGACAAAAGGAACCTTTAGGCCTGGGGCATGCAGTTTTATGTGCCAAAACTTTTATCGGAGACGAACCTTTTGCCGTCTTGTTAGGGGATGATATCGTGGATAGCCCGGTTCCAGCTTTGAAGCAGTTAATGGAACGGTATAACAAGGTTCGTACGAGCATTATCGGATGTAAGGATGTATCACCTGCCGATGTATCCAAGTATGGGATTGTAAATTTCCAAGAACGATATGAGGATATATTTCTGGTAAGAAACTTGGTGGAGAAGCCAAAAGTGGAGGATGCACCATCAACACAGGCGATTATTGGACGATATATTTTATCACCTGCGATTTTTAAAATCCTTGAAACCGCACAGCCCGATCGGAATGGGGAAATCCAGCTTACCGAAGCTTTAGACCTTCTGTTAGAAAGGGAACCAATATACTCGTATATCATCAAAGGAAATCGATATGACGTCGGCGATAAATTCGGCTTCCTCCAAGCTTCATTAGATTTCGCCATGAAACGACCTGAACTTCGTGATCAGCTAATAACATATTTAAGGCAGTTGTTCCCTTAATGAAATGAATATACCTCCGCCCAATTACCTAGAGGTAATTGGGCCATTTCCACATCGGGTTCACCCCTCTGGTTGTAAAATGATCCACTAACATATCCCCCTTACCATAATCTCTAAGCGAAATGTTTATAATAAACGCTTCCGTGAAATGTAAAAGCGAGTGAAAATGTTCGCCATAGAAAGAATAATTTATTATCAGTGAGGTTATGTTGATAACGTATCCTTCATTATTGATCCTAACAACGATTTCCAGAAAGGGTTGTTGAAAAACACATGCACAAAAAAACTAAAAATCCAATAATATCCGATGAGTTTTTAGATCAAGTGGTTAAGGAAATCAATGCACAATTTGGCGGGCCCATTAATAAAAAAAATGATCGTTTCCTGCATGGGGACGATGAAGAAAGAACTTGAAAACCATTAATCCAAAGCTTTCATGAAAGACTCTGGCTCTATTCATCCAGAGTTTTTTTTTGCTAACTTATGAAACTTTATTTTTTCCATAGAATTATTTGCCCTTTCTTTAATGACTTGTCCAAACCGATTTAGCTTATCCTCATAGAATGATTATATGTAATTATTTTAAAGAAAGGGGAAAACTACATTGAGCCACGCTGATGATGTCTTCCGCACATCTCCAAAGGTTCCAAAAGGAAGGCTTATTTACGGACATACAAAGGAGTTCCAAACTGATACCATCGGCTTTCTGACCCGATTGGCCAAGGAATATGGGGAAGTCGCTAAATTCCGTTTACGACCATTCCAAAATGTTTATCACATTTTTTAATCCTGATTTAATAAAACAAATACTCGTAACAAAACAAAAATCCTTCGTCAAATCCAAGGACTTCGAACCTTGAGCATCCAATATTTGAAGTATTAAGAATGAGCTCAAATAAAAATAACGTTCATAATGGTTCGATTAACTCCTATAACTGGCTGGCCTATTTTTTATAGAAAGGAGGGATGAAAATATGTATATGTACCATTCACCACAGAAGGGAATCATCCACACTGAATTGCACTATTTAGGGATGGCCTCGCAGGTATATTCCGGTTATTTGGAATTTATAAGCGAAATTGAACCGATACAAGAAACAGAAAACCTACAGCCGGCCCCTCTTTTCTTTTTAGATGAGAACGGATAGCCTTGTTAGCTTTTCCTATATTAAAGAAAACCGGCCTTGAAAGTAACCGGTTCTTTTACCTGTCACAAACTATTTAATCTAAAAAATGCAAGTTATTATATACAACTATTTGCACCGAGTTTTTTCGGTGATTTTAGTATATTACAATAAAAAGGGCACAGTTATTTAAACTGTGCCCTTCCTTTTATTTATCTTTATTAACTTATTATACTAAAGCTCATCGTTAGTTATATAAACATCGATCGGTTTTCAGTAATAAATGTAGTTGAAAAGGGAAAGATGATCAAAACTATTTTTTTATATAATGAAGCATAGTAAGCTGACCTAATTTTTCTACTTTCGTTAATGTGTATTTTAGCGCAATATCATCTCCCACATAAAGGGAAATTCCTTTCCCTAAAATAATTGGTGCAATGGCTAGTTGGAATTCATCAATTAAATTTTCTTTAAAAAATTCACGAGCTAAGTTTCCTCCACCAATTAACCATATATCTTTACCAGGCTTTTGTTTTATCTTTTTAATGAAAGTTTTGACATCTTCATCAATAAATGAAGCATATTCATCAGAACCACTAACAGATTTAGAAAATACATAATTTTTATAATCAATATAAGGATAATTTATATCAAATCCACGAATGACATCATAAGTTCCTTTTCCCATAACGACAGTATCAATTCTTTCCAGAAGGGCATTGTAGCCTGAGTCTCCTTCTACTTCTGTTGATTCTAACCACTCCAATGTACCATCATCATTCGCAATATAGCCATCAATTGAAGTACCAATGTAAAAAATAATGTTACGCTATTTTTTCATCAACCAACTGATCCCCCTCGGAACATAAACTTATATTCCTTCAAATAAACCATCCTGTTCTTCCATTGATAATTCCTCTAGGCAAGATACCATTCCTAATAAGATTAAATCTCCACTAAATTTAATTCCTCCTTCTTTTGCTAACCTGTTTCGTTAGCAGAAGAAGAAAAAGGTATTCCATTGATAGAATTGAGCTTCTTTTTAAAGAAATCCCATTTATAAATTATATCTTCCCAAGAATACACCTTTTCGGCAATTTCTAAACGCTTATTGGATGGAAGAAATTTGAGACACGCCTGCAGAATTACTGGCTAGCCGAGACACTACAGGCGCTTGCTTTGATGAGGCTTGGCAGACAGTCGGCGGAAAGGGGGCTAATTTCTAAAATCAACTGCAACTTTTTTCTGAAGAATAAAAGGGAAACAAATTTGGATTTAAAATACTTCGTTTGCTCCATCTTCAATAAACATATGTTAAAATAACCAATGAACCAATCATCCTACAAATTTGAGGTGTGAATATTGACCATATCTAAAACAAATCGCTTATCACTTGTAGAACAAGTCGTTTCCCAAATCGAATCGTTAATCGAATCAGGTGAATGGAAAATTGGAAATCAAATCCCCCCTGAAATAGATTTGATCCAACAGTTCGATGTAAGCAGAAATACATTAAGAGAAGCTGTACGATCACTTGTTTATGCGGGCCTTTTAGTAACGAAACAAGGAAAAGGAACATTCGTAAGGTCATCAAGTGCCTTGGGGGCTGCTTTTGAAAGAAGGATCCAGCAGTCAAGTATATTAGAAACGTTAGAGGTCCGTCATGCCCTTGAAAGAGAGGGAGCTCAGTTAGCGGCATTAAGACGTAATCAAGAAGATATAGAACGATTGCGATATCATATATCAGCATGCAGTAAAGCTGCCAGGGCAATGGATATCAAGGCTTACGAAGAAGCTGATATCCAGTTACATAAATCGATTATGGCTTCATCACATAATGATTTATTGATTGATTTGTACGAACATATGGAACACCCCCTGCATGAATCCATCCACCAGATAGTGGAGATGAGTTCTGATGTGAACTTTCATTTGAACATTCATTGCAATCTTGTAGATGCCATCATCGAACAAGATGCGAACCGGGCAATCGAAACTGTGAATGAATACATTGCACAATTCAAAAAATCTTTAGAGTAAGTAAGGAGGAGAATATGGGCATTAACCAAGCAGCAAATCAACTAGAACAAACAAAAATGGATATTAAACCCAAGGTTGGACTACTCATCATCGGGATCATTCTTCTTGGGGCAAACCTGAGGGCTCCCTTAACATCTGTTGGCCCCCTTGTCACTTCGATCCGTGATAACCTGGGGATATCCAATACATTATCAGGTTCATTAACGACATTGCCTTTGCTTTCTTTCGCTTTATTATCACCATTTGCACCTAGGATAGCACGGCGTTTTGGAATGGAACTTACACTTTTCCTTTCCTTGATATTATTAACAATCGGGATCGGGGTACGCTCAGTTGGCGGAGTGCCAACATTGTTCATAGGGACCATTTTAATCGGGTTAGCCATTGCAATCGGCAATGTATTGTTACCCAGTCTGATCAAGCATAACTTTGCCAGGAATATCGGTTTGATGACAGGAACCTATGCTGTTTCCATGAATTTATGTGGCGCAATAGGTTCCGGGATCAGCATTCCCCTTGCTTCTTCATCGGGATTGGGATGGGCTGGTGCCCTTGGATGTTGGGGAATCTTATCCCTTATTACAGCTTTCTTATGGATGCCGCAATTAAGACGGCAATTCAAATCAGGTAAGGATGTGCAAACGGCACAAAAGGATAAAAAGATTAACTTATGGCGTTCTGGGTTAGCCTGGCAAATAACATTCTTCATGGGATTGCAATCGTTTATCTTCTATACAGTAATTACCTGGATGCCGGAAATCCTGGAGCAAAAAGGGCTGAACGCTGATGAGGCTGGTTGGATGCTATCCATCATGCAGCTTGCCGTCATTCCTATAACATTCCTTGTGCCAATTTTAGCTGGACGCCTACAAAGTCAGCGTCTGTTAGTGGTCCCGCCTGTCGTCTTCCTTATCACAGGGATATTCGGCATATTATATGGAAGCACTCTATTCATACCAGTATGCATGATATTGATTGGAATTGGGGTCGGAACCATATTCAGTTTATCCATGATGTTCTTTAGTCTTCGAACACAAAGCACCCATGAGGCGACGGAATTATCAGGAATGGCTCAATCATTCGGGTACCTCTTAGCTGCCATTGGACCTGTATTATTCGGATTGCTACATGACATTACACACAGCTGGACAGTTCCCTTATTGATGTTGGCCGCAATATCGGCACTTATTTTCATTGTTGGAATGCGTGCAGGAAATAATGAATATGTAACTACCCAATAAAACCAGTCATGAAATTTTGTAAAACAACCATACTAAATATAAGGGTATGGTTGTTTTTTGTCTTTCTTTGGTTCTGTTCAACTTTATAAATATTGTGAATATAAAACTTCAAACGGATGATATAAATAAAGGAGATTTGAAAAGGCCGTTTGAGCAACGGCCTTTTCATCTGGTCTTATCCGTCACCCTGACATTGCCAAAAGGAAGATTAGAAAAAAGACGTACAATGTGAATCGTACGCCTTTTTAACCTACAATTATTTTGATCTGAAAATTTCACTTACCACGTTTCCCTTTTTATGCATACTTCTTACTTTCCTCGTCTTTAAAAAAGCTCTTCATTGCGTGGAAAACGTCAGCCTTTTGCTTAAGGATATAGTATCTGAATTTTTCATTATCGATATTTTTATAAGCTGTCATCAATGTCGAGTGACGATTGTATTGATTGACTTCTCCATACCCGAACATATTGGAAACCTTCATGAGTTCTTCAACAAGCTTAACGCATCGGACGTTATCTGATGTTAGGTTATCACCATCGGAAAAGTGAAACGGATAGATATTAAACTTCATGGGGTCATATTTATGATCAATAAGTTCTAATGCTTTTCGGTATACGGACGAACAAATCGTACCGCCGCTTTCCCCTTTTGAAAAGAAATCCTCTTCCGGAACTACTTTCGCTTCTGTATGATGGGCAATGAACTCGATTTCCACCGTTTCATATTTTGTCCGCAAGAAACGGTTCATCCAAAAGAAAAAGCTTCGAGCCATATATTTTTCCCATAACCCCATACTTCCGGAAGTATCCATCATTGCCAGTACAACTGCTTTAGAATCAGGTTTCTGAATCTCATTCCAGGTTTTGAATTTAAAGTCTTCCTTATAAATAGGATGAAAACCCGGGTTCCCCGTTAAGGCGTTCCGTTTGAAAGCCGATATCATCGTTTTCTTTTTATCGATGTTTCCCATTAGGCCTGTCTTGCGGATATCGTTGAATTCGATGTGTTCAAGCGTGTGCTCCGCATGTTCTTTCCTCTGAAGATTAGGGAGTTCCAATTGACTGAACAGGGCTTCCTCCAATTCCATCATCGACACTTCGGCTTCATAATAATCCTCACCTGCCTTGTCACCCGCACCTTGGCCCTTACCGGCTCCTGCATCGGACGGTGAGCCATCCCTTGCGACCACATCCCCCACTTTACTGTCTCCATCGCCTTGCCCTACATGTTTGTTTTTATCATAGTTATAACGAATTTTGTATTCATCCAAGGAGCGAATGGGAATCTTGATAACATCCCGGCCATTGGACATTACGATGCTTTCTTCTGAAATTAGATCAGGCAAATTATTCTTGATCGCTTCCTGCACCTTTTCCTGATGACGTTGTTGATCATCAAAACCTTTCCGATGGAGGGACCAATTTTCCTGTGAGATAACATACTGTTGATTACTCTCTTCCGACATTCTCTTCCCCCCTTAAAAATGTTTGCACGCTTTTCATCATTCCTTCATATAATAAGTTAGTGTGGGAATGCCCACATCATTCCGGTTTTCCAATGAAAAATACAGTGCGAAAAAACGGATTAAAAGAAAAGTATTACTCTATCTTATGCAGCGATGCAGGATAATTTACAACAAAATTCAATAATGGACGTTTGCCTACGGACTAGACAAGTCCTGGCAAGGGCATTATGGGCCCTATAAGGTTGTTTTCTAAATGTTACTGTAAATAAGTATTTCAAGAAAAAGAACAGACTTGATGATTATCAGGTCTGTTCTTTTTTAAAGCAGGTTTTATTTGTCGGATTATAGGATAACTTAAAATATCTTTTTGACTTAGCCACGTAATTGATCTGCAAAACAGAAACCTCCAAGGACATCAAAAGCAATGAAATACAACAAAAAAGGTGCCCCAGTAGTTTTTCTGGACACCCCTTTTAAACAGATAGATTGATTCTGGATGTGATATTCGTCAATCTTTATCTTCCTCAATTTCATGTTGAACTGTACCTGGGCGTTTATCCCACTCTTTCAATTCTTCATTCGTCCTTTGATTTTCCATCTGCTTCCCCAGTTCTTTCATCTCTTCATAATCCTTGGCCATGGAGCTGTTTTCCGGAACATGTTCTTTTTTCAATTCCTCTTTACTCATTTAACATCACCCCTACTTATTGATACCCAATATTTCCAAATCCAAAACGTAACATATCTTATGGAAATATCGGGTATAGATAAAACATCATGAACAAATCTAAGGAGGTGCAGGAAGTATGCAAACAACTACACTTTATGTAAAGGAAGCAACGTCAGAAGGTCCGATTTTAAATCTGGAGTCCATACTTTTGAAAACGGAAGGTGTGGAACGTGCAATCATCGATGTTGATGATGGGGAAATTAAAATCGATCATAGCGAAGACAAGCTATCACCGAATCAACTTATTACACTGATTGAGCAGTATGGGTTGAATGTAACTAAATAGTAATCAAAAGCACCGGGCTCCACTTCATACCGTAGGGCCCGGTGCTTTGTTTGGCTCATTATTTCTCATTCCTTTTCGAAGGACCCTTTAACACTTTCAGAAGGTGCTGATTTCAATGTAATTCAGAGGAATTGATTGGATTTCCTCTCGCCTTCCGCAAAAGGGGATAAACCCCTGCCCGATATGGGGCAGGGGCAAAAAATTATGGATTACCGATTTAACAAGCTGCCCACATAGCGCAGCAAATCATTGGCTGAAGTCGAATTATATCCGTGCTCATCGATAAGTCTCGTGATGACCTCGTTCACTTTCTTCAGTTGCCTTTCGTCTGGTGTCTTAGTTGAGGTAGTGATCTTGACGACATCCTTCAAATCCGCAAATAGTTTTTTCTGGATCGCTTCCCGTAAACGATCATGGGAATTATAATCGAATCTCTTCCCTTTACGCGCATATGCAGAAATGCGAATCAATATTTCTTCGCGGAATGCTTTTTTCGCATTCTCGGATATTCCAATTTGCTCTTCTATCGAGCGCATCAATTTTTCATCAGGGTTAATTTCCTCCCCAGTCAATGGATCGCGCAGCCTTGATTTATTGCAGTATGCTTCGACATTATCAAGATAGTTATCCATGAGGATCTTCGCCGACTCTTCGTACGAATAAACAAATGCCTTTTGCACTTCATTTTTTGCAATGGCATCGTATTCTTTACGAGCCAGTGAAATGAAATTCAAATACCTCTCCCGAAGTTCGTTCGTAATGGACGGATGCTGGTCAAGACCTGCCTTTAATGACATAAGTACATCCAATGCATTAATGGACGGATTTTCCTTCCGAATGATCGTAGAGGAAATTCGGTTAATCACGTAACGCGGATCGATTCCGCTCATGCCTTCATCCTGGTATTCTTTTTTCAATTCATTGATGTCTGCGGAATTAAATCCTTCGACATTTTCCCCATCATAAAGCCTCATCTTTTTCACTAAATCGATATCGCCCTTTTTGGGATCCTTCAAGCGGGTCATGATGCTGAAGATTGCCGCCACCCTTAATGTATGCGGGGCTATATGAACATCCGAGACATCACTTTCACGGATCATTTTTTCATAAATCTTTTCTTCCTCGGTAACCTTAAGATTATATGGAATAGGCATGACAATGATACGGGAATGCAATGCTTCATTTTTCTTGTTGGAAATGAACGCTTTATACTCCGTTTCATTCGTATGAGCCACAATGAGTTCATCTGCACTGATTAATGCAAAACGGCCAGCTTTAAAATTCCCCTCTTGTGTCAATGATAGCAAATGCCATAAGAACTTCTCATCACATTTCAGCATCTCCTGGAACTCCATCATCCCGCGGTTCGCCTTGTTCAGCTCACCATCAAAGCGATAGGCACGCGGATCTGATTCCGATCCGTATTCGGCAATGGTCGAAAAATCGATGCTGCCCGTCAAATCAGCAATATCCTGTGACTTAGGGTCTGAAGGACTGAATGTTCCAATTCCAACACGCTTATCCTCTGAAAGGAAAATACGCTCGACCATCACATCTTCAATCCTGCTTCCATACTCCTGTTCTAACCTCATTACATTCAGCGGCGATAGGTTTCCTTCAATCCGGATGCCATATTCTTCAAAAAAATCATTCCGTAAATACTGCGGAATGAGATGCAGTGGATCTTCATGCATCGGGCATCCTTTTATTGCATAAATCGCGCCAGAGTCTTTTAATGAATAATTTTCAAGTCCACGCTTCAGTAAAGAAACGAGTGTGGACTTCCCACCTGACACAGGACCCATGAGAAGCAATATCCGCTTACGGACATCGAGCCGCTTTGCCGCTGGATGGAAATATTCTTCGATGAGCCTTTCCAGTGAATCCTCTAGTCCAAACAACTGACCGCTGAAAAAATTGTATTTCTTTGTCCCATTTACTTCCTCTATCCCTGCATCTCTGATCATGTTGTATACACGTGAATGAGCAGATTGAGCAACTAAAGGCGTTTCTTTCAATATTTCTAAGTACTCTGCGAAGGTGCCTTCCCACTTCAGCTTCTGTTCATCTTCTCTAAATTTTTCGATTTTCTTTAAAATATCCATTAAGGAACCTCCCCCTGTCACTTTCAGAGAATACTTAAATCTATGCTCCAAGTCTGACAAACATGTCAGACTTTAAAAAGTGGCCGGGCAATGTTTCGAATCCCCCTTGACTCTCCATGTATCGAAAAAGGCTTAATCATTGAGAATTGATGATTAATATGCTGACAAGAAAATTTGTGTGCACTCCTGCTAAAAATTAGGGTATACTAAGCCTATACTTAAGTGGGACATTATGGGTAAAGGGAGGTCATAACATGGGCACAGTTGTTATCGTTGGAGTTGCTATTACATTTTTAGCTGCTATCTTCACTGCCGGATATGAAGATAAACCAGGTGTGAAATAAAAGAATAACAGCCTTTTCTTACATTCCAAAAAGGGGGACGGCAAATTAAATTTGCCGTCCCCCTTTTTTGTGTCCTCATCAATATAAATAGAAATAAGCACTTTCGATGTCATTCTACGAATGTAATAGCTTATTGGAACATGCTAACCAATGAAGTGGTTTCATCATTTATACAGCGTTCATTTTATCAGTTTGGGATGCAACGTCGTTCTCCATCGATCTCAAGTCTTCATTTACTTTTTGTCCTTGTTCCAAATATTCTGTTTGGAATCCACTCTTTATTGCCCAACTATAAAACCCTAAGGCTAAACATGTAATGATGACCATATCCCAACCAAATGGGATTATGTTCAGTCCTCCAAACTTTTCACTGCCTAAGTATGAAACGGTCATCATACAGAGTAAGTAAACAACCATCCAAAGCCCAGCTGAAAAGTTTTGACGGAATCCCTTCCATTTCATTTTTGATTGATAATAGAAATAAATGGGAAGACCAATCATAATGATAAATAATACTTGTCCTGTCAGCGGCCATCTTGCCCAATATAGAACCAAGGAAGCGAAAACAAAACCAAGTGGTGCGATGATGCTTAATCCTTTTAGACGTAATGGTCTGTACAAATTCTGACCTGTGCGCCTTAATGTCATAACTGTGACTGGACCTGTAATATAAGAAACTAATGTCGCAACCGAAATAACCTCTGCCAAAACGCCCCAGCCCCTAAACATGAATAAAAATAAGAAAGATACCCCTAAATTCAAAAACATGGCTTGACGAGGAATTCCATAAAGTGGATGCAGTTTTCCAAAAACGCTTGGCAAATATTTATTCTTTTCCATTCCATAAAGCATTCGTGACGTTGTCGCCGTGTAAGTTATTCCTGTCCCGGATGGAGAAATAAATGCATCGACATATAGTAAAATAACTAACCAGTTTATGCCTAGAACAATTGCTAAGTCAGCAAACGGTGAATTGAAATTCAAATGTTGCCATCCGTTCACGATCATGGACGGATCCACGGCTCCTATAAACGCAACCTGTAATAAAACGTAGATGACCGTTGCAATTAAAATGGATCCAATTACGGCAATTGGGATCGAACGTCCAGGATTCTTTGCCTCACCTGCCATATTAATTGGACTTTGAAAACCGTTAAATGCAAAGATGATACCAGAAGTTGCTACAGCTGTAAGTACACTTGCCCAACCATTTGGAGCGATACTTCCTGCAGAGGTAAAATTGGATCCATGAAACCCTGCAAATAAAAGTGACCCAATCGTAAGTCCAGGTATAATAACCTTAAAGACTGTAATGAATGAATTAGCTTTCGAAAACAAACTAACTGTCCAGTAATTTAATAAAAAGTACACGATCAGTAAGGCAGAAGCAATTGCCAGGCCTCCCCCAGTAAGACTTCCGTTTTCTACTAATCGATGAGTCCACCGTGCCCATTCCCATGGCCATGAGCTCATATATTGAACAGAAGCGATCGCTTCAACTGGAATTACGGAAACGATTGCAATCCAGTTTGCCCAACCTGCAAGAAACCCTAAAAAAGAACCATGAGAGTATTGCGTATATTTTACCATTCCCCCAGCTTCAGGAAACATAGACCCTAATTCACTGTAAGAAAGTGCGATAAATAAAATAACGACCATCCCGATAATCCAAGAGATAATGGCAGCGGGTCCTGCGATTTGCGCCGCTCTCCAAGCACCGAATAACCAACCTGAGCCAATAATAGACCCGAGTCCTACCATCGTTAACGAAAACGTTCCCATCTTTCGCTGCAAATTATTCATATGTTCATCACCATGCTTTCCAAAATTATTCCTTTATAATAAGGTCCTTAAAGTAATTGGATTTATGATTGGTCTCAAGTACATTCAACTGAATCTTAAAGTAATTGCTGAATTACATAACCACTTGTTAAAGATTGCTTTTTTATAAGAATGAATTTCCCTGCTTTTAGAAAATGCTTAGATCCCATTCCTGTGCCATTTGTTTCAATAACATACTACCTGTTACACTATTCCCATATTCATCAATGGCAGGTCCATATATGCCAATGCCACATCCATCTTGAAAAGGCATTCCGCTTCGGGCACTTGGAGGAACTAGTGCCATAATCCCGCCAGATACTCCACTTTTGGCTGGCACCCCAACAAAAGCCGCAAATTTCCCCGAAGCATTGTACATACCACAAGTAAGCATTAATGCTTTGGCCAGCTTAGCCACTTTTTTAGGGAGTACTTGTTCTTTACGAATAGGATGGTATCCATCTTGTGCAAGAATCAGTCCAAGCAAGGCTATGTCTTCTGTGGTTACTTCTATGGAACATTGCTTGAGGTAGACCTCTAAAGCTTCCTCTACATCCGACTCTAAATAATTCATCTCTTTTAAATAGTGGGCTAAAGCTCTATTTCTATGGGAAGTTTGCCACTCAGATTGATATACTTCCTCATTGATGGTTGGGCGCTTCCCTAACAAATTTTCAAATAATGCATAGAGAAATTCCAATTTTTTTCGTGATGAATCCCCTGGGAGAAGCGATGCTATGGTAATCGCTCCTGCATTTATCATAGGATTAAATGGCTTTCCCGGCTTATTCATTTCTAAACGAATAATTGAATTGAAAGCATCCCCGGTTGGTTCCACATCGACCCTCTCTAGCACATAAGAAATGCCGCACCCCAAGCATGCGGCTATAAAGCTGAGCACTTTTGAAATACTTTGCAGCGTGAAGGGGACTTCCCAATCCCCTGTCTTGATCATTGTTCCACCAGGCTCCAATATGCAAATGCCCAATTGCGGTAAATGTGCATTTCTCAATGCCGGTATATAATTGGCGGTTTGCCCTTCAGTAGCAAAGGATCTGTAATGTGCTACCCATTCATCTAAGTCGGCTATTCTTTGACTATTAACATGAATGTCATACTCTTTTGACAATTCTTCAATCACATTCTTCCACCTCTTCAGTTGTTGTATCATTTTTTTGAATATGAGCGTCTTTCCGAATGCCATCAAGCTTACTTGTAATAGATTCGATGAAAACACAATGAATATTCTAAATATTATTAAGCGCTTTCAAATATTTCTATCTACCGTTCATTTTAAATTGGGAACTACATAATCATACGAAAACCTACAAAATCAAAAAATAAAAAACCAAAAAAAACGTGTTTATTTCACATATAGAAAAAAGATTGGGATTACCATAATCGTAATAAGCCGTTCTATTCAGAAACAAAGTAAGCGTTGTATTGAAGCCGATGAAACTGTATACTGATTTTTTAAACAAATTGGGTGGTGACGACTTGAATCTCAGTACGTTAATGAAAAAAGAGGTCAATATCCTTGCTTTGATGTTGTTAACAGTGCCGTTAGCAGGCGAATTGAGTTTTTATCCTTTAAATGAAACGTTTCGGGTAAGCTTTGGTCCGCCTGTACTTTTCTTCTTTTTACTATTATTACAGAAAACACCTGCCATTTTTTCAGGCTTCCTGACAGGAACAATGGTTGTGGTATTTCGTATTCTAATAGACTTTTTCATGCTTGATAGTTTTTCCTGGTCTTCCTCTTTTCAAGTTCATTTTCCAAGTTTCTTTTTTTATTTCACCTACTCCTTTCTTTTTTATTTAGTGAAAATCAATCGCTTTCAAAACCGATCGTTGATAATTGGATTTATTGGTCTTATTATCGAAATATTGTCTGACTCAATAGAATTAATCTTTCAATATATTGTATTAGAAACAACAATTACGTTAGGTTCACTAAACGAGATGATCATGATCGCATTCGCCCACAGTTTTATCGTTTTAAGCTTTTTTAATATGATGAAACTATATGAAGCACAATCAAGGGAACGGCAAATCAGAAAACAAAATGAACATATGCTGATGCTCATTTCCAATTTATACGAGGAAACGATCCACTTAAAAAAAACATTAAAAAATGCAGAGAATATTACAAAGAAATCGTATGATTTGTATCGGGAATTAAAAGCATTGGAAAAACGGGAAAAACACTTTCATGTTCCTACAGAACCATATAGTCAAAAAGCATTGCGCATCGCGGGTGAAATGCATGAAGTCAAGAAAGATAATCAACGAATTTTTGCTGGTCTCTCCAAATTGATTTCCAATGAGAGCTTTAGGGATTATATGAATGCTGCTGAGCTTTTTCATTTAATCATCCGAATTAATGAAAAATATGCCTTATCATTAGGAAAGGATATTCAATTTGAATACTCATTAGATGGAAAAAACGATTCACATTATCATGTATATACCGTGTTATCCCTTTTCAATAATTTAGTCGCTAATGCAGTGGAAGCAATTAAAGAAAAGGGAATCGTACATTTAAGTTTGAGTGAAAGTCGCGACAATGTAGAATTCAGGGTTGCTGATACCGGACCTGGAATTCCTCAAAAATATCAGACTGTCATATTCAAACCTGGATTCACTTCAAAATATGATCATTTTGGGACACCTTCAACAGGGATTGGTCTCTCATATGTTAAAGAAGTCGTAAAAGAACTGGGAGGCGATATCCTGTTTGAGAATAGTTTTAACGGTGCCGTTTTTTCAATAAAATTACCCATTCATAAGTTGATCCAGAAGGGATGATTCCATGCGTTTTTTTATAACAGATGATGATTGTGCGATACGTTCAAACTTGAGCCAAATTATTGAGAGCGAAGATTTAGGAGAAGTGGTGGAGGAAGCCGAGGATGGAAGTCTATTAGAAGGACATATTTTGAATTTAAAACAAATCGATATACTATTTATTGATTTATTAATGCCGATCCGGGATGGCATTGAGACACTTCGTCATATAAAAAATACATTTAACGGGAAAATAATAATGATTTCGCAGGTTGAATCAAAGGATCTGATTGGTGAGGCATACTCACTTGGAATCGATTATTATATTACTAAACCAATCAATCGTATTGAAATATTAACAGTCATCCGAAAAGTCATGGAACGCATTCATTTAGAAAGATCGATCACAAATATCCAGGCCTCATTAAACAGTGTATTGAACTTTGAACAGCCAAAAGTTGATAAATCCAATCGTTATAATGAAAAAAGTATAAGAGAGGTGGGTGAGTTCCTTTTATCGGAATTAGGGATCGTTGGAGAAAAGGGTGCAAAAGATTTAATCGAAATGCTGCAATATTTATTTATGTATGAACGGACTTTTACTTTTGGAAGGCATTTCCCGACCCTTAAAGATATCTTTGTAGAAATCACCAAAAAAAAGCTCGGCACATCAGCTTTGCAGGTTGATATCAACCGGGAAATAAAAGCTGCCGAACAGCGAATACGCAGAACGATTAACCATTCGTTAAATCATTTTGCTTCGCTCGGTTTAACGGATTTTTCAAATCCGAAGTTTGAAAATTACGCTTCTAAATTTTTTGATTTCACAGTCGTTCGTCAAAAGATGAAAGAACTGCAAAATGATTCAACAATAGTCCTTACACCTACCCGGGTAAATACAAAAAAGTTTATTCAAGTGTTTTATTTCGAAGCGAAACGATTGAGTCCTGATGAAATAATTAGATATACATAATCCTGATTAAAACCAAAAACGGAAGCATTGAAAAGACATCAAATCCCCTGAAAAATTTCAGGGGATTTTTGCAAGATTTTATTTTTTCAACAATAAATACATGAAATAAGGAGCACCGATCAATGCAACCATGATACCTGCAGGAATCCCCTCTGGTTCAATTATATTACGGCCAATTGTATCGGCAAGCAACAATAGCCATCCGCCGAGTAAAATGGCAACCGGAATGAATAGTTGATTTCGAGGTCCTACCAAAGATTTTGCTATATGCGGGGACATAAGTCCAATGAATGCAATTCCGCCTGTAACAGAAACGGCAGCAGCGGCCAGTGCTACAGCCGTGATTAGCAATATGATCCGCTCCTTTTCAATCGAAACACCGACCCCAATTGCTACCGGTTCACTTAAACCAAGCAGATTCAAACGATTTGCTTTATATAAAGTGAATGGAATGAGGATAATTAACCATGGAAGAACTGCCCAAATGAAAGGCCAATCCGTTCCCCATATATTTCCCGCCAACCATTTTGCGATGAAATCGACTTTGGCTCGTTCCGCTGATGAAATGAGGACAATCATCAGGCCTGAAAGCGCCATTGAAAAACCAACCCCTATCAATACTAACCGAACGGGTTCAAGGCCGCTCCTTCTCTTAAATGAGAGGATATATATTAAGCAGGCCGTCAATAACGCGCCGATAAAACCGACAAGCGGAACCATATAAACAAACGATCCAGCGTCAAGCGGGAAAAACAGAAAGAAAGCGGCTATGGCAACACCGGCTCCTGAGTTGATCCCGATGATTCCAGGGTCGGCTAAATCATTACGTGTGATTCCTTGAAGGATGGCTCCCGACAGTGCAAGAGCCATGCCTGCTAAAATGGTAATGATGATTCGTGGTAATCGGACGGAAAATAATATGAATTCCTCTTTAAATGTCCCTTGCCCGAAAAGCGTTGGAATCAGTCTCCCTAAAGAAAGATTCGAATATCCCGAACACGTCCCTATAATGATTGTAATGATAATGAGTGCGGATAGTGCACCTACTATCCATCGCTGTTTTTTGACTAGAGCTGACTGGATCATGAAAATGCTTTACCTCCTTTACGCACGATTAGGAGGAAGAAAGGTAAACCTATCATCGCAACAATCGCTACCACAGGTGTTTCATATGGAGAATTGATTGTACGGCCGATCGTATCGGCAAGTAGCATGAAAGTGGCCCCTAAAATCGCAGACATAGGCAGGATGAATCGATAATCCGTACCCACGAAAGCCCGGACCATATGGGGGACCATTAACCCGATGAATACCATATTCCCAACAAGTGCAACGGCAGCGCCTGCCAGGAGAATGATGACTACGAAGAGAACCGCCTTTATTTGTGTGGTCTTTTGACCTAATCCTACCGCCACTTCTTCACTTAAGCTCAGTATGGTGAGCTGTCTGGAAAAGATAAGGGAGATAAGGATGCCTATTAAAATGAACGGGACGATTACACGAAGCTGGTCCCATGATGTTCCGATATTCCCGCCTGCAGTCCACATCGATACATCTTTTGATACTTTGAAATATAGGCCGACCCCTTGCGAAACGGCAAAAAGGAATGCAGAGACTGCAGCACCAGCCAATACGATCCGTAATGGAGAAAATCCTCCCTTTTTCATAGCACCGATCCCGAAAACCATGGTTGCCCCCACAGCAGAACCTATGAAACACGCAATCATGATTCCTAAATTATTGGCATTTGGAATAAATGCCAAAGTAATGGCGAGACCTGCATTGGCTCCTGCCGTCAATCCAAGCAACCCCGGATCAGCAAGTGGATTCCTAGTCATTCCCTGCATGATGGCACCGGAAACGGCAAGTGCTGCACCCACAAAGATTGCCCCCACTTCTCGAGGGAAACGGATTTCCCGAATGATTGAAAGCTTTTCACCAGCAGCATTTGATGTCAGTGCTTGCCAGACATCTTTTACGGTAACATCCGCAGCACCAAATGCCATTGAAATAATGAACATGCCTATGAATAGAGCGATCCCTATGATCAGTTTATATATAAATGGGATGAAACGTTGATTTTCATTAGTCATCTGTCTCTCTCATCTCTTTTTTATAGAATAAAAGGAGAGGAATTGGAATCCCTCTCCCTCGCTGTATTATTTTCCAAGAAAACTTTTGGAAAAGAAGTCTAATTGATATTCTAATGTTATTGGATCATTGAAGTAGAATTTTTTTGCATCAGCTTCATATAGTTGATTGTTTTTAACGGCAGGTATGTTTTTAAACGTATCTGTTTGCTGGAATGAATTGTCCTGATCTTTGTTATTGCTCAAAATCACATAATCACCGGCATAGTCTTTCAGGACTTCTAATGATAAGGCAAAGTAACCATCTTTCAATGCCGTTTCTTTTACCTTTTCCGGCATGCCCAATTTCATTTCTTGATAAAGGATTTCCGTTCCACGGCCCCAATTATCGCCGTATACATAGAACTGTTTGTCAAACTTTTCGAAAACGGAAACGGTAGCATCTTCTCCAATTTTAGCCTTAATTTCATCACCGGTTGTTTTTGCCCGTTTTTTGAAATCATCCACCCATGCTTGAGCTTCTTTTTCTTTATTCAAAAGTTTACCAATTTCTACATGTTGTGTTAAATAGTCCACTTTTCCGTATGTATACGTTACAGTTGGAGCAATTTCCTTTAATTTATCCACATTTTTAATCGTTGATAAACCAATGATTAAATCCGGATTCAACTCGATGATTTTTTCCAGGTTTTCGTCCGTTACTTCCTCGACATTTTTTAACTCTTTAAAGTTCGGGTTCATTTTAGACCACGAATCAACCCCTACAAGGTTAACATCCAATGCCATTACGTTACCTGCGAAAGATGATAGTACTAAAACACGCTGAGGATCTGCCGGAACTTCAACAGGACCATTTTCAGATTGATATGTGATGGTACCTGATTTTCCCTTTTTTGAAGCGGTGCTTTTTTCTTTTTCGGTTGACTCGTTACCACAAGCACTAATAATTAACACTAACAGCAGTATAAACGGGATCATTATCTTTTTCATTTGTTGTCAAATCTCCTTTTAATAAATTGTATGTGCTGCACATTGGTTTGTTCGTTCGTTGATCTCGCCCGATTACCGCATCAATATGGAATACTTCCTTAAGCACTTCATGAGTGATGACTTCTTCGCAATCACCCGCTTTCACTATTTCCCCGTCCTTTAAGGCAATGATATAGTCGGCAAAGCGAGCAGCCTGGTTTAAATCATGAAGAACCATGACGATTGTACGTCCCTGTTCTACATTCAGCTTCTGTAATAATTCTAGAACCTCCAGTTGATGCGCCATATCCAAATAAGTGGTCGGCTCATCAAGGAAAATGATTTCCGTTTCCTGGGCAAGGGCCATGGCAATCCAAACACGCTGGCGCTGACCTCCTGAAAGAGCATCCACCGGACGGAACTTAAAGTCTTTCGTTCCGGTCACTTCAAGTGCCCAATCAATCACATCATAGTCTTTTTGGGTCAGGCGCCCAAAACCTTTTTGATAGGGAAAACGCCCATATGATACGAGCTCCCCAACCGTCAATCCGCTTGCACTCTCGGGTGTCTGCGGAAGTATGGCCATTTTTCTTGCAAGGATCTTAGTGCTTTCTTTTGAAATATTCACTCCATCTAAAACAACCGAACCTGATTGATTTGGAATGATCCTGGTGATCGCTTTCAAAAGTGTGGATTTTCCACATCCATTTGAACCGATGATCGTTGTGATTTTTTTATCTGGAATTTCCACACTGAGATCTTTTACAATTAAACGTTCACCATAACCAATATTTAAATTCTCTGTATATAGGCGAACCATTTTTTAACCTCCATTTACTGAAAAATAGATAAGTAAAAACTCAAATGAAAATGATTATCATTATCCATTACCTAATTACTATAATTCTATCTATATATATTGTCAATGGTAATTTCATGGGCATATAAGAAGAAATTCTGCCGGGGTTTCTTGAGCCGAGCCGTATATAAATGAAAACGGTAAAGATCCCAGAAACATTTCCGGGATCTTTACCGCTTGGCCCATATTCAGGACTTTGAAAGATGTCATTTATGGGAAGGCAAGAATATTCCTAATAAGCAATTTCATCTATCAATGTTTCTTAAAACCTTGTTTTTCAACATAATCTTTCATGTACAACCTGCTTTTCTTTCCAAGCATTACAGCCATTTGACCGGTCCAGGTGTCTTTTCGTTTACCTTTAGTCCGTTGCTCGTAATAGCTCGAAATCGTTTCATTATACTCTTCAAGTTGTCCGATGAACTCTTGCTTATCCTCCTGATATCCATTTTCATGATAGATATTGGCCAGCGGCAAACGCGGCTTTTTATCCGAACGGTTTTTCGGATATCCGACCACTAAACCGAATAATGGTATAACGCGATGCGGTATATTCAAAATTGCTGACACTTCCGGGAGATTATTGCGGATCCCGCCTATATAGCAAATGCCAAGATCCATCGATTCTGCTGCCAATGCTGCATTTTGAGCCGCAAGAGCAGCATCGATACAGGCAACCATGAATTTCTCCGTACTTTCAATCGATTCGGACAGGTCCGTGTTTTCCATTTCGGAAACCCTATCCTGACGATATAAATCGGCGCAAAAGACGAATAGATGTCCATTCTTCTCTACATATGATTGTGGTCCGGCAAGTTCAGCAAGCTTGGCTTTCTTATCGGGATCGGTTACCCCTATGATTGAATACGCTTGGATATAGCTTGAAGTCGATGCCGCTTGGGCACATTCCACAATCGTATTGATTTGTTCCTCAGACAATAACTTGTCCTCAAAAGAACGAATGGAACGGTGATCTAAAATCTTCTCAATAATGTTATTCAATGCTCCCACCCCTTAAGAATATGTAAAATATCCATCATCGGGGCTCAAATGTCCCCGATGACAGTATGACATTGGTGAAACTCAACCTTTTGTTTTCAAATCCAATTCACGGTAATTTTGCTGTCTCAGTGCTTCATAAACCAAGATGGCAGCCGTGTTCGACAGATTAAGGGAACGTACTTTATCCGTCATCGGAATCCGCAGGCACCGATCCATATTTTCTTTGATCAATTCTTTCGGAAGACCCGTCGTTTCACGGCCAAAAATGAAGTATATTTCACTGTCTTGATCACTGTAATCGAAGCTGGAATGCGGCTGCTCTCCAAATTTCGTTAAGTAATAAAATTCACCGCCGGCATTTCTTTCATAAAACTCTTCTAACGAATCATAATAATGGATCTTTACATTTTCCCAATAATCGAGACCGGCCCGTTTAAGCTGTTTGTCATCCGTCGAGAAACCGAGCGGGCGGATGAGATGTAAAGACGTATCCGTCCCTGCACATGTTCTTGCGATATTTCCTGTATTTGCTGGAATCTGTGGTTGATATAAAACTACATGTATTGACACTTCATTTTCACCTCTAGTTTGAACTTCACCTTAATTATAGCATTAAACAAAAAAGACTAAAAACCAATCACCCTCCATCCAAAATCACAAAGAATTTATAAACGATGTTCGGTGTATACCTGGTCGAATCTTCATACGTCCAATATCGGTGACGGCTGTTCATCGTATGTGCATTCACAAGCGGCATCCCGTCCTGATCCTTCGCCGTAACAATCAAGTTATGATCAAACCGTCCGTCGCCTTCGAAATCTATGCAGAGGATATCACCCAAATTCAATTCCTTGGCCGACTCCACCCGCTTTGTCCTGATGACATTCCCGGCTTTAAGCAGATGATATAAGGAATGGGCCGTCGTCCATGTGTAACTCCAGCTTTTTCCCCTTATCCACCAGCCCTTATTTTTGTTTGGCGCCCCCCACATCGGTATTCCTCCCGCATGTAAACATTGTGAAATGAAATTCGTACAATCATCAGTGAATTTATGATAGGCCGGATTGAATTCATTCCACCAACGCTCGGCATATTGGACGGCCTTCATCCGATCATATTTATATGCGAGACGATCTGCGCCTGGATCACATTTTGGCGGTGCCTCTTCGGTTTCAAAGGTGGGAAAAAGCTCACGTTCATCCACTATATACCCATTTCGAAACCGGGCCTCCCTTTCTTCCATTTCTTCTTCTATATAAAATGAATCCTCCTGTTTCAATAAATATTGCAGATGCACATGATATGTCAGGACTGTATCATTATCTTCCTTTTTCCTCGAATGCACCTTCCCTGCCGCATTCACCCGAACAATTTCAGCAGCACGGTTCCTCATCATTTCCCTCTTCAAATGTAACTTCCTTTCACTCCGCTCCAAATCATCGGAAGTATAAAACTCCACTCTTTCTTGTAAAAGGCGTTGCAATTGTTCCCTCAAGTTCATGCCCTCCTTCTTACCATCTATGCTAATGTGTATGTGCGAAGGGGATTAAAATGCACCTGACGATTTCCCTCGCCTTTTGATTTTAAAGGGCAATCCAAACAACCCTTACATTCATAAATTTTAAAGTCACGTGTGAAGCCTTTCCGTATGGGTCGATTACAGTATGGCTTTTTTATGCTGAATTATAATCAAAGTAATATTGGGGAAATTATAAGAATGAATACACAATTTTCTAACTTGATTAGACCAGATTGGAGACGGAAATTTTGAGCATTATTGAAGTGTTAAGTAGGGTGGTCGCTGCTTTTGTGGTTTTACTATTGATTACTCGAATTATGGGAAAAAAACAAGTAAGTCAGTTGACTTACTTCAACTATATTACAGGTATCACTATCGGCGCGGTGGCTGCTTCCATCACAATTGATACAAGTATTGATATGGTTGACGCCTTCGTTAGTTTAATCGGTTGGTCCGTACTCACTATTCTTGTAAGCTTTATTAATTTAAAATCTCCAAAAACTCGTATAATACTTGACGGCGAACCTACAATTGTAATCAAAGATGGAAAAATCCTAGAGAAAGCTTTGAAAGGGGAAAAATTAAACATGGATGACCTTAGCATGCTATTGCGAGAACAAAGCATATTCTCCATGCAAGAGGTAAACTATGCCGTTTTAGAACCAAATGGTCAATTGTCTGTCTTAAAAAAAGTGGATAGCCAGAGTGTTTCCAAAAAGGATATTACTTATGTGAAACCATTATACATACCTACAGAAATTATTGTGGATGGAAAAATCATTCCTCATAATTTAAGTAAACTGAGTTTAAACCAAAACTGGTTGGAAACGCAATTACAGCAGTTTGGTGTATGCCTACAAGATGTATTTTATGCTGAAATACAAAGTGATGGCACTTTGTATATAGATAAAAGACAAGATGACCAGTTTCCTCCACGTTAAGAGGGATAGGGGGGACTCAAGTCATTTAAATTTGGACAGTCATGCTTCGAGAGCTAACGATTTGCTGATTATTAACAGCCCAATAATCTCTCTTTTTAGGTACCCACAGGTATATATATTTATATATATACAAATATCCCCACCATAGGAATAGCATAACAACTAGTTATTCAGAATGGAAAGTGTCCGAAATAAGCGGTGCTGCAGTTCACCTTAAGTATGAATTGGTAGATGCCGTAACAAATATACCCGTATAACAGCAATCTTATTATGGGGATGTAAGTTCTGCTGATAATCGATACTGGTTTTATCTTCTGTTCAATAATGTATTTACTACAAAAGACTACTACTTAGAATATAAAATGACAGCTATCCGGTTACCTTCAGTGGTAATGTCCATAACTAGAAAAAAGAGAAAGAAGCTGCCCCAAAAGTCATTTACGTCTTATGGGACAGCCTCTACATCTTAAATATCATTTTGTTTCCAAGGTAAACTGCAGTCCTTTCTCAATTTCCGCCAGTACCTCTTCATCCGTTTCCTTCATTCTTGCTTCCTCCAGAATGGAAACGGCCTGCTCCCGGCCAATTTTCCCAACTGCCCAAGCCGCAGTTCCTCGTATTACAGGCCTTGGATCTTCCTTCATGACCTGTATCAATTGGGGTAATGCCGTTTCATCTTTGAAGTGGGCCAGTGCTAAAATGGCATTTCGTTGGATTGGCTTTTTACCACGCCAAGAGCCAGATACATGGCCGTATTTCTCTTTAAAGTCCCGATTTGAAATCGTAAGCAGTGGTTTCAACAGCGGTTTCGCCAGCTCGGGGTCGGGTTCCATCTCTTCATGGAAATGAAAATCCATTCCTTTGTTTTTCGGACAAACTGTCTGGCATGTATCACAACCATACAAACGATTGCCTATTTTCGTCCTGAACTCATCCGGAAGGAAACCTTTTGTCTGGGTTAAGAATGCAATGCAACGCTTGGAATTTAGCTGCCCGCCCTGAACAAGCGCACCAGTCGGGCAAACATCGACACATTTATTGCATGTCCCGCATTGATCTTCCATCGGTTGATCAGGTTCAAATGGCAGGTTTGTAATCATGTCCCCCAAATATACATAAGACCCGAATTCCGGAGTGATGATCATACTGTTTTTTCCACTCCAGCCAATTCCCGCACGCTCAGCCACTGCCCTATCTGATAATTCACCCGTATCAACCATGGATTTCGTCAATGCCCCTGGCACTTTATCTTTAATGAAATTCTCAAGTAACTGCAATCTATTTCGAAGAACGGTATGATAATCCGTTCCCCAAGAAGCCCTGCAAAAGATCCCGCGTCGCTCACTTTTTGTACTTTGCGGAGCATCCTTCAATTTCGAAGGATAAGCAAGCGCAATCGAAATGATGGATTGCGGTTTATCGAATATCAATTCAGGGCTTACCCTCTTTTCTATATCGGTTTCTTCAAACCCTGACTGATAATCCAGCTTCTGTTGACGTATCAGCCTACCTTTCAATTCGGTAAAAGCCGTGGCTGATGTAAAGCCGATTTTATCAATGCCGATTTCCTTACTATATAAAATAACTTCTTGCTTGAATAAGTTCATATCCATACTAATCACCTACTTCATTCAGTATTCCCATTGAAGCTTGAATCCATTTCAAACCATTGCTATCTATGATAAACTAATTGCAATCATTTTTGGAGGTGAAACGGTTGGAAATTACTATATCAGCTAATCTAAGCAGTAAAATCCCTGAATTCAAAGTTGGGATCATTACATATGAAAACATCGAAGTAGGTCCCTCCCCGCAAATGGTGAAAGGAAGACTTCAACTATTTCAGGAAGCACTTTTCTTCGACCTTGAAGAAAAGGAATTGACCGACTTTTCCGGCATTAAAGCGTGGCGGGAGATTTTCAAGGCTACAGGAACAAACCCGTCACGGTATCGCCCCTCCGTGGAAGCCCTTTACCGCCGCATAAAAAAACAGAATTACTTGGCACCCATCCATTCAGCCATCGATTTGAATAACTTCTTCTCGCTGTTATATGAAGTTCCGATCGGCATTTATGATGCGGACAAATTATCAGGAGACATCTCGATAAAGATTGGCGAAGGGTCAGATGGTTATGAGGGATTGAATGGCCGCTTGAATTCCATGGAAAATATGATTACATCAGCCGACCATGATGGCGCATTCGGAAGTCCTTACGTTGATTCAGAACGCACGAAAGTCACCGAAGGAACGAAAAAGGCCATCCAAATCATATATTTACAGCCCAATACTCCAATCACCGAAGCAAATCAGCTAACGAAATCCTTAATGGACATGTTCCTTGAGATCCATGGGGGTGTAGGAACTTACTCGATTGTAGAAGGATAATTAAAACTGAACGGAAATAAGCCCTTTCCACAATCGGAAGGGGTCTTTTCATGCTTTTCCCTAACTTATATGGATAAATAAAACCCGTGCGCGAATATCCTTTTATTCAACCGTTCGGTCATACCTAATTACACAACTTTTTCAGTTTGGACAATAAAAGCACACACCTATTCAAACTGATTCTACTTACGTAGTTAATCTCTTTGAACAAGTTTGTTCTGCATCGAAATCCCCACTCTTCCAGATGAAGGATCACAATAAATAGTTACGGTATGACATCCGGCATTACCGCCTCCATAGAATGTAGTTAATTGGGACAATAAAAAAATCCCACTGTAAACAGTAGAATTCTTGTAATAATATTTAAACGCAAAGCTTCGTTCTCCAGGTAACGAAACCCTACGTTATGAGTATGTATTGGAGCGGGTGAAGGGAATCGAACCCTCATCATCAGCTTGGAAGGCTGAGGTTTTACCACTAAACTACACCCGCATATCCTTGTAGAACTTTGTCGAATTACTAACAAAATTAATTATATAGTTTAATGTGAAAAAATGCAATAGTTCTTTTAAAAAAATTTAATAATTAATGTATTGTAACGTTAATATATTCATTCACTCTAGTAAAGATGTTAAAAGTCCCCTGATTCAGAGAACTTTTTCATCCTATATGATGATTTAAGACCAAATGACTTCCATTAACCGCGGATAAACCTGCTGTGCCGTTTCAAGCAGCATGATTAACTTCCTGAATGCCAGATCCGGTACGATGTCCCCCTCAATGGAGTATGAATACCGAATGGAAATGGTCCCATTTTCTTCATACAGCTTTGAATACCTAAAATTAGCATTATATTCATTCAACAGTGTATGTACATCCTGTTTCTTATCAGGATTCTTTAACTCGGCGACATTAAAGCAAAATAAGTCCGCCACATTTTCATCTTGATTGAAAGCAAATACTAAAAGGACCTTCCACCCGTCCTTTAACTTTTGCTCGGCTCTAAAAAAGGTGGTGCCATCTTCTTTCAACTCATTCATATAGATTTTCTCACTAGTTAAAAAATCACGAAATTTAGCAACGTTTGACATGGTTCATCACCTTTCTGTTTGTAAATACATTTTATAATGAAAACCGGCATTTTTACAGACTTTTCTATAATCCTGCAAATTTCTTCCTATTAACAGTGGCGAATGAGATTCCAATAAGAACTCCCTTTTTAGAATCACTAGATTGATTAGCTCGTTGCTTCACCGCTAAATCGAAGTGCTTTTTGAAGATCCAAAATTTCGTGGCGGATTTTTGAGTACCCTTCAATTTCCGGAACCACTTTATTAGTAAGTGACCTCCCCTTATCTGCAGCGATTGCCATTGTTTCAAAAACATACAGTAATTGAGCAAGTTCACGCTCTGAAAGTACCGACCAATCAGAGAATTTCAAGCTTGCATTTAAATAATATCCCAACTGTTCTATCGAAAATATCACGGGCCAAAGAGATTCCAGTCTAGCCTTGTTTTTGAATATCTCACCAAGAGCCGCATTGTAGACCGTTAATAGATTCACCATATTGGTTTGCATTTTGTTCCTTTCACTGCTTTCATCGATTGCAAGTCCATTATCATGTCCAGAGAACGCCACCAACAGAAATTGCCCCTGGCTTCGAATTGTTTTGGCCATCAAATGATTGAGAAGGCTTGAGGCCGATTGACTGCCGATTAACAGCGATCCAAGAAGACCTATCATGCTCCCAACGACGATATCGGTTATTCTTACGGTCGCAAAAAAACTAAAATCATAGCTTTGAGTTGAATATTCCGCCATGATTAAAGCTGAAGGGGTAAAAAACATCGCCGCCAATCCATAATTCCGTACGATGAAAAGCTCTGTAATGATTGTCAAACACAAAATGATCAGAACGATAATGAACTCGTTATGAACGGATGCAAGAATTAAGCTTGCTAATAGGAGTCCGATGATTGTCCCGAAGGTCCTTTGTACCGCACGATGAAATGTGGCAACAATGGTCGCACCTGACATAACGGCTGCACATGATAAGGGAATCCAATACGAACGGTTAAAATCAGCGGAATAGGCGATGATGGCGGCAATGGTAAGGATTGTTCCATATCGAATGGAAGAGAGAAAGACAATCGAGTTCTTGTCGAACGCCCCAAGAAAAATCGTTTTTAATGAAGGCTTTGAGATTGAAGCTTCTTGGTGGATTTTACTAACCGGTTCATTCATGATGGCATCTGCATTGTAAATTTCAACGAATAGCTTTTCCACCTCTAGTTCCATTTGGTCCGGCTGAAGAATTTTTGATTCATTTTTAGTTTTAGATGCAATGGAGTCGGCCAAGGCACGTACCGATTGTCCTAATTCTGGCGGTAGCACAGCCTTTTTATGCAAGGATAGTTCCAATGCTTCCAGGAAAATGACATTTGCCTGGTCATTCAATAGAAACAACCGCTTTAACATGTCTGAGCTTCGCCTGTTTGAAAACCTGGCTAACAATGTATCTTCCGCTTGTTTCATCGCCAATACCGTTCTTTGTCTTGCTGCATTGAATCCCCCGGTGCCTAGCGAATCAAAGAATGCACCCAATTCTCTGTACACCTTTTCCACCGCAAGCTTTTCTGGTCCATGAGGATTGAAAAACCAACCTAACATACAGATTATCCAAGACAGTGCCCCCCCCAATAAAACAAGACCTCCACGCAACGGCGCAAGCGTCTGATCAATGGGCATACCTGTCGCTAGCGCAAAACTCAAGACAAAGAAAACCGCCGAAGGACCGGTAATCTTTAATGCACCAAAAATAAAAAAAACACTTCCCCCGATGATCCCCATCATTATGGCTGTTCCCAATTGGTATGGAGCCAAAAGTGTCCCTAATACAACAGATAAAGCAAGACCCACCATCACAAAGAAAGTCTTTTTAGCTCTTTGGTAATACGGTTGGTTAAATACGTATAAATAAGTGAACCCGCCTATTCCTGCCAGTAAACCGTATGCTAAATTGCCGAATAATAAGCCAATTAAAACAGGTAAGGCAGCCGCTATCCCTGCACTTAAAGCTTTTATCCAAGGAAATGGATTCTTTTTTAATTCAAAAGCCTGTTTAAATGTCGTATGTATTACATCCAACTTCAGGGATTTTGAAGATGTCCCTTGCTTATTTTTACTCATTTCAATTTTCCCTTTCATCAAATGATTACCTAGGTAACTATTCTTTACTTTATCATATCATTATGTCGAGAGCTATGTTTATAGAGACCCTTTTTTAATATCCTTCATATGGAACAAAAGATACGGTAAAGGGTAAGGAATTCTTTAAAACCTTTGTTTTTCACCTACTTTTCGTATGATTTCCATACGTATCGAAGTCCTTGACTCTCAAAAAGGAACATCACTGTCATGACTTCAACAGATATGTAGACAAACACGGCCTTTCATGTGTTAGTGACTAGTATCGAAATTATTGATGATATATATATAACTCTCTTATCTCGGATGTTATTCATAACAACAAATTGTCCGAAAACGACATTGATCCCAACATATGAAAATACAGAGAATTCTTTGCATATTTTATTCCTAAGGTTGATTATCTTTCATGAAGGACATGCTTTGTAAATGATCAGGAATGGACACCCCTATATCCAAATAAAAAAGGTCGAAGCACATCAATTTAGCTGAAAGATGTGCTTCGACCTCTATTATTGGTTTAACGGGATTTTTTTGAAATAACAGCTCTTTTAATACACCCTCATTTTCAAAGGTCAAACAAGATTCCGCCTCCACTTTGTTCCCTAATCTTATAGTTGAGCGAATTCAGGTTCAGCAACTTTTACAAGCTGTTTACCGAGGTTCGTTCCTTTAAATAAACCTAAAAAGGCATCAGGTGTGTTTTCGAACCCTTCAATAATCGTTTCTTCATACTTCAGCTTTCCTTCTTGAAGCCACTTACCTAAATCCGTAGCCCCCTCTTGGAATCTAGCGGCATAATTCCCAACTGTGAAACCTTTCATAAGGGCACTCGTTTTGATCATCGCCGATTGCAGACGCGGTCCTAGATCTTTCCCTTCTGCATTATAGGAGGAAATCGCTCCGCATAATGGAATTCGGGCATTTGCATTCAAAAGTGTGAAAACAGCATCGGACACCTCGCCGCCCACATTATCGAAATAAACATCGACTCCATCGGGAACAGCATTAGCTAAATCTGTCTTAAAACTATCTCTTTTATAATTTACGGCTCCATCAAATCCGAGCTCTTTCGTTAAGTACTCAAGTTTTTCATCTGAACCGGCGATGCCAACAACCTTCGCACCTTTAATCTTAGCAATTTGTCCGACTGCTGAACCAACTGCTCCAGCCGCTCCTGAAACCACTACAGTTTCACCTTCTTGAGGTTTACCAATATCAAGCAAGCCAAAATATGCAGTTAAACCGGTCATTCCAAGAATCCCTAAATGAGTTGTGACCGGAGCCACCTTGGGATCAATCACGCGGATTTCCTTTTCAGTGACAACTGTGTATTCTGCCCAGTCGATATTCCCAACAACGACATCCCCTTGTTTGAAGGAATTCGATTTGGACTCAACAACTTCAGCAACCACTCCACCGGTGATAACCTTATTCAATTCAAATGGAGCAATATATGATTTTGTATCTTGCATTCTGCCACGCATGTATGGATCGACAGATAAATATAGTGTACGTACTAAAATCTCATTATCCTTTGGTGTGGGAACGTCACTCTCAACAAAGTTAAAATCCCCTTTCGAAGGCATACCTTTTGGACGATTTGCCAGGGTGATCATTTGCTGTTTGGTTTGTGTCATCATTGTTCCTCCTTGGTTTTAAATACGTAATTTCGAAAAGAAGCGTATCACTGATGAAGTTCATAGGTCAAAGAATATGATTGGCTATTGCTTCCATAACACTCTTTATGTAGCCTTTCCTGAAAATCCTAAACTTGCTACGACCTATTATGTCCCATGTTTCTCTTTCATATAAAGGTCATCAGCAAATGACTTTTTTACCTTCAATGTTCGTTTAAGAATAAATCATGTACGTAGACTTCTATATTATACGGTTCGCTTCCCAGGAAAATTTAACGGCCTTTCCCCTTTTGGATACCGGAAAAGGCCGCAGCTTTTTTTAATCTGCTTGGCAAATGTTCAAGCTCAGCAGCTACTTTTTTTCTTCTTATCTATAATCCCGATTTAAAACGTCGGCATGGACATTTTGTTCTGAAATCTTTGAGACTGAGTTCACACTTAAAAAAACTTTACAAGCATATGTGAACTTGGTTTACTGGAAAGTCTACATCAATTTTGAAATAAACATCGTTGCAATTCCAAAGTAAATGAGTAACGAAAGTATATCATTCAATGTTGTAATTAGCGGACCAGAAGCAACTGCAGGATCTATGTTGAATTTATATAATATCAAAGGAATAATGGTCCCAGCTAACGTCCCGATAATTAGGGTCATCACTAACGAACTTCCAACCACTAATCCCAGAACGGGATTTCCCTGCCAAACATAAGCAATGATGGAAATTAATATTCCACAGGTAATTCCTATTATCAATCCAACTTTCATTTCCCGTATAATAAGTCTGGTTACGACACCTTTATCCGTATCACTGGTGATTAGGCCTCTTACAACAACAGCTAAAGATTGAGTACCTGTATTTCCAGTCATCCCTGCGATCATCGGCATGAAGAAAGCAAGTGCAACAACTTTGGACAATGTTTCTTCAAAACCGCTTATTATAGTTCCGGACACTAATCCGATAAATAAAAGTAAAATAAGCCAGGGTAGCCGACGATATGCGGCCACGTGTGCCTTCGTGTCAAAGTCTATAGCTTTACCCGAAGCCGATAATTTTTCAATATCTTCATTCGCTTCCTTAATGACAACATCAATAATATCATCGACGGTCACAATTCCTAATAACTCATTATTTTTTTCAACTACAGGAATTGCTAAAAAATCATATCGCTCAATAACACGCGCTACCTCTTCCTGGTCTTCATAAGCAGATACGGAGATAACCCGGCTATACATAATATCTTGAATTTTTTCAGATTCATCATTTATTATTAAATCCCGATATGACACAACACCTACTAATTTTTTATCATTATCTATTACATAAAGATAATTGATCGTTTCCGAAAACTCTGCAAAGATTTTCAGCTTTTCAACTGATTCTCGAACCGTATAATGTTGGGGTATCCATACGAAACGGTTTGTCATTATTCGCCCTGCCGTTTCAGGTGGATAATTCATGATATTTTGAACGATTTTTGATTCTTCTTGTTTCATACCTGAAAGAAGTTCTTCAATTTTTTCAGGGGATAGGTCCTCTAACAATGAAGCTAGATCATCATTATCCATTAGATCCATTACGTGGCCGGATTTCTCTATTCCTAATTTACTAAGGATTTTCAATTGATGAACCTTTTCAACTTCTTGAATCAGTTCAGCGATTTGTTCTGAATCAAGTAATAACAAGAAACGTGTATGATGTTTTTCTGGAAGCCCCTCAAAAATTCGCGCAATGTCATATGGTTGGAGTTCTTCTAATATTGCTTGAAATTCTTTCTTTTTTCCTTCTTTTAATACTTTTATGATTTGTAAAGTCATTTGATCTTCCGTCAGGATTTTTATCATTTCGTCACTCACTCCTTTTTAGGGGAGCCAAAAAATATTTCCCTTAAATATCAAGGATAAAAAAATATTATTATTCCCCTTCCCAAACTCTTTGTGTTCATTCAATTTTCATTAAGCTTCGAATATATCGTCGTGAATAGTTCCCCACTATCCTCACCTCCAGAAAAAAATAAAAGCACCTCCATTACAAATGGAGGTGCTTAATACGGTTTATATGCGTACATTGCCTGGATGACAAATACAAACAGTCGTATATGACTGAATGACAAATACAAGCATAAATCCAGTTCCTCCATTCGTAGAGCTTTAGCACTGTGTGGCATAGGACAAAGCCAGCTACATTAAAAACCACCTTATGTCGATGGTTTCTGTTGACCCATTGGCGTCTTTCGACATTTTTGGGCAGTAGCGTATCTCCTACACAGGAGCCTCACCTAACGAGGATATTTAATTTACAAATCCACTTTAAAAGAGTTTCTTTTAGATGTCAATGTTTGATTCAAATCATTCTAATTTTGACCTAATATCTTACCTTTAAAAGAGTACCATGAGAAAAACACCGACTTAAGCGCTCCCGATTAAGACAGTCTGGTTGAATGTCTCTTCGATATTTTTTTAAAACGTCCCATATTGCCACCATATTTAAAAGGGTAAACTGGAAAAATAAACATCATTTTAAGGGAAAATATTGGAATTATATATTAAAACTTACTTATAATGAAGACGGATATGAATGAATGAAACAAAGAGACACTTTACATGTTTATCTCTAATTATTAAAGAAAGGGATTGCTCAAATGAAAAGACCTTTGGCGATTATATGTTTTATCGTAAGTGCTTTTGTATTAATGGTAGGTTGCAGAACCAAGGACACGGTAGAGGTGGAAGAGAAATCGAAGGAAGTGAGCTCATTGAAAGCTATTGAAGGCAGGTGGGAGGGAGATATTAAGATTCCAAATCAACCGCTTCCAATCATTGTTCATTTCACAAAGAAAGATGGAACGATAAGCATTCCTGTACAAGGGTTGAACGAATTCCCCTTAACAAGCGTAAAGTTAAGCAATCCAGACTTGTTTTTTAATATGGATATCCAAAATCAGAAAATAACGTTTGATGGGAAAGTAGATAAGGAAAGGATTTCAGGGACATTTGTTCAAAATGGGCAAGCGTTCCCCTTTGAATTGCTTAAGAAATCCGATCAGACAGTTGAAAAGAAAGAAACAGGTGAAATCGTGCAGGCTGACTTAAAGAACGGAACCATAAAAGGCCTTTTGGAAACACCAAAAAATGAAGGGCCTTTTCCTGTTATGATTATAATTGCGGGTTCTGGTCCGACCGATAAAGATGGTAACTCCTATGCAAATCCCGGAAAAAATAATAGTTTAAAAATGTTAGCCGAGAGTCTTGCAGAAAAAGGTATCGCAAGCATTAGGTATGATAAGCGCGGAATTGGCGAAAATATGCAATTGGCAGGAAAAGAAAAGGACCTGAGATTTGAACAATATATTGATGATGCAGCTGCTTGGGCTCAATTTGCCAAAAAGGATGGCCGTTTTTCCAAAGTTGGCATCATCGGCCATAGTGAAGGCTCTTTAATTGGGATGGCAGCCGCAAAGAAAACGGAAACAGACATATTCATTTCATTGGCGGGTGCAGGCGAATCCATTGACCAAGTACTCATTAAACAGCTTGAAGAGCAATTGACACCGACGTTATTAACGGAATCCAAAGATATACTGGCAAAGCTAAAGCAAGGAAAACAAGTCGGGACTGTCAGTGCTGATTTACAAAGTGTATTCCGACCTTCTGTTCAACCTTACATGATATCATGGATTCAATATAACCCGATAGAATTAGTAAAGGAACTGAACATCCCTGTTCTGATCGTGAACGGTAATAGAGATATTCAAGTGCCGGCAACCAACGCAAAAGCATTGCATAAAGAAAAAAAAGATTCTGAATTACTTATACTTGAAAAGATGAATCATGTATTGAAAGAAGCCCCTGAAGATCGAAAGGGAAATTTAGCAACCTATACAAATCCTGAACTACCTTTATCCCCTGGATTGGTGAATGGAATCATTGAATTTTTAAACAAAAATGACATTACAAGTAATGACGGCCATAAAAATAACAATTGAGAATTGCTTCTCCCCCGGGTTCAGGTGTTCGGGTTGAATGAAAGCTGGTTATAGTGTATAGGCTCAGGTTCTTTGGTTTCCCCAAATTCCTTTTAAATCATGAATAGGAATAATCAATATAGTTTAGAAAGACTAACAGGGGAATTTTTAAAACTAAAAACAAAAGGCAGAATCAATCTGCCTTTTGTTTTTTATATTTCCTCTGAGATACTCTGTCCCACTATTAAATTATATGCTAATAAACTTTTTTGAAGGCTCTTTTCGTAACGATAGTTGTTTTTAAAAACTAAACGATTTAAGGTTGATTGTAGCGCAAGTGCGAGACTCCTGCGGGAGCAGCGGGACAGGTGAGACCCCACAGGCGTTTACGCCGAGGAGGCTCACCGTCCGCCCCGCGGAAAGCGAGCATCTCTGGAGGGGAAATTATGCGAAAACAGCCTTTTTGAAAGAGCATGAAAAATAAATGGCACTAATTAAGAAAAAAAGCAGTAACCTAGAAAAGCTCCCTCATGTCGAATTAATGGTACAAGTGCTAGTAATTGTGGAGCAAATATTCGACAGGCCCTTCATAAGGTACATACCAAAATCAGTTTTTGTCATTCCAAAATTAGTACGAAATTCTACCGAGGTAATTTCCGGAAAAATCACCCACTTAAATTGACCCTCCTTCATTACGTGATGATATCCACCAGTTTGGAATTGGTGAACGACTCTTTTTCAACAAAATCTTACTCTGGCCTTAGATGCAGTGTGAAAGAAATGCGTTTCCTCCCTGCATCTCAAGGTTCATGTTTTTTTCTTATTGTACGTAAAAATATTTTTATCACATGCCTATATCCTGAAAGGCAATTTTCGGTTTTTATCTTTGAAACAATGGTTTGAATATCACTTGAATTTGATGTTCTTACCAAGTGAAAACATAAGATCACCAAAAAGGGACAAACTGTATTTGAAAAAAGAAAGGAGATGTGAGACATGACAAAAAAATTCAATAAAGGCAGCCGTAATCAAAATTCACCGCAATTACACGGGCAAGCTCCTGTTAGTGGGGACAACAGTAAAGGAAATAAAAGAAATAAAGATCAAAGTTCCAAAACTGAGTAATTAACTGAAACAAACCGGCCATATTCAGACCGGTTTGTTCCTTTTGTGGATCATCTTCTTTGTTATTGGGCAGAAAGCGGTCAAGCATATGTGCACGGACAACTTTGATTCCAGAAAGTCCAAATCATTATCGGCGTTATCCGAACTGTAAATAGCGTCCTGCAAAACTGCCCCCAGAAAAGAGCGCATTCATTTTTCATTATCATATCGTAAGTGAAATTATTAATCATGCTAAGTTAGCTATTTGATTCTTTTGGTGTTGGAAACTTGTGCCCTTCCGTTGTCGTTTCCAAACTATCGGTACCTTGATGAGTATAATTAATGTTTTTTGTCATCAAGCTAACCACCACCAAGACTACGATATTGACAAATAGGGCAATAATTCCTACATTCAGGTCTTTAATTGCTTGAGGAAGATGAGGAAATAGTTGACTGATTTTCATGTTCCCCAGTTCCATAATAGAAACTAGCACCCCTCCTGTTATTATCCCGGCAAATGCTCCATGTTTGGTTACAAAATTCTTTCTCATCAAACTTGCGAAAAAGGCAGGAGCAAGTTGTGTAATGAAATTATAGGCGATTAGAGCGAGACTAAAGAGCGAATTTCCACCTTTAAAGGTCAAGTAAATCCCTAAGAGAGAAATTAGGGGAACCAAGTATTTTACCAGTTTTGCAATCTGTTTTTCCGTTGCTGATGGAGTGAATACGCTATATACATTTTTTGCAAGCATTGTTGATATGGACATCAAGAGCATGGAACTTGGCACTAAAGCGGCTAACACGCCAGTTCCACCGATTAAGCCCACAAACCATGGATCAAAATCCTGTTTAGATAGCTGCAGCAAGATTTGATCGGCTTCGCCGCCTTTTAATCCAGGCATCTGTAAAATCGCTGCAAATCCAACAAAAAAGGCAAACAATAATATCAATTGGTACATGGGCATTAGGATTGCGTTTTTCCGTAAAGCTTTTTCGCTAGAGGCAGCATATATAGGAGAAAACCCGTGCGGCCACATATAAAATCCAATAGAGCTTAATATAACAGTGGATATATACCATGAAACGCTCATTCCCTGATCTGGAAGTATGGTATAGTTCGGCTTTGCATTTTCAATTGCCTCATACATAGGTTGGAGCCCGCCGTAATAATGAAGTGGGAAATAAACTCCTAAAAATACGACAATGCCAAGAATCAGAATATCCTTCAAAATAGCTGTCCTCGCAGAGCCGTGAATGCCGGAAACCATTACAAAAATAGTAACGCCAATTGCTCCGGCCCAAATGGCAGCTGTAGAAGAGATTGCCCCATAGGATGTTGCTGAAACGATATATCCTAACCCCTTCAATTGCAGCACTAAGTAGCAAGTACAAGCTACAACGCCTATAACCGCAACAAGCACACCAAGATAAGGACTTTGATATTTTTTTACAAAAAAATCAGATTGGGAAACTAATTGGTGTTTCTTTGCATACCTCCAGATAGCAGGAAATGTCCAATAGGAGATCACTGTAGCCAGGCAGCCATATGATACGATACTAAAGATGGAACCCCCTTCCCCATAAGCAGATCCACTTGCACCCAAAAAGGTAAAGGTTGTATACATTTCACCAGCGGACAAGAGGAAAATCAATAGGGCTCCCATCCCGCGTCCTCCAACCGACCATTGTTCCAAGTTCATTTCTTTCCCTTTTTTAGCCTGGATACCGATCAAAACAGAAATGACGAAAAAAAACAGGATAAAAAAAACGGCAATATTCATCTTGAATCTCCCTTCTGATTAGCAGGATCCAGTAGGTAAATAACCCCCATTATACCTGTGGTCAGCACAGACCAGAGTACAATCCAAAAATGAAAAAATGGCATTCCCAGAACATAGGGAGTCACTTTATTTGTAAACAAAGCGCCCACAATAAAGCCAAGAAACGGGATAATTCCGAGCCAATATATTTTTTTCAAACTCTTATCCCCCTAATATGTTAGATTTAACATTTTCAAAGTCCCATGAACATATAACTTCACCCCATATTGTAAAGCCTGTTCATCGATCGTGAATTTAGGATGATGGTGAGGATGTATTATCCCTTTTTCTTCATTACGGGCCCCTATTACAATATAGGATCCCGGAACTACTTTTTGAAAAGCAGAGAAATCTTCACTTCCCATAATCGGCTTTAAAATCTCTCGACTTACTTCACCAAATACTTCACAGATCGTTTCGTCCATCAATCGGGTAACTTCTTCATCATTAATGGTAGGGGCATAACCAAACTGATAATCGAATTCATAAGTGGCTCCATGCGCTTCCGTAATCCCTTTTACTATGCGGTCGATATAGTTTGGAACGTTTTCCCTCAGTTCCGGATTGAAGCTTCGAACTGATCCACCAATGCTTACACTACTTGGAATGACATTAACCGCACTTCCCGCATGGAACTGGGTCACTGAAATCACAAGGGCTTCCTGGGCATCCCGATACCTCGAAACAATATGCTGGAGATTCGATACAATCTGTGATCCAATCGATATGGGATCGACGGTAAGTTCAGGCTGTGAGGCGTGCCCCCCTTTCCCCACCACGGTAATGTTAAAAGTATCAGCTCCAGCCATCACCGGACCGTAGCCCAAACCAATTTTCCCTAAAGGAAGAGTCGACAAGAGATGGGTGCCTATGATCATATCCACTCCATCAAGCACACCGGCTTTCACCATTTCTTGAGCTCCACCGGGCGGCAGTTCCTCAGCATGTTGAAATAAAAAGCGCACCTCCCCTTTAATTTGATCCTTTAACTGTGTAAGAACTTTTGCTGTACCAAGCAGCATCGCCGTATGCCCATCATGTCCGCAAGCATGCATAACTCCTGAATTCTGTGACACAAAGTCAAAATCATTTTCTTCTTCAATTGGAAGCGCATCCATATCTGCCCGCAGTGCAATAACCTTCCCAGGCTGCTGACCGATCAAACGAGCCATAATACTCGTCTTTGTCGGACGTGAAATTTCCAATTCACCAAAAGCTTGCAGCTTTTCATAAACAAATTGTGCTGTTTTTTCCTCCTGAAAAGAAAGCTCTGGATACTTATGTAAATATCTTCTCCAAGCCACCACTTCATCTTTAACAGCCTCGATCAAATCATGAATCATTATCGTTTGAGACACCCACTACAACCCCTTTTTCATTCAATTTACATAACATCCATTTTTTTTAGGATAGTTTAAGGAAAAAATTCCTTAAATAGAGTATAATCTCCCTTATTGTTTATTTCAATATTTTTCGAAAATTCCAAACCATCTTCAAACTTCATCTAATCTCCATGTTTTACAAAAAAATCGAAACGCAGCATGAAGCGAAAATAAAAAAGCACCCCAATTATGGGTGCCTCAGTTTGTAGACAAAAGGGGTTCGGAATTAAAAAATTCTGAACCCTTTTTGAAATTTCATTTAAATTTTCGCCTAAAGTTAAGAGATTGGGCTCTTCGAGCCCACTATGTTATGCCATTTTTGGACCTCGCCATGTCCAATTGGCCATCTTCTTTAAATTAATGGCAGCGAAAGTAAGCATCGCCTGCATCGACAATTTTTTAAGTCCCCTTAAAGTAGTCCAACGCATACCATGCTTTTCTTTTGCATCTGCGAATACACGCTCAATCGTTTCTTTACGCTTCGCATATATAGGTTTTACATCTTGATGATGACGCAGATGATCTGCTTCTTCCACATGTGTTTGCCAGATATGCCGTGTCACCCTCTTTTTGACAGTCTTTGCTTTCTGTACACCGAGATAAAAATAAGCACGTTGCACAGATGTGTTTGGGGGATTTATACTCGCGATAGCCCTCTTTATTTGTTGTTGAGTACTTTAATAGCTCGCCCGAAGGGCAAAGGTAACAATCAAAATGTTCATTGTACACATAGTCCTGTTTGCGGAAAAATCCTTCTTTAGTGCGAGGACGTGTATAAGGTAAAGCCGGTATGATTTCTTTGTTAAATAGGTAGCTTGTAATCGCTGGTGTTTTATAAGCTGCATCTGCGGCAACGGCTTCCGGTTTTCCAACTTTCCCAATCACTTGTTCAACTAGTGGCTCTAAGATCTGGCTGTCATGTATATTTCCAGTTGTTACAATCGTTCCCAATACAAAACCGTTGCGGTCTGCGGCCGCGTGGAATGAATAGGCAAACTGTTTTGTTCGTTCATCTTTCACATAGTAGCCACTCTCAGAATCCGTTGTACTTTCTTTAATCTCTTTGGTCTCTTCTTTATCAAATTTATCTGGTGGAAAAGGCTTTTTTCCATGGTTTTCACGATCTTGATTGATTTCTTCTTGAAGACGTCCTTGATACGCTCGTGTTTCTTTACGAACGATTTTCTTTTCAAATTTCCGTTTATTCGCACTGGCCTTCACATGTGTGGAATCCACGAAAACGTGTTCAGCACTTATTAACTTTTTATTAGCAGCTGTCATTAAATGCGATAGAAAATCTGTTCAAACACGTCTGTATCTTTAAAGCGTCGTTCGTAATTTTTCCCAAATGTAGAGAAATGAGGTGCTTTTTCATGGAAACCATAGCCTAAGAACCAACGGTAAGCCATATTGGTTTCAACTTCTTCAATCGTTTTACGCATGGAACGAATACCGAAGGTATATTGAATGAAAGTCAGTTTAACTAAAATAACGGGATCAATACTTGGGCGTCCTATCTCTGAATACATATCTTTCACCAAGTCATAAATGAAAGTGAAGTCAATGGCAGCCTCTATTTTACGAACCAAATGGTTCGGTGGCACCAGTTGATCTAAAGTAATCATTTCAAGTTGATCTCGCTGAATAGAATCATGTTTAGAAAGCATCCTCATCACCTCAAGTTTTAATACTTCTATTTTAAAACAAAAATGACTCCAGGCAAAAGGTTCTATCTAAAAGGTAAGACAAAGTTGATTGGAACGGATGGTACGAGACTCCTGCGGGAAATGCGCGTCTAGGAGAGACCCCGCAGGCGAAAGCCGAGGAGGCTCCCCGACCGCCCGCGGAAAGCGAGTGCCTGGAGTGGAAATCAAGGTCCAAATTGTACAAGCCATAAAAATAGACAAACTCGATTTTCATCGAGTTTGTCTACAGTCTGAAGCACCCCAATTATGGGTGCTTTTTATTTATAATAATCGATAAATTTTACTCGGCCTTCCACGAGTGGCGTTAGCCTCTTCCCCAATGCATTGTGCCAAATCAACTTCGCACATATCTGCAACAATTCGCCGTACATTGCGCTCTGTCATTTCAAGATGTGTCGCTAAATCCTTTGTAGTAAAATCACTCCAGCCCATTCTTTGAACGAGAGCCGATATTTTCTTATACGTTTTAACACTGATATTTCCGTTTTTCAACCTTTCTATAAGAGGTTTATTGTGGGAACGGGTATCATATTGCAATTCTTTCTTTTTGCCTGGTGATTCGATAATTTTTCCATCATCTTGAATAATCACAATTTCACGCTTTTTCATCTCTTTCGAGTGTTGAATAGCACGAAAAGCATTGATTTCCGCTGAATAGGCAGTCTCGCCGAAGCCAATTCCAACGGTAACGGGTGTATCTGCTTCAAAGGCCAACTTTTGAATGGTATCTTCGAGTGTAATGATTTCTCGTTCAATTGCGCCGCGAGAACTAAAAATCATGTACCTTCCATTCCCTTTCTCTGAAAAGGAACCATTTATTTTTTCTCCAAGTTGAATCAACATTTCTTTTAGGCGAAGCTCCAAGTACTGTAAATGATATGGAGTTTTCATTTCCTCTGCCACTTTGTTAAAATATTCGACTTCAATGATTTCAACTCCGATTTGCGTATCCTTAAAGTAAGATGTCTTTACTTTTTCAGAAAGAATTCGAAGCGTTTGCCGCACTTCCATCTTACTCATCGACAACCGGTAGGCTGGAATGCCATATTCCCTTAAAGCTTCACACACGGACGGAAAACAAGAAAAAGCTCCTTCTGTCTTTCCCACATTCCATAAATCCAAGTGAAAATGTACCAATTCATCCGTATCAACATCTGTCTCATACACTTTCGTATAAATCTTTTTGGTTTTTATATTCAACTGGGACAAAGCTTCTTCGCTAATATTATTGGAGGACATAGTATCAATACTTAGATGCTCGATGATTTTCCCTTGTTCGTAGATCATTTCTAATAAGGATTTATAAAAACCTGATTCCGTGGCCGGAACATGGACCATTATTTTATCTGTACCTAGTGTCTTTTTGGCAATTTCATAGGGAAGTGGACCAGAAAAAAGCCATGCATGTACGTTAGAATCATGTTCCTTTACAATATTCTCTACCTCTTCTGTCTTTTCATAGGGCAAAGAGATGAATTCCAACTCATGTTTATATTCTTCTGCCAAGATTAAAATTTGTTCTATAGAAGTTTTTAGACCGACCAGTCCGATTTTATACATCCAGTAATCGACTTCCTTTTATAATCTGTAATAGAATCATTGTTCTTTGTAGAATATCCTAGTTTAATCTCAGTCATGGTATCATAACCCTAATTCTTCTTCTGCCTAACTATTGCTTAATTTGTATTGAGTCGTGATTATCAGTTGTCTAGTTACTCTTATCGTATCGGCAGCAAAAAGAAAAGAGTGATAGCACTAGTATATATAGTTGTATTCATACCCACGCAAACTTTTCTCTTTTGAATCATTTTATCATGCAACACTTTTATTCGTGAACATCTCCTCATAGGAATTATTCTACTTTCCTGCCCATTACAATAAAAAAGCTGTCTCAATGACAGCTTCCCTCGAATTTCATTTACGTGTATACCAAGAACGTCGGGGTGTTACTTCTTTAACATATAAATTTTACGAGGTCTTCCCCGAGGTGATTGAAGTTCTTCTCCTTTGTACTCCACTAAACCGCTTTCACTCAAACTACTCATAATTCTCTGGGCATTTCGAACGGTCATGGATAAATGAGAAGCTAAGTCTGAGGAAGTGAAGCCGTCCCAGCCCATACGATCAACCAATGCTTCTATCTTTTTATACGTTTTTACACTAATGTTACCCTGATTCAATTTATCTAGCAGTTCTTTATCATCAGAACGAAAGGTATATGCCAATTGTTCTTCTTGACCTACGGATTCAATCATTACACCATCTTCTTGGATTACAACAATACCGGAACTGTCTTGCTTTTTCGAATGACGGATTGCCTTGCGGGCATTGATTTCTGCAGATGCAGCCGTCTCACCAAAACCAATACCAACTGCAACTGGGACATCCATTTCAAGGGCCAGTTGTTGAACAGTACTTTGCAAGCTGCCAATTTCCCGTTCAATTGCCTTTCGTGAACTAAATATTTGATAACGGCCGTTTCCATTTTCGATGAGGGATCCATCTAATTTTCCACAAAATGTAAGTAATGTTTGTTTAATCTTAAGCTCTACATGCTGCAGATGGTAACGAATATCAACCTCGTCAACAAATTGATCGAACTGATCAATTTCAATGATTTCCACACCTATCTGGCTATCTTTGAAATAAGTACTTTTTGCTTTTTCAATTAAAATCTTGACCGCTTGTCGGATTTCCATCTTTGTCATATTTATTTTGTAAACTGGAACATTCTCCTTCTTCAATGCCTCATATACGGACTGTAAAACGGTGAGGACACCATGTACCGCCCCTTCCCTCCACAAATGAAGGTGAAATTGGACAATGTCTTGAAAATCATATTGTTCATCAAATGTTTTTACATAAATATGTTCGGTGGAAATCCCCAGCTCTTGTAGCGATTCTTGCAAAAAAAAGTCTTCCAATCGAATCATATCGATGGATATCTTATCGAAAAAATATTTTTGATCTGCCGACATTTGTAGAAAACATCTATATAAACTAGATCCTACAGGAGGACAATACGTAAAATTGGCATCTGAATCTAACATTTCTTTAGCTATTCTATATGGGACCGGTCCAGAGAAAAACCAACCATTTACTGCATTTTGGTGATTTTTTATAATGTCCGTTACCTCACGTGCATCTTCATACGGAAAATCAATAAAATCTATTTCATGTTCAAATTCATTAGTAACATCCCGAATTTTCTTTATAGATGAAAGTGGACCTACAACACCAATTTTATACAAGTTTATTTCACCCCTACATCATACTATTAGTTTTATTATATCAAAATAACCAACCATAACAGGGAATAAAATAAGAGCTCCAAATATAAAAGCATGTAAAGCACCGTTTGACATTAATAAACGGTGCTACTTAATATGGATACTTATCTATCATGAGTCCAAGAGTGGCAGAGCTTATTCATTCAAAGGTTTCGAATCCATTTTTCATTTCACAAGAATTACCAGAAAATAATTTCCCTTTTTTCTGAAAATTTTGTTGAAATAGATTATTCTTAATTATATAATACATTTAACGAAAATAGCGTTAAATGTTCGTTAAATAAAAACCAGTATATTGGAAGGAATTAATGAAGTTCACAAAGGTATGAAAGTCGGTAATTTGAGTTTAAGGCATTTCTAGAGAAAAAGTTTATAAAGGAAATGGTGCAAAACGCACAAACTACAAATGGAAGAAGGTTTAGGAGGAGAATGTAATGGAACAAAAAGTAATGAAAGATACAACCAATCTTCAAAATCATAAAACGGGTGGTTTTTTCAATCGAGTAGAGCGAATAGGAAACAAAATCCCCCACCCCTTTATCTTATTTATTTATATGATTGCCTTTTTATTTGTTGTAACCGCTCTCTTATCAGTCTTCCATGTTTCGGCATCGGACCCCATAAGTGGAGAGAAGGTGGAAGTTCAAAACCTCTTAAGCCGTGAAGGCATCCAATGGATCTTGCCGAATATGATTAAAAACTTTTCCGGCTTTTTACCACTGGGATCTATTTTAGCTCTTATGCTAGGAGTAGGATTAGCGGAAAAAGTTGGATTGTTGGAAGTTTTGATTCGGAAGATGTCCTTAAAAGTCTCAGGGAAATACGCTAGTTATTTAGTTGTATTTGTTGCTTTTTTTAGTCATGTTTCTTCTGATGCTGCGCTTGTTATTATGCCTCCTCTTGGTGCTTTGATTTTCCTTGCTGTGGGACGTCACCCTGTTGCCGGATTGCTCGCTGCCATCGCTGGGGTTGGTTCAGGTTTCACTGCCAACTTATTAATCGTCACAACAGATGTCTTGCTTTCAGGAATTAGTTCGGAAGTAGCGAAAGGCATGAACGCAAATTTGACCGTTAATGTTACGGATAACTGGTTCTTTATGGCGACGTCCGTTCTCGTACTCACGGTAGTTATATCCCTGATTACAGATAAGTTTGTCGAGCCGCGCTTAGGAAAGTATGAAGGTGGCGGTCAGCATAAAAAACTGGAGCAATTAACGAAGCAACAAAACAAAGCACTCCTGGCTACAGGTATTTCAGCATTGATTTTTATAGCTGTTATGGCCGTTCTAGTCGTTCCAGAAGGAGCTCTATTGCGAAATCCAGAAACTGGAGCCATTCTCCCCTCTCCATTCATGTCTGGAATTGTCGCAATCATCTTACTCTTCTTTTTTACAGTTTCTATTACTTATGGAGTTAAGGTGGGAGCAATCAAGAAACAAAATGACATTCCGGAATTATTGGTGGACCCAATAAAAGGAATGGCCGGATTCATCATTATGGTTTTCCCGCTTTCCCAGTTTGTCGCTTGCTTTAACTGGAGTAATATGGGTAAATTTTTGGCTTTATCCATCACAGATCTCTTGGAACAGCTAAACATAGAAGGTGCACCTGTCCTAATTGGGCTAATGTTCTTATCTGGACTTCTTTCCATGTTCATTGCTAGCGGATCTGCAATATGGTCTATATTGGCACCCGTTTTTGTCCCGATGTTCATGGTATTAGGTTATCATCCTGCCTTCGCCCAAATGTTGTTCAGGGTAGCAGATTCATCTGTACTGCCATTGGCACCTGTATCTCCATTTGTCCCACTATTCTTAAGTTTCTTACAAGAGTATCGAAAAGATGCAAAACTAGGAACTTATTATTCTCTTATTTTGCCGTATCCGATTATCATCTTCATCATTTGGACGCTATTGGTAGTCGTTTGGTATTTCCTTGGCCTCCCAATTGGTCCCGGAGTATATCCAAAGTTACCATAATTTAAAAATTCTCAAGCGCCTCACCTGCCCCTTATCCGACTTGGGGGGCTGGCCGCTTGGTGTAAACAACAAATCGTATTATTTGAATAATCATCAAATAAATCAGGAGTGAAACGAATTGGATATTATTTCTTTAAGACGTGATCTTCATCGACATCCAGAAGTTGGCTTTACGGAATTTCGTACTGCTTCAAAGGTAGTAGAAGCACTAACTTCTCTGAAATATAACGTGATATTTGGAAAAGATGCTTTAGATGGCGAGTCTCGCCGTGGAGTACCCCCTATAGAAGTATTGGAGGAAACATTTAATAGAGCATTACAAGATGGCGCCAATCCAAAAATCCTCCAAGAAATGGAGGGTGGATATACTGCTGTCATTGGTGTATTAAAAGGAAAAACTGATGGCCCAACCGTAGCTTTCCGCTTTGATATGGATGCATTGCCTGTTACGGAAAGTACTGATACTGACCACTTCCCGCAAATAAACGGTTTTCGTTCCAAATATGAAGGGAATATGCATGCCTGTGCACACGATGGCCATACAGCAATCGGCTTAGGACTTGCTGAAAAATTAGCGGATGGGAATTTTTCAGGAACGGTAAAGCTTATTTTTCAACCTGCTGAAGAGGGAGTTCGCGGTGCCTATTCAATTGTACAAAAAGGGATTTTGGATGATGTGGATTATTTATATTGTCTGCACCTTGGCACAGATGTCCCCCTAGGAGAATTTCATGGTGGTTCTTCCGGCTTTTTAGCAAGTACGAAAATGGCTGCCCATTTTCATGGGGTATCTTCTCATGCAGGTGCTTCTCCGGAAAAAGGGAAAAATGCTTTGTTAGGGGCAGCCACCGCATTATTAAATATACATGCCATTCCAAGATTCAGTTCAGGTTCTACCCGCATAAATGTAGGTATTCTTAACGGAGGAACAGCCGCTAATATTATTCCAGCGCATGCAAAAATGGTCATTGAGACACGGTCTGTATCCGAAGAAACAAATACTGAAGTGGAGCGACGTGTTCGAAATATCGTGGCTCATAGTGCAGGTATGCATGAGCTTGAACATGAAATTGAAATCATAGGTCAAGCAATTACGATTCGTTGTGATCAGGAACTTGTCGAACTGGCCATGGAAGAAGCCAGGAATGTAGATGGTTTTTCAACAATCAAAGCATGCAGGGAATCCGGTTCTGCTGGTAGCGAAGATGCAAGTTTTATGATTCGAAGAGTACAGGATAATGGCGGGAAAGGGACATATATGATTATTGGGACTGATATTCCTGCACCACATCACCACCCTAAATTTGATGTTCAAGAAGAAGTTTTACCAAGGAGTGCAGAACTTTTGAATCTAATTGCAAGACGCCTATTAAAATAATTCTTCAAAATATAAATATAGGAAGGAAAGAGTGTAAAATGACACATGTAAAGAGATTATCGGAAATCATTGAACAAAAAAAAGAAAAATTCATTGAAGTCAGTGACTGTATATGGAATTTTGCAGAAACACGCTTTGAAGAATATCAATCTGCTGAATTGCTGTGCAGCACGTTAGAAAACGAAGGGTTTTCTGTTGAAAAAGGTGTTGGGAACATAGAAACGGCATTTATCGGTAGCTATGGGACCGGTAAACCTATTGTGGCAATCATGGGGGAATTTGATGCGCTGTCAGGTATGAGTCAAAAAAAAGCTACAGCTAAACAAGAGCCAATAGTCCAAGGTGAAAATGGCCATGGATGTGGTCACAATTTACTTGGTACGGGATCTTTGGCTGCAGCTGTTGCGGTGAAGGATTATATGGAAGAGAATCATATAAATGGGACAGTTCGTTATTATGGATGTCCAGGAGAAGAAGGCGGATCAGGCAAAACCTTCATGGTCAGAGAGGGTTTGTTCGATGACGTTGATTTTGCATTTTGTTGGCACCCAATGGATGTTAACGGCGTTATGTCGATGGATTCACTTTCCAACTTCCAAGTGTATTATAAATTTAAAGGCAAAAGCTCTCATGCAGCAGCATCACCACATTTGGGACGGAGTGCTTTAGATGCCGTAGAACTTATGAATGTTGGCGTGAACTATTTAAGAGAGCATATTATTCAAGAAGCAAGAGTCCATTATGCAATAACGAATTCAGGTGGATTATCGCCAAATGTTGTCCAACAAGATGCAGAAGTTCTTTATTTATTACGAGCTCCGGAAGTTTCACAAGTTCAAGATATTTACTTGAGAGTTTGTAATATTGCTAAAGGAGCTGCCCTTATGACAGGAACTGAATTAGAAATCGTTTTCGATAAAGCCTGTTCCAATGTTATCCAAAACAATGTGCTAGAATCCGTCATGTACAAGAATTTTCAAGAATTAGGTATTCCACAACACGATGATAACGAAAAACAGCTTGCCAAAGAAGTCCGCGCCACCTTAACCGAACAAGAAAGGAACAGTACAATCAATCCTTTTAAAGATAATCAAGATGATGCATTGGCAAATTGGTTAGAACCCATCGAGGGCTTACAAGCACCATTAACAGGTTCCTCGGATGTGGGAGATGTTAGTTGGATCGTTCCTACTGCCCAATGCACAACAGCTTGTTTTGTTCTTGGGTCACCTTTGCATAGCTGGCAGTGGGTTACACTGGGATCAACATCCATTGCCCATAAAGGAATGCTTCATGCTGGCAAGGTTATTGCGGCAACTGCAGTAGAAGTGCTTCAGAATCCGGAATTAATTGAAAAGGCAAAAACAGAGCTAAAAGATCGATTAAAAGGGAAAAGCTATATCTCCCCTATTCCGCAAGATGTAAAGCCTTTAGTTAAAAGATGAGAAACTAGATTAGTGGGTTGCCGTAACCGTTAATTGTCCGTTTTGTCTAAAGTCTCAGGGACCTTCGGTTGGAAGGTCCCTTTTCCATTTTGGCTTTATATTTACTCTCAGAAACCACTAAGTGTCATAAAAGTTGATGGGAAGAAGCTTATCCCTTCATTTTCAACAGATATCCTTCCATTTCGTGCTTGCTTTTCAATATAACTATTAGCTTTTCAGGGTCACTTTTTTGAAGATCTGCAAATCTCTTTTTCATTTCTTTCTTGCGAGGAAAGTAGGTGGTCATGATAAATTTAACAAACTGCCAGTCTAATTTTTCATTGCAGCCTTTGCCCATATCAGGTCTTGTTTTACCTAGATAAGATAACCTACGTTTTATAACACGGTAAAGGCAAACACGGAGAGGAAGCTCTAAATAAATAATCGTATCGGCAAGCTCCGAACGCAAATTAAAAGAATTACTATAATTGCCTTCCATTATCCACTTGTCATGACTCAATACTTCCTTCTGAGCAGAAATAAAATCCTCTAAAGGAGCTTCCACCCAGCCTGGCCTCCAGTAGAATGTATCCAAATGATGTACTTCGATATCCAAATTATCTCCAAGTCTTCTTGCAAAAGTAGATTTTCCGACACCCGCGGACACTCCGATAACCATGATACGTTCCATTTATATACCAGCTTCCTCACTTTATTAATTGAAATGACCAGTATGTCTACCAAATATATATAACCTTTTTAACAGCCTTCTTCCTTTGCACTTCCCTTTAGTTCCATAGAAAAGGCGACCCTTCTTGAATGAAGAATCGCATTAGTTATAGAAAAGGAAGTATGGTTACTGCGGTGTCCTGTCGATGAACAAGCCTGACTCTATTTTATCTTTATTAAATCAGTTGCCCTAAATGTTTCTTTGCTTCGTAATCAACAAGTTTTTCATCCTGCTTAATTCGTGCCAGATAATCCGGGTTAGCTATAAGTGGACGCCCAATCGCCGCAACGTCAATAATGCCTTTTTCCAGTGCGGCTTCTGCGATTTCAGGATCAATCCCCCCTACACCAATTATGATTCCACCCCAGTTGCTGCGTACCAATTCATGCATCGTCAATCCTCTTGCAATCGGTTTGGTAAATTCCATCGTGGATGGGTGAATCATTTTGACCCCTGTTTCATTGAACGCTTCAATAAATGTTTGGATCGCTTTTTCAGGGTCTTCCCACATGTAGGACGGCTGGTCAATTTTCAAAGCCGAAAAACGAATAAGGGTGCGCTCCACTCCAACAGCATCAATAACTGCTTTTAACACTTCCTTCATAAAAGTCAGACGCTGTTTTAAATCACCACCATACCGATCGGTCCTTTTATTGGAGGTGTCTGAATTGAACTGGTCAATTAAGTAGCCGTGTGCACCATGAATTTCAACGCCATCAAAGCCAGCATCCATTGCATTCTTTGCAGCTTGTTTATATTGGTCCACAACTTCTGCAATATCCGTCTCTGTCATTTCTTCAGGAGTGTCAAAAGGTTTACCGAATCTTGAAACCTTACCTTCTGCAGCGATGGGTGATGGAGCCTGCGGAGGAAGTCCTCCTGCAATTTCATGGTGGCTTGCACGGCCCACATGCCAGATTTGCGCAATGATCGTTCCGCCTTCTGCGTGCACTGCTTCCGTTACTTTTTTCCACCCGTTAATTTGCTCTTGAGTATATATTCCGGGAACCCCAGGATTGCCCTTTGCTCTAGGTGAAATCACTACACCTTCAGTGATGATAAGTCCGATTCCATCTTGAGCCCGTTTTCGGTAATATTCTACGGTCAGGTCGTTCACAACACCCGTTTCGTTATCGGCAAACGACCGTGTCATAGGAGCCATTGCCGTTCTTGTTTTTAAGTTCCATGCACCTATTGTTACAGGTTCAAACATTTTGGCCTTCATTGTATTCATTTGAATTCCTCCTGTTAACCGCTTTACCTAGGCTAATTTTTAAGTAACTATTACTGTGTAAGATTATCCGATAAGTGGTTGGTTTTCAAATAATTCACTCTATTTTTAAAGCTTTTGATAAAATATGGGAATAAAGACCAATAAGCACGTTATTGTTTTTTTCCAAACAAAAAGCCAGACAGAGAAAATCTTTCCCTGCTGGCTAATTTATCTTTTTTCAGTAATATCTTTTCAGTCCCGTGCTGTCCTGATAAAAAACGACACGATCAAACCAATGATTGCAAGGACAAGACCGAAAATAAAGGCATCTTGAACGCCTGCAGTCAATGAACCGCTGATGGCAGATGGATCGAACGGATCTTCTGCATTTGCCATATAATTTTTTTGGGATGCTGACATGATTGTAATGGCAACGGTTGTACCGATGGCCCCCGATACTTGCTGCAATGTATTCATTAGAGCCGTTCCATCCGGATAAAGATTTTTCGGCAGTTGATTCAGACCATTTGTCTGGGCCGGCATCATGACCATCGAAACACCAATCATAAGGAGGGTATGCATGACGATTACCATAATGATCGCCGTTTCAGTCGTTACGTTCGTCAAAGTCCATAACATGACAATCATGATAATGAAGCCCGGGATCACTAAACCTCTTGGCCCGAACTTATCAAAAATGCGCCCAGTAACCGGAGACATGATACCATTAAGCACTCCACCCGGTAATAGTACAAGCCCAGCAGAAAACGCAGCTAATGCAAGACCGGTTTGCAGATATAACGGTAAGAGGATCATGGATGACATGATGATCATGAAGGTGATGAAGACGGTTATTAACCCTAACGTGAACATCGGATATTTAAAAACACGCAAATCAATCATCGGTTTATCCATGTTGAATTGCCTCACAGCAAACAGGAATAGTGCTATAAGTCCAACAATGATCGATGATAGAACTATCGCATTGCTCCATCCTTGTTCTCCGACAATACTGAAACCATAAACAATTCCCCCAAAACCAATGGTCGATAATATAATGGATGGTACATCGATTTTAGGTTTGGTGATTGTTGAAACGTTTTGCATATACTTGAGACCGAATAGTAAAGCGATCACAAAGAACGGCAAAGACACCCAGAAAATATAATTCCATTCTAGATTTTCGATAATCAAACCTGAAACCGTCGGTCCGATGGCTGGGGCAAACATGATCACCAGCCCCATCAATCCCATCGTCGCTCCCCTTTTATGAATAGGGAAAATCAATAAAATGGTATTGAACATGAGAGGTAATAAAAGACCCGTTCCGATAGCCTGGATGACACGTGCTAGCATCAAGATGTCGAACCCAGGGGCAATTGCTGCAATGAGCGTCCCAATGATGGAGAACACCATTGAGGCAATGAATAATTGACGAGTATTGAACCACTGAATCAAGAGTCCCGAAACGGGTACCAATATCCCCAATGTTAATAGGTAACCCGTTGTCAGCCATTGAACAGTGGAAGGACTGACATTGAATTCTTGTATTAGATCCCCCAGCGTCATGTTTAATGCCGTCTCGCTGAATAACCCAATGAACCCTGCAATTAAAAATGCTATTAATATAGGGGCCGTTCTAATGACTGGGTTTTGTTGCTGTGTTGCATCTGCAGACATAAAATAATTCCTCCAATTACTAACTGTTCGACCTAAGCTTAAGATAATTTTCCCATGACTTATTTATTTATCAGCAATAATGGTATCTGTTCCGCAATGGCTTGGAGAGGTTCCCCGTTTTTCGCCGTTAAGGATAAAAGGATACCGCCTTCGATTAAAGCATTAATTACGATACTCAATTCTTTTGCCCGTTTCTCACTGAATTCCGCCTCGAGTAATTTCTTCACATATATGGATTGCCAATCTTCTATCGCTTCTTGACAGGCCGTTCTTATCTGCTCACTCGTCGTATATGTTTCCGCTGCAATCGTCCCGATTGGCAGTCCTAATAGATTTTCACTATCACCAAATACCTCGGATAAATGAAAAATATGAGACTGAATGGCTTTGATTGGGTCTTCAATTTCATCAAATCCCCGTTCAATTTCATCTATCACGAATTCTTTTGTATGAATAATCGCCTCGATCGCCAATTCTTCTTTGCCTTTCGGAAAATAATGATACAGCGAACCTTTTGGGATACCACTTTCCTCGATGATATCCTTGAGCCCTACACCGTAATATCCACGTATCCGAAAAAGTCGGGAAGCAGCTTCAATAAGAATGTCTTTCGAGTTTCGTTTTTCTGCCATAGCTGGATCACTCCTTGAAATTATATCAACCGGTCTATTATAAACTTTACTTGTATATCATTGTTTTGTCAAAAATGACTAAGCCTATAAATGGAATATGCTATTTTCTCAGTGAAAACAAAAGACTGTTTCCGCATACTTTGGTGCTATTTACCAAGTAAAGCGGTGTGGTTGATTTCCCCTCCAGATGCTCGCTTTCCGCAGGAGTCTCGCACTTGCGCTCCAATCAACCTTAAATCGTTTAGTTTTTAAAAACAACAATCTTTACGAAAAGGGCCAAACAAAAAGAACACCTCATGATGGTGTTCTCTGCAAGTTTAAAAATCGAGGCAATACCTAATCCGCTATTTTTTTAAAACGCTTCCATTAATGATCAAAATAATCGGCCGGCCATCATTATCTTCAAGGATTCTTGTCATGATTTTTAAAATCAAGAATAGCAATTACAAACATGCCAAAGCTTAGCATTAGGGAAATAACTTCGAAAGTACCCATTCATACATCGCCTCCTTATATCCAGCTTTTCCTGATCAGAGATTGTCCTATACAAGAAAAAGATGAAGAGGGGGCTTTTAAACGGTATATTGCATTAATAAAAAAAAGAGCAACCCAACAAGTTAAAATATGCTCACGTAATAATCATATTCCTTGGAATCGAAAGTACATATTTATTGGAACGACTATAATCTAAACTCTTTATTGACAATAAGCTCTTGATTTCCGCTTCTGCTATCGAGTGTTTTTTGAGCCTCTTCATATACACTCATACACTTTGCTCCTGTTATAGATATGAGTTTTATTATGTTTGTCCAAAGTTTAAATCATTACTTACCTTTTAATAAGGCTGAACAACTTTTCCATATTTCCCCTCCTATCTACTCTCGCTTGGATGGCCTGATCAATGGTAACTGTGATAAAGTGACATTTCGATAAAGGTCTAGATTGAGAAATTAAATCTAAATCTTGGCTTATGACGGTGCCTATTGTGACAAAACCACCACCCGTCATTGCATCATTATGTAAAACAATCAGTTCTTCCTCATTTGTAAACATAACAGATCCTATAGGATACGCAAAATCAACTACATTCGAAAAACTAGTTCCTGCACCGAATGGTGGATATTGCTCAGTGAATGTTACACTTGGGCCAGTATATCGGTAAGCGACCCGGTTGGATTCATGCGAAACGATCCATTCCGAATTGAGGAAAGTTTTTAACCCTTGATCGCTCAACAAGTAACCTGATAACCCCATCGTGACACGTAATTCTTGAAAGTCATCAAAGGTTGGGACGAATTCTAGTGGAACAGATTTACCAACCTGTTTTGAAGCTCCTGGCAGTGGTTCATTAATCTGTATTCTATCGCCTACAGCTAACTTTCTGCCATAAAAGCCCCCAATCTGGCTTAGTTCATAGGTTGATTTACTACCTAAAACATCTTGAACCTTTATGCCACCAGAGATACTTAAATAGCTTTTCACCCCCTGTTGGCAAGCTTTTATCGTTAAGATGTCTCCTTCTTTTACTTGATGGGTTTCCCAGAAAGATAATCGTTGGTGATTTAAGTATGCTTCCATTGGAGCACCTGTAAGGGCGATAATTAAATTTCTATGAATTTCAAACTTTCCCCCTAATAATGTCATCTCAAGTGATGCAAATTCAGCTGGATTTCCTACTAGAAGGTTTCCAATAATAAATGAATATTTATCAGCTGCTCCTGATGGCGGTACACCCAGATGATACTTCCCGACGCGTCCCATATCCTGTACCGTGGTCCATAACCCAGGCTCCTTAATTTCTATCATTTAAAAACCCTCCATGAGCTCATCGATATATTTTTTTCCCTTTTGTACATATTCAAGTGGCGAAAGATCAATTTCTTTTACTTTATTAATATATGTTCCAGCACTTACATTGCTTTCGATCTCATTATATTCAGATTCCTTAACAGGACGATACTTCCATATATCTCCGGGTCTTGCCAAAAAAGAAGTCTCTTCTAAAGGGTTTATTTTATCTACTAAAGGGATAGCTGATCGTCCAATTAGTTGATAGCTGCCTGGTCCATTGACTGGATAAATCACATTGAACGCACCACCTATACCAATGCTTCTTTCCGGAGTTTCTGTACGGGGACTATAATATTTTGGTGCTTGAATGATCTCATTTGGCTTTAATCCAAGCGGAAAATGCCAACCCGTTCCAGGCAGAAATCCAACCATCGTAATTAAATAGGGTGTCTCTGAATGAGTTTCAATAAATGATTCTTTGTCTGTAAACCCATTTACTTTCATCACATATTCAAAATCTGTTAAGTCAGGGGCCGGGTGTCTGCCCTTAAAACGCAGGGAATATTCTCTTGACACTGGATCGTCGTACCATGCTGGAATTTCTACTATTCGTACTGATAAATTTAATTTTTCAGGATTACTTTTCTTTAAATCTATTTCTTTTAAATAATCCAGTAAATCTCTTGCTGAGACGATGTCCGGACTATAACGAACTAAATAGGAGGCATTGGATGAAACAATATCAATAATGCCTGGAATTTCTCTTTTTCTCAGCTCCTCAGTCACCGCAATTGCTTTAAAGTTACTCTCAATTCTCATTTCACGAGAAATTTCAGCATAAATGTATTCGTCTCCCCCGAAATTAAAATGAGTTTCAGGCAAATTAAACAATACTTGTCGCCCCCTTTGTTATTTCAGCTTTTTCATCCGCCTGCTTATTGTCGCAGGACTAACACCTAGTACCTTAGATAATTTATCGGCAGTGCCGTATTTTTGCATCCCTCTTTGAATAAGTTGAGTTTCTAATTCTTCTACCGCTTCTTTAAGCGGCATTAATTCTAAAACTAATAGTTGTTTTTTCTTTTTTTGAACTTCCCCGTACAAAAATTTCAATGCATGCTCCCGTTTAATCCATTCTCCCTCTCCCAATAATGTTAAGCGCTCCACTATATTTTGAAGTTCCCTTACATTTCCCGGCCATGTATATGTCTCTAAAACTTCAATGGCTTCTGGGGTGAAACTTTTCTTGATATCATACATTTTTTTAAATTGTTCCAAAAAATAAATGGCGAGGGGAAAGATATCATCTTTTCGTTCACGCAATGGCGGAATATTAAATGGAATAACATATAGTCGGTAGTATAAATCCTCTCTGAATTCACCTTGGTTCACCAACTCTTGTAAGTCCTTATTGGTTGCCGTTATAATTCGAACATCTACAGGTCTTGGATGGGTCCCGCCAATTCTAGTCACTTCTCGTTCCTGCAACACACGCAATAGCTTCACTTGCATATTTAAAGGGAGTTCACCAATTTCATCGAGAAAAAGCGTGCTGTTATTAGCAATTTCAAACAACCCTGCTTTCCCATTTTTATCTGCACCAGTAAATGCCCCTTTCTCATAACCGAACAATTCACTTTCAATGAGATTCTCTGGAATAGCACCGCAGTTAATCCGGACTAGCTGCTGGTTACTCCGAGGACTGGCTGAATGAATTTGGTGGACAAATACTTCTTTCCCAACACCGGATTCACCTTCCAGTAGAATAGTCGAATTAAATTGGGCTACTCGCTTTATCTCTACTACTAAGCGCTCAATTGTTTTCGAACGATAAACAAGTTGTTTATTGTTAAAATCATCATGATCTTGTAGAGTTTGAGAACCTTCGTCCGACTGATAATGAATTGAGGAACTTTCTTGTGTAATATCCCTTGAAAGTACAACTACTTTTTCTAATTTCCCTTCATGGTACACCGGGGTAGCTACAGACCAGACTCTACTTTTTCCCATAGAATCCTGAATCGATGTAACCTTGTTCTTTTGTTTCTGACATAGTTCAAAAACATTAGGCTGAAAAATGTTTTTTCTTGTAAACTCACTTATATTCTTACCAATTATGTTTTCTGGATTATCCACTTTCCAAAAATCGTGAAGAAACATTCCCGCTACTCGAATGATTTTTCCGCTTTCGTCAATGACGAGTATTTGTTCCTGGGAAGAAGCATATACCGTTTGTAAATCAGAATTCAGATTTCTTACAAAGTCTAATTCTTTAACAGAATCCTCGAAAACTTCACGCGAGAAAAAAATATGAATGAGTCCTTTTATTTTATCTTCCATCTTAAAAGGGTAAAAATTACCAACTGTGCATTTAAAATTAATAGAAGCGTTCACATTTATAAGAGTTTCCCCAGTCATTACTTTATCAAGATTTTTATCGATACTTAATAACATTTTATAGTCTCGAAACTGTAAAAATGAGCGGTGGAGACCTAAAATACTTTCTGCTGTTTCATTAATATATTCTATTTGGTAATCGATATTCGTTCGGACAATTCCTACCCCAGCTCCATGTAAAAGGAGATTTAAATCCTTCAAATTCAGCTCACTGATTTGATTTCGGGCCTGTTCAATTGTAGTGAAGCCGATAATTTCTCCATTGGCATCCTCCCCTATAATAAGAGTAACGTTATGGAAAAATTCAACAGGCGAAAACTGTGGGACTTTTAAAATATCATTTTTATAGATAATTGGCTTTGATAAGTCTTCATTTTGAGCAATTTGGTTCATTAGAATCTCGATAGTACTATAGCCCACTAAAGACCCCTTATCCTTTACAAACACAATATTCGCTTTTTGATTTGATAATTTTTGAATGACAGCTCCAATGGTGCAATGTATATTAACATATACGGAAATCGGTTTAAGAATATCGTTCCAAATAATCAACTTACTCACCCCTCCCGATTACGGAATCTTTATTTTATTATACTTTTTTTAGTTAAGGATAAGTATTTAGAAGTATTTTAATATAAATATGATTTCGATTATTCGGTCAATTATATCTATACTTTGTTTCAACAACTAGTGAAGTAACTACGGCTTAGTTTGAGAAGTTAACAAATTAATTGAAGAGAGTCTAGAAGGCATTTACAATACAATCCGTTATATTGGGATCTAAACAGAATGACTCCGGCAAACAATACCGGAGTCATTTACTAGTCAACTATCTATTAATCCTATTTTAGGACTGTCCTATTTTAAAGAGCATAGTTCATTCATTAGAACCCCACTACTATACCAATATACATTTTAGGACAAGTATCTTATTAGATGATCTTATTAATAGGGACAATCTCGACGCCACTCCCCTTTAAAGCTTCTACAACTTTTTTAGCCAGAGTCGGCGCTCCTGGTGTATCTCCATGTATACAAATGGTCTCTGCTTTAATGGAAACATCTTTTCCATCGTGTGTGATGACTCTTCCTTCTTTGACCATACGAACAACTCGCTGTGCCATTTCTTCATAATCATTGATTCGTGCGCCTGTTCTCGTTAGCAAAATGGACCCGCTTTCAGTATGCTCCCTGTCAGCATAAGCTTCTTTTGCAACAGGGACACCCATTTTTATAGCTTCTTCCATCACTTCCGATTGGCTAAGCGCAAATATGATCATATTTGGATCGATTTCATGAATTGTTTCTAATATTGCTCGTGCTATAGTCTTATCTTCCATTGCTTTCATAAATAAAGCTCCGTGTGGTTTACAATGCTGGATTTTGACATCTGCTGCTGCACTGAATTCTCTTAAGGCGCCTACTTGATACATTACATAGTCTTTTATTTCTGAGGGTGTACAGGTCATGAAGCGACGACCGAAACCCAATAAATCTGGAAAACCTGGATGTGCACCAATCCCTACATCATATTTCTTTGCTATTTCCACTGTTTTTCTCATAACATGGGGATCTCCGGCATGAAAACCACATGCAATATTAGCCGAGGTAATATGCTGCATTAATTCTTCATCATAGCCTAATTCATAAAGGCCGAAGCTCTCACCCATATCACAGTTCAAATCTACCTTATACATTGCTTTCACCCCTCAACTTGAACTTTATTTTCTGCTAAAAATTGAGTCGTATAATTACCACTAATAAACTGGTTATTTTTCATGATTTGTTTGAGAAGCAAGAGGTTTGTTTTAACTCCCTGTACTTCAATTTCTTCAAGCACTCCCTGCATTTTTGAGATTGCTTGATCACGTGTTATTCCGTGAACAATAATTTTACCGATCATCGGATCATAAAAAGGGGTCACCGCACTACCTTCGACGATGCCAAAATCCAACCTTACATCGTTTTCGGGTAATTTCAACCTAGAAATTACACCAGGACTAGGAAAGAAAGTACTAGGATCTTCTGCGTAAAGTCTGCTTTCAATCGCGTGTCCTGTTTTGTTTATCTCTTCCTGTGTAATCTGCAGTTTTTCCTTCGCAGCTATTTTCAACTGTAGTTCAACTAAATCTATTCCTGTTATTTCTTCAGTTACTGGGTGCTCTACTTGCAGACGAGTGTTCATTTCAAGAAAATAGAAATTTTGATTTTCATCAAAAATGAATTCCATTGTGCCTACATTTGTATAATCGATTTGTTTTACACCTCGAATGGCTGCTTCCAACAATTCTTTTCGAAGGGTATCATTAAGAAATGGCGAAGGGCTTTCTTCTATCACCTTTTGATTTCGGCGCTGTACTGAACATTCCCGTTCAAATAAATGTAAGACATTTCCGTATGTATCAGCGACAATTTGCACTTCAATATGGCGGGGTTTTGAAATCCATTTTTCTAAAAAGACAGTTCCATCCTTAAAAAATGAAGTAGCTTGTTGCTTCGTCGCATCAAACACTTTTATTAACTCGGCATCATTTTGAACAAGCTGCATCCCAATACCACCACCACCGGCGCTAGCTTTTAACATGAGTGGATAGCCAAGATCGTTCGCAATCAGCAATGCTTCGTCAACTGACTCAATGCTTTTATCCGTACCTGGCACAACCCTTACGCCCGCCATTTGCATTTGGGTACGAGCTTCAAGCTTACTGCCCATAATGTGTATCGTTTCCGCAGAAGGACCGATAAAGACAATATTTTCTTCCTCACATCTGCGTACAAATTCCGCATTTTCAGATAAGAACCCATACCCAGGATGAATAGCATCTGCATGTGTTTCTTTTGCTACCTGAATCACTTTTTCAATATCAAGATAACTCTTTTTCGCTTGAGCAGGGCCGATGCATACAGCTTCCGTCGCTTCACTGACATAAGGAGCCTCTGCATCGGCTTCAGAATAGACAGCGACTGTTTGAATACCTTCCTTTTTACAAGTGCGAATAATTCTCCTAGCAATTTCCCCTCGGTTTGCAATTAGCACCTTTTTAAAATAGCCCATTTACTTTTCCTCCTTCCTTATTCAAAATTGATTACTGTTCAATGATTACCGCTATTTCCTGTCCTGCGTCTAGAATGTCCTCGTCCTCTACAAAGAATTGTGCAAGAACTCCATCTGTTTCTGCTTTAATTTCATAGAAGTTTTTCATCACTTCCACCATAGCAAGAACGTCACCATTCTTAACTGTATCTCCTTCTTTTACGTACACGTCCTTATCGGGAGCGGGTTTGCGATAAAATACTCCTGGGATTGGTGATAGAACTGTTTTTTGTTCAGCCATGATTGATTCCCCCTATTTGTCCTAATACTTGTTTTTTCATTTGATGGATTTTTTCTTTGTATTCATTTCTTGCCTCGAGGGCTTCATTAATGTCAATAGCCACAAAGCGTACCTTCTCATTTGTTTTGATTTGTGCCATTTTGTCTAAATCCGTACTGATAATTGTACAAATCGTCGCATAGCCTCCACCTGTCACAGCATCGTTTAACAAAGCAATCGGTTCGACACCATCTGGTACTTGAATCGATCCGATAGGATACCCTAAATCCACAACATTTGAAGGATTGCTGCCGGCTCCAAATGGTTGTTGACGCTCTACAAAATTCAAACGCTCCCCTTTAAAACGGTAGCCAACACGGTTTGCTTCCGTTGTAACCGTCCAATCGATGGAGAAAAAGCGTTTTTTACTTTCTTCAGTAAGGCGATAACTGCACAATCCTACAACAACACGTATTATATTCGTTTTTGAGAAGACCGGAATTAATTCATCACTTATGCGTGTTCCGATTGCAATCTTTGATTGGTTTGCATTACCGATTTTCAAAAAGTCCCCAGCTTGAAGTGGTCTTCCTTCGAAACCTCCAATTCCGCACAATGTATATGTGGACCGTGATTCCATAATAAGCGGCACTTCAATTCCGCCGGCTACCGCTAAATACACCCGAGCTCCTTGTTTAACAAAATCAAAGGACAAAACATCCCCAGCTTTAACTTCCAATGTTTCCCACATCGGAACATACTGATCATTAATTTTTGGTGGTATTTCCCCTCCTGCAATAGCAACGGTTACATCTTGTTGGAATTCTAAGACTGGCCCCATATAAGTAATCTCGAGAACAGCTGCATTTTCATCGTTCCCAACAAGAAAGTTGCTTGCCCTGAAGGAGTATTTATCCATGGCTCCCGATGGTGGCATACCCACTTCATAAAAGCCTATTCTCCCATAATCTTGAACAGTCGTTTGAAGGCCAGGGTTAATAACTTTAATCATGCATATAACCTCCTTATCACAGATTCTGAAAACGCATTTGGATTTCCGAGAACATCTTTAGGTTTAAAGGTTATATCCTTCGTCAAATAACGGAATTCCCCATTTTCAACTTGTTTTCGAATATCTTCGTACTCCTCCATGGAAATGCTTCGATATCTAAAAACATCGCCCTGTCTCGGGAAGGTCATTGACTCTTTAAAATCATGTAAACGTTGCTCCTTTTGAAAGATCGGTGCTGCAGCAGTTCCAAACAATTGATAACCACCTGCACCTTGAACCGGATATATAACGGCAAATGAACCGCCGAATCCGAATGCCCTCTCTGGCGTATATGTTCGAGGGCGAACATATTTAGGTGCTTCGATTTGCTGCTCGTTTGGAACCATTTGATAGCACCATGGCAAGCCCGGTACAAAGCCTATCATCGAAACCAGATAAGGGGCATCCGTAATTGATTTAATTAAATCTTCTTTCGTATGAAAGCCATTTGTATGTGCCACATATTCAATATCTGTTGATGTTGGATCCTGATGCCGATCTCTAAAACGCATTAATGCCTCATGTGTCCAAGGATCTTCAAATAATATGGGTACATCTACTGCACGTGCAGTTATTTCAAAGTTTTCCAAGGAAACATATTTTTCAAGTTCTTTCAATTTTGAAATTAAGTCATCTGGATGAATGAGATCTGGATTAAACCGAATCATATAGGAAGCATTGGAAGGACAAATATCCAAAATTCCTGATACTTTCTCTTTTCGTAACACCTTAGTAATAGCCATTGCTTGAAAATTTGTTTCAAGACTCATTGCCTCAGCTAATTCAACAAAAATAAACTCATCACCGCCATATTCGTAACGGGTCAATGGACTTCACCTCATTTATTGGATTTATACTAAACCATTGCAATTCTCATGCCAAAACAGACAACTATAATATTTGTTGATTATTCAGATTATTAAAATGGTAAATCGCCTAAATCTTAATTTATATTTCAATTCTGAAATATAATCTTTCATAAATGAAATAAATCAACCGGTTACTAGTTCATGATGTCTAAAATATAAAAAAGACCACAAAGCTTTCTAGGCTTTTGCAGTCTCTCAATTTATGTCCTCATCAACAATAATGAACACTATTCTATAAAGTATTTTCTTACAATGAGTCCATTACTACTAATAACCAAGTTTTTTTTCCACAACGTTCATTAGGGGCTTACCGTCAGAAAAAAGCTTTAAATTTTTCAGGAATAATTCCATCACACGATCTATGTGTTTGGAAGAGTTATAAGCATTATGCGGGGAAACCATGACATTTTCCAGCTGCCAGAAAGGGTGATCCTTAGGTAAAGGTTCTACTTCAAACACATCTAGAGCCGCTCCTGCTATTTGCCCATTGTTTAAGGAATCGATTAAATCTTCATCCACAATCGTATTGCCGCGGCCGACATTAATTACATAGCTGCCTTTTTTCATTTTATTTAAGCGTTCTTTATTAAAAAAGTATGAGGTATCTTGTGTATACGGCAGTGCCAAGACGACAAAATCGGACATGGAAAGGACATCATCCACTTGATCCATACCCATTATCAAATCAGCAGGTTCGTATTCTTTGTTCCTCTTTGAGGGATTCCGGCGGCACCCGATAACGGTCATGCCTAGTGCTTTACATCGCTTTGCTATCTCATAGCCAATATCACCATACCCAATTATCCCCACTGTCGCATTTTCAAGATCTTTCACAGGAACTTCAACCCAGGTTTTGTTTATTTGATTTCTGATCATTGTCGGTATGCCTCTTGCTAACGAAGATAGCATCGCAATTGTATGCTCCGCTATCGGGACTGATGTGCAGCCTTTGACATTGGTGATGATGACATCGCTGTTTTCTATATCTTCATTCAGCATGGCCTCCACTCCAGCACTGTCTGAATGGACCCATTTAATCCTAGGAGCTTTTTTTATAATGTTAAGATTATCATGAAGCCCTTGCGTATAAATGACATCAAACTTTGATAAATCAACTGTTGGCTGTGGTTCAGGTTCACCGAATTCCCATGGCTCGACAACAACTTCTGAACAAATCTCCTTAAACTCATTGATGTATTTTTCCGGTATATCGACCCTGATATAAAGTGAAGGTGCCATTTTCTTAGAACCAGACATTATAAAACCTCCTCAAGACCCTCCGATTCCCTTTTCCCTGTATTATTGGAAGGCAATCCGTTGCGACTATATCATGCCGTGCATGATGATCACTTCAAGAAATCCGGTTGCTCTTTTTTGATTCTGTCCCAAAGAGGCTGAAAACTCAGCCAACCCTCATATTCCGTTCCTGTTTGTTCTGCTGTTAACTTTGCATACTCTTCTTCTATAAAAATCGGCTTACCAACAGATTCAGCCATTATCTGAGCTTGACATGACCGTTCCATCGTTATGAACCACCAAGCAGCTGAATCTACAGATTGGCCGACCGTTAACAATCCATGGTTGCGGAGGATGACAGCTTTGTATTGACCTAAAGCCTTAGCAATGCGCTTACCTTCTTCGGATGCATAAACCACACCAGTAAAATCATCAAATAATGCATGGTCATTGTAAAATTGGCAGGCATCTTGTGTAATCGGATCTAATAGTCTCCCTAAGGAAGACCATGTCTTTCCATATACCGAATGAGCATGCGCCGCTGCAATCGCATCCGGTCGCGCTTTATGAATTTCAGAATGAATGGCAAAGGCAGCACCATTCACGGAATGTTCACCCTCTACAATATCACCTTTATGATTAACCAATATTAGATCCGAAACGGAAATTTGACTAAAATGCATCCCAAAAGGATTAACCCAGAAATGGTCTGTATATTTAGGATCACGGACCGTAATATGGCCAGCTATCCCTTCATCGAAACCAAACTTTGAAAAAAGACGGAATGAAGCTGCCAACCGTTGCTTCCGGTGAGTGCGCTCTTCTTCCAATGTATTGAATGTTGCCGGTTGCAGGGAAATTGTCTTTGTCATTTTTACTTTCCTCCTCAATTTTTCCTTTTTTTTGCCGAACCATCAATTAGCCATTGTGTCCATGTCAGCTTTACCCTTTAGATCTTGCTTTACTTCACTTTTGTTCTTTTGATCATTATTGGAACTTAGGAAGGTAATCGTAGTGATGACGACAAAACTAGTAGCAAGCCCGTACAGAATTGGTTGAGTGGAGGAAGGTCCATTTATCATCAATCCCACAATAATAACGATCATGCTGGCCAGAATGGAGTAAAATGCCGCTGTGGCCGTGACCCTTTTCCAAAAGAAACCAAGGATGATCGGAAAGAACACAGCACCGGATAAAATGGCGTAAGCTACATCCAATGCTACTAAAATATCTTGAATCCATATCGAAACGATTATGGTCAATACACCGATCGTTAAAGTTGTAATTCGGGATGTTTTTAAAAATTGTCGTTCACTCATTTTTGGACCAATATATTTTTTAATGATGTCATTAACGACTAAAGTGGACGAAGCTAGCAAAGTTCCTGAAGCTGTGGACATTAGGGCAGATACCACGCTCGCAATGACAACCCCCAATAGACCAGCAGGTAAAGTTACCATCGCTATGCTGGTAAATGCATTTTGTGGATCTCCTAAATCGGGAAGGATAATAAAAGCGCACATTCCAATGATACTGATTGCAATTGCATAAAAAACACTATATAGTCCCGCTCCAATCGTTCCGCCACGAGAAACTGCTTTGGTTCGTGCAGTAAAAAGACGCTGCCAAATATCCTGGCCAACAACTACCCCTAGAGTAAATAGTAGGAAATACTGAAAAATTGTCTCTCCGCCAATGTTGCCTAGCTCGAAATGTGATGCAGGGAGACTCTCTTTAAGCGAGCCCCACCCTCCTGCCTTAGAGATGCTCAACGGAAGCATGATAAAGAAAATACCGATCGTCATGATGACGAATTGCACGACATCAGTCATGGTGACTGACCACATACCTCCTAATATTGTATAAAATAAAACGATCCCACCCCCGACTATCATGGAAACCGTTAAATTCCAGCCAGCCAAAACATGTAAAATCGTCCCCATCCCAATCACTTGCGTTACAGTCAGCATGAATGTATAGATAACAGAGACAAGGGCACTGATCAATCTTGTCTGAGAGTTGTAGCGCTTCTCAAGCATTTCACTGATCGTCAATACTTTTAAATTAAATATCTTATTTGTTAAAAACAACCCGATAGCGATAATGCCGAGCCCGATCATCACCACTAGCCAAATACCGGATATCCCAAACTGATAACCTAACTTTGCTGTTCCTAGAGTAGAAGCACCCCCTAATATCACAGCAGCTAAACAGGATAAATACATAAAATGACCAAGATTACGTCCTGCCACAATGAAATCATCTGCCGTTTTTGCCCGTCTGGATCCGATTACTCCCACAATGATTAAAACAGAAAAATATAGAATCATGATCGATATATCCAAAATATGCATTTACACATCTCCTTTTGGGCTTGTTATGTTCTATCGCTTTGTAAAGAGGGAAGGAAGGGATTACACCGATACCTTCCTTCTTTCCAGTAAAAATGAGGAATTACTTGTTAAGCTGGGTTTCCAAATCTCCGGCTCTCTCTTTTTTCTCCAGTTCCCCTTTTTTTGCGAGAGCGATGAGTGTGATGAATTCATAGACAATATTAGCGGCTGCGGCAGCCGTGATTTGTCCGTGATCGTATGATGGTAAAACCTCAACAAGATCGAATCCAACAAAATCTATATTCGTCAATCCTCTCACTAAGGCTAAAGCATCATCAATGCTGGCTCCTGAAACTTCAGGGGTACCCGTTCCTGGAGCATAGACCGGATCTAAGAAATCAATGTCAAAGGATAAAAACACCGGACCATCCGCAACACGCTCATGAATGACCCTTAGCATCTTTTCGACCCCGATACGTTTATAATCGTTTGTCGTATAAACGCCCAAACCTAAATCCCGGGCATCCTGAAGATCTTCCGGTCCATACAGACCGCCCCTCATACCAATTTGAAGAGATCGTGATACATCGATGAGACCCTCTTCTATCGCGCGGCGAAAAACGGTTCCGTGATTATACTTTTGATCAAAATAACTATCCCAAGTATCAGAGTGAGCATCGAATTGAAGCAGGGCAACTGGACCATGTTTTTTTACGATCGCACGTAACTCCCCTAGCGTAATGGAATGATCGCCCCCCCAATGAAATGGGAATGATCCCTTTTTCAATGACGGGGGTAAGCTCTTCCTCGATCTTTTTATATGTTTCAGAAATATACCCCGGAATGATCGGAATATCCCCATAATCAATTCCGGATATATAGTCAAAAATATTAATATCTTGTTCTGGATTATAAGGACGTAAAAGGATTGAAAAATCGCGAATGGCTTCTGGTCCGAATCTCGCACCCGTTCTAAATGATTGCCCGGAATCAAAAGGAATTCCCGTAATGACAAAATCCATATGTTCATCTACCCGTTCAACAAATGGGAGCCGCATAAACGTACGCACTCCACAAAAACGGGGTGATTTGAATGAGTCTTTCGGTTGATACTTCATCATGTAACATCCTCCTAAATTCTAAATCTGCTATTATTTTTCACTCCACTGCAATGGCAGATGTCATACAAACTTCCATCTTTTCAAATGGCTGTTTTCGCATACTTTGTTGCTATTCACCAAGTAATGAGGTGTGGTTGATTTCCCCTCCAATGCTCGCTTTCCGCGGGGCGGGCGGTGAGCCTCCTCGGCGTGAACGCCTGTGGGGTCTCACCTGTCCCGCTGCTCCCGCAGGACTCTCGCACTTCCGCTCCAATCAACCTTAAATCGTTTCGTTTTAAAAACAACATTCTTTACGAAAAGAGCCTTTCAATAGAATGGACATATATAACACCTTGTTTGGAAATTCTCTTCTTACCTTTTACATAAGCAAGATTCAGGCCAACTATTTCGCTACGGTATATAAGGCTTTTCATTATTTTGTTTCATCAAATGATTAAAAACTTAATCATTTTCTTGTTTTTTGATTTAATTTTTGATTATTTGGACTATTTAATTTATATTTTAATTAAACAGCATCCCAAAACCGAAAGGAGCGGAATGTATGTACGATGATATGCTGGAGGAAGAACTAAATAAGATTATTGAAACATCGAATAATAACATTCTCATTACCGATCAAGACGGAATCATTTTATATTCCAACCCAAAGCTTTGGGAGATTTATGGTATGGAAAGTGACTCTTATATCGGTACCTCCGTCTATCAATTAGAAAGCGAGGGCCTTCTCACACCTTCCATCAATGCGATTGTTTTAAAAGAAAAGAAAGCGATGCGGATAATGCAGGAAACGAAAACGGGTCATGTTGTCATGTCGACTGGCTATCCCATTTTTAATAAGGACGGACTTCTCGTCAGGGCAATCAGCTATGGTCAGGATCAAACCGAGATTCTGCAATTGCAGGATCAATTTGAACAATTACAACGAAAAATAAAAGGCTATCAAACCGAAGTCGAGGATTTAAGAGAAAAGGAACTGGATTACCATTATTTGATTGCTAGAAGTAATGAAACGAAGCATATTTTAAAAACGATCCATAATGTTGCAAAAACCGATGCCACGATTCTATTATTAGGACCTTCCGGGGGAGGGAAAAGCACTTTTGCCCGTGCAGTTCATGACCAAAGCAACCGAAAGAAAGAACCTTTTATCGAAGTGAATTGCAGTACGATACCTGATAGCTTGTTTGAATCGGAAATATTCGGCTATGAGCCGGGATCATTTACAGGGGCAAATAAACAAGGGAGGCAAGGCCTGATTGAGCAGGCTGACAGCGGAACTCTTTTCTTGGATGAAATCGGGGAACTCCCACTTGCCATGCAAGCTAAATTACTGAAAGTATTACAGGAAAAAAAGATAAAGCGCATCGGTGGAAAAAAAGAAAGCCATATTAACTTCCGCCTGGTTGCAGCAACTAATCAAGACTTGAAGGAGATGGTAAGTCAAGGTAAGTTTAGATTGGACTTATTCTATCGTTTGAATGTGATTCCCATCCAGATTCCGGCATTACATGAACGTAAAGAAGATATCCCTCTCTTAATTCAGCATTACTTACAGAAAACCAGTGATAAATACCAGAAATTCAAAAAAATCCATCCATCGACGTATGAAGTTTTGACTCATTATCATTGGCCCGGAAATATACGGGAATTAGAAAACTTGATTGAACGGTTAATCCTGACCATCGAAGAACCAATTATATTTCCGGAACACCTTCCGCAATCCATCACAGGGCAAATTGAACAGCCTGAAGACTCCACCTTCCTTGCAATCGAACAGGATTGTGAAGAGAATTTCGATTTAAAGAAAACTCTGGAAAGGGTTGAAAGGCAACTGATTGCAAAAGCATGGAAAAAATGTAAAACCACATACGAGATGGCAGAACATTTGGGCATCAGCCAGCCAACAGTCATCTATAAGTTAAAGAAATACAAACAGTATCTGTAATTTCATCTGGACTGGAATCCACTAAAAGTGAACCGTAAATAAAGCCAACTAAAAAGCACTAAACATTCAATTAAAAAAATCCACATTCAAGATGAATGGGATTCACAAACATCATTTACGTTTCCAAATATTTAGGGTAAAGCTTACATTAATTTAAGAATGATGTCAGTGAAGCTCCTGCCACACCTGTGGCTTAGTCTGATATTTCCACCAGATAAGAATCCTAGTGGTGTTGAGTGAATAAACCTGAATCTCTCTCAAACGTATAAGGCTCCCATAAAAGGGAGCCTTCTATTACTAACATAGCAATCTTTCCAAACATTTTTATACATTCAAGCTTTTTTCCAATTTGGAACCGCAAGTTTTGCGGATGATCAGCTCATCTTCCTTAACGAATTTTTTCTTTTCAATGTTTCCGCCTTTCATTAAGGTCAACTTAATATATTTTTTTGATCATCAAGCCAATATAAGAACCGTCATCAAATGAAATCGTTTTCATTTCTTTTAGTTCCACCTGAAGGAAAAGGTGAACGCCTATCCTGGCGCACGAATCGTAATCGAAATCTGCTGATAAACTAAACACTACTTTAAAGACATCTTAATGGTATTTTTAAATATTAATATTTCTAAACTTAGTTGACTTTATCTTAGGAATCCTAGCCATCCCTAGAATTCCCCCCCTTATAAGTTCATAAATATCAACATACTAAACGACCTTCCTGCTCCCCCACTCTTCAATTTTCCATCAAAGTCACCATTCTAAAAAAATATTTTACTATATCAACAGAATAGGAATAACCTGAACCTATTTTGAGATGATTCCATCGACAAAAAGAGGCACCCATAAAGGGAGCCTGAATTTTAGTGAAGGTAAGCTATTGTATGTGAACGGCCACCATTCCGCATCCCTATACGACGCGATAGTTGAGAAATGGGATATTCCACCCAGTAACTTAACTTTTCTAATGTACGGAATTCAAAAAAGGCTAGTAAGTTGTCCACTGCCTTTTTAATAGCCTTCACTTCATATAATGATCCTTCCGAACTGACGATATATTCAGGCTTTGGTTTCCCAAGGTTTGCTTTATGGCCTGCGATATGGGCTTCACTCTTTTCCCACTGCTTCAAATATGCCTCCGACCAATTGATGATGACCTCTTCATCGCCGCGTCGCACTTTTTTCACGATCACACTTAAATCGCTGAACCCATCCTGCCTTTCAATGATCCCTTCCCCACTGAACCGTTTTACTACTTGGTCTGCATTTCCTTCTTTTACTACCATTTTCCTCTCTGAACGAACATTATGAACAACTCTAATCGATATGATAATAATGAAACATTTTTAGTCGATAACGATTCTCATTGTCCATTATTGTACCTTTGACTTTGGGCCTCAGAACTCTAAATCCCAAAAACAAAATAAAAAAAGAATCAGGAAGTCATGCAGATCTTCCTGACCCGTTTTTTATTGTCATTCACCTTTTATCTTTAAGACTTTTGGGAACATAGTCATTCAGTTTGTTAAATAAAGAAGTAATGTAGGAGCTGAGTTCAAATCGATCCTCCTGAACAAATTCGATTAACGACACTCCATCCTTTTTCATATCTCTTCCCCCTTTTAGTCATTATCCCGGTGCATGAACATTTCAGCCACTAATACCCGTGTATTCCGCCGTAGTCCACTTACATCTACTCTCCATCGTTTTCTTTATTTGATTATATAAGAAAGCGCTTACAATGTAAAATGTTATAATACTATAGATTGCTATTTAATTAGAATGTTCCAGTTATATAAAGCTTCATCTACATCATATTTAAATGATCGAGCCCTGCTGGCTTTTAGGTGTACTTTCAATATCATTACTACTTGTCTTTTTCACAGTGTATGAAATTTCATGAAATCCCCTTCAATATTTCAGTTAAACGAAGGAACTCTTCCTTATCTCGATTTCTTAATGAGTCATCGATTTCTTTTTCGATTTGTGCCCTCCGGTAATCACTAAGGGCCTTTTTTAAAACCATTTCAGCCATCTCTTCAGGTTCAAGCGATGTTCCTGGCAATTGCTTCTCCATACGAAACCAACTCCTTAACCTTTTTTCTATTATACTAAATAACTTGGAGATTATTATTATTTCTTGAAATCTTATCCTTTCCTCTTTTTTCATTTCCTTATCCACATGATTTCCACTTTGCCACTCTTCTATACATGAAAAATTCTAAATGTTTTGAGTTTAATTCTCCTCCTTAGTTAAAACTTTTTCATTTTATCCGGGAAGTTCAAATCATTATTTCCATTACTTTAGAATGAATTATATTCCAATACAGGTGGTGAGAGCTAAGTTATTCGCTTCATTTTTTCAGAAAAATCAGAAATATGTTGACCAGCATGGATAACCCCTCTAAAATAATCTAAATAATCCAGTTTTTTACTTATATTCCTTAAGCATCATTTTTGTTCATTTCAGATTTATTTATTGCTGTAAACAATTTTGATGAAATACTACGCATTAAAGGAGCATTTCCATGAAAAAAAGTCGAGTCCTTTTCGCTAGTTTAGCTGGTTCCGTTATTGAGTGGTATGATTTCTATTTATACGGGACAGCAACAGGCCTAGTTTTTACAACTCTATTCTTTCCGAATCATGATCCGGCGATTTCACTTCTTCTCGCCTTTGTCACTTTCGGGGCTGGTTACGCTGCCCGTCCAATCGGAAGTATCCTATTCGGCCATATGGGTGATCGCATCGGAAGGAAGGCAGCACTTATGTTCACCCTTATTGGTATGGGAGGGAGTTCAATGCTTATCGGTGTTCTGCCCACTTATGCCCAGGTTGGGTTGGCCGCCCCCGCCATCTTGGTGGTGCTGAGGTTGATTCAAGGAATTTCCTTGGGAGGTGAATGGGGCGGAGCCATCCTATTGGCAACGGAATCTGCTCCAAAGGGTGTCCGTGGGTTATATGGATCCATTCCCCAACTAGGGGTCCCCATCGGTTTGGTTGCCGGTTCATTCAGCCTAACCCTTATCAGTTCCTTGACAACAGATGCCCAATTTTTAGCTTGGGGTTGGCGGATTCCATTTCTTTTAAGCGGTGTACTGATCGCATTGGCAATCTGGGTAAGGAGTGGCATTGAAGAAACGCCGGAGTTCAAGCAACAGAAAGATAGCGGTGATCTTGCGAAAGTTCCCATTATTGAAACGTTGAAACACGATTGGAGAAGTGTGCTCCAAGTGATCGGACTAAAAATTGGGGACGGGTTCTTCAATGTATTCATCATGTCCTATGTTCTCGTCTTTACTACATTGTATTTTGGTTATTCCCAAGATTCAGCCCTTACCGGTTTAACGATTGGCTGCGCTACAATGCTAATTACCATTCCTGTCATTGGTTACATTTCAGATTTCATTAATCGAAAAATCATCTATTTTGGGGGCCTGATTCTCCTTTTCCTTTTGGCCATCCCATATTTCACATTGATTGGGCGTGGGGTCGGCTGGTTCTACATTATGCAGGCAGTTGTACTCGGCGTCATCTGGGGAGCCATTTTTTCGACACAAGGGACATTATTCTCGGAGCTCTTTCCAGCCAAGGTCCGTTATACTGGATTATCTGTCGGTTATCAGGTCGCGGCAGCCATTGCAGGTTTCGGTCCGCTCATCTGGACTGCCATGGCGGAATCATATGGCCCATCCCCTTTGGTTTTTGGCGGATTCATGATGGCAGGTCTCGCAATTTCCGTGGCGCTTTGTATATTATCACCACATTTCAGCAAAAGGATTGAAAAGGATCAAACACTCAAGCCACATGAGCTGGATTTGAACTGATACTAAAATCTCTGGCATGAGTAATACAGAGGCTGCAAGTCCGATCACTCGGACGAGCGGCCTCTGTTTTTTTAGAACGCATATACCTCGTTATACTTCCTTGCTTCCTACAATCTCCAAAAGATTAGTGAGCGTCCGGATTTCATAGGTGGGCTTGATTCCGAGATTATTATCCTTTTGATGGGGATTGTACCAGCATGTATCCATTCCATAATTCAAACCGCCCTGTATATCTGATGTCAAGGAGTCACCCACCATCAACACTTTCGATTTATCCGTGATCTTTAACTTGGAAAATGCATAATCAAAAATCCCCCTATCAGGCTTCTGAAACCCAGCCTCTTGGGAAATTATCAAAGTCTCAAAGGTATTGCACAGGGGTGACCCCCCGATTCTTGCTGTCTGCACTGTCGTGAAGCCATTTGTTATAATAGCCAGCCGGCATCCTCCAAGCTTCTCGCAAACCTCTAAAGCCCCAGGCAGAAGATGTATTTCCTTTCCCAAATGTCCAAGGTATGCACGGCTGAACGCATCCGCATCGATATCAAGCCCATGCTTGAGGAACAATCGCTTAAACCTCTCCACTCCCAGATTTGTTAAATCAATAAGCCCCTGTTCCAGGTCCCTCCATAATACCTGACTGATTTCTTGGTAGCATCCCGCATAGTCCTCCGCCCCTGTGGGCAAACCGAACTCCAAGAAGACTTCATGCAGTGCCTTTTTTTCCGATATTCCAAAGTCTAGCAATGTATCATCAACATCAAATAAGATAATCTCGTATTTCATCGCTGCCTCCTGTATCCAAACTGAACCTTAAAGTCATCATCTGTATTATTATTCCTATCATTAGAATCCTGACGAAGAATAACTTCCTCCAAGCATAAAAAAGCCGAATAATGAACACCGTTTTATTAGTGTCCATTATTCGACCGATGACACAATCCCCTGTTTATAAAGCCTTTTTTTTAGGAAGGGGCGCTTTTTGTTCAGATTCTTTATTTTGTTTTCCCATTGTTAGACCTATTTCGGCTTTAAGACCTTTATATGTAGAATAACACATGATGAGCATTAGCACCGCCAAAGGAACAGCGGTTGCAACAAGTGCAGATTGCAAACCTGCCAGACCACCAGTCATGATCAATACGATAGAAATTGCCGCAATGACAGCTCCCCATATTATTTTTATTGAATGGGATGGATTTGGATTTCCATTTTCGCTAAACATCCCTAACACAAAAACAGCTGAGTTAGCAGATGTGATAAAGAAAACCAGTACGAGTACCATAGCTAGAATACTTAAAAATGTAGTCATCGGAAAATAATCAAAAAATTTGAACAATGCCGATGTCACGTCGGTCGAAACTGCAGTAGCTAGTGCTGTTTCACCCATATTTTGAATTAAATGAATGGCTGAGCCCCCCATAACAGCAAACCAGAAGAATGATCCTATTACCGGAATGAATACGGCACCCATCATAAATTCTTTAATCGTTCTGCCTTTTGATATTCTAGCGACAAAACTTCCAACAAGCGGCGCCCAAGCAATCCACCAACCAAAATAAAATAAAGTCCAACTAGCTATCCAAGTCCCTTTTTCATCACTATAAGGCTCAGTCCTGAACGACATGCCTACAAAGTTTTGAACGTAATCACCTATCCCTTGGAAAAAGACTTTAAAAATGGTTTGGGTCGGTCCGAGAAAAAGAACGAAGGCCAATAATGCAAAAGCTAGCAGCATATTTAGATTGGATAAATGTTTCATGGCCCCTTGTAGCCCAGAAACCGTGGATGCTACATAAATAATTGTCACTACCACAATAATAGATGTTTGAACACTAACATTCATCGGCAGACTCCACAGAAAGTTCAAGCCACTGTTGACCTGCAACGTACCAAAACCTAGCGACGTAGCAATGCCAATGACGATGGAGAGAATGACAATCACATCGATCCCCTTTCCAATGGGGCCTCTGATTTTGTCTCCTATTAAGGGATAAAAAACAGAACTTAATGAAGAAGGTAATTTTTTTCTGAATTGGAAGAATGCTAGAGAAACTCCTACAAGTGCATAACAAGCCCAGGCCGAAACTCCCCAATGCAAGTAAACTAATTGCAAAGCGAGCTTTGCTGACTCTTCGGAAGTGGCTTTACCAAAAGGAGGATTAATATAGTAGGAAACAGGTTCTGCCACGCCCCAAAATACTAGACTGATTCCAATGGAAGCACTAAATAGCATACCAATCCAAGTTGCTGTTTTATATTCAGGGCGATCGCTATCTTCTCCTAAACGTATATGACCGAATTTAGACAGTCCTATATACATACAAAACACAAAGAAAGTAAAAACACTCCCCAAAATGAACCAACCCAAATTATTGTAGATAAAATCAAGCGATGAATTAGAAAAACTCTCTAATTGGCTTGGCATGAATATACCAATGGCTATTAAGCCTAAGCTGATTGCTAATGATATGTAAAACACATATTTCTTACTTTTCATCCAATCACCCCTTAAATAATAAGATAGACAGTTTACACGCATTATGTAAACGTTTTCTTTGTTGAATAAAAAGTTAAATTTTTGTCATTAGCCCTCGGTACCATTCCGGGGCTAATGACAAAAAAGATGTAGTCAACTTCATTTCAACATTTATATTAATGACCATTCAATCAAATTGAACGATCATTTCACCGTCAGACTCTGGATAAAATGATAGACTCGATGATTTCCGCTACCCGGTCCCCCACTTCGGAAGTGGATGCCGTGCCATTCATATCGGGCGTGAGCACCCGGGCTTCCATCAACAGTTGCTCAATCGCTTCAAGCACAATCTTACCATGTGATTCATATCCAAAAAAGTCGAGCATTTGGCTTGCTGACCAAATGGAAGCAAGCGGATTTCCGATACCCCTGCCGGCAATGTCAGGAGCTGAGCCGTGAATTGGTTCGAACATCGATGGAAATTCCCTTTCAGGATTAATGTTGGCACCGGCAGCAAGTCCGATTCCTCCAGCAAGCGCTGCTCCTAAGTCTGTTAAAATATCACCGAACAGGTTCGAAGTGACAACGACCTCAAAGCGCTTCGGGTCTTTGATCATCAGCATTGCCGCTGCGTCGACAAGATATGAAGCCGTTTCGACTTCGGGATATTCCCTGCTGACCTCTTCGAATACTTGATCCCAGAAAACCATCGAATAATTCAAGGCGTTGGCTTTAGAAATGCTCGTGAGCGATCTGCCTTCTTTTTTCGCGGTTTCAAAAGCATATCGGATGATCCTTTCCGTCCCTTTACGGGAAAACACACTGTTTTGCAGAACAACTTCATGTTCCTGCCCTTTAAACAGCCAATCTCCTGCGCCTGAATATTCACCTTCACTGTTTTCGCGGATGAACAGCATATCAATATCTTCACGTTTCACATCAACGAGAGGCAAGTGAGCCCCTTTTAATAATGTCACGGGCCGGATATTGACATACTGATCAAAACTTTTACGGATTTTCAATAATAGCTCCCATAGGGAAATATGGTCTGGAACGCCCGGAAACCCGACCGCTCCCAAATAAATCGCGTCAAACGATTTCAGCTTTTCTATCCCATCATCATCCATCATTCTACCATTTTCGGCATAAAATTCGCAGCCCCATGGGAAGTATGTGAAATCCAATTGAAAACCTGAATCCAGTTCAGCCACTTTTTTTAATACTTTTATGCCTTCATTAATCACTTCAGGGCCAATGCCATCTCCTGCGATGACCGCAATTTTGAATTGTTTCATAAATGATCTCCTCGATTTTCAGTCTTGGTTCCAAACGACCAATTTCATTTCGGTCATTTCTTCCACAGCATATTTAATGCCTTCACGGCCAGTCCCGCTTTCTTTGACTCCGCCGTATGGCATTTGATCGACACGATAGGTCGGCACATCATTGATGATCACACCGCCTACATGTAATTCCCGTGATGCGTACAATGCGTTTTTCACATTGTTTGTGTATATCCCGGCCTGCAAGCCAAAGCGGGAATCATTCACTTGATCAATCGCTTCCTTCACTGAACCCACTTTATTTACAATGACAACCGGAGCAAATGCTTCCTGGCATGAGACTTTTAGCGTATGATCCGCATCTGTAATGATTGTCGGTTCAAGAATGTCACCTCGCAATTCCCCCCCTGCAGCGATCGTTGCCCTACTGCCTTTAGTTTCCTCAATCCAGCCCAATACACGGGCTGCTTCCCCTTTGGAGATTAAGGCGGAAATATACGTATCCGGATCCAATGGATCGCCAATTCTAAGTTTTTTGGCCGCTGCAGTGAATTTTTCGACAAACTCTTCATACACTTCTTCATGTGCATATACACGTTGCAATGAAATACAGACTTGCCCCTGATTGGAGAAGGCACCCATGATGCAGCGTTCGATAATTTTATCGATATCTATATCTTTATCAATGATTAAGGCCGAGTTCGAGCCAAGTTCAAGTGTGGTCTTTTTCAGACCCGCTTTGTTGCGGATTCCGATTCCAACGCTTGGGCTGCCTGTGAATGTGATCATGCTTACCCGATCGTTTTCTACAATCGCTTCTCCGACAGTGCTACCCGGTCCTGTCACTACATTTAATACGCCAGCCGGCAGACCCGCTTTTTCAAAAATTTCTGCGATGAAAAGTGCGGACAGCGGAGTTTGCGAAGCAGGCTTCAAAACAATGGTGTTCCCTGCAGCTATTGCCGGTCCGACTTTATGCGCCACTAAATTCATCGGGAAGTTAAATGGAGTGATGGCACCAATGACCCCGATCGGTTCTCTTAACGTGTAACCAATTCGGCCAACACCGCCTATGGCTGCATCAAAAGGAATTGTTTCACCGTGAATCCTTTTAGCCTCTTCAGCCGAGAACTTATACGTTTCGATGGTCCTTCCAACTTCCGCTTTTGCGAACATGATCGGTTTGGCTGATTCACGGGAAATGATTTCTGCCGCTTCTTCGGCATTCTCCATTAATAACGCGACAGCCTTCTCCAATATATCCGCCCTTTGATATGCTGGCATTTTTGCCATGACTTCGCGCGCATTGTAGGCGGCTGCAATCGCCTTTTCGGTCAGCTCTTTATCCGCCATGGCAATTTGGGCGATTTCTTCCCCGGAAAAAGGGGAATATAGCGGGGCATAGCTTTCCGTTTCGACTTTTTCGCCATTGATCATCAAATATTGTTTCATCGATTTAAATTGATTCGCTAATTTACTCATTTAGGGCCTCCAATACCATTTCATGAAATTGAACAATTGCTTTTTCCGAAGAAGAATATCTACCTTTGTTAAAGGCACGGGAGCGGAAACCGATTTGTTCCAGCTCTACAAGTTCCACATCTTCTTGACGGACTTGTTCGGCAAACGTAACAAGATCTTTCTCTTCCTGAGTCAAATTCTCATCGCGGAAATAATATGTGTAAACAGCCAAAGTCGTTTCGTGATCAATCGGAACCATTTGAATGGTCGCCATATTTCCAGGACCTGGATAAATGGTCAACATCAAGTTAGGCCACAGCCAGAAAAAGGATCCTCCTTGCATTTCCGCCTTATTTAAATCAACCGTTCCGTAATTTTTATCCGGTTTAACAATCGAACCTTGCAGTGAATAGTTATCACAAGTAATGATTTGGTAATCATCCATATCAAGTGCTGCAACAAAGCTTGGATGTGCTACATGGCAATGGTCACATTCTAAATAGTTATCTATGAACGCTTTCCAGTTTGCCTTGATCACCCTCGTTTTTTGGCTTGTTCTTTTTAACTCACTTAAAAACGGGTATTTACTTAAACGGTCAAAGAAATCGCCGTAAGATTCACTAAGCGGTTTCGCATTATCATCCAAGTTTACAAAAATTAAAGATTCCAAGATTTCCATGCGAACGGAGCGTAAACAGGCATCTTGTACACAGGCTTCATCTTCTCCTTTAAAATTCGGCGCTTTGTTCAATTTCCCATCCAATTTGAATGTCCAACCATGATAACTGCACTGTAAAATTTTCTTCTTGCCTGATTCACTTTTTTCAAGCTTAGTTGCACGATGCGGACATACGTTATAAAAAGCGCGGATCACCTCATCCTGGCCGCGGTTCACTATGATCGGCTCATTGGCTACCTCTGTCGTAAAGAATGATCCCACTTTTTCCAATTGGCTGACATGACCCACAAGCTGCCAAGATTTAGAGAATACTAGATCGATTTCCTTTTCGAGAACTTTCGGATCCGTGTATTTGTCATATGTCAATGTTCTTTCAAATGTACGATTTGTTACATTTTCCACCTTGTTATAAGCCATCATTCATTTCCCCCTAAAAAGTGATTACTAGCATCCCTGCCATACTTGCTATTAAAAATTGATATTTCTTGATTCATCCGAACTTCCGATTCAGCCGGCTGACACCGGTATATTGGCGAAAGGTTCCGTCGCCAACTTAATCGAATCTGTCGGACAACCATCAAAGGCATCTTCCAAGTCTTCCTCCAGATCTTCGGATACTTCGGTTATTCCTGTGTTGGCATCCAGGATTGAAAAGGCGATTCCTTCATCGTTATAATCGAAAATCTCCGGTGCAGCCGCTCCACATGCCCCGCAAGCGATACATGTCTCCTGGTCAACTACTGTGTATTTAGCCATGTGGTTTCCCTCCCCATTTACATAATTAAACGGACGTTGTGCTTTTCTCTTTTCCTCCCATTGTGCTCGTGCTGTGCAGCGGCTGAACTTTCGCACTCGGGTCGATATGAACTTTTGCATTACTCACTGCTGTAGGCGCTTCACCGAACCCGCTAGCAATCAGCTTCACCTTGCCTTCGTACGTGCAAATATCTCCTGCTGCGTATATGCCTTTGATATTCGTTTCCATTTTAGAATTGACAACAATGGAATTGTTTTGAATTTCAAGACCCCAATCCTTAATTGGCCCTATTGATGATACGAATCCATAATTGACGAGAACGTCATCGACTTCCAATTCAAGCGGTTTTCCACTCTTCGCATCCGTCACAATCACTTTTTCTATATGTTCATCTCCGATCAATTCGGCTGGGAGATAAGGAGTCAAGACCTCAACCTTGGATTGTTTCAAGCGCTCTACACTATGTTCATGGGCACGAAATTTATCCCTGCGGTGAATGAGTGTCACTTTTTCGGCTATCGGTTCAAGCATTAGCGACCAGTCGACCGCCGAATCACCGCCACCGAACACAACCACTTTCTTATCAGCGAATTGACTCATATTCTGGACGAAATAATGAAGGTTGGCATTTCCAAATCTTTCTTCACCTTCCATTTTTAGTTTCCGAGGCTGGAATGCCCCGTTTCCAGCAGTTATGATTATCGCTTTCGTGTAATGTGTTTCTTCGGATGTCGTAATGGCAAACATCCCATCCGAAGTACGAACAATGGTCTCTACAGATTGATTAAGACAAATATCCGCTTTGAATTGACCCATTTGTTCCAGTAATCGATCGATGAGCTCCTGGGCCTGGATTTTCGGGAAACCTGCAATATCATAAATGTATTTTTCAGGGTACAAAGCAGATAGCTGCCCTCCCAATTGAGGGAGACTTTCAATGATTTTCACTGAAGCTTGGCGCATCCCCGCATAAAAAGCGGTGAACAAACCAACCGGTCCTCCCCCGATAATAGTGATGTCAGATACTTCATACTTTTCTTCCAAATTCATTCCCCCTAGATGTCTTCCTTGAATAAGATAAATCCGCTTACTAGAATTCTGCTATGCTCAGATGTCGATTCATGCAATAATCTGACATGCAAACGTGGCACTTCGTCAATTTCACCAATTGATAATTTTATATAATGCAATATGCGTGCCAACCTCCGGAAACACTCTGAATAAACAAAATATTTAGAATTCAAATTGAAAACGCTGTCATACCGAGTTATAATTAACTCGAAATTGATGAAACCTTAATCAAAATTCACTCATTCCCTTTTGAAAAGAGGATTACCATATGAAAAGTACGGATTCTACTGACAGTGTCGAGATGACGCTCCAAACTTTATTAAAAATTCTTGATCATTCCTCAGATGAGATTTTCGTCCTTGACGGCGAAAAGCGGATTCTTTACGTCAACAAGGCATGTGAGCGCCATTATGGTCTGAAACCTACTGATGTCATTGGCAAATATAATGTGGACTTATTTGAAAAAGGGTACTGGAAACCCTCCATCGTGCCTGAGGTATTTAAAAGGAAAAAACCTTGCTACATAAAACAACAAACGTATATCGGGGCTGAATTGATGACATCAGCGATTCCAATTTTAAATGATGCGGGGGAAATTGAACTGGTCGTCACTACCTCCACAGAAACCCAAACATATAAAATGTTAAAAGCAAATGAAGCAAGTGGTGAGTCAAAAATCACTCATGACGAAGATGAAACGGGGAGATTCATTACTAATAGCGGTAAAATCAACCGCATCCTCACTTTTTGTGAAAAGGTCGCGCCGACTGATTCCACGATTTTAATCCAAGGGGAATCTGGAACGGGAAAAGGAGTGCTTGCCCATTTCATCCACCGGATCAGTAAACGGAAAAGCAAACCTTTTCTGACAATCAACTGTGCAGCAATCCCGGAGGAACTGCTCGAATCTGAACTATTCGGCTATTCAAAAGGTGCATTTACCGGTGCAAACAAAACTGGAAAACGCGGATTGATTGAATCCGCAGACGGTGGCACTGTCTTTCTTGATGAAATTGGGGAAATTCCGCTCGCTCTGCAGGCAAAGCTTCTCCAAGTAATCCAGGACAAACAATTCATTCCCGTCGGCGGCAGTGAAATGAAAAAAGTCGATATCCGCATAGTCGCAGCAACAAACCAGAACTTAATAGAAATGGTCAATGATAAAAGATTCCGGGAAGATTTATTTTACCGTTTGAATGTGATTGATATTCAACTGCCTCCATTGCGAGAACGTAAAGAAGATATCATTCCCCTTACGTACAATTTTTTAAACAAGTTCAATGAAAGATATCACGAAAATAAAGTCATTTCGGAAGAATGCTTGAATCTATTAATTCATTATTCATGGCCAGGCAATGTACGCCAGCTCGAAAACTTGATTGAAAGGTTGGTCTTAATAAGTGACTCCGTTATTTTAATGTCCGACTTGCCAGAAATGATAACCGAGAACGTTGAACAGGTCACACAGATCGATCTCCCCACTACTCTCGATAAAGCACTTGATGAAACGAAACGGATATTGATCAGGAAATCTTACCAAACATATAAATCATCAAGGAAAGTCGCGAAGGACCTCTCCATCAGCCAAACGAAAGCCTCAGCATTGATCCGGGAGTACTGTGAGGACTTAATGAATAAATAGGCACCATGAAAATGACGATGTTTGTCCACCCTTAAACAAGTCCATTGGCCCCCAGCCAAAAAAAATGCTGGTTATTCGTTGCTATTGATCGATGGTGAAGGGTAAACACTTATATTCCAATTCATATGAGCTTCCATTGTAAATCGCGACTTCTTCTTGTTTAAATCACTTAGCTATTGAAATCAGGCACGAACAGTAAATAAGAGACTTCCCCTTTTAGGGCAAGTCTCTTATTTTTAAGAAGATCCTACTATTTTTTCACCTCTCGGCTTTGTACTATTTGCATCTGGTTCTCTTGTGATGCCAATATGATTGAATTTATCATTAATGGACAATTTGTATGTCAACGATCCTGTGCCGGCTTCATCAGGCTTGAAAGTTCCTGCGTTTGTCCGTTTTCCATCTTTCAGTAACCACACCTGATACACCTCTGATTCTTGAAGGCTAGGCAAATTCTGAATCTGAACGATTAACCTTCTTTCTTCACCTTGCTGCAAAATGTATGCAGCACCGTCCGTATTCATTTTTACAGCGGTCATATCGGCTGGCTGCAAAGATAGCGACGTTTTAACCTCCATTGGCAGATCGACAGCCGCAAGTTCTTTTTTCAGTTGAATATTGGAATATAACAGCACAAACGCCAAAACCAGTGCGGCCAGTACGAGACCTGAAGTGACTGGTGTAAACTGCTTAAAGAAAAAACTGCTCCAATTCTTTTCCCTTCTCACCGGAGCTTCATCATCAGTCTCAAAGACAAAATTCATAACCTCTGATTTCAGGGAAGAAGAAGGTTCTATTTCTTCGAAATCCCATTTCAATGAATTCCAGGCTTCCGTCATTTGTTCATACTCCCTAGTGCATTCAGAGCATTGCATTAAGTGTTCCGTGAATGCTTTTTTTTCTTTTTCTCCCAGTTCACCCGATAAAAATGAAAGCAGGTTAGTGCACTCTGTATCCATTTACAAACCACCTACTTCCAAATACTTTTTCAACAATTTAAGCGACTGATGAAGTCTGCTCTTGATGGTACCAACCGGTTCATTTTCAATTTTGGCAATTTCCGTTAACGAGTACCCTTTCCAATACAGTAAATCAATCAGCCTTTTTTGCGGCTTGCTTAACTTACTCTTTGCATTGGCAATTTCACTGTATAATAGCCCATTTTCTATATCATTATTAGGATCTTCTATGTCTATTGGATGACTCATGTCCATTTGTTTGTTATTCCGGATATGAACGCTGTCTTTACGGACATAATCCACACACACATTTCGTGTAACGGTCAAAAGCCAGCTTACAAAGTGCCCCTTTTCGGAATTGTAACTGCTTTTTGTGGTCCAGAGCTTTAAAAAGACCAACTGCACAATCTCCTTCGTTTTATCAGCATTTCCATTTGTGAACTTAAAAATAAAACCATAGATTAATTTAATATGCCGGTCATAAAGTTCTTCCAGAGCAGGACGATGCTTTTTCATTACTAATGCCATCAATTCCTTATCAAGTTTTTCTTTCAATCGCACCTGCAACTCCTCACAAGTAAATTTTTGAAAAAAACGTATAACAGGAACGACCATCAATGATCGTCCCTTTTTTCTTATTTTGGAAAAATCGTCTTGTTATTTACAATATACCAAACATTTTTCACACCTTCGCCATTGACATCTCCCGCTGCCTTATCATTCACAAAATAGTAGAGTGGAAAACCTTTGTAGGTTACCTGCTCTTCCCCCGTATCTTCCCTTTTAATGGTTCCAAAGTCTTTTTCCTCAAATCCTCTAGGGACAGCAAAATCCTTTTCCATGAATGGCGGCCATTTTTTGAGACAATCACCCATGCAATTGCTTTTTCCTGATTTATCATTCTTGAAAAAGTAAAGTGTCATTCCCTTGGAATCAGCCAGGTATTCGTCTGTTGTTTCACTTTCCAACAATTTTAGGGTTACCGCTTTTTCATCGGCAGTCCCACTAACCACTTGATCATTTTTTGGTGAATCATCAGCTTCATTTCCACATGCCGCCAAAACTAGGACCATCATAAAAACTGAAAATACCATCCACTTTTTCATATACTCTCACTCCTCATAAAATTTACTTCCATCCCCATTTTTGAAATACTTGATGGGATTCTTCCGTTTTAAGATAATCAATGAATCGTTTTGCTTTTTTCTTGTTTTCACTCTTACTTGTTATGCTTACCGGGGTCCCTCTATAGAGCTTGTCTTCTTCAGGAAGTTGAACCAGGTCCGTCACATCCGCCAGACGGTAATGCCAGGATTCATAAGTAATCCATGCGTCCAATTTAGAATTTGCCTTCCATAGATCGATAGCTTCTGCACTGGACTTCACTGAAATGTCAATATTCCTGCTAATTCCAGGGATCAACCCCTTTCTTCCGGCCAAATCTTCCCATAGCCCCAGTTGCCCGGCTCCATTAACATCTACAATCTTTACGCCCTTCTTCGTTAAATCCTCCAATGACTGTATATTCTTTGGGTTTCCTTTTCTAACCAGAATGCCAGCTGACCGTGCATACAATTCTGTACGTTTTTTTTCATCAAGGACCTCCGGATGATCATGCATGAATTCAGTCAGCATATATTCGGACCCTCCATAAATGATATCCGCATCCTGTTTGGCTTGATCAATCCATTTTTCTTCGGGTCCCGCTGTAACTTCAACTTTTATCCCTGTTTCTTTGGTGAATCGTTCCGCTATTTCCTTGATAGGTCCAAGAGGGCCACCTGGACCGTATACTTTTACGACATCGTTGACAGCTTGCCCCCGTTTCGTACCCATTTCCGGTGAAAATCCTAACAAGACTGCCATCAATGCTATCCAACCGACAAAAATGACCTTTTTCAAGTCTTTTATCTCTCCCCTCTAAAAAGCCTTTGTACTATAGATAACGGGACAAACTTCCAAACGGTTTGAAAAAAATTGTTATTTATTTTTAACTTGCTGCAAAATACATCTAATGATCTCCAGTTTCTCGCAACAAAAAAACCATTCGAAAACGGAATGGTTGCAGATGTAGACAAACTCCAAAATAATTGTGTTTGTCTACAATTTTTTGTAGGTTTTTAAAATTGGCCTTTGATTGGAACGTAGTGCCCGCGGCGCCATTGCGCCTGCGGGTTCTCCCATTGAAGCGCTTTTCGAAGCAGGAGTCTCGTACATTTCATTCCTATCAACTTTGTTTTAACATTAAGATTAGAGCTCCTTTTGCCTACTTTCATGCCCATACTTTTTCAAGCCTCTTAAATCGAAAATCAAAAAATCAGCTGAAAGGTCAGCTCGATTTGCTTCCCTTTCTCTGACTATTTCTTTTTCTAACCATAGCAATTCCCAACAATAACAGAGGAATAATTGTTTGCATCAAAACTCCATGAAAAGGGAAGGCGACCATATCATATCGACTGACAGCCATAGAGCTAGGATACGACCAAAAGCCGAATTCTACAATCAAAATCCCTATCGGCCATACAACAGAACGATAGTCGGAGAGATTCATCCACTGCGCAGTACCCAAAGCAGCTGCATAATAAAACACAGAAATTTTGACAAACGCTCCTACTATCCATACGGCCATGATGGCGGACTCCAAATGTTCAAAAAAGTCGGCTAAACTGATATACCGAGTTACATTCATCAGGGGATAATTCTTTGTGGATGTTGTCGATCCGAGTACAAAAAGAACGATAAGATTCACCACAACTAACGTCATCATCACAGCAAACACAGTCATCATCCCATATTTCATTCCTTTTTTCATATCCGCTAAAAAAGGGAGGAGAAAAATGATCAGGAAAAACTCGCTGAACCATCCTCCCGGTATAATTGAACCTTTGATTGGAGGCATAATTCCATTCCCCAATATCGGGAATATATTCTTAAATTCAAAATCAGGGCCGAGTAAGATGATTAAGAGGAGGATCGGAACGATAAAAACAGGAACAAACAATTGGGCAGCTCTCCCCAACACCTCTATCCCTCCACGGACGATAAAGGCACAGAGGAGTAGCATCGATGCCATGATCACGCTAATCGGAGTTTTGACCAGAAAAGAGTCGACAATAAATTCTCCATACTCCCTTAGGATTTGCCCTGTGATCGGGATATAAAAAAACAAGAATAAAAAACCAAGAATTTTCCCCGGAATCCGACCGATGATCTGTTCACTGAATTGGATAACCGTTTGTTTCGGATAAAGTTTGTGCAGTTTATAAGCAATATACACCGTCGCATACCCGATGAGAGACGCCAAAATGGGGGAAAGCCATAAATCAGCTTTGGCATATTTGGCTGTGATGCTTGGGACACCAAGAATAGCCGTTGCCACGATTGTTGGATATATCATGAATGCCATCTGTAAAGCTGAAATTCTTCCTTTCTCCATCGTCTTCCTCCTTTCTGTGGTAGTACGTAAATCTGAAATCACACAACCCACTGGATAGATTCATTTTTTTGTAAACTCATCAAACGGCTAAAAAAAGATGCAATCCAATCAGTTGGTTCTGCCCCCGTTGCGCGAGAATGAACATAGATAGCACCTTATCGATAGGATATTTAGCATAAAAACGCCCATTCAGCTTGTTTCGGTTCCTTTACGTTTTCTTTTCCTTAAAACCGCAATCACCAACAATATCAGAGGAATAATCGTTTGCATCAAGATTCCTTGTAAAGGGAAGGCCATGATATCATTACGATTAACATCTATTGAGCTAGGCAACGACCAAAAACTGAAAATGACAATCAGGATCCCCATCGGCCATACAACGGGCCGATAGTCGGAAAGATTCAGCCACTGCGCCGTACCTAAAGCAGATACATAATAAAATACGGAAATTTTTAAAAACGCCCCTACTATCCATACCGCCATGACCGCGGACTCCACATGTTCAAAAAAGTCGGCGATACTAATGTATCGAGATGTATTCATCAAGGGGTAATTCTTTGAGGGTGTTGTTCCCCCTAGTACAAATAGAACCAAAAGATTCACCACGATTAATGTCATCATCACGGCAAATACAGTCATCATCCCGGATTTCATCCCTTTTTTCATATCCGCCAAAAAAGGAAGAAGAAAAATGATCAGAAAAAACTCGCTGAACCATCCTCCCGGTACAATCGCACCCTTGATTGGGGGCATTAAGCCATTACCCAATACCGGAAATATATTCATAAAATCGAAGTCAGGAATCAGCAAGAGAATTACGATACAGATTGGGAAAATAAAAACCGGTACAAACAACTCAGCAGCTCGCCCCAACACCTCTATTCCCCCGCGTACGATGAAAGCACACAAAAGCACCATCGATGCCATGATCACACTAATGGGGGTATTTACCAGAAAAGAGCTGACAACAAATTCCGCGTAGTCTCTAACGATTATCCCCGTGTTCTGGATATAAAAAAACAAAAGTAAGAAACCGATAATTTTCCCCGGAATCAGACCAATGATCTTTTCAGTGAATTGGAAAACCGTTTGTTTTGGAAAAATTTTATGCAGTTTATATGCAATATACACCGTCAGATACCCTATTAGCGCAGCAAAAATGGGGGAAAGCCATAGATCAGTTTTGGCATATTTGGCAGTGATGCTTGGAACTCCGAGCATAGCCGTTGCCACAATCGTCGGATACATCATGAATGCCATCTGCAGAGATGAAATTTTTCCTTTCTCCATCTGCTCCCTCCTTTCTTTAATGGAATGAATTTAATCCCGCAACAGATTCACTTTTCCATAAACTCTCCAAATGGCCTGAAAAGAGTTTCCATCCATTGAGTGGGTCCTGACATCTGAGGGAGATTGAACATGGACAGAACCAAGCCAGTGAGGAGCAGTGTAAGAAATGCCACTTTATCTTTTTTGGGATTTTTTTTCATTTTTGGCCATTCAAACAAAATGATTAAAGCTACGATCACGGTTGTACACAAAAAAGCCCCCCATCTCACTTGACCTTCACCTCATTTTCAGACAAGCCTGCCGGTTTGTTTATATAGCCCTGTCTTCGAATATGGGCCGCAACATCGATTTCCACTTCCATCTCAGCGAATATATCCTCCCAGTGGTTTTCGACCTTATTAAACTGTTTAGGGTATTTCCTATAGAAATCTTTACCCACCCCTAAAATGTCCGCTTTCTTATCCTGAGTATGCAGAAAAGCCATATAGATGCGGTCTTCTATATCTTTTTGGTATGCTCGTTCTGCAGCTTTTAGCATTTTTGGACTTGAAAGGTTTAAATTCGTTCCATTTTGTATAACAGCTCCTTCTGTATTTACCTTCACTAACAATTTCCATTTGTTATTTCGAAATTGTGGAATCTTCTTGATTTGAGCCGTCACTGGATTCAAAGAAATCTCCCCTTTCACACCTTCGGGTTGAAAGGTCACAGTGTATGATTCCATTTCATCCCTTAACCACAACAGCCCTCTTGTTTCTTTTTCCGTCATCGTCCCGGTCATCTTATCTTTTTTAAAAACGGCTGTTCCGACAATGTAAGGAATCCCCTGTAATTTTGTTTGCCCTTTCCCCGGCGGCAATATTTTAACGACTGGAAGTACGGCAGCTTGAGGTTTACCTGTTAACATTTCATCTAAATCCTGTAGTGTGACCAGCATCCCAATATGTAAGTCAGATAGTTCTCTAAGCACTTCCCCTGAATAGTTTTCCAGGGGTGGCAAAGATTCAAGGATAGGCTTTGCTATCCCTTTACTGACATACACATTTGCTTTCTCTCTTGGCTGAGGATGGCGTAACAAAAAATCCAGCTGCTCTTGAATTCCTTCCATCGCTAACTTTTCACCGAATACAAATACTTTACAATGTCCCCAAAATATTTTTCGCGGAAGCTTGCTTTGAAGCTTAGACAATGCATCTGAAATATTGGAGCCTTTTGCAAATCTCACCATTGTCGTAACCCCACTCCCCCCTTGACTGCTCCCTCCTTGACCGCCTCCACTGCTAATTGAACTTGGAATGAAGACTTGGACGGATAGTTCGATTTGATTATTACCCTTCTTATCGATGGTGGCTGCTGTGACAATCGCCAAATCAGTGATTTCTATTCGATCCCAACAACCGCTTAGAAAAGGGGTCGTTCCACAAATAACGAGGAAAAGAAGGACGCTTTTCATGAAGTCTCGCTTCTTTCCTTTCTCCGAGATCCTTTTTCGCTTCCAGCAATTATTCACTCCGTTTCACTCCCCCTTTTTGGATTTGGTTTCTGTTCCTGGGCTTGACGGTATACATTAGAATCCCCTGTGAGACGCGGACGTGTATCCATCATCCACCAAGGGGCTCTCCACAGAACATCTTTCAGCTCTTTACCTTTTAACGTCGCCAGTGGCGCTAAGTATGGTACGCCAAAGGAACGTAAGCTGCATAAGTGAATGACTATGGCGATGATTCCCATCATTATGCCAAGCAGCCCTAAGGTACCGGCAAGCAGCATCATTGGGAATCGCAGCATCCGGAAAGCAATTCCGGCAATATAGCGAGGTATCATAAAAGAAGCGATTCCCGTAATCGCAACCACAATGACCATTGGCGCTGAAACTAACCCCGCTTGTACGGAAGCTTGACCAATCACTAGCGCTCCAACAATGCTGACGGCAGAACCTACCTGCTTCGGCAATCGAACCCCTGCCTCCCTTAGTGCTTCAAACGTAATTTCCATAGCCAATGCCTCTACTATTGCAGGAAAAGGGACCGATTCCCGGGATGCTGCTATGCTTAGCAGGAGTGCGGTTGGGACCGCCTCATGATGGAACGTTAAAATAGCAACATAAAGTGAAGGAAGCAAAAGAGATAATCCCATAAAAAAATATCGTAACCAACGGATAAATGTGCCTGCCATAAAACGTTGAGCATAATCCTCTTGTGATTGAATCAAAGAAAAGAAAGATATTGGTGCAATTAAAGTAAAAGGAGTTCCTTCTACAAGAATGACAGCTCGTCCCTCCAGCAAGCTGGCACAGGCTACATCCGGCCGTTCTGTCGACATGATCTGAGGGAAAGGTGAAAACGGATTGTCCTCAATCATTTCCTCGATGTACTCGCTTTCTAAAATACCGTCTATTTTAATTCGTTCCAACCGTGTTGAAATCTCTTCAATCAGTGTTTTATCCGCAAGTCCATCTATATAAGCAATTGAAACATTCGTCCTGGTAAGAGTTCCAATCTTCATAGATTGTATTTTAAGGGCAGGACTTTTGATAATACGTCGCAATTGGGAAGTATTTACCTCTAGAGATTCAATAAATCCCTCTCTTGACCCCCTAACTCCCCCCTCTGCCACAGGTTCTTCAATCGCCCGCTTTTCCCATTTGGACAATCCTAAAGAAAATCCATCGCTTCCCCCTTCATATAGAAGGATCGGATTTCCAGAGGAAATCGATTCAATGCAATCCGCCAACAAATTTACTTTTACCACTTTAGGAACGGGCATTTTATGTTCAATAAACTCATTTAATGGTTGTGGTTCTTTTGATGACCCCTGCATGAGTGGGGAAAGCACATATTGCTCTATCGCCTCGATGTCTGAGAGTCCCGCAATGTAAATGAGCATCGCCCGCGTCTTTCCGAAAAGTAAGAACGAGCGGAACATGACATCCGAGCAATTATCATAAACAGAACGAAGTGATTCTACATTTTGACTGAAATTCGCATCAAGTGAATCTGCAGGTTTGGAATCCAGGTAATCATTTTGTACCAGGGATTTTTTTTCTTTCTTTTTTCTTAGCAATTTGCCAACATTACGAATCAAGCTGGTTACCCCCATTTTTTTGCAGGTCGCTCTAACTCCATTTTTCTATGTTTCTTCATTAAGGGTATTTTATACAGAAAATCATGAGCTCAGCATGAACCTATATTTAGCAAATTGAAAAGTTATGTTATAAGTTGATATTGAATAAACCGTAATACTTTGTGATATCCTGTTTGTAATTAATAACAAAGGGGTATATCAAAAACCGAGGCCAGTGAAAAATGCTGCCTCTGTTTAAGTATGGATTTTGAAAGATATGCAAGGCCATAAAGTAGGGGATACTTTTTAAAGTATGGATATTCGCTTTAAAATACCTCTGCTTTTTTATCATTTTATAGAAGATTCATGGGCAAACAGACTAAAACATTAGAAGATAAGGGAGATTCTATGTCATTCTTAATCACATTGCTCGGATTATTAGTTTCCACAATAATCGCTACAATATTAAATGCCAAATGGACTCGTATTCCACTGCCGATATATCAGATATCCATGGGAGCAATACTTTCATTATTGCCATTTCCATTATCGTTGGATTTTCACTCAGAATTATTCATGATCTGTGTCATTGCTCCGCTTCTCTTTACAGAAGGAAAAAATACGTCCCGTAAAGAATTGCTTGAATTGCGTAAACCTATTCTGTTATTGGCCTTTGGGTTAGTGTTCGTGACTGTTTTTGCAGGAGGGTTTTTCATCCACTGGTTAATACCCGATATGCCGATGGCTGTCGCTTTTGCTTTAGCAGCAACGATTACCCCTACAGATGCCGTAGCGGTACAATCGATTACAAAAGGGTTGAAATTGCCCGGAAATATGATGCCCATCCTTGAAGGTGAATCACTTTTCAATGATGCTGCTGGAATCGTTGCTTTTAAAGTTGCCTTGACAGCTGCCCTAACTGGGGTATTTTCTATAAAAGATGCTTCGCTAAATTTTATATTTGTAGCTTTAGGCGGTATCTTTATAGGTATCCTATTGGGCTATTTAATCGTTAAATTACGATTATTTTTACGGGTTCATGGACTCGAAGAAATCTCCATGTCCATTGTTATTGAATTGATTACGCCTTTTGCCATATATATGGTAGCTGAGGAATTCCATGTATCCGGAATCTTGGCAGTGGTTGCTGCAGGTGTAATCCATGGCATCGAGCGGGACCGCCTTCAGAGTTCCACAACTAAATTGCAAATTGTGTCAACTAATACATGGTCTGTATTAGGTTATGTTTTGAATGGACTTGTATTTGCTTTATTAGGATTCATGTTGCCGAGTGTTTATCAGGAAATTGAGTCCGACCAAAATAGGGGTAATCTTTTTGGGATAAGTGTTCTGATTGTTCTTTTATTATTGGTGATCCGTTTTATTTGGGTATACATTTTACATGATACTTTCACGAAAAACAGAGTGAATCCCTTAGAGCAATTCATCATGTCAAGGGTTCATCCAGAAGATAGCGAAAACACCCATGATGATTATGTCTCAAGATCCCGATTTGCATTTTTGACATCCGTTTGCGGCATTCATGGTACCATCACATTGGCCACAGCTTTATCCATACCATATTTCATGCCGGATGACACTTTATTCCCGATGCGTAATACAGTCTTGTTTATCGCAGCTTGCGTCATATTGTTAAGCGTCATATTGGCTACGGTTCTTTTGCCATTACTGGTAAAGACACCGGTTGTATTCAAAGATGAGCGCCTAACCCCTGAGGAGGCTTATGAAATTGTTTTAAATAAAACGATCGAACAGCTGAGCAAAGAAGCAACCATCGATAATCAGAAAGCAGTCCATCAAGTGATGGAAGATTTAAATGAACAACTGATAGATTTGGAGCGGGGAATAACGAATAGACCGGATAATCGGACAATACGCGATTTAGTGGAGCTAGGTGCCAACAAGGAATTGGAGGTCGTTTCTGGATTAGTCGAAAAAGGGACTATATCGGAAACAGCCTTTGAACTTTATAAAGTGTATATTTCAAGAACCTTAAATTATATGCAAAAATCTTCGCTGAAAAGGGCTTGGATCAATTTGCAGGCCATTCTTTTCAAGAAAAAGATCAATGTCAAATGGGATAAGAAATGGGAAGCTAAATTGGAGGACTCCATCGTTAAAAATGCTGACCTGATACGTGAGTTCCGTAAAGCACAAAAAGAAGCTTCAAAGGAAGCTATTTCATTGATCAAACAACAAACTACACCTGAAAACCGTCATGAAGTCATGCTTGTCATTCAAAGATATAATCGTTATTTGAATCCATTCGGAACATTAAGTGAAAAAGAAGCTAATCGCTTTGAAGAGATGGTGAGTCATTTTCAGTTGAATGCAATGCAAATTGAACGTGATATCATTCAGCAAATGGTTGAAGATGAGCAAATATCCATGAAAACAGCGACTGAGCTTAGACAGAACTTAATCTATGATGAAATGTTAATGATAGAAAGCCGATAAATACAAAGAGACACCGATACAACAACGAGCGGTGTCTCTTTATTTAAATCCAAAGGGGGTCAAATAAATGTAGAAATATCATAGGAAAAATGAAAATAAAAAGACCTGCTATAGATCGAGCAGGTATAAGGGTTTCAGTTTAAGTTGGTACGATATCTTCATGGCACCTGATCCCATTATCCTTTTTGGTGTTCTTGTTCGGTCAAATGGTAAGTTCGTTTTACAGATTTAACTGTTGTTTCAATTGAACATACTGCAGTTGATAAGGCATCATGAAGCCGGCGGGTTATACGAAAATTCCTTTATTTTCTTGCGGTTCAGCTTTAAACCTCTCTAACTGATCGATCCACGCTCAATTCTCTCTTTTATCAAGTCCATCATTCAATATCTTCACTTGATGGCGGAAATATAGATAGAAAATGATCCAAATGATCATATAGAATGGTATGAAAATCCCAATTCCTATAGCTAATCCTTTTAAGCTGAATGGAATCCACCCAACAAAGAAGGATAATAGGAAGTAAAGGATGCTGACAGTCAGGAAGTGCAGAATGGTTTGAGATAATAAACTCCATTTTTCATTTTCAAAGATGATTGTTGCCGTGCTGAAGAACCAGCCACAGCATAAGCAGCCTATCGCGTTTTTTACAAATATTTCACTGTCTAATGCAGTGACCTCCCCAAAAGCGATCACTCCAAAACACGTCAGCACCATCACGAGTGCCCCAAGGCAAATCCCAGCAAAGCTACGGAATAATAGTGTTTTCATCATAATCCCTTCCTTTTCCATTGAAATGCTTTCTTGATCCCTTGAACATAGTGGCGAGAAACATATTCTTTTTCCCCTGATCGGAAATACACACATAAGGTACCGTTGAAAGATGCCTCGAATCTGTTTAACTCATCCAAATTGGCAATCACTGACTTGGACAAACGCACGAATTGATTACCAGGAAGGTCCTTTTCCAGTTCATATAACCTTTCTTTCATTTCGAAAGTACCCTGTTTCGTCCGCACCATTATGGAATCTTGCTCTGTGAACAAACAGATAATTTCTTCTGCCCGGAAGACATGCTGCATCCCTTCTTTTCTACCAACAAAATACGGTCTTTTCCTCTCCTTCAAGCGCTCCATCAGTTCCTGCACTTCCTCATTCCATTCATGATTGCGGATAAGCACCTCTATCGCCTTGATCTCCTTATCTATCTCTACGTTTATTTTCATTCTGCGACCTCCCTTTGCTTATAATGTAAGTATATTAATATCTTTGATATATCGTTTGTGATTTCCAGCTAAATGTCGCTTTATAGCGATAACATGCTTGAAATGGATACTCATATGCACTAAATAACCGTCCAAATAATTGGACGGCCCTTTGCAAAAATTTTAATTCCCTTTTGATTGCGTTCATATTAATTAGCTTATTTAATGAACTTTTCCAAGAGTTCGATCACTCTTTGCTTGTAAACGTACTTGGCATCACCACAGCGACAACCTCGCCTCGGGCGCAAAGTTTATCGATCGCAAATACCTCTGTTTCGATTCTCCATTTCTTAGGATGAATCTCATGAATTTTTCCAACGGCCATTAATGGCACATCATTTGGGGTTGGCTTTACGAACTCCACTTTCAGTGAAGCTGTCACGAACCTGGGAGGCTCCACTCCATCTCCAACTTCATGCCCATTTTTACGATGCATTGCCAGTGCAGCTGAACCTGTTCCATGACAATCAATTAACGATGCAATCAAGCCACCATAAACAAATCCTGGAATTGCGATATGCTCTGGACGTGGTGTATAAATTGTCCTTGTTTGTTCGCCTTGCCAACCCGTTCGAAAATGATGACCATCTTTATTTAACCGACCACATCCATAACACCATGCAAATTCATCTGGATAATCATCTTGAATCGCTTTTAACACATTCTCCTCCATCAACTCTCCCCCTTTTTCAGAATATTATAACACCACTAAAGGATAATCGGTCTATTTAGGTAAATGGTGAAAGAGTAGTGTTTTAGTTTTAATTTTCATGAAATAGTAAACTGACGCAGCTTTATACATACTGAGGAAATCGACAACATACATAAAAAGTTTGCAAGGATCCCTTGCTCCTTTATTCGATATAAATGCCAAAGGCCCCTGTAAGCGTGCAGCATTCAGGAGCTTTTTTGACTAATATATGGTTAAGAATTGTCTGCCATTGCATTATTAAAAGTTAAGCCTTTTTCTTAAATCCCAATATTTGAATGTCATTTTACCCATTTTCGACTTCGAAAGTGAATCATATTTACGTCCAAGTGTTAGGTTCTGTTTTTCCAGCTTAGTAATTTGTTTAAGCTGAACTGTGTTCAGTTTTTTTAATTGCTTCACTTCTTTAACCAATTCTTTATTTTTCACTTTAATTTCATTGTTTTTATTATCGACAATTACCTGTTCTTTCATTGAAACTTCCACATCTTTTGGTTTTAATTTAGGATTGCCATAGGTTTCAAACCCTATGGTTTTTAAATATGGCATGTTATTTTGAAAATTTTGTTCAAAGTTCCCATAACTTTTATGGATGTGGAGAAATGTATAACATCCAGATTTTTCTACTGAAGTGATTTGACCATACCCAGACAGTTTAAACAGTTTTTCAACTCGTTTTATTTCTTCAGGTATGTTTTTGACAATATAGATGAAAACTTCTTCAACATTAAACTCTGCAGGCAATTTCCCCACTTTTTTTGATGATGCAAGCTTATTCAGTTCATCAAAATCATCTTCATCAATATAAAACATATCCGTGCTTTCATTCACATAATCTGTAATACGTTTGCTCCATAATAGACCTTGCAGTTTTTTTATGGCTTCCGAAAATAAAAATTGCCTGCTAACTTGATACATTCGTTGCGCCGCAAACTCATATATATCCTTATTACATAGCGCTAATTTGACAGCTTCACGGAAATCCTTCTCTGTAACGGCATATAACGGGTAATCTTCGCCAAAAAGCTTTAAATGCATTTCTGTTGGATTCATTATTACAGCCTTCCTTAAGATCCCATACTCCAATAGCTTTGTAGACAGTTCCAGACTGCTGTCCATTTCCTCACTTCTCCAGGTTATCCCAATATCACTGTTCACGATTAATTGTTGGGCATTCTCCCTTGTCAATGCCCCGTACCATGTAAGCCCATCTGTATTTTTAAGGAGGTATGCCGCTTCTTCCTTAAACTGAGAATCATCTTTAACCCATTTGAATTTATCCCCCGCTACATCAAGTGACAGATTCGGAATCTCGCGTTTTAATTCTTTAAAAGCAATAATGATGGGAATGGTCTTCCAATCCGGGTCGAATTTACCTGTATATACAAGTTTGTTTTTTAACCGGGTCTGCCCTTCTGCTGATTCGACGTTCGGTATCATCGGCGTAAGCAGGGAAACTTTGTTTTTTTCTTTATTCAAATTAAGAATCTCAATGACAAAATCGCACATCTCTTCTGTTTGACATAAGAAATACGCACACTGATCATATATATTTTTGATGCTCTCAAATTTTTCTTCATTAACATCCTGACCTATGTGAGTCAAGCCTGTAGCATAAACTAATGTATTCTTTATGATATGCTTATGCTTTGCTATTTTTTCAACAGTCTCAATGCTTCTTACAAATAGCCAATCATATTCCTTTTGACTCCAATAATGTGAAATGAGCATTTCAGCTATATCAAAATCAATGACACCTTTTTTTACCCACTCATCATCGGTGGCCCTAAAAAAAGGATCAACAAAAGGATTGAGAACGGTTATATTATCAAATTTCTCAAGAGGCTGAATTAAGATATCACGTTTGACCGGGCTAGCTAAAAGTAAGTCAACTTCGATGTTGGAATCTAACGCAATGGTCGATGCTAAGGAAGATAAAAATACTGCAGACCCATCCATTGAATTCATGTCAATAAAGCCAAATAGAAGCACCTTCATTTTTCTGTTTTCAACTAGTTCATGTGAATTCAAAGTTTTCACTCCAATGACTGAAATCTGATATGAATTTTTATTTTTTTATTTGCTCTTTAATAGATGATTTAAGCGCAAGATATTTTAGCGTGAATTTCCCTGCATATGTAACGTTGAATTTGTGTTCTAATAACTTAAGTCTTCGCATTTCTTTGTTAAGCTTAATATTTTCTATTTGGGCCATCTTACTTTTTTCTAATTCTTCCCGCAGCCTATTATTTTCTTTTGTCATATTCTCAATTATTTTTTGCTTTTCAGTGCCACTTGCCTCTATGAGCTCCAATGTCATGGACATCATGTCTTTCATTTGTAATTCAAGTTCCTCATACATAGTTTTCCAATATTCGTTTCGTTCGTCCATATTGAAAAAACTCCCCTCATTTAACCTTGGATAATCTCCAATTCTCTTTTAATAACAACATCTACCGCGCATTTTTCACGAATCGACTGAGAAGCTTGTTTTGACACTCTTAAAAATACGTCCGAGTTGTAATATAAGCGCTCTATTGCATCCGCAATATCGATAGGAGACTCAGGTTTTGTAAGAAGGCCAGAAACGTCGTGTTTAACGAATTCCGGAATTGCCGTGATATCTGTTGAAATCGGCACTAGCCCACTGGACATGGCCTCGCACATTGAAACACCTTGAGAATCCAAACGGGTCGGGCAAAGGAAAATTCCATACTCCTTATGTAATGCAGCGATTTCCTCCTGAGATAGGAAACCTTTATGAATCGTTACATTCTCAAAATCCCGGATTGGCTCAACGGTTAGATCGAACAATTTCCCATCACCATAAAATCCAAATTCCAACTTATCGAAGTATGGTCTCTTCGATAGTTCCAGCACCGCTTTCACCGATAAATCATTGGCGTATTTTCGTGAAGCATATGGCCTGATTGAAAGGACTTTTGTCCGCTTTTCAACGGGCTTTTCCATAAAGGTAAACAGATTGTCATCTATTACATTAGGAATGATTACTGAATTTTTCGATTCTGTTCTTGCGTCACATTCCGCAATATGTTCTTTGAACCATTTAGAAATATGAACAAAGGTTGTATCCAATTCATTCGTTTGATAAAACCAATTCATAAAAGAAAGCTGTTCTACATAATAGTCTTCCGACATTTCAAGTATCTTCCTCAAGCTTTCAGGGCTTTCAAGAAAATTAAACCATCTCCTATGCCATGCCTCCGTTTCAAATCCATGTATCCAGGTGATAATCGGCAGATCTGTGTTCGTTTCTTTTATCGCTTGTATCATTTTTGGATTAACAAAATGAATGAGCGCTTTTTTATGTACTTTATGGTTTAAGAATATGCGCAGATGTTGTTCAGTTCCTCGATAAACAGGCACATCTTCATACGTATACTTTTCTGCTTTTTTATAGGCAGGATGCAAAACAAAGACATCGACCTTCAAACCCTCATCTAGATAAGCCTTGACTCTTCTGTGGATAAATCCATTCCGATATAACTGATCTTCATGTGGATAAGCATTCGTAATGATTACATATCTATCTTTTTCACTAAATGTAAGCTCATATAGATTTATAGATTCCTCCATTTTTGTTCACTCCTACTATTCAGTCATCTTCAATCAGCCTGCTACTCATCTGTAAATGAAGGATTTTTAGAAGACCCTTTTGCAATCACTTTTAAAACCGTCAATCGATTATAACAAACATGTATTACTGAATATTGACATCAATATGAGAATTCTGTAAATATAAGTAAAGTTTTCATGAACTTTTATATATTTTTGTTAAATTTCAGTAATGACATAACCGGGAGGATCAGCATTCGTATAATCGCCCTCTTACATATAAACTATTATATTTTAAGTCTGTTAATAAGACTTGGGAGTGTAGAGCATAAAACCAAAAGCTCATATCATTTATGGAATTTATTGGGTCCAAGGACCAATCAGTAACCTTTTTCTACCTTCAAGAATTATTCAAGCATGTTTTTGTAAGAATAGAATAGAATCGAAAAAAGACCAATTTGCTGAAGAGAGTGATATAGATGGAACCCATTACCTTTAAAGCATGTGCAATCACTAATGAAATTGATTTGAACAAAATTGCCATTCATTGCGGCATTCCTAAAAAATTCACCTGGGAAGAGCCTTTAATCCTTAAAGGCGATATTCTAAGTTCCATCCTTAATAAAAATGTGGACGAATCGCAACAGGTGCTGGTTTTCTCCTTTGGCAGCATTGTCTTCATTAATTATTCACACGCGGATGAGATTAAGGAGTTTTCATCCTTTATCCATTCTTTCGAGCCGGACATTGATCTCGTTAATGTAGACAAATATACAGACGATTACAGACTTCACTTCAGTGAAACTGAAAACATCAATTTGACAGACGAATATGTAGTTGTGCCTAAATATGAATTTTTCTATCCTGAATTAATTTCCACGATTCTCGCTAAATCGGTGGCACTTGAAAAAACAGAGGAACAACTCGGAAAAATCCACGACAAGCTCGAAGCCATGATAGACCGGCTGGAAAAAGGCAAACTGAGAATCGGCAACAAGGAATTAGCGAGGACGACGGCAAAAATCGTTCGTCACGAGTACAATACCCTAGCGTATATCATGATTCTGGATAAACCTGATATTACATGGACAAGCAGTATTGCTGGCGAATTTTATGACAGAATGCTTGATTTTTTTGAATTGAATGATCGGTATAAAATCTTGAAAAGTAAAACCGAAATTTTATATAACATTATGGATGGGTTTTCTAACATCAGCCATTCGATCAGGGGACTTTTCGTTGAATGGATCATTGTGATTCTCATTGTCTTTGAGATTGTTCTGACCATTTTAGAAATTGTAGGATGGATACCATGAATTCTGAACATGCCGTATCCATATTAATGGTGAAAATTTTCCTGCATGGCAGGTTGGATGGATGGAGAACTTCCAAAAAATAAGCATCATTAAGATGCTTATTTTGCGTTTAACCACTCTTTCATTTTTAAGTTACTGTGTATGGAAGTTTAATTAAATTCCATACATACCGGGGACTAGGTATTTTAGGGGATTCGCATCTCCTTTATACCTCTAATAATGATTGATCGCCCTATCGTTTACCTATTATAGGAGAACGTTTTTCTTCTATCATACTCCCCGAGGTTGCCAATACGTTCCACTGCCCTCTATATATTCCGGAAGTTATCTAAAGCTCCCTTAATCCAGAGCAAAATGGAAAATAAATTCCTCCCCTTCTTCCCCCTTAAATCTGTATCCTTTGTCAACGAATCCAGCTTTTTTATATAAATTTATCGCTGGAACATTCGAATGATGCACTGTTAGTATAATCTCATTTTTATCCGGATGACTTAGTTTGATCATCTCAGGCAACACTTTTAAAGTCTTAAAAGCCAGCCCCTTTTTTTGATGGCGCAAATCCAAGGAGAAGGATTTAAGAAGAACCGCATTCTCATTACTTGTATATTGATTTTTTCCCGCTTTATCCGTATATAAGGCAAAACAACCGATCAAATCCTCATCTAAATAAATGACCATGGGGAGGTTATATTTATCCTTTCTGAAGTCTTCGATAACTTTCAAAGGTAAAGAAGTATAGATTGCTTGTTCTATAGGTAAACAATAGTTGCTCAGCGCCTCATAGTCATTTTCGATAAAAGGCCTAATGGTTAATCCAGTCAACATATTTGCACCCCATTTTTCACATTTTGATAAATCCATATTAACAGATACTAAAGTTTTACAATCCACTACAAACAATAATTTCCAAAAATGTTTATTCACAAAAAAAGGAATGGCTTGTTTGCCATTCCTTCAGACTGTAGAAAAACTCGAAGAAAAGCAGTTGATTACAACTTTTTAAAAAAACGTTCCTGGTAAAAAAGGAACCATTAAGGATAACCAAGGCTTATTTTCTTCTTCCTTTTTGCAAATCATGATGTTAAATCATTCAGATGCCGATAATTCACTTTCCGTTACCCATTTATGGTTCTTTACCTTTTCTCCCCCCGTAGTCGGTGTATAATCGACCATATAAACAGTTGTTTTTTCAGCAGATTCAACTTCAGCGACTGTTCCGTTCATCCCTTCCATATGAGAAGCATTTACTGTGACCTTCGCTCCGGGTTCATACGTCTTCTCTCCTGCATCTTTGATTTCTTCGTGTATGATCCATTTATGATTTTCCACTTTTTCCCCGCCAGTTGCAGGCGTATACGAAATGGCATAAGCAGTCGTATCAAATGCACCCACTATTGTTGCTTCAGCACCCCTCATGCCTTCCATATGACCTGATTTGATAATCGCTTGACTTCCAACTTCATATGTTGGATTTTCTGCAGCTTTTAATCCTTCAGGAACATCACCCGAGCTAGAATGGTTCATATCCATTTCACTATGTCCCATTTCTTCTTTATCCTCTTTGTTTTTATCATCGCTGTTGGAACATGCGCCAAGGATTAAAAACAGCGCTGCCAATAATGATAGGATGATAGGCAATTTTGTTCTTTTTTTCATATTGAGTAAACCTCCTTTATGATTGCATCTATCTTACCAATTAAATATGCAGAAAATATGGAGTGACTCGTGGAAAAAGTAATGGTACCTCATACTTTTTTTACAATAGTCTTGCCTGAATTGAACCTGATAGCGTTAATATTAAAGATCTGAAAAAAGAAGAACCATTCCCTGTCGATAGAAAAATCACCTTTTTTTTGCTGAACAGAATTCTATTTGACCACCACAATCTTTACTTTTATTGCTATTTGACTTTTCTTGCAATAACTTTTTGAATTGCTCTTTTGTAATATCCGATTTCATTGCCAATGTGACTAATTCCAGCCATTCGTCAGGAAGGTTTCCATCAAAATCCTTCATATCATCATCTCTTTCTTTTTATTTTTAGTCTATTTTTCCAATAATGTGTAAAACTATATTCGGAATATCATTATAAATTATCTCAATCATCCATAGCTGCATTTTAGTGTAAATTTTAATAAGTCTTTACATTTACACATAAGGCCCCCATGTTTGTTTGTAATCAGGGAATTCCTCATTCTTCTATATTAATAGCCTTAATTAATTCATAATAAAAGTGAACAGCATGCTCTCGCGTAGTTTAACAGAGGTAAAAAAGGATGGATTATTGATAGAGGGTATTTGAAGTGATCAATCCTTCCGGATATTGCCTGGTAATCAAGCAAGAAGGACTTGGTCAAAAGTCCTTCTTATGTCTAGTTTCCCAAAGTTGATTGTTCGATTTTTTGCATGATATGCGAAAGGTTCATGGAGGCATGTTTTTTATAATCCCTGCCTATGGATTTGAATAACCCTTTCGCTATACCTATTAACATGATTTTGGTATGTCCATCCGAAATAATGGACTTATTAGGGAAACTTGATTCAGCTTGCGCACCGCCAATCTTATTAGCTGTTTCCTTAATAAAATCAATGATTTTAATTTCCTGGATTTCCCCATCAATGTCGGTTTTATAGATAATTTGATTTCTCCAAATCTTAAGCTCAATCCTCTGTTTAGTATAATCGAAGAGGTCTTCCGTGATATGAACATTGCTCATTTGAATGGAGTCTTTAATAGGATACAATTTCGGGTTAGGATTGATTTTCTTTATTAAGGATTGGTCAATCGTGACCTTTTCCCGCTTAATGCGCGTATTTTTCGTTTCACATAAAATCAGCCTTAACTGTCCGGCAATTATATTGTTGAACTCTTCTAATCCAAAGAGTTCAACGAGCATTACGCTATATTCCAAAATGGTGATCGCTTCATCGAATTTTCGTTTAGCAGCTGTATTCGATCTAGTAAAAACCAATCGATTCTTCCTCTCCATATCCTTCTCACCCCATTGAATTCGAATTTATTGAATAAATATTAAAAACTTCCGTAATGGATTATTTAGACTGTAGGCAAATTCGAAAAAAGCGAGTTTGCCTACGTTTTTTTCGAAATTCGCTTCCTTTCCGCAGCCTGGCCGCCGGTATTCATAAAAAAGACTGTCGGGAATGGACAGTCTTTTTATCCACTATCTATCGAAGTGCTGTTTCATTAACTCTTTAAATCGTGTTCCATCTATTTCTTCTTTCGTCACTTTCCCATCTTCCCACCGTGTAAAGGATGTATCAGTTAAAGTGATGTTCCCGCTGTTTGTCAAACGGGTGATTAATGGATGTTTATTAAATGGCGATTGGGGATTTTCCCTGATGATCGTTTGGACCTCATTAAGTTCCGCTACATTTCCTACTGGTTTTGAAGAATCAAAAGCATACCCTATTCTCCAATCGCGATCTTTATGTTTCAATTTCAATTCAAGGATATGATCTCCATGGTCGGTACTTTCTTTTTTTATCCTGAATTCACCATTTTGGGAAACGACCGTTTCCCCGTTCAACGGAACTGGTTTTAAAGGCAGATTCCCGCCAAAACCCGTATCGATCAAATAGGTTCTCCCCTCATGGTTCAATAGAATGGTGACATGGGTCCTTCCTATGGTCATCCACCCCTGATTATAGATGACACCCCGTACCAAGAATACATCAAAGTCATTTTCCTTCAGGAAAAAATAAAGGGCTGCATTCAATTCATAGCATAATCCACCCTCATTCCTCACGAGGACCTTGTTCATGATATTCGATTTATTAATATCACTCAAATGGGATGCCATGATCGATAAGTTTTCAAAAGGAATGGTTTTCGCTGTCTTTTCCAGCATTTCATCTAATTTCTCAAATGTCAGTTTCACATCTTCCTGGAGCCCTATTCTTTTCCTGAATAATGCATTCAGTTCATTCATTAAGATTCCCCCTTAGACAGATACCGACGAAGAGTATCTTGACTCTGTATATATTCATTATACTTTGTCCATATTTCATTCTCCAATCAATCTGCCATTAGCCCCACCTTTTCCCTTACCACCACTTCCCAAGACCCTTCATTCACCAATATTAGATTGGCCATATAACCGGATTTCCCTTCTCGTGAAATAATATCCGTTCTATTTATCGCAAAAACTTTCACCTTAATTAATATTCGACCTTTTCCGGGGTGGGCTTGGAAAGATCTTTAAATAGTAATTTTTCCGCACCTACTGCTTTCATTTGTCCCACTTCTTACTATTTAAAGTAGTGACCATCCTTTAATAAAGTTGTCTTGAAGATGAACACTATGCTACTCCAAAACATACCCACAGGCAAATAATCAGATTTTGTAAACATAAAAAAACCGATGTCCCTTTAGGGGCCATCGAGCCTCTTTTGAAAAGTTTCCATTACCTTTTATTAAGTGATTGACTTCTATCCAGGTCATGATGCAATTGTGCCGCCGGAACCTTAGGGTTAGGAATCTGCCCCTTTGCAACTGGTTCAGCAACATAAACAAAATCCCCCGTACCATCTGGGGCGCTTCCTGTTGCCCAAAGGCCTTCTCCTGATTCATTACCTTCTGACAAGTTCCAGAATTCGTACGCTTCCGGTTGAGATTCCATTTCCGCTTCCGGTGGGAATGACGCCGGAACGACAACGCCATTTTTTTCTTCAAGTTCTGCAATGGCCGCCATCCATTGATATTGGTGATAACGATCACGGGCTAACATTTTACGGAAGGTAGCACGTACCCCTTCATCTTTGGTCATATGGTATAAGCGGGCCACTTGAAGGCGTCCTTGGCTTTCAGCATGGAGATTCGATCGCATGTCCGCTAATAGATTTCCGCTCGCTACAATATAAGATCCGTTCCAAGGCACCCCATTTGAGTTGGTTGGCAGTCCGCCAAGTCCGCTTACGAGCAAATGTTGGGGATTAATTCCACCCATGATCGCTGCTGTGGCAGGATCTTTTGCAGCTTCTGACTGATCTTCCGGAGAAGCGCCATCAAGTAATTGACTAATGAGCGAACAAAGCATCTCTACATGTCCAATTTCCTCTGTACCAATATCCATTAGCATATCTTTGTATTTTTCTTCTCCACGGCAGTTAAAGCCCTGAAAAAGATATTGCATCATGACAGTCATTTCCCCAAACTGTCCACCTAACACTTCCTGAATTTGTCGTGCAAGCATCGGATCTGGCCGCTCTACCTTAACTTCAAATTGCAATTCTTTTTGATGACGAAACATATGAACTCCTCCTTTTTTTAATAGTTGACTTTCTAGGTTTTTATTACCCGCCTGCCCATGCTTGAAACATGGATCCAGCTATAACGAACAATAATTTGAAAAAATTTACATGCAATCAACAATGAACATTGAACTAAAAATCCAAGGATTATTTGGATCTATAATAAGCTTTAAAAAGATCCATATACCTGTCTATAACTTTACAATACAGGGTACAGTAGAAGAACCATATATAGGAAAACCAACCACATTATAAAGAAACTTAAAAGGAGGATGAAAAATGGATTTCAGGCCCCGAAATCAAAAAAATCAATCCATTTCAGAATTACGATATACTTATTCCGCTCGTAATCTATGGTCCGGTTTTCTATTCGGGATCGGATTGGTGGCATTCATCGATGAGGCCATCTTTCATCAACTATTACATTGGCATCATTTCTATGACAAGTCCTCATCCAGCATCGGACTTGTCTCGGATGGTTTATTTCATGCCCTAAGCTGGTTCGCAACGGTCGGGTCTCTGTTCATGTTCGCTGACCTTCGCCGCCGAAAGGGATTATGGCTGAAAAGGTGGATAGGAGGAGTTTTGCTTGGGGCAGGTGCTTTTCAGTTATATGATGGGACCATCCAGCACAAGCTAATGCGTCTCCATCAAATCCGTTACAATGTCGATATTCTCCCATACGACTTGATCTGGAACATTGCAGCCGCAATCATGATACTGATCGGCATTAGCTTTGTCATTCAAACAAGAAGCAGCTTACTTAAAATGAAAGAAGACGGCCGCAATGGACAGTAATGGACATATTCATGAAAATGGAACTGGTATTGAACCGATTTTATTGATTCTTTTCTCACTTGTTATAATTATTTATATCGCAGCTGTCGTATTTTCGAACCGCCGCTATAAAAAATGGTCCTTATACCGTACTTTCTTTTGGATTCTTGGCACCATTTGTGCAGCCTTTGCAGTTATAGGCCCCATGGCCAATCGGGGGCATCTGGACTTCACCGCGCACATGGTTGGTCATTTATTGCTTGGAATGATTGCACCCATCCTACTCGTGCTTGCTGCACCTATAACTCTTGCACTGCGAACACTTGATGTACAATCAGCAAGACTCCTTTCAAAGTTGTTGAAAAGTTGGCCGCTGCGAATTTTAAGTCATCCAATCACTGCTTCCGCGCTTAATATTGGGGGACTCTGGATACTTTATACGACTGGGTTATATGGGTTGATGCATCAAAATTCTCTTCTACATGCCTTGGTGCATTTTCACGTGTTCATAGCCGGCTATCTATTCACTGCGTCCATGATCTATATGGACCCTGCGCCACACAGGTTCAGCTTCATGTTTCGAGCTATCGTATTTACAATTTCACTAGCCGGCCATGATATCCTTTCTAAATATGTTTTTGCCCACCCTCCAACCGGAGTCACCAAGGAACAAGCGGAAAATGGAGGAATGCTAATGTACTATGCCGGTGATGCCATTGACGTTGCACTTATCTGCATCCTTTGCTATCAATGGTTCAAAGCCACCCGGCCTAAGGGTTCACTTGCCTTGTAGGAAGGACGGTTCCATGATTACTTAGGTAAACTCCATGTTTCTGTTTATTCATCCAGCATTTAGCTCATACTAATTTTTGATAAAAAAAATTTAGGATGGAGCTGAATGGAAAATGGAATTCGAAGCTAATAATTCTACTGAAAATGCTCTTCGTGATTATAAAGCTGGAATCGGTGTCTTTACGCATAAAATGCCTGATCTCGCAGAGAAATTCAATTCATTTACGGAAGAGTGCTTTAAAGAAGGTCAATTATCCCAGAAAGAAAAACAGCTTATCGCACTAGGAATAAGCTTATATTCTCAAGATGAATACTGTATTATCTATCATACAAAAGGATGTCTTGATCAAGGCTGTTCCGAACAAGAAATTCTTGAAGCCATTGGCGTGACCGCAGCATTTGGCGGAGGAGCCACCATGAGTCAGGCTGTAACCCTCGTCCAGGAAAGCATCCAGGAAATAAATCAGATGAAACAATGATAAAAAAGGGATAGGAGAGTTAGTCCTATCCCTTTTTTATGTTCTTAACAAATGCTTTTAATGACTCATGTTGTTGTTAATTCCTTGTGCAGGTGCATACGAATTCAACATTTGTTGCATATCCTGCTGTGCAAGCTGTGGAACTTGGTAGTAATGATGTTTGTTTTGATATATCGAAATCTCATATGCCATTTCAATGCAGTTCGGAACGGAATCTGCAAATACGCGGCGAACCACCGGATTCGTTATTTCAAGCGCTGCCATCGCTTTCATGGATGCTGCAGACTTGACAGCTCCAAGCATCAAGCCTGAAATGCATTCATCCGTAATTTCCGAGACGGATTGCAAAGGTTTCTTTGGCTGCGTTGGTGTCAATCCATATATAAAATCGTTATCTTGATTCATTTTGTAGCTCTGAGTCCGTTTAGAAGGATCCTGGCCCGTTTGGAAGCACTCCAATGAAATATTATATTCATCTTGGATGAACTGATATTGACGATCCAGGATGTCAAGTAATTCCTGATCCTTGACATGCTGACGCAAAAGAGTATACGTGTTTAAAGTACCAATCGTTCCCGACAACACTTCATGTACATCGAATACTTCGTGACCACCGTGATTCATTTGTGGGGGAATTGCCCCCGTTTGCATGTTCTGGTGTACTTGACCTTGTTGATATTGGTTTTGCATTGTATTTCCCTCCTCGTTTTATCAATGATGCGAACAAGTTTAGTATGTTGAACCCCAACTGGATTATTCAATCTAAACTCTTCCAAGAAGACTAATTAAGCTGCAGACATGTTTTCTGTATAATAAAAACGTGACGTTTTAAACTATAAACACATTTATTTCAATGGGAGGATTTCTAATGACACATAAATACTTCTATTGTACTGATGAAACGGAAGAAAAAAAATCCATGCCAGGACGTTTCAAGTTACTGACATGGATAGAAATGAAATGCTCTGTGATGAATGTTATCAAGAAAGGAGTAAAATCCCTCTAGCATTTCCCAAACAGCAACGATGCATGCTTGGATAAATTCAGGGTAACTTAAACCCGTTAATGAATTTCAATGAGGATGGTTATGGGAATTTTAAGCGGAAATCCGAAAGATGAGCCTATGCATTACGGCGAGGTATTTGGGACATGGGCATTTCTAACAACTACAAAAGGGTTGATTGCCTGTCATCAAACTATGCTGGCGACAAGGACCTGCATAAATTGCTTGTTGAAGTGATCAATCAAGGGAAACAGGAACATGACCAACTTGAATCATTATTAAAAGAAAATAATGTAGGACTGCCTCCCTCACCACCTGAAAGGCCTAAAGCTAACTTGGAGGATATTCCCCGTCGGGGCACGTCTTCAAGATCCTGAAATCTCTGCTTCAGTATCAATCGATATTAATGCAGGATTAGTTGCTTGCAGCCAAATGATGGGTCAATGCATCCGCGAAGATATTGCACAGATGTTTGCGCAATTCCATACGAATAAAGCTGCATTGGGTGCTGACTTCCTAAGATTGAATAAGGAAAAAGGCTGGCTTGTCCCCCCTCCTCTTCATATTAATAAAACAAGTATGTAAATAGTAATGAAAGATTCCCTTAATCATGTTTTGTGATCGAATGTCCAACATGATTAAGGGGATTAGATAATGAAAGGACAATTAAGGCATCACTACCATTGCAGACTTTCGATTAAGTGGCACTTTGTACACTGCTGACTATAATCATCGTTTACAAATTCATGATTACAATTCTCCCGAAAAATGTCCAGCTCTCTTTTCAGCTGTTCCAATTGATTTTCCAACTGTTTCATTTCAACTTTTATCTGGATTACCCGATTCATCGAATTCTCCCTCTCGTCGGAATCATTGATAGATTTCCCCGTCCGTTTTCCTGAATTCATTCGCTTTTTCTTTAAGCCCTTCATCGATTACCGACTCAAAACCCAGACCCTTTTCCTTTGCCAGATCACGGATGTCCTGGGAGATTCTCATACTGCAGAATTTCGGGCCGCACATTGAACAGAAATGGGCTGTTTTGGCACCTTCAGCAGGTAGAGTTTCATCATGATATTCGACCGCCCTTTCAGGATCGAGGGAAAGATTGAATTGATCTCTCCAACGAAATTCGAATCTAGCCTTCGAAAGGGCATCATCCCGTTTTCTTGCATGCGGATGGCCTTTAGCAAGGTCAGCTGCATGGGCCGCAATTTTATAAGTTATGACCCCTACCCGAACATCCTCTTTATTCGGAAGTCCCAAATGCTCCTTCGGTGTCACATAACAAAGCATGGCAGTTCCAAACCATCCAATCATGGCAGCACCAATCGCAGAAGTGATATGATCGTATCCAGGAGCTATATCCGTTGTCAATGGTCCCAGAGTATAGAATGGCGCTTCTTGACAGACTTCCAGCTGCTTATCCATATTTTCTTTAATCAAATGCATCGGAACGTGACCAGGGCCCTCCACCATGACTTGAACATCGTGCTTCCAAGCAATCTTCGTCAGTTCCCCAAGTGTTTCCAATTCAGCAAATTGTGCCTCATCGTTTGCATCTGCAATGGATCCAGGACGAAGGCCGTCACCTAATGAGAAAGAGACATCATACGCCTTCATGATTTCACAAATCTCTTCAAAGTGAGTATAGAGGAAACTTTCTTGGTGGTGGGCCAAGCACCATTGTGCCATGATGGAGCCCCCTCGGGAAACGATTCCCGTAACTCGCTTGGCTGTCATGGGGATGTATCGCAAAAGGACACCAGCGTGTATGGTGAAGTAATCGACACCTTGCTCAGCCTGCTCGATTAATGTATCCCGGAAAACTTCCCAATTTAAATCCTCCGCGACTCCATTCACTTTTTCCAATGCTTGATATATCGGAACCGTCCCAACTGGAACAGGTGAATTTCTGATAATCCATTCCCGGGTCGTGTGAATATTCTTTCCTGTGGAAAGATCCATTATATTATCTGCACCCCATCGTGTAGCCCAAGTCATTTTCTCCACTTCAGCTTCGATCGATGAACTGACAGCCGAATTCCCAATATTCGCATTTATTTTCACATGAAAATTACGTCCGATGATCATGGGCTCACTTTCAGGATGGTTAATATTTGCTGGAATGATAGCCCGCCCGCTAGCTACCTCTTCTCTTACAAACTCAGGGGCCACATTTTCCCTGATCGAAATGAACTCCATTTCTGGAGTGATGATACCTTTACGGGCATAATGGAGCTGGGTTACGTTTTGCCCTTTCACTGCACGCAATGGTTTTCTTTTCAATCCCGGAAAAACTTCGGCATTGGATTGTGACTCAACTTTTTTATACCCGTTATCTTCGGGCTTTATTTCACGGCCATCATACTCTTCAACATCTTCCCGTTCCAGAACCCAGCTTCGTCTAATCGGGGCCAGACCTTTACGAATATCAATGGGATAATCTGAATCCGTATAAAAACCGCTTGTGTCATAAACTCGTAAAGGCGGATTCTCTTCTTCGCCGAATGACCCTGTAGTCGGACTTAGCTTAATTTCACGCATAGGTACTTTAATATCGGGTCTAGATCCTTCAGCATACACTTTTTTACTCCCGGCAAAACTGGACATAATTGAAACGTTCATGTCATTTACAGAATTACTCATCATGATTTCATTTCTCCTTTTTAAGTTCATTTAAAAAGGACAAAATCCAATCCATTTCGCACGAAAAAGCCAGATCTCATATTTAAGACCCGGCTAACGTTAGTATGACTACAGAAATGACCAATTGAAATGTCATTGTTTAGTAGATTCTAACTTCCCCACGCTGGTATGAACCAGATCAGGTCCTGAGGGTTAAGAAGCTTAAGCGCTTCTCTCTCAGCCCAACTTTTATTGGACACCCCTAGTCTGAATAATTTAATTGATTACAGGGTAACTATATATCACCCTTTTCATTCTGTAAATAATTTGAAAGACCTAATATTTTCATTACAACTCTCCAAAATCTGTTATTTGGAGAGGGCCATTAATTAATTCCCCAAGCTCTCAAGAATTGGGTAAAGCTCCTCCAAATGCTTGATTTCATAGGTTGGAATCACTTCATTCCGTTCCTTATCATGGCGATTTATCCAAACTGACTTTATGCCTACCCGTGATGCTCCAAGGATATCGGTCATTAAATTATCTCCGACCATCAATACTTCATCCTTATCAAGCTCCATGATTTCCAAAGCATGCTCAAAAATGGAGGCATCTGGTTTACCCCGTCCAAAAGCGCCTGAAATCACGATTTGGTCGAAATAAGGAACCAGTTCAGGCGTAATTTCAAGTTTGGTATTTTGCAGTTCAGGAGACCCATTCGTAAGCAATAGCAATTTGTACTTCCCTTTTAATTCATCGAGAACACGGAAGGACTCTTCATAGATAAATGGCTTTTTGCGTCTCTCGGCCGGGAATCGTTCTGCCAGTTCAAGCCCAAATTCCGGATCATCGATCCCTAATGCCTTCAAACCTCTCGTCCACGCTTCTTTCCGATAAGCCGGTGCAATCCCGGCCATCTTCCGGAATTCATCATGATCATCCTGAAAGTTTCCCCATAATCCCTCAAATGGGTTGATTCCGATCATTTGAGTGAATGCATATGTATCGTAAGAAGAATAAAGCTCACGTGCTTCCTTTCGCACAGCCTCTTCAAACTCGTCTACATTCAGGTCATATTTCTCCTTAGCCACTTCGCATGTGGCCACAAAAGTCTCTTTTACACTTTTCTGATCCCAAAGTAATGTATCATCTAAATCAAAAAAAACTGCCTTCAGCAAAATGTCCACCCCTCTTTCCCTATTATTGAATTCGCAAAAATTACACTATTACAATAATAAACCACAACCAATAAAAAAAGAATAACTATTCGGCAAATGCCTTCCTCTTTCTTAAAATAAGCAAAAATGACCTTCCCTTCCTGATGGGAAACCTAATATATTCCCTTTATCATCTTTCAAATACATAAAGCTTTCCATTACTGGCAATCTTGAACTTTGGACCTGTGAACCCCCGTCGTATCAGCTCTTTCCTCATATATACCATGAGGGCGGCATGACTCACGATCAGAACATCCCTGTCCCCTTTTGCTAAGACCTCATCCAATACTTTATTGATCCTTTGCTCAGCGATCTTAATTTCCGCCCTTGTCTGCTTGTTGATTACCGAGCAGCAGCGGATCCAGATGGCCCAAAGGATGAACGGCAGCTTAACCTTTCCTTTAAGTGGAGGGGAAGGTATTTCCCGCAGCTCCTCCATCCGATGAACCGTACCTGGATAGATATGTTCGGCTGTCTTGACAGCTCTCGACATATCACTGCAATAACATTCCTGCCATTCCTCCACACCAAATAAAGTCGTACCGTAAATGATATCCGCTGCATCATAATCCTCAAACCATTGCCTCATATCATCCGCCGTAACAGGTCTCCCAGTGGGAAATTCATGTGCCACCTTAAAATGCCGTACCAAACCAATTTTCATATATTCTCCTTTTTACCTTTTAAAATATACATTTCGTTTTCTTGTAAAAGTCCTTATCAATATATTACCCTATGTAAAACCATAAAAAAATGTATGTTGCAACCATAAAAAACCTTACTGATCTCTTCTTGACATTGTGTATGTTTAAAAACTCTTACGGATTGTGTCACTATCAGCATTTGATTATAATGGCATTGAAAAAAGAGAAAGCATTTCGCCTTCTCCAGTTTTGGTTTATTCTATGAATTGAAGTTCCGTTATCGTACATCTTTTCCTGAATTTATATTTCCCGCTCAAATCACTGAATTGATAATCATTGAGGGATTTCCCCAGTTGTTCCTTTAGCTTATCCACAGTGATTGATTCCGCAATTGTCTCTTTCCAATTTTCCTTTCCTATTAACTCTTCGAACGGAATTGTAGCCAAGACTTCATCATATATCTGGATACTTTGATCGATGCCGAAGCTGCCATAGATACTGCCATTTTCATCAGCAAAGATATGCTCCGATTCCAATTCTTCCACCAATACTTCTAGATATTCCTTTGACTTAACAGGCTTGATGGCAATCTCTGCTTCCGCCGTTACAGGTCCCAATCTCTTATCGACGATCTCTATCGTCAATTTAACGTGAACGGGCGGATACCCAAACCCTTCACAAAGTTCTGCTGCCGAATTATATACCATCTATACATCCTCCTTTTGTCATTATCATTATATAATAAAAATACTCCATCTCATTACCCAAACCCCTTATTCAAGTTCACTTGGCAATGCATCTTATTATTAAATCAACTCTTCTTTTTGAATCATATGCTCCTTCATCATCTGAAGGGTCAGTCGTCACATTTCCGGAAAAAATCAGTGTAATCCTGATTTCTTCCGTACAAAGGCATAATTATCATTCATATTTCACACCTCTTTTATACGTTTATCCATAATACACCATTAACCATTTGTGAACATATCCAAAAAGTCCAATGCAACTCCATGCATTGGACTTTTTATAAGCTTAAGATTAAGGCTTTAACACCACTTTAATGCATTCATCTTCGTGATCGTTAAAGATTTGATAAGCTTCACTCGCTTTTTCGAGAGGGACTTTATGGGATATGATTTCCGTAGGGTCGAACTTTCCATCCGTGATTTCATCAAAAAGCTTTGGCATGTAGTGAATGACAGGTGCTTGCCCCATTTTCAGGTTAATGTTCCTTTCAAATAAATTGCCTAATGGGAACATGTTATATTTGGATCCGTATACGCCAGTCAGTTGGATCGTACCGAATTTACGTACGCCGTTAAGTGCAATCTCGATCGCGCTTAACGTTCCGCCCTGAAGTTTCAGCTTTTGCTCAATCGCCTCGATCGTTGATTTCTTGCCGTCCATACCCACACAATCGATGACCACATCGGCCCCGCCTGAAGTGATTTCCTTAATGTAGCTGCCCATATCGTTATACTCGTCGAAGTTATACGCCTCAACCTTATTCATCTGTTTTGCCTTATTGAGCCTATAAGGAAGATTGTCGATTGCAATGACCCTTTTTGCGCCTTTCATCCAAGCGAACTTCTGAGCCATCAAGCCTATCGGCCCACAGCCAAGCACCGCTACCGTATCATCTTTCTTGACGCCAGCATTCTCTACACTCCAATATGCGGTTGGCAGCACATCGGACATGAACAATAGTGCTTCATCTTCAAGCTCACATGACTCTGGTATGACAAACGGCATGAAGTTTCCATATGGGACCCTTAAATATTCAGCCTGTCCGCCTAGATAGTTCCCATATCGTTCCGTAAAACCGAAGTATCCGCCTGTATCCACCGCTTCATTTGGGTTGGAATTATCACATTGGCTCTCCATATCATGTTCACAATAATAACAGTGCCCACAAGAAATGTTAAAAGGCAGGACAACCCTGTCCCCTTTTTTCACCTTCGTTACTCCCGAACCCACTTCTTCAACGATGCCCATCGGTTCATGGCCAATGACATAATCCTTATGCGTGGGCAAAGCACCCTGATATATATGGAGATCGGATCCGCAAATAGCCGTTGAAGTCACTCGGACGATGATATCATCCTTTTGCTGCAGTTTCGGATCTTCAACTTGTTTTACCTGTATCTCTTTTGCTCCTTGAAAAGTGACAGCTTTCATAATCAACCTCCTAAAATATTTTTAATACATTTGTTATACCCGTCAAAAAAGACCGCTAAGCCTAAGACCACCCAATTTCCCCACTAATCAAATGCCCTTCAATACAAAAAAAGCCCCGGAAAACCGGGACTCACATATGAAGCAATTATATAGTAACCTTATAAACTCCCATTTTCATCGTGATTATCATGCTTGTACTCTCTTAGTACCTCGCTGAATACATCAGGATAATTAGTGAACAGCCCCGTTGCACCCCATTCAAGAGCCTTTTTCATATCCGCTCTATCATTTACTGTATATGGATGGAATTGAAGGTCATGACTGCGAACCATCTTCACATATTGTCCGTCAACCTTATTGAAGTTCGGGCCAACGCCAATTGCATATTCCTTAACGGATTCCAATTCTTCATCGGAAATGGTTGCTGGGTTCTTATAAGAATAGAGTTGCACAAGCGGTAACTTTGGATTCATGTCATGAACCTTCATAAGGCTTTCTTTACTGAACGATTGTATTAATATATTCTTGGTACGGCCTTTTGAATCCACCATTTTATATTCTTCTAGAACCTGCAGAAGTTCTTCTTCCATTCCTGGATATACTTCAGGGGACTTTGTTTCGATATAGTAATTGGCCTGCTTTCCGAACTTCTTAAAGACTTCTTCAAGAGTGGGAACCTTTACCCCTTCATATACCTCCTTTGCCAATTGTGGATTTTGTTCATTGAACCATGAACCGGCATCCAGTTTCTTGATTTCTGCCAGCGTTAAATCCTTCACCAGTCCTGTACCATTCGTTGTACGATCCACCTTTTCATCATGCATGGCTATCAATCTTCCATCCTTGGTCATCTGAAGATCGATTTCTATGTAGTCACCTTTCATTTGTTCTCCCAATTGATAAGCTGGAATGGTATGTTCAGGTGCATGACCAGAAGCTCCTCGATGTGCAATATTCACGATTTTCTTCTCATAAATAGATGAATTGGAATGATTTCCATTTGCAGCAGAGACCCCCATTGAAGTAGCTTGCAATATAAAGGCCGCACTCATCATACAAAAGCCGAATTTCTTTATATTCCTTTTCATTTTCCCTCTCCCCCTCCTATTATTACCATCATTTTAAAAGGGGAATGTGAATCTACAGCTAATATAATGTAAAGAAATCATATTTTAGTAAAAATGAGTAAAATAACCTATCAAACAATTACCCACGTGCATTCATAAACCCGCTAAAAGCCTCTCTTTCTAAAAAAATCATAAATGAAAAACGTGCTAAACATGGATGCTGGTAATCCAATAAGAAAATATAAAAAGTTTCTTGGCATGTACATATTGAAATAGTAGAAAAAAACAGTCACCCAAATACCAACAACCAAATATTTCCATAATCTCATTACTTAACTCCATTCTTCGCAGTCTTTATCGATTTCTTTATCGTTCATCCCCATTAGGGCTTGTTCTTTAAGTCTTACACATCCATACTAAACCAAAAACAACCCCAATAAAACCCATATATTAGATCAGATGTGCCAATGTTGACATACTAAGTGAGCATGGATAGATATGTTCCTAACTCCTTGACCTCCCCTTCCGGTACTATATAGAAAAAATATCGATGGCAACACCTATCTTTTTCTGATTTACAAAAAACTAGTATCATATTACTATTAAACAAACAAACAGAATATTAATATTAAGGGGAATTATGTTAAAAAATTATCAATATTATCAAAACAAACACCGATTTATACTGAAAGCATTCATGGCAATGATATCCCTTTTACTATTAGTTGGGATTTCAGTATCACCTATAAGTTGGAAAGATAATCCCTACGAGATGATATTGCAGGTCATTTTAATATCGGGGATGATAATTTCTCTGTTATTTTACTTAAAAACTGAAGTCAATTTTTATAAAACCCTATTCATTTTCTTAATTACTGTTTATTTATATGGAAAATTCTTGATATTCCCAAATACCGCAATCATGTTGGCTTTATTTTCTTTAGCACCCTTGATTCCCATTTTTCTCTTTGATAAAATCGGGTTTTATATTGTCGCCACTTTAAATTTCATATTAGGTCCCGCTTCCATCTTGATCATTTCAAAAACGGATCTTCAAAACACTTATGAATATGTCGCTTTGGATAGTTTCGGCAACACGCTTAATTTTATCGCCATACAAATCATATTGGTATTCGTATTCATAGGAACCAATAATAGGGTCGAATCCACAAATGCATTTCACAAGGAAATACAGCAGGCCAAGCAACTGAACTCAATCGGACAGCTCGCTGCCACCATTGCACATGAGATACGTAATCCGATTACAGTCGTGAAAGGGTTTGCCCAGTTATTGGACCAAGAGAAGGAACTGAATGAAACGGAAAAATTTTATGTACAGACCATACTCACAGAACTCGAATATACCCAAGTGATAATCAATGATTATTTGTCTTTGGCAAAACCGCAAACGGATAATGTAGAGGTCATTCCTTTAAATTTCGAGATCCAAAAGATTTCCGATCTATTAACGAGTTTCGCCAATAATCGAAACATAGGCTTTCTCTTGGATTTCCGTGACGACCTGCACATTAACATGAGTCCCATCGAGCTTAAACAGATACTGGTCAATATCATAAAAAATGGAATTGAGTCAATGAACAATCCCGGATTCATCAAAGTGGAAACAGGGCAGGAAGGCACTATGGCAAAAATACGAATAACGGATACAGGAATGGGCCTCTCCAAAAAACAGCTTGAAATACTCGGTACCCCTTTTTATTCGCTTAAAGACAGGGGAACAGGTATCGGACTGACCGTTTGTTATTCCATCGTTCAAAAATACAAAGGGAAAATCGTGGTGCAGAGCGAATTGAACAAAGGGACATCCTTCACCATTTATTTGCCCTTACATAGAGAAATAGATTAAACAAACATTACCAAACAAGAAAAAGGATGACCTCCCAAAACCGAGCGGTCATCCTTTTCAATTAGGCTTTAAAACTATCTTGCCATTTCAGTAAATGATTTTCTAAAAAGCGGACAAACGAATCGGAGATTTTGCCAGCGACGGCAAAAATGATGATGCCTACGAATACGACGTCCGTCTGCATGAATGAACGGGCATCCTGGATCATGAAGCCCACTCCTCTATCCGCACCCAACAATTCAGCTACGACCAGGCACATCCAAGCCGCACTTAAGGCTAAACGGATACCAAGCAATATGTTTGGCAAAGCTGCCGGAATCATGAGCTTCGTTATTTGTTCCAGACGGCTAAACTCTAAGATTCTGGCAACATCGTATAGTTTTTTATCCACATTCCGAAGGCCCAAAAAAGTTTGTAAATATAGAGGAAAAAAAGCACCTAAAGCAATAAGCAGCACTTTGGATAGTTCACCAAACCCGAACCACATAATGAATAAAGGGGTAATCGCAAGTAAAGGAACCGTTCGTAACATTTGAATGCTCGGATTAAGATATTCTTCGGATTTTTTTTGCATGCCCACGATGACTCCTAGCAATAAGCCTAAAAAACCACCTAATGCAAAGCCAAGAAGAGCCCGCGTTAAACTGATTTGTAAATGCATGCCCATTTCCCCTGACCGAACGAGATCAATGAAAGTCGTGACGATCAATAAAGGAGATGAGAATAATTGAGCAGGCAGGATGCCAACCGAACCTAATGATTGCCATGCAATCAACACGACAACAGGAAGGAACGAACCCCGCAATGCTGATTTGGCAAGTTTGGATTGTTTTTTCGTTTTCCTCATGACAAGCGACTTGTTTTGAGCAACGGTCTGTGTAGACATATTTTTCATCCTTCCTTTTTTCAAAAATTAATTAAATGCTCCAATCTTCCCTTTCTTCCGGATGATGATCAAGTTGGGTTAAAATGACAGTCCTGAATTCCTGGAACGCTTTGCTTGTTCGAGTTCTTGGATATGGTAAATCGATTGGAACGATAGCTTTAATCCGTCCAGGCTTTGCCTCCATGACTACCACTTTGCTCGATAAAAAGATGGATTCATCAATATCATGGGTGACAAGCACCATCGTTGTCATATTCCTCTCCCATATTTCTAGTAAAGCCTCTTGAAGATGCGTTCGCGTGAAAGCATCCAATGCACCGAATGGCTCATCCAGCAATAAAACTTCAGGATTACGTAATAAGGCCCTGGCAATGGCAACACGCTGCGACATTCCACCGGATAATTGGCGTGGATACGCCTTTTCAAATCCTTTTAGCTTAACAAGTGAAATTAAAGCGTCCACCCTTTTTCTAATGTCCGTTTTTTTTAATGGAAGGTTACCTGCAATATTTTTCTCCACATTCAGCCATGGAAATAAGCGGTGCTCCTGAAAAATGAAACCACGTTCTTTAGAAGGGGCGCTAACCGGATGATCCCCTGCTATGATCGTGCCGTCAAAGTCTGAATCAAGTCCTGCGATCAGCTTTAATAATGTACTTTTCCCGCAGCCGCTCGGACCAATGATGGTGACGAACTCACCATTTTTTACGTGCAGATTTAAATTATCCAAAACATGGACACTTTCATTATCATTCTTAAATGTTTTGCTTACATGATTCATTTCTAACATCGCTACCAATAACCTCACCCTTTCTCAAATAAAAAGAATAGAGATCCAGCAATAAGGCACATATTGTCCCTTTGCTGAATCTCTAGTTAACTAGTCGATTCTATATTTCATTTTATATTAACTTATCGATTATTTATAATCAACACTCAATACCAATTTATTTTATCGGATTAATTAAAAAAGGAATTGACAGATTATTCTAACACCTGATAAGATGCATTCATACACAAATCCGCTTCACAAAAAACCAATTAAATATAGGTCATGTGAATCAACTGGACTACCGGAGATTCAATGGAGAGTAACCCTGCATACTCTTCGTTGAATCTCTTTTTGTCATTAATCTGACTATCCAGATGAGGTAAGTGTAATAAAAAAGGAGGGAATTCATGAAGGGATACCGTAACAAGTTAACCGCCGTATTGCTTGCCATCATTAGCATTGCTGTATTGGCAGGTTGCAATTCCGATGCCGGCAAGGCTTCCGGGAAAAGTGATCCACTTAAAGTTCATATTGCCTTAAATGGAAAGATGGGGCCATTGGTCATTGCAAAGGAAAAGGGATTGTTCGACGAAGAGTTTTCTAAACTGGATGCCCAAATCGAGTGGAGTGAATTCCCGAGTGGTCCCCCGCTTTTGGAATCCCTCGCTTCCAATCGGGTTGACCTATCTTTTTTAGGGGATGGTGCACTGATTGCCGGAATTGATAAGAATCTGCCATTTGAAGTGATTGCACAAACGGGTCGAGGTGAGTCATCTGTCCGGATCCTGGCTCAGCCAGAAGGAGACATTAAGAAGATTGAAGACTTAAAGGGAAAAACGGTCGGTGTTGCCTCCGGGACAACAGGTCATGTGTATTTAATCAAGGCATTGAAAGCACATGGTTTAACGATTGATGATATTAAACTCATCAATTTACAACCGGATGATGCTCAATCCGCTTTTGAAACCAAACAATTGGACGCCTGGGCGATATGGAACCCTTATTACCTTAATAATATTAAAAAAGGGAATGCAGTCGCACTTAAAGTAAAAGAAAAAATATTAGCTCCTGGTGCAATCATTGCACGTAACGAATTTGCAAAAGCACATCCTGAAATTGTCGAGGCCTATTTAAAGGTTTATAAAAAAGCTGCCGATTGGCAAATTGCAAATCCAGATGAAGCCTCTGAAATTTATTCTAAAGAAACTAAATTGCCTGTGAGCACAGTCAAGAAAATAATAACGGCTGAAGAACCAAATATCTACTTTACCGATGATGCCATCAAGGCACAACAAGAATCAATCGATACTTTAGCTGGTGTGGGTTATATCAAGAAATCATTTAATTTTAAAAACCAGATCCACAATGAATACATTGATGCAGCCTTTAAAAAATAAAAAAACATACCTTATAGGAGGAGATTGATTATGACGGAAACTAAAACACAACAATTAATAGTGGTACCCGTAGCAGGAAGGATTGGTGCGGAAATTCAAGGAGTCCAATTAAGCGGAGACTTGGATTTAGCTATTTTCAATGAAATCAAACAAGCGTTAAACGATCATAAAGTCGTATTCTTCAAGGGTCAAAGTCATTTGGACGATGCCAGCCAAGAGGCATTTGCCAAACTATTGGGTGAACCTTATGCGCATCCTACAGTACCGGTCAAAGACAACACTAACTATATTTTCGAACTTGATTCCGAACGGGGCGCTAAAGCAAACCATTGGCATACTGATGTCACTTTTGTTCCAGAGGTCCCCAAATACTCTGTTTTAAGAGGTGTAACCATCCCTGATGTTGGAGGCGATACAGTATGGGCAAATACGAATAAAGCATATGAGGACCTGCCTGAGGGATTGAAGAATTTAGCTGATGAACTATGGGCGATCCATACAAATGAATATGATTATGCACAATTCAAACCAGCCGAAAACATTGATGATGAGGTTAAAAAGAAATATCGTGATATATTCGAATCGACCATTTATAAAACAAGGCACCCAGTCGTTCACGTGCACGCAGAAACCGGAAAAAGACATTTATTATTAGGTGGCTTTGCCGGCAGAGTGGAAGGATATACAACAAGTGAATCTGAAAGATTATTAAGCATCTTCGATTCATACGTCACGCGCTTAGAAAATACCGTGCGTTGGCAATGGAGTGAAGGGGACGTGGTCATTTGGGATAACCTAGCCACGCAGCATTACGCTATTGCCGATTACGGGGACCAGCACCGCGTCGTTCGCAGGGTCACAGTAGGAAAAGACGTTCCCGTAAACAAGGAGAACGAGTCTAGCAAACTAATTATTAAGAAATAAAACTCATGTATAGAATGAAAGGTTCCATTGCTTGACTTCCCCATAAGCGAATGACTGAGTTGAATTGTAAACACTCAAACCTCCTGAGGAACTGGCCTTATTGCAGGAGGTTTAAGTGTTTTCTTTATTGAACAGATCTTATCAACTCGCCCTTTGATATATTCAGTACTTCCCTGCAAATGGCCTCACTTAAAATTCACTTCAATGAATTCAATCTCTTCTGCCGCACTTAATGTGCCATGGGCTTTTCCAACGGTGCCTTCTTTGTCTTCCCAAAAGAAGTTATGGTCCTGAACGATCGTGCTAAAATTAAAGTCCCGCCACCTGGCAGCAATGCCGAGTAATCTATCTCTATGCTGAAAATCACTTAAATCCACTATTTTATAAACCTCTTCTATAATCTTAGGGGACATCGGTATAGCTCCCCATTTATCTTGCGATCGAACTTTTTGATGAGTCATTTTATGCATGACGTCCATGACTTCCGTTTCGGTTGAGTCTCCATCAAGTCCTGTTTCAAATTCAATCCCATCATATATGGCTGTTTTCGCTTCAAGTTCCGCCGCTTTAGCTTTCGCTTCCCTTTGGGCTTTGATTTTCACATCCTCTCTTTCTCTTTCAATTTGTTCTTTGGTTTCCCTGGCTTCAATCTCCAGTTGTGCTTTTTCGTAATCATTGGAGTTTTCCATGATTTTAAAGGAAGCAATCCCCAACCCGAATAATGCCCCAACAAAGATTCCACTAATAAGTAAAACCTTTTGCGTTTTCTTCATAGAAACTTCCTCCAAGATATTGATAATGTTAGATAATATTTATTTTAACATATTAAATGGATGGACTATCCAGAAAAGGTAGACATCCAAAATCCTTTTCTCAGCCCTTTTCAAAAAGAATTTCAGTAGTTTCAGATATCAATAATCACCCTGGGCACCCTTCTATTTTTTCACACATATGGAATGGTGGTCATATCTCTTCTTCCTCCTAAAATAATATTGGCTATGCGGCCATTGAGATGAAGCTACATTAGTGGATCCAAAAAAGTATTGGAACGAGGTATGGGGATTTGAAAATAAATAAATGGAGTAATGTCGAAGGTAAAAAAGAAACTGCCGATATAGATATCTACAGTTTCTTTTCGTTTTCATCCAGCTTATTTTTGAGTTTACTGATGGCTTTTTTACCAGGATTAATTATCTTGAACGATTATTTCATCGATTATACCGTAATCCTTCGCCTCTATTGCGCTTAAGAAGTAATCACGATCGGTGTCCTTCGCCACCTTTTCGATAGGCTGCCCAGTCCTTTCCGAGATGATTTGATTGATATGATCCTTTAGTTTCAAAATCCTTCGGGCAGAAATTTCAATTTCCGTGGCTTGCCCCCTCGCCCCACCAAGCGGTTGATGAAGCATGATTTCACTATTTGGCAAAGCGCACCGTTTCCCTTTCGTACCCGCCAATAAAAGCATGGCACCGAATGATGCAGCCATCCCCGTACATACAGTCCGGATATCAGGCTTAATATATTGCATCGTATCATAAATGGCGAAACCGGCACTGGTCGATCCCCCCGGACTGTTTATGAAAATGGTAATTTCCTTCTCAGGTGCATCTGCTGCCAAGAATAACAATTGGGCAACCACACTATTGGCTAAATGATCGGTGATTTCTTCCCCAATCATGATGATACGGTCTTTTAGAAGTCTGGAATAAATATCATACGAGCGCTCACCCTTGCCTGATTGCTCAATTACATATGGAATTGTGGTCATATCTCTTCTTCCTCCTATCAATGATATTGGCTATGCAGCCATTGAGAGTGTGTTTGAAGGAGTGAAGCTTGATTTGGAAAGAATCGAACGATTCATCAGTTTAGGAATCATCGATTCACTGTTCAAGGATTTGAAAGATGGGATGCTTCTAATGAGGATATCAGGATTCTGGGCTTTTAAAGCCTTAGTCATCAGGGACACGAGCCGCTGTTCCTCATCACCTTGCCAATCTTCCACACAAGACAACTTACGCTCTTCAGCCTCATCGGCAAAACGCTTTTTCACACGGTTCAAGATTGCCTTTACAGCCGTTTCTGTGGTGTGCAAATATTCTGATATTTCTTTTATCCGATAGAGGAATCCTTCCTTTAACAGGAAAACAACAGCTTGTTTCGGGGTAAGTGACTTTATTATATATTCAACCGTTTCAAAGGCATTTTCCCCAACTGATCCCTGTTGTTCGGTATCCAACAGTTCGTCTAATGATTCTTTTTTCCTTTTTCGTATCGTATCAATCCAGGAATGGCGGGCTATCGTTTTCAATAAAGCCGTTGTTATCTCGGTTTTCTTACCATAGCCCTGCATTGCCTTCAATATCGTTTCTTGTGCCAAATCATCCCCATCCCAATTATTTTGGGTTAGGAATCGGCAAAACCGAAGCAATTCAGGATAGACTTCACGCAAGATCGCACCGTTATCCTTTTCTTCAGAAATATCTTCCCTTAACTTATTTATCATTTTTCTCACTCCTTCAACACCCTCTATCCTATAAACGTTTCAGAAAGTGAAAAAGATATGGGGGTGGAAAATTTTCCTTCATTCTTCATAATATTCTATTCCATTCTTTCCATTGGATTTCCTTTCATACTAAAAACCTGTTTGGTCAAGATCCAAACAGGCCATTGTCAATGTTCTATATGCAACAGATATGGCCTCCCCCCTGTGTACCCGTTCGTCACCAATCATTTCGGCGAAGCCTTATTTTCCAAAACACTTATATTCCCGTGAATTCCACTCCGTTTCCATTAAGCCACCAGCTTTTGGATGTCCCACGCTCACGAAAATGTTCGGCTATATGTCCTTACCTTTTCGCTAAACCCTGATGTCCAGAATCCTTATTGTCCTGAACTTCAAATTTACGGTTGATCCATAGGAACTCTGCTGCTATTCCAAGTGTTCCATGCATTCAACCGTATATTCGCTGGGTTCCAGAACGTCTTCTTCAATACCAAACCAACTGGAGGTGCGACTCTCATTAGCACTATCTTTACAATAGTTCACCAAAGAACCTGCAGGCTTCTCTTCTTGATCGCTCGTCTTTTCAAAATTAACGGACTGCTCGTTATGACGCCCGCCGTTGTCTGTCTTTTCCTTCTCCAAGTCTGCGAACATGAACATACAGTAAAAAACCGCAACCATTATTGCCATAGTAAACACCCTTGACATTAAAGGCTGTAACTTTTTCAATATAACTAAACCTCTCTTCATGTTGGTTACCCCAATCCTGTTAAAGCATAATAAATTCAGAATGAATTAATTCATCTATTAAATATCCATCAAAACGCCAGTTTAGAAGAATATTCCTATAGATTCATTATATCAAGTTCCAGAAGTTTTTAATGCCATTATTCTGCCTTAATACGAATAAACAACTAAAATTCTCCTAACCGTGGACAGTCCAAAAAATATCATAGACCCATCACATTGACTTCCATCCTTTTCAAATGTTACTCTTAAATTAATAAAAAAAGTATACATTCAAAACACTGATTCCATTAGCATGAAATAAGGGTGATCTCATTTGCCAAAAGAACATTTAATTGACGTTCAACCAATCAGATCATTGGAAAAATTAGATGATATGAAATGGTCACTGAAGAGACATTGCAGCGAGAGAGACTACATATTGTTTCTGTTAGGCATTAATACCGGCTTGCGTGTGTCTGATTTATTATCGCTGAAGATAAAGGACATTAAAGGTAAGATGGAGGTCATCATCAAGGAAGGCAAAACAAAAAAGCCAAGAATAATACAGCTTAATAATGTATGTAATGAATTGGCAGCTTATATAGCGACCATCGATGGTGAATGGCTATTCCCTTCACGCAAGGGCGATAAGCCAATTAGCAAGATTCAGGCTTACAGACAGCTTAATAAAGCAGCGGACATGGTGGACATCGAGGGCGTCGGTACCCATACCATGCGGAAAACGTTCGGGTACTGGCACTATAAACGAAGTAAGGACCTTGCTGAATTACAAACGATCCTTAATCATTCACATCCTGAAATTACACTAAAGTACATTGGGATTGCTGATGAAGGAACAGAGGACAGCTTAAATGATATTATGGGAGGACGGAAGAAATGTCACTGACTGAATACAATGCAAAATATGAATCCATCATTCGAAGCAATATTTCTGATAGGCAAAAGGCATTGAAATTAGCTGATTTAATGACCGATATGGAAGGCCACCTAAGAAATGACATCGGGGAACATCGAAATAAAGAGGTACATGCATTATATAAAAAAGTATCTCTCCTATCCAACTTGTTATGATCACCTTAAGACCCTTGCCGAATGTGCAGAGGTCCTTTTTTTGCCGTGAAAGTGAGTGATTTGTTCCTTTCAGGCTTTAGACTGAACCTCAATTGATAATCCTACTGTACCAATCGTATCAGATAGGCCTTTTCCTGTAAGACCATACCAAACAAACGAAAAAGCTCTTATTCCAAGCTTTATTCTCTCTCTTCTCTGACTCTCCTTAGCCAGACAGCATCCGAATGAAAAATAATTTGATTAATATCATCGCCCCACCGCTAATGGTCAAGGTTTAAAAATTAAACATACTTAAAGAATACTTTTTCGCCATCATTTCCAAGATTTTTATCCCCGCAACGCTGTTCCCCTTCTCATCCAGCGCTGCACCATAAATTCCAATTCCACATTTTCCGGGAACGGCCCCCATGATTCCCCCTGACACACCGCTTTTTGCCGGTATGCCCACATTGATGGCAAATTCACCTGATGCGTTATACATGCCGCAAGTGACCATGAATGTCTTGCAAATACGGGCAATATCCCCGGGGATGATTTGCTTTCCCGTCAACAAATCTTTCCCATTCATGGCCAGCACACAGCCTATCCTTGCCAAATCCTGACTATCCATTTCAATGGCACACTGCTTCGAGTACAATTCGATTAAGTCCTCCACATCCTCATTTATTACATTATGCTGCTTTAAAAAATAGCTTAACGACCTATTTAAGTCTGCTGTATTGTATTCTGACCGGGCTACATCTTCATTAAAACCAATCGTGGGGTTTTGAGTCAATTCCCGGATAAAATCTAAAATACGCTGAAATCGTTCATTCACACTATCACCTGCGATCATGTGGGTCACAGTCAATGCTCCTGCATTGATCATCGGATTTAACGGTTTGGATGGCTTGTTTGTCTCTAACTTGGCAATCGAATTGAAAGGGTCGCCGGTGGGTTCCTTACCTACATAGGAAAAGACATATTCCTCCCCTTTTTCCATTAATACGAGAGCAAGTGTCAAAACTTTCGATATGCTTTGCAGTGTCATTTTCCCACTTACATCCCCCGCACAATATCCTTTTCCGTCAGGATAGTAAATAGCAACAGATAAATCCCCAGGATTCGCCTTTTCAAGGGCCGGTATATAGTCCGCTACCTTTCCCATATTTGTATATTCTTTTGCCTGATCGACCAGTTGCTGTAACTCGTCATTGGACCTGCATTGACATCCCATATTGTTCACATTTTGCCGCCCCTTAGAAAATTTGTTATTTGAAGTGTTCTTAAATAGTGGTTTTTTATTTATTACCATATTTCATTGATATTATTTAGAAAAAGTACGAAGCGGAAAATAAATAGAAGTAAGGTTAAAAGAGCTAATTTCCTGGTTGATAACGGACTAGTGCTACATGTCTCAATATGAACATTCTAACAACACAATGCAGAACATGATTCTGCATTGCTTTGGTCGTGTTAAAGACAAAGGAAAACAACAACATATACAGGCAACAGTCAAGCAGTAAGACAGCTAAGCTAACGCCATGTAAAAAAGTCAGGAGCAACTTCCCTGTTCTTTAAAGAAGATTTAATTGAAAAAAGAAGGAATTAGACGTGCTCAGACGGAAATATAGACATACGAATAATATTAAGCTTTCATATGTCTTTCACACTTATGGAAAGTAGGAAAAGCCATGGGAAAATCGAAGAGTTTACAAGAAATCTATAACGCCAACCGTCCAGAAAATAATGAACTATTCCGAGCGATACAAAAGCATCTACAAATGAAGCATCCAGACAAACGAATGACAGCTACGAGAACATTGCAAATAATTGTGGCTGATAGTGTTTCATTCGGAGAGCTGCGTAATGTGGAAGCCCTCCTTCTTCACAGTCAATAAGGATCTGTTGTTTTACAAGCCTTTCGATAATTTTAAACAAAGAAAGGAAATCATCAATGAAAGAATCTCTAAAAAAATTCTAAAACATTCTTCTTAATCGTGCCACTTGTGACATTGGCTTTTTGATGCTCAACCAGACCTATTAATCTAGCTTAAATCAACATGTCACATGTAAGTTGGTTCGTTTCATAAACTCAGCAGCATTCATTCCCAATCACTTTTGCCTTTGTAATAGCCTGTTTTCGTTTTATCAATTTGGTACGGATTTACTTTCATTTGGTGAGTTAAAATGCTCATAAGATAAAGATTGACAACATTTTTATCGTGACTCATACTAGAAATGAATTAATGACAGAATATTAAGAATATTGGAGGGGTAAGTATGAATAAGATTTTCGTTCCTAACGCAATCACCACTTTAACAAATCTTTTCTACAATTCGACTACAATGAATGAGTATTTAGCGATGAGAACCGCTCAATTCTACATTGAAGACCTGAAGCTACTGCAAGACGTGGAAGCTGTTGCCCTGGCAATTGAAAATCAAAATGCTTTCGCTTTAATGTCTAAATTTAAATTATTTGATTATAAGGCTGCCGAAGAAATTGAAATCGCACTATCCTCTTCTGGCTATACGGAAGCGGAGCTAAATGCAATCAATATTGAAATCTAAATTTATTGTTTTGGAACGAATGGGAGAGTTAATGCTCTTTCCATTCGTTTTTTATTTTCATCATTAGAACAAACGTACTCTATACTATTGCTGATCAAATAATTTTTAAATATTTCTTATCACTCCCCACAATATCTGTGGCACCTAAATTCATGTATCGCCTCCATTCTTGAGTGATGAAAAATCAATGCACAATAATCCCGCACATTATTTGTACATATGTTATAGTGCGCCATAAACACAAAAAAGCTTCACACAATTAAGTGTGAAGCTTTTTGTAATAGCGATTCTTCGCTATTCGTGATACCGGTGGCCGGGGTCGAACCGGCACTCCAGAGGAACACGATTTTGAGTCGTGCGCGTCTGCCAATTCCGCCACACCGGCATGTATGTTGGAGGCGGCAACCGGAATCGAACCGGTGGTAAAGGTTTTGCAGACCTCTGCCTTACCGCTTGGCTATGCCGCCAACGTTTTTGGAGCGAAAGACGGGATTCGAACCCGCGACCCCAACCTTGGCAAGGTTGTATTCTACCACTGAACTACTTTCGCATATGGCTGGGCTAGAAGGGATCGAACCTTCGCATGACGGAATCAAAATCCGTTGCCTTACCGCTTGGCTATAGCCCATTAACGTTGTAATCATTATACCATGTTTTATTAAATGGGGCGACTGATGGGAATCGAACCCACGAATGCCTGAACCACAATCAGGTGCGTTAACCACTTCGCCACAATCGCCATTATAGGATTGAAATTGGCAGGGGTAGTAGGAATCGAACCCACACTGGAGGTTTTGGAGACCTCTGTTCTACCTTTAAACTATACCCCTGTAAGAAAGATGGTGGAGGGGGGCAGATTCGAACTGCCGAACCCGAAGGAGCGGATTTACAGTCCGCCGCGTTTAGCCACTTCGCTACCCCTCCGCATATGGATGAAACATGGTGCCGGCAAGAGGACTTGAACCCCCAACCTACTGATTACAAGTCAGTTGCTCTACCAGTTGAGCTACACCGGCACTACTATGGTGGCTCAGGACGGAATCGAACCGCCGACACAAGGATTTTCAGTCCTTTGCTCTACCGACTGAGCTACTGAGCCAAACAATAAAATGGCGGTCCCGACGGGAATCGAACCCGCGATCTCCTGCGTGACAGGCAGGCATGTTAACCGCTACACCACGGGACCATAGATTGCGGGGACAGGATTTGAACCTGCGACCTTCGGGTTATGAGCCCGACGAGCTACCGGACTGCTCCACCCCGCGACGGTATTAATGTTACTATTATGAATCAAGTTTTCGTGTTGAGCGTTTCAAGGGGATGAATGATCAATCCTTTATAGAGAAACAACCTGATCTTATTGAATAATGGTGGAGGATGACGGGATCGAACCGCCGACCCTCTGCTTGTAAGGCAGATGCTCTCCCAGCTGAGCTAATCCTCCAATATGTTGTCTAAATGGTGACCCGTACGGGATTCGAACCCGTGTTACCGCCGTGAAAGGGCGGTGTCTTAACCGCTTGACCAACGGGCCAGGTATAAATGGCGGAGAGCAAGGGATTTGAACCCTTGAGACAGGGTTACCCGTCTACACGATTTCCAATCGTGCTCCTTCGGCCACTCGGACAGCTCTCCAATAATGGCTCCGCAGGTAGGACTCGAACCTACGACCGTTCGGTTAACAGCCGAATGCTCTACCACTGAGCTACTGCGGAACAATATAAGCTTGGCGACGTCCTACTCTCACAGGGGGAAACCCCCAACTACCATCGGCGCTGAAGAGCTTAACTGCCGTGTTCGGAATGGGAACGGGTGTGACCTCTTCGCTATCGTCACCAAACAATGTTAACATTTTTTCAAGACATATATTATTATAACGTCTTTTTGAGAAAATGCAAGAAGAAATTTTCATTCCTTCAAAACTAGATAATAAGAAGGTATTTCATTTTTTTAAAGCGTTGGTTAAGTCCTCGATCTATTAGTATCAGTCAGCTCCACATGTCGCCACGCTTCCACCTCTGACCTATCAACCTGATCATCTTTCAGGGATCTTACTAGCTTACGCCATGGGAAATCTCATCTTGAGGGGGGCTTCATGCTTAGATGCTTTCAGCACTTATCCCGTCCGCACGTAGCTACCCAGCTATGCCTTTGGCAAGACAACTGGTACACCAGCGGTGCGTCCATCCCGGTCCTCTCGTACTAAGGACAGCTCCTCTCAAATTTCCTGCGCCCGCGACGGATAGGGACCGAACTGTCTCACGACGTTCTGAACCCAGCTCGCGTACCGCTTTAATGGGCGAACAGCCCAACCCTTGGGACCGACTACAGCCCCAGGATGCGATGAGCCGACATCGAGGTGCCAAACCTCCCCGTCGATGTGGACTCTTGGGGAGATAAGCCTGTTATCCCCGGGGTAGCTTTTATCCGTTGAGCGATGGCCCTTCCATGCGGAACCACCGGATCACTAAGCCCGACTTTCGTCCCTGCTCGACTTGTAGGTCTCGCAGTCAAGCTCCCTTGTGCCTTTACACTCTACGAATGATTTCCAACCATTCTGAGGGAACCTTTGGGCGCCTCCGTTACTCTTTAGGAGGCGACCGCCCCAGTCAAACTGCCCACCTGACACTGTCTCCCACCCCGATAAGGGGCGCGGGTTAGAATTTCAATACAGCCAGGGTAGTATCCCACCAACGCCTCCACCGAAGCTAGCGCTCCGGCTTCTCAGGCTCCTACCTATCCTGTACAAGCTGTACCAAAATTCAATATCAGGCTGCAGTAAAGCTCCACGGGGTCTTTCCGTCCTGTCGCGGGTAACCTGCATCTTCACAGGTACTATAATTTCACCGAGTCTCTCGTTGAGACAGTGCCCAGATCGTTACACCTTTCGTGCGGGTCGGAACTTACCCGACAAGGAATTTCGCTACCTTAGGACCGTTATAGTTACGGCCGCCGTTTACTGGGGCTTCGGTTCAAAGCTTCGCTTGCGCTAACCTCTCCCCTTAACCTTCCAGCACCGGGCAGGTGTCAGCCCCTATACTTCGCCTTGCGGCTTCGCAGAGACCTGTGTTTTTGCTAAACAGTCGCCTGGGCCTATTCACTGCGGCTTTTCTGGGCTATTCACCCTAAAAAGCACCCCTTCTCCCGAAGTTACGGGGTCATTTTGCCGAGTTCCTTAACGAGAGTTCTCTCGCACACCTTAGGATTCTCTCCTCGCCTACCTGTGTCGGTTTGCGGTACGGGCACCTTACATCTCACTAGAGGCTTTTCTTGGCAGCGTGGAATCAGGAACTTCGGTACTATATTTCCCTCGCCATCACAGCTCCGCCTTAATGGAAACGGGATTTGCCTCGTTTCCGGCCTAACTGCTTGGACGCGCATATCCAACAGCGCGCTTACCCTATCCTTCTGCGTCCCCCATCGTTCAAACGATGTATAGGTGGTACAGGAATATCAACCTGTTGTCCATCGCCTACGCCTTTCGGCCTCGGCTTAGGTCCCGA